>JANWJS010000015.1 GCA_025451845.1 Steroidobacteraceae bacterium
ACGGCTGACGGCTGACGGAGCTTATGATAGCGCGCCGCCCGCCAATGATATGATGCGCGCCAGCTGCGGTAGGGCATCACCAGAGGCATCACATGCTCGAATCCCGTCGTCACCTCAAGCACGCCGCATGGGTCGCCATGGCCGGCACGTTGCTGCTCCTCGGCGGCTGCGGCATCAATAACATCCCCACCTACAAGCAGCAGGTCAATGCCTCCTGGAGCCAGGTATTGAACGAGTACCAGCGGCGCACCGACCTGATTCCGAACCTGGTGGCGACCGTCAAGGGGTACGCCGCCCACGAGGCGAGCGTTCTCGAGTCAGTCACCGAAGCGCGAGCAAAGGTTACACAAACGCAGATTCCGTCGAACATCCTCACCAATCCGAAGGCGTTCCGGGCGTTCGAGCAGAACCAGGCGACGCTGAGCGGCGCGCTGTCGCGCCTCATGGTCGTGACCGAGAACTACCCCAACCTCAAGGCCGACCAGACCTTCCTTACCCTGCAGGCCCAGCTCGAGGGAACCGAGAACCGGATTGCCGTGGCGCGCCGCGACTACATCCTCGCGGTCCAGCAGTACGATACCGAGCTCACCACCATCCCCGGCCGCTGGTATCACTCGATGTTCTACGGCAGCTATCAGCCGGTCCAGAACTTCACGATCTCGGAGCAGGCCCAGCAGGCTCCCCAGGTGAAGTTCTAGGCGCAGGCCGCCGTGCGAGCAGCCGCAGCCGCATACGCATACGCAGCCCGCTGGCTGCTCGCCGCGTTACTCGTCATCGCAACGCTGCCCGCAGCCGCGGCGCAGGGACCGCCCGATGCCGGCATGCCGCCCTTTCCCGCGCTCACGGGCCCGGTGGTAGACGACGCGCACCTGCTGCCCGAGGCCGCATTCAGCCAGCTCTCGCAGAAGCTCGCGGCCTACTCCCGGCAAAACGGCACGCAACTCGTGGTGGTCACGCTGCCGACCCTCAACGGCTATCCCATCGAGTACTACGGCTATCAGCTGGGACGCCACTGGCGCATCGGGCAGAAGGGAAAGAACAACGGAGTGTTGCTCATAGTGGATGCGGGTGAGAAGCAGATGCGCATCGAGGTGGGCTATGGCCTCGAAGGCACGCTGACGGACGCGCAGAGCATCCTGATCATTCACAACATCATCGCCCCCCGCTTTCGCCGAGGCGACTACGCCGGCGGCATCACCGCCGGAGCCGACGCCATTCTCGCGGTGCTGGGCGGCCACTATCAGGCGGTCCAACAGAAGCAGGTCCGCGAGCGCGGCGGCACCGGCTTCCTGATGTTCCTCATCATCATCTTCGTCCTCCTGCCGATGTTGCGGGCGATTCTCGGCCGCGGCGGTTGGGGAGGCCCCGGCCGTAGGGGAGGCGGCTGGCTCGGCTGGCTCCTCCTCGGCATGTTGAGCGGTGGTGGCCGCGGCGGCGGATTCGGCGGTGGCGGCTTCGGGGGTGGCGGCTTCGGGGGTGGCGGTGGCTTCTCCGGGGGCGGCGGATCCTTCGGGGGCGGCGGCGCCTCGGGAGGGTGGTAGGCATGATCCGCTTCTCCGCGCAAGACAAGGCCCGCATCACCGCGGCGATCCACGCCGCGGAGAAGAACACGAGCGGCGAGTTCGTCGCGGTCGTTACGCGCGCCAGCGACCATTACCTGCTTCTGCCTCTCCTCTGGTCAGCGATACTCGCGCTGCTGTTTCCGGGTGCCTGCCTGCTCGCCGGAGCATCCGTCAGCTGGGTGCACCTTTATCAGATCCAACTGCTCATTTTCATCATACTGGCCGTCGTGCTCCTGTCCGTGCCGGGCCTTCATCTGAGACTCATCCCCCGGCACGTGAAACACGCGCACGCCAGCCGGCTCGCGCAAGCACAGTTCTACGCTCAGGGCGTGCAGCTCACGCCGCACCACTCCGGGGTGCTGTTCTTCGTCTCGCTTGCGGAGCGCTACGTCGAGATCGTGGCCGACAAGGGAATCCACGAGAAACTCGGTGAAGCCCATTGGCAGGGTATCATCGACAAATTCGTTACCCAGGTGCGCCGCGGCAAAGTGGTGGACGGTTTCGTGGATGCGATCGGTGTCTGCGGCGCCGCCATGGCGGAGCACTATCCGCCGGACCCCGCCGATACCAGTCAGCTCTCCGACGGCCTGATCGAGCTGTAGCGGCCGGGCGGGCGGCTTACCCGACCACGTTCCCCACCGCCTCCGCAAAGTATCCGATGTTGTCCATCCGTAATCCGGCGACGTTGATCCTGCTGTCGTCCATCATGTAGACGTGATGCCGCTCGCGCAGCTCACGGACTGCCTGCGGCTCGACGCCCAGGTAGGAGAACATCCCACGCTGGCGCGCGATGTAGCCGAAGTCTTTGTCGGGGCACGCAGCGGCGAGGCGTTGCACCGCCGCTGCACGCAGCTGTTGGATCCTGAGGCGCATTGCGGCGAGCTCGCTCTCCCATGACTTGCGCAGCCGCTCCTCCGTTAGGATCGCGTGCACGATGGCCGCCCCGTGGTCGGGCGGCATCGAGTAGAGGCCGCGTGCGATTCGCATGAGTTGACTGATGGCCGCATCGGCCGCGGCCTGCGTCGCGCTCAGCACGTGCAGCGCGCCAGTACGCTCGCGATAGAGGCCGAAATTCTTCGAGCACGACACCGCGACCAGCACTTCAGGCAGCTCCGCGCAGAAGAGCCGCGGGCCGTAGGCATCTTCCGCCACTCCCCTGCCCAGGCCCTGGTAGGCGATGTCGATGAAAGGCAGCAGCGAGCGCCGCTTCACCAAAGCCAACAGCTCGCGCCATTGGCCGTCTTCGAGGTCCGCGCCCGTCGGATTGTGGCAGGAGGCATGCAGCAACACTACGGAGCGCGGCGCCAGGCGATCGAGGCTACCGAGCATCGCCTCGAAAGCTACGCCGCCGGTTGCGGGGTCGAAGTAGGGGTAACGCTCGAGCCGCAGTCCGCAGTTCGAAAGCAGCGGCACGTGGTTGGCCCACGTGGGTGTGCTGACATGTACGACCGCCTCAGGCGAGGCCCTGTGGATCAGCTCCGCGCCCAATCGCAGCGCGCCGCACCCGCCCGGCGCCTGAATCGTGCGCAGGCGGCCGGAAGCCGGAGCCGCATGTCCATGCCCCAGCACCAGCCTCTCCATCCCCTCGTTGAAACCCGCGTTGCCGACGGCCGCGACGTAGGTCTTGGTGGTCTGCCGTGCGAGCACCTCCCGCTCCGCCTCGCGGACTGCCTTCATGACCGGGGTCTCGCCGGCATCGTCGCGAAAGACGCCAACGCCCAGATCGACCTTGCGCGGGTCGGAATCCGCACGGAAGGCGGCCATTACGCCGAGAATGGGGTCCGGCTGCAGCCGGTCGAGATGCTCGAGCACGCGTGTCTCCTTTATTGGCGCAGACCGCTCCCGGCGATTTGCGCGGCCAGCCATTTTACTCGAGTCGCGCCGCGGGCCCAGGGCGGCCTGGGCCCGCTTTCTTATTTGCTTTCGCGCCTATTGGCTTTCGATCGGATGCGGCTCGGCCAGGGCCGCGAGCAGCAGCTCGACGAGCTCGCTGTCCCAGATCAGCTGCTCCGGGTCGGTGACGGCGACATCGGGCACCATCAGGCTAGCGAGGATCAGCTCGCAGGCGCTGTCGGCATTGCGCCGGGCGAGCGAGCCATCGCATCTACCCTGCTCCAGCAGTCGCTTGAGCCGCGTGCGCACCATCATGTCGCGCTCGTGCAGGCGCCGCTGCAGCGCATCGGGCAGATTGCGCCCGCGGCGGAAGGAGAGCAGTGTCCCGAGGTCCCTGCGGGCCTGCAGTGCTGCGACCAGAAATGCCGCGACCTTGTCGAGGGCGCTGCCCGGCGCGGTCTCGGCGCGCAACAGGCTGTCGGCCAGCGCCTGCGCGGTACGCGCGTAGCACTGATCGGCGAGATCCGAGAGGTCGTCCAGCCATTCCGGGGCGGCCCCGAAGGGCTCACCGCCAGCCTCGAGGGCGATAGCCGGCCAGGGAATGCGGTGATCGCCCCGGCGCGCGATGAGGCGCGTCGCGGCAGCGACGATCTGTGATCGGGAAAGTGGGCGAGTCGCCAGTCTGCCGTCGGCAGGCGAACCTGACTCGTCCTCCTCGTTGGAAGCCGGCTGGGAAGCGATCTTGGTGAAGTCGACCACGCTCATCGGGGCCCTCCTGTCGCGGCTCAAGCAACGCGCATGCCAGCGGGCGAGCCCTATTCAGTTGGTAACTCCCTGCACGGGGACGCCCCGCGCGGCGCAGGCGTGGTGCACACGGCCGGCTGCATGCGCCATGCCGGTGCAACAGTCGGAGTTAGGAAGGGGAGGTCGAGTTCGCACTCTTCCACCGCCCGATTCGCAGCGCGTCGCGGGGAGTCAGATAACGCGGCGGCTGCGCCTGCATGGGCAGCGGGACGCGCTCCGGCACGTCCAGCGGCGGCTCCGAGGCGCCGTTGGATCCGTTCGATGCGCCGTTACCTGAAGCGCCAACGTGCGCGAGCGCGGCGGGAACCAGCTCTGTGGCGCCGACCGCGCGGGCGCCCGGAGAGAGGCGCGCCTGCAGCGCAGCCAACTCCATCGGCGGGTCGGCCTCTTCCGGCGTGAGCAGCAGGCGATGCTTGCGCAGCCACAGCCCCGCCCCGGTATGGCTCGTCACGACCGTGAGCGGCACGGCCAGCACCATGCCTGCGAGCACCGGCAGCAGCCACCAGATGTACCGCGGAGCGAACATGAGAATCACAGCGCCCCAAACCAGGCCGATCAAGAGGTGCCACTTGTGCCGCATCAGCGCCTCGAGCACGCCGATGCCGCGATCGCCGCGCTCCTGCGAGTGCCAGACGACAGGCTTGCCCAGCAGCGTGGTCACGACGAAGGTCGTGTGGAAGAGCATCATCGCGGGCGCCAGCAGAATGCTGAAGATCTGCTCGATGCCCAGGCTCAGGAACAGCCGCGGACCACCGCCGAACCCGCGCCGCAGCCGCGCGTCCTTCAGCGCGAGCAGCGCGCCGAAGAACTTGGGCAGGAAGAGCACGGCCACCGTGATCGACAGCAGCGCCACGATCTCGCCGTCCCGGTACTGCGGCCAGGTCGGGAAGAGCGCGTAGGAGCCCGGCTTGAAATACTGATACCCGTGGACCGCGTCGAGGATGACAACGGTGGAGCTCAAGAGCAACACGAGCAGCCACAGCGGCGAGCTGGCATAAGACAGCACACCGGTGATGAGGTGCACGCGGCTGAGCCAATGCAGCCCGCGCATCGGCAACAAGCCCAGATGTTGCAGGTTTCCTTGTGCCCAGCGGCGGTCGCGTGCCGCGTAGTCGATGACGTTGGAGGGGACCTCTTCCCAGCTGCCGCTGTCATCCGGTATCAGCCAGACCTGATATCCGGCGCGGCGCATGAAGGCGGCCTCCACGAAATCATGGCTCAGGATCTCGCCGCCGAGCGGCGGCGCCCCCCGCAGGCGCGGCAGGTCACAGAACGCGGCGAACGGTTTCAGGCGCAGGATCGCGTTGTGGCCCCAGTAGTTGCCTTCTCCCAGCTGCCACCAGGCGAGGCCGCTCGCGAGCATCGGGCTCGAAAGCCGCGCGGCAAACTGGATGATGCGCGCGAAGAAGGTCTCGCGGCCCGCCGGCAGCGGCAGCGCCTGAATGATGCCCGCCTGCGGGTTCGCATCCATGAGTCTGGCCAGCCTGACCAGCGCCTCTCCTGACATGACGCTGTCGGCGTCCAGCACCACGGCGTAGTCGTAGGCCCCTCCCCAGGCACGCACGAAGTCGGCGATGTTGCCGGCCTTGCGGCCCGCATTCTCCGGCCGCCGGCGATAGAAGATCCGGCCGCGGGCATGATGGCGCGCGGTGAGCTCGCGCCAGGCAGCCTCTTCTGCCGCCGCGATATCGAGCTTGCGCGTGTCGGAAAGGATGAAGAGATCGAAAGCGCCCTGCTCGGGCAGCCGCGCGAGCGAGGACCATATGACATCGAGGCCAGCCGTGACGCGGTCCGTATCCTCATTGTAGATCGGCATGATGATCGCGGTGCGGCCGGCGAGCGGCCGGCCGGCGAGCTCCTGCGGCTGGAGCGCGACCGGATCTCCGCCCCGCAGCCGCACCACGAGCCCGGCGACTGCCGTCCAGAAGGCGCCCGTGATCCAGACAAAGAGCACGTAAAAGAGCACCAGACCCGCCCGCTTGAGACCGGTCAAGCCATTGGCGGCGAGGATGTCACCCATCATCCCGGTCGCAGCCCCGGCCGTGAGCAGCGTCAATGCGAAGAATAGCGCCCGGCGCCAGCGCGCCGCGCGGCGTACTCGACGGGCGTCCACTGCTAGGCTCCCGAAGGTATCCACTGATCAGTCCACGTCTCGGTCAAAGCCTCACCGTACAAGTCCAGATAACAGCGCAAATCGACCGGCTGGTCGCCCCCGGGTTTCACCTGTATCGCCACGCGCCAGACACCGTTCTCGGGCAATCGCTGGACGGTCACCCGATTGATCGTGGCGCCATCCGCCGACACGTCCGCATGCACTGGCTGCGATGACAACAGAGAATCGAGGTCGCCGCCGGTGAAATCAATGAGAACAAGCCGCATGCCTGACACGGGGGTGGTGCCGTTCAGGACCGGTCCGAACCGTGTGGCGAGCACCCTGCCTCCCGGGGGCCAGCGGCCGCCGGAGCTCATATAGGCCGACATCAAATACGAGAACCGGATCGGCGCGTGCGGCACCACCTGCGCGCTGGGCACCCAGTACGCGTCGATATTCTCGTGTATTTCCTCGTCGCTCGGGATCTCGACGAGCTCGATCCCGCCCTTGCCCCAATTGCCGAGCGGCTGGATCCAGTAGCTCGGACGCCGCTCGAACTGGGATTCCGGGTCCTGGTAGTCGGCGAAGTCCCGGTCGCGCTGGATGAGCCCGAAACCTTTGGGGTTCTCATCCATGAAGCGGTTGACCTGAAGCTTCCCTGGATTGTCGAGCGGTCGCCACAGCCATTCACCCGTGCCGGTCTGCATCATGAGGCCGTCGCTATCATGCACCTCCGGCCGCCAGTCATCGAACGGCCGTCCCTCGGAGTTCTCGCCATAGAGGAACATGGACGTCAGGGGTGCGACTCCCAGCTTATCCACGCTTCCCCGCGGGTAAAGCTCTGCCGTGACCTGGACCTGGGTAACGGTGCCCGGGCGCACGTCGAACTGGTAGGCCCCGCTAATATTGGGGCTGTCCAGGAGCGCATAAATCGTCATCGTCCGCCCGTGGGGCTCCGGCCGGACCAGGTAGAAATCGGTAAAATAAGGGAATTCTTCCCCCGCCGGGGTGGCCGTATCGATGGCGAGACCCCGTGCCGAGACACCGTATCCCTCGTTGCGCCCGAGTGCCCGAAAATAGGAGGCACCCAGAAAAGCGATCACCTCGTCCTTGTAGCCCGGCGAATTCAAGGGGTAGTGCACGCGCAGGCCCGCGAACCCGAGATTGGCGGGTAATGGGACTCGAGGCACGTCGCCCCCGAAGTAGAACATGGACGGGCTATAGGCCACCGGTCGCACGCCGGACGGCAGCACCTCGTAAATGTTCACCCGTCGGTCGAAATTGAAGCCTCGATGGAAAAATTGCACTTCGAAGCTCGACTGGCCGCGCCACAGCGCTGACGCCGGCCGGAATTGGATCTCGCTGTACTGCTCATACGAGAGTGTCGCGAGCTCCCGCGGCAGCGGCGTCGACCGGATGTGGTACGGCCGAGCGGCCCGCGCCTGAGCAAGCCGCTGCACCGTGGCGAAGGTGAATGTCGGGGCCGGCGGCTGGGGCGGCTGCTGCGCCTGCTGCTGCGGCGGCAGGTGTGCCCGCTGGGGATGCTTCGCCCGGCGCGCCCGCGGCGGGTGCTTGGATCGATGCGCCTGCTGCGGGTGCGGCGGCGCGGTGCTGGCGGTCTGGCCCATCGCGGACGTCAGCAAGAGAAGCGCGATTGCGGCGGCGGCCAGCTGCGTTCGATGAATCGATGACACCAATGCTCCCCGGGCAGTTCGGCTCAAACGGTCCGCTCATACCGCGCCCGGTCTTCGCGGCACAAACAGAGCCCCGCTGTCGCCATCGAGCGACAGTCCGGTAGCTCTGCCCTGGTGAAATCCGGAGGGATTCTCGCAGTACAGCTCATTTGTCGTGTCTGAAAAACCTGTCGGACGGGACTGACGCCAAAGGGAAATTATGACATTAGCGCCGGTCGCGGCGCTCGTGCGAGAGAGAGGCCACACGAAACCCGGGCCGACGCACCCGATTGGGAGGCGCAGGCGCGCCGGCGCACCGGACTGGTGCAATCGCCGTCGAATCAAGCGCCTGATCCTTTACAAGCTTTTGATTCGTAAAGGGAAACTAACTTGGCATGGGGGATGCTTGGCCTGCGCGCCCACCGACATCATTCGGCAGACAAGAGGGGTCCCCCAATGCAGAAGCCTTTGTTGCAGCGACTCCACATCGCGGCGCTGGTCACCGCCGCCGGCGCTGTGCCGGTTGGAGCGCTCGCGGCCGACACCCCGGCATCGACCCTCGCGCAGATCCTGGCCAACTCCGGCATCACGGAGTCGGGCTATGTGGCGGCCTCTTACTACGACTCCTCGGGGACCAACGCATATCATCAGTTCGACACTTCCCACGATACCTTCCAGCTCGACCAGGCGGGACTGCAGCTCGCCTACCAGCCGAAGTCCGGCTTCGGCGCCGTGGTCGACGTGATCGCGGGTGAGGACGCAAAGATCGTCGATGCGGCCGAGAGCGCCGGCGCCAGCGCCAACTCATTCGACATCCTGCAGGGATACGCGCAGTACGTCGGCGGCCCGCTTACCGTGCAGGCCGGCAAGTTCACCACCCTGGCGGGCGCCGAGGTCATCGCGCCGACGGGCAATACGAATTTCTCGCGCTCGCTGCTCTTCTTCGCGGAGCCGATGACCCACACGGGACTGCGGGCGACTTATGCGGTCACGGACACGCTGAGCGTCATTGCGGGGGTCAACAATGGCTGGAACTATACCAAGGTCAACTACGGCTCCAAGACCGGCGAGCTGGGTGTCGCCTTCAATCCCAACAAGTTCTTCTCCCTGACGGCGCAGCTCTATGCCGGAAAGGACCCGCTATATGCCGCAGAGCGGACTTTCTTCGACACCGTGGCGACGTTCAATGCGACCTCGGCGCTGTCGTTCGTGGTGAGCTACGACTGGGGCAAGCAGGAGACGGGCACGGCGACCCCGACGGGCTTCGCAGGCGGCAATTGGGACGGTTTCGCAGGTTATGTCAACTGCACGTTGAACAGCCAATGGCGCGTCTCGCTGCGTGGCGAGTATCTCGATGACAAGGACGGCACGACGCTCGTGACAGGGGCGCGGCAGAACCTGAAGGAAGCCACGCTGACCTTCGGCTATGACCCGGTGGCGAGCTTCGAGCTGCGGCTGGAAGGGCGTTACGACACCTCGAGCGAGTCGACTTTCCTCAAATCCACCAACCCCGTGCCGCGATACGGCAGCAATCAGAGCGAAGTCGCGGTGCAGGGCGTGTACAAGCTCTGACTAGCCTGCACTGAGCCGCTCACCGGCTAGAGCCGGTGAGCGGCTCACTCCGCACCCGCCCGGCGCACGATGAGCCCGCGTCCGGGGTCGTAACCCAGGATCGCCAGCGCCATGAAGACAAAAAGAGCCCCGGCGACGACAGCGCATGCCTTAGCGTTGAACTGCTCGTAGAGCGCGAAGCGGACCAGCTCGACCGCATGCGTGAACGGGTTGACCATGCAGACGTAGTAGAGCTTCTGGTTTGCCTCCCGCACGGTCCAGAGGGGGTAGAGCGCGGACGAGGCGAAGAACATCGGGAAGATCACGAAATTCATGACACCGGCAAAATTCTCCAGCTGGCGGATAGCGGAGGAAATGAAGAGACCGAGTGCACTCAGCATCATGCCCGACAGGATCAAGGCCGGAAGCACGGTGAGGTAGCCAATGGGCGGCGGTTGGATGCCCCAGAAATAGGCGATGCCGAGGAAGACGTATGACTGCAGGACCGCGACGGCTACCGTCGCGACCATCTTCGAGACCAGCAGGTACCAGCGCGGCAGGGGGCTCACGAGGAGCGTGCGCATACTGCCCATCTCCCGGTCCCACACCATCGACAAGGTGCTCTGCATGGCCTGGAACAACTGGATCATGCCGATCAGGCCGGGCGCGATGTATTCTTCGTAGGGAATGTAGGTCTGATAGGGCGGAATGATCGACACGCCGAGCACGAAGCGAAATCCGGCGGCGAAGATCACCAGCCATACCAGCGGCCTCACCAAGGCAGCGACGAAGCGGCCGCGCTGGTTGAGGAAGCGCAAGCCCTCACGCCATACGATGCCGCGCATACAGCGGTAATAATGGATCGGCCTCATTCGCTGCGCCCGCCGGTCAGCTTGTCGAACGCCTCGCGGATCGACGCGGCGTTCGCCTGGCGGATCACGTCCGGCACCGGCCCTTGCGCCAGGATCCCGCCCCGGTGGAGCACGATCACGCGCGCTGCGGAGTCGACTTCGTCGATCAGATGGGTCGCCCACAGCGCGGCGAGCCCTTCTTCGCGGCACAGCATGCGAACATGATCGAGCAGGAACTGTCTGCTGGCAATGTCCAACCCAACCGTCGGCTCGTCGAGGAGCAACATCTTGGGCCGATGGATCAGGGCACGCGCGATCTCCACTCGACGCCGTTGACCACCACTCAACGTGCGCGCCTTTTCGTGCATCCGATCAGTCAGACCCACGCGCTCGATCTCACGCCTGATGCGTACCGCGGCCTCGCGAGGCGGCAGGCCATGCAGGGCAGCGTGGTAGGACAGGTTTTGCGTGACCGAAAGATCGGGATCGAGAGTCGGCAGCTGGAACACAACGCCGAGGCGGGCGAGTGCTTCCGAGGGCTTCTGTTTGATCTCCCAGCCGAAGATCCGTATCGAGCCGCCCCGGTGGTTGTAGAGGCGGGTGATCAACGAGAAAAGGGTCGTCTTGCCGGCACCATTGAGGCCGAGCAGCATCGTGCGGTCGCCGCGATTGAGCTCGAAAGAGACGTCGTCCAGGGCCTGCCGCTCCCCGAACGCATGGCTCAGCCCGGCGACGACGAGCGGCAGCGCCTCCGAGTCCGGTGAGCCGGTTGATCTTCGGTCCGAGGCATCTGTCTTGAGGTCCACCGTTGCGCCCTTCACCGCCTCATGGCCAACGACATCGCAATATGCCACAAAGAGCTGCCACGGTTCACTCGACGGGCGGCGCCGCCGCAGCGGCGCCAATCAGCTCACGATGACGGCGCAGGATCTCATCACGCAGCAGCTCGATGTCCGCGCCGCTGTGGCGACGATTGCGCGCCAGACTCACCGGCACGTCCGCCAGCACACGGCCTGGCGCGCCGGACAGCAGCACCAGACGGTCGGCGAGCACCAGCGCTTCGCGCATGTCGTGTGTCACGAACAGCACCGTCGTGGGTCGAGCGTGCCACAGCTTCAACAGAAGGTCCCGAAGCTCCTCCACGGTGTCGTGATCGAGTGACACGAAGGGCTCATCCATCAGCAGCAGGTCCGGCTCGATCGCAAACGCTCGCGCGATGGCAACGCGTCGGCTCATTCCTACCGACAGTTGTCGTGGATAGAGGTCCTGCGCCCTGGACAGGCCCACCGCCGTCAGCATGTCATTGATGACGGTAGCGGCGCGATCCGGCGGCAGCACCAGCGCGATGTTCTCGTGAACCGTACGCCATGGAAGCAACCGCGGCTCTTGAAAGACGTAGCCCACCCGCGCCGGCCGGCCGGCCGGATGCGGAGCGAGGTGGATCCCGCCGTCAAAATCGCGGTCGAGCCCGGCCACGATGTTGAGAAACGTCGTCTTGCCGCAGCCCGACGGCCCGACGAGCGTCACGAACTCGCCTGGGGCGACCTGGAGCGACAGGCCGGCGAGTGCCAGGTGGGACTTCGCGCCGCGCGCGCGGGCATAGCGCTTCGCGCGGATTTCCGCGATCAGGGCCGGGGTCACCGACGCCACGCCGAAGCGCGCCGCTCCAGCGGCTGAAAGAGCGCCCATTCGATCAGCTGAATGACCACCATGAACGAAATGCTGTAAGCGAGTATGCGGGTCACGTCGAACTGCTGGAAGTAGAGCTGGATCTCGAAGCCGACCCCGTTGCTTCGCCCCAGTAGCTCGACGATCAGCACGATCTTCCAAACCAGCGCCAGGCCCGACCGGGCGGCGGCGAATACGTATGGATACAGCTGCGGCATGATCACGTGCCGAAGGGTCCGCCATCGGCTGACGTCGAAGCTTGCCGCCATGTCCGAATAGCTGCGGTCGAGGGCGCGGGCACCTTCGCGCAATGTCACCGCGGTGTTCGGGATCTTGTTGACGGCCACGGCGCCGATCGCCGCCGCCTCGGTGAGCCCGAACCAGACATAGGCCAGAACGATTATCACCAGCGCCGGGAGATTCAACAGCAGCACCAGCCAGCTGTCGAACAGCGCATCGATAGTCCGTGAGCGGCCCATCACGATGCCGATCGCCGTCCCGACGACCATCGCGGCCACGAAGGCTGCGGCGACGCGCGCAAGCGTGATCCCGAGATTGAAGAGGAGCGGACCGTGGACGCACTCCTGCTCCAGGACCACGAACACGCTGCTGGCCGAAGGCAGGAGCCGGCTGTTAATCGCATCGGCCGCGACCTGCCAGACTGCGATGAGCAGGGCAATCGAGCCGATGCGCTGCGCCAGCGAAGATGCCGCCACCCAGGACGAGGCTCGCTGTGCGGTAGCAGCCACGCTCACTCAGTAGCTCACGGTGTCGAGAAACGTGCCCGGCCGCAGGGTCGGGCTGGAACCGACCAATGCTTGCCCACCGATCCTGGCAAAGAGCGCATACAGCGCTTTGGCCTCACGCCGCTCGTCCTTGTCCCAGTGGGCCGGAATGCCGGCTCGAAATGCGTCGCGCAGTGCTTTCAGCTCGGCGGCGTTGCGGGCACCCGTCCTCGGTCCGAGCCAGTTCCATTCGGCATCGGACGTCGCCAGAATGGACTCCGCTTCGCGCGTGGCGCTCACAAAGCCAGCCAACGCGCGCGGATGCTCCCGCGCCCAACGCTCGGACACGACAAAGCCCACGAGCGGCAGCGCGGTCTTGAAGCCGAGCTGCCGCAACGCATCGCTTACCGACAGGACGGCGGGCAAGCCGCGGGTCTCCAGCGGTGCCGCAAAGTTCCAATAGGTCAGCACGGCATCGAGGCGGCCCGCCAGCAACTCTTGATTGAGAAGTGGCGGGGCCCCGAAGGACAGTTGCGCGTCATGCGCGAGGTCGATGTGCCGCTCCTGCGCGAGCGCTTGCAGGATCACCCAGCTCTTGTCGAGCGGACTGCCGGCGACGCCGAGCCGGCGATTGCGCAAGTCGGCCAGACCATGGACCGGAGCGCCGCGTGCGGCGACCAGAGCGCCGACGGCGGTGGAAAATGGGAAGAACGTCCAATCTGCGCCGGAGGCGCGTTGGCGCGAGACCCACAGCCAGTCCGACACCACGCAATCCACGCGTCCCGCCTGCAACGCCACCAGGGTCGCCTGATTGCTCGCCAGCTCCAGCTCGTCGATGTCGATGCCGTAAGTCTCATCGAGCTCGTGATGCTCGATGACATCCATGACCCAGCTCACCGTGCCGAATTTCAGGACTGCGATGCGCACCGTGGGGTCCGCCCGGGCGATTCCGGGCCCGACCGCGAGGACCATGAGAAGCGAGAGGACGAGCACGCGGGCGCACCAGGCAGACAGAGGGGTCGCGCTCATTGGCAGCTCACGGCACCACGGCAATGCCCCACGGCAGTCGGCCCACGGGAACCGACTTGAGCGCCTTCTGCGATGACACGTCGATGATCGTCACGTCGTTCGTGAGGCCATTTGCAACGTAGAGCTTGCTGCGATCCGGGCTGAATGTGAGCTGCCAGGGCCGCTGGCCTACCAGAATGTACTGCTCGACCTCATACGTCCTGGCGTTGACCACGGCAACTCGATTGGAACGCCCCAAGGCCACGAACGCCGTCCGACCGTCGGCCGTGAACCGTATGCCGACCGGGCCGATGTATTGCTCGTCGACACCTGGAATATCGAAATTTATGACGTGGACGACCTGATGGCTTCCCGGGTCGATGACCGAGACTGTTCCACCGACTTCCGACGATGCCCACAGATACCGCTGATCCGGAGTGTATACGACAACCCGCGGCCTCGTGTCGAGGAGGACGTTGGCCACGACCTGCCAGGTCTTGGTGTCGATGAAATGCGCCATGCTGGTCTCTTCGGAGACGACCACCACGATACGCCCGTCCCTGCTGACGGCGAGACCTTCAGGCTCTATCCCGACCGGGACCTGCGTGATCCACTTGCCGGTCGCGTAATCGATGACCGTAACCAGGGCGTTGTTTTCATTCGATACATATATTCTGTCGCCGGACACCGACATCGCGAGCGTTTCGGGATCGGGACCGGTATTGATTCTCCGGGTCACCTTCAGCGTCTTCGTATCGATGACATCGATATTGCTCGAGTCGCCATCACATACCAACACAGCTTTGTGATCCAGGGTCTCTATGATTCCCCTGGGCCGTTGGTCGGTCGGAATTGTCGCGATCACCTTGTAGCTGTCGCCATCGAGCACGGTCACGGTATCGTCGACCTCGTTCGAGACGAAGAGCTCGCTGGCGCGCGCCGTCGCGGCGAAAGAGAATACGACGACGGCCAACACGAGCAGCGCCGTGCAGCGCCCGGTCATGGGGCGAGACGGCATTGTGTCTCCGGCTGATCGAATCCCAAGGTGTCGGCGGTGTTCCCGGGGTGGAGAAAGCCGTTCTGCGGCGACATGGAGATGACCATCAGCGGCTGCGCGATGAGCACCGGCTGACGCAGCTGCTGATCCCAGGAGCGAAACGTCAGGCCCTGCCCTTTGAAACCGGCGATGAGGAACTTGTCGGAGCGCAGATATGCGCGGATCCCTGCCGGGGATACCGTTCTCCCGCGCATGACCGCGTCACCGACGATGCTGACGGCAAGCCAGGCGCCATAGTCGCGCTCGGTCATCCCACGATGGGCGAATAGCTCGAACCTATGCTGCATCTGCAGGGCAGAATACGACTGGAAGGCCGGCGTCCAGGCCGCCGCAATGAGTCCTTGCGTCCCTACGACGGGACGTGCATCGAAGGTGTTGTAGGGGAGATAATCTCCAAACAGATCCGTCTCGTCCGCGACGAAAAGAACATCGTAATCGGACCCGACCTGCGTCGCGAGAGGCATCTGCGTTTGAATCTGCTGGTAGCCGGTATCGCTGCGGCGCGAGCCGGGGCTGTAGTCATAGCTCCTGGCGGCGACGACCCGGGCTCCGTAGCGGGCGGCCGAGCGGCGTACGTCCGCCGCATAAACCGCGTCCTCCTGCGTCGGGCCGTGCAGAAGAAACCACCGGGTCCAGCGCTTCTCCACCAGGAATTGCGCCAGCGCATCGACTCGCATCGCCTGGTTCGGCAGGATGTGAAAGACATTCGATCGACAGTCCTGCTGCCGCAGGCTGTCTTCGGTCGTCCTCATGTCCAGGATCAAGGAACCCTTGATGGACGGTGCATCAGCGAGCTTCAGGAGATCGTCAGCCCGAAGGTCGGCCACGATGACCGCCGGTCCCCGGGTGAACAACCGCCGGGCCTGGGCGGCCACGTCAGCGCCCGCCGGAAGCGTCTCGACATACAACTTGAAGTTCAAACCGAGGAACTTGCCGGTCGTATTGATCTCCGCCGTCCCGTCCTCGGCACCAGCCAGACCCTCATCCGCAGGTTGCGTCTCCAGCAGCGACGGCATGATCCCGGGCGCGGGATACGCTTCGCGGAGGTAGACGATCGGGAAGGTGCGCGGCGCGGCTGCGCCTGCCGCTGAGGCCTCGAAGGGCTTGCTCACACCGGCCAGCAAAGCCAGCGTGAGCAGCCCCGAAAGCCGTACGCCGCGCCGCACGATCAGGCGCCGGTCACTTCTCTTTATGACCCGGAGGCCCGTCATAAGCGGACCGAATCCAGGTGATGATCTTCCACAGATCGCCATCGCTATGGATCAGAGGACCCATCGACGGCATCGGCGCGGCAACGTTCTCCAGGGCCTCCACCGTGTAGCCGTCCGCCTGGAGCTTTTGCGACCCAAGCGAGACGAGGCGAAAGAGGGTGTCGTCATCACCGCCGTAGATCCAGACGCCGTTGATCAGCGGCGGGCACATACCGCCGCCACCGTTACCGCCATGACAGCCGTTGCAACCGTACTGGAAGAATAGCTTGTGGCCAGCCGCAGCCATCTCGGCATTGCCATCGAAGGGATTGTGCAGCGATCCCTTGGGGGCCGTCGCGACGACCTGCAGCGGTGGCTTGCCGGTGATGCCGGCATCCTTCGCGGAGGAAGAGGCGGCAGTCCCGGCGGGAGCACCCGAGCATCCCGCTGCAAGCAGCGCCAAAGTGAAAACGACTACGCTCATCAAGCGTCTCATGGTTGCCTCCGCCTGTGTGAAATACGGGGGTGTCGCCGCCTACCGGCGAACCAACAAATCGAGAATGCGTATGGCGCCCAGATTGTCGTTCTCGACGGCAATATCGCGCGCGGTCTGGCCTGCTGTCGACTCGAGGCGCGGATTCGCGCCTGATTGGATCAACAGGCCGATCATCTGCGAATTGTCGCGCGCAGCGGCGATCATGAGCGCGGTCACCCCGTCCGCGTCCGCCGCATTCACCTTGGCCTTGTGGGCCAGCAGAGCGCGAGCGACATCGATCGGTCCGTGATCCTGGAGCACCTTGACATCTCTGCTCTCGGGCGGCAGCTCGCTCGCGATGACCATGAGCGGCGTGAGCCTGTGGTCGCTGGCGGGGATGTTGACATGCGCGCCCGCTTGAATGAGCGCGTAGGCGGCATCGTACTGGCCTTCCTCGACGGCGATCGACAATGGGGTGTAGCCGTGAGGCGCTCCCTGCTCGACGTTCGCGCCGTGCGCCACCAGAAACTTTATGGCCGGCGCCTGGTTGCGCATGGCGGCACCCATCAGTGCTGTCTGTCCGTCACTATCGGGCCGATCCACCTTTGCGCCGCGGTCAACCAGAAGCTGCAGCATCGGAATGCATCCGGCGCGGGCCGCTGTCTCCAGCGGCGGCGTGCCCAGATTGTCCAAGTCATTGACGTGAGCGCCCTTGCTGATCAAATAAGCCGCTCGATCGACGTCATTGGCCGTGACCGCGTCGTCGAGCTCCGCATTGATGTCGGCCCCGCTCGCCAGCCACTTGTCGACCTGTGTGCGCGCAACGGTCCAGTGCGTCGGCTTGCTCTCGATCTCGGCCACGGAAATGGGTGCGGTGTAACCGCCATTCGTCGGCAGGTCGCCCGGGACGACACAGTCGGCGCATCTCACCAGCGGCACGCCATATTCGGTCAGGATCTTCTCGATCTCGGCTCGATGCCCCTTGAGCGCGTCATCGAGCGCGAATTTCAGCAGCACGGCACTCCTCGGCACCGCCATGGCCAGGCTGAACTCCATGGGCACTGTGTTGTCCATGAGGTTCACCGGCTGAAGGGTGATCTGCGCTCCTTTCATGCTCTTCAGCCATCCGGCCATGGGCCCCCACGCGGCGGCGACATCGAGCTGGCCGTCAACCACCTGCTGGACCTGCCGCCAGGGCTGATGCGCCGGGACCCACTCCGTGTCCGTACTCACCGGCCACACTTTGACGTTCGCGTATACGCCGTGGTTGGAGAGGGCCTGACGCAGTGCCGAGATCTGGAACACGCCCACGCGCAATTGCCGCAGGCGCGGATCGTCCAGGCTCTTGATGGAAAGCTTCTCATCGTTGCGCCACACGAGCACGTAGGTCGTGCGGTAAATCGGAACCGTCGACAGGGTATCCTGGTAGTTGACGGGCATGTCCAGCAGCAGATCGCATTCGTCGGCCTGTCCGAACGCCTGACCCACGATGTTTCCGGTGTAGGAGCGCCAGAAGTAGCTCAGCCTGGCGCCCATCGCCTTGGCGAGAACTTCGACAATCTTGTTTTGATACCCATCCCTGGCCCGGTCGGAGAGCGGCATGTTGCCGGGATCCGCGCAAACGCGCAGAGTGGGGAAGTGCGCCGATCGCGCGGCCTGCTTGGCCGCATCTATCTCGGCTTGATCCAGGTCATCGAACTCCTTGCCCTCCCAGGGCCCTTGCAGGCCGCCCGGGTTGGCCGCGGAGTGGGCGTTGGTCGCCGACTGAGCGGGGTTGGTGTCGGCGAACGACGGCGGGATGAGAAAGGCGGCGGCCAGGAGCGCCGCGGCCGCCGATATCGTACAGCGGCCCGGAAGCATTAAGGACATCGCGTATCCTGTCGAATGCGATCATCTGGCTCCCGGAGGAGGGAGACATGGTACCCCGCGGAGCCGAAGCCCGTGCTGCCGCGGGGTACCAAAAAGGCTAATCCCTATCCTCTATTTCAGCAACTAGTCTTCCAGACGGAAGGTGTACAGGGCACCCCCTTGCGGGATCTTGGTGAGGCCCGTTGCCTTGGCCATCGCCGTGGCGCCGATCGCCCCGTACTTATCGTTCATATCGAGCCCTGCCGTCACCGGCAGTCCGATCCAGCCACCGATACCAGCGAGGATCGACACATATTGGTGCCCTTTGATCTCGTAGCTGATCGGGTTGCCGATGATTCCGGAGCCGAGCTTGCGCGACCACAGGATCCTACCCGTCTTGCGGTCCAGGGCACGGAAGTCACCGCCGAGGCTGCCGTAGAACACGAGGCCGCCGTTGGTGTTCAGCGTCCCACCCCAGTTGGGATACTTGTCCGGGACGTCCCAAACCGTCTTGCCGGTCACCACGTTGAACGCCTTCACCCGGCCCGAGACGCCCGCCTTATCCTCATACATGTACACGTTTGCAAAGACGTAGACCACGCCTTGTTGCATGCTGGTACGTGTCTGCGGTGTATCTTGCATGCACCAATTGTTCGTCGGCACATAGAAGATCTGCGGGTCTTTCGGATCGACGGACGCCGGCTGCTGATCCTTGCCTCCCATCGCCGAAGGACAGGCCTGCGCCATCTGATTGACCATCAACGGCGAGTGCTCATACACCTTCACGGGGCGGCCGGTCTTCATGTCGACCTTTTCCGCCCAGTTCACCGTTACGTACTTGTGCGCCTCCAGAAGGTCGCCATTCGTACGATCGAGAACGTAAGCAAAGCCGTTGCGATCGAAATGGACGAGCGTCTTGCGCGTCCGACCGTCGATCTTCATGTCGACCAGGATCGGCTCATTGACGCCGTCATAGTCCCACTGATCGAACGGCGTCATCTGATACGCCCACACCACCTTACCGGTATCGACATTGCGGGCGAAGAGGGTCATCGACCACTTGTTGTCGTATTTGCCGGAGTTGCAGGCTTCCTGCGTGGGCGGATTGGCGCCACAACGGTATGAGGGGCTCCAGAGGCCCGGGTTGCCCGACCCGTAGTACACGAGCTTGAGCTCCGGGTCATAGCTGTACCAGGCCCAGGCCGCCCCGCCGCCGCGCTTCCACTCGTCGCCGGGATAGGTCATCCCGGTGTTCTGGCCGGCGGTGCCAAACTGCGGATTGGCCTTGTTCGTCTCAGGCGTCAGGCCGATCTCTTCGTCGGTGCCGTTGTCCCAGTATCTCCAGTCCAACTTGCCGGTCGCGAGATCATAGGCCTCGACCCGTCCGCGCGCCGCGAACTCGTCGCCACCGAAACCGACGATCACCTTGCCGTTGGCGATCAGCGGCGCGTTGGTCACGGTCTCGCCGTGGTCGGGATAGGCATGCTTCACCTCCCAATCCACCTTCCCGGTCATCGCATCCAGCGCGATGAGATATCCGTCGAGCGTGTTGAAGAAGACTTTGCCGTCCGCGTAGTTCAGACCGCGATTGACGGTGTCGCAGCAGGCGCGCGGCACGGCCGAAAGATCGCGATCCGTCTTCTTGAGGTAATTCCAGACCTCGACAGGATGGTCCGGATCCGACAGGTCCAGCGCCTGAACGATATTCGGCCACGCGCTGACGAAGTACATCATCGGCTTGCCACCGACGTTGACGACGATCGGTTGACCCTCTTGTCCGCGCAGCGCGCCAGTGGACTGCGACCAGACCATCTGCAGATGCTTCACGGTCTTCGTGTTGATCTGCGTCAGCTTGCTGTTGCGATCGAGAGCGAGGTTCTGTCCCATGGATGGCCAGAGGTCGGGGTTTGCGCTGTTCTGCGCTTCCTCGGCATCCGATCCGGCTTGCGCGAAAGCTGTCCCGCACGCAAGGCCCGCTGCGGCCACGATGATGGCTGTCGGCACCAGTAGACTGCGCCAATTAGGTAACTTCATATGTCCCCCATGTGTGAGAAGGACCGGAACTCATAGCTCATAGCTCCTCCAAATTCTTGGTTTTTCGGAAACACGGTCACCCCTTCCCGCGCTCCTTCATCTAGACGTGCAGGGAAGCGGTACCCTCCGAGGGCGGACATGGTTCGAGACGCATGTCGGGCACGGTTGCGTTGTCGGGGGCTATCAATACACCCGGCGATATCGCCCTGCAACCGCAAACACCGGCGGAATGTGCCCTGGGACAACGGGCGGCACAATGTGCCGCGCGAGTGTGTCAGCAATGGAACGCCGTGTCTCTTGCGCGAGACCTGACATTACGCGCCTGTAAGAGAGAGACCGAGTGGCCGGGTCCCTAACACGCGCGTGATCGCCGCAGCGGCGGCCCTCAGCTTCAGCGTCACCGCACCGAGAGAGGGGAGACTTGATCGGAGCCGTACGCTCGCCGTGGCCTGTACTTTCGGCGGCTTACGCAACGGGAGGCGGCCCCGGCCCGCTTGCCATCCCGGGCGGCCAGGCCCCGGCCCGCGCATGCCGTGCCGGCGCTCGGCTCCCATCAGGGCCCCGGGCGCACGCGTGCGCCACCTCGCAGACGCCGCCCACCGCTCCCTGCGGATGATGGAACCATGCTATGTTTACCGGGTTTCACCGTTCATCCTGGGGAGCCTCCGATCGCCATGCCGTCCCGTCCCACCGCACCGAGCTCCGCGTCCCCTGCCGCTGTTGGGGCGCCTCCGATCTGGACGAATATCATTCTGTTTTCATTGACTTTTCTTGCTGCGGCAGTACTCGTTCCCTGGTACGGCTTCACGCATGGCTTCTCAGTGGCGGCCTGGGCGCTCTTCGGCGTATTCCTTATTGGCAATGAGATGTCCATCACCGCCGGCTACCACCGGCTCTGGGCGCACCGCACGTACGACGCGCACTGGAGCCTGCGCCTCCTCTTCGTGATCCTCGGCTCGATGGCGCTGCAGAACAGCGCCTGGGCGTGGTGCAGCGGCCACCGCAGGCATCACCTCAACGTCGATGATGTGGAGCGCGACCCGTACTCGGCTCTGCGAGGTTTCTGGTTCTCGCATATCGGCTGGATGGTGCGCGAGTACCCGAGCGGGCGCGAGGACTTCAGCAACATCCCCGACCTGAAGCGCGACCGCCTGCTCGCGTTCCAGCACCGGCACTACGTGCCACTCGTGCTCGTCACCAACCTCGGGCTGCCGCTCCTCGCCGGCTGGCTGGTGGGCGATCTCTGGGGCACGTTCTTCCTCGCCGGCGTGTTGCGGCTGGTGGTGAGTCATCACTTCACGTTCTTCATCAATTCACTGGCGCACATGTGGGGCGAGCGCCCCTACACCGAGGAGAACACCGCCCGCGACAATCCGGTGCTCGCGGTGCTCACCTTCGGCGAGGGCTACCACAATTTCCACCACAATTTCGCGCACGACTACCGCAACGGCGTGCGCTGGTGGCAGTGGGACCCGACGAAATGGCTGATCGCCAGCCTGCAGTGGGTCGGTCTCACGCGCCGGCTGAAGCGCACGCCGGTGTTCCACATCCAGCGCGCGCTGCTCGCCATGCAGTTCACTCGCGCCCAGAGAAAGCTCGCGAGCTTGCCCGCCGCGGCCGCGGCCACGCGAGTGAGCGAGCTGCGCCAGCGCATGGCGCACGAGTACGACAGCTTCCTCGCTGCCGTGGCAGAGTGGGCCAAGGTGAAAGAGCAGTGGCTCGAAGAGAAGAAGCGCGCCGTAATTGAGCATTGGGAACACGCCAGTTTCCAGCAGCAACTGAAGGAGCTCGAGCGCCGCCTGCGGCTGCAGCGCCGGAGGCTTCGCCTGCTGCAATCCCAGCTCGCCTGATCGGCGAGGTCCTCGATGGGACGCATCTTCGAAGTCCGCAAACACACGATGTTTGCGCGCTGGAACCGCATGGCGAAGCAGTTCGCGCGCATCGCCAAGGACATCACCATGGCGGTGAAGTCCGGCGGCCCAGATCAGACTTCGAATCCAACACTGCGGCGCGTGATTCAGAATGCGCGCGCGGTCAACATGCCCAAAGACAAGATCGAGGCGGCGATCAAACGCGCCGCGGGGCGCGATGCGACCAGCTACCAGGAAGTGCATTACGAGGCGTACGCGCCCCACGGCGTGGCGCTCCTCGTCGAGGCCGCGACCGACAATCCGACCCGTACCGTCGCATCGGTGCGCAATATCGTGACCAAACACGGCGGCAATCTCGCCACCTCCGGCAGCGTCGGATTCCTCTTCAAGCACATGGGCGTTTTCCGGCTCGACCCCACCGGCATCGATCAGGATGACCTCGAGCTCTACCTCATCGATCACGGACTCGAGGAGATGGGCGAGAGCACCGGTGAAAAAGGCGAGCCGCAGCTCGTCATCCGCGGCGCCTTCGCCGACTTCGGCAGGCTGCAGGAAGCCCTGGAAGCGCGCGGCATCACTCCGCTGTCGGCGGAGCATGAATACATCTGCACCGTGCCGACCGAGCTGCCCGAAGAGCAGGCTACCGAGGTCCTGTCCCTGATCGATAAGCTCGAGCAGGACGAGGACGTCCAGAAGGTCTTCCACACACTCGTCTGAGCGCTGGATCCGGGCATCCTTGCCCGGCCCAGCGCGATTTCGAGCAAAAGCGCGGTTCTTGCTCGAAACCTCCGCCACCTGCGGCGGCGGGGCACTTCCCTGTGCCTGGTTCGAGCTCCAGTGTTAGAGCTTACGGGTGGGGCTGTCCGGAGGACGGGGGCGCCATATGCGGCGCCACATGCGGCGCCGGCTGCGGCGGCTGAATCTTCAGCAGATCGACGTTGAAGATGAGCATCGATCCCGGCGGGATCGGGGCGCCCATCGGCGGATTGAGGTCGTAGGCGAGCTGCGGCGGGACAAAGATGCGCCACTTGGCGCCTGGCGTCATCAGCTTGAGCGCCTCCTGCCAGCCCGGAATCACCCGGTCCACCGGGAAACTGGCCGGCTGGCCGCGCTTGTAGGAGCTGTCGAACTCCGTGCCATTGAGCAGCTTCCCGCTATAGTTGACGGTCACCGTGTCATTGGGCTGCGGTGCGGCGCCCTGCCCCGACTTCAGCACTACGTATTGCAGGCCGCTCGCAGTGGTGACGACGCCCTTTTTCTTGCCGTTGCGGGCCAGGAAAGCGCGCGCGGCAGCATGGTTCGCGTTACCGACGCGTCCCCGCGCGCCGAGGATCAGTGCGCGAATACTCTGCTCGTTGGCGGGACTGAACTTCGCCTTACCCGTGAGCTCATCGTGCAGGCCCTGCAGCAACCGCTGCGTCGAGATCGAGTTGGCATCGACCGACATCCGTCGCAGGCTCTCGCCTATGGAAAGTCCGAGGCTGTAACTGCCCTCGGATTTGAGCTGCGCCGGGCTCTGAGCCTTCTGCGGCTGCACGGCCGCAGGGCCGGGTGCCCCCTGGGCCAGCGCGAGGGTGCTCAGGCCGAGCAGGGCAGCGGCAGCACAGGCTGCAGCCGGTCGGATCATGCTTCGTGCGGCAACGTGTTTCATCCGGGGATTGTATATTGGTCGGCCGCGGGCTGCGGCTGATTCGGGGACTCCGCTTGATCGTCATCCGTCAACTCTGCCGCAGTTTCAGCGAAGGGAACGGCGTGCACCGGGTGCTGGACGCGGCGGACGCCTGCATCCACAGTGCCGAGGTAGTTGCGATCGTAGGCCGCAGCGGCTCCGGCAAGTCGACCCTGCTCAATCTGATGAGCGGCATCGACCGCGCCGACAGCGGCGAGGTGGCGATCGGCGGCCGGATCGTTACCTCGATGCATGAGCCCGAGCGCACCCTCTTTCGGCGTGCGCACCTCGGGTTTGTTTACCAGTTCTTCAACCTCCTACCGACCCTCGATGTCGAGGAGAACGTGCGCCTCGCCCTCGAGCTGAACGGCATCCGCGGCGCCACGGCCCGTGAGCGCAGCGCCGGGATTCTCGCCGAGGTCGGGCTCGGCGATCGGCTGCACAGCGCCGTCGATCGGCTGTCCGGCGGAGAGCAACAGCGGGTGGCGATCGCGCGCGCACTGGTGCATCAGCCGCCCCTCCTGCTGGCCGATGAGCCGACGGGCAATCTCGACGAGGAAACAGCGTCGCAGGTCCTTCGCGTACTCCTGTCGCTAACCAGATCCCGCGGCACGACACTGGTCGTCGTCACGCATGACGCCTGGGTGGCGCGCAGTGCCGATCGGGTCTTGGAGCTGCGGGACGGAAAATTGATCGCCGGCGAAGCCCCGCTCGGACGGAGAGGCCCGGACACCGAGCGGATTGCCGCGCGCCGCACCGGCGTGAGCTGAATGCGCGGGCCGCCTACCCTCTGGGCCGCCAGCCTGCGCCATTTCCTGCGGCAACCGGCGCAACTCGCCCTGGCACTCGTGGCGCTGGCGGCCGGTGTCGCCACGATCGTAGCCGTGAACATCGCCACCGCCAGTTCACGGCGCGCGCTCGAGCTGTCGATGCGCGCCGTGAACGGTCCTGCCACTCAGGTCATCACGGGGGGACCGCAAGGCCTCGATGAAGACCTCTATGTACGGCTCTTCACCCGCACGCCTTTGAGCGGCACGCCGCAACCAGTGTACGCGCCCGTGGTGGAAGGCTATGTCACCGTGCGCGGCCGAGTCATGCAGCTGATCGGGGTGGACCCGTTCGCCAGTGCTGCGCTGGGAGGACGGCGGGATACCATAACAGCAGGTGCCGTTGCCGACAGGACATCGTCTCTGTTGCGCAGCTGGTTCCTCGAGCCCGGCGCAGTCGTCATGGCTCCCGGCACCGCACGGCAGTTGGGAATCGGGGTGGGCGAGCCGCTGACCGTGGACATTGGCGGAGTGCAGAGGTCTGCGACCCTCATCGGGCTGCTGAACGGCGACCCGCCGGGTGATGCCACGTTGCTGCTCGCCGACATCGCACAAGCCCAGGAGTGGCTGGGCATGATAGGCCGCCTGACGCGCATCGACCTCAGGAGTCCTCGCGGGCCCGCGGGCGCGGCTGCGCTCACAGAGCTGCGGCGTGAGCTTCCGCCGGGAGCGCAGCTCGAGCCGGCTGCCGGCGAGGTACGCGAGACGCTCGACATGACCAGCGCCTTTTCCACCAACCTGACGGCGATGAGCCTCCTTGCGCTGCTCGTGAGCGCATTGCTCATCTACGGCGCTGTCAGCTTCACCGTCATCCAGCGCAGACGCAACATCGCCGTTCTGCGGGCAATCGGAGCGACCCGGCGGGAGATGCTGACCATCCTGCTCACCGAAGCGGCGGCGCTCGGTGCGGCCGGAGCCGGGCTCGGGGTGCTGCTCGGCACGGTCGTCGGCCATAGCCTCGTGCGCCTGGTGTCGCAGACGGTCAACGATCTTTACTACGTAGTCGCCGTCCAGCAGGTCACGCTGCCGGCCGGGACCCTCATCGAAGCGCTGGGCACGGGCCTCGGCACCGCGCTGGTGGCCAGCCTGTTGCCGGCGATCGAAGTGGCCGGCAGTGCGCCGCAGCTGGGGCTCAGGCGATCCGTGCTCGAGGGCCGCGCAGCAACGGCCGCGCGCCGGCTATCCTGGTTGAGCCTCGCACTCGCCCTGGCTGCGTGTGCCTTGATCGCGGGCTCGAGCCGCAGCGTATTCGCAGGTTTTGCAGCGTTGTTCCTGCTCCTCTGCAGTGTTGCGGCCGTGACGCCCTGGGTGTTGCGTGCAGTGGCGCGACTCGGCTCGAAGGCGCTATCCGGCTTCAGCTCCGTGGGACGCCTCGCGCTCGAGGATGTCGCCAATTCCCTCAGCCGCACGGGTGTGGCCGTAGCGGCGCTCGGCATGGCGATCGCCGCCATGATCGGTGTATCGATCATGGTCGAGAGCTTTCGGGTATCGCTGCACCACTGGCTCACGCAGACCATGCGGGCCGACATCTACGTAGCGGCTCCCGGGCCGGGAGTCGGACGTCCCGAGCGTCGGATAGAGCCCGCCGTACTGGCGGCTTTGCTCGCGACTCCCGGCGTCGCCGACCACAGCGCCAGCCGCTCGGTCGTCGTGCGCTCTTCACTCGGCGAGATTGCTCTCGATGCTCTGCGCCTCGCGCCCGGGAGTTATGCCGGCATCGATCTGACCGCCGGCGATCCACGCGCCGTGTGGAGCGACTACGATCGAGGCGCGCTGCTGTTGTCCGATTCGCTGGCCTGGCGCCTGAATCTGCGCCCGGGCGGGCGGCTGTCCCTGGCCACGGCGTCCGGCTCGCGCGAATTCCCGATCGCCGGGATCTATCATGAATATGGCGGCGGTCTCGGCAGCGCGATGATCAGCCTCGAAGTCTACCGCCGGCTGTGGCGTGACGACGCCGTCACGGCAGTGGGGTTGTACCTCGGCCCTGGCGTCGACGCGGCCAGGGAGGTCCCGCGCCTCGAGGCCGCCGCGGGCGGGCATCAGGCGCTTCTGATCCGATCCAACGCCGACATCCGGGCCACGTCGCTCGAGATATTCGACAGGACTTTCATCATCACGCGAGTGCTCTACTGGCTGGCGGCTGGAATTGCGGCCATCGGGTTGGTGAGCGCGCTTCTCGCATGGGAGCTCGACCGCACGCACGAGCTCTCCGTGCTGCGCGCGCTCGGACTGACACCCCGCGGCGCAGCAGCACTCGTCACTGCACAGACCGTCTTCATGGCAGGCGCGGCGCTCCTCGCCGCAATCCCCGCCGGCCTGATCATTGCGGTGGTGCTCACCAAGGTCGTCGACCGGCGCGCCTTCGGCTGGCACATCGAGATGCATCTGCACGGCGCGCAATTCCTGAATGCGCTCGCGCTGGCGCTCGCCGCGGCGCTGCTCGCAGGCCTCTATCCGGCCTGGCGAGCGGCCGTGGGACCGATCGCCGCGGAAATGCGGGAGGAATGAGGTGCGCGCCGGGATGTTGGCGGCGGTTGCCGCGGCGGCGATGATTCCTGCGGCGCACGCAAGCCGGGCGCAGCAGTCCACCTATGCACAAGCATTGCTGCCCGAGCCTCTGGAATTTCCCCGGGACCAGGGGGCGCATCCGGATTACCGCCAGGAGTGGTGGTATCTGACTGGCAATCTGGACTCCGTGAGCGGCGAGCGCTTCGGATTCGAGCTGACCCTCTTCCGTTTCGCTCTGGCGCCGGGCGCCCTAACGCCAGGTCCACCCCCTGTCAGGGTGCGTTCCCGGCCTGGCACCGAAAGCTCTGCGTGGCGTGCCCGTCAGATCTATCTCGGGCACTTTGCCATCACCGATCTTGCAAAAAACAGATTTCGGTTCACCGTCAAGCGCGCCCGCGGCGCGCTCGGACTTGCTGGCGCGCAAGCGGATCCCTTCCGGGTCTGGGTCGGGAACTGGCAGTTCCGCGAGGACGCGGCTTCCGGCGCGTCTGCTGCGGACCATGCCGAGTGGCGTCTGCAGGCGGCCGGACACGGCTATGGCCTCTCACTTACCGCGCAGCCGCTGATGCCACCGGTGCTCAACGGCGATCGCGGGCTGAGCCGCAAGTCGGGTGAGCCGGGGAATGCCACCTACTACTACTCCGTCCCGCGGGTTTCCGTTCAGGGAACGATCGTGCGCGACGGCCGGCCGCTTCAGGTACACGGCCTCGCCTGGCTCGACCGGGAATGGGGCAGCGGCAGTCTCGGGCCGCAGGAGATCGGCTGGGACTGGTTCGGGCTGCAGCTCCGCGATGGCTCGTGCCTCATGTTTTATTCACTGCGCGACCGCGCTGGCACCGAAGATCGCTACAGCGCAGGCACCTGGGTGGATTCCAGCGGCCGCGTCCGCCCGCTGTCCCGGGGCGATGTGAGTATCCAGGTGCTGGCACACTGGACTGGCGCGGATGGCGCGCGTTACCCATCGAAATGGCGCCTGACGATGCCGGCAACCGGTCTCGACCTCACCATCCGTCCCGTCATTGCGGACCAGGAGCTCGTGACCTCACCCCGATACTGGGAGGGGGCGGTGGATGTGTCAGGCACCCGCGCCGGCCGGCCGCTCGCCGGGCGCGGTTACGTGGAGTTGGTGGGATACGACGGAACGAGCGCCGGATCGGCTGGAATCAGGTGACGGCGCTTCGCGGGTGCGCAATGATTCGCGCCCGTGCTCTAGCCAGGAGTCGATCCATGCGACGCTCATTCGCTTCCGCGCTGACCACCCTCCTCCTTGCCGCACCTGGGGCATTTGCCGCGCTACCCGACGGCGCCGCGGCGCCGGATTTCACTGCTGTAGCCTCTCGCGGAGGCAACACCTACAGCTTCTCCTTGGGCACGGCCCTGAAGCAGGGCCCCGTGGTGCTCTACTTCTATCCCGCTGCCTTCACTCCGGGATGCACGACCGAGGCGCACGACTTCGCCAAGGCGATGCCCGAGTTCCAGGCTTTGGGCGCGACGGTCATTGGCGTCTCCCACGACCCCATCGCGAAGCTGCAGCGCTTCTCCGTCAGTGAATGTCGCAAGCAGTTTCCCGTCGCCTCCGATGCCGACGGCAGGATCATGAAAGAATACGATGCGGTGCTCGCGCAGCATCCCGCGTACGCCAACCGAACTTCCTATGTCATCGCTCCGGACGGTAAGATCCTCTATTCCTATACCAACCTCGACCCGGCCGAACACGTCGCCAATACGATGGCGGTCATCCGGCGTTGGGACAAGGAGCACAAGAAGGCCTGAGTTTCGCAGGCAGCGCCGCGGATCAGTCCCGCTGACCGGGATTTGGACCCGCGGCGCTCGAACGCCTCGTTGCGGAAACAGACGCCGGCCGCGTCAATAACTGACTGCATCCGTGTTGCCGCCACAGAGAACGACACCCACACGCGCGTCTGGTCGCGGGCGGTATGCCCCGCTCAGCAGCGCCGCCATGGCCGCTGCGCCACCGGGCTCGGAGGCAATTCGCAGCGCGCGCCAGAGGGCTCGCTGCGCGTCTCTAATGGACTCGTCCTCCACCAGCACCACACTTTCGACGTAGCGCTGGGCGAGAGGGAACATGAGCTCCCCCACCCGACGCGGTGCTTGCGGAGGTGACTAATCGAAAGTAAGCCGAATACCACCCCACAGGGCAAAGGGCGCGCCGGGCGACACGGCATTCTCGTTCGTCCGGTCGGCGGGATCGAAACGGTATGTCCCATCGGGGTTGAAGGTATTCGTGGTCAGAAAGCCCGCTGTCGCATATTCGCGGTTCAGCAGGTTTGCGCAGCGCGCGAACACGTCGAAGCGCGAGGAGACGTGATAAGTCCCCTGAAGGCTTACCACAGCGTATCCCCCAATATGACCCGAGCCCATGATGTACCGTCCCTCACCGTTCGTGCCACCGGCCCGGTCGGCATTGTTTTCATCGCCGTGAAGATAGGAACCGGAGGTCACTACCACATTTACGCCGAGGCTCAGTCCTGGCGTGAATTGGTAATCCACCGCCAGCTTGCCGGTGTGACGCGGAATGAGCGGAATCAGGTCGCCGGCTCGGACCAGGATGTTTCCGTTGGCATCTGCCGTACTGTTTGATTCGGCGCTGACCTTGAAGTCCGACTGAAACGTTGCGTCAACCATGCTGTAGCTGAGATTCCAGCGCAGCTTCCCTTGCTTGCCGCCGAGGGCGAGGTCGATCCCCTGGCGTCGTGTATTCCCAACGTTGGCGAAATAGCCCGAATTGGTGGTGGTGGCAATGAACTGGATGTCGTCCCTGTTTACCGTTCGAAACACATCGGCGCTCCACCTCAGCCGCTGATCCGAGTTATTGCCGCGCAGGCCGGCCTCTACAGTACGCGCCACGACCTGCTTGAGATCCGGATCGCTGGCGAAGTCGTTCGGCAGTCCGCAGGGGAAGTCGGGGTTTGAGCAGCCCAATTCGATCACGGTCGGCGCGCGGCTCGCCTCGTTGTAGTTCACGTAGTAGGTCATGCTTCCGGTGGGCGTGTATGTAACGCCTACGGCAGGATTGAGCCGGGCAAAGACGTGATCGCCTGTGACCGGAGAGGGATCGCCGTACCCATCCCCGAAGTCCCCCAGGTCCGTGTCGACGCTGTAGCCGTCGACTGTCTCCGTATTGCGGTTGTAGCGCGCAGCGACGTTTATATGAAAGTATGTAGAGGGAGAGAATGTGTCTGTCAGGTAGACGCCAAAGATCTTGTCACTGCCGCTGACGGATATGGCGGTCGGCGCATTGAATGGGCTCTGTACATCATCGAGCAGATGCTGTTCGCCGAAGAATCCATAAAGAAACGACTGGGCGAAGGTGTTTGTCGAATCGGAATAGGCCGCCCCCACGATGGCCTGGTTGGCTTTCCCGAACAGGCCATCCATATCGGTGAGCTGGAGCCCGGCGCCCCTCGATCGTTGCACCAGCCTCGACACTTCATTGGCTGCGTTCGTGCAGTAGGCCAGAGAAGCACGGCCGGTGAATGGCGCGCTGCAGTCGATCGGAGGCCCCGGATAGTTCCCATTCAAATAGTTGTCATTGTCGCTGCCGTTATTGCTACTGGTGATGAGGCGCCGGTAATACGCGTTCCCCGACAAGAGCAGGTGCCCGGCAAAATCGTGCGTACCGGTCAAATTGGCGAAATGCAGCAGGTTTTGCGTGCTATCAGGCGTATAGCTTTGCTCTTTCAGATAGTTGTACATGCTCTGGGGAATTGCACCGTTACCGAACAGGTCGGTATCGGCATAGGTGTAACTCAGGTGCAGGTCCGTTTTTTGGGTCTGATAGCCTGCCTTTCCGAATAGCTGGTAGACCTGCGACGTCGAGATCTCGCGCCACCCCGTCTCGTAGAAGTAAGTCCCGGTTACGAAATAGTCGAATGGGCCGTGCGCCCCGCCCGTTTGTACCTGAAACGAACGGCGGCCGAAGCTGCCGCCGTACGCCTCGAGCTCCGTGCCCGGGTTGTCATGGCCGTTCTTGGTCTGGACCGAGAGTGCGCCGCCCAGGGTATTCAGGCCGAATACGGGGTTGGAACCCGAGATGAGCGCAACGCTCGAAATGGCGGACTCGGGAATGAGATCCCAGCTCACCGTGTCGCCGAACGACTCGTTCACCCGGACACCGTCCACATAGACCGAAAGCCCTTCCGGCGTACCCACCAGAGGTGATGCGGTAAACCCGTGGTAGTTGATGTCGATCTGCAAGGGATTGTCCGCGCTGTCGCTGACATTCACACCCATGAAGCGTTCGCTCAGATAGTGGGCGATATCGCTGACCTGCGCGTTCTGCAGATCCAGGCTGGTAGCTGTCTGCACGCTCGCGGGTATCTGAGTCAGCGGCAGCCCGAAGCCTGGTAGCGGCGCATTCGCGATGATGATGACCTCCTGGAGCGGGGGGGCGGAACCGGCTGTAACGGAACCTCCAATTTCCGTTTCCGCCGGGCAAATGGTCGCGCCTGCGGCCAACGCAAGCACCGCGGCGATACCACCGACCCTCAGTCTTTGCATCGATGTCCCCTTATCGAGCCGGCAGTGCCATTCGATCCTGGCCCCTCAAGGCGCGCGGGCGTTTTGATCGGCCCGGAGGGAATATATGGGCAACGGCATCGGGAATTTTTCCCGATTTGTATCGCGAAAGCCTTTGCCAAACCTGCCTGTGTCGAACGCGGAACAGGCGGCATCGTCAATCGCGGTCGCTCTCCCTCCGTCCACCCAGCGTGCGCCTCCGAGCCGCCTCCTATGGCGCTCGCAGGCGAGGCGAGACCGTCTTGATCGTCCGCAGGAGGCATGCCGGATGGTCTTCGCCACCGGGGCAGAGGACCGGTTTCCGTCGTGATGCGCGAATGATGGGCTCAGCGGTAAGGCGCCGCCGGGTTTGCGCCATACCGACGTCGCGTCTCGCCGGTGCGAATTCGTCGAGGCTTGACCGGCCGGATACCGCGCTCAAACTGTGGCGGATGCATTCGTCCTTCGGACGCTTGAGTTCACAGGGTTGGAGAAGAAATGAAAATCCTCAGGGGCATTGTCGGGCTCGCCATCGTCACGGCGATCGGACTCACCGCGACCACCGCATTCGCGCAGGTGAGCCGCGGTGACCGCTACTCCGGCGTACCCTGGGCGACGCGCTCACCGGTGCTCGCACAGCACGGCATGGTCGCGACCGAGCAGCCGCTGGCCTCCGAAGCGGCGGTGCAGATCCTCAAGGACGGCGGCAGCGCGGTGGATGCGGCGATTGCCGCCAATGCGATGATCGGCTTGATGCAGCCGGTGCTGAACGGAATCGGCGGCGATCTTTTCGCCATCGTTTACGATCCCAAGACGCACAAGCTCTACGGCTATAACGCCTCGGGCTGGTCGCCGCAAGGCCGCGACCTGGCCAGAATGACCGCCGAAGTCGCAGCCGCCTACAAAGAGGCCGGCATGACGCCGAAGGCCCACATCCCGCCGGTCGGATCGCTGCCGGTCACCGTGCCGGGCGCGGTGGACGGATGGTTTGCGCTGCACGGCAGGTTCGGCAAGCTGTCCATGAGCGACGACCTCGCCCCGGCCATCGCCTTTGCCACCCATGGCTTTCCCGTGACTGAGCTGATCTCGCGGTACTGGAAGGACAACATGGCCGCGTTCGCGCGCTACAAGGGCCTCATCGGGGAAAGCGACAACGCGCGCCACACTTATCTCGTTCCCGACGCCGGCGGCGGCCACACGCCGGCCCAAGGCGAGATTTTCCGCAATCCCGATCTCGCACACACTTTGTCCATGATCGCGACGGGGGGACGCGACGTCTACTACAAGGGCGCAATCGCGCACACCATCGATGCCTATTTCAAACGCATAGGCGGCGACCTGCGCTACTCGGACTTCGCGGACTTCCACGGCGAATGGGTCGATCCCGTGTCGGTGAATTATCGCGGTTATGACGTCTACGAGCTGCCGCCCAACGGCCAGGGCATGGCGGCGCTCGAGATGCTGCAGATCCTCAAGCATTTCGATCTGAAGAAGATGGGCGCCGGTTCCGCCGACACCCTGACGGCGATGTTGGAAGCCAAGCGGCTCGCCTACGAAGACCTCGCGAAGTGGTATGCCGACCCGCGTTTCTTCCATACGCCGATCAAAGGGCTGCTGTCCGATGCCTATGCGCAGCAGCGGTTGAAAGAGATCCACTTGACGCACGCCAACCCGAACATCGGTCCCGGCGACCCGCGACTGTTCGAAGGCGACACGATTTACCTGGCCACCGCCGACGAGGACGGCATGATGGTCTCGCTGATTCAGTCGAACTATCGTGGCATGGGCTCGGGCCTGGTGGCCGATCATCTGGGATTCATGTTCCAGGATCGCGGCGAGCTCTATTCGCTCAATCCCCGCGACGCGAATGTCTATGCGCCGCGCAAGCGGCCGTTCCACACCATCATTCCCGCGTTCGTGATGAAAGACGGTGAGCCCTTCATGTCGTTCGGCGTGATGGGTGGCGACATGCAGCCGCAAGGCCACGTGCAGATCCTCACCAACATCATCGACTTCGGCATGAACGTGCAGGAAGCAGGCGATGCTGCGCGCTGGCGTCACTATGGCAACGCCGAGCCGACTGGCGAGCCGTCAACCGGCATCGGCACGGTGGAAATGGAAAGCGGCTTCGCTGCGGCCGTGAAGACAGAGCTGCAGAAGCGCGGCTATGCGATCGTTCCGGGCACCGGCAGCTTCGGCGGTTACCAGGCGATCATGTTCGCCCCCAGGCAACACGTATACTGGGGTGCGAGCGAGATGCGCAAGGACGGCGAAGCGATAGGCTACTAGTGACGGCACGCAGCGGATACGCGGACCTTTCCTTGCACGGCGGCCGCGTGCCTGCTTGGCTCGCCACGCGCATGGCAGCGCTCGCCTGGCACCGGTCGAAAGGGAGCTCGGCATCTATGTCTGCGCCGGCCGGCGACGTGCCTCGCGCCGCACGACCGATGAGCTGACTCGCATGGGGGAGCGTACGGTATTGACGCAGCGCATCTGGCTGCGACCAGCAACTCCCTCGCCACGGCGCATTTGCCGACAGGCTCACTGTCGCTTTGCAGCAACGTGATCTGATAGGATCGTGTCGACTCGGATGTTGTACGGCCACTGGGGATCTGTCATGACACTATCGCTCCATCGCCTGCGCGCGGCGCTGGCTGTCCTGCTCCTTTCTGCTGCTGCCTTCGGCGGCACTGCCGCAAGCGCAGCTGACTCGCCGAAATATCCCTCGTTGCCCAGCGAGACGCCGGCTCATTTCAAGCCCGACCATTCCGCCTTCGGCTACACCATCCGCGACGTCATGGTTCCGATGCGGGACGGCATCAAGCTGCACACCGAGATCATGGTCCCCAAAGGCGCGCACGATGCACCGATGCTGCTCACACGCACGCCCTACAACGCCAATGGCATGGTCAGGGAAACCCAGCACGACAGCCTGAGTGGTGACATGGGCACCGCATTGGAAGGCTACGACAACGCCGTCCCCGTGATCGTGAACGGAGGCTACATCCGCGTCATCCAGGACGTGCGCGGCAAGTACGGCTCCGAGGGTGACTTCGTGATGAACCGTCCCTTTCGCGGGCCGCTCAATCATACGCCCGTGGACGAGTCGACCGACACTTACGACACCATCGATTGGCTCGTCAAGCACGTATCCGAGAGCAACGGGAAGGTCGGAATTCTCGGCATCTCCTATGACGGCTACGAGCCCTTGACGGCCCTGGTCAACCCCAACCCGGCGCTCAAGGTCGTGGTGCCGATGAATCCCATGGTCGACGGCTGGATGGGCGACGACTGGTTTCATAACGGCGCCTTCCGCGAGCAGAACATGCCCTATGTGTACGAGCAGGAAGCCTCGCGCGACAACAGCGCCAAATGGTGGAGCAACTACTACGACGACTACGATCTCTACATGCACTACGGCTCGGCCGGCGCCATGGGCAAGGCCTACGGCATGGGCCAGATCGGCTTCTGGAAAAAGCTGGTCGCACATCCGGCGTATGACAGCTTCTGGAGCGAGCAGGCGATGGACAAAATCCTGGCCGCCCAGCCGCTGAAAGTGCCCGTCATGCTGGTCGACAGCCTCTGGGACCAGGAAGATATTTACGGCGCCCTGGCCGTATACAGGGCCATCAAGCCCAAGGACACCGCCAATGACATGGTCTACCTGGTGATGGGCCCCTGGCATCACGGTCAGGAGATCGAGCCCGCGTATCAGCTCGGCCCCATCCGCTTCGGCAGCGATACCGGAAGTTACTTCCAGCAGGAGATCCTCGCCCCGTTCCTGGCCCACTACCTGAAGAGCGACGCGCCGCCTGATCCGGTCGCTCCGGTCACGGCCTATGTGACCGGAGCCGATCGTTGGGAGCGGCTCGACTCCTGGCCTCGAGGCTGCCCGAGCGGCTGCAACATCGAGCCGACGCCCTTCTATCTGCATGCAGACGGCAGCGCCAACTTCACGGCGCCGACTGCAGCCGAGGCCCGGGACACGAGCTACGTTTCCGACCCGGACAAACCGGTGCCCTTCCGCCCGCGCCCCGACCAACCAGTCGGCTACAGCGGCGACCTGACGTGGGCGCAATGGCTCGTCGATGACCAGCGCCCGTATTCCGGTCGCCCCGACGTCCTCACCTTCGAGTCAGCGGTGCTGACCCAACCCATGACGATCGCCGGACAGCCGCAGGTGCACTTGGTCGCCGCCACCAGCGGCACCGATTCCGACTGGGTAGTGAAGTTGATCGATGTCTATCCCGACCAGATCGCCGCCGAGCCGGAGCTCGGTGGTTATCAGTTGGGCATCGCCATGGACATCTTTCGTGGCCGCTACCGCACCAGCTTCTCCGCACCGCACGCACTGACGCCGAACAAGCCGCTCCTGTACCGCTTCGATCTGCCCACGGCGAACCATGTGTTCCTTCCCGGCCACCGCATCATGGTGCAGGTGCAGTCCAGCTGGTTCCCGCTCTACGACCGCAACCCGCAAACCTACGTGGGCAACATCTTCCTCGCCGAGCCCGGCGATTACGTCAAAGCGACCCAGCGCATCTACCACTCGCCCGGCGAGGCAAGCTATATCGAGCTGCCGATCGTGCAGCAAAAGTGATGCGGGGGCCGGTCAGCCCGAGCCGCCCTTTTGAGCCTCGGCAGCGCGGCGCTGGCGCTCGCGATGGGCGTGGCGCTCGGTCGTCATCCAGACCACCACATCCCATGCGTTGTGGATGCCGATGAAGAGAAGCAACAGCGCCACACCGCTTACCACAAAGAGCGAAGCGGCGGGTAAGTGCTCCAACATGACCCCCGCGGCAGCCAGACCCAGATAGGCTGCCACCGGGAGCACGGCGCTCCAGATCCAGTCGGTGAGGAACGGCTTGTAGCCAAAGGAGCTCGAGAACATCTCGCGCACCAGGGTCGTGCAATAAATGAGGCCCACCAGCCCCGTCGCAGCGAGCAGGACCGCGAGGACCACCACCGTCAGTCCGGGCATCAACAGGAGCGCCGACAGCCACAGCGCCGCGCCGAAATGCACCGCCGTCGGCGTGATATAGACCCGCAGACCCGTGAGCCGTGCCGACGCCGAGCCAGCCGCATCCGCTCTCTCCGACGAGATGGTGACCACCACGAAAGTCAATCCGGTGAGCGCAGCCGCCGACGAGCCCAGCAGCACGTAGAAGCTCTGCCAATCGGTCAACACCAATGTGTGATTCATGATAGGGACTCAGAACCAGTAGTCGGCGACGCAGCGCCCATCGCGTGGCAAATCCTCGAACGTGTTCAGGCCGTCGAAATGATCGATTGGAATCCTCGCCACGGCCTCCGGCTCCGCCAGCCGCAGGTTCACGGCGATCCGGCGTCGGCCGCCGCCATCGGTCGTGAGCGACCTCCAGAACGCCACACAACCACAGGCGGGGCAAAAATTGAAGCTGATCTCCTTCTCGCCCCACAGATAGGCCTGCGTGCTGCCGCTGACAGTGATTCCTTCGCCTTCATAATCATAAGCCCACAGGACGCCATAGCGTCGACAGACCGTGCAATTGCACGCGGTGGCACCATCGGGCACCGCCTCGAACCGCCATCCAACCGCACCGCAGTGACAGGAGCCCTGGATCATTTCATTCGTCCGCTGGTGATCGTCAAGATCAGTTGTTGGGGCGCCGGTACCGCCGTATAGAGCGTGTCGTGTTGGCCGACCTGGACGGCGCCGACCCACACGTATCCGGCGTTGCTCACGCGAATATCGTAACGCAGTGCCTCCCCGCCGCGGACAACCGACCCTGCGATCCGCGCCGGCCGGTCGACATAGACCAACATCAACGGCCGGCGGGATTGCGCATCCAGCCACTCCACCCTACCCACGGGCTCGATCCCGTCGCGCTGCAGTGCGATGGGGATGAGCCTGGCCAGGCGGGCATCGTGGGGCGCAATGCGCAGGAAGCGGAGACTGAAGTCGGCGGGTTCGAGCTCGCTCTGGAGCTCCTTCTGCGTACGGTTCAGGTCGAGCGTGAAGCCGTCCGGTGTCCGGCTCACGGGTGCGACGAAATCCCCGGTATCGGGCGGGCCGTAGAAATCCCCAATGATGTAGGGAAAGAGCAGCCGGTAGCCGCCGTCGGGCAACGGCCCCAGCACCTGGAGGGAGGAATGAATCACCCAGCCGGGATGGTGCGGGCGCCAACTGCAACCCGCCAACGCGGCGAGCAGCGCGGTCAACGCGAAGGCGGCGGTACCGCGGGCGGCATCGGCGCGGGCGCAATCGAGGCGGTCGCGCGCCGCGGCCGCTCGAGACTGCCCGGGGGTCGGGGACATGCTGCAGCCCGCGCAGGCGTGACTGGCGGTTTCCGCCCGCCCTACGGCGGCGGGTTCGAAGGCGCTGCCTGCGTTCCCGGCGGCAGCGGGCTCGCCTGCGTCCCAGGGTTGCTCTGCGATGCCGGAGCAGGCTGGGACGGTTGGCTCATCTGCGGCGGCTGAGCGGTGATGGCGGCTCGGAACTGCTGTAGCTTCGCCTTGATGACGCTGGCGTTCTGGGGACCCATGCGGATCAGCAGCTTCTGCCCGGCGGGCAATGATTCGAGGCTGGAATCGGCGAACTGATAGAACACCTTGGGCCGGACCAGGGTGACCGGACCCTGGACATCTGGAGTCGCGAGCATGCTATCGATGGCCTGCACCAGGCGGTCGTTGAAGTACTTCCCGGGATAGCCGAGGTTCTCATACGCCTGTTGGAAGAGGGGGTACAGGCGAAAGTAGACGGCAGCCAGCGCCTTCGGATCGGCCGAGCTCACGACTTGCATGAGGGGTGCATAGCGCGCGTAGTTCTGCTGACTGAGAGTCGTCGCGCTGCCCTGGGTGTCGACAGCCGTATCGCCGGGCGTCGGCTGCAGCGGCCGGAGCTCCGCCGCGACTTTCTTACGTGGCAAGTTGTCCACCGTGACCACGAAGTCCCGGATGACCTGGTGCGGTACCAGGAACTTCGCTACCCCGGGCTTGCCGAGGAGTCCGGCCATCGAGTCCAGGACGACGGAGTCGCTTTGATCGAGCGGCGGGAGCGGCGTCTGTTGCTGCCCAGCTTCGGGCGGGATCGGGTGCTGGATGGCGGGAACCGCGGGTGCTGTCGCCTGCGGCGCGGCAGCAGGGTGCGGTGCAGGCGCTGGCGGCGTTGGAGAGTAGTACCGGTAGTACACGCCGAGCGCGATCGCAGCGGCGATGACGATGCCGGCGGACCACCAGATGGCTTTGTCCCGGAAGGACTCCTCCGGGTCAGTCGCCTTATTCCACATCCAGCGGCTCTCCGCGCATTGACGAATCGAGATACTCTACTCTGATCACGGCCGGATCGCACTTGAGCCTCGCCTGACCCATGTCCATGCGTGCAACCTTTCACCCCGCCGTCAGCCGCTGGCTCGAGCGCGCTTTTGAGGCGCCGACACCGGCGCAGGAGCAAGCTTGGCCCGCGATCCAGGCGGGGTGTCATACGCTGATCGCCGCGCCCACCGGCTCGGGGAAGACCCTGGCCGCCTTCCTGGCCGCGATCGACCTGCTGGTACGCGAGGCCCTGGAGCGTGGCGGATTGCTGGACGAGACCCACATCCTTTACGTCTCCCCTCTCAAGGCGCTCTCCAACGACATCCGCCGCAACCTCGAGGCGCCGCTCGGCGGTATCCGCGATGAGCTGCGCGCCATGGAGTTGCCTGATATCGAGATCCGCACCTGCGTGCGTACCGGCGACACGCCGCAGCACGAGCGGCAGAGCATGCGCCGGCGGCCGCCGCACATCTTGGTCACCACGCCTGAGTCCCTCTATGTCCTCCTCGGCTCGGAGTCCGGACGCGCGATGCTCGCCAGCGTGCGCAGTGTCATCGTCGATGAGATCCACGCGATAGTGGGCAGCAAGCGCGGCCTGCACCTGGCGCTGTCTCTCGAGCGCCTCGAGGCGCTCGCCGGGCGCCGCCTGACGCGCATCGGACTGTCGGCGACTCAACGGCCCATCGAGGAGGTTGCGCGGTTTCTCGTCGGCACCCGACAGCTGCGCGCCGACGGCGAGGCCGAGTGCGCGATCATCGACACCGGTCACATCCGGCGGCGCGATCTGCAGATCGAGGTGCCCGCGACGCCGCTCGAAGCAGTCATGTCGGGAGACATGTGGACGCAGGTGTACGATCGCCTCGCGCAACTTGCCGGCGAGCACCGCACCACACTCATCTTTGTCAACACCCGCCGGCACTCGGAACGGGTGGCGCGTCATTTGTCGGAGCGTATCGGCGAGACACTCGTCGCGGCACACCACGGCAGCATGGCGAAAGAGCTGCGGCTCGCGGCGGAGTCGCGCCTGAAGCGCGGCGAGCTCAAGGCTCTGATCGCAACCGCATCACTCGAGCTCGGTATCGACATCGGGGATGTGGACCTCGTGTGTCAGCTCGGCTCGCCCCGATCCATCGCTGCTCTGCTGCAGCGCGCGGGACGCTCCGGACACAGCCTGGGCGGAACGCCAAAAGGCAGGCTCTTCCCATTGTCGCGTGACGATCTGATCGAGTGCGCGGCACTCCTCGACTGCGTGCGACGGGGGGAGCTCGACCGCTTGCGGATTCCGGCGAAGCCGCTCGATGTGCTCGCGCAGCAGATCGTCGCGGAAGTCGCCGCGCGGGAATGGGATGTCGACGAGCTGTTTGCTCTGCTGCAACGCGCCTACCCGTACCGCGACCTGCAGCGCGAGGAGCTCGACGCCATCGTCCACATGCTGGCCGACGGCTTCACTACGCGGCGCGGCCGACGCGGGGCCCTCATCCACTACGATGCCGTCAACCGGAAAGTCCGCGGCCGACGCGGCGCCCGCCTTACGGCACTGACGTCGGGTGGGACAATACCCGATACGGCCGATTACACGGTTCTGCTCGAGCCGCAATCGCAGCCCGTCGGCACGATCAACGAAGACTTCGCCATCGAGAGCCTCCAGGGCGACGTCTTCCAGCTCGGTAACACCTCCTACCGCATCCTGCGCGTCGCGCAGGGTACGGTGCGCGTCGAGGACGCGCAGGGTCAACCGCCTTCCATTCCCTTCTGGCTGGGGGAGGCGCCTGCCCGATCGGACGAGTTGTCGCAGGGGGTGTCACGGATCCGCCACGAGGTGGAGAGCCGGCTCGACGGCGGGCTCGAGGCTGTCGTGAGTTGGCTCGCGGAGGAGGTCGGCGTGGCCCCGCCGGCGGCGGTGCAGGCCGCGGGCTATCTCGCGGCCGCGCGCGCCGCTCTCGGCGCCCTGCCCACCCGCGAGACCGTGGTCCTCGAGCGTTTCTTCGATGAGGCGGGCGGCATGCAGCTCGTCCTCCACTCGCCCTTCGGCAGCCGTGTGAATCGCGCATGGGGGCTCGCTCTGCGCAAGCGCTTCTGCCGCTCGTTCAACTTCGAGCTGCAGGCGGCGGCCACCGAGGATGCGATCGTGCTGTCGCTCACCACCGCGCACAGTTTCGAGCTCATGGAAGTGGCGCGCTATCTGCATTCCAACACGGTGCGTCCGCTTCTCGTGCAGGCGCTGTGCGCGGCGCCGATGTTTGCCGCGCGCTGGCGCTGGAGCGCGGCGATCGCGCTCGCGCTGCCGCGGTTTCGCGGCGGCCGCAAGGTGCCGGCGCCGCTCGCACGGATGGCGGCCGAAGACCTGCTCGCCGCGGTCTTCCCGGACCAGGTGGCATGCGCCGAGAACCTGTCGGGCGAGCTCGAGATCCCCGATCATCCGCTCGTCCACCAGGCAATCCGCGACTGTCTCGAGGAAGCGATGGACATCGACGGCTTGGAGACGGTGCTGCGCCGTCTGGAGAGCGGAACCATCCGCGTGGCCGCGCGGGATGTCACCGAGCCCTCACCGCTCGCCCTGGAGGTGCTGTCGGCGAGACCCTACGCGTTTCTCGACGATGCCCCGCTCGAGGAGCGGCGCACGCAGGCGGTGTTGAGCCGCCGTTGGCTCGACCCCGAAGCAGCTGGCGATCTCGGCGCCCTCGATCCGGCGGCCATCGCACGGGTGCGCGAGGAGGCGTGGCCCGATGCGTCCGATGCCGACGAGCTGCACGATGCTCTCCTGTGGCTCACCTTCATCACCGCAGAGGAGATCGGCAAGAGGCCGGATTGGACCGGTTGGGCCGCTATCCTCGCCGCCGACCGCAGGGCTGCCCGGCTGGAATCGGGCAGCGCGATGCTCTGGGTCGCCGCCGAGCGTCTGCCGCTCCTGCAAGCGCTTCTGCCCGGCGCGTCGCCGGAGCCGACCATTGACGTGCCGTCCGAATACGCGACGCCCTGGAATGCGGACGAGGCGCTCGTGGAGATCGCGCGCGGCCGCCTGCAGGGCCTGGGTCCGGCCTCGGCGGCGGCCCTGGCGGGACCGATCGGTGTCGCTCCCGGCCGCCTGACATCAGCGCTCGCGGCGCTGCAGGCGGAAGGAACGGTGATGCACGGCCGCTTCACTGCGGAGGCACCGGAGGATGGCGAATGGTGCGAGCGCGGACTGCTGGCGCGCATCCATCGCTATACCGTCAAGCGCTTGCGCGCCGAGATCGAGCCGGTCGAGCCCCGGGATCTGCAGCGCTTCCTGCTCGAGTGGCAGCGAGCCGCTCCGCGGGCGCGCATGGAAGGGCCCGACGCCGTCGCCGCCGTCCTGTCGCAGCTCGAGGGCTTCGAAGCGCCGGCGGGCGCATGGGAAACGGAGATCCTACCCGCACGCATCAACGAGTACGACCCGGCGTGGCTCGATGAGCAATGCCTGGCAGGGCGCTTCGTATGGACGCGCCTCGCGCGGCGCCGGCCCGAATCCGGGCCGGCTGCCGGCCCGGTGCGCGGCACTCCAATCGCCCTCCTCTCCCGCCGAAACCTGCGGGCCTGGGCGGCACTCGCGGGCCCGGTCGATTCAGGCGCGCCGTCAGCGAAGGCCCGCAGGGTGTTGGAGCATCTCAGCGCTCAGGGCGCTTCGTTCTTCGACGAGATCGTCGAGAGCACGGGTCTGCTCGGCACGCAGGCGCAGGAGGGGCTGGCGGAGCTCGTCGCGCTAGGCCTGGTCAATTCCGACAGCTTCGGCGGGCTGCGGGCGCTGTTGGTCCCGTCCGATCGCCGCAGATCCTCCACGGGCCCGCGCCGCAGGCGCCGGGTGCTGTTCGGCATGGATTCAGCCGGGCGCTGGGCTCTGGTGCGCCGCGGGCAAAGCACCGCCTCGGGCCGCACGGACGCCGCGACCACGGAGCTCGTCGCTCGCGGATTGCTGCGGCGTTGGGGCGTTATCTTCTGGCGGCTGATCGCGCGCGAGGCCGACTGGCTGCCGCCCTGGCGCGAGCTCCTCTTCTGCTATCGGCGCCTCGAGGCTCGCGGCGAGATCCGCGGCGGCCGCTTCGTCGCGGGACTCTCGGGCGAGCAGTTCGCCGCCCCCGAGGCGGTAGGGCTCCTGCGGGAGATACGCCGCCGGCCGCGCGAGAGGGAGTCGGTGTCGCTCTCCGCGGCCGATCCGCTCAACCTGCTCGGTATGCTGACGCCGGGCGCGCGACTGCCGGCGCTCGCCGGCAACAGAGTCCTCTATCGCGATGGCCTGCCGCTCGCCACGCTCGCCGGCGGGGAGGTGCGGTTCCTCGAAACGCTGGATGCGGCTGGGCAATGGGAGGCGCAGAACGTGCTACTGCGGCGGCACGTGCCCGCCGTCCTGGCCGACATCGCCTGACGTCAGGTTTTCTCCGTGCTTTCGGTCGCCGGTCGCGCCACGTCGCCATTGGCGCCGCGCCGGAAGTGGTAGAACAGCGTGCGCCGCACCTCCTGCTGCTGCGCCTGCTCCCACGCGCGCAGCAGGTCGCGCCAGCTCAGATAGCCGACGAGCCTGGCGTCGGCGCGGGATATCACGGGGACATGCGCGGCATTGGTTTTGACCATGCGGGTGATCACGCCCTCCAGGTACTCGTCCGGGTGCGCCAGCGGCACGGTTGTGCCGACGAGCAAGGCGCCAACGACTGACTCGGGTGGCTTGCCCGCGCGCAGCCACGACTGTACCAGCGGCGGATCGATGACCCCGAGCACGCGCCGCTGCTCGTCTATGACCGGAAAGCTCGGGTGACGCGTCGACGGATCGGCAAGGAAGGCGAGCGTTTGCTCCAAAGTCATGTTGGCCGGAAGCGTCTGCACCTCGCTGGTCATCACTTCGCTCACCGTCGCCAGCGCGAAGGGATCGACCCGGTACTCGCGCAGGAGGTGATGCCCTCGCCTCGCGAGCTTCTCCGTCAGGATGGAGCGCCTGAGCAAGAGCACGGTGACCAGATGCGAGACGATGCAGGCCGTCGCCAGCGGCAGCAGCACATGCGTATTGCCGGTCACCTCGACCGCGAAGAACGTCGCGGTGAGCGGCGAGCGCATGGTGCCGCCCAGGATGGCGGCCATCGCGAGCAGCGGCCAGAAGCCGCCACTCGCTGCGGGCAACCAGGGCGCGAGCGCCGCCCCGAGGCCGCCGCCCATGATGAGCAGCGGCGCCAAGACACCGCCGGATGTGCCCGAGCCGAGCGCCATCGCCCAGATCACCGCCTTGACGACGAGCAGCAGCACGCCCGCCGCCGGCACCGTGCCGCCGTGCAGCATCTGTGCGATGTCGTCGTAGCCGAGGCCGAGCGCGCTGGGGTCGATCAGGCCGCCCACCCCGACGACGACTCCGCCCAACGCCGGCCACCACATCCAGTGGATCGGCAGCTTGAGGAAGAGGTCCTCGCAGGCGTAGACCATGCGGGTCAACAGCCCCGACAGCAAGCCCGAAAGCAGCCCGATCAGCACCCAGCAGAGGAGCCCGGCCACCGATGGATGCATGCCGCCGTGGAAGGGAAAGAGCGGCTGCCGCAGGCCGAGCCAGGGCCGCACCATCGCCGCCGTGATGGCCGCCGCCGCCACCGGTATGAAGCTGCGCGGTGTCCATTCGAAGAGCAGCAGCTCGACCGCGATCATCATCGCGGCGATGGGAGTGCCGAACACGGTCGTCATGCCGGCCGCGGCACCAGCCACCAGGAGTGTCTTGCGCTCGCCATCGGTCACCGGCAGCGCCTGCGCGATGAGCGAGCCGATCGCGCCGCCGGTCATGATGATCGGTCCCTCGGCACCAAACGGTCCACCCGTCCCGATGGCGACGGCCGAGGACAGGGGCTTCAGGATTGCGACCTTGACATCGAGGCGGCTGCGGCCGAGCAGGATGGCTTCGATCGCTTCCGGGATCCCATGGCCGCGGATCTTGTCCGTCCCGTACCGAGCCATGAGCCCGACGATGAGGCCGCCCACGACGGGGACTGCGATCGCCGCCGCGCCCCACGGCGAGGCGCCGAGGGCCAAATGCTGCAGCGTGGGCCGTCCGAAATACGCGATATTGGTGAAGAAGCGAATGAGGTCGAGCAGCACCAGGCCGGCCATCGCACCGGCAGTGCCGACCAGGATGGCGATGGCGGAGATCAGTAGAACGCGCGGCTTGGTGGTGAAATCACCCAGACGCCGGACTTCGTCGAGGGCGAGGCCGAGCAGGTGGTTCTCGCCCCCCTTCGAGCCCCCCTCTGCGTCCGCTTTTTGTGCCGGGGTTTTCATAGTCACAGGCCGTGCACAGCTAATCCACAAGCGCTCCACAGCGGGGCAGGGATATGCTCCTGAGCATGTCCTTCAGGTTTCCCAAGCGCCAGGATCGCCGCGGCGATGCCACGGTCCTCGGCACGTACTTGTTCTCCAGCCGCACCGTACAGGTGCTGCGGACGAGCGACGAGCGCATCGAATGGACCTGCGATTGCGAGAGGTTCCGCCGCCAGGGACAGCGCGTGACCCCCCTCTGGTGCAAGCATATCGCGAAAGCCGCCGCACGACGCTCCTTGGAGCGCCTGACCGCCCGAAACATCGGCTGGAGGGGCGGCTCCGAGGTCCCGAATAAAATCGCCCCAGCAGATTTGGTCAGGCCTCGATGAGCCCGTGGCGGATGGCGAGCAGGGTGAGCTCCGACTGGTTGGACACGCCGAGCTTCTGCTTGACGTTGTAAAGATGCGTCCCAACCGTCGAGGCCGAGAGCCTGAGGTCGTCGGCGATGCGCTGCACGCTGGCGCCGCGCGCCAGGCGGATGAACACATCGAATTCCCGCTCCGACAACCGCTTGATGGGCGATGACTGCGTCCCGTCGATGTCCTCGAGCGCCAACCTCTGCGCGACGCGCGGATCGATGTAGCGCTGCCCGGCAGCGATGTCTGCGACCGCCTCGAGCAGGGCCTCCGGGGCGCTGCGCTTCGACAGAAATCCGAGTGCGCCCTCGCGCAGAGCCCGGCGCGCGTGCATCGGGTCATCGTGTGCTGACAAGGCGAGCACGCGCGCCTGCGTGTCGTGCGCGCGAATCCGCCGCAGCGCTTCGATGCCGCCCATGCCGGGCATTGCGATGTCCATGACGACTACGTCGGGCGACAGTTCCATATAGCGCTGGCAGGCGGCCTCGCCGGATTCGGCCTCGCCGACGACGGACACATCAGGCCGCGCCTGCAGCAGCAGCCTGAAACCGGTGCGCACCACCGCGTGATCATCGACCAGCAGGACACGGATCATGCGCTCACCCGCGGCAGGCCGGTGAGCGGGATCTCCGCTGCCAAAAGCGTGCCGCGCACCTCCTGATTGCGCAGCGTCAACTTACCGCCCAGTTGGCCGAGGCGCTGGCCGAGGCCGCGCAATCCGTAATGTCCTGGCCGCGACCAGTCGCCCGGCAATCCCACACCATCGTCGGTTACCGTCACCGTCAGACTGCGGCGTTCTGCGCGCAGCTCGACATCGACTTGGGACGCACGCGCGTGGCGCAAAGCGTTGCTCAGCCCCTCCTGCACGACGCGGTAGGCGGCCAGTGCAACACCGGGGGCAGGATTGAAAGCCATGTCATGCCGGAGAGTCAGCGTCACCCCGGGGTGCCGACGCTGCAGGTCGCGAACCAGACCCTCGAGCGCCTCGGAGAGGCTCAGGGTATCCAGGGCGGCCGGGGCCAGCCGCGGTATCAGGCCGTGCATGGCATCGTAGAGCCGGGCGGCTTCCTCCGAGATGAGGCGCGCCGCCTCCTGCAGCGGCGGTTGGCTCGATTGACCGACGATCGCCTGCGCGAGACTGCGGATCGCGGTCACCGATTGGCCGAACTCATCGTGCAGCTCGTGCGCGATCAGGCGCCGCTCCTCCTCCAGGCGCTGCTCTATCACCACAGGCGCCACCGCCCGCTCGATGATCCAGGACGCCAGGCCGTTGACGATCAGGAGCATCACGGCGGCGACGGCGAGGAGGCGCATGACGGCATCCCAGCCATCCAGGACGGAGCGCGAAGTCTCGGCCTGCACGGTGAGCTCGAGGCCCGCGGGAAGGGGAAAGATGTAGCGTGGGGCGCTCGGGGCGAGCAGGTGCGCGAACCAGGCCGGTGCGTTGCGGCCCGCCTTGTAGGTGGCGGGCGGTGAATGATAGAGCACGCGGCCGCCGCGGTAGGTCAGCACGATGTCGTTGGAGCGCACGTGCCCGAGTTGTGTCAGGAAGTCGGTCACGACCTGCGGACCGCCGACGCGCCAGTAGATGTCGACCAGCCGCCCGATGAGCTGGGTGGCCACCTGGTTCGCGGCCTCGATCTCCTCCTGGACGCGCGCCCGCGTGACCTGCACCTCGGCTGCGAGCAGCACGATCACCCACACGATCGTGAGGCCGGTGACCACCAAATGCAGGCGCGTACGCAGCTTCATGGGCTGATGCGATCGATCTTCGCGCGACTCCGGGCAGCCCGGATCCTGCGCTTCATACTAGCAGCGCGGCGCAATCCATGACTCATGAAAATCATGAGGCGCGATTCATGATGATCCGCTTCCCGCGCCGGTGAGCTTTGGCGAGGATTGGGCCTCGCCGGGCCGTCCGGCCCGGGTTTCACGCAAACGACCGGAGGGGCACGTCATGAAGTGGGAAACTCCGCAGGCGATCGACCTTCGCTTCGGCATGGAAATCACGATGTACATCTCCCATCGCTGAACGGGGGAAGCGGGCAGCGCATGTGTCGCGGTTGCGGCGCATGCGCCGCCCATGGATCAGTCGGATGAAGGTTCGCGTCCTGGGGTCTGCGGCGGGAGGCGGCTTTCCGCAGTGGAACTGTAACTGCCGCAACTGCGCCGGAGTGCGCGCGGGAACCTTGCGGGCCCGTGCCCGAACGCAATCATCCATCGCCGTTCGCGCCGGCGATGCGGACGGCCGGTCTGCCGACCGCCAGGGAGCCTCGTGGGTGCTGGTCAACGCCTCACCCGACATCCTCACCCAATTGCGCGCTCACCCGGACTTGCAACCCGCGCGCGCGCCACGTGACACCGCAATTTCCGCCATCGTGCTGGTGGACGGCCAGATCGATCACACGACGGGTCTCTACATGTTGCGCGAGTCTACACGGCCCTGGGCGCTGTGGTGCACCGATGGGGTGTATACGGATCTGACACGGGGCAACCCCATTCTCGAGGTCCTGTCCCACTATTGCCGGATCGAGCGCCGGCGCATGAGCCTGGACGGCGCCGGGTTCACCGTCGAGACGGTACCGGACCTGCGCTGGCACGCCCTACCCGTCGCGGGGAAACCTGCGCCCTATTCTCCCAACCGCGAGTCACCCGCGCCGGGCGACAACGTAGCGCTGGTCATCAGGGATGATCACTCGCGCAAGGCTCTGTTCTACGCCCCCGGGCTCGCCGGCATCGACGAGGCTACGTGGCAGGCCATGCAATCGGCGGCCTGCGTGTTGGTGGATGGGACCTTCTGGAGCGACGACGAGATGTTCCGGCTCGGCCTCTCGCGCAAGCGCGCAGGCGACATCGGCCACCTCGCCCAAAGCGGCCCGGGCGGCATGCTGGAGTGGCTCGGGCGGCTGCCCGATGCGACGCGCAAGATCCTGGTCCACATCAACAACACCAACCCGATCCTCGATGAGGACTCCCCGGAGCGCGCCGAGCTCGGCCGCCGCGGGATCGAAGTGGCCTGGGACGGCATGGAGATCGACCTGTGAGCGCAGTGCCCTGGAGCCGGCCGGAGTTCGAGAGTCAGCTGCGCGCCAAGGATCGCGGCTATCACATCCATCACCCCTTCAACGTGATGCTGAACTCCGGGCGTGCGCGGCCTGAGCAGATCCGCGGCTGGGTAGCGAACCGCTTCTATTACCAGGTCAACATTCCGCTCAAGGACGCCGCCATCCTAGCCAACTGTGACGACCGCAGCGTGCGTCGCCACTGGGTGCAGCGAATCCTCGATCACGACGGCTGCGGCGATGATCCCGGAGGCATCGAATCGTGGCTGCGGCTGGCCGAAGCGGTGGGCCTCGAGCGCTCGCGGGTCGAAAGCCTGACGGACCTCCTGCCAGGCGTGCGTTTCGCAGTCGATGCATACGTCAACTTTGCCCGCCGGGCGCCGTGGCACGAGGCGGCCTGCGCCGCGCTGACCGAGCTCTTCGCGCCGCAGATCCACAGGCAGCGGCTCGCCGGCTGGCCCGAGCACTACCGGTGGATCGACCGCGCCGGACTGCACTACTTCCAGAGCCGCCTCAGCCCGGCGAACCGCGATGCCGAGCTCGCGCTGGCGGCGACACTCGAGCGCTTCCGCACTCGGGCCGAGCAGGAGCGTGCGCTCGAGATCCTGCAGTTCAAGCTCGATGTCCTGTGGCAGATGAACGATGCGATGGCGCTGAAATACGGTGTGCAGTGAGTTCGGGGGACAGGGTGAAGGAGAGCATCGACGCGGCGAAGCGCCCGGCGATGGGCGCGGGTTTCCGCCTGCAGTGGGAGCCCGCGCAGCAGACACACGTGCTGCTCTACCCCGAGGGGATGGTGCAACTGAACCAGAGCGCCGCGGCGATCCTGACACGCTGTGATGGCGCGCGGACGGTTGCCGATATCGTCGCCGACCTCGAGCGCACCTATGAAATGACCGGACTGATGCCGGATGTCTGCACTTTCATTGCGGTCGCGGTGCAGCGGACGTGGCTGGAACTGATCCCGTGAGCGAGCCGATACCCGTGCCAGCCTCACCGCAGGACGGTGGCCGCGCGCAGCCCGGCATCGGCTCGGAGCGCACCGGTCCGCCGCTGTGGCTCCTTCTCGAGCTCACCTATCGCTGCCCGCTGCACTGCGTGTTCTGCTACAACCCGACCGATTTCGGCAATGTCGGCCGCGAGCTCGAGACGGCGGAGTGGCTGCGCGTTCTCGAGGAGGCGCGGGCGCTCGGGGCAGTACAGCTCGGCCTCTCGGGCGGCGAGCCGCTGGTCCGGGACGATCTCGAGACGATCGTCGCCGCTGCGCGCCGGCTCGGCTTCTATACCAACCTCATCACCTCTGGCGTGGGTCTCACCGAGCCGCGCCTGCAGGCGTTGCGGGATGCCGGGCTCGACCACATCCAGCTCTCCTTCCAGGACAGCACGCGGCGGATGAACGACTTCCTGAGCAGCACGCGGACCTTCGAGCTGAAATCACGAGTCGCCGCGCTCATCAAGAAGTATCGCTATCCCATGGTCCTCAACGTGGTGCTGCATCGGCTCAACATCGACCATGTGGAAGACATCCTCTGCATGGCTGAGCGCATGGGCGCCGAGTATGTCGAGCTCGCCAACACCCAATACTACGGCTGGGCGTGGCGCAATCGCGAGCAGCTCCTGCCTAGCCGGGCACAGGTGCGGCGCGCGGAGGAGGTCACCGCCCGCTTTCGCGAGCGGGTGGGCGCGCGCATGCGGATCTTCTTCGTCGTGCCCGATTATTTCGAGACCCGGCCCAAGCCCTGCATGAACGGTCTCGGGCGGGTATTCCTCAGCATTGCGCCCGATGGCGTCGCACTGCCCTGCCAGGCGGCACGAATGCTGCCGGGGCTCACCTTCCCCAGCGTGCGCGAGGCGAGTGTCCGCTCCATCTGGTACGACTCGCCCGCGTTCAACCACTACCGCGGCGAGGATTGGATGAAGGAGCCCTGCCGCAGCTGTCCGGAGCGCGGGCGCGACTTCGGCGGTTGCCGCTGCCAAGCCTACCTTCTGACGGGAGACCCGGCCAACACTGATCCGGTCTGCGAGCTCTCCCCCCAGCATCATCTCGTGACCGCGGCCGTGGCTCGCGCCGAGCAGCACGCCGCGAAGCCTTCTTCCGAGCAACCGCTCGTCTTTCGCGACTACCGGGCCGGCGAGGACAAGCGGGCATAGCGGTTGCTCTGTGGGTCTCGTGCGCACACCTGATCCGCATCCGAGCACGGCGCGCGAGGCCGAGCGCGAAGAGCCCGGCCGCGGCCGCGCCGCTCGCACGCCGAGCGAAATCCCCAAGGCGGGCTGGCGCGATATTCTCCTGCGCGTCTGGCAAAAACTCGGCGATGACAACATTTCCCTGGTCGCCGCCGGCGTCGCCCTCAACACCCTGCTGGCCGTATTTCCCGCCATGGCAGTGCTGGCGTCGATTTACGGAATGTTCGCCTCGCCGGCGCAGGTGGCGAAGGAGATCGCGCCGTTCTACGGCATCCTGCCGCACGATGCGGCTGCCATCATTCAGACTCAGCTCCAGGCGCTCGCCCGGCCGCGGGACAAAACGCTCGGCATCGCGGCGATCGTGAGCCTCGTTGTATCGATCTACTATTCCAGCCAGGGAGTGTCGGCGCTGATGTCGGCCACGAACATCGCCTACAGCGAGGGCGAGCGGCGCGGCTTTTTCATGCGGCTCCTGGTCGCACTCGGGTTCGCGGTCGGAGCGGTGGCGGGCTTCGTGGTGATGCTGTTGCTCACGGTGGCGGTGCCACTCGGACTCGAGCATCTGCCGCTGCCACGATTCGTGAATATGGCGGCGCTCGTGCTGCGTTGGATACTGCTTTGGCTCTGCGCAGCACTGGGTTTGGCCGTCGTTTACCGCTACGCCCCCTCGCGGCAGAATCCGCGCTGGCGCTGGGTGAGCTGGGGCTCGGTGGTCGCCGCTACCCTGTGGCTGGGCTCGAGCGTCCTCTTCTCCCTCTACGTGCGGGACTTCGGCAGCTACGGCAAGACCTACGGCGCCCTGGGCGGCGTGATCGTGCTCCTCATGTGGTTCTACCTGCAGGCCTTCTCGATCGTGCTCGGCGCGGAATTCAACGCTGAGACGGAGCATCAGACCGCAGTCGACACCACGCGTGGACCCCCGGCCCCCATGGGCGAGCGCGGCGCGTACGTGGCCGACACGCTCGGCAAGCGGCCAAAGTGATACATTCGGCGGCATGGCCGTGCGACCGGTACTCAAGATGGGCGAGCCGCTGCTGCGGCAGGTCGCCGTTGCGGTGCAGCGTTTCGATGCACAGCTCACCGAGCTCGTCGCCGACATGAACGACACCATGCGTGCGCTGAGCGGTGCCGGCCTGGCGGCACCGCAGATCGGCGTCAGCCTGCGGGTGGTCATCTTCGAGGTCACCTCCAACCCCCGCTACCCCGACGTCGCGCCGATCCCTTACACCGTGCTGGTGAATCCCGAGCTCACGTCTTTGGGGGATGAACTGGAGGAAGGCTGGGAGGGCTGCCTCTCGGTCCCCGGCCTGCGGGGACTCGTTCCGCGGTTGAGGAAACTGCGGTATCGGGGCTTCGATATCGAGGGTAAGCCCATCGACCGCACGGTCGAGGGCTTTCACGCGCGCGTGGTGCAGCACGAGGTCGATCACCTCGATGGCATTCTCTATCCGCAGCGCATGCGCGATCTGCGGAATTTCGGCTTCGAGGAGGCCCTCGTCGGACGAATGACGCCAATGCCGGAGTGACCGCCGCGCGGCGACCCGCCTTCTCTCCGTCAAGTGCGGAAGATTGGGTGCCATACACGGTCCGGCGTCCGCGCCAGGCACTCACCTTCGCGCTGCTCAGCCGGAAGCGCCCGTGTTGGCTCCCGGGTCGAAGCGCATGGGCTTGGTGACACCCATGCGCGAGAGCTCCTTCAGCAGCGCTTCCGCAAGCTCCTGATGAACGGCGCGATCGAAGAGCGGCGCCGCCTCCCAGTCGTACGCCCACGGGTGGGTCGTCCGCAGCTTTGCCGGCTCGTCGGCATAGCGGGGAATGACATGAGCATGGAGCGCCGGCTCGAGGTTCCCGAGGATGGCGTAGTTGATGCGCTCGGCTCCCGTGACCTTGAGAACCGCGTCCCCCAGACGCGCGAGATCCTGAAGAAACAGCGCACGCTCGTGCGCGCCTAGCGCATTGAGGCTGGGTACGACGGGGTCGGGAAGCAGCAGAGCGTAACCCCGCAGGAACTGCCGCTCACCGAACACCGCCCAGCCGGAGAAGAGACGCGCGATGACGCGCGGCTCACGGCCCGCCCTGGCCGCGGCCACTTGCCGGTGAATCGCTGTTTCCGGCGCGGCTTTGGCTTCGTTCTTCATATCAACACTCGACTCCCAGGGCCCGGAGCTCTCCGACCGTAGTGTCGTAACCCCCATGCACTATTCCATGCCAGCCGCGGCCGCGCGCCGCCGCGATGTTCTCCGCGCGATCGTCGATGAAGACGGTCTCCCCCGGCGTCAGCAAAAAACGCCGCTCCGCCTCTGCGTAGATGCCCTCGTGCGGTTTCATGACGCCGGCAATGAACGAGGGCAGCGCGCCGTGGCCGATGCGGTGCAGCTCGAATTCACGCGAGAGATGCTTCCAGTGCAGGTCGCCGATGTTGGACAACAGATAGACGCGGTAGCGATCACTGAGCCGGTTGGCGAGAGCCACCATCGACGGCTGCAGCTCGAACATGTCCACCCAGCTCGCGTGCGCCGCCTCGAGGCTCATGGGCCGGTCCGCGAGCGCGGCGCAGCGCTCGAGCAGTCCCTGGCCGTCCATGCGTCCGGACTCGTGATCCTCGAGCGCGATGCGCGCCAGCACGGAGTCGAGATTGGGCGCGTCTGCTCCGTGAGCGCAGAGGAAGTCGAGGAAGGGCTGGTGGTCGAGATGCACGAACACCCAGCCGATGTCGAAAACAACGTTACGGATCAAGCCGCCTCCGGGTCGTTCCCAGCACGTTTCCCCCTGCCCATCGCGCAGCCATTGTACGGTGGAGCTCGCTCGGGGGGTGTGCGGTGGCCGGCGATTTGCGCCGAACGCTCACAGCGGGAACGGCATCACGGTACCGGTGTCCCCAGGTGTGGCATTGACCGCGACGACGGTAGCCTTGGGAAAGAAATTGAACTCTGACGCACTGGCCCACGTGTACGCACCCATCGCGCGGCCGACGATGAGATCGCCCACCTCCAGCTGTGGCAGCAGGAGGTTTTCGGCGATGACATCGATGCTGTCGCACGTAGGCCCGGCGAGCACCGACGGCAGGCGCTCCTCGCCATCGCGCAACGGCTCCACCGGGTAACACGCATGATCGTAGAGCTGCCCGCTGTAGGAGCCGTAGAGACCGTCATCCAGGTAGTACCACCAGTGTCCCTCGCGCCGAGCACGTCCCATCACGGAGGCGACGCCGATCACCGCCGGGCCCACGACGTAGCGTCCGGGCTCGGCGATCACACGCACTTTCTTGGGAAGCTTCGCCAGCGCCTCGCGCAGCGGCTCGCAGAATCTGCCGATGTCCTGCACCGGCTGTGCGTAATCGATGGGAAACCCGCCGCCAATGTCCAGCGTGTCGAGCGGTCCGAGCTTCGCCTTGCGTCCTGCCGACATCAGCTTCGCGCACGCCACGACGGCCTCGACGTGTTTGGCCGAGTCCGCCGCCTGCGAGCCCACATGGAACGACATGCCGCGCATGGTGATTCCGAGCTCCGCCGCGAGCCGCGCGATCGCCAAGGCATCCTCCGGATCGCAGCCGAACTTACGCGACAGATCGCACATGGCTCCGGGGCTGCGGAAGGACACCCGCAGCAGCAGCTCGACCCGGTCGGCCAGGCGCTCGAATTTCCGTACCTCATCGGGGTTGTCGACCACGAAGGTGCGCAGGCCAAAATCGATGGCGTTGCGGATGTCCTGCGGTCGCTTGATGGGATGAGTGTGAACGCACCGGTCGGGAGTGACACCCAGGCGCCGTACCAGATGCACCTCGCCCGTCGTTGCGAGGTCCAAGAAACCGCCTTCGTCCAGCACCGTGCGCACCACTGCCGCGTGCGGCATCGGCTTCAGTGCGTAATGGAGATCGACCCCCGGCAGCGCCGCGCGTAACTTCCTGAACTGCACGCGCACCCGCTCGCAATCGAGGATGATGAGCGGCGAGCCGAATTGACGGACTAGCCGCCGGATCTCCACCGGCTGAAACGGATCGACGTAGCGCGCCCGATGCGATCGAGTCATTCTCTTCTGCCACCGTCAACAGCAAGTCAGTGAGCAGCCCAGGGCCGCTCCCTGGGCTGCGTGATCAAATATTGTCATAGGGCTGGCCGCAGAAAGCGCCGCCGGGCGACTTTTAGCCAATAGAGTTAGGGAAGGACCGCCATCGTGCCGCTGTCGTCGCTCTCGCTGACGCTCGATGCCGCGCGCACCAGCCGATCGCGGATCGCGGTCCAGCGCTCTCCCTCCGGCACATCCTGCACCAGGATCTGCTGACAGCCCGCCTTATCCAGCGTGCGCAGGTTCGTGTAGAGGTCGTGTCCGTATTGCTCCGGCCGCCGACCCGCATTGATCCACGTGACGTATTTGTGGGCCTTGAGCGGTAACCGCTGCGCCAGCACAGCCACCCGGCGACCGCCCTGCGAGAGCGCCGCGGCACGCGCATCGATCTCACCGGATGGCACGATGATCATCGGAGTGGTCGGCGCGTAATGTGAGGAAGTGCCCCCCGGGACGCGCGGGGATTCGATGTCCGCGCCGATCAGCAGCTCCCCGATGACCTGCCGGATCTGCCCAGCGGTAATGGCGCCGGGGCGCAGCAGCCGCACGCTCTGCCCCTGGAAGGCGATGAGGGTCGACTCCAGCCCGACCTGACACTCGCCCCCGTCGAGGATCACCTTCACCTGCTCGCCGAGCTCTTCGCGCACGTGCTCGGCGCGGGTCGGCGAGAGTCTGCCGTAACGATTGGCGGAGGGCGCCGCGATGCCGCCGCCGAAGGCTGTCAGGAGCTGCTGCGCCATGGGGTGCGAGGGCACGCGAATGGCGACGGTGTCCTGTCCGCCGGTCACTGCATCGTGAACGTTGGTGGCGCGAGGCATCACCATCGTGAAGGGTCCCGGCCAGAAGCGCTCCGCGAGCTTCATGGCGGCCTCCGGCACCTCCCGCACCCAGCGATGCAGGAAGCGCGGGCTGTCGAGATGCACGATCACGGGATGCTGGCTCGGCCGGCCCTTGGCCTCGAAGATCTTGCGGACCGCGGCGGGATTCTGCGCGTTCGCGCCCAAGCCGTAGACCGTCTCCGTTGGAAAAGCCACGAGCTCGCCGTCGCGCAGTGCCTGCACGGCGGTCTCGATCTCGACCTGGGTAGCTCTGACCACTCGAACCATGATGATGCGGATTCTAGCAAGGCCGGCCGGCGATCCTGCGTTCATTCCAACCGTTGCAATTTCACGACACTTCGGCCGCTCGTCCATCGGCCCTGTGGACTGCGAAATCCTGCAGCACGCCGCACTCCAGGCACAGTGGATGTGCCCGCCGCCGCAGGTGGCGGAGCTTCGAGCGAAAACCGCGCTTTTTTACTCGAGCAGCGCTGGGCCGGGCGGGATGCCCGGATCCAGCGCTTGCACTAGTTCAGCGACCGCCGGGTCCAGCCCTCAGGCGTGCGCAGAAGCTCATAGGCGGGCCAGTAGTGCTTGTCGAGCTTCAGGGTGATCACGTCCGGTGCATTGTTCCAAGTGATTGTCGTCAGTCTGAGTGAGGAGCGATCCGCCCGTCCAGCTACTGCCTTCAGGAAGGCGTCGAGATCGGGCGTCGGCTGGCCATCGACCTGCACAATCCGCCCCCCCGGGTAGAGCCCATAGCGTGCCGCCGGCGAGCCGTATGCGAAGTAGTCGACATAAACGCCAACGGGAGGAACGCCCCGCTGCGCGCGCATGGATTGGAAGGGCGCCTGCAGAGTCGCGCCCGCCCATTGCACCACTCTCTCGAGCTCCGCACCCGATAGCGCCACGGTCGGAACAGTCAGCGTCTGCTCGCTGCCGCCTCGCCAAACCGTGACCTGCACGCCGGTGCGATCGGCGGTCGCCTGCTCAACCTCGTGGAATTCGGTGACAACCTTGCCATCGAGCGCCAGCACCAGATCGCCTGGCTGCAGGAGCGAGGACGCCGGAGACCCACCGACCCTGCGCAAGACCGTGAGCACCTGCCGCTCCGTGGGGCTATGCGCTGCGAGTTTTGCCGTCCACTGCGGCGAGAGGCCCATCTGGCGCGCGCTGGCAAGCGGCTCGAGGTCAAGCTCGACATCGAGCGAGTGCAACGGACGCCCGCTGCGTACGCGGTCCACCATGTCTGCCACGACATCGATCGGCACACCCCGCAGAGCCTGCGCGATGCCATTATCGCTGTCGTAGGCGAAGCTCGACCATGTCCCGAGCACATTGCCGGAGGCATCGGTGAGCACGCCATCGAAGTCGCCTGGGGGGTTCACCAGGCCGATGGTCTCGATGTTGGTATCCCGGAATCGCATGGTGCGCGAGAGAGGGAGCGACAGCGGATCGATACTGGCGATCTGCGTTGCGCGCGCGTGCATCTGGCTGTCGCCGCCGAGTCCCACGACCCAGATCGGCTCGCCCGGAGTCAGTTTCTGCGGCTTGAGGGTGGCGGACCTCACGGGCGTGTTGCCGATGAGCTTCGGATCGTAGGCGACGACCGCGAAGTTGTGCACGGGATCGACGTAGACGACCCGTCCAGGTATCTGGAGGGTGCCCGCGAATGTCACCGTGACATCGCCGAGCGAGACGGGCACCGTGTCCCGGTCGACCACGATGAGGCCGCGCTCTGCGTCCACGACGAGTCCCGTGCCGTGGTAGAAGTGCTCGGTCACGCCAGAGACCGAATACGGCATGGAAAAGCTCACTGTCGCAAGCGACGGCGCGAGCGCGGTGAGCCGCGGATCCTGATATTTCGGGAAGCCCGTGGAGCTCACCGGATCGGGCTTGGGCGCCGGGCCGCCGGCGAGCGGGGTACAGGGCCAGGTGCCGAGGGTATCGTCGCGCACGCAGAGGTCCGCCGGATACCACAGGCTGTCCATGCGGAAGGAGCCGAGCTCGCTGCCGTTCGGATCTGCGACCGTCGTGAAGCGGACGTTCGCGTAATCGCCGTTGCCGAGCTGACCGAGCGCCCGGCGGAAGTCCGCGAGATCATCGATCGGGGTGGAGTCGACCTGGCTGATGACCGCGCCGCGCGGTATGCCGGCCGCGCCGAACACGAATCCCGGGTTGGCGACGAATACGCCGCGCGGCGGCACGTTGAGCTGCCGCGCCTCCTGATAGGAAAGCGTGTTGAGCACCGCGTCGCCGAACTGCACGTAGCTGCTCGGCGTGATCGCGGTCAAGTCGCCGACGGTCAGCGTCACCGACACGGGCTTGCCGCCGCGCTCGAGATCCAACCGGATCTGACGCCCGACGGAGGAATCGACAGTCCGCTCGAGCGGATCGAACGTCGTCACATAACGGCCATTGATCCGCAGCAGGATGTCTCCCGGCTGCAGCGCGAGCGCACTCGGCGTCCCCGGCAGCACGCTCGCGATCACCAGCATACCGGTGCGCTGCGGGAACTGCTTGCGCACCGCCGCCTCGGTGGCGATACCGAGGCCGAGCCGCTCGAGCTCGTCAAAAGGCGTGTAGCTGAAAACGCTGTAGAGCGTGCCGCGTGTGACCGGCTTGCCCTCCTGGATGAGCTGCAACGCGCGCTGCACGCGCTCGAGCGGCAGATAGAAGCTCGATGCGGAGTTGTCGGCGCCGCCGGCGTTCAGTGCGACGACGCGGCCCTGGATGTCGACGACCGGGGATCCGGAAGAGCCGCCGGACGTCCCCGACGCCGCCTGCAGGTAGAAGGTATTGAAGTCGTTGTATTTGCCGAAGCCATAGTTCGGCGCCTCGCGATCCAGCCGCGCGAGCGTGCCGGCGAGGATGGAGAGCTGCTCGCCGGCGTTGTTGCCCACCACCCGGATCTCCCTGCCGACCCTGGCGTCAGCGGGATCGAGCTGCAGCGGCTTCGGCTGGATGTAGTGCAGCTTCTTCGGGTCGTAGCGGTAGAAGCCGAAGTCGTGCACCGGATCGCGGTAGATGGGGTAGAGCTGAACGACCTCCCGATCGAGGAACACCGCCTCGGCGGTCACCGGCCCCGGCGTCACGACGTGCCGGTTGGTCAGGATGATCCCGCGCTTTGCGTCCACGACGAACCCAGTCGCCTGGGCGGTCTCGTTCCAGTCCGTATCGAAGGCACGGACCTCATCAACGTTGATGGAGACGACACTGCTCGCGATACGCTCGAGAGTGGCGGCCCAGGTGGGGTTGGCCTCGACCGCGGCTGCCTGCCGGGCGAGATGCGCGGCTTGGCTAGCTCCGCCGCGCACTGGCATCCTGGGTGTACGCGGGAGCGCCCGCCCAGGCCGCTCATGCGGCGGCCCGGCCGGACGGGGTTGCACCGGGCCTGCAGGTGGTGGCGGGTTCTGCTCGGCGGCGGCAGGCGATGCCGTCTGAGGCCCTCCGGCGGCGAAACTCAGGGGCGCGCAGGCGGCAAGTAGGGCGAGGCTAAGACGTCGGGGGAATCGCATGGGCTCCGATCGGCTTCCACGTGAGATCCAGTTGCTTGGCCGCCCGAACGTCGTCCAGGCGCCGTACCGGCATGGTATGCGGAGCGCCAGTGACGCGCTCGGGTTCTTTGGCGGCCTCCGCGAGGATCTCGCCCATGGCGGCGACGAAGGCATCGAGCGTAGCCTTGCTCTCGGTCTCCGTCGGCTCGATGAGCAGGCACTCCGGCACGAGGAGCGGGAAATATGTCGTCGGAGCATGCATACCGTGATCGAGCAGGCGCTTGGCGAAGTCCATGGCCGTGACACCCAGCTCCTTGGCCTGACGCTTGAGACTCACGATGAGCTCGTGAGTGGCGCGGCGGCGCGGGTAAGCCGCATCGAAGCCCGCGCGGGTCAATTGCGCGAGGAGATAGTTGGCATTGAGCGTCGCGTACTCGCTCACCTTCGCCATTCCCTCCCGGCCGAGCATGCGCATGTAGATGTAAGCGCGCAGGAGCACGCCGGCGTTGCCCATGAACGCCGACAGTCGGCCGATCGATTGCGGCAGGTCCCGCTCCGTCAGCCAGCAGTACCGCTCGCCGCGCCGCCCGACGATCGGCAGCGGGAGGAAGGGCGCCAGACGCGCGCTGACACCGACCGGACCCGCGCCGGGGCCGCCGCCGCCGTGCGGCGTGGAGAAGGTCTTATGCAGGTTGATGTGGACGACGTCAAAGCCCATGTCGCCCGGTCGCACCTTGCCGAGAATGGCATTGAGGTTGGCGCCGTCGTAGTAGAGGAGTCCGCCGCCAGCGTGCACCGTGTGCGCCACCTCCTCGATCCGCCGCTCGAACACGCCCAGGGTGGACGGGTTGGTGAGCATGATGCCCGCGGTCTTGGGACCGACAGCAGCCTTGAGCGCATCGAGCTCGACGTCACCTTCCGCATCGACGGGCACTTCGCGCACGACACAGCCGCACATCGTGGCAGTGGCGGGATTGGTGCCGTGGGCTGCCTCCGGCACGATGATCTCATTGCGCTCCAGATCCCCCCGCGCGCGGTGATAGGCGCGGATCATGGCGACGCCCGCGAATTCTCCCTGCGCACCGGCCATCGGACTCAACGCCACGGCCTGCATCCCCGTCACCGCCTTCAACATCTCCTGCAGCTCGTACATGCAGGCGAGGAAGCCCTGCCCGAGACCCTCCGGCGACAACGGATGCCGCGCCAGGAGCTCCGGCAGCATCGCGTATTGATTGCAGGCCTTCGGGTTGTACTTCATCGTGCACGACCCGAGCGGGTAGAAGTGCGTGTCGATGGAGAAGTTGAGCTGCGAGAGGCGTGTGAAGTGACGCACCGTCTCGAGCTCGCTCACCTCGGGCAAGCAGGGCCGCGCGCCGCGGCGCAAGCTCGCCGGCAAGTCGGCGGCGGCGGCCGGGCCGGGATCGCTCGGCCACTGGTCCTCGGCGCCGCGTCCGGGGACGGAATACTCGAAAATCGGTTTTTCCAGTCGTGTGGACATGATCTTGCAGCCTCAGGCCGCGCGCGCTTCGCGCAGGCAGTCGCCGAGCGCGCCGGCGTAGCGCTCGATGTCAGCGGATGTCTTGATCTCGGTCGCGCAGACGAGCAGCGCGGGGCCGAGCTCGGGATAATGCTCGGTGAGATCCAGGCCGCCGAGGATCCCGCGCGCGGCGAGCTTCTCCAGCACCGGCGCCACGGGACGATCGAGCGCGATGACTTCCTCGTGGAAGACCGGGCCGCTGAAGAGCCGCCGCACGCCCGGCACCCGCGTCAGCGCGGCAACCAGCTCACGTGTGCGCGCATGCGAGGCAGCAGCGACCCGCTCGAGGCCCGCGGGCCCCATGAGCGAGAGATAGACCGCCGCCGCGGTCACCAGCAATCCCTGGTTGGTGCAAATGTTGGAAGTCGCCTTGGCGCGGCGGATGTGCTGCTCGCGGGCCTGCAGCGTCAGCGTGAAGCCCGCGCGGCCGGCGGCATCCACCGTGCGTCCGGCGATTCGGCCGGGCATCTGGCGCACGTGTTCCATGCGCGCGGTCATGAAGCCGAAGTACGGCCCGCCCGAGGAGAGCGGCACGCCGAGGGGTTGGCCCTCACCGACCGCGATGTCCGCTCCCTTGTTGTTCGCGCCCCGGGAGCCCCACTGACCCGGAGGCTTCAGGAGCGCGAGCGAAGTGGGATTCACGACGGCCACCACCAGGACGTTGCGCGCCCGCGCCCAATCGCAGAGCGCATCGACATCCTCCAGCCGCCCGAAGAAGTTGGGTTGCTGGATGACGAGCGCGGTGATGTCCTGGCCGTCATAACGGTCGAGGGCGCCGGCGGGGATGCAGCCTTCTTCCGTGCAATACGGCAGCTCCTCGAACACGAGCCCCTGATTGCCCGCTACCGCCGCGGCGGTCCTTCGATAGTGCGGATGCACCGTCGTGGGCACAAGGATCCGCTGCGAGCGTGACCTGCGGTTGGCGCGCACCGCCATGAGGCACGCCTCCCCCATGGCGCTCGCGCCGTCGTAGAGCGAGGCATTCGAGACTTCCATGCCCGTCAGGCTCGCCATCATGGTCTGGTATTCGTAAAGGAGCTGCAGCGTGCCCTGGCTCGCCTCCGCCTGATACGGCGTGTAGGCGCTGTAGAACTCCCCGCGGGTGGCGATGGCCCACACGGCCGCGGGAATGTGATGCTCATAGGCACCTGCGCCGATGAAGCAGAGCGGCCGGCCGTCCAGGCTCGCCCGCTCGGCCATGAGGCGGCCGACTTCCATTTCACTCAGGGCATCCGGCACGCCGGCGAGCGCGGCCAACCGCAGGCTGGCGGGGATCTCGTCGAAGAGCTGCTCGATGCTGCCGACGCCGATGGCCGCGAGCATCGCTGCCACATCCTCGCGGGTATGAGGGATGAAGGCCATCAGCCGCCCTCCTCCGCGATCAACTTCTCGTACTCGGCGGCAGTCAGGAGGGCAGGCCCCGCGCCGCCACCGGCGGGCCGCACACGCATCAGCCAGCCCTTGCCGTAGGCATCGGAATTGATCGCTTCCGGCTCCGCGGCGAGCGCCGCATTGCTCGCAGTCACCTCGCCCGAGAGCGGCGCGTAGACATCGGAGGCCGCCTTGACCGACTCCACGACCGCGAACGGCTCGCCGGCCGAGAGCTTTCGCCCGACTTCGGGCACCTCCACGAACACCAGGTCGCCGAGCGCATGCTGGGCATGGTCGGTGATGCCGACCTCGACCGTGCCGTCGGACAGGGTCCGCAGCCATTCGTGGGACTTCGTGTACTTGAGATCGGAAGGAACGTTGCTCATGCGGCGCTCCGGGCTGGGAGTTTAGGCTTTGGGGATGGATGGGAGTTCGGATTGCACGATCCGGCGCCTACGAGACCAGCGCCTTCCCGTGACGGACGAACGGCGGCCGCACGATGCGCGCATCGTGCAGCTTGCCGCGAATATCGACCTGCACGCGGGAGCCCGCCGCGGCCGGCACTCGGGCCAGCGCGATCGAGCGCTCCAGCGTGGGAGAGAAGGTTCCGCTGGTGATCTCGCCGTCGCCGCCCTCGGGTACGAGTACCTTCTGGTGCGAGCGCAGAACGCCGCGTCCCTCGAGCAGCAGGCCCACGAGCTTGCGCTGCGGTCCGCGGGCGCGGATCGCCTCCAGGGCCTCGCGGCCGATGAAGGCGCGCTCGCGCGGCTCGAGAGCCACGGTCCAACCGAGGGCGGACTCGAAAGGATGAGTGCTCTCTTCCATGTCGTTGCCGTAGAGGTTCATGCCCGCCTCGAGGCGCAGCGTGTCACGGGCGCCGAGGCCGCAGGAGGTCACACCGGCGCAGTTCAGCGCTCGCCACAGCCGCTCCGCCTCCATCGCGGGCAACATGATCTCGAAGCCATCTTCGCCCGTGTAGCCGGTGCGGGCGATGAACCAACCGTCTATTTCGCGTGCGAAGAACGGCTCGAGAGCGAGCGCGGCGAGGGATCCGGCAGGTGAAAGCAGGGCCGCCGCCTTGTGGCGTGCTTCCGGGCCCTGCACGGCGAGCATGGCCAGGTCGGTGCGCTCGACGACCTCGACTCCGAAAGCCGCTGCATGTCGGCGTATCCACGCCAGATCCGTGTCGCGCGTACCCGCGTTGACGACCGCGCGGAACCAGGTCTCGTCGAGATAGTAGACGATGAGATCATCGATGACGCCGCCCGTCTCTTTGAGCATGCAGCCATAGAGCGCTTTGCCGTGCGCGCGCAGCTTGCCGACGTCGTTGGCCAGGAGCTTCTCCAGGAATGGCCGTATGCGCGCACCTTTGAGGTCGACGACACACATGTGCGAGACGTCGAAGACGCCAGCGCTGCGGCGCACGGCGTGGTGCTCCGCGATCTGCGAGCCATACTGCACCGGCATGTCCCAGCCGCCGAAGTCCACGGTTCTGGCGCCGAGCTTCTGATGCAGGTCGAATAGCGGGGTTCTGCGTGTCACAGGTGCTCCGGAACAATAGCGAACGGCAGGCATACGATGCCCCTGCCGCCCTCTGTCCGGTGACCTGAGAGATCGGGCGCCAGCAGCGCCGCTCCCCTTCGGTGGATGGCCGCCGAAGCGTCCACCACTCTCCAGAGCCCCTGCGATCTGCCGTTCGTGTGCCTGAGCGTTTCCGGGCGGAGCTTGCGCCTTCGGCGTTCCGGCGGTGGCCGGACTCTCTCCGGACAGACCGATTAATGGGGTGCGCAGATCATACCATGTAAAATCTCCGGTCCCAGGAAGCGCTTCCCACGAGCAGACCATGTCCTCTATCCAGCGTCGCAAGTCGGTCCAGGTGTCCATCGGCCCCACCCGGGTGGGGGGAGCGGCGCCGATCGTCGTGCAGTCGATGACGAACACCGATACCGCGGACGTCGAGGGCACCGTGCACCAGGTGAAGTCTCTCGCCCGCGCGGGCTCAGAGCTCGTCCGCGTTACGGTAAATACCGCGGAAGCCGCGGAGGCCGTGCCGCGCATTCGCAATCGGCTCGATCAGCTCGGGGTGGCGGTGCCGCTCATCGGCGATTTTCATTTCAACGGCCACAAGCTGCTGCGCGAGCACCCGGGCTGCGCGGAGGCGCTGGCCAAGTACCGCATCAACCCGGGCAACGTCGGGCGCGGCAGCAAGCGCGACCCGCAGTTCGCGGAGATGATCGAAACCGCCTGCCGTTACGGCAAGCCGGTGCGCATCGGCGTCAACTGGGGCAGCCTCGACCAGGACCTGCTCACGCGCTTGATGGATGAGAATTCCTCGCGGTCGGAGCCGTTGAGCGCCCAGCAGATCATGCGTAACGCCGTCGTGCTCTCGGCATTGGAGAGCGCGCGGCGCGCCGAGGAGCTGGGGATGGCTCACGACCGGATCATCCTCTCGGCCAAGGTGAGCGGGGTGCAGGACCTGATTGCGATTTACCGTGACCTGGGCGGCCGCTGCGACTTCCCCTTGCACCTTGGGCTGACGGAAGCCGGGATGGGGTCGAAGGGCATCGTGGCCTCGACCGCGGGAATGTCGGTGCTGTTGCAGGAGGGGATTGGCGATACCATCCGTGTATCGCTCACGCCGGAGCCGGGTGGCGATCGGACGCAGGAAGTCATCGTGGCGCAGGAAATCCTGCAGACCATGGGGCTGCGCTCTTTTCTGCCGCTCGTCACTGCGTGCCCGGGGTGCGGCCGCACGACCAGCACTGTCTTTCAGGAGCTCGCCCAGAGTATCCAGTCGCACATTCGGCACCGCATGCCGGAGTGGCGCCGGGAGTACGACGGCGTCGAAGACATGACCGTGGCCGTCATGGGCTGCGTCGTCAATGGGCCGGGGGAGAGCAAGCACGCCAACATCGGAATCAGCTTGCCGGGGACGGGGGAGCGGCCGGTGGCTCCAGTCTACGAGGACGGGGAAAAGACCGTGACGTTGAAGGGTGATCGGATCGCGGAAGAGTTTCAGGAGTTACTGGAGCAGTACATTGCTCGCCGGTTCAGTAAGAAACCTCTGGCTGCCGGGGCTGCCGTGACTTGAGGACAGGATCACTTTGCAATGCGCTCCACTCCAATCGACACGGGCTGTATGTGCATGATGGGAGAGGCTCATGAGCGAGCTGTCTGAGAAGCATTGCAAGCCTTGCGAGGGCGGAGTGGCGCCCTACTCGCACGAGCAGGCGCAGCGCCTCATGAAAAACCTCCATGGCGACTGGGTGCTGTCGCAGGAGGGGCCGTACTTGCGGCGCGAGTTCAAGTTCAAGGATTTTTATCGGACGATGAGCTTCGTCAACGCGGTCGCGCACATCGCCAACACCGAGGACCATCATCCGGACCTCGAGGTGGGCTACAACTACTGTCGCATGCAGTTCACGACGCACGCCATCAAGGGACTGTGCGAGAACGACTTCATCTGCGCCTCGAAGGTCGACGCGCTGCCGCTCAGCTGAATGAGGGAGGCTGGGCCGGAGGCGGCTGCCGGGCAACCTTGGGCAACTCGCCATCCAACCCCAGTGCGCGGGCGATGAAGAAGCGCTTGAACTCATCGGTCCGGTTCACCAGCGCGAGGCCGCGCTGCGCGATGTGCGAGAGCGGGCCGACGCCGTGGGCGAGGTAACGGTTGAAGCCGTCGATGGCCAGCGCAATGGGCGCGATCTCGCTTTTGCGCCAGCGCTCGTAGCGGCGCAGGACGCTCTGGGCACCGGGGTCTTCGCGCACGCGGAAGGCTGCGCAGAGCAACTCGCACAGCGCTGCGGCATCCAATAGGCCCAGGTTGACGCCCTGCCCCGCCAGCGGGTGAACGACATGCGCGGCATCACCGATCAAGGCGCACCGGTGCGCCGTAAAGCGATGCGCGGTGAGCTTGTGCAGCGGAAACGACAGCCGCTCGGTGCGTAGCTCTACCGCGCCCAACACGGCATCCGACTGGCGGAGAAGCTCTTCCTCGAAAGCGCTCGTCGACATGGCGAGCAGCGGCGCCGCGGCGCCATCATCGGCGGACCACACGACGGAGCTACAGCCGTCAGCAAGAGGCAGGAAGGCCAGCGTGCCCGTGCGGAGGAAGCGCTGCCACGCAGTGCGCTCGTGAGGCAGCTCCGTGCGGACGTTCGCCACGATTGCGGTCTGACGGTAGCTGGACGTTTCTGCGGCAAGACCGATCGATTCGCGCACTATCGATCGCGCGCCGTCCGCGCCTACGACCAGCCGGCACGCAAAAGTGCCTGCGCTGGTCTCAAGCGCAACGTGATGATCATGCACGCGTAGGCGCGAGAGCCCGCCCGTGATGATCCTGCCGCCTGCGGCTTCGAAAGTCGTCAGCGCTGCCGTCTGCACGAGACGATTCTCGACGATGTAGCCGAGATTCGGCTCGCCAGCGTAGGCAGCGTCGAATTCGAGCACATCGCCGCCGCGCGGCTCCACGCTCTCATGCCACACGCGCATGCGCTCGTAAGGCTGCATGCGTGACGGCGGCATCGCGGACCAGGCACCGATCGCCGTCAGGATGCGCTCGCTCGCCCGCGACAGGGCGGAGACGCGCGGATCAAGCGGCGCATCCGGCTGGGTAGCGCCAGGTCTGCTGAGCTCGAGGACTGCGACGCGAAGCGGCCGACGCGCGTCCTTTGAGGCTACCTGCAACAAGGCTGCGGCGCTCGCCCCGACGGGGCCGCCGCCGACGATCAGCACATCGAACGGCTCGCCCGACGCCGCAGTAGTCATCACATCCGTCATTGAAGGGGCAATCCGCGCGCCAGGCGCGGCGTGGGTCCGCCGAAGCCCAGACTGACCCGCGCCAGCGCGCGCTTGGCGGGCGGCGAGAGATCGAACGCGAGGAGTCCGAGGTTGCGCATGAAGCTGACGCCAGGCATTCGGCTGCCGAAGAGCCGCACCAAGCCGTCCGTGAAACGTACGACGCCGCCGCGGTCTGCCGTGCGCCAGTCGACGAATTTGCGCAGCAGCTCCGCCGATCCCACATCGCCGGCGGCACCGGCGATCACTTCGGCGAGCAGGGCAGCGTCGCGCAATCCGAGGTTGAAACCCTGCCCGGCGATCGGGTGCAGCGCCTGGGCCGCATTGCCGATGAGCACGGTGCGGCGAGCAACCGGGGTCGCCGCGCGGGTCAGCCTCAAGGGATACGATGCGCGGCGGCCTATGCGCCGGAACCTGCCGGCCCGCCAGCCGAAGCGGCTCTGCAGCTCTGCAAGGTAAGCGTCATCCTCGAGCGCCAGCAGCTCGGCCGCACGCTGCGGCGCGCACGACCAGATCGTTCCATAGCCACCCCCGCGAAGCGGCAGCACTGCGACGGGTCCGGAGGGCGTGAAGCGCTCATAGGCGATGCCATCGTGAGCACGATCGCCCATCACGGCGGCGGTTATCGCGACTTGATCGTAATCTTCGACGCCAGCTTGGATGCCCGCTGCCGCGCGCACCGCGGAATGTGCTCCATCGGCCGCCACGAGCAGTCTGGCTGATGTCACCTCGCGCGTGCCCGCGGCCGTGACCACCTTGAAATAGGCCCGCTCCATCGTGATCTCGAGATCCTCGATGCCCGCGGGCACGCGGATTTCCACATCGCTTGCACTCGAGAGGCGGCGCCACAGTGCCGCGCCAATGACTCTGTTGGGGACGACGTAACCGAACGCATCGATCCCGTGCTCGGCGGCCTTCACGCGCGCGAATCCGAACCGACCCGCGTCGGAGATGTGGATGGCACGGATCGGCGCTGCTTCGCGCGCGACTTCGTCCCAGATGCCGAGTCCCTGGAAGATGCGACGGCTGGCATTGCCGAGAGCCGTAGTGCGCTCGTCGAAGCTCGGCTGGGCCGCGGAACCGGGCGCTACGCTCTCGATCAGCAGCACCCGCACGCCCGTGCCCGCAAGTCCGAGCGCGAGGCTCGCACCGACGAGGCCGCCGCCAACGATGGCCACGTCAGCCTCGCGCAGCGCCTGCTTCTTTGCCGCCGGCTCTCTCATCGCCGCCTGTCCGCACCCGCACTCATCAATCTCTCTATGGCCAGGACATCCTTGGGCGCTCCGTCCGTCAGCACCTCGACGCCGGTCTTGGTTACCACGACGTCATCCTCGATCCGTACGCCAATGCGCTGGAAGCGCTTCGGCACGCCGCGAGCGCCCGCGGGAATGTAAATCCCGGGCTCGATGGTGAGCGCCATGCCCGGCTCGAGCACACGCCACTCGTCGCCGATCTTGTAGTCGCCGACGTCGTGTACGTCCATGCCGAGCCAGTGGCCGGTACGATGCATGAAGAAGCGCCGGTAGGCGCCATCGCGCTCGAGCTTCGCAGGCCGGCCTTTCAGCAAACCGAGCTTCACCAGACCGTGCGTGACGACACGGACGGCCGCCTCGTGCGGCTCATTCCAGTGGTTGCCGGGACGCACCTTGGCGATCGCGGCTCGGTTGGCCTCGAGCACGATCTCATACACCGCACGCTGCTCCGGCGTGAAGCGCCCGCCTACCGGATAGGTGCGCGTGATGTCCGAAGCGTAGGACTCGTACTCGCAACCGGCATCGACCAGGAGCACATCGCCCGCCTTGAGCGGCTGGTCATTCTCGCGGTAGTGCAGAATGCAGCTGTTGGCCCCGCCGCCGACAATGGGCTGATACGAGGTGTCCGCGTTGTGCACGCGAAACTCGTGAATGATCTCCGCCATCACCTCATATTCCATGAGCCCAGGCCGGCAAACCCGCATCGCCCGCACGTGCGCGCCGGCGGCGATCCGCGCGGCGGCGCGCATGAGGCCGATCTCGACTCGCGACTTGTAAAGCCGCATGTCGTGCAGGAAGTGGTCGAGGGCGACGATTTCCTGCGGCGGATGGCGGCCGTTCCTCGCCTGAGTGCGCAACCCATTCACCCAGCCGACGACCCGCTGGTCGAACTCCGGATACATGCCCATGGAGTAGAACACCTTGGTGCGGTTCTCCATGAGCCCGGGCAGGATCTCATCGATGTCAATGATGGGAAAGGCATCGTCCGCGCCAAAGACGCGCCGCGCCCCTGCCGGTCCGGCCCTCCGACCGTCCCACGTCTCACGAGCAGGATCGCGCTCGCGTACGAAGAGGATGTATTCGGCTTGGTCGCGTCCCGGAACGAGGACGGCGACGGACTCCGGCTCATCGAAGCCGGTCAGATAATGGAAGTCGCTGTCCTGCCGGTAGGCGTACTCGACATCGTTGTTGCGGTGCCGGACCGGCGCCGCGGGCAGGATGGCGATGGAATCGCGGCCCATGAGCTTGAGCAGCGCGCGCCGGCGGCGCGCGAACTCGTTGCGCAGATCCTGCCGGCTGGCGCTCGCGGACCGCGAGACATGGCGAGGCGTTGCGCGTCGGGCGGCGGTTCTATGGCGGATCAATGCAGAGATGCTCCAGGTGATGCCGGACGGCCGCGCAGCGGCTCGAGCTCTTCGAAGATGACCTGCACACTCACGCGCACGAATTCCACGAGCTCCGCATAGGCGCTCTCGTTCGATTCCTCGGTCTGGGCGATATCAACGCCGACGCGGCTGATCTCCGTGAGGTCGCGCACGATCTCCCCCACCTCGCCCGGCAGGCTGGCGGCATCTTGTACGGCGCCGGAGCCGAGCCCGTACAGGAATCCCTGACACCATTGCGCGAGCGCCGCGGCCCGCGCATCGATGGACTGCGCGTCTTCCGGTAACAGCAGGTCGAACTCCATGTCCGGCGCCCGCAGCGACCCTGAGGTCTCGGTATAGAGCTCGCGCAAGGTGGCCCCGGCGAGCGGCTGCGCCCGCCCCTCCGGCAGGATCTCGAGCAGCCAGTCCTCGAAGCGGTACCCGATGGCGGCGCAGAGGCAGCCGCTGAGCGTGCCGTGTGCCTCGGCGGCATCGGCCAACGCGCGCTCGTCCGTCAGAACGCGCTGAATGTCCGCGTAGATCGCCTGAATCATGGCGACCCCATTATGCCTTAAGTGCTCGTCAGTTATGATTGACCCCGCCGCGAACGCGGCACTATATTCGGGGGGTACATGAGCGACACCGCCAAATCACAGCTCGATCTCGAGCTGGCGCGCCTCGCGCGACGAATCGAAGAGCTGGTGGCCACCGTCGATCATCTGCGGGAGGAGAACCGCGCGCTGCGCCAGCGGCACGAGTCGCTGACGACCGAGCGCGCCTCGCTCCTCTCCAAGAACGAGCAGGTGCGCGCCCGCGTGGAGGCCATGATCGGCAGGCTTAAAACCCTGGAGCACGGCGCATGAGCAGTCAGGATCAGGCGCGCGTCAGCGTGCGCATCATGGAGAAAGAGTACGTGGTCTCCTGCCCCTACGACGAGCGCTCGGCGCTCCTCGATGCGGCGGAGTACCTGAACGGCCGCATGCGCGAAATCCGCGACAGCGGCAAGGTCGTGGGGCTCGACCGCGTCGCTGTCATGGTGGCGCTCAACATGGCACACGAGTTGCTGCAGCAGCGCAGCCGCGATACCAAGGCCGAGGGCGAGGCCGGCGGCAAGGTCCGGGCGCTGCGCGAGCGGGTCGAGACCGCGCTCGGGCGCGCGCAGCAACTTGAGCTGTGAGACACACGGCCGCCCAAAGGGCGCGGGCTTGGTGTAGAGTGGTTCCCGGCGTCGCCTGCGGTGTTCGACAAGCGGGCCGGGTTACCTCGGACCCTAATTGAAACACCCACGGGGCAGGGCTCGTCGGCAGCACTGTGCAAGTCCGCCATGAGCGGAAAGCCTTACCTGTCACAGCTCGTCCCACTTGTTGCTCTGGTTCGAGAGCAACGGTCCGCACCGGCACAGGCGGGTGGCGCTTCCTGATTCCAGCGCGGCCGACGCCCGCAGATCCCTGCGGGCGTCCCTTCGAGCGACGCGCTTGGGTGTGTCCGACGCCGAGCGCACGCGTGCCGCGAGGCAAATCGCGCGTCATGCCGATCGCATCCTTCATCTCCACTCCGGTCAGCGCATCGGCATCTACGCCGCCACGGCAGAGGAGCTCGACACTTCCTGCCTCATCGCGCTCGCGCTGCGCCGCGGCTGCCTCGTGTATCTGCCGCGCATCGACTCGCGCCGGCGAGTGCGCAGCATGCACTTCGCGCCGCTCACTGCGCTCGCTTCTCGGATCAACCGCTTCGGCATCGCCGAGCCCGAAGGACGCGAGCTCGCGAGCGCTCGCTTGCTCGATGTCGTGTTCCTGCCGCTCGTCGGCTTCGATCGTCACGGCACGCGTCTCGGCATGGGCGGCGGCTATTACGATCGCGCGTTCGGATTCCGGCGGCTGCGCACCTCCTGGCATTCGCCGCTGCTCGTCGGAATCGCTTACGCATCGCAGGAGGTGGAGCGCATCGCACCCGCCGCGCACGATGTGCCGCTCGATCTCGTGATGACCGAGCGCGGCGTCATCCGCTGCGTGCGTGTCCGCTAGCAAGTGTGTCCGCTAGCACATCCACATGACCCTTGCTTGTTTTTTTGTTTCACCTGTATATACTCCGACCTCGGACTAACCCGACAACTGGAGAGCCAACATGGCTAAGGCGAAAAAGAAGGCCAAGAAGAAAGCTTCGAAAAAGAAGTAAGGCCTTTACTCGGCGGCCGCTTCGGCGGCCGCCGAGTAAGACGAAATTCGCGACTATCGTGCCCGCTCCTGCGGGCACGTTCGTTTCCGGAGGGCGGTTTCCATGACCGCATCGCTGGCCGATGCAAAGAAGCGGTGCGCCGCCGAAGCCGCTCTGCAGCACGTTCAGGCCGGCTCCGTGCTCGGCGTCGGCACCGGCTCCACGGTGCGCTTCCTCATCGAAATGCTTGCGGCGCGTCCCGGCCTGGTGCGTGGCGCAGTGGCGAGCTCCAACGCCACCACAGCGCTACTCGATGCAGCGGGCATCCCCGTTCTCGATCTCAATGAAGTCTCACAGCTGCCGCTCTACATCGACGGGGCTGACGAGGCGACCCGCGCGCATCAGCTCATCAAGGGCGGCGGCGGCGCGCTCACGCGCGAGAAGATCTGCGCCGCGGCAGCCGCGCGCTTCCTCTGCATCATCGATGAGAGCAAGCTCGTCGCCACGCTCGGCGCCTTTCCGCTGCCCATAGAGGTGATCCCCATGGCACGCACCCTCATCGCCCGACGGCTCGAGGCTCGCGGCGCGCTGCCGGTGTGGCGCGAGGGTGTCGTGACCGACAACGGTAATCACATCCTCGATGTGCACGGCCTCTCCATCGCAGATCCGCGGGCGCTCGAGGACGAGCTCTCGAGCCTCGCGGGCGTGGTGACGGTAGGACTCTTCGCCAGACGCCCCGCGGACATGCTGCTGGTCGGAACCGACCAAGGCTGTGTGACGCTGTAGCGGACCCAGCTACCCGCGCTTGCCTGCGGCCAGCGTCAGCGGCGGCTCTTCTACAAGGTCACGTAGCGTGAGCTCGCCGCAGCGACTGCGACGTGCTTCATCGATGGTCGCTATCAGACGATCCACCGCCGGGATGAAGACCGTGCGCGGACTGAAGTGTCCGCTGCGTTGATTGCGCGCGATCTCCAATATCTCGCTGATCGCGATGTGGTCGATGTCGCGCGCCGGCAGCAGCTCATCGTCCTCCGTGACCACGAGAAGTCCCGCGCTCTCCATTGTCGCCACCATCTGCGCGACCGCGATGCCGGGCAGGCCGAGCTCCGTGGCGAGCCCGTTCACGCTCCAGCGCCTGCCGCCCGTGACGTAGCTGCGCCCTACGAAGTACAGCAACCGCAGCGCCAGCTGCTCGACCTCGATGCTGGAGAGGCGCAGCTCCTGCAGCCCGAGCCGCAGGTACGTCGGATTCTGGATGTAGAAAGACAGGAGCGCGCCGGCGAGCAGGATCAACCAGCCGAAATACGTCCATAGCAAGGCTGAGACGATGAAGGCGAATCCCGCATACACGATGGTGAGCCGCGTGGAGTGCACTACGAATGCGGTGAACCCGCGGCCCACTGCCGCCCAGAGCACGCCCGCCACCAGGGCGCCGATGAGGGCGGGCCGCCAACGCACCCGCGTATTCGGCACGAAGAGATAGAGGGCTGTGAAGAACGCGCTCACCATGACGTAAGGAGCCAGCTTCACGCCGGTGGCGGTGAGGATGTCGATGAGCGGCAGCTGGCCGAGCTCGCGGATCGGAGCGCTCTCCAAGGCGCGGCGCGACATGCCGATGAAGACGACCAGGATGACAGGAGCGACGACGATCAAGGTCAGGTATTCGCTCACCCGTCGGGCGAAGCTACGCGCCTGCTGCACGCGCCAGAGAAAATTGAAGCTGTCCTCCACCTTCTTGATGGTGCCGACGAGAGTCCACGCGAGGAGTGCGAATCCCACCGAGCCGACAATCCCGCCGCTGACGCTGTTGGCGAAGTCCATGACGTGGGTAGTCAGCTGGGCGGCGCCGGCGGGCCCCAGAGGGCTGAAGAGCTCGTACACCACGGGCTGCAGGTCGCCGCGTGCGCCGAAGACCTTCAGGATCGCAAAACTGAAAGCGGCGAGCGGGATCAGCGACAGCAAGGTCGTGTACACGAGCCCCATCGCGCGCAGGTTGATGTCGCCGCGAGAAAGGTCGCGAACCACTGCGTACGGGTAGCGCATCCCGCGAACTAGCCGCGCGCCACGTCCGGATCCCACGGAGGTCGGACCGAAGAAGCACCAGTCGAGAAAGGTCCAGATTCGCGCCCACATCGCCGGCAAGGTTAACATTGTTGCAGCGCTGGATCCGGGCTCCTGCCCGGCCCAGCGCGCCCCGGGCAAAAAGCGTGGTTTTTGCCCGGGGCTCCGCCACCTGCGGCGGCGGGGCACATCCGTGTGCCTGCTACCATGGCACTCATGTCTGCGCCCCACTGCTTTCCCCAACGGATCGTCTGCCTCACCGAGGAGACGACCGAGACGCTTTACCTTCTGGGCGAAGAGCACCGCATCGTCGGGATCTCGGGATTCACGGTTCGGCCGGCCCGCGCGCGCAAGGAGAAGCCGCGTGTCTCGGCGTTCACCAGCGCGAAGATCGATCGCATCCTCGCCTTGCAACCCGATCTCGTCCTCGGATTCTCCGACCTGCAGGCGGACATCGCCGCACAGCTGGCGCGCGCGGGACTGGAAGTGCACCTCTTCAATCAGCGCAGCGTCGCGGAAATTTTCCGCATGATCCGCACGCTGGGCGGCATGATCGGCTGCGAGGCACGCACGGCCGAGCTGATAGCGCGCCTCGAGGACGGTGTCGCAACGGCGTGCGAGCGTGCGAGCACCCTGCCGCGCCGTCCGCGCGTGTATTTCGAGGAATGGGATGAGCCGCTGATCTGCGGCATCCGTTGGGTCTCGGAGCTGATCGGCATCGCGGGCGGGCAGGATTGTTTCCCCGAGCTGTCGGTGCAGCCGCTGGGGCGGCAGCGAATCATCGCTGACGCGGGCGAGGTGCCGCGGCGCGCGCCCGACATCATTCTCGGCTCGTGGTGCGGCAAGAAGTTCCGGCCTGAGGAAGTGGCGGGCCGGGCCGGCTGGAGCGCCATCCCGGCGGTGCGCAGCGGCTTCGTGCGCGAGATCAAGTCCTCCATCATCCTGCAACCCGGGCCTGCGGCCCTCACCGACGGGCTGCGAGCCCTGCAGGAAGTCATCGAGACCTGGGCCATATCCCCCGCCGCTCGCGAATGAGCTCGAACGCCTCGATGATCTGCTGCGTGCGCTGCTTGGCGTGCTCGATCATGGAATCCGGCAACCCGTTCGCTTTCAGCTTGTCGGGATGATGCCGGCTCAGCTGTCGCCGGTAGGCTTTGACGATGTCCGGGTCGCTGTCACCGGCCGCAGCCTCGAGGACCTTGTAGGCCTGATCGAGCTTCTCCGCTTCGCTGATGCGCGGCTCTGCGCCGGCGTGCGCATAGCGGAAGGCACCACCGCGAATGCGCAGCACCGCCTCGATCTGCGCGAGCTCGAAGGGAGACACGCCGAGGTGGCTCGCGATCCGATTCATGAGCGGCCGCACCGGACCCTCGAGGTTGTTGCCGCTCAGCGCGGCGCGCACCTGAATCTCGACGAACACGCGCAAGAGGTCGGGCCGGCCGGCGCAGACGCGCCCGATATCGGTTAGCTCCGCGGTGAGATCGAACCCCGGGTACTTACCCGCGCTGAAGGATTCGATGGCCTGCTGCACCCGAGCAGCGTCCAGGCGCAGCTCAGCCATCACCGCACGCGCGGCAGAGATCTCCAGCTCCGAGACCCGACCGTCGGATTTGGCCAGATAGCCCATCACCCGAAAGGTGGCGCGGAAGAAGCGCTCACCGATGGCCGCCAGCTCCTCAGGACCGGGCGGCGGCAGTGCGCCCTGCTTGTCGAGGTGCTCATCGACCTGGTGCCCGACCAGCACGCCCGCCAGGGCCCCGAGAGGCCCGAAGACGAGGCCGAGCAAGCCGCCCACGACCTTACCGGTGTACCGCATACGCGCTGCTATAGTAGCAAGCATGGCTACGCAAACGGTTTTCCGCACCTCTCTGCACGGGCTCGAGAGGCTGCACGAAGGCAAAGTGCGCGATATCTACTCGGCCGGCGCCGAAGCGCTGCTCATCGTGACGACCGACCGGCTGTCCGCTTTCGATGTGGTGTTGCCGGACCCGATCCCCGGCAAGGGCCGGGTGCTCAACGAGATATCAAACTTCTGGTTTGCGCGCACGCGCCACATCGTGCGCAACCATCTGACCGGCCGCGCCGTCAACGACCTGGTCAGTGATCCCAACGACCGCGCCGCACTGCAGGGCCGCTCGGTCATCGTGCGGCGGCTGAAGCCGCTGCCGCTCGAGGCGGTGGTGCGGGGTTATCTGATCGGCTCAGGATGGAAGGACTATCAGAAGAGCGGTAGCGTGTGCGGCGTCTCGCTGCCTCGCAACCTGCCGCTCGCAGCACGGCTGTCGGCCCCCATCTTCACTCCGGCAACGAAGGCAGCCGCCGGCGAGCACGACGAGAACATCTCTTTCGCTCAGCTCGAGAAGCTCATCGGGGCGCCGCTCGCCGCCAGCGTCCGCGATACCGCCATCGCGCTTTATGAGTTCGCGGCGGCGCATGCGTTGAGCCGCGGCATCATCATTGCCGATACCAAATTCGAGTTCGCCGTCGACGAGAGCGGGGCGCTCACCCTCATCGATGAGGCGCTCACGCCTGACTCCTCGCGGTTCTGGCCCGCCGACACTTATCGTCCCGGCACGAGCCCGCCGAGCTTCGACAAGCAGTTCGTGCGCGATTATCTCGAGACCCTCGACTGGAACAAGAAAGCGCCGGGGCCGAAGCTCCCCGCGGAGATCCTCGCCCGCACCAGCGAGAAATATGGCGAAGCCCTAGCACAGCTGACGAAGTGACCGACCGCCCCATCCCGGCACGACGTGTTCCTCATCAGCTCAATGTGCGTTCGCGCTGATGGGGCGGCAAAGCCCTCATTTTCTCCGCAGGGCTGTCCGCGTAGACTGACCTGATGGCCGCTCCCTGGATCGCTCCCTCCATCCTCTCCGCCGATTTCGCACGCCTGGGTGAGGAAGTCGACGCCGTACTGGCCGCCGGCGCGGACATCATTCACTTCGACGTGATGGACAACCATTACGTGCCGAATCTCACGATCGGCCCTATGGTCTGCGAGGCGCTGCGCAAACACGGCGTGACCGCCCCGATCGACGTGCATCTGATGATCAGTCCGGTGGACCGCATCATCCCGGATTTTGCGGCGGCGGGCGCCAGCTGGATCTCCTTCCATCCGGAGGCGACCGAGCACATCGACCGCACCATCGAGCACATCCGCGAGCAGGGTTGCCGTCCGGGCCTGGTATTCAACCCGGCTACACCCCTGGACTATCTCGATTACACGCTCGAGAAACTCGATCTCGTGCTCATCATGTCGGTCAACCCCGGTTTCGGCGGCCAGAAGTTCATTCGTACCGCGCTGCGCAAGCTGGCCGAGGCACGCCACCGCATCGATGCGAGCGGCCGGGAGGTACGGCTGGAGATCGACGGGGGCGTCAAGGTGGAAAACATCAGGGAAGTCGCGCGGGCGGGCGCGGACACCTTCGTGGCGGGGTCGGCGATCTTCGGCAGCGAGGATTACGCCGCGACCATCAAACGGATGCGGGAGCAGATCGCGGGAGCCTGACGGCGACTTCGTCAGGCCCTCCCGGGGACTCTCTTATTCCTCGTCGTCCTCATCATCGTCGTCATCGATCTGCGGCGGCGGCATGGGTTTCCCCAGCGGCTTGGCCGGCACGATGACCGGCCGGGTCTTCATTTTCGGTCGCGCGTTGAACACGACGATGGTCTTGCCGGTGGCGCGCAGCAGACCCTGATCTTCCAGCACCTTGAGTACCCGCCCCGCCATCTCGCGCGAACAGCCGACCAGGCGTGAAAGCTCCTGCCGGCTGACCTTGATCTGCATGCCCTCGGGATGCGTCATCGCATCCGGCTCCTCGCAGAGATTGTTGATGGCATGGGCCACTCGGCCGGTGACGTCCACGAAGGCGAGATCGCCGAGCTTACGGTTGGTGCGATCGAGCCGGGTAGCGAGCTGGGTGGCGAGCTCGAAGATGAGGCCCGGGCTCTCGGCGGCGATCTGTCGGAAGCGCGGGTAGGTCATCTCCGCCAGCTCGCACTGGTTGCGGGTGCGCACCCAGGCGCTGCGCGTCGGCTGGTCGCTGAAGAACAGGCCCATCTCACCGAAGAACTGCCCGCGGTTGAGGTAGGCGAGCACCATCTCGTTACCTTCCTCGTCCTCGATCATCACTTCGACGGAGCCGCTGATGATGTAGTAGAGGACATCCGGCAAGTCGCCCGCGTGTATCACGACGGTCTTCGACGGCACTGTGCGGATACGGCAGTAGCTCAAGAACCGGTTGATCGCCGGTATGTCGCTCAACGGCTTGACGTTCTCTTCCATACCCGCTCCCCGAATTTGTGTGGTCATAATAAGAGAGTGTTTATAGGTTGACCCCGCTGACCGCAAGCGTACCGCACGCGGTGCAGCGAAAACCAGCGTGTCGCGCTGTTTGAGGGCGCAGCAATGGCGTCATGCGCGTGGCGATCAAACCCAGTAGGCCGTGCCAGTCATCACGCGGGCCGTGCGACGCATCAGCGCCCGTACCGGTCCTGGCAGCTCCATCCCGCCTGCGGCCCTCGCGTTGGCGCCGTGCGCTGCCTCGTCCACGCGCATTTGCTGCACGATGGCGCGGCTGCGCAGGTCGGCAGCCGGCAAGCGGCCGAGGTGCTCATCCAGATGTCCCTCGACCTGGCGCTCCGTTTCCACCACGAATCCGAGGCTGGCCTGGTCGCCGGCAAGCGCGGCGAGCGCACCGATAAAGAAGGAGCCGGCATACCAGAGAGGGTTGAGCAGGCTCGGACGGGCGTCGAGCTCCTTGAGCCGGCTCTCGCACCAGGCGAGGTGATCGGTTTCCTGGCGCGCGGCGTCGAGCAGCATCCCGCGCGTAGTCTCCGACCGCGCTGCGAGCGCCTGGCCGTGGTAAAGGGCCTGCGCGGCAATCTCTCCGGCATGGTTGACGCGCATGAGGGCAGCCGCCCGGCGGCGCTCGTCGGGCGAGAGCTCCGCTGGTCCGTCTGCGACGGTGCCGGGTGGCCGCGGCAGGGGACGGGAGGCGTGCGCCGGCGCGAAAAGCGCGCGTAGAGCGCGGTCGGCTGCGCCGATCCAGGCATCCAGGGGTTGCTCGGTCTGCATGGGTCCGGATTATAAGCACTCGTTTTGCATTGGCGGGGCAGCTTCAGTAGACTTCCCGGCCCTTATTTGAGGCGCTGCATCCGGGCTCGTGCCCGGCCCAGCGCTGCTTTGGGCAAAAAGCGTGGTTTTTGCCCAAAGCTCCGCCACCTGCGGCGGCGGGGCACATCCCTGTGCCGGTGCAGCTTTAGTATTATTCGTGAGCCGCGTGAAGCGGCTCGTTGAGGCTCATATGAAGACGGTTTTCGCCAAATCCGGCAGCGTCCGGGGCGACTGGTTCGTGGTCGATGCGACCGACAAGACACTCGGGCGCTTCGCCTCGCAGATTGCTCATCGGCTCAAGGGCAAGCACAAGGCCGAGTACAGCCCCCACGTCGATATGGGCGATCACATCGTGGTGCTCAACGCGGGCAAGGTGCGCGTCACCGGCCGCAAGTTGACCGACAAGATCTACTACCACCATACCGGCTACATCGGCGGCATCAAGTCGATCGCCCTGCAGAAGCTCCTCGACGAGCATCCGGAGCGCGCGATCGAGTTCGCCGTCAAGGGCATGCTGCCGAAGAACCCCCTCGGGCGGCGCATGTTCAAGAAGCTGCACGTTTTCGCAGGCGGGCAGCACCCGCACCAGGCGCAGCAGCCGCAGCCACTCGAGATTTGAGGAAACCGCACCGATGGCAGTCCAGCAACAGAACTACGGCACCGGCCGGCGCAAGACCGCAACCGCCCGCGTCTATCTGCGCCCCGGCAGTGGCAACATCACGGTCAACGACCGCCCGCTCGATGAGTTCTTCGGGCGTGAGACCGGCCGCATGATCGTGCGCCAGCCGCTCGAGGCGCTGCAGCTCGGCAGCCGATTCGACATCAGCGTGACCGTGGACGGCGGCGGCATCACCGGTCAGGCCGGCGCCATCCGCCTTGGCCTCACCCGCGCCCTGCTCGAGTACGACGACACGCTGCGCAAGCAGCTGCGCGATGCAGGCTTCGTCACTCGCGACGCGCGCGAGGTCGAGCGCAAGAAGGTCGGCCGCCGCAAGGCCCGCCGCAGCGGGCAGTACTCGAAGCGCTAGCCGAGGATCTTGCAGCCGGCATCGGTTCGGGCTTCAATTATTGTCAGCTCGGACCCATGCCAAGCCGGGGATCCCGCCGGTTTTTGGGGGATCGTCTAGTGGTAGGACAACGGACTCTGACTCCGTTTACCTAGGTTCGAATCCTAGTCCCCCAGCCAATTCAGGGTCCGACGCCGTCCAGCGCCGCACCGCTGAACCCGAGAAGGCCCGCGAAATTGCGGGCTTTTTCATTCCACGAGGTCCAATGAGGATTTGCTGCCGAAGCCGCGCAGCCGACCACTCGACAGCATCACCCCGGCGGAACTCGGCGCGCTCGTCGCGGCATCGAGGCGCGCGGCGCGTGCGACATCGCAAAGAAGACCCGGCAATGGCTCAAGGCGATTTTCAGCTACGCGCGCGCCAACGGTTGATTAGCCGGGGTGTCTCCTGCAGGACGCCCCGTTTCTCCGTTTCTCCGCTAGCTGCACAGGAACCATGCTGGCCGATGTTCATCGCGTTACGCGTCCTCCAGTCGAGTGACGCCAGCCGAAGACGCACCAGCGGTGCAGCAGCTGAGCACTCGGATGCCGTGTGGTCTGGTCTGCCTATCGGCGAACTGCTCGTGCCGCTATGCGGCTGACCGTGCCGACGCCGGCGCCGTCTTGGTCCTGGTAGAACCACTCGAGGTCCCAACGCCGCAGCACGAAGGTCCCCCGCGGCACGATCTCGGTCACGCGCCCCGAAAGGGCCCGCCGCACGGCGGGCCTCGTCGTTTTTGCGCCCTACGTGAAATCCTCCAGGGCATACAGCGGCCGAATCTCGATATCCGAGTCCCCCGGCATCGGATTCGGACATTTCTTCACCCACTCCACCGCCTCCTCGACCGACTTCACCTCCCACAACCAGTAGCCCGCTACCAGCTCTTTCGTCTCCGCGAAAGGACCATCGGTGACGACCCGGCTCTTGGCGGAGAAGTGCACGCGCTTGCCGGAGCGGCTCGGCTTCAGGCCGTCCCCCGCCAACATCACGCCCGCCTTCACGAGCTCCTCGTTGAATCGGCCCATGTCAGCCAGCAACTGCCGGGTCGGCAGCGTGCCCGCCTCACTGTCCGCCGTCGCCTTCACCAGAACCATGACTTTCATACCAACCTCTCGAGCAAGGACTTTCACGTCGTGGCCCGAGCGGTCGCCCGGACTCAGCTATTGGCCGAAGCCAGCCTCCGCGAATCGACGGGCTTGTGCAAGTTTTTGCGCCGAGACGCCCAAGCCCACGCAGGCCGCTCCCGGAGAGTCCGGCCCAAGGGCCGCTGCGCAAGCGCCTCGCTGGCAATGAAGCCTTCCTGCGCAAGCCCTTCCGCATCGCCGCGCTGCTCGAGGCCGTCCGCTCGGTGTTCGAGCGCACGCCCGGGTCGAAACGGGACTGAGCGGCCATTCGCCGCAGCGCAACTTGGATTATTCTTGCCGCATGACGGCAACCGGGAAGACGGCGCGCGCCCACGCAAGCTAGTCCCCCGCTATCGTCATCTCTCCGATGAGCACGGAGCCGCAGCGGATGGAGCCGCGCGGGTCGACGTCACTCCCGACCGTCACGATGTTGCGGTAGATGTCGCGCAGGTTGCCCGCGATCGTGACCTCGTGAACCGGATAGGCGACGGCGCCGTCTTCGATCCAGAAGCCGCTCGCGCCACGGGAGTAATCGCCGGTCACGCCGTTGACGCCCTGCCCCATCAGCTCGGTCACGAGCAGGCCCGAGCCCATGCGGCGCAGCAGCGCATCGTACCCCGGCGAATCCGCAGCACCTTCCACGATGAGATTGTGGACGCCGCCTGCGTTGCCCGTGGTCTTGAGCCCGAGGCGTCGCGCGGAGTAGCTGCCCAACACGTAACCCTGGAGAATTCCGCCGGCGACCAGCTCCCGATCGCGGGTCGCGGCGCCCTCATCGTCGAAGGGTGCGCTCGCGAGGCCTTTAGGGATGTGCGGGCGCTCATGCATCTGCAGGAAGGTTGGAAACACCTGCTCGCCGGCGGCGTTGAGGAGGAAGGACGCCTTGCGATACTGACTCGGCCCGCGGATCGCGCCGATGAAGTGCCGGTAGAGGCCGCGCGCCATGTCGGGCGAAAAGAGCACCGGTGCTTTGCGCGTCGCGAGCTTGCGCGCGCCGAGCCGAGCCAGCGCGCGCCTGCCCGCCGTGGCTCCCACCGACTCCGCCTCATCGAGGTCCGCCGGGTCACGTGCGGTGGTGAACCAGTAGTCACGCAGCATCTGCTCGCCTTCCTGGGCGATGAGCGAGCAGCTCACGGAGTGGCTGGTGCCGGAGAATCCCGCCAGGAATCCGAGCGAGTTGCCGTAGATGCCGGTGTGTCTCTGGCTGCTGACCGAGGCGCCTTCCGAGTTGGCAATGCGCGGATCGACGGCGCGGCCGGCCTGCTCGCAGCGGCGCGCGATGGCGATGGCGTCCTCGGCCACGAGCCCCCAAGGGTGATCGAGGTCCAGGTCGGGGATGTCGCGCGCCAGATATTCCGGCTCGACCAGGCCGGCATAGGGGTCCTCGGCCGTGTAGCGCGCAATGGCGCAGGCCTTTGCGACCGTCGCGCGGACCGCCTCGCGGCCGAGATCGGCGGTGCTGGCCGAGCCCTTGCGCTTGCCGAAATAGACCGTCACCGCGAGCCCTCGGTCGCGCTGGTATTCGATCGTGTCCACCTCCCCCAGCCGGACGGTCGTGCCCAATCCCTGGCTCAGGCTGGCATCGATCTCGTACTGTGAGGCTCCCTGACGCCGAGCCTCCTCCAGCGCAAAGGCGACGGTGTCCTGGAGCAATGGGGGAGAATTCGTCGCCTCGACCGCCTGTGGCATACGCGTTCCGCTCTAGTGGGAGAAATGGGGCAGAATTTGAATTCTAGCAGCCGCAAGCCCCGAGCCGGTCGAGCCACAGTGATCCCCCATACCCCAGATGACCTCCCGATGGACGACGATCCCGACCGGCCGAGCAAGAGCGAGCGCAAGCGCGGGGCTCACGCGGCGCAGGACCTTGGTGAGGAGCTGATCCGGCTGCGCGATGCCGAGCTCGATGCGCTCGGACTGTCGGAGACCCTGAGCGAGGCCATCCGCGCCGCGCGCCGCATCAAGAGCCGTGCCGCCGGGGCGCGCCAGCGCCAGTACATCGGCAAGCTGATGCGGGAGATCGACCTCGAGCCCATCCGCGCCGCGCTGGCCTCCCGTAGCGAGCGGGACGCGATCGAGACCCAGCTCTTCAAGCGCGCGGAGGGCTGGCGGGAGCGCCTGATCGCCGAGGGCGAAACCGCGCTCGATGAGCTGGCGAGCGTGCGGCCCGGCCTCGACCGGGGGGAATGGGGCCGGCGCGTCGCACTCGCGCGCCGCGAGCGCGCCGCGGCCCAGCGCTCCGGGACGAGCGGACCCGGTGGCCGGGAGCTGTTTCGGGCGCTGCGCGCGCTGCTCGGGTAAAATGCCGCGATGACAGCGCTGGTGGGCATCATCATGGGTTCCTCGTCCGATTGGGAGACCCTGCGCAGCGCGGCGGAGACTCTGGAAAGGCTCAAGGTCCCGCACGAGGTGCGGGTGGTCTCCGCCCACCGCACACCCGACCTCCTGTTTGAATACGCTGCCAGCGCACGGTCGCGCGGCCTCGAGGTGCTCATTGCCGGCGCGGGCGGCGCCGCCCACCTTCCGGGCATGACCGCCGCCAAGACGACCCTCCCGGTTCTCGGCGTGCCCGTGCAATCCAAGACGCTGGGCGGGCTCGACTCCCTGCTCTCGATCGTGCAGATGCCCGCGGGGGTGCCGGTGGCGACCTTCGCGATCGGCGCCGCCGGTGCGACCAACGCGGCGCTCTGCGCCGCGTCCATCTTGGCGAACAAGTACCCGGCCGTCGCCGAGGCTCTGGATGTCTTCCGCGAGGCCCAGACCGCGGGGGTGCTCGCCAATCCCGATCCGCGCACCGCGCCGCGCTCATGACTGTCGGCATCGTGGGAGCCGGCCAGCTCGGCCGGATGCTGGCATTGGCCGGTTATCCGCTCGGCCTCGACTTCCTCTTTCTCGATCCCGCCCGCGACGCGCCCGCGGGCCGAGTAGCGCCGGTGCTGCACGGGCCCTTTACCGATCCGAAGCTGCTCTCCCGTCTGGCGCGCGAGTGCGCGGTGCTGACGTTCGACTGGGAGAATATCTCCGTCGATGCGCTGCGCGCGCATGCCGTGTCGGCACATGCAGCGCGCATCTGTCCGCCGATCACCGCTCTCGCCGCGGCGCAGGACCGTGTGACCGAGAAGCGGCTATTCGAGCGCCTGGGGATTCCAACGACACGCTGGCGGGCAGTCGGCTCGCCGTCCCAACTCGAGCGCGCGCTCCGCGAGATCGGGGTTCCCGGCGTCCTCAAGACCCGGCGCCTGGGATACGACGGCAAGGGACAGGTCAGGGTGAGAACGCCAGAGGACGCGCACCGCGGCTGGGAAGAGCTCGGCAAGGTGCCGCTCATCTACGAGGAATGGGTGTCGTTCGATTGCGAGGTGTCCATCATCGGCGCGCGCAGCACGAGCGGCGCGACAACCATCTACCCCCTGAACGGCAATGTGCACTCGGAGGGAATCCTTCGTCTCACGCGTGCGCCATACGGGCCGCCGAGCTGGCAGCGTCTGGCCGCCCGGCACCTGAGGTGCTGTCTCACTCACTTCCGTTATGTTGGTGTGCTCACCATCGAATTCTTCGTCCGGCAGGGGAGATTGATCGCCAACGAGATGGCACCCCGTGTACATAACTCCGGACACTGGACCATCGAGGGCTGTGTCACCAGTCAGTTCGAAAATCACCTGCGCGCCATCCTCGGCCTGCCGCTGGGATCGCCGCGGCCCTTGGGATACAGCGCAATGGTGAACCTGATCGGCGCGCTCCCACCCTGCGAGGGATTGCTCGCCGAGGAAGGGCTCCACCTGCACGATTATGGCAAACAGCCGAGGCCGGGGCGCAAGGTCGGGCATTGCACCGTCGTGGCGCCGACGGCGGCCAGCCGTGACCGGCGGGCACGGAGGTTGCTTGGCAAGCTGGCTCCTGGATTGCGCATCCCGTAAGATATAAGGCCAAACGAGCCCGGCCAGAGCGGGGTCGAACGCACCGGGGCGCTGCTCTGTCGCCAACAGCGGACATTCAATGTATCTCGACCCATTCAAACTCAAAGAGCTGCCGTTTCGGCTGAGTCCCGATCCTCAGTTCCTCTACCTTTCCAAGCAGCACGCCCGCGCCAAGGCGTACATGGAATCGACCATCTGGTTCACCGACGGCTTCGTGGTGATCACGGGTGAGATCGGCGCCGGGAAGACCACCCTGATCGAGTCCTTCCTGAAGGAAGTGCAGGCGGACGTGGTCGTCGCGCAGATCAACCAGACGCAGGTCTCGGCCGTCGACTTCCTCCAGGCCATCCTGGTGCAGTTCGGCTTCTCGCCTTTCAAGATGAAGAAGGGCGAGATCATCGCGACTCTCAACAACTTCCTCATCGAGCAGTACGCCGCCGGGCGCAAGGTGCTTCTCATCGTCGATGAGGCGCAGAACCTGTCACAGCGGGTGTTGGAGGAGATTCGACTCCTTTCCGGGGTCGAGACGACCAAAGAGAAGGTACTGCGCATCATTCTCGCGGGACAGCCGGAGCTCAACGCGAAACTCGACGCGCCGGAGCTGGTGCAGCTCACCCAGCGCGTGCGCCTACGCTTCCATCTCACCGCCCTCTCGCAGACGGAGACCCGGGGTTACGTCCAGCACCGCCTGGAGGTCGCCGGCGGCGGCGACAGGGAGATCTTCGCCGAGGGCACTTTTGCCCAGATCTTCCGCTTCACGGGCGGCGTACCCCGCCTCATCAACACCCTATGTGACACGGCCATGATGGCGGCCTACGCCGCGGACCGCGGCGTGGTCACCAGCATGGACATCGACAGCGCCGTTGGCGAGCTGCAATGGGTGGAGTTCGCGGCGCGCACGCAGCAGCAGATCAAGGCCGCCACGGAGCTCGCGCTGCCGCGCATGCGCGGAGCAGATCCGGCGCTGCCTCCCCTGGGCAAGCTCCTGGTCGCGACCGACGGGCGCACGGTGCAGGAGATTCCCCTGACACAGGGCAGGGTCATAGTCGGCCGAACCACCGATAACGACCTGCAGATCGACAGCCGGTTCGTCAGCCGGCACCACTGCCAGATCACGACCTCCGCCAACTCGTGCGTGATCGAGGACCTCAACAGCACAAACGGCATCTACGTCAAATCACGTCGGGTTCGCCGGCACTACCTCAATGACGGCGACGTCGTGCTGGTCGGCAAGCACGAGCTGATCTATGTCGACGAGCGCCTGGCGCGCACCCGAGGCAACCTCAACGACACCGTACCGGGGATTCCGGTGCTGCGTGCCGACGCGGCAGCCAACAAGGAGGAAGAGGAGACGGAGACTGGGCTCGAGATGACGCGCGATCAGTCCTGATCCTCGCCCTGGGTCAGATCGGGCTGCGCGTACTGGGAGCGCAGCTCGCGGTAGTCGCGGCGCCTGAGGAGCACCACCACCCCCAGAAGGAGAGCGGCCAGGCCAGCCAGCCCCACCAGCAGGCTCAGCGCGTGCGAATCCGAGATGAGATAACTGCCGCCCAGGGCGGCCAGCCCGGCGGCGATGTAGAGCCACGGCAAGCCTTCGTACATGGGGCGCGAGAGGTGCATGGGGGCACACGATACTACGGCGCCGCGGCCGGAGCATCTCGCGAGGATTATGTCCAGTGGCGGGGGCCACAGCCGGCGCCCCGGGGCCCCGGACGGCGCTAGGCCGTACCCCCGACCGTCAGGTTCTCCACCTTGAGGGTCGGCTGACCCACGCCCACCGGCACACTCTGGCCATCCTTGCCACACGTTCCGACCCCGTCATCGAGCTTCAGGTCGTTGCCGACCATGGTGACACGGGTCAGCACGTCCGGGCCGTTGCCGATGAGCGTAGCGCCTTTCAGAGGAGCGCCGATGCGGCCGTTCTCGATCGCGTAAGCCTCGCTGGCGGAGAAGACGAACTTGCCGGAGGTGATGTCGACCTGGCCGCCGCCGAAATTGACGGCGTAAATGCCGCGAGAAACCGAACGGATGATCTCCTGCGGATCATGCGGTCCAGGGCGCATGTACGTGTTGGTCATGCGCGGCAGCGTCATGTGCGCGAAGGATTCCCGCCGGCCATTGCCCGTCGGCCGGCTGCCCATCAGCCGGGCGTTGAGTCGGTCCTGCATGTAGCCCCGCAATACGCCATTCTCGATGAGCGTGGTGCACTGGGTCGGGGTGCCCTCGTCATCGATGTTGAGCGAGCCGCGGCGCTGCGACAGCGTGCCATCGTCGACGACCGTGCACTCCGAAGCCGCGACGCGTTCACCAACGCGGTTCGCGAACGCGGAGGTGCCCTTGCGATTGAAATCGCCCTCGAGCCCGTGGCCGATCGCCTCATGCAGCAGGATACCCGGCCAACCGGGCCCGAGCACCACGGTCATGGGGCCCGCCGGCGCCGGCACAGCTTCCAGATTGATCAGGGCCTGCCGCGCCGCCTCGCGCCCCAGGGCCATCGGGCGGTCACCGGCAACGAGCTCCGCGAGCGAGTAGCGCCCGCCGGCGCCGCAGTAGCCCTGCTCACGCCGTCCGTTCTGCTCGACCAACACCGACACATTGAAGCGCACCAGCGGCCTGACGTCCGCGGCGAGCTCGCCGTTGCTGGTGGCGATCAGGATGACCTCATGCACTGCAGTCACACTTGCAGTGACATGCACGATGCGCGGGTCGATCTTGCGCGTCTCGCGGTCGACTCGCTCCAGCCATGCAACCTTGTCCTGATCCGACAGCGTGGCCACCGGATCGGCCGGCAGGTACAGGCGATGGCCCGCCTGCGGGTGCCAGGCACCGACGCGCCGGTCGCCTCCGTGAACCGCGATGGCGCGTGCCGCGCGGGAGGCCTCCTCCAGAGCGGGCAGGATGATCTCGTCGGAATAGGCGAATCCGGTCTTCTCGCCGGCAAGCGCGCGGACGCCGACGCCCTGCTCGATGCTCGCGCTCCCGTCCTTCACGATGGAATCCTCGAGCGACCAGGACTCCTGCCGCGCGAGCTGGAAGTAGAGATCCGCGAAGTCGACGGAGTGCGTCAGCACTTCGCCGAAAATGCGATCGAGGCGTCCGTCATCGAGGCCGCTCGGCTTCAGGATGAGATCACGGGCGAGTGACAGGGGATCGGCAGCGGTGGCAGTCGGGTCGTTCACGATTGAGCTCTCGGCTGGATGTCCAGGATGGGCCTGTTCAGTTGAGTACACGGTGTGTCAGCGACGGGAAGCTGTCGCGGTCGCGCCGCTGCCCCTCGAGATCGACCTCGGCGATGATGCAGCCGCGGCCCCGCGGCAAACGCTCGAGCACGCGGCCCCAATGATCGACGATCATGCTGTCGCCGTACGTCTCGCGTCCGTTCGGATGGAATCCGGACTGGGCGGGCGCGACAACGAAGCAGAGGTTCTCGATCGCGCGCGCCCGCAGCAGGGTCTCCCAGTGCGCCCGGCCCGTCGGCTCGGTGAAGGCGGAGGGCACGGCGAGGAGCTGCGCGCCGGCGGCGCTCAATCTGCGAAAGAGCTCCGGAAATCGCACGTCGTAGCACACCGACAGCCCGAGGCGTCCCACCGGCGTTTCGACCACGACCGGTGCCGAGCCCGGGGCGACATTGGCCGACTCGCGGTAGCTCTCCGCGCGGCCGGGCAGCTGGATATCGAAGAGGTGGATCTTGTCGTAGCGGGCGCGGCGCTTCCCCGCCGAGTCATAGACGAGCGAAGCGGCGGCCACACGGCCGTCAGCGGCGCCGCGTAACGGCACGGTGCCGCCCACGATCCAGATATTCAGCCGTCGCGCGCTCTCCGCGAGAAATTCCTGAATGGGCCCGCGGCCCTCGTCCTCCGCGATGCTGCGCTTGTCGCCGTCCAAGAGCCCGAGGAATGCGAAATTCTCCGGCAGGGCCGCAAGCCGTGCACCACGCCCCGCCGCCGCCTCCAGAAGCGCTCGCGCGTCCTGCAGATTGGCCGATACGTCCGGACCGGACGTCATCTGTATCGCGGCGATCAGGGGCATGCGCCCAATACTATGGGGTCGTAGCCGACGGCCCGCAATGGTATCGCCAAAAGCGCTGAATCTGGCTCACGCCCGGACGATGTCGAACTGATCGACCCCGTAGAGGCCCTCGACCTGCAGCCGAATGGGCAGGCCTACCTGTGCCTTGAGCTCGCCCAGGGCGGCGGCCTCCGCCTCGAGCAGCCGCTCGATGACGTCTGCATGCGCCAGGATCAGCAGCTCGCGGGCCGCGTGGTTCGGGCCCTGGCGCAGGATTTCGCGGAAGATCTCGTTGCAGACGGTTTCCGCAGTCTTTACGAACCCGCGCCCCTCGCACGCGCGGCAGGGCGCGCAAAGCACGTGCTCCAGGCTCTCGCGCGTGCGCTTGCGCGTCATCTCGACCAGCCCGAGCGGCGAGAGGCTCACGATGTGGCTCTGTGCCCGGTCCCCGGCGAGCGAGTGCTCGAGGGCTGCGAGCACCTGGCGGCGGTGCGACTCGTCGTGCATGTCGATGAAGTCGATGATGATGATGCCGCCGAGATTTCGCAGCCGCAGCTGCCGCCCGATGCTGACCGCGGCCTCGAGATTGGTACGGAAGGTGGTTTCCTCCAGGTTGCGGTGCCCGACGTAGGCGCCGGTGTTGACGTCGATCGTGGTCAACGCCTCGCGCTGATCCACGACCAGGTGGCCACCCGATTTGAGCGGCACCTTGCGCTCGAGCGCCCGGGTGATCTCTTCCTCGACGGCGTGCAGATCGAAGATCGGCCGCGGGCCGCCATGCAGCTCGAGGCGCGCAGCCGTAGCGGGTGTGAACTCCGCGGCAAAAGTCGTCATGCGGGCGTGCTCCGCCGCGGAGTCGACCAGCACGCGAACGACGCCGCGCGACAGCTCATCCCGCAGGATTCGCAGCGGCAACGGCAGGTCTTCGTGCACCAGCGTGCCGTGGGCGGCTTGCGTCGCGCGCACACGCACGTGATGCCACAGCTTGCGCAGGTATTCCATATCCTCCCGCAGACTCTCGACGGAGACACCCTGCGCCGCCGTGCGCAAGATGTAACCGCCGTCCCCCTCGTTGCCGCGCAGCTGCGCGACCGCCTCCTTCAGGCGCCGGCGCTCCGTCTCATCCTCGATCCGAGTCGACACACCAATGCCGTCGCCTCGCGGCAAGTACACGAGGTAGCGCGCGGGCAGTGTGATGTAGGTCGTCAGGCGCGCTCCCTTGGAGCCGATGGGGTCCTTGATCACCTGCACCAGGATGTCGTCGCCGGGGCTCAGCAGTTGGCGTACGTCCTCGACGGGCGCCGCGCTGAGCTGCACCACCCCTGCGACGGTCTCATCCGGCGGCGGACTCGCAATGTCCGCTGCGTGCAGAAACGCGGTGCGCTCGAGCCCGATGTCGATGAACGCCGCCTGCATTCCCGGCAGCACGCGCGTGACCCGCCCCTGATACAGATTGCTGACCAGACCGCGGCGCCGGCGGCGCTCGATGTAGAGCTCCTGCAGGACGCCGTCTTCGACCAGCGCGGCACGAGTCTCGCCGGGCGCGACGTTGACCAGAATTTCCACGCTCACCGCGCGCCTCCGATCCAGTAGCGGATGCCGGCATCGCGCAACAGCTCCACCGTCTCGAGGAGCGGCAGCCCCATCACGCCGGAATAACTGCCGCTCAACGCGGCAACGAAGGCGGCTCCGTACCCCTGGATGGCATAGCCCCCGGCCTTGTCGCGCGGCTCGCCTGTATCCCAATAGGCCTCGATCTCCGCCCTGTCGATGTTGCGAAAGCGAACGGAGCTGCAGTTGACTCGCAGCGCGACACCCCGCTCGGTTGCGAGAGCTACCGCTGTCAACACCTGATGCGTCCTGCCCGCGAGCGACACCAGCATATCGACCCCGTCGGCGCGGCCTGAAGGCTTACCGTAGACAGAGCCCTCCAATACCACCGTCGTGTCCGCAGCCAATACCGGTAGAGCTTCCCCGCGCTGGCGCACGGCGGTTGCCTTGAGACGCGCGAGGCGCACGACGTAGTCCGTGGGCACCTCAGCCGGCAGGAGGCTCTCATCCACCTGCGCCGCGACTACGGTGTGAGGTACGCCGATCTGCGTCAGCAGCTCTCGCCGCCGCGGCGACGTGGAGGCCAGGCAGATGACTGCGTCTGCGGCGGCGGAGTGAGTCATCGGCATCAATCGCGATGATACGGATGATGGTTCAGTATGCTCATCGCGCGATAAAGCTGCTCGGCCAACACGACACGCACCAGCGCATGAGGGAGCGTGAGACGCGACAGGGACAGGGACACATCGCTGCGCTCCAGAACCTCCGCCGCAAACCCGTCGGGTCCGCCGATGAGGAACGCGAGATCGCGTCCCTCCCGCATCCTGCCGTCGAGCCAGTCGGCGAGCTCCCGCGTGCTCATCTGCGTACCGTGCTCATCCAGCGCCACCACCCACTCATCGGGACGCAGGGCCGTCAGCAGCTTGCGCGCCTCAGCGTCAATGGCCTTGCGCGGGCTCTGGCCGGCGCTACGGGGGCCGGGCTCGATCTCGACCAGCGTGAGCTTGAGGCGCGAGCCGAAGCGGCGGGTGTAGTCGGCGCAGGCCTCGCGTACCCATGCGGGCGGGCGGGTGCCCACCGCTATGACCCTGGCCCGCACCGAACCTACGAGTGCCGGGCGCGCGCCACGCTACTTGCGCTGTCGTGCATCGCGGTACCGGCATCCCACAGCCGCTCCAGGCCGTAGAACTCGCGTACGCGGGGCAGCATCACGTGCACGACGACATCCTGCAGGTCGACGAGCACCCACTCGCCTTCTCCCTCGCCCTCGGTGCCGAGCGGCCGAAATCCGTTTCTCTTGGCCTGCTCGATGACGTGCTCGGCAATGGAGCGGACGTGCCGGTCGGAGGTGCCGGAGGCAACGATCAGGGTATCGGCGATGTCGGTCAGGCCGCGCACGTCCAGCACCTTGACGTTCACGGCTTTCATGTCTTCGAGGGCGGAAGTAACGGCCTGGAGAGGAGTTGGCGCGCTGCAGGGCGGAGACGCCGGACTGCGGGGCGGGGATGCGGATCGTGCGGACTTGGAAGCCTGCGCGGGAACGCCGCGGCGCCGGATTGTGCGGGTGGTCATGTGATGAAGCGGTCTCTCCTGTGGGAAGAATCACTCGCGAGCATAGCACTGACTCTCGCGCAGGATGAATCGCACTTGGTCCGGCACGAGATATTGCGGGTCGCGTCCCGAAACGATGAGCTGTCGCAGCTCCGTCGAGGAGATCTCGAGCTGAGTCACGGCATGCACGTAAATCCGGCCCGCGGTCTTCTCGTGCAACTCGCGGATGGTGCCGGTCCCGTGGTCCACCATGACCTCTCCGAGCGGCCCCATGGTCGGCGCCTTCCAACCTGGGCGGTGCGCGACGATGATGTGCGCGAGGCTGAGCAGATCGCGCCAGCGGTGCCAGTTCGGCAGGCCCAGAAACGCGTCCATGCCGAGGAGCAGGCAGAGCGAGCGGTCCGGATTCTCCGCCCGCAGCTCCGTCAGGGTATCCACAGAGTAGGAGACCCCCGTACGACGAATCTCCCGGTCGTCGACGACGAACGCCGGCTGGTCGGCCACCGCGGCCTGCACCATCCGCAGCCGCAGGTCCGCGCTCGCCAGCGGCTGATCGCGATGCGGCGGACTGCCGGTGGGCATGAAGCGCACTTCCGCCAGGCGTAACTCCTGCCACAGCTCGAAAGCGGTGCGCAGATGGCCGTAATGAATGGGATCGAAAGTGCCGCCAAAGAGACCGATCGGTTGCATCGAGCTGTCCGTGAATGGCGCCTCGCTGCCCGAGGCGCGGTGGAACATGTCCTTATTTGAACATGGACTGCGGTGCGGCTACCGCCGGGCGGCCGCAAATGTCGGCGGCGAGCAGCGCCATCTCGTCCCAGGCATCGCCCAGCAGCCGCCCCTTGATCATGCGGTCGGCGCGGGCGGCGCGCAGGGCGAGGGCTCGGAAAGACAGGCGGGGCGCACGGCGCACGGCCTTGTCCAGGGCGGCGGTCTGCCGCTGCCAGCTCCCACGCGCCCCACCCCCTCCCGGATTCGCCACCGCGCCCCAGAGGTCGCGCAGCGCCTTGGTCAGCGCCCACAGGACCAGGGTCTGTTCGGTGCCCTCCGAGCGCAGTCCCGCCAGCACCCGCAGGGCCCGATCCGCCTCTCCCCCGAGAACGGCCTCCGACAGCCGGAAGACATCGAAACGCGCGCTATCGGCGACACCGGCGAGCACCGTGTCGGCCGTTATGGGGCCGGCCGGCGCGAGCAGGCGCAGCTTCTCCAACTCCTGATGGGCGGCAAGCAGGTTGCCCTCGGTGCGCTCGGCGAGGAGGATCAGCGCTTCCGGGTCGACCTCGAGCCGCAGCCGGCGGCAGCGGCTGCGCAGCCAACCCACGAGCTTGTCCGCTTCGACCGGCCAGACAGGCACCCAGCCGCCGTGAGCCTCCAGCGCCCGGAACCATTGCGTCCCCTGCGCGTCCCGATCGAGGCGCGGCGCGAGGATGAGGAGCAGGGTATCCGGATCCTGGCGCGACAGGAGACTCAGGAGCGCGTTGTTGCCGGCCACTCCGGGGCGAGCCGTGGGCAGACGCAGCTCCAGCAGCCGGCGCAATGCAAACAGAGACAGGTTGCCGGCGGAAGCCCGCACGTCGTCCCAGTCGGAGCCCCGGTCGAGGAAGTGCACCTCGCGCTCCGTGAAGCCCGCGGCGCGCGCCCGCGCGCGAATCGCGTCGGCCGCCTCACCGCTGAGCAGCGGCTCATCACCGGATACCAGGTAGGCCGGCAGAAGGTGCTGTTCCAGATGGGTGATCAGGGAATCAGGGGTGAGCTTCAACGGGACCTGCCGCAAAATGCGATGACCCGACATTATCGGCCATTCCAGACACGCTTGCCCGGCTGAGAGCCTACGGCTAGGCTTGATGGTCCGGATGCGATATCCATGAGCCACACGCTGTCCCGCAACCGACTGATCGCGCTCGTCGCGGCGGTCGCGATGGTCGTGGTCATCTGCGGCTATGCCTCGCAGCCCCAGGCAGATCAGCCGAATCAGTCGTGCCATTGCGACTGGACCATGCACTTCACGGGTGTGGCCGGTTCCGCGCCCCACCCCGTCGCCGTCGTCAAGCCAGTCCTCGCGACATGGCTGCGGCCCCCTGTCGCCGCGGCAGCGGTGCGCGGCGCGCGCAGGATGCGCGCGCATCTCGCCCGCGGACCTCCCGACACGCTCTCAATCGGCTGACAAACGGCCCGCCGCGCTCGCGTGTAGGGCGTGGTGATCGGTCCGACCAGGGTGGCCGCGCGCATGCGTGGCTGTGCTCACACGATGCACTGAGGTCATCCCTGGCGGCAAGCCGGTGTCGCCTGCGTACTCTTGCGGCTGACGGCAGACCGCGCCCCATTGGGAAGCGCGCACTCCCCCATCCGCCACAGCTCGCGGCCTACCGGCGTTGTAAAAGCATTCCGCCAATCCGTATGAGTCCAATCCTGAATGAGGGGCGTTGGTTGCGTGGCATCGCCGCCTGCGCCGTTTTGCTCGCCGCCGGCTGCGCGGTCGGGCCGAATTTCAAGACACCGCCGCCACCGAAAGTCGACGGCTACGGCGCCAAGGTGGCCACACCGACGGTCGCCACCCCTGATGACGCGGCAGGCGCAGCGCAGCGCTTCCAGGCGGGCGCAACTGTTCCCGCCGACTGGTGGCGGCTGTTCCATTCCCAGTCGCTCGATGCACTGATTGCGGCCTCCCTGAAGAACAATCCCAGCCTGCAGGCAGCGCAGGCGGCGCTGCGCGTGGCGTATGAAGATGCGCGGGCGCAGCGCGGTGTGCGCTTTCCCGCCGTCTCGGCGAGCTTCGGCGCAAGCCGTCAGAAGCAGTCCGAGGAGCTCGCGCCGACACCCAACTTCCCGACGGTCGCGAACGAGTTTCAGTACGACCTGTTCACTCCCGAGCTCACGATCTCCTACGCGCCCGATCTCTTCGGGCTCAACCACCGCAACGTCGAGTCGGCCCGCGCGCAGGAGGAAGCCGCCCGCTTCCAGATGATCGCGATCTGGACGACGTTGAGCGCAAACGTCGTAGTCACGGCAGTGCAAGACGCTTCGCTGCGCGAGCAGGCCCAAGCGACCCGCAAGGTGATCGGCCTGGAGAAGCGCAGCCTTGCCATTCTGCAACTTCGTTTCCAAAGGGGCGATGCGAGCGGGCTCGACGTGGCCGCACAGCAATCCCAGCTCGCGCAGGCGCAAGCCGCGTTGCCGACGATCGTGAAGCAGCTCAGACAGACGCAGGATGCGCTGGCGGCGCTGACCGGCCGCTTCCCGAATCAGCCGCCGATCCCGACCCTGTCGCTGACCGACCTGCATCTGCCCGAGGACCTGCCGCTCACTCTGCCCTCCGCTCTCGTGGCGCAGCGTCCCGATGTGCGCCAGGCGCGCGCTGATTTGCATGCGGCGAGCGCCGCGATCGGGATTGCAGCCGCCCAGCGGCTGCCGGACATCGAGCTCACCGCGGACGCCGGCAGCAGCGCGCTCGCGATCTCGCAAGTATTCGGGTCGGGCACGGGCTTCTGGGGCATCGCCGCGTCGCTGACCGCGCCGATCTTCCAGGGCGGCCAGCTGCTGCACCAGGAACGGGCCGCCAAGGCCGCCTACGTGGAGGCCGCGCAAGAGTATCGCGGTGCCGTCCTGGCGGCGTTCCAGAACGTCGCGGATACCTTGGTGGCGCTGCAGGAAGATGCGCGGGCGCTGCAGGCGGCGGCCGAGGCGGCGCACGCCGCAAAGCGCACGCTGGATCTGTCGCAACTCCAATTGCATCACGGATACATCGGCGTGTTCGAGTTGCTTGCCGCCGAACAGGCCTATCAGCAGGCGCAGATGACACTTGCCCAGGACGAAGCCAATCGTTTCGCCGACACCGCGGCGCTCTATCAGGCGCTCGGCGGTGGTTGGTGGCACAACGCGAGATTCGAGACACCATGACTAGAAAGCCTCCAGAAAGCGGCAGCAGATGCGGGCTGCAGTGGGCCGCTGCCTGCCTCACTGCCGCTCTCGCGTCGCTCGCCGGCTGCTCATCGGCGACACCCGACGCCAACCCGCAAGCGAGCACGCCGCAGAACGTGACGCTGACGGCCGCGCAGCAGAAGAGCATTCATTTGCTCACGGTTGCGCCCGCGACCTACCGGACGAGCATCACCACCACGGCGGTCGTGGATTTCGATCACGACCGCTCGACACCGGTGTTGGCGCCCTTCTCCGGACCGGTCACGCGTGTGATGGTCACTCTGGGGGACCACGTGGCCGCCGGGCAGGCGCTGGCGATGGTGAGTTCACCCGACTTCACCACTGCCGTCGGCACCTATCGCAAGGCGCTGATCACCGCCTCGGCAGCCGATGCGGTCGCCGCCAACGACCGCTTTCTATACGCACATCAGGCGATCTCTCAGCGCGAGAACGCGGATGCCCGGGCCGCCGCGGTAGGCGCCGACGCCGACCGTACTGCCGGACTGCAGGGACTGATCGCCCTGCACGTCGACCCGAAGACCATCGCCGCCCTGCGCGCCGGTAAGCCGCTGGCGCTCGAGGAGGGCGTGATCCGCTCGCCGATCGCCGGCACGGTGGTCGCGAAGTCGATCGGCCCGGGGCAAACGCTGGCGGCGGGAACCTCGCCGTGTTTCACGATCGCCGATACCTCGAGGATGTGGGTGCTGGCGCAGGTGTTCGGCGCCGAGATCGGGCAGGTGCACGTCGGCGATGACGCCACGGTCGACACCGGCGACGGCAGCGTGCCGCTCCCCGGCAAGGTCGCGAACGTCGGCCCGGTGGTCGACCCGCAAACTCGCTCGGTGACTGCACGCGTCCAAGTGGACAACCCGCAGGGCGCTCTCAAACAGCAGATGTTCGCGCAGGTCCACATCCAGTCGCGCCAGCCGTTTCAGGGATTACTGCTCCCTGTCTCCGCAGTGCTGCGTAACGATGAGAATCTGCCGTTCGTGTATGTCGTTGCCGCCGACGGCAGTTACGCCAGGCGGCCGGTGACTCTGGGAGCACGCGTGGACGATCGCTACGTGATCCCGCAAGGGCTCCGCCCCGGCGACAAGGTAGTGGTGGACGGCAGTATCTTCTTGCAGTTCATCGAGACCCAATGAACACGCAGTCACTTCAGGATGCGGCGCCTCGCAGGGCTTCCCTGATCAATCGCATCGTCGCGTTCGCACTGGGGCAGCCGCTGCTCATCGTTTTGCTCACCCTGGCGCTCGCGGCTGCCGGCGTATGGGCCTACCAGGTCCTGCCGATGGATGCGTACCCCGACCTCTCGCCGCCCTATGTGGAGGTCATCGCGCAGTGGCCCGGGCATTCGGCCGAGGAAGTCGAGCGGCTGATCACGGTGCCCGTTGAGCGCGGCATGAACGCGATTCCAGGGCTCTCCACCAAGCGCTCGATCTCGCTCTACGGCCTGTCGGATGTCACTCTGACTTTTACCGACGGCACCACGCCCTATTTCGCACGCCAGCGCGTGTACAACCGCCTGCCCGACATCACGTTGCCGAGCGGTGTGAGGCCGTCACTGTCACCGATGTCGCCGCCGTCGGGGCTCGTTTACCGCTACGTGCTGGAGAGCTCCGATCGCTCACCGATGGAGTTGAAAACCATCGAAGACTGGATACTCGGGCCGCAATACCGCTCGGTGGCCGGCGTCGCCGACGACTCCGCGTTCGGCGGCGGCGACATGCAATACCAGGTATTGCTGAATCCAGTGAAGATTGCCGCACTCGGCCTCACGGTAACGCAGGTGCAGGCGGCCCTCGCCGCCAACAACAGCAACGGCGGCGGCGGTTTCTACTCCCAGGGCGGCCAGTTCTTTTACGTGCGCGGCCTGGGCCGCATCCGCACCCTGCAGGACATCGGCAACACCGTGCTCGCCGAGCACAATGGCACGCCGGTCCTGATAAAGGACGTCGCCGACGTGAGGATCGGCATCGCGCCGCGGCTCGGCGAATTCGGTTATATGGACCAGAATGACGCGGTCGAAGGAGTGATTCTCTCGCTGACGGGCAGCAAGACTCAGGACGTCCTGCAGCATGTCGAGGCCAAGACGCAGGAGCTCAACGAGCAGATCCTGCCCAAGGACGTGAAGATCCATCCATTCTACGACCTCACCACGCTGATCCAGCAGACCAAGGACGTGGTCATGCGCAACCTGACGATCGGCCTGGTGCTCGTGATCGTCGTGCTGGTCTTCTTCCTCTATGACCTGCGGGCGGGCCTGATCGTCGCAGTCACCATCCCACTCGCACTGCTCTGCGCCTTCCTGCTGCTCGATCTCAAGAACGCCTCGGCCAACCTGCTATCGATCGGCGCGGTGGATTTCGGCATCCTCGTCGACGGCGCGATCTTCATGGTGGAGAACATCTTCCGCGAGCTGGCGGCGCGGCGCGGCACCGACTATCGCATTAAGGACGTGATCCTGACTGCGGCGGCGGAAATCGACCGCCCGCTGGTGTATGCGGTAGCGGTGATCGTCGCGAGCTTCCTGCCGATCTATTTCCTGACCGGGCCGTCCGGGACGCTCTTCAGGCCGATGGCCGACACCATGATTTTCGCGCTCATCGGCTCACTGGTCGTGACGCTGACGCTGTTGCCGGTGTTGTGCGCCGTGTTCATGCGCAAGGGAGTACGCGAACGCCTCAACCCGCTCTACGAGAGGCTCAAGGCCGAATACACGCGTGCGCTGCGGAGCAGCCTGGGGGCACTGTCGTGGGCGATCGCGATTCCGGTGGTGCTGCTGCTGCTGACGATGATGATGACGCGTGGGATCGGCGCGGAGTTCATGCCGACCCTGGACGAGGGCGCACTGTGGGTGCGCGCGACGATGCCGTACACGATCTCGTTTCAGGAGGCCGCGCAGATCTCACCGCAAATCCGGCAGGTGTTGCGCTCGTTCCCGGTCGTGACCACGGTGACTTCGGAGCTCGGCCGCCCCGATGACGGCACCGACTCGACCGGCTTCTTCAACGACGAATTCTTCGTCGGCCTGAAGCCCTACTCGCAGTGGCATGGGCAATACCGCGACAAGCAGGCGCTCATCGCGGCGATCGATGCCAAGCTGCAGAGGTTCCCCGGAATTCAATTCAACTACACGCAGCCGGCCGAAGACGCGGTGGACGAGGCCGAGACCGGGCTGAAAAGCGCACTGGCGGTGAAGATCTACGGACGCGACCTGCACGAGCTGCAGAACCTGGCCCGAGCGGTCAAGGCCGTGATCGGACGGGTGCACGGAATCACGGACCTCACGCTGGTGCACGAGCTCGGACAGCCGAATCTGGCGATCGACATCGACCGGGCGAGGCTTGCCCGGTTCGGGCTCAACGTCGATGACATCAACAATGTGATCGACGCCGCGATCGGCGGTGATGTCGCGACGCAGGTGGTGCAGGGCGAAGAGCAGTTCGATCTCGTGGTGCGCCTGCAGCCGCAGTTCCGCAGCAACCCGCTGCAGATCGGCGACATTCCGGTGGCGACGCCGGACGGGCAGGAAGTGCCGCTCAAGGAGCTTGCCACCATCCAGGTCGAGAACGGCGCCTCGTTCATCTACCGCCAGGACGATTCGCGGTACATCGGTGTGCAATTCTCGGTAGCGGGACGGGATCTCGCCGGCGCGGTGGGCGATGCCATCCAGCAGGTCGAACGGCAAGTGCGGCTGCCGCAGGGCTACCGCATCGAATGGGGCGGCGAGTACCGCCAGTACACCGCCTCGCGCGCGCAAATGCGGGTCATCCTGCCGCTGACCGTGCTGGTGATCTTCGGCCTGCTGTTCGTGCTCTACGGCAACTTCAAATTCCCGCTCACCGTCGTCGTCGGCGTGCTGTTGTCGGCGCCATTCGGCGCGGTACTCGCCATGTGGCTCACCGGCACCGCGTTCTCGGTGTCCTCCGGCATCGGCTTCATCGTGCTGTTCGGTGTCTCCGTGCTGACCGGGGTGATCTACACCTCCTGCGTCAACGAGTTGCGTCTCGGCGGCATGGAGATCGCGCCGGCCATCCGCGAGGCCGCGGTCCTACGCCTGCGCCCGATCGTGATGACCGCACTGGTCGCGGCGCTCGGCCTCCTGCCCGCAGCGATCGCGACCGGCGTCGGCACGGATTCGCAGCGGCCGTTCGCACTGGTGATCGTGGCCGGCATGATCTCGCGCCTCCTGATCGGCATCTTCGTGGTGCCGGCGCTGTACCAACTGGTCGCACGGCCGGGCGACCGTCTGCAGGTGTAATGACCGAGCCGCGCACATGAGCCGCACAGCCCTGCGTCACCGCATTCTCGCGATCCTCGCGGCCTTCGCGATGGTCACGGTGATCTGCGGCTTCACGGCGCACGGCTTCTCCCACGCCAGCGGCTCCGATCAAGACTGGTCGATGCACTTCACGGGCGTAGCCGGCGCGGCGCCCAAGCCCGCCCCGATCGCCCGCCCACTCCTCGCCGGGTGGCTGCCGCCAGTACCCACCACGCCAGCACCGCGCAGCCCCCGACGGCTGCGCGCCCATCTCGCCCGCGGCCCGCCACTCTAACTCCAGCCAGCCCCTTCCGCCGCTCGAGCGCTGTCGCGCGCGCCTGCCCTCCGCAGGAGCGCGCGTCCGCTGCTTTGAGCCATTTGCTGGAAAGCCCGGCGTCCTGACCCGCGCGTATCCGAATGTGCGGCGGGAACCCCGCCGAGGCCATGGAACCTGGAGCCTTTTCGCATGCAAGTCCTCAATAACGTCCGGACGGCCGTCGCACTAGCGATGGCTGTCATTGCAACCGCACCCGCGATCGCGGCCACAACACCTGACACCTCGTCCGCCTCACCCGCCGGCAATGCCTCTTCGGCGGGTGCCGCGGCGCCAAACCCGACCACGGATTCGGCTGCCAACGCTGATGCCTCGGCGACAGCCGACGCACCCGTCATCGCGGATCTCAGCAGCGTCGTAATCACCGCGCGCAGGCTGGACGAAGAGCGTGCCGGCATCGAAACCCAGACCGGCGCCTCGACCTACACCATCCACAGCGCCGTGATCGCCGCCGAGCCCGGCGGCGCGAACGTGCAGCTCAACCAGGTCCTGTTGCAGGCTCCCGATGTGGTTCAGGACTCTTTCGGGCAGCTCCACATCCGCGGCGACCACAACGACCTGCAGTACCGCCTGAACGGCATCATCCTGCCGGAGGGCATCAGCGTATTCGGCCAGACGCTCGACCCGCGTTTGATCGCCTCTCTCAACCTCATCACCGGAGCGCTGCCGGCAGAGTACGGCCTGCGCACCGCTGGCATCATCGACATGACCACCCAGAGCGGTCTGCTGAAGCCTGGCGGATACGTCTCCATGTACGGTGGCAGCCACTCCACCCTCGAGCCCTCGGCCGAAGCGAGCGGCAGCGACGGCGCCTTCAGCTACTTCGTCGCCGCCGACTTGCTGCGCAACGACCTCGGTGTCGAGTCTCCGGACGGAAGCTCCCAGCCGCTGCACGATCACTCGGCTCAGGGCCGCGGCTTCGGCTATTTCGAGGACATCCTGGATTCCAACGACCGCCTGGCGCTGATCCTGGGGGCGTCCGACGACGAGTTCGAGATTCCGAACCAGAGCGGCCTGCAGCCCGGGCTGGGGCTCGAAGCGAACGGCATCAGCGACTTCCTGAGCGACGACCTGGATGAGCACCAGCACGAGCTCACGCAGTACGCCATCCTGAGCTGGCAGCATTCCGCGGGCAGGCTCAACTTCCAGAACGCGCTTTCCGCCCGCTACACCAGCCTGCACTTCGCCCCGGACTGGGCCGGCGATCTGCTCTACAACGGCATTGCCCAGAATGCCTTCAAGGACGATACGGCCCTCGCCTGGCAGACCGACGCCTCATATGAGCTGAGCGACGCCCACACCGTACGCGCCGGTTTCTTCCTGCAGCACGACAGCGCGACGAGCGATATGACCTCGCAGGTCCTGCCCGTCGATGAAAGCGGCGCGCAGACGAGCGACATTCCTCTCACCGTCATCCAGAACGGCAAGCAGTCGCAGGAGATCGAGAGCGCCTACCTGCAGGATGAATGGCAGGCTTTGCACGCCGTCACGATCAACTACGGCGTTCGGTTCGATCATTACAACGCCTATTCGAGCGGCAGCCAGGTCAGCCCGCGCGTCAACCTGGTATGGCGGGTAACCGGCGACACGACATTGCACGCGGGTTACTCGCGCTACTTCACGCCCCCGCCCTTCGAGCTGATCGGCGGAGCGTCGCTCAGCCAATTCAGCGGCACGACGGCGCTGCCGCCCGGCTCGAACACGCTGGACACGCCGCCCATCGCCGAGCGCGCGGACTACTACGACATAGGCGTCGAGCAGAAGCTTCTCGGCACGTCCCTGACCTTGGGAGTCGATGCGTACGGCAGGACGGCGCAAAACCTGATCGACGAGGGACAATTCGGGGCCCCGATCGTCCTGACACCGTTCAACTACCGTTACGGCAGGGTCGGCGGCATCGAGTTCACGGGCGACTACTCCATCCGCCACTTCTCCGCGTACGGCAATCTCGCGTTCCAGGCGGCCCATGGCAAGGGCGTGGAGTCCTCGCAATTCAACTTCACTCAGGATCGGCTCGCCTACATAGGGGACAATTACATCCATCTCGATCACGAGGAGCGGGTCTCCGCTTCGGGAGGCGTCTCGTACGAGTGGCGCCACACCCGCGCCAGCTTCGATGCGATCTTCGGCACCGGACTGCGCGATGACCTGGCCCTGCCAGACGGCTCCGACGTTCCGAACGGCGGCCACACCCCGAGCTATACGCAGATCAATCTCGGGCTGACTCACGGATTCGACATCGGCGACCCGGCTGGCCCGCTGACGATCCGTTTCGACGTGGTCAACCTGCTGGATAAGGTCTACTTCATCCGCAGTGGCACGGGCATCGGCGTATTCGCGCCGCAATACGGGGCACGACGCGGGTTCTTTGGAGGACTCACCTTACCGTTCTGATAAAGTCGCCGGCATGAAAGGCAATGCCGAATCCTCCCTGCAACGCACGACACGGAAGCTGTACCCGCCGGTAAAGCCCTACCGCACGGGTTGGCTGCGCGTCTCGGATCTGCACGAGATCTATTTCGAGGAGTGCGGCAATCCCATCGGCAAGCCCGCCGTGTTCCTGCACGGCGGCCCTGGCGGCGGCATCGACCCCAAGATGCGCCGCTTCTTCGATCCGGCCCGCTACCGGATCGTGTTGTTCGATCAGCGCGCCTGCGGCAGGAGCCGTCCGCACGCCAGCCTGGTGGACAACACCACCTGGCACCTGGTCGACGACATAGAGCGCTTGCGGGAGCATCTGGGCATAGGGCGCTGGCTGGTGTTCGGCGGCTCCTGGGGCTCGACACTGGCCCTGGCGTATGCCGAAACGCACCCGGACCGGGTGACCGAGATCGTGCTGCGCGGGATCTTCATGCTGCGCCGCTGGGAGCTCGACTGGTTCTATCAGAACCCCGGCGGGGCCGGCGCGCTGTATCCGGACCTGTGGGAGCACTACGTCGCGCCGATTCCGCAAGCCGAGCGCGGTGACATGGTCCGCGCTTATTACTCACGGCTGACGAGCGACGACGCCGGGGTGCGTCATGCGGCCGCGAAAGCCTGGTCCATTTGGGAAGCCGCCACCAGTCACCTGCGCGCGGCGCCCGATTACATCGCGAAGTTCGAGAAAGACCGCTACGCGGACGCGTTTGCGCGCATCGAGTGTCACTACTTCATCAACGGCGGCTTCTTCCGTACCGACAGTCAACTGCTCGACGACGTCAACCGCATCCGCCACATCCCCGCGGTCATCGTGCAGGGCCGCTATGACATCGTATGTCCCATGAAGAGCGCCTGGGACCTGCACCGCGCGTGGCCGGAGGCGGATCTGCGCATCGCACCGGATGCGGGCCACTCCGCCTTCGAGCGCGGCAACCTCCACGAGCTCGTGACAGCAACCGACCGATTCGCCCTGCCCGCTCCGATGAGGGGCCCGGTCGGAGCGCCGGTCGTCGAACGTTAATTTGCGGGCGCGACCGCCAGCTCGATCGAGCGCTTCGCAGGAGCCAGGGCGGCCAGCAGCACCCCGATGAGGAGCAGAATGGCTGACATGCCGAACAACTCGGGGCGCCCAGCGACGTTATTGTAAGCTTGAATCAGCATCACCGCCGTGTGCACTCTCCCGCGGATTCTGTAATGCACGACACGTTACGCTTCAAACAACGACCTGCCGGCGCCAACTTCAGGCGTACCCAACGACCAACGGCCTCATCGCCGTCCCGCTCAGGCTGTAGCACCGCTCCCCTGCGGTCAGATCAGATCGGTCCCTGGCGCCGGCGCAACCATGCCGCCCCCGCCAGGAATGCGGCGAACACGGCGAGTCCGATCCACAGCCCCGGGCTCGCCAGAAACCCTTCCAAGTTGGCGAGCGTCGGCGCCTCCATGGGCATGTTTGCGGGCGGCGGGAAGGGGATGGCCGCCGGACCACCCCCCAGGCGCGAGAGCAGCACGTGGGCGAATGCCGAAGTATTGAAAACCAGCCTCTCGACGATGAGGACTGCAGCGACCGGCAGGGCGGCCCAGAGGAATGCCGCGCGCCGCGCCCAGGCGGAGACGAGTAGCATCCAACCGTAGATCGGCGCGTAGTAGAGCGCGTGCACGGTCAGCAGGTGATAGAGCAGCGCTGCCCACATTGGCAACAGCGGCATCTGCGCTGCTCCGCCGACGCCCCTGCCGATAGAGGCCGCGCTACCCGCGACCGACATGATGCCTTGCGTGACGACAATGATCGCGAAGGTGATCAGCGGAAGAACGACGAGCGGGATGGTTGCCTTCGCGATCACGGTCATCGCATCAGAGACGGGCAGCGACTTCCAGAAGAGAATGCTGCGATCGCTGCGCTCGCCGTGCAGCGCCCCGAGACAGTAGATCACCGTGACGACCAGGTAAGTGAACATCACGGCAAATGAGGCCAGGTCGAGCGGCGTCGCCTGAAAACTCCTGAAGGGTGGCGGCGACACGGTGACGTGCGTGGCAGGTGGCAGACGAAGGCCGATCGCAAACCCGCAAAGGAACACGGCCGCGACGATCAGCGGCACGACGTACATCCAGCGGTTCTCCCACAACTCGCGCCGCACCGACCAGTAGAGGAGCCGGGCGGGTGGAAGCCCCGCCAGTCCGAAGGGCGGCGAGCCGCCGGCCTGCGCCTCGGGCGGGTCGGGGATCGCAGTTGAATGGCTGGTAGCCATGATCAGCGCCCTCCCGCTTGAGAGGCCGCGGTGGTGCCCATGACGGCAACGAATAGGTCGGCAATGCCGGGCGTGCGCACTTCACCGAACTGCTGCAGCTGCTGACGATCGGCGCGGTCGAAGAGCAATGTGCTGCGGCCGAAAACCTGACGCTCATGAACCGGCTTGAGCTCGCGCGCCGCGGCCAGTCGCTCGGGATGTACCGTCACTTCCGCATAGCGCGCCTCGAATTGCTCCATGCTGCAGGTGAGGACGATTCGGCCACGGTTGATGAAGATGAAATCGGTCAACACGTTCTGGATCTCCTCGACCTGGTGCGTGGTCAGCAGGATGGTCCGGCTGCGATCGAAATAGTCATTCAGCAGCGCATCGTAGAACTGCTTGCGGTACAGGATGTCGAGGCCGAGAGTGGGCTCATCGAGCACCAGCAGCCGCGCATCGATGGCCATGACGAGGGCGAGGTGCAGCTGGGTCACCATGCCCTTCGACAACTCCCTCACCCGGCTGCCGCGTCCTAGGGTCGTCTTGGCGAGCAGGCTTTCGGCCTTAGTGCGGTCGAATCGCGGATGCACGCCTGCCACATAGTCGAGAGCCTGCGAGACCCGCAGCCAGCGCGGAAGAACGGCGACATCCGAGATGAATGCCACATCACGCATGAGCTCCTCGCGTGCGGCCCAGGGATCCCGTCCGAGCACCCGCAGTCCTCCTTCGTAGGGAATGAGACCCAGAATCGCGTTGATCGCGGTGCTCTTCCCGGCGCCATTTGGGCCGATGAGTCCCAGGATGCGCCCTTGCTCGACCCGAAGATCGATGCCATCGAGCGCGACGGCTGTTCCAAACCTCTTGCGCAGGCCGTGTGCTTCAATCACTGACATGGTTCACCGCTGCCCCTTGGCGCTCGGCGGGCGGTCAGCCGGCGACCGTTCAGCGGCCGCGCCGTCCAGCAGGTCTTGCGCTTTCAGGCCGAGGCGCTGCAGCGTCGCGAGCACCCTCGGCCACTCTTCTTTGAGGAACCGCTGCCGCTCATCCCGTAGCAGTTGCCCCCGCACGCCGGCTTTGACGAACATGCCGACACCTCTGCGTTTCTCGACGATTTGCTCGTCGGCCAGTTGCTGGTAGGCCTTCAGCACGGTGAGCGGGTTGACCCGGTAGTCGGCCGCCACGGTGCGCACCGAGGGCAGCGGATCACCTTCCTGCAGCACGGCTTCAAGGATCATGGCGATCACTCGATCCCGCAGCTGGCGGTAGATCGGCTGGCTGTCGTTCCATTCCTCGCCCACCCGGTGGTTCCGCCTTATGCGCCTACCCTGGTTTCACTGAACCCGATGGAGGTCGAAATGCGCCCGCGTCGGATGATTGCCGGGCATCAGGTAAGTCCAATCCTCGGTGTGGTGGCTTGCATCGATCGTCGTGAACACGGCGTGCTCCATGTATCCGTAACGCTTGCTGCCGGATACGTCCACAAGATTGAACGTGATCGTTCTCCCGTCCGCAGAGGCCTTCGCAATCATCCGGGGACGATTGCCGGCATCGCAATAATGCCTCAAGAAGAGGTCATTGCCATTCACGTACAGCATCGTGATGGGATCGTCGGGCTCGCCCGGGACTCTCATCTCGTGCATGACCGCGTTCCCCGAGGACGTCACGCGCAACTGAACCTGCAGATGCTTCCCCTGATACGGGGAGGCGGGAAAAGTCGTGAGCGTGCCTTCCCAGGTGCCCGCCAGCGACTTGATCTCGCCGAAGGATTCCTGGGTGGGAGATTGCGCCAGGGCGGCAGGGGGCGAGCAGGAAAACAGGATGACCGGCACTGCAAGGGGCAGCGCGAAACGGAGGGATCTGCGAGGCACCCTCCCTGCGCCTCGCCCTTCGGGCCGGCTGACGCCGGGCAAAATTGTTCCGGACGATTTTGTCATGGCTCGTTCTCCTGCGCGGCTAGGGTTTTCGAGGCCCTTCTGATTTAGTGTTCTACGTAACTATATCACCAGAGCAGAGCATGTCAAGCCGCTCCTGCAAGGCGCATTTGAATTGAGCCGCCAGCTTTATAATTCGCGCGCCCCGAGGTGAGCTGCCGCGCCGATCCTGTGCGCACCAACAACAGGAAGCCGTCGTGTCGTTACGTCCATTCGCGATCGCCGTTCTCGCCTTTGCCTTGATGTCGCCGACCTCGTACGCGGAAGGCATCAGCACCGACCGTCTCGCGTGGAATGCGCCGCAAGCACCGTTTCGCATATACGGCAACACCTGGTATGTGGGACCGCATGGCTTGTCTTCGATCCTCGTCGATACAGGGCACGGCCTTGCCGTGTTCGACGGTGATTTACCCGAGTCAGCGCCGCTGATCGAGGAACACATTCGCGCGCTTGGCTTTCACGTTCGCGATGTCAAATGGATTCTAAACTCGCACGCGCATGTCGACCATGCCGGCGGTATCCGTGCGCTGCAACGTGCGAGCGGCGCACAGGTCCTGTCCAGCGTGGCGGGCGCCCATGAGCTGGAGTTGGGCGGCGCCGATCCCGATGATCCGCTCTACGGCTCGGTCCCCTACTACACGCCGGTGAAACATGTGCGCGTGGTCCGCAATGGCGAGACCTTGCATCTCGGGAATGCGGCCATTACCGCTCACTACACGCCGGGGCATACGCCCGGCAGCACTGCATGGACGTGGATTTCCTGCGAGGGCACGCGCTGCCTGGATGTGGTCTATGCCGACAGTCTCACCGCTGTGAGCGCGCCGACGTTTCGCTTCAGCGATCACCCGCTCTATCTCGCCGGCTTCCGACGATCGATCGCCGAGGTAGCGGTATTGCCCTGCGATATCTTGTTGACGCCGCACCCCGGCGCCAGCGGGTTTTGGGAAAGAATCGAGCGCCGCAACTCCGCTGCGGGCGTCGCGGCGCTGATCGACGCCAGTGCCTGTCGCAAATACGCCGCTGCGGCCGCGGCGGGGCTGAATGCGCACCTGGCCGGGGAGCATGCGGGAGCGGCTGCTGCGCGAGCGGCAAAACCAACCGTTGTGTACCGGAGAGTTGCCGCGCCCCGCTAGCCTAGGGAGATTCCGGCCTGCGCCCCCGCAGCAGAGCGTCCGGGTGGCGATCCAGGTAGTCCGCCAGCTCCCGCACCGAGCGGGCCGCCTGGCTCAGCTCGTCCATCAATCGCGGCAGGTCCGTGTTGGAGGGTGCGCCCCCGCCCGCCCTCTCCTGGATCAGGGCCAGCGTGCGTTGCGCCGCGTCCGAGGTGGCGCGCAAGGACTTGAGCATGTAGTTGATGTTGGGTTGCGTCACGACGGCCAGGCGATCGAGGTGTGTCAGCAGGCGGTTGAGGGCTACCACCGCGTCGCGCAGTTGGGGTCCGGCGGTGGCCTGGTTGAGGTTGTGCAGCACCTCATTCAGGTTTTTCAGCGTGTCCGTCAGCAGCGGCGGAGCCGCCGGGGCCCCGATCGCGTCCTGCTCGTTGTCGTAGAGCTTGAACACGCTGCCCGCCGCGCTCGGCGCGCCCGCCATCGCGGCGGACGCGGTGTCGAAAGCCAGGCCGCCGGCGAAGAGCTGTTGCCAAGAGGTCGCGCGCAGCTGTAGTCCTTGAGCGCCCAGCGTCATGGCCACGCCGCCCGCGTTCCAGAAATGCGTTCCGGGGTGCACCAGCACATCGTGCGGCGAGCGGATGAATGCAGTCACTTGCACGTTATGTCCATCGCCGGCCAGCGAATAACCGGTCACCACACCGACTTCGACGCCGCGGTACGTGATCGGCGAGCCACTGCCCAGCGAGCTGAGCTCCGGCGCCTGCAGCGTGAACGAGCGCCCCGCGGTGCCTGGCGGCACGACCGGCGGAGTGTCGAGGCCAATGAAATGATGGCGCAGCTTCCCGGGCTTGCCGGGATACATCTCGATGTAGGCGCCGGAGACGATGGTGGAGAGTCCGGAAATCCCCTCGACTCCCAAGTGCGGCGTGACAACGTAAAAGATCGCGGAACCGGTGAGGTATGGAGCCGCCTGTCGGGTCATCCGCGCACGGACGACCACCCGTCGCATGTCATGCGTCAACCGCAGCGAGGTCACGGTCCCGAGCACGGCATTGCGGTGTTGGATGGTCGTCTGTCCGGGCTGCAACCCCTGCGCCGCGCTGAAGGAGATCGTGATCTGCGGCCCGCGCTCCGCGATTGCCTGATACGCGAGCCACGCCACCACCGCGGCTGCCGCTGTCGGCACGATCCAGACCCACGCGACCCAGCGGCGCGGCCGCACGCGCGCTTCGACAGGCTTCTCCGGGTCGTCGGGCCTCTCCGGATGGGGCAGCTCGTCCGTCATGGTAGATCATCCTCCCCGTGACGCGTCCCACATGAGGCGCGTGTCGAATGTTCTTGTGGCAGTCATCGTGAGGATCACCACCGCCGCGAAGGCCGTGAGCCCCCCGCCCGCACGGGCCTGCGCGATGGCGCCGAATTGCAGCAGGGCCACCAGCACCGCCGCGACGAATACGTCGATATTGGACCAGGACCCGATGGTATCGATGATCCGATAGAGGCGAGTGCGCGCAATGAGAGCCCGCGAAGAGCCCTGAAAGGTCGCGAGCAGCATCCACGTGAGGCCGCACAACTTCAGCAGCGGCACCACGATGCTGGCAAGGAACACGATCAGTGCCAGCGGCCAGAGCCGATTGCGCATCAGCTCGAGCACGCCGGTGATGATCGTGTTGGACTGCTCGTGGCCGAAGCTGACCAGCGTCAATACCGGCAGCGCGTTTGCCGGGATGTAGAGCAGGAAGCCAGCGGCTACCAGCGAAGCGGTGACCCTGAATGCATACGGCTTGCGATCGTGCAGTGTCGCTCCGCAGCGCGGGCAGGGGTCGCTTGCACGGGCACCGGTTACGAGCAGCTCACACGCGGTGCAGGCGATCGCGCGATCACGACCATCGTGTCCGTAAGGCCACACGCCCCAGGCCGTCCGCCATCCCGCGTCCCTGCCGCGGTGCCTCGTTGGGCGCACCGGCAGCACCTCCCAGACGGTGCGCTCATCGAGTTGTGTCAGTGCGAGCAGCAGCGCCCCGGTAGCCGCCATCAGGCACCATCCGCCGGCGAGCACCTGCACGCCCACTACCAGACGCAGGCGGCTGTAGGCGACGAAGCAACCGACCAGAAATATCTCGAGCATCATCCAGGGGCGCAGCCGCATGATCCAGCGAAAGGCCGGTCCGAGGTATGCGCGCACCCCGAGCCGCAGCCCCGCGAGCACCGCGATCAGGGCCGCCAGGTAGGCGTAGGGAAGGGCGAGGCAGAACGCGCCGACGATCACCGCCAGCGGCGCGAATCCTTCGCCCCACAGCCCGGCGATGCCGCTCGACAGCCAACAGGTCCTCGCGGCCCCGTGCGAAGCCACACTGAGCAACGGCTCGATGGTCCCAGGGATCAGGAGCAGCAGCGCCGCAACCGCGAGCGCAAGCGGAGCGTCTATTCTGCCCGTCGCAGGCCCGGCCAGGAGGCGGGCACAGCGCCGGCATTCGGCAATGTGCCGCCGCTGCACCACCGGTAACCGCTGCACAAGGCCGCAGTCCGGGCACGCTACCTTCGGCTGACGCTCAGCAGTCACCATCGCTCCCCCGGCAGCAAAGCACATGCCTCAGGCGGGACCCTCGTCCCGGCAGTTCCCCGTCAGGCGGCCGGCGTGATCGGTGACGCCGCGTTGCCGCAACCACGTCCGCGCATCCTCCGCGTCGCTCTCGAACCAGGCCCGCGTGCTGCCGAGCCGAAAGCTGTAGCCCCAGGCATCCATATCCGCGAAAGCGCGCTCCAGTCCCACCCCGCGCAGCTCGGCGGCCAACAGCACCTGTAGATAACAGACGGCCGACTCTTCCAGTTCGTCGCCGCCGGCATCCCGATCCAGGCCCGCGCGCCGCTCCGGGCTCATGCAGATGTAGTGGCTGGCCTCGTGCAACACGGAGTGAACCGGCGTATCGAGCCGCGCATACAGCCAGTCACCCTTGAGTCCGGCCTCGGTCTCCCCCCAGTAAGAGCCCGGAATGACCTCGTTGGGCGCCACCAGTCCGAGCCGCAGACGGTAGCGGTCGAGGAGCATCGCCACGGCCACGCGATCCACCCCGCTCAAGAACAGCATGTCAGCCGCCGGGCACCCGCGAGAGGCGCCGCATGACGACATCTGCCAGGTCCTGCCCCATCGCCTGCTGGAGGATCACCTCTTCGTGCTCCTTGGCGAGCAGCCGGCTTTCATCGAAGCTGTAGGAGCGCATGGAGGAGACCTGCTGCGGCGGCAGGAGCTCGCCGCCGCCCGCTGTCACGGAGAAGCGCACCGTGTAGATCACCTGGTACTCGGTGGGGCGATTCTGCGCCGAAACCGAGAGCACGCGTTTCGTTACACTGTCGGACAGCACATCGACCACGGCGGTCGCCTGCGCCGGCGAATCAACGGGTTGCGCCCCCGATATCAACATCTGCCGCCGCAGACTCTGCACGAAATCGCTCTGCTGATCGGCGGCATGGATGTAAGGCCGGCGGATCGGCTCCGGCAACGGCACGCGCCCCTCGAGATGGAACCCACAGCCGGGCAGCAGCAGCGCCGCTATTATGATGCACTGGATCCGGGCTCCTGCCCGGCCCAGTGCGCCTCGGGCAAAAAGCGTGGTTTTTGCCCGAGGCTCCGCCACCTGCGGCGGCGGGGCACATCCCTGTGCCTGTGCCTGGTCTACGGGATCGTGGTCAGGCATCGTGCTGCCCGCTTGCCGGCCCGCTCACCACGACGTTGGCTATCTGCCTGCCGGGCACGACGATCACGCGCTTGATGGCCGTCTTGCTGCCGACGAACTTCATGACATGATCGTCGGCGAGCGCCGCCTCGCGGATCGCCGCCTCGTCGGCCCCCGCCGACACGCGGATTCGGCCGCGCAGCTTGCCGTTGACCTGCACTACGAACTCGACGAAGTCCTGCGTCAGCGCCGACTCGTCGACCGCGGGCCATGGCTCATCGACGATTGCCCGCTCGTGTCCGAGCGCCCGCCACAACTCGTGGGCAATGTGCGGCGTGATCGGCGAGAGCACCAATGTGATGATCTCCAGCGCTTCATGGCGCACGGTGCGCCCCTGGTCCGATCCGTCATCGAAGCGCCCGACGGCGTTGAGGAGCTCCATGCTGGCGGCAATGGCCGTGTTGAAATTGCGACGCCTGCCGATGTCGTCGGCAGCTTTCGCGAGCGCGTGGTGCGCCGCACGCCGCAAACCGCGCTGGTCATCGGTCAGCGCACGGGTGTCGAGGCGCGGGGGTAGTCCGCGACTTACATGCTCGTAGACGGCGACCCAGAGGCGGCGAATGAATCGCGACGCTCCCTGTACGCCCTCGTCGGACCATTCGAGCGTCTGCTCCGGCGGCGATGCGAACATCGTAAAGAGCCGGGCCGTGTCCGCGCCGAAGCGCTTGACCAGCCCCTCCGGATCGACGCCATTGTTCTCGGACTTCGACATCTTGCCGAGTCCCTGATTCTCCAAGCGGATCGTCTCGCCGCCGGACAGGGTGGTCTCGAACACCTCCGTGCCAGCCGCATCCCGCCGCGAGCGCACGTCAGCGGGGTTGAAGTAACGGCGGCGCCCGTCCGCCTGCGTTTGGGAGTAGACGTGGTTGAGCACCATGCCCTGGGTCAGCAGGTTGGTGAATGGCTCCCCTATCTTCAACAGGCCGATATCGCGCATCACCTTCGTCCAGAAGCGCGAATAGAGCAGGTGCAGGATGGCGTGCTCGATGCCGCCGATGTATTGATCGACGGGCAGCCAGTAAGCCGCGCGCTCATCGATCATCGCGTAGTTCTGGTCCGGACACGCGTACCGCATGTAATACCAGGAGGAATCGACGAAGGTGTCCATCGTGTCGGTTTCCCGCCGCGCGGCGCCGCCGCACTGCGGACACTTGCACTGATAGAAAGCCGGCGATTTGGCGAGTGGATTGCCGCTGCCGTCCGGCACGAGGTCCTCCGGCAACACCACCGGGAGCTGCTCGTCCGGCACCGGTACTTCGCCGCAGGACTTGCAGTGCATGAGCGGGATGGGGCAGCCCCAGTACCGTTGCCGCGAGATGCCCCAGTCGCGCAGCCGGAATTGCACCCGCTTCTTGCCGAGGCCTCGCTTCTCGAGGCTTGCGGCGATCGCATCCACCGCCGCCTGGAACTCGAGCCCGGAGAATTCCCCCGAGTTCACCGTGATGCCGTGCTCCGAGTAATCCGCGATCCAGGGCGCGCGCACTTCCTCGTATGCACCACTCTCGGAGCGCACGACGGTCACGATGGGCAGCGAGTTCTGCAGCGCGAACTCAAAATCACGCTCGTCGTGACCCGGGACACCCATCACCGCGCCCTCGCCATACCCCATGAGAACGTAGTTGGCGACCCAGATCTCGATGGGCGTGCCGGTGAAAGGATGCAGCACGTGCAATCCCGTGCGCATGCCCTTCTTCTCCTGTGTCGCGACATCCGCCTCCATGATACTGCCGCGGCGGCACTCCGCGATGAAGGCCGCCAGCGCCGGATCGCGATACCCGGCTGCGATCGCCACCGGATGCTCCGCCGCGATCGCCATGAAGGTGGCACCGAACACCGTGTCGGCGCGTGTCGTGAATACCTTGAGCGCTCCGTCCGCCAACATCACCCTCGTCGTGTCGGGTGCGTAGGGAAAGGAGATCTCACAGCCCTCGCTGCGGCCGATCCAGTTCCCCTGCATGAGGCGGACCCGCTCCGGCCAGCCCGGCAGCCGCTCCAGATCCCCGAGCAGCTCCTGCGCGTAGCGCGTGATGTTGAGGTAGTAAGTCGGGATCTCCCGCTTCTCGACCAGGGCCCCCGTGCGCCAGCCGCGCCCTTCGATCACCTGCTCGTTCGCGAGCACCGTCTGATCGACCGGGTCCCAGTTCACCACCCCAGTCTTGCGATAGGCGATCCCTTGCTCCAGCATCCGCAGAAACAGCCATTGGTTCCAGCGGTAGTAGGTCGGGTCACAGGTGGCGACCTCCCGGCTCCAGTCGATGCCGAACCCCAGCGACTTCAACTGCGCCCGCATGTGCGCGATGTTCTGTCTCGTCCATATCGCCGGCGGCACTCCGTTGCTCATCGCCGCATTCTCCGCCGGCAACCCGAACGCATCCCACCCCATCGGCTGCAATACGTTCCGCCCTTGCATCCGCATGAAGCGCGCCAACACATCCCCGATGGTGTAGTTGCGCACATGTCCCATGTGCAGCCGCCCCGACGGATAAGGCAGCATCGACAAGCAGTAGTACTTCTCCCGCCCCTTATCCTCCTTCACCTCGAAGGTGCGGTTCTGTTCCCAATAGCTTTGCGCCGCCCTCTCGACAGTTGCCGGATCGTAATGCTCTTCCATTACAAAAAACGCCTGAATTCTCAGTGTCTTAAAGGTCACCAGCTTACACGAACGAGCGCCGGCTCGTCGCAGAACGAGCGGCGGCTCGGATGCAAAAGGGATTTGCCGGGAGGCTCAAAAACAGGATGTTTTTGCGCCTCTGGGACCGCGCCATCGCAAACCGGAGCGCCCGGGAAACCCTCCTCGGACGGATTGCTCGGCACCGTGCCTGCGCCGAGTCCTTCGGGCCGGCATTCGCCGTCCAAAATCGCTCCTGCGATTTTGTCACGGCATTCCCGGAAAATGCTTTTTGCAGCGGGGCCGCCGCGGCCGGATAAAGTCCGGCGCTTATGGCACCGTGATCGGCAAAAACAGCTGCTGCGACGCGCGCTGAATCAGCAGTGCGATGCTCTTGTTCCGTGATGCCTTGGCCGCCGTCTCCAGCTCCTCCACGGTCGAGATCCGCCGGCCATCCACCCCCAGGATGACGTCACCGGGCTCCACGCCAGCGACCTCGCCAGCCCCCGAAACCGCCTCCACGACCAGGCTGCCGTGGGTCCGCGCCTCCGCCTTCTCCTGCGGCGCCAGCGGCCGGATCGTGAGCCCCAGCTGATTCGGCTTGGCTCTCACCGGCGCCGGCCGCGCGGCATTCCCCCCCTGCGCAGTCAGCGGCTCCCTGAGCTCCGCGATACGCACCTGCACGGTCCGCTCTCTGCGGTCGCGCCACAGCGTCAGAGTCGCCTGCGACCCCGGCCGCATGTCTGATATCCGGCTCGACAGCTCACCGAAATGGTCGATCGTATGTCCCTGCACCGACAGCACCACGTCCCCCGGCTGCATGCCGGCCGCAGCCGCCGGGCTTTTGCTCTCCACCGAGCTCACCAGCGCACCGTGGGGGCCGCGCAGGCCGAACGAGTCGGCCAGATCGGCCGTCACCTCCTGGATCGTGACCCCGATCTTGCCGCGCACGACATGGCCCACCCTGATGATCTGCCGCTCCACGTTCTCGGCAACATCGATCGGAATGGCGAACGAGACGCCCATGAAGCCGCCCGTGCGGCTGAAGATCTGTGAGTTGATGCCGACCACCTCGCCCTGCAGATTAAAGAGCGGCCCCCCCGAGTTGCCCGGATTCACGGCCACGTCGGTCTGGATGAATGGCACGTAGTTCTCGCTCGGCAGCGAGCGGCCGATGGCGCTCACGATTCCGGCAGTCGCGCTGTTCTCGAAGCCGAACGGCGATCCGATCGCGAGGACCCATTGTCCGGGGCGCAGCTTTGCGGGGTCGCCGAAGCGCACTACCGGCAGCCCTGCCGCCGCGATCTTGAGGACCGCAATGTCGGTGCGCTCATCGGTTCCCACCACTTTGGCCCGGAACTCGCGCTGATCGACGAGTCGCACGGTGACCTGGCTCGCTCCCTCCACCACATGGTCATTGGTGAGAACGTACCCGTCGGGGCTCACGATGAAGCCCGAGCCCGCGCCGCGCACCGGCTCCTCGTGACGCTGCGAGTCACCGCCCGGCGCGGGGATGCCGAAGCGGCGGAAGAAGTCATTCAGCGGGTCGTTGCCCTGCGCGGCGCCCTCCGGCGTCTTCTCGATCACCTCGATGTTGACGACCGCCGGACCATACCTGGCGACCAGCGGGGTGAAATCCGGCAGCGACGCCGGCCCGCCCGGGGTGCATTGCATGGCGGAAGGGGTCGCTGCAGAGGCGACCTGGGCGCTCATGACCGGCCAGGCGGCGAGCGCGACGAGGATCCAGGACATCAGTGCCGCGCGAGCACGCGCGGTCCCAGAAAAGGTCATGTCAGACTCCGGGGTGGGAGGGTGGTAGCACTCGCCGTGCCTGCGCGCCGGCGCAGCGCGCCGCACGCCAGTGCGGCGGCGAAGCCGAGGGCGGCGAGGCATATGATCAGCCAGTTTCCAACACGCGCGAACGGAGTGAGCCCGGCCCTGGGCGTGACTGAAGACCGCAGCACGTAAGGTTCGTAGGGTGGCGCCGACGCAAGAACCTTACCTTGCGGCCCGATGATCGCGGAGATGCCGTCGTTGGTGGCGACGATCATGCTGCGGCCTTCCTCGAGCGCGCGCATGCGGGCCATCTGGAACTGCTCGTACCGGGCCGTAGAGTGTCCGAACCAGGCGTCGTTGGTGACGTTCACGAGCGCGTCGGCCTTGGGCAGCATACGCAGCATGTAGGCGCCGTATCCGACCTCGTAGCAGACCGTCGCCCCGAGCTGGAGGCCGGCCACCGGCAGCGGTGACTGGTTCGTGCCGCCACGGGCGAAGCTGTCATACGGCAGGCTCATCAGACGCAACCATGTGCGTACGAAATGGGGGACGGGGAAGAACTCCGCGAACGGCACGAGGTGGTCCTTGGCGTACCAGCTCGCCTGCTTGCCGAGCGCCAGGATCGAGTCGTAGTAGCGCTGTCCATCCTCCGAGGCGCGCACCGTGCCCAGCACCAGCGATGAGCCGCGGGCCTGCGTCTCGCGATCGATGAGCGCGAGGTAGGGCAGCAAATTGTTGGCCGGCTCCGGTAGCGCCGCCTCCGGCCAGACGATGAGCTTCGTGCCGAGCGCCGACTCCGTCATCTTACGGTAGCGCGCGAGGATCTGGTCCTCATAGGCGTCCTGCCATTTCTCCTCCTGCGGGATGTTGGCCTGGATGATCGCCACGGAGACCGGCGGGGCCGAAGGATGCGTCCACTGTACCGGCCCCAGCAGCGCGCCAGCGCCCCAAGGCACGACAATGATCAGCGCCGCTGCGACCCGCACGCGCGCAGTGCCGCGCACCAAGCCAACCAGCGCACCCGCGCTCAGCAGTAATACCAGGCTGATGCCGTAAACACCCAGGATCGGCGCCAGCGGCGCCAGCCAGGTATCGGTCTGCGAGTAGCCGAGCGACAGCCAGGAGAAGCCGGAAAGGAACCAGCCGCGCCACCACTCGACGAGCAGCCACACCGCCGGCATGCCGACCAGCCAGCGCCATGCGCCACGGCGCGGCAGCCAGCGCGCCACCAGATAGCCGATGACTCCGTGGTAGACGGCCATGATCCCGATCAGGCCGAACATGACTGCAACGGTGAGCCAGACAGGCGCCTTGCCGAGATCGTGCACGCTGACGTAGATCCAGTACGTGCCGGCGAGGAAGGTGCCGAAGCCGAACCAGAAACCCGTCCACGCCGCATCCCGCGGCGACGCGTCCTCCAACAGCCACATCAACGCGGCCGGGCAGAGGATCGCGAGCGGCCACCATTGCAGCGGCGCGAAGCTGCATGCGAGCAGGGCACCGACGCCAAAGGCCAATACCCGGCGCGCGAGCACCGCGTGAGTCGAGAGAGCCGTCAGCAGCGACGGCCCCGCGGCGACAGGCGCCGGCGCAGCATCCTGTCGCGCAGGGGCCGCGACCGCCGCAAGACGTCGGGAGCTCATCGCGTCTCCGGCGCGGAAGCCGCACACCTGGGGCCGGGGAAGAAGCGCCGCTCCTGCTCTTGACTGTACAAAAACACAGGGTTAGCATTTTTCAGATCGGTCTTCCGGGCGATTACGCCGCCGATGCAAGTTACACGGTTTCTCAAGCGGCCCGCCGTACGCGGGTGCGACGGCGCGGCGGCCTTGGCTGCGAGCGCGCGTCGGGTAAGGACACACGGAGTGTGCCCCAGTTGGAACGTCAACTGCCTGATTCCGGGTGTCTCTGTTCTCATGGGCGGAAATCTCCGTCCTTCAGGACGGCGAAGACGTTAAGCGTGGGACTCGCCCTGCTCCGGCTGCGAGTGGCCCTCGGGCGGCGTCACGTCGCGCGGCGACACGACGCGCAAGGCGTCTATGCGGCGCCGATCGGCTCTCATGACGCGGAACTCGAATCCATCGATGGTCGCGGTTTCACCCCGCCGCGGCAGCCTGCCGAACTGCTTCATGAGCAGTCCCGCCACGGTCTCGAAGCCTTCCTCCTCGGAGAGGTGCGCGCCGAAGTACTCGTTGAACTCCTCGATCCGCGTCACGCCGCGCACCAGGAAGAGGCGCTCGCCCTCCTTCCGGATGTTCTGGTCGTCCTCCACGTCGAACTCGTCGTCAATGTCACCGACGATCTGCTCGATCACGTCCTCGATCGTGACCAGGCCCGCGACCCCGCCATACTCGTCCACCACGATTGCCATGTGGTTGCGGCTGCGGCGGAACTCCTTCAGCAGTACGTTCAGGCGTTTGGCCTCCGGCACGAACACGGCCGGCCGCATGAACTCGCGGATGTCGAAGCGCTCACGCGCCTCCTCGCCTGCGCACAGGCGCAGCAGATCCTTGGCGAGGAGAATTCCGACGATGTCGTCACGATCCTCGTCCATCACCGGGAAACGCGAGTGCCCCGACTCGACCACGGTCGGCAGGATGCGGGACACCGGATCGTCCCGGCGCACGAACACCATCTGCGCGCGCGGCACCATGATATCGCGCACCTGGAGGTCGGAGACTTCCAACACCCCTTCCAGCATCGGCAGCGCATCGGCATCGAGCAGGCCGCGCGTGCGCGCTTCCCGCAGGACCTCGAGCAGCTGCTTGCGGTCCTGCGGCTCCGCGGCGAAGGTCTGCGTCAGCCGCTTGAGCCACTTTCCGGTCGTGTTGATGTCCTTGCTCATGGGTCAGATTCTGTAAGGATTGGTAAAGCCCAGCCGGCGCAGCACCGCGATCTCCCGCCGCTCCATGCGCTTCGCCTCCGATTCGCGCTCGTGGTCGTAGCCGATGAGGTGCAAGGCACCGTGTACCACCAGGTGTGCCCAGTGCGCCTCGAGCGGCTTGCGCTGCTCTCGCGCTTCCGAACGTACCACCTGCGCGCAGATCACCAGGTCGCCCAGAGGACGCGGATCACCAGGCTGCGGCACTCCGGCCGCCGAAACGCCCCCGGCGCTGCCCGGCAAGGGTGCCGGCGGAAATGACAGCACATTGGTCGGCTTGTCCTTGCCGCGATAGCGGGCGTTGAGGCGCCGGCTTTCCGCCGAGCCGACCACGCGGATGCCCAGCTCGCCGTCGGCGGCGCGGCGGCCGAGAGCCGTGCCCGCCCACGTGGCGAAATCGCGAGCGCGGGGCGCCCAGGCTCTGACACCCGTCTGCACGTCGACCCGCAATGAGCGCTGCGTGCGAGCTTTTCTCATGGCCGGTTTCCTTCCGGTTGCGCCGCCGGCTGGGTTGGCGCCGCGGCAGCCGTGCGTGACTCGTACGCCTGAACGATGCGCTGCACCAGCGGGTGGCGCACGACGTCCTGGGCGTCGAAGAAGGTAAATGCAACTCCCTCCACACCACGCAGCACGCCGATGACGTGACTCAGGCCCGACTGCCGGCCTGCGGGCAGGTCGGTCTGGGTCACATCGCCCGTGACCACGGCCTTGGAGCCGAAGCCGATGCGCGTGAGGAACATCTTCATCTGCTCGACGGTGGTGTTCTGCGCCTCATCGAGGATGATGAAGGAATCGTTCAGCGAGCGGCCGCGCATGAACGCGAGCGGCGCCACTTCGATGACGTTGCGCTCGATGAAGCGCGACACCCGGTCGAATCCCAGCATCTCGTACAGCGCGTCGTACATCGGGCGCAGGTACGGATCGACCTTCTGCGTCAGGTCCCCCGGCAGGAAGCCCAGCCGCTCACCGGCCTCGACCGCCGGCCGCACGAGGATGATGCGCCGGATCGTTTCCGCCTGCAGCGCCTCCACCGCGCACGCCACGGCAAGATAGGTTTTGCCGGTCCCCGCGGGGCCGATACCGAATGTCAGGTCGCGGCTGCGGATGTGCGCCAGGTACTCGCGCTGGTGATGCCCACGCGCGCGGATACCGCCGCGCGGCACGCGGATGCCGCGCTCTTCCGGCTCGATGTCGGCCGGTACCTGGCCGGACTCACGCTCTCGCAACGCCAGGTGCACGCGCTCGGGCGTGACTTCCTCGTCCTTCGCCTGGTTGAAGAGCTCCCGCAGCGTGTCCTCCGCGCTGCCGGCGCGGGCGCCGAGCACCCGGAAGTTGTCGCCACGCCGCCGAATCTCCACGTCGAGCCGCGCCTCGAGCAGACGCAGGTTCTCATCCAGGGGGCCACAGAGGTTGGCGAGCCGCGCATTGTCAGACGGCCCGAGATCGAACTCGCGCAGCGCCTCGGGGACGGTTACTGCCACAGGCGTCCGCGCAAGCTGTGCGCCAATGCTTCGGTCACGACGGTTCGCGCGAACTGACCCATGATACCTGCGGGACCGGCGAAATTGATCCAGCGGTTGTTCTCGGTCCTGCCGGCGAGCTCCCGTACGTCTTTTTTCGCCGGCCGCTCCACCAACACGCGCTGGACGGAGCCCACCATGCGCTCGCTGATGGCGCGCGCTTGCGCATCAAGCTGCGCCTGCAACCGCGTCAGCCGCTCCTGCTTGAGCTCGGCCGCCGTCTCGTCAGGAAGCGATGCCGCCGGGGTGCCGGGCCGGCGGCTGTAGAGGAAGCTGAACGATTGATCGAAGCCGACCTCACGCACCAGCGTGAGCGTCGCCTCGAAGTCGCGCTCGCTCTCCCCCGGGAACCCGACGATGAAGTCGGAGGAAATGCAGATGTCCGGCCGCACTGCGCGAAGCTTGCGGACCTTTTCCTTGAATTCAATCGCGGTGTAGCCGCGCTTCATGAGTGCGAGCACGCGGTCGGAACCGCTTTGCACGGGCAGGTGCAGGTGGCCCGCGAGCTGCGGCACGTGGGCAAAGGCCTCGATCAGGCTGTCGTTGAGCTCGAGCGGATGCGAAGTGGTGAAGCGGATGCGCTCGATACCCGGTACCGCCGCAACGTGATGAATGAGCGTGGCGAGATCAACGGCCGCGCCGTCGTCCATCGGTCCGGCATAGGCGTTGACGTTCTGACCGAGGAGAGTCACCTCCCTGACGCCTTGGCTCCCGAGCTGCCGCACCTCCTGCAGTACCGACTCGAACGGCCGGCTGACCTCGTCCCCGCGGGTGTAGGGCACGATGCAGAAGCTGCAGTACCGGCTGCAGCCCTCCATCACTGAAACGAAGGCGCTGGCGCCTTCGGCGCGCGGCTCCGGCAAGCGGTCGAACTTCTCGATCTCCGGAAAGCTGACGTCAACGACCGAGCGGCCGGTACGGCGCAGCTGCGCGATCATGTCGGGAAGGCGGTGCAGGGTCTGCGGACCGAATACCAGGTCCACGAAGGGCGCACGCCGGGTGATGCCTTCGCCCTCCTGACTGGCTACGCATCCGCCAACGCCAATGAGCACGTGCGGCCGCTGGATCTTGAGCTTCCGCCACTCCCCGAGCATGGAGAACACCTTCTCCTGCGCCTTCTCGCGCACGGAGCAGGTATTCATCAGCAGCACGTCAGCCTCGGCTGGATCTTCCGTGCGCGCGAGGCCGACACCAGCCTCGAGCACGTCCGCCATGCGGGCGGAGTCGTACTCGTTCATCTGGCAGCCGAAGGTCTTGATGAAGTAGCGGCGGGACATAAGCGGGGAATCAGCTCATTCTACGGCCTCGGACACCCGGCCGCACGAGCGCCCGCACGGAACTGCGTGACAGTCGTAAAAAATATGCCGAATCAAGTGCTTGCGGCGCGGCGGCCGCCAGGCCGCAAGACGCTAAAACGGGATGTCGTCGTCGAAGTCCTCCCCGCCGCCGGCCGCGCCGCCACCGCCAGCTCCGCCACCTCCGGGACCGGAATACTCCGGCAGCGGCTCGCGCGGCGCGCCGCCGGCGGCGGCCCCCGCCTGCGCAGCGCCCGCTCCGCCGCCGCGGCCGCCGAGCATCTGCATCTCGTTGCCGACAATCTCGGTCGAATAGCGCTCATTGCCCTGCTTGTCCTGCCACTTGCGGGTGCGCAGGCTGCCCTCAATATAGACCTGCGAGCCTTTCTTGAGGTATTCGCTGGCGATCTCCGCCAGCCGGCCGAAGAGGGCGACGCGGTGCCACTCGGTGCGCTCCTGCTGCTCGCCGCTCTGCTTGTCGCGCCAGCTTTCGGTCGTGGCAATGCGAAGGTTCGCCACGCTGCTGCCCGATGGCATGGCACGCGTCTCGGGATCCGCGCCCAGGTGCCCGATGAGGATGACTTTGTTGACTCCGCGCGCCATGAGTATGCCCTCTTCTATTGGAAAAAGCCGCCTGCGGCGCTTTTTCGGACCGTGCTTTCGTTGCCGTCGGCAAAAGGCGTGACTTTTGCCGACTGTGCCGTGCCACCTCGGACCGTGCCTTCGTTGCCGCCGGCAAAAGGCGTGACTTTTGCCGGCTGCGCCGTGACAGGCCGCTACGAAAGAGCGTCATTGTAGACGCGCACGAGGCGGTCGCGAAGCACGAAAGGCTGCGTGAACGTGTAGATTTGGCTGTTTAGGCTCCCTGGGCTGGCCATGCAAGAGATTCGTGTCCGCGGGGCACGCACTCACAATCTGAAGAGCGTCGACCTCGACCTGCCGCGTGAGCGGCTGATCGTGATCACCGGGCTTTCCGGCTCCGGGAAGTCCTCGCTCGCCTTCGATACCCTCTACGCGGAGGGGCAGCGCCGCTACGTCGAGTCGCTCTCCGCTTACGCTCGCCAATTCCTGTCGATGATGGACAAGCCGGATGTCGACAGCATCGAGGGCCTGTCGCCCGCCATTGCGATCGAGCAGAAAGCGACTTCCCGCAACCCGCGCTCGACGGTCGGCACCGTCACCGAGATCTACGACTATCTACGGCTGCTCTATGCGCGCGCAGGAACGCCGCGCTGCCCCGACCACGCCATCGACCTGACGGCCCAGACGGTGAGTCAGATGGTCGACCAGGCGCTGCGGCTGCCCGAAGGTGCCGCAGTCGCGCTGCTCGCGCCAATGGTCAGCGACCGCAAAGGCGTGCACGCGGAGATTCTCGAGTCACTGCGCGACCAGGGTTTCGTGCGCGTGCGGATCGACGGGCGCATCCACGACATGGAGGGCCTGCCGCAGCTCGATCCGAAGCGCAAGCACACTGTCGAAGCGGTGGTCGATCGCCTGCGTCTGCGTCCTGATGCCCAGCAGCGCCTGGCGGAATCCTTCGAGACGGCGCTGCGGCTCTCCGGTGGCCTCGCTCGTCTCACCTTCCTGGATGAGCCGGAGCGCGAAGAGCTCGTCTTCTCCAGCCGCCATGCCTGCCCGGTCTGCGGCTACAGCGTGCCGCCTCTGGAGCCGAAGCTCTTCTCCTTCAACAACCCGGCCGGCGCCTGCCTCACCTGCGACGGCCTCGGGACACAGCAGTTCTTCGATCCGCAGCGCGTCGTCACGCATCCCGACCTCTCGCTCGCGAGCGGCGCGGTGCGCGGCTGGGATCGCCGCAACAGCCACTATTTCCAACTCATCCAGTCGCTCGCCGGCCACTACCGCTTCGACATCGAGGTGCCCTGGACGGAGCTCCCGGAGCGGGCCCGGCAGGTGTTGCTCTACGGCAGCGCTGATGAGGCGATCGAATTCCGCTACGGGGAGGGTCCCAACGAGGGCAAGCGCCGCGCGGCCACCAAGCGCCATCCTTTCGAAGGAATCCTGCCAAACCTGGAGCGGCGTTACCGCGAGACGGAATCCAGCACGGTCCGTGACGAGCTCGCGAAATACCTCGGCGTGCGGACTTGTCCCGACTGCGGCGGCGCGCGCCTCAACCGGGCGGCGCGTTTCGTGTTCGTGGGCGACAAGGCTATCCCCGAGGTCACGCGCTTGAGCGTCGGTCACGCGCTCGAGCTCTACCGCGCCCTCACTCTCTCGGGCTGGCGCGGCGAAGTCGCGGCGCCGATCGTCAAGGAAGTGGTGCAGCGGCTCCGGTTCCTCGCCGATGTCGGCTTGCAATACCTGACGCTCGACCGCGGCGCCGACACGCTGTCGGGCGGTGAGGCGCAGCGCATCCGGCTCGCGAGCCAGGTCGGCTCCGGCCTCACCGGCGTGATGTACATTCTCGATGAGCCCTCGATCGGGCTGCACCAGCGCGACAATGCGCGGCTGCTCGGCACGTTGAAGCGCCTGCGCGACCTCGGCAACACCGTGATCGTGGTCGAGCACGATGAGGAGGCGATCCGCGAGGCCGACCACGTCGTCGATTTGGGACCAGGCGCCGGCGCTCACGGCGGCCACATCGTCGCCGAGGGCACGCTGCAAGATATTTTGGGGTCTGCGGCCTCACTCACCGGCCAGTACCTCAGCGGCAAGCGCATGGTCGCCCTGCCGCGCCTGCGCACCCCACGCTCGCCCGACAAGCAGATCCGGGTCGTCGGCGCCTCCGGCAACAACCTACGCAACGTCACAGCGGAGATTCCGCTGGGATTGCTCACCTGCGTGACCGGCGTATCCGGGTCGGGCAAGTCGACCCTGATCATCGACACGCTCTTCGGCCATGCGACCGCCAAGGTCAACGGCCGATTGAGCGCACCCGACGCCTCACCGTGCGTACGGGTGGAGGGGCTCGAGGACATCGAGCACGTGATCGACATCGACCAGACGCCGATCAGCCGGACCCCCCGCTCCAATCCGGCGACGTACACCAGCCTGTTCGCACCGGTCCGTGAGCTTTTCGCGGCCGTTCCGGAGGCGCGGGCGCGCGGCTACGACGCCGGCCGCTTCAGCTTCAACGTCAAGGGTGGACGATGCGAAGCCTGTCAGGGTGACGGAGTCATCAAGGTCGAGATGCACTTTCTTCCCGATGTCTACGTCGCCTGCGATGTCTGCAAAGGACAGCGCTACAACCGGGAGACGTTGGAGATCCGCTACCGCGGCAAGAACATCCATGAAGTGCTGGCGATGACCGTGGAGGAAGCGCTGCGCTTCTTCCAGAACGTGCCGGCGGTGGCCGCGAGGCTGCAAACCCTCACCGACGTCGGTCTCTCCTACATCCACCTCGGCCAGAACGCCACCACTCTCTCGGGCGGCGAGGCGCAGCGCGTCAAACTCTCCCGCGAGCTCGCCCGCCAAAACCACGGCCGCACGCTCTATATTCTCGACGAGCCGACCACCGGCCTGCACTTCCACGACGTCGCACAGCTCCTCGACGTCCTGCACCGCCTGCGCGACCAGGGCAACACGATCGTCGTCATCGAGCACAATCTCGACGTCATCAAGAGCGCCGACTGGGTGATCGATCTCGGGCCGGAGGGCGGCGAGGGCGGCGGCGAAATCGTCGCCGCGGGTACACCGGAGCAGGTCGCGGCGAGCCCGCGATCGCACACCGGCGCTTATCTGCAGCCGTTGCTCCGAGATGGTGGAGCGAGCACCCCCGCGAACCGGGTGACGCGGCCGAAATCAGCCGTCACCCAGTAAGCAGCGGGCGAACGCCGGGTCTGCATGGTGTCAATACGATGTATTGACACCAGGCGACAAGACATCGTAGGCTACGTCCATGAGTCGAAATCCCAGGAGCGAACAACTTCAAATTCGGGTATCCCCTGCCGAAAAGGCCGCTATTCGGCGCGCCGCAGAGCATGCGGGACTGGACATGTCCGCTTACGTGCTCCGTCGCGCCGTGCCGAACCCGGCAATGCGGCTTCAGGACTGCATAGAGGATAGCGCCGGGCCGGCACCGTCCAGTTTTGCGCTTGCCGAGCTCAATACACTGCTCGCGAGCTGGACAGCCGCCGAGCTACGCGATGCGATCGCTGTACCGCCGACAACCGCTTTGACTCCGTTCCTGTCCAACTACATCGCCGCCATGATTGAGCAGGCCTGCGAGCGCCGCTCGGTCCGCGTGCCCGACTGGCTCCGAGCAGTTGCTCCCCTTCGGGAGCCAGCCTTTGGATCGACGTTGAAGAGCCTGCGGCTGCATCTGCTGACTCATTCACCTCCGCCCTTCCGCCGCCGAAACATATTCATCGACGCGACGATCGGCGACCGGGTTTGACGGCATGCCGCCACTGACCAGGGCGGATATTCGCCGGCTGCTGGAGATGCTCAACGAGGATTTGCGCCAGACGGGAACACGCGCCGAGGTCTTTCTCGTCGGCGGAGCGGTCATGTGCCTCGCGTATGACGCCCGGGCGTCGACGCAGGATGTGGATGCGCTCTTCCAGCCGGCGGCATTGGTGCGTGAGGCTGCGGCACGCGTCGCCGCGCGCGCGAATCTGGATCCACGCTGGCTAAACGATGGAGTGAAGGGCTACTTGAGCGAGCACGCGGACTTCGCTCCCTTCCTCGAGCTCGATCACCTGCGGGTCATGGTCGCGCAACCCGAGTACCTGCTGGCAATGAAGTGCCTGGCAATGAGGATCGGCGCGGAGTTCCACGACGAGGCGGACGTTCGGTACCTCCTCCGCCACCTCGACATCGATTCATACGAGCGGGCGCTCGCAGTGATCGCGAAGTATTACCCTCTGGAGCGCTTTGCGCAGAAGACTCTCTACGCGCTGGAGGAGCTGCTGGCCAGGCCTCCTGCCTAGAGCGCGCCGGACTCGAAGGTCTGCCGCACTTCCCCGTTCACGATCCGCTCGCGGTAATTACCGCTCGTGTAGCTCGCGACGACGCGCCGCCAGAAGTTGACGGCATTGGTGTTGCGCAGGTATTCCGTGATTTCCCAACGGCCGGTGAACCGGCTGAAGATGAGCCGCACCGCGGTGGCGCCGATGCCGAGGCGGCGCCTGGCGCGGGTGATGAAGAATTCCGCCATGCGGTAGTCCATTGCCGCACGCGGCTGGGCGGCTGCCTCGGTGCTGCGCCGCGGGCCGGCACCCATCCCGCGCACGACCAGCGCGAAGCCCACGGGCTCGGAGGCTCGCAGAATGACGAGCGGGAACTTGTTCGGATCGCCGAACCAGTGGAAGAGCTGGTCGGGCTCGCGGTGGCCGACCTCACCCAGCGTGGGGAAGGTGCCCGTACCGGCGCCCGGCACCAGATCATCCAGGTAATCGCGATAGACGCTCTGGATCCAGAGGCGGTCGCCTTCCGTGTTTCGCGCGTCGCGCACACTGACCGTCATGTCGGCTTCCCGGGACCGAAAAAAAACACGGCCCGGACGGCTCGCCTGTGCGATCCGGCCGGGCCGTGCGGAGCTTGTGCCGGGAAGCTGCTGACAACAGCCCCCGGTACAAAGGCGGCTTACTGCTGCGGCGGGTTGCCGCTGGCAGGTGGCGTGCTGCCACCGGCCGGGGGAGCGCTGTTGTCGGACGGAGCGGCGGCCGGCGGCGTGCTGGACATCGAGCCGGAGGACGAATTGTCCGACGGAGCCGCGGCGGGCGGAGCGGCCGGAGCGCTGCTCTGCGATGAAGCGGGCGGAGCGGCGGCGGGCTCGGTGCCTGAGGAATCATTCTTTGCACATGCCGTCAGCAGCAGTGCCGCAGCAAGCGCGCTAAGAGCAACTTTGGTATTCATCGATCGGTACCCCGATGCTTGTGAGAGAGCCAGTACGAAGAAAGCGTTCTGAACGACTTTTTTATCGTTCCGCGAGTCCTTCACGGGTCGCGCCGCGGGATTTTATAGACTCAGTATGCGATTTGAAACAGCCTGGGCCTTTGCTGTCGCCCTGGAACGACATTTCTGCCTGCCCAGCCGACCGTGTCCACCAGGAGCCCCAGCCCGTCCGAGAGCTTACAATCGATGTCCCTCCCCGCCCGGAGTGCCTCAGATGACCGCCGCTGGCACCCTTGCCGACCCCTTGGCCGCGCGCTTGGCGCACTCTCTGGCTGACCCCGCCGCGCTCGATGCCCTGTTCGCCTCGCACCTGGAGGGGGTCGCCCTGCGGACGTCCCGGGCGCTCGAAGCCTGCGGGTATTCCGGCCTCCTGATGCACTCCGGCTCCCTTCTGCCCATCTTTCAGGACGATCGGACCTACCCTTTCGAGGTCCATGCCCCGTTCAAGGTCTGGGCTCCCCTGCTCGACGTCCCGGACTCCTTCCTCTACTTCGAGCCCGGCCACCGCCCGCTGCTGGTTTTTCACCAGCCCGACGATTACTGGTACAAGCCCCCGGCGCTCCCCCAGGGCTACTGGACCCGGCACTTCGACATTCGCCCCTGGCGCGACCGGGATGAGTCGCGTCGGCTTCTGCCTCGCAGCCTGCGCAGCACGGCGTTCCTGGGCGATGCCCTCGAAGAGCTCGCCTCCTGGGGCGTCGGTGACATCAACCCCCCTCACCTCATTCGGCACCTCGATTACTCGCGTGCCGCCAAATCGCCTTACGAGCTCGCCTGCCTGCGCCATGCGAGCGTCCTCGGCGCGCGCGGGCACCTCGCCGCCGCCCGGGCCTTCGGCGCCGGCGCCGCCGAATTCGAGATCGAGCTGGCCTTCCTCGCGGCCTGCGGCCTGCGCGAGCAAGACCTCCCCTACAACCCCATCATCGCCCTGAACGGAAGCGGTGCCGTTCTGCATTACCAGATGCTGGAGACGCATCCGCCCGCCGAGCGTCATTCCCTCCTGATCGACGCGGGCGCAGAGTTTGCCGGCTACGCCAGCGACATCACCCGCACCTATTCCCATCGCGACGCCGACTTCGCAACCCTGATCGAGCGCATGGACCACATGCAGCAATCCCTCTGCTGCGGCGTCAAAGCCGGCGTCGACTGGCGCGACGTCCACCTGCGAGCCCACCATCTGCTTGCGGAAGTCCTCCGCGAAGCCGACATCATCACGTGCGGCGCAGAGGAAGCGGTGGCGACGGCCACTACGAGCGTGTTCTTCCCCCACGGCATCGGTCACCTCCTCGGCCTGGAAGTCCACGATGCCGGCGGCTTCATACGCTCCCCCGACGGCGGTGACATTCCCCGCCCCGACGGCCACCCGTACCTCCGCCTGACCCGAGTGCTGGAAGAAGGCTTCGTCGTCACGATGGAGCCCGGCCTCTATTTCATCCCGCAGCTGCTCGCCGCCGCACGCGCCGACGGCCGCTCGACGCGCATCAACTGGAGCCGGGTCGACTCGCTGCGGAAATTCGGGGGTATCCGCATCGAAGACGATCTGGCGGTCACGGCGAGGAGCTGTGAGAATCTGACCCGCGACGCATTCCGGACTGCAGCCGGCGCAAGTTAGCGCAGCGTCTTCGGCGCCGATGATCAACGCGCCGACGCCCGGCGCGCCGCGCGAGCGCCACGCCGCCGGCTCGTTTGCAGGCAGGTGCGACGCCGGCGGGCGACTCAGTCGGTCGGCCCAAGCGCTACCACCTCGCCGGGAATATCATCCGGCGGCAGGCGTGCGATCGTTGCGCGCTTCAGAACTTCGGGTCGCCCGCGCCACGGCAACAGCCCGTCCGCCGCTGACGCGAGCAAGCGTGCTCCCTCCACCAGCGCCGGGCCATCCCGCGCCTGATCGAGGTGACCGAAGATGTACGTCCACGCACCGTCGCAGCGGATGGCGGCGCTCGGCCCGCGGCTGCAGCTGGCAAGACACCGCACGCCCTCGATGCGGACATCTCCCGCATCGCCGACGAATGCAACAGTACTGCGCGCGAGCAGAAGGCCGGCCGGCGGCGTGCCTGCGGGAGCGCCTGCCGACCCGCAAGTGGTACAAATCAACACCACAGCCTGTCTGATTGTGGCTTCAGCCGTCATGATCTCCGCTCCGGCCAGCGGGTAATGCCGACAGGAGGCGCTCGATCTTGCGCCCGGCTCCGTCGGCTCGCCGGTCATGAAAAGTTGCTGTTGAATGCAGCTCCGATGGCTTACTCTGCGCCACCCCCCCCGGCGGACCGCGGATGGCATGAGCCTCCTGCTTGCGATGTTGATCGACCGATGGCTCGGCGAGCCGCCGCGGGAACTGCATCCGGTGGTCTGGATGGGATGTTATCTCGGATGAATCGGCAAACGGCTGCCTGCATGCTAGTGGTCATGGCGCCGCCACGATGGCCACCAGACAAGCCGCCTCGATCAACTCGACCAAGGCGCCCGCGCCGTCGCCGGTGAATCCGCCGAGCCGCCGGACGAGCCCTCCACGGACGATGCCGTATGCGATAGCGGCGGTGCCCAGCGCGATCGCGCCCAACGTGCGGCACGCGGCGACCGTGCAGAGCGCAGTGACCGCCGCGGTGAAGACGCCGGCGGTCCGGGACTGATGAGCCGTCAGCTGCTCGGCGATTCCCTGCGCCCGCACGTAGGACGTATGTGCGAACAGCACCGGGATCGCGGCTCGCGCCAGGAGCGGGGGCAGGATGCAGGCCGCGCCGAGACGCAGGTCGCGCCAGGGCGGCGGACGAAAGTGCGCTGCGTGAACCTGCGTCGCCAGCGCTGCGAGCGCCGCGAACTTCAGCAACAGCAGACAGTTCACCGCCGCGAGCGCGACCGGTCCCGAGCGCGGATCTTTCATGATCGTGAGCGTTCGCTCCCGATCGCCATGCCCGCCCACCCAGGCATCCGCTGTGTCGGCGAGACCGTCGAGATGCAGCGCCCCCGTGATCAGCACCCACGAAGCCAACACGATCGCGGCACCCAGCAGGGCGGGCAGCCGCGAGGCCATCACCGCGACGCCCCAGAGCATCGTGCCGAGCGCGAGTCCTACGACGGGATAGCATGCGAGAGAAAGGCCGACTTCCCGCGGATCCGGCGGCGGCTCGATACGCACGGGCAGCCGCGTCAGGAACTGCAATGCCACGAGCGCCGCTCTCGGCCACGCACGAGCCTGTCGCCCCGCCATCTGTCGTCCGCCCGTCATTACAGTCGCTCGGAGACCCCCGCCTCTGCGAAGGTCGCCATGCGCCCGTGCAGCTCGCAGGCGAGCCGCAATATCGGTACGGCCATCGCCGCGCCGCTGCCCTCACCGAGGCGCATGCCGAGGTCGAGCAGCGGCCGCGCCTGTAGCGCCGCCAGCAACGCAGCGTGTCCCGGCTCCCGCGAGCGATGCGAGAACAGCCACCAGACGTCCGCGCGTGGCCGCAATCGGCATGCGACAAGCGCGGCGGCCGTCGCGATGAAGCCGTCGATGAGCGCCGGTAGGCCCACTTGCGCGCAGCGCACGTAGGCTCCCGCGAGGGCGGCAATCTCGAACCCGCCGAGCCGGCGCAGGATCTGCGCCGCGCTCCCCAGTCCTCCCGCATGACGCTCGAGCGAGTGACGAATGACGGCGGCTTTGCGCGCCACCCCTTGGGCATCGAGACCCGTACCCGGTCCGGCGAGCGTCTCGGACTTCGCCGGCAGCAGCGCGCAGGCGAGCGCCGTAGCGGCGGTGGTGTTGCCAATGCCGATCTCGCCGCCAATGTAGAGCTGCGCGTCGGCGGCAACGGCGCGCTCGACGCTTTGCCGGCCCGCATCGAGAGCCGCCACGAGCTGCGCCTCGCTCATCGCTGCGTCCTGCGCGAAGCTCATCGTACCGGGGCCGAGCCACCTGTCATGTGCGCCACCCGCGACCGGGTTGACAGTGCCGAGATTCACGACCTCGAAGGTGGCGCCCAGGGCGCGCGCAAGCACGTTGATGGCCGCGCCCCCGCGCGCGAAGTTGCGCAGCATCTCCACGGTGACGGCCTGCGGGAACGCCGATACGCCCTCCGCCGCGATGCCGTGATCGCCCGCGAATACCGTAATGTGCACCCGCTCCAGGGTGGGACGCTCGCGGCGCTGCCAACCCGCAATCCGAATGGCGAGCGTCTCGAGATCACCGAGCGAGCCGGCCGGCTTCGTCAGCGTCTCCTGGCGTGCGCGCGCGGCCTCAGCCGCGCTCGCATCGATCGAGCTGGAATCGTCATCGAGCCAGCGCAAGTCAGCTGTCATGCGAGGACCTCTTTCAGTTTTTGCGGTAAACCCGCCACGACGAAGGTGACGCTATCGCATGATGCAGCGAGACTCTGATGCAGCTCGCCGCTGACATCGAGAAAACGTCGGCTCAGCGCGCCGGGAGGCACGATCCCGAGTCCTGTCTCGTTACTCACCAGGATCACATGCCCTGAAATCTCTCCCACGGCGCGCAGCAGGCTCGAGCATTCCGATTGCAGCCGGTGGTCCGATCCGGAAGTGAGGAGATGGGCGAGCCACAATGTCAGGCACTCGATCAGCAGACACTGCCCGGAGCCCGCATGGGCCCGCAGGGCAGCGCCGAGGGCGACAGGCTCCTCCAGTGTCATCCAGTCGGCGGGACGATACGAGCGGTGGCGTCGGATGCGCTCCTGGAGCTCGGCGTCGTCACCTGCAATCGCGGTGGCGATATAGACCACTCGCAGGCCGCTCGCGCGCGCCAGTTGCTCCGCGTAGCGGCTCTTGCCGGAGCGCACGCCGCCCAGGACGAGCTCCTTCATCTCCCCACCCTCACAGCTCGACCCCTCGTTGCGCACGCACGCCAGCCTCGAACGCGTGTTTTACCGCACGCATGTCGGTCACCGTGTCGGCAAGGTCGATGAGCTCGCTGGGCGCACCGCGGCCTGTGATCACTACATGCTGCTGCGTCGGCCTCGCACGCAGCGAAGCGATGACATTGGCCAGCGGCACATAACGATAGCGGAGCGCGATATTGAGCTCATCGAGTACTACGAGCGCCACCTCTGCATCCCGCAACAGAGCCGCGGCAACGTTCCAGGCGGCCTGCGCCGCGCGCACGTCGCGCTCCCGGTCCTGAGTCTCCCAGGTGAATCCCTCACCCATGACGTGATAGATCACCTCCGGGAAGCGGCGCCAGAAAAGCTCCTCGCCGGTCGCGTGGCGCCCCTTGATGAACTGCACTACCCCGACCCGCATGCCATGACCCAGCGCACGGGCCACCATCCCGAATGCGGAAGAGCTCTTGCCCTTGCCGTTTCCGGTCAGCACCAGGAGAACGCCACGCTCCGCGGCAGCCGCCGAGATGCGGGCATCCACGGCGGCTTTGCGGCGCTGCATCCGCTCGCGGTAGCGTGACTCCTCAGGCGACGGCTCTTCAGTGGGCATCGGCTTCGATCCGCGTTCGCGATGGCCGCACCAACGCGGCATGGAGCAGTCCGGCGATACCGACATAGACGAACGGAACACCGACGAATCCGGGATACCAGTGCGTGAGGCTCTGCCACCAGCCGCCGAGGGTCGGGTCGGCGATCCGCCCGCCCAGCCAGTAGAAGGTCGCGTTGGTCAGAAGAAAACAGAGCGATGAGGCGAGGCCGAGGCTGACTACCCAACGTACCAGATCGGCGAGGTCATGCCGGTACGCGCGCCGCATCCGGGCGCCGCCCAACCACAGAGCCGCATAGGCCGGCAGCATGAACACATAGGCAACGGTCACACAGTAGCTGCTGACGCCCAAGTCCCGGATGACGACGAAGTCCACTGCCATGGCGGTGCAGAGCAGAGCCGGCAGCGCCCAGCGCCACTCGCGCCCGAAATAAAAGCCAGCGAGATACAGCACGGCCCAAGAGGCATCCGGCGGCGACCACGCCGTGCCGAGGTGGCCCGAGCGGGTGACGATCATGAGCGCCACCAGCGCGCAGAAGCCGGCCAATCGTCTAGTCGTGAGTTTCATCAGGTGCTCCCCGGGGTATAGCGCAGAGTGAGATAGGCGCCGAAGCGCGGCTGGTTGTAGTAGAGGACGGTCTCGTAATCCCGGTTCAGCGCGTTCGAGAAGCGCGCCTGCAGCATCCAGGACGGATCGAAATGCCAGCCCGCGCGCAGATCGAATGTCGTGTAGCCGCCGAGCCGCTCGGTGTTGGCGGGGTCCTCGAATCGTCGTCCGACCACGCTGAGCGAAGTGCCGGCGGTAAACGCGGCGAAATCCCGGTCGAGATCGAGGCGCGCGGACTCCTCCGCGCGCCTCGGCAGCACCGCGCCCCAGTGGGCGCCGCGATCGCGCGGATCGAGCCACGTCGTATTGAGCTGGGCTTGCGTGCCCGCGATCTCGGTCGTCAGGTGCAGCTCGAGCCCGCGTATGCGCGCCCGGTCGATGTTGTCGGCGCCGAAGGTGACCGGGTTGTACTCGATGAGATCGTCGATCGTGGTCTCATACGCGTTGATGGCCCACTCCATGTGTTGCGCGAAACCCCCGCCGAGTCCGATCTCGGTGCTGCGGCCGGTCTCCGGGCGCAGCACCGGGTTGCCGTAGAAGGGGAAGTACAGATCGTTGAAGGTGGGCGCCTTGAAGGCAGTACCCCAGGAAGCGGTGAGTCGCAGCCCGTCCGCGAAACGCCAGGCCGCGGCCGCGGCGCCCGTGGTGCGATCGCCGAACTGTTGGTTGTGATCGTGGCGCGCGGAGAGTTCCAGGTCCAACCGCCCTGGAGTGAGGCGATAGGCTGCGAGGGCCCCGGTATCCGCGCGCGAGCGCTCGGCATAGCCGGTGCTGCTGCCGATCGTGTCCCGCTCGTAGTCGGCGCCGAGCAGCAGAGTTTGTGCGGTGCCGCGGTGCAGGTCGTTGAGCCACGAGAGCGTCTCGCGGCGCGTATCGAAGAACCCGTCCGGGGCAGCATCGAAGAGCTGCGCGGACTCATCGAGGCTCTGGCCGGCAGTGAAAGACATCTCCCACTGCGGAAGCGGCGCCGTCCGCAGCTGCAAGCCGGCTGCCTGCTGCACCACGTGGGATTCGTCGCCGCTGAAGATGTCGCCGTCGTAGCGGGTGTCCCCATCGGCGCGCAGCCAGTCGAACGAGACCCGTGTGGCATCGCCGATCTGATACCCGCCGCTCACGGCCCCAGAGCTGCTCTGGAAGCCCTGGCGGGGCTCCGTCGTGTAGCAGGGCGCAGTTTGGGGTGCGCCGGTCACACAGAGCGGGATCCCGCTGCTGTAGAGGCCGCTGGCGCTGGCGTTGTACCAGAGAGGACCGCTGCTGCCGGAGTAGCCGCCCTGCGCCTGCCAGGTATCGTGGCTGCCGCCCGTCAGCTCGAAGGAAGCCCGGCTCGCGTCCCCGGGCGCGCTGCGGCGCGTGAAGATCTGAATGATGCCGCCGATCGCATCCGAGCCGTATAGGCTGGAGCGCGGACCGCGAACGATCTCGATACGCTCGATCTGGTCGACGGACAGCTGCTCCAGCGCCGCCTGGCCGGTCGTCGCGGAACCGATCCTGATGCCATCGATGAGGATCAGCACATGATCCGCATTCGTACCCCGCACATAGAGATAGGCGGTCTTGCCGAGATCGCCGCTCGAGGAGACGGACACTCCCGCCAGGCCGGCGAGCAGCTCGAGCACCGAATGCGGTTGCAGGCGCTCGATGTCGGCGCGAGTGATGAGGGTCACGGACGCCAGGACGGCAGAGACCGGCTCAGCAACCCGCGAAGCCGTGATGACGACGGGACGCGGAGACGAAACCCCGGTTAGGTCATTCTGAGCGCAGGCAAAAAGCGGCAACGCAGCGCATGGCAACGCCGCCATCCAACGGGAATACACCTGTCCGCCTCCACGCGCACCACGCGCGATCAGTGAGTTCACGAGGCGACAGGGAAAGAGAGTGCGGAACGGGCGACGGAGGTCACGCATTCCGGCCACGCCCCACGCGAGCCGCCGATCATGTCTCAGGCCGGTCTCCGGACTCGCGAGTGGAGGAATTCTCCGAGGGACGACACCTTCCCGAGCATCCAGCCGGTGGTATCACGTCGTCCTTTCGACTCGCCTACCGTTGCGTGGGCAGCGCCGGCATGATCATTCCAATGGAATGCTTCACCGGCTTCCCGTTTCACCCCGCCGCAGCTCCAAAGCTCCGACGGGACACCTGAGGCGTGGAGGACTCTACGCTACGGCTGTTGGCTGCGCAAGTCAGCGCCGGTCATGACGAAACCGCCGCCATCGTCGCCAGGAGCCGATGGCGGCACGACGAAAGCGGATCCCCGCGCGCCGCAGGTGCCGTGCGTGATTTGAGCACGCCCGGCACGCCGAGCAGACTTGCCGCGTTGCCCTTAGCAGGGGCGCGGGTTGACGTTATGAAAGTGCATGCTCTCTCGCTGGGACTGCTGCTCCTCTTGTCGTGTACGGCAACCGCGGCGACGCAGACTCCAGCCGTGGCTGTGCAGCTCAACGAGGCGATGGCCACGCTGACGGGGCCCTGGCGATTTCATGTCGGAGACAATCCTCGCTGGGCGGATCCGGCTTTCGACGACTCCGAGTGGGAGGTCGTGGAAGTTGTGGCAACCGCGAGCGCCACGGATGGCGATGTCGGACTTCCAAACTACGCGCCGGGCTGGAGCGCCAAGGGCCATCAGCGATATGACGGCTATGCGTGGTATCGCATTCATCTCGACATCCGTACGCCGGCGAGCGAAGCCCTGGCGCTGCTGGGTCCCTGGGCAGTCGACAGTGCGTATCAGATATACGAGAACGGCAGACTTCTGGGTGGTGTTGGCAACTTCTCCGGCGTCACTCCAATCGCCCATGGCTATCACTATCCGACGTTCTTCGCACTTCCGCCACCGACACGCGGCGCCCTGCTCATCGCGATCCGTGTATGGATGGGTCCCTGGGACTTGGACGACCCGGCAGGTGGCGGCATTCACATCGCGCCTGCGATCGGCGAACGGCATGCCATCGCCGCCCAATACCATCTGCAGTGGCTCAAGATTTTTGCAGGTTACGTGACCGATACAATTCCAGCTCTCCTGTTCTTCCTGGCCGCGATTATGGTCCTGTGCCTGCAGCCCCTCGATCACGGCGGCCGGAGCTATCCGTGGCTGGCCGCCGCTCTGACGCTCAGTGGTATTCAACGCGCAAATCAACCCTTTTTCTTCTGGCTGCAGATCGAGACGGTCCGGGATTTCGTGATTTTCATCGCAGCCATCGGGTCTCTGAGCATGGGCGCATGGATGATGGCCTGGAGGAGCTGGTTCGAGGAAACAGGGGCCGCCTGGCTGCCGAAGACGATATCCGGTCTGACCTTCGCCCTCTTCATAGCCCATCTGTTGGACAACCCGTGGCTCTTCCATGCCACGTTCCCGCACTCTGCAAGCATCGGCGTGCGCCATCTGATCACGATCGTGCGTCTGACATTTCTGCTGATATTGGCACGGATCGCGTACCGGGGGGTACTCCGCCGAGGACGCGACGGCTGGTATGCCCTACCCGCAGTGCTGGCCATCGGCACGGTGCTCTTCAGCAGTGAGCTTGCGGCAGCGCACGTACCGGGCATCTGGTTTCCGTGGGGAGTTGGTCTGTCGCTGAGTGAGTGCGCCTCGATGGTCTTCGTGCTGCTGCTCTTCGTTCTGCTGGTGCGCCAGTTGTGGTCCCATGCAGGGCACCTTCAGCCGAGGAGAGCCTCCACGGCGGGTGCATAAGTGGCACTGACCCCAAGACGATGGCCGCTCGCCATGACGAGCGTGTAGCCGCCGCGCTTGTTGGAACGCAGCTCTTTGATGCACTGCAGGTTGACGATCAGCGAGCGGTGAATGCGCAGGAATCGCGCGGACGGCAGGCGCGCCTGCAGCTCGACGATGCTTTCACGTCCCCGGAGCACTTCGTCGCCTCGCAGATGGATCGCGACGTAATCGCCATCCGCGCTGACGTACTCGATGAGAGGCAGATCGAGGAAGCGAACCCGACGGCCCACCTTGATCGCAAGGCGCTCGCCCCGCGCGCTGCCGCCGGCGGTCTCGAGGTTGGCGAGAAAGGCACGCAGCATCTCGGGCTCGATGCGCCGCATCAAAGACGCGTCCCGCGACAGATAACGCCTTGCCCGCCCCACCGCTTCATGGAAGCGATTGCGCTCCAGGGGCTTCACCAAGTAGTCGAGCGCTTCCACAGCGAAAGCCTCGACCGCGTAATGGGCATAGGCGGTCGTGAAAATCGTGTACGGCAGCCGCGCTTGCGCGCTCGAGCTCAACACCTCGAGCCCCGACAGGCGCGGCATTCGAATGTCCATGAACAAGAGGTCAGGCTGGAGTGCAAGGATTTGCCGTAGCGCATCCTCACCGTCAGCGCTCTCGCCGACCACGAGCACGTCCGGTTCGGCGATCAGGAACTCGCGCACCTGGCCGCGGGCCGGCGGCTCGTCATCGACAATCAGGGCGCGGATCAAGTGAGCACCCGCTGCGCACGCGTGCGTCCGCCGGCACCTGCGTCCCCGGACTTGGCGGATGTGCAATCGGCAGGCAACGTGACGCGCGTGTACCAGAGGCCGGCGCCATTGCCGCCATATTCCAGTACGCAAGCATCTCCGTACAGCGCGTTGAGTCGCGTCGTCAGCGCCGCAAGGCCGCCTCGATGAGGCGGCAGGGGTGTGGCATCGGGATCGTAGCGGTTACGGACTTCGACGACGAGCAGTTCGTGCTCCAGGGCACAGCGCAGGGAGAGCTCGCCGTCTCCGGTGATCATCGAAACGCCATGGGTCACGGCATTCTCGAGCAGCGTGAGCAGCAGACCGTGCGGCACCGGGCACTCCTCGAGTCCCGGCACGACGGCGAGGGCCGGCTTGAGGCGGGGGCCGAATCGGGCCGACATGATGCGCAGGTACCGGTTGGCCAGCTCCACCTCGCGGCGCAGCGGATAGAACTCCCCGCCCGCTCCTTCGATGCTGTCGCGCAGCAGAGCCGCGAGCTGCGCGATGAGGTCACGCGCCTCTTCGGGTTGCGAGCCGACCAGGGCCGAAATGGTGTTCAGGGTGTTGAACAGAAAGTGCGGATGCAATTGCACGCGCAGGGTTTCGAGCTGCGCCTGCAGCCAGTTGGCGCGCATTGCTGCGGCCCGCAGCTGCTCCTGCCGGTATTTGGCGAGCACGATCAGCCCGAAGAGGATGAAGAGGCCGAGCGCGTAAATCAGCGAGTAGTTGAGCGCGGTCGAGAGCCACGAATCGAGATCCATTGCGTCTAGGAAATGCGCGAAATCGAAGGGCTCGCTCGCGCCACCCAGGCCAAGACTCGTCGCCAGGAAGTAAATGGGCCGGACCAGGAGGGAAAACGCCACGAGCAATGTGAGCTGCTCGAGCAGCACTCGCCTGGGGCGCCCGCCGCGCGCGAACAGGAGCGCCGCAAGGAAATAGCTGCCGGTCAACAGCGGCAACAGCAGAACATGCTCAACTACGCGGACGGCCGGCGCAAGAAACCCGGCCCGCTGCGCGGGAGCGGTGTTCATGAAATAGTAATGCGCGACCGAGAGAGTCCACAGGAGCGCAAATGCGCAGACAGGCACTGCGACCGCGACGGATAAGCGCAACAGCGCGGCTGCGCTCAGACTCGGAACGCCGTCACGCGCGGCCGCATCAGATTGTATCGTGGACATGGGAAATTGCCGTCGGCAGCCCGGCTGCCGGCTCGCTGTGATCCGGCAAGCAGGTTAGTCGCGCCGCGGCGCGGAGGCAACACGAGAATCGCTCGCACGAGCGGTCCAAAAGCGCGCGACCCGTGCTAATCGCCTCTATCGCCGCCGGATGAAAAGCGCTGCGCGCCGAGCGTGCAGACTGGCGCGCTGTGATCAGGGCAGGCGCGTTGAGCTCGGCGCGAGCGTCCGAGCAGACTGCCCGGCAGTCTGCTCTCGGATGTTTCCATGCGATCGACAATTACGCTGCTGCTCTACGGTGGTTTCGCTGCCCTCGGCGCAGCGAGCGCACCGGCCGCGCAAGCGCGCGTGCCTGCCACCGCGATCGGGCAGGCGAGAGGCGCGGTGGCGCTGGATGGCGATCTGCAGGCACCTGTGTGGCGCGGCGCACCAACGCTCACGCTCTTGCAACAGAATCCCTTTCCGGGGAGGCCCACGCCCTTCAGGACGAGCGTGCGTCTCTTGCGCGACGACGGCCATATCTATCTGGGTATTCGCTGCGACGATCCGGACCCTGCGAAGATTGCGGTGCATACGCTGCAGCGGGACGGCGATCAATCGAACGACGACGGCATCACGGTCGTGCTGGACACCTTCGCACAGAAGAAGCTCGCCTACGCCTTCCAGGTCAATGCCGCCGGCGCGATGGCGGACGGGGTGATATCGCCGGGATATCTGAATGCCGACACCGGCTCGCCAGTGGACTACAGCTGGAACGGTTATTGGCGCGCGGTGACGAAGCGCGACCGCCGCGGCTGGACGGCGGAGATCGAGATCGACGTGCGCGGCCTTCAGTTCAGCAGTCGGCAGAACCGCTGGGGTTTCAACATGAGCCGGTACGTGCCGCGTGCACAGCTCACCCTCGCCTGGTCCGGCATCAGCCTCGATGCGCAGGCGACGGACCTACAGCGGGAAGGTCATGTGACGAACGTCGCCGGACTCGAGCAGGGCTCCGGCTTCCAGTTCGATCCCTATGGAGTAGTGCGCCATGACGACGGGCAGGGTGTCTCGAGCCATGCGGGATTCGACCTCAAGTACAACGTGAATCCGCAATTGGCAGGGTTGTTCACCTTTCACCCGGATTTCTCGGATGCGCCGACCAATCTCCTCAACGTCATGGTCTCACCATACGCCCAGTCCGTGCCGGAGACACGCCCGTTCTTTCTCGATGGCACCAACGTCTTCACGTTCAGCCACAACCTGGGACGATATTTCATTCCGTTCTATTCCCAGACAGTGGGTCTTCGCGACGGCCTGGCAGTGCCGGCGAACGAGGGCGTGAAAGTGCTCGGGCATGCCGGAGCGTGGACGCTCGGGATGCTGGACATGCAGATGGGGAGCTCCGAGGTATCGCAGGCCACCAATCTGTTTGCGGGACGCGCGACTTACAACATCAGCAGCCGCTGGCGTGTCGGAACACTCGTCACCCACGGAGATCCCGCTGGCCTCACGGACAACACGCTGGCGAGCTTCGACAGCACATGGAGCACCTCGACCTTCGCGGGGGACAAGAATCTCAGCATCGCCGCCTGGGGCGCGCGCTCGTCCGGGCAGGTGACCGCCGGCAGCCCGGACGGTTACGGGATCGACATCGCCTATCCGAACGATCTATGGTGGATGGATTTCAGCTACAACGACTACGGCACCGCGTTGGATCCCGCGATGGGCTTCCTGCAGAGGCCCGGCACCCGCCAGGCGTTCGCTGACATCAACTGGCAGCCACGCCCGCCCGCCGGCAGCGCGCTTTCCTGGGTGCGGCAGTTCGACATCTACGGCACCTACACGCTGGTAACGGATGCGAGCGGCCGGGTGGAGAGCGAGGACTGGAAGCTGATCCCGCTGCAGGGCATCACCCAATCCGGTTGGTCCGGCTACCTGGAGGTGAATCCATCGTACGAAGTCCTGACCGCACCTTACGAGATCGTGCCCGGAGTCACCCTTCCCGCGGGCAACTACCGCTTTGCGAATGTCCTCGCAGGGGTGACCAGCCCGCCGTCCCATGCGTGTTGGGTGACTCTGGAAGCGGAGCGCGGCGCCCTGTACGACGGCCACTATGAGGCCTCCTATCCGGCACTCAACCTTTCCGCGCTCCACGGCCGGCTGAATGTGGCGCTGCAGTCCGCGCTCGTGTGGTTTTACGGGCCGCAGGGGCGCGGCTCGGTGCGCGCCCAGCAGCTGAAGATGGTCTACTCGTTCACACCCGATCTGTCACTGCAGTCACTGGTGCAATACGACACGGTCACTCGCGCGGTGGCGACGAACACCATCCTCGGCTGGATCATCCGGCCGAACCGCATCCTGCACGTGGTGTGGGATCACGGGCTGACCCTGAACCCCAACCTGCTGCAGGGGCGGCAGACGCTGACGGGCACCACCCTCCTCGTCAAACTCGATTGGGGCTTTTACTAGTCGTCCCGGGCAGCCCGCCATCGCCTTGACTAGGTTCGATCGGCTGCGGAGAAAAAGTCGAAATCGCCAGCGGCCGTCCGTCATAGTCGCAATCGGCGCGTGGTGCGTCGATCGTGACAGCGGAGACGACTATGCGATTCATGATGCTGATCCATCACGACGAGGCGGCGCTGGCCGCCGCGCCCAAGCAGGAGCTCTGGGCCGATTACGGTGCCTTCAACCAGGCCCTCGCCAAAGCCGGGACAGGCTTTACCGCGGGGGAACGGCTGGCAGGCAGCAAGAGCGCAACCACCGTCCGGGTGCGATCCGGCAAGAACACGGTGCTCGATGGCCCCTACGCCGATACCAAGGAGCAGTTCGCCGGCTACTTCCTGATCGACGTACCGGACCTCGACGCTGCCATCAAGTGGGCGGAGCGGTGTCCCAGCGCGAAGTATGGCGCGATCGAGATGCGACCGATCGAGACCGCCAGTCAGTGATGGCCACGGCGAGCGAGGCGGCCAGGATGGCCGAGCGTGTCGCGCGCGAAAGCTACGGCCGCCTCGTCGCCTTCGTATCGGCCCGCACCCGCGACGTCGCCGCCGCCGAGGACGCCCTCGCGGAAGCCTTTGCGACGGCGCTGCGGGTTTGGCCTGCGGAGGGCGTGCCGCGCAATCCTGCGGCTTGGCTGCTCACCGTCGCTCGACGCCGCCACATCGATGCCGTTCGCCAATGGCAGGCCCGCAGGGCCGACGAGGAGCAACTCAGGTTCATGGCCGACGAATTGAATGAAGCCCCGGACGACATTCCGGATCAGCGCCTCGCTCTGATGTTCGCCTGCGCCCATCCGGCAATCGAGCCCGGCGCACGTGCGCCGCTGATCCTGCAGACACTCCTCGGTCTCAACGCGGCCGATATCGCGGCGGCTTTCCTGGTTTCCCCGGCAACGATGGGCCAACGGCTGGTACGAGCCAAGGCCCGCATCAAGGAGGCGGGCATCCCCTTCCGTATTCCTGAGCGCGAGGAGCTGCCCGGACGTCTGGACGCGGTGCTGGAGGCGATCTACGCCGCCTATTCCAAGGCGTGGGGCGAGATCGGGGAAGCGGCGTCCGCCGCTCTTGCCGGCGACGCGATCTGGCTTGCCCGGCTGATCACCCACCTGCTGCCGGATGAGCCTGAGACCCAGGGCATGTTGGCGCTGATGCTCTACACCGAGGCGCGCCGGGCCGCCCGCCGCGGACCTGAAGATACCTACGTGCCGCTCGAGAAGCAGGACCCAGGCCTCTGGGATGATTCTCTGATCGAGGACGCCGAGGCGCTTCTTCGCGAGGCGAGCTCCCGCGGCGCCTCGGGCCGTTATCAGATCGAGGCGGGCATCCAGTCCGCTCACGTCGTACGCCGCCTGACCGGCATCAACAACTGGCAGGCGGTGGTCGCGCTTTACGATCACCTGCGGGAGCTGACGGATTCGCCTGTCGTTGCCCTCAATCGTGCCGCCGCGCTGAGTGAGCTCGAGAGCCCAGCCGCCGCCCTCGCGGCACTGGACGCCGTCGCCGACGATCGACGCCTCGTCGACTACCAGCCCTACTGGGCGACCCGCGGACACCTGCTCGCTCTTGCCGGACGTACGGCTGAAGCGCGCCAGGCGTTGACCCTTGCCATCGGCCTGGCGTCGGATTCAGCCGTCCGTAACTATCTGCGCGGCCTCATCGCCGGCCTCAACGAGGCTTCTGACGGGACCTAAGCGCGCCTGGCGAGAAGGTCCCGGATCTCTCCGAGCAGCACCTCGGACTTCGTCGGGGGCGGCGGACCCGCCGGCGCGGCCGGCGCGGGGTGCTTCAGCTTGTTGATCATCTTGATGATCGCAAAGAGCGCGATGGCGATGATCAGAAAGGAAAGGATCGCCTGCACGAAGAGGCCATACTTCAACAGCACCGCCTCTCCCTTGGGCGATGCGCCGATCTGCAGCGCCATTTTGCTGAAATCGATCCCTCCGGTCAGCAGACCCAGCGGCGGCATGATGACGTCCGCCACCAACGAAGTGACGACCGTCCCGAAGGCCGCCCCGATCACGATGCCGATGGCCATATCGATCATGTTGCCTTTCACGGCAAATTCTTTGAATTCACTCGCTAGACTCATGACACACCTCCCCTTGCTTTTGGAAAAAGTCGCCTACGGCGCTTTTTCGGACATCAGTTCCGCTGCCGCCGGCAAAAGTCGCGACTTTTGCCGCCTGCCTCGTGCCACGGAGCCTAACGGATCGAACAGGATGGTGCAAAGACGCCTGCGCTGGCGTGAAGCCGTCGCAGTGTTCAGCCTTCGGATTGGATCAGGCCTGACGGCCTGAGTCAGGCCGCAGCAGCCTTCTTCTTGCGGGTGCGCGGCTTCTTCTGGACTTCGGCGTCCGCCTTGGCCTCGGTGCTCGCCTCGCCTTCGCTCTTCGCCTTGGCGCGCCGCCGCTTCTTCTTGCCAGCCTCTTCGGCCGGCGCGACCGCCGCCGATCCCTCGACCAGCTGCATCAGCGCCATCGGCGCGGAGTCGCCCGGACGGGGCGACATGCGCAGGATGCGGGTGTACCCGCCCGGACGCGCCTTGAACCGCGGCCCCAGATCTGCGAACAGCTTCTTCACCACCTCCGCATCGCGAAGACGGGAGAACGCGAGGCGCCGGTTGGCATCCCCGTCCTTCTTGCCCAGGGTGATCAGCGGCTCCACCACTCGCCGCAGCTCCTTCGCCTTCGGCAAGGTGGTGCGTATGGTCTCGTGCCGCAGCAGCGAGACGCTCATGTTGCGCATCAGCGCACGTCGGTGCGGGCTGTTGCGCGACAGCTGTCGGCCGGAAAGTTGGTGTCTCATGGCCGCCTCAGATCACATCCCGGCCGTCGTCGTGCTTGAGACTCGCCGGCGGCCAGCCCTCGAGCCGCATGCCGAGCATCAGCCCGTGGCTCTGCAGCACTTCCTTGATCTCCGTCAGCGACTTCTTGCCGAGGTTCGGCGTGCGCAGCAGCTCCACCTCCGTGCGCTGCACCAGATCGCCGATGTAGTGGATGTTTTCCGCCTTCAGGCAGTTGGCGCTGCGCACGGTGAGCTCGAGCTCGTCGACGGGGCGCAGCAGGATCGGATCGAACTGCATCTCCGAGACCTTGGTCTGGGCCTCTTCCTCGCCCTGCAGATCGACGAACACCGACAGTTGGTCCTTGAGGATGGCGCCCGCGCGGCGAATCGCCTCCTCCGCGTCGATGGTGCCGTTGGTCTCGATATCGATGACCAGCTTGTCGAGGTCGGTGCGCTGCTCCACGCGGGCCGCATCGACGGAGTACGTCACGCGGTGCACGGGGGAGAAAGAAGCGTCGAGCTGCAGACGGCCGATCGGACGCGACTGCTCCTCAAACACCGCGCGCGAGGCGGCCGGACGGTAGCCGCGGCCCCGCTCCACACGCAGCGTCATGCTGAGCTCGCCCGCCTTGGTCAGGTTGGCGATGACGAGGTCCGGGTTGACCACTTCGACATCATGGTCGGTCTGGATGTCACCCGCGGTCACCGGACCCGGGCCCTTCTTCTGCAGCCGCAGCTCTGCGCTGTCGCGCGAGTGCATGCGGATGGCGACCGACTTGAGATTCAACAGGATGTCGACGACGTCCTCCTGGACGCCCTCGATGCTGGTGTACTCGTGCAGTACGCCTTCGATCTCAGCCTCGGTGATGGCGCTGCCGGGCATGGACGAGAGCAGCACCCGCCGCAGCGCGTTGCCGAGCGTGTGGCCGAAGCCACGCTCGAACGGCTCGATGGTCACGCGTGCCTGGCGAGGGGCAATGGGCTGCACCTTCACCACGCGGGGCTTCAAGAACTCTGAAACGGATCCCTGCATTGCAGTCTCACCTTGCCGGCTTGAGTCACCGGCGCAAACCAAAAACGGATGGCCCTGGGATGACAGGGTCAAAAGCCGATTACTTCGAATACAGCTCCACGACCAGATTCTCGTTGATGTCCGGCAGGACATCATCTCGGCTGGGCGACGACTTGAAGACGCCGCGGAACTCCTTGTCGTTGACCTCGACCCAATCGGGGAGGCCCACCTGCTGGGCGATGTTGATCGCGCTCTGGATGCGGAGCTGCTTGCGCGCTTTCTCCCGCACCTCGACGGTATCGCCCGCCTTCACCTGATAGGAAGCAATCGTCACCGGCCGGGCGTTGACCGTGATCGACTTGTGGCTGACGAGCTGCCGCGCCTCGGCGCGGGTAGCGGCGAAGCCCATGCGATACACCACGTTGTCCAGACGGCACTCGAGCAGCTTCAGCAGATTCTCACCGGTGCCGCCGCTGCGGCGGGCAGCCTCCTCATAATAGTTGCCGAACTGACGCTCCAGCACGCCGTACATACGGCGCAGCTTCTGCTTCTCTCGCAGCTGCGTACCGTAGTCCGACAGGCGCTGGCGCCGCTCGCCCTTGATGCCGCCGGGCGGCACACTGAGCTTGCACTTGCTTTCTAAGGGCTTGACGCCGCTTTTCAAGAAGAGATCGGTGCCCTCGCGACGAGCGAGCTTGCACGTGGGACCTGTGTAACGCGCCATGATTCGACCTCAGACTCTGCGCTTCTTCGGCGGCCGGCAGCCGTTGTGGGGGATCGGCGTGACATCCGAGATGCTGCTGATCTTCAACCCGCAATTGTTGAGCGCCCGGACCGCGGACTCGCGACCAGGGCCCGGGCCGCCCACGCGGACCTCGACGTTCTTGACGCCGTGCTCCTGGGCTGCGACGCCCGCCTTCTCCGCTGCGACCTGGGCGGCGAAAGGCGTGCTCTTGCGGGAGCCGCGGAAGCCGCAGCCGCCTGCCGTCGCCCAGGAGAGCGTATTGCCCTGGCGATCGGTGATCGTAATGATGGTGTTGTTGAAGGAGGCATGGACGTGCGCGATTGCGTCGAGCACGTTCTTGCGCGCCTTCTTCGGCTTCTTTGGGCCGGCGCCGGCGGCCTGTGCCGCTGCGCCCTGCTGCTGCTTCTGATCAGCCATTTATCTGCAATCCTCGAATTAAGCTTTGCCTGGAGGCGCGTTGAGCTTCACGGCCTGCTTGCGCGGACCTTTGCGCGTGCGGGCATTGGTACGGGTGCGCTGTCCGCGCACCGGCAGGCCCCGGCGATGCCGGATGCCGCGGTAGCAGCCGAGGTCCATCAGCCGCTTGATATTCATCGAAACCTCGCGGCGCAGGTCGCCCTCGACGGCGAACTTCGCGATCTGCGAGCGGATGGCGGTGACCTCGCTCTCCGTGAGGTCCTTGACGCGGGTGTTCGGGTTGACGCCCGCACCCTCGCAGGCGCTGCGCGCGCGCGCGCGCCCGACGCCGTAGATGTGGGTCAGCCCGACCCACACGTGCTTGTTCATCGGGATATTGATGCCGGCTATGCGTGCCATGGTGTCTTTACCGTCGCCGCGGGAAAAACGGCGTATTTTACAGGAATGTGTCTAAAAATGCTCGAGTCGCCGCCGAAGCTCAGCCCTGACGCTGTTTATGGCGCTGATCCGAGCAGATGACGTAGACCACGCGCCGGCGGCGCACGATCTTGCAGTTCTTGCAGATCTTCTTGACCGAGGGTCTGACTTTCATAGCTATTTACCCGCCCGCACCCGTTCGGCCGTAGCCGAGCAAGTTGGCTTTCTTGAGGAGACCGGGGTAGTGATGGGACATGAGGTGCGCCGAGAGCTGCGCCCGGAAGTCCATCACGACCACGACGACGATGAGGAGCGAGGTGCCGCCGAAGGCGAAGGGCGAGCCCTGCTGGGAGACCAGGAACTCCGGCAGCAAGCACACCGACGCTACGTAGAGCGCGCCCCAGAGGGTCAGGCGCGTGAGCACCTTGTCAATGTAATCGGCGGTCTGCTGGCCCGGGCGGATGCCCGGGATGAAGGCGCCGGATTTCTTCAGATTGTCCGCGGTATCGCGGGAATTAAACACCAGCGCGGTATAGAAGAAGCAGAAGAAGATGTTGAGCGCCCCATAGATCACCAGGTGCAGAGGTTGGCCGTAGCCGAGCGCGGCCGAGATGTCCTGCATGATGGTCGCGACCTGGCCCTGGCCGGTGCCGGCGAAGCTCGCGATCGTCGCCGGGAAGAGCAGGATGCTCGAGGCGAAGATCGGCGGGATGACGCCCGACATGTTGATCTTGAACGGCAGGTGGCTGCTCTGCGCCGCGTACATGCGCCGCCCGACCTGGCGCTTGGCGTAATTGACCGTAATCCGCCGTTGGGCGCTTTCCATGTATACGACGAACGCCGTGACCGCGACCACGAGGATGAGGAGGAGCAGCGCGAACGGCCCCTGCATCTCACCGCTGCTCACCTGCTCCGCCATGCCTCCGATCGCCGACGGCAGCCGCGCCACGATGCCGGCGAGAATGATCATGGAGATGCCGTTGCCGATGCCGCGCTCGGTGATCTGCTCGCCCAGCCACATCAGGAACATGGTGCCGCAGGTCATGGTGATCGTCGCGACCAGCAGGAACTGCGGACCGCTCATCAGCGTCATCCCGCCCTTGACCAGCGCGCCGGCGGCGGCGAACGACTGCACCACGGCGAGGATCAGCGAGCCGTAGCGGGTGTACTCGGTGATCTTGCGCTGGCCCGCCTGACCCTCCTTGCGCAGCTCGATCAGGCTCGGCACCACCATCGACATCATCTGGATGATGATCGAGGCCGAGATATAGGGCATCACGTTCATCGCGAAGATCGACATGCGCGACAGCGCGCCGCCGGAGAAGAGGTTCGCGATGCCGAAGATCGTCCCTGAGTTCTGGCTGAAGAAGCGGGCGACCTGGGCCGGATCGATGCCGGGCACAGGGATGAAGGTCCCGATGCGGTACACGACCATCGCGCCGATCAGGAACAGCACGCGCGAGCGAATCTCCCCAAAGCGGGCAGTGTCGCCCAAAGCGGCGGCTGGATTGTCGAGTGCCGATTTCGCCACGATTAAACTGTCTTGCGGTCCGTCCCGATTGCAACGATGGCCTGGCGGCGGTCCGCCTCGGGTTCGTCAGGCCTCATCGATGATCTTGCCGCCGGCGGCTTCGATCGCCGCCCGCGCGCCCTTGGTGACCTTGATACCCTGGAGGGTCACCGCCTTGGTGATGGAGCCCGAGAGCACGACCTTGGCGCGCTCGGCTCCCGGCGGCACCACGCCGGCCTTCTTCAGCGCCTCGAGATCGACGGTCTCGCCCTCGATCCGCGCCAGCTCACCGAGCCTGACTTCGGCGCGCGTCGCCGCCATCGCCGAGCGGAAGCCGACCTTCGGCAGCCGCCGCTGAAGGGGCATCTGGCCGCCCTCGAAGCCGACCTTGTGGTAGCCGCCCTTGCGCGCGCGCTGTCCCTTGACACCCCGGCCGCAGGTCTTGCCCTGGCCGGCGGAGGCACCGCGTCCTACGCGCAACCGGGGCCGCTTGGCGCCCGGCGCGGGCTTGAGTGTGTTGAGTCGCATGATCGTTCGGGCCCTTCTTCAGCTCGTCTGCTCGACCTTGAGGATGTGCGCCGCGGTCTTGACCATGCCACGATTCTCAGGAGTGTCGATGACCGAGACCGTCTGGCGGATGCGGCGCAGTCCCAGGCCGCGAGCGCTGGCCGCGATGTTGGCGAGCTGCCCGTGCAGGCTCTTGACGAGCGTGACCTTCAGCTCCTTGCGTTGTACTGCGTTCATGCGCGTCAGCCCGTGATCTCTTCCAGACTCTTGCCGCGCTTCGCCGCGATGTCCTCCGGCGAGCGGATCTTCGCGAGCGCGTTCACCGTCGCGCGCACGACGTTGATCGGATTGCGCGAGCCGTAGCTCTTGGCGAGCACATTGCGGATGCCGGCGCACTCGAGCACCGCGCGCATGCCGCCGCCCGCGATGACGCCGGTTCCTTCAGAGGCCGGTTGCATGAACACACGCGTGGCGCCGTGCATCCCTTTGACCGCGTAGTACAGGGAATCGTTTCGCAGCGCGACGGTCACCATGCTCTTTCGCGCCTGGGTCATGGCCTTGGAGATCGCGACCGGTACCTCGCGCGCCTTGCCAAAGCCGAAGCCCACGCGCCCGGCACCATCGCCCACCACCGTGAGCGCGGTGAAGCCGAACTGCCGGCCGCCCTTGACGACCTTCGCCGTACGATTGACCGCGACGAGCTTCTCGAGGAGCTCGTCCTGGGACTGGCCTTTTTCCGCTCTTGCCATATGTGTTGTCTACCGTGGCCCGACTAGAATTCAAGGCCGGCTTCGCGCGCGGCCTCGGCGAGCGCCTGGACGCGCCCGTGGTACTGGAATCCCGCGCGGTCGAAAGCGACCTTCTTGACGCCTGCGGCCTGCGCGCGCTCTGCGATGGCCCGGCCCACGGCCTTGGCGGCATCGACGTTGCCGGTGGTCTTCAATCCCTGGCGCACCGCCTCCTGCAGCGTTGAGGCTGCGGCGATCACCGTCGCGCCGGCGGGATCCGTCACCTGCGCATAGATGTGCCGCGGCGTGCGGTGCACGGTGAGGCGTGCAATACCGAGGTCGCGGATGTGCGCGCGTGTCTTGATGGCGCGGCGCATGCGCCGACCCTTCTTCGACGTAATCACTTCTTCTTCCCCTCTTTCAGGGAGATCTGCTCGTTCGCGTAGCGCACGCCCTTGCCCTTATAGGGCTCCGGCGGACGGACATCGCGGATCTCGGCCGCCACCTGCCCGACCTTCTGCCGGTCGATGCCCTTCACCAGGATCTCGGTCTGGCTCGGGGTATCGATGCTGATCCCCTCCGGGATCGGGAAGGTCACCGGATGGGAAAAGCCGAGGGTGAGGTTCAGCACCTTGCCCTGCACCTGCGCGCGAAAGCCGACGCCCACGAGCTCGAGCTTCTTCTCGTAGCCCTTGGTCACGCCCCGCACCATGTTGGCGAGGTGTGCGCGCGTGGAGCCGGCGAGCGTACGCGCCTGGCCGGGGTCCGTGTACTTGACCTCGAGGCGCTTCTCCGCCTGCACGACGCTGACGCCGCTCGCCAAAGCGAGGCTCAGCGAGCCCTTGGCACCCTTCAGCGTGACGGCGTCGCCCGCGATCGTGGCGGTCACGCCCTGCGGCAGGTCAACGGGCGCCTTGGCAATTCTCGACATGGTCGCTCTCCGTTACGCCACGATGCAGAGCACTTCGCCGCCCTGGCCGATCGAGCGCGCCTGCTTGTCGGTCATGACGCCCTTCGGGGTGGAGACGATGACCGTCCCCATGCCGCCCAGGACCTTCGGCAGCTCGTCCTTGCCGCGGTAGATACGCAGGCCGGGACGGCTGACCCGCTCCAGGCGGTCGATGACCGGGCGGCCCTCGAAGTACTTGAGGCCGATGGTCAGCGTCGGTTTGCCGCTGTCGTCCTCGAGACGGTAGTCGGCGATGTAGCCTTCGTCCCGCAACACTTTCACGATGGCGGTCTTCAGCCGCGAGGAGGCGAGGCGAACCTCGGCCTTGCCCGCGGTCTGACCGTTGCGGATGCGTGTCAGGAGGTCGGCGATCGGATCGGTCATGCTCATGGGGCGTCCCTCACCAGCTCGCCTTCGAGAGGCCGGGAATCTCGCCGCGGTTGGCGACCTCGCGGATCTTCACCCGCGACAGGCCGAACTTGCGGTAGACCCCGCGCGAGCGGCCCGTGATCGCGCAGCGGTTGCGGCCGCGCGATGCACTGGCGTCCCGTGGCTGCGACTGCAGCTTCGCTTGGCTCGCCGCACGCTCCTCGGGAGATGTCTTGGGGTCGCGGATCAGCTCCTTCAGCTGAGCCCGCTTCGCCGCGTATTTCTTCACGATCTTGGCGCGACGTTTCTCGCGCTCGACCATGCTCGTCTTCGCCATAGGCGTACCGGTGTCCTCTTACTTCCGGAAAGGGAAGCTGAAAGCCTCGAGCAGTGCTCGGCCCTGACGGTTATCCCTCGCCGTCGTCGTAATGGTGATGTCCATGCCCCGCACCTGGTCGATCTGGTCGTACTGGATCTCGGGGAAAATGATCTGTTCCTTGACGCCCAGGCTATAGTTGCCCTGGCCGTCGAAGGAGCGCGGCGACACGCCGCGGAAGTCGCGGATGCGCGGCATCGCAATGTTGATGAGACGATCGAGGAACTCGTACATGCGAGCGCCCCGCAGCGTCACCTTGCAACCGATCGCGAGGCCCGCCCGGATCTTGAACGAGGCGATCGCCTTGCGCGACTTGGTCACGAGCGGCTTCTGGCCGGTGATCTTGGTGAGATCGGCGACCGCCGCATCCATCACCTTCTTGTCAGCGACCGCCTCCCCGACGCCCATGTTCACCGTGATCTTGGTGATGCGCGGCACCTCCATGGGATTCTGGATCCCGAGGTCCCGCTGCAGGCGGGAGAGCACCTGCTCGCGATAGTACTGATGTAGCCTGGCCATAGCCATACGTTTGATATCCGCCGGCGCTTACGCGTCGAGCATCTCTCCGTTGGACTTGAAGAAGCGCACTTTCTTGCCGTCAGTCAGGACCTTGAATCCGACACGGTCCGCCTTCTTGGCCGCCGGGTTCCAGATGGCGACCTTGGAAGCGGGCAGCGGCATCTCCTTCTCGACGATGCCGCCGGGCTTGCCGGCCTGGGGATTGGGCTTGGTGTGCTTCTTCACCATATTGACGCTCTCGACGACCACGCGGCCGTCGGCGAGCACGAGGATGACAGCGCCCTTGCGGCCCTTGTCACGGCCGCTCAACACGACGACGTTGTCGCCCTTGCGAATTTTCTGCATCACAGCACCTCGGGCGCGAGCGAGATGATCTTCATGAACGCCGAGGTGCGCAGCTCGCGCGTCACGGGCCCGAAGATGCGGGTACCGATCGGCTCGAGCTTGTTCGTGAGCAGCACCGCTGCGTTGCCGTCGAAGCGGATGAGTGAACCGTCCGCGCGCCGAACGCCGCGCCGGGTGCGCACCACCACTGCGTCGTAAACCTCGCCCTTCTTCACCTTGCCGCGCGGAATAGCGTCCTTGACGCTGACCTTGATGACATCACCCACCGTCGCATAGCGACGGCGCGTGCCACCGAGCACCTTAATGCACATTAGAGTGCGCGCGCCGCTGTTGTCAGCCGCATTGAGCATCGTCTGAAGTTGGATCATGTTGGCGTCCCCTTCAGCGTCCGGAGGCCTTCTCGACCACCTGGACCAGCCGCCACGACTTGTGCCGCGAGAGCGGCCGGCAGGGGGTGATGGTCACGAGGTCGCCCACGTGGGACTCGCCGTTCTCGTCATGAGCGAGGAGCTTGGTCGTGCGCCGCACGTACTTGCCGTACATGGGGTGCTTGATCAGCCGCTCGATCTCGACGGCGATCGTCTTCTGCATCTTGTCGCTCACCACACGTCCCGTGAGGGTGCGCGCGCCCCTGGCTTCCGGGGCCGCCGGCGCGGTGTTGCTCTGGTTGTCGCTCACTTCTTCTCTCCACCCGCCGTGCGCTGCTGGCGCAGGGCGGTCTTCACGCGCGCGATGTTGCGGCGCGCCGCTCCAAACTGGTCGGGCTTCGGCGCCTGGCCGGTGGCGCGCTGCATGCGCAGGGAGAACTGCTCCTTGCGCAGCTTCACCAACTCGTCGGCGAGCTCGGCCGGCGAGGACTTCGCGACCTTGTCGCGGTACTGCTTGATCTGTCCGAGCTTCATTACCGAACCTGACGTTTCGCAAAAGTGGTGGACACCGAGAGCTTCGAGCCTGCGAGCCGGAACGCCTCGCGGGCCGTCGTCTCGTCGACACCCTCCATCTCGAAGAGGACCTTGCCGGGCTGGACGCGCGCGACGTAGTACTCGACGTTGCCCTTGCCGCTGCCCATGCGGACCTCGAGCGGCTTCTTGCTGATCGGCACGTCGGGAAACACGCGGATCCAAATCTGCCCGCCGCGCTTCACGTAGCGCGCCATGGCGCGGCGCGCCGCCTCGATCTCGCGCGCGGTCATGCGGGCGCGGCTGGTGGCCTTCAGGCCGAACTCGCCGAAGGACACATTGCTGCCGCGGTGCGCCAGGCCGCCGTTGCGGCCTTTGAACTGCTTGCGGTACTTGGTGCGTTTGGGCTGCAGCATGGCGGCTCCTTATGCCTGCGGTGCCGGCGCTTCGACTGGCGCTGCAGCGGGAGGCTGCGGCTGCTGCTGCGGCTGCCCACCGGCAGCCTCGCCTTCGGCGGCCTGCTTCTCGATCTCGGCCTTGTCGAAGACCTCGCCCTTGAAGATCCACACCTTGACGCCGATCACGCCGTAGGTGGTCATCGCTTCCGAAAGGCCATAGTCGATATCCGCGCGGAAGGTATGGAGAGGAATGCGCCCTTCGCGGTACCACTCCGTGCGCGCGATCTCGGCGCCGTTCAGGCGGCCGGACACGCGCACCTTCACACCCAGCGCGCCGCTTCTCATGGTGCTCATCACCGCACGCTTCATGGCGCGGCGGAACATCACACGCTTCTCGATCTGCTGCGCGATGCTGTCGGCGACGAGCTGCGAATCGAGCTCGGGCTTGCGGATCTCGGCAATGTTGAGGCGGACATCGGACACAGGCATGCCGAGGAGCTTCGCGGTCTCCTGGCGCAGCTTCTCGATGTCCTCGCCCTTCTTGCCGATCACGATGCCGGGACGTGCGGTCTGGATCGTGATGTTGACCTTCTTCGCGGCACGTTCGATGTGAATGCGGCTCACCGAGGCCTCGGCGAGCCTTTTCTTCAGGAACTCGCGGACGCGGAAGTCGGTGTGCACGTGCGCCGGGAACTGCCGCCGGCCGGCGAACCAGCGCGAGCTCCAGTCGCGCGTGATGCCGAGCCGCATGCCTAGCGGATTGACCTTCTGACCCATGCGTTAATCCTTCTTGCCGTCGCTCACGGCGACGGTGATGTGACTGTTGCGCTTGACGATGCGCGCGCCGCGGCCCTTGGCACGGGCGGCAAAGCGCTTGAGCACCGGGGCCGCATCCACGTGGATGAGGGAGACTTTCAGCTCGTCGATGTCGGCGCCATGGTTGTGCTCCGCATTTGCGACGGCGGCCGCGAGCACCTTGCGCACGAGCTCGGCGCCCTTCTTGGGCATGTACTGCAGGGTGGCGAGCGCGTTGCCGGCGGGCTTGCCCCGCACGACGTCCGCTACCAGGCGGCACTTCTGCGGCGAGATGCGCGCGTAGCGCAGCTTGGATACGACTTGCATGTCAGCTCGACGCCTCGACCTTGCGGTCGCCGGAGTGGGACTTGAAGGTGCGCGTCGGCGCGAACTCGCCCAGCTTGTGGCCAACCATGTTCTCGGTGACGAGCACCGGGATGTGCTGGCGCCCATTGTGCACGGCGAGCGTGAGACCGATCATCTCCGGCACCACCATGGAGCGGCGCGACCAGGTCTTGATGGGCTTGCGGTCATTGCGCGCCGAGGCCACCTGCACCTTCTTGGCGAGGTGCAGATCGACGAAAGGACCCTTCTTCAGTGAACGTGGCATGTTGGCTCAGCCTTCTCTATTGCCGAAACTCGCCTGCGGCGGTTTCTGCCCATGCGTCAAAAAGCGTGGTTTTTGCCACATTAGCGAATCCGGTTCTTGCGACGCTGCACGATCATGTTGTCCGTGCGCTTGTTGTTGCGAGTCTTGAGACCCTTGGTGTTCCAGCCCCAGGGCGAGACCGGATGCGGATTGCCCTGGCCCGACTTGCCCTCGCCACCGCCGTGCGGATGGTCGACCGGATTCATCGCCAGTCCGCGCACCGTCGGGCGCACTCCACGCCAGCGCTTCGCTCCGGCCTTGCCGTAGCTGCGCAGGTTGTGCTCGTCGTTGCCGACCTCACCGATGGTCGCGCGACAGTCGATGTGCACCTTGCGGGTTTCACCCGACTTCAGGCGCAGGTACGCGTAGATGCCCTCACGCGCCGTGAAGGCGACGGAGCTGCCCGCGCTGCGCGCGAGCTGGCCGCCCTTGCCCGGCTTCATCTCCACGTTGTGCACGGTGGAGCCGACCGGGACGTGGCGCAGCTGCATGGCATTGCCCGCCTTGATGGGCGAGTCGGCGCCGGAGCGGACCTCGTCGCCGGCATTCACGCCCTTCGGGGCGAGGATGTAGCGGCGCTCACCGTCGGCGTACTTCACGAGCGCGATATGGCTCGTGCGGTTGGGATCGTACTCGAGCCGCTCCACGACGCCGACGATGCCGTCCTTGTCGCGCTTGAAGTCGATGGTGCGGTACTTCTGCCGCGAGCCGCCGCCGTGATGGCGCGTGGTGATGCGTCCGGCGTGGTTGCGTGCGCCGGTCTTGCTCTGCGCGCTGGTGAGCGGCAGGTAGGGGCCGCCCTTGTGCAGATGCGAGCGGTCGACCTTGACGACCGAGCGCGTGCCGGGCGATGTGGGCTTGTACTTGATGAGCGCCATGTGGAGGTTCCCGATCAGGCTCTCGCGCGGGCTTCGTAGTCGATCGACTGGCCCGCGGCGAGGCTCACGTAAGCCTTCTTCCAGTCCTGGGTGCGGCCCGAATGCTTGCCGAAGCGGCGGGTCTTACCAGGCTCGTTGACCACCTGCACGCCGGACACCTTGACGTCGAACATCAGCTCGACGGCCTTCCTGATGTCAACCTTGGTGGCCTCGCGTCGGACGCGGAAGGTGTACTGGTTGTGGTTCTGCATCGCCAGCGACGTCTTCTCCGTCACGTGCGGGGCGATGAGCACGCCCATGAGCTGTTCCCGATTCATTGCAGGCGCTCCTCCAGCATCTTCACGGCGCCGACGGTCATCAACACCTTCTCGTGCCGCGCCAGGGCCAGCGGGTTCAGGGCGGAGACCTCGATGACCTCAACGTGCGGCAGATTGCGCGCCGCGAGGAAGAGCTTCTCGTCCGTGGCCTCGATGACGATGAGCACGCTCGCGAGCGACCACTCCTTGAGTTGCCCGGCGAGGACCTTGGTCTTCGGGACTTCGAGCCCGAGCGACTCCGCGACCACCAGACGCTCCGTGCGCGCGAGCTCCGACAGCATGGAGCGCAATGCGCCGCGGTACATCTTGCGGTTCACCTTCTGCTCGAAGTCGCGCGGCTTCGCGGCGAAGGTCTTGCCGCCGCCCACCCAGATGGGGGAGCGGTTCGAGCCCGCGCGCGCCTGGCCGGTGCCCTTCTGGCTCCAGGGCTTCTTGCCGCCGCCGCTGACTTCCGCGCGCGATTTCTGCGCCTTGGTGCCGGCGCGGCCGGCATTGCGATAGGCGGTGATGACCTGGTGGACCAGCGCCTCGTTGAACTTGAGTCCGAAGGTCGCCTCGGAGACCTGGAGCTCGGCAGCTCCGCTGACCATCTTGAGCTTCATGGCGCCCTTACTTCTTCGACTGCTTCATCGGGTTGGCCGACGGCGTCGAGCCGATCTTGGTCGGGGCGACGGTCTTGCGCAGCGCCCGGCGAGCCGCCTTGAGCGAGGGACGGACGATGACCTGACCGCCCTCCGCTCCAGGCACCGCGCCCTGGATGAGGAGCAGATTGCGCTCGGCATCCACCTCCACGACCTTGAGGTTCTCCATGGTGCGGCGCACGACGCCCATGTGGCCGGACATCCGCCGGCCCTTGAACACGCGGCCCGGGGTCTGGCGCTGGCCGATCGAGCCGGGAGAGCGATGCGACACTGAGACGCCGTGGGTGGCCGGCAGCCCGCCGAAGTTGTGCCGCTTCATCACGCCCGCGAAGCCCTTGCCGATCGTGGTGCCGGTGACATCCACCGCCTGGCCGGCCTTGAAGAGGTCCACCTTGACCTCCGTACCGGGCTGGAGATCGATCTTGTCGCCATCCGTGAGGCGGAATTCGACCAGCGCCCGGCCGGGCGCCACATTGGCCTTGGCGTAGTGGCCGGTGACGGCCTTGGAATAAAGCTGCGGCCGGCGCGTGCCATAGGTGACCTGAACGGCGCGATAGCCGTCCTTGTCCTGGGACTTCACCTGAGTAACGCGATTGGGCAGAACCTCGATCACGGTGACCGGAATAGTCTCGCCCGCGTCGGTGAACACCCGCGTCATGCCCGCTTTGCGGCCGACGACTCCAATTGCCATGAGCTTGCCTCTTGTGCGCTGCACATCGGCCGAGGGAGACAACCGGAGACAGGCGCCGCGCTGAACTGCGCTTGCGCCTCGATTCTCGAGTGGTCTTGAGGCCTGCCGCCCCAACCTCGCCCGATCGAAGGGGCGCGAAGTATATTCGCGCCCGTAGTTCAAATCAAATCGACGTCAATTGAGCTTGATTTGGACGTCCACGCCGGCGGGTAGCTCGAGCTTCATCAGCGCGTCCACCGTCTTGTCCGTCGGGTTCAGAATGTCCATCAGCCGCTTGTGGGTGCGAAGCTCGAACTGGTCGCGCGCATCCTTGTCCGCATGCGGGGAGACCAGCACCGTGAAGCGCTCCATCTTGGTCGGCAGCGGTACCGGACCTTTTACGGTGGCGCCGGTGCGCTTGGCGGTCTCGACGATCTCGCGCGCCGAATTGTCGATCAGCCGGTGATCGAACGCCTTGAGCCGAATGCGGATGTTCTGGTTTGCCATATCAACTACCGGTTTACTGGCAAAAATCGCCGAGGCGATTTTCGCGCGACCCTACACATTTCGCCGCCGCACCGGGAAGGGCCCGGGCCGGCTTTGCACTGCCTCCGGCGCTTCGCGCCGGAAAGAAAACTTCTCTGACCTCTCTCACTTGATGACCTTCGCCACCACGCCCGCACCC
>JANWJS010000016.1 GCA_025451845.1 Steroidobacteraceae bacterium
GGTCTTGCCGGTGCCTGGATTGCCGGTGAATGACATGTGCAGCGACGGCGCGACGGCCTCGAGCCCCACGCTGCGGCGTAGCCGCTCCACCAGCAGCAGCGCCGCGATCTCACGCACGCGCGTCTTGACCGGGACCAGCCCGATCAGCTCGCGATCAAGCGCGTCGAGCGTCTCGCCGACGCGTGACTCGCGATAGAGCGCGTCGAGGTCGAGCGGCGGATCGGCGGGCGCAGGCACCGTGTTCACTTCCCACGTCGGGTTCGTGTGCTCGGGACGGCGCAGGTCAGCGTGGTTCGGCGGTCCGCGGGTAGCGCACGCCCTCGGGCCTGTCGGTGGCGTAGGCTCGCGTCGTGTAGCGGATTCGGCGCCCCGCTTCTTCGCTGCGCTCGAGCGCGAATCCAGGCTCGCTCTGCGGGCGGTTGACGATGAACGACAGCTTGAGTGATTCGACGCCGTGCGTGGAATCGAAGGCGTTCACCTTCACGTAGTGGTCGGGGAAGGTCGTCCGGCAACTCCTGATCTCGCCCATGATGCCGGCGGCATCGCGGAGATCGAACATCGGCGCCCCGAACATCTCCCAGTAGCTGTTGCGCGGATGGGGATCGTCGGTGTATTCGACCGACACGGCCCAATCGTTCTTGAGGCAGTACTCCACCTGGGCAGCGATCTGCTCGTCGGTCAGGTCCGGGAGAAACGAGAATGTTCCCTGGGTGAGTCTCATCGCAGTGGCTCCTGTCAGGCCGGGGTTGGCGTCGGTACGAAATCCAGTGTGTCGGTGCTTGCGTAATCGAAGGTGACATCCTTCCAGGTGTCGAGCGCAGCCCGCAGCGGCGCGCAGTGACGCGCCGCGCTGTCGAGGATCTGCGGCCCCTCGTTCCAGATATCGCGGCCTTCGTTGCGGGCGAGAATCATCGCCTCGAGGCCGACACGATTCGCGGTCGCGCCTGCGGCAATGCCCATCGGGTGGCCGATCGTGCCGCCGCCGAACTGCAGCACGCTGTCTTCGCCGAGGTAAGTGAGGAGCTGGTGCATCTGCCCGACGTGGATGCCCCCCGATGCCACCGGAAGCACCTTGCGCAGGCCCGCCCAGTCCTGCTCGAAGAACACGCCATGGGCAAGGTTCACGGGATTCACCGGTTCGCGCAGGATGTCGTAGAAGCCTCGTACCGAATTGGGATCGCCCTCGAGCTTGCCGACGACGGTGCCGGCGTGAATGTGATCGACGCCGGCGAGGCGCATCCACTTGGAGATCACCCTGAAGGAGATGCCGTGCGTCTTCTGGCGGGTGTAGGTGGAATGTCCCGCGCGGTGCAGGTGCAGGATCATGTCGTTGCGGCGCGCCCAGCGCGACATCGACTGGATGGCGGTATAGCCGATCACGAGGTCGATCATGACGATCACGGAGCCCAGCTCCTTGGCGAACTCGGCGCGCTCGTACATGTCCTCCATGGTCCCGGCGGTCACATTGAGGTAAGTCCCCTTCACCTCGCCGGTGGCGGCCTGCGCACGATTGACGGCCTCCATGCAGTAGAGGAAGCGGTCGCGCCAGTGCATGAACGGCTGCGAGTTGATGTTCTCGTCGTCCTTGGTGAAGTCGAGCCCGCCCTTCAGTGCCTCGTAGACGACGCGGCCGTAGTTCTTGCCGGAGAGCCCGAGTTTCGGCTTGACGGTCGCCCCGAGGAGCGGCCGGCCGAACTTATCGAGCCGCTCGCGCTCCACCACGATCCCCGTCGGCGGACCGGCAAAGGTCTTGACGTAGGCGGGGGGGAAGCGCATGTCCTCGAGCCGCAGCGCCTTGAGCGGCTTGAAGCCGAAGACATTGCCGATGATGGAGGCGCTCAGGTTCGCGATGGAGCCCGGCTCGAAAAGGTCGAGATCGTAGGCGATATAGGCGAAATACTGTCCCGGCGCGGCGGGCACCGGCTCCACCCGGTACGCCTTGGCCCGGTACCGGTCGCACGCCGTGAGCCGATCCGTCCAGACGACCGTCCAGGTGGCCGTGGAGGACTCGCCTGCCACCGCCGCGGCGGCTTCTTCCGGCTCGACCCCTTCCTGCGGAGTGATGCGAAAAAGGGCCAGCACGTCGGTCGGGGCCGGAGCGTAATCGGGATTCCAGTAGCCCATCTGGGCATACTTCAGCACTCCGGGCCGGTAGCGCGCGGCGCCCGTTTTGGCTCGCTTGCTGTCATCGAGGACTCTCATGTGGGCTCCCACGGATGCTCGGTTTGGGGTATAGCGCGATCCTCAGGCTTGATTTGTATTAGGTCCAGTTAGATATTATTGGACTCTGAATAAGCTTTTCTTATGAATGCGTAACGTAACGCTCAGACAGATGCGGGTCTTCGCCGCGGTGGCGCGGCACCTTTCCTTCACCCGCGCCGCGCAGGAGCTGCACCTGACACAGCCCGCCGTCTCTCAACAGGTGGGGCTCCTCGAGGAGGAGGTCGGCATGCCGCTGTTCGAGCAGATCGGCCGCAAGATCCGCCTGGCGCCCGCCGGGATGGAGCTGCTGCGTTACGCGACCCAGATCACCGAGCTGTTGCGGGAGGCGGGCGAGACACTCGCCGCGATGCAGGGCTTGAAGCGCGGTGTGTTGAAGCTGGGCGCGGTGAGCACCGCGAAGTATTTCGCCCCGACTCTGCTCTCGGCCTTCACGCCGGCTTATCCGGAAGTGACCATCAAGTTCACCGTCGCCAACCGCGAGGAGATCGTGCGGCTTCTCGGCGCAAACGAGCTCGACCTCGTCATCATGGGGCGGCCACCGCGCGAGCTCGATACCACCGCAGAGCCCTTCGCGCGCCACCCCTTCGTGATCATCGCCTCGCTCAACCATCCCCTCGCCCGGCGCCGCCGCATCCCCCTCAAGTCGCTGGCGCGCGAAAGCTTCCTCATCCGCGAGCAGGGCTCGGGCACGCGCGCCTCGATGGAGCACGTTTTTCGCGAGCGCGGAGTGCACTTTCGCGCCTCCATGGAGGTGAGCAGCAACGAGACCATCAAGCAGGCGGTCATGGCCGGCATGGGCCTGAGCTTCATCTCATCGCATACCATCGGACTCGAGGCGCAGGCCGGCCGGCTGGCGATTCTCGATGTCGCCGGGCTGCCCATCGTGCGTGACTGGTACGTGATTCACCTGCGCGAGAAGATCCTCTCGCCCATCGCCGCGGCGTTTCGCGCTTACTTGCTGGAGAACGGCGCCCGCGTCATCCTGGAGACGGTCGGGGACGTCACGAAGTCATCCGCCAGACGCTAGGCATACGGAGCTGCCCACCGTCGCACGCGGCGGAGTCTCGAGCCAACACCACGCTTCTTGCTCGAGTCCGGCGCTGGGCCGGGAGCAGGATACCCCGGATCCAGCACACCCACTAATGGAGGATGCGGCCGGTCTCGTGCACCTTTTCAGGCTCCACCGTCGGCACGTCCGCCCAGGGCTGCAACACGACCTTGATGCAGCTGTCCTCCTTGTCGCGGAACATCCGGTAGGCGCGCGGTGCCTCCTCGAGAGCGAGCCGGTGGGTGACCACGAAGCCGGGATCGATCGACCCCTTCTCGATCAGCTCGAGCAGCGGCCGCAGATATCGCTGCACGTGCGTCTGGCCCGACCGCACCGTCAGCGCTTTGTTGACCACGGCGCCGAATGGGATCTTGTCGACGAAGCCGCCATACACGCCGGGAATCGACACAGTGCCGCCATTGCGGCAAGCCATGAGCGCCTGGCGCAGCGCCGGCGGCCGATCCGATTCCAGCCAGAGCGCCTGCTTCAGCTTGTCGTAGGTGCCGAACGCCCCGTGCGCGTGGCCCTCCATGCCCACCGCGTCGATGCAGGCATCAGGGCCGCGCCCTCCGGTCATGACCTCCAACGCCTCCCGCACATCGACCTGCTCGTAGTTGAGCGTCTCCGCGTCGGCCCATTGGCTGGCCTTGCGCAGCCGCGCCGGAAAGCGGTCTATGGCGATGACGCGCTCGGCGCCGAGGAGCCTCGCGCTCTTGATGGCGAAGAGTCCCACGGGCCCGCATCCCCACACCGCGACGGTGTCGCCGGGGCGGATATTGCACTGTTCGGCTGCCATGTAGCCGGTCGGGAAGACGTCCGAGAGGAAGAGCACCTGCTCGTCACTCAAGTCCTCAGGGACCTTGATGGGCCCTACGTCGGCGAAGGGAATGCGCGCGTACTGGGCCTGGCCGCCGGCAAAGCCGCCGAGCAGATGCGAGTAGCCGAAGAGTCCTGCCGGGGAGTGCCCCCAGAGCTTCTCGGCAAGCCAGGCGTTGGGATTGGAATTCTCGCAGAGGGAGTGGAGCGACTGCTGGCAGAAGAAGCATGCGCCGCAGGCGATCGGAAACGGATTGACCACGCGGTCGCCGATCTTGAGATTCCTGACCTCGGGGCCGACTTCCACTACCTCGCCCATGAACTCGTGACCGAGGATGTCCCCCGGGAGCATCCCCGGGATGTAGCCGTCGTAGATGTGGAGGTCCGAGCCGCAGATCGCCGTCGAGGTGATGCGCACGATGGCATCGCGCGGATTGAGGATCTTCGGGTCCGGAACGCTCTCGACCTTTAGTTGCTCTTTGCCGTACCAGACATTGGCTTTCATGACATCAGTCCCCACTGTCGCGTGACACGCCCGAAAAGACTGCGCCGCCCGGACGGCTGACCGCGCGTCGTCGGGATCTCGCCAGTCTCCATCACCTGTTTGAACCGCCGCAGGTCCTCGCGTATGCGCGACTGCGGATCGTGACCGAGCAGCCTCACCAGGCCCGCGCCGAGCGCGCCGCCGCGCGGGCTGTAGTGCAGGCTGACGCGCACGATGGTGCCGCGGCCCGCTGGTGCAGCCTCGAATCTGACCGAGCCGGCATTGGCGGCACCGGAGTCGTCCAGCGTCCGCCACGCGAGCTCCTCGCCCGGACGGTCGGCAGTGATTTCCGAGGTCCATTCGAGGCGCGTCGCCATGGGGCCTTTCGCTACCCATCGCGCGCGCCGCTCATCGAGCTGCTGCACGGACTCGAGCGTCTGCATGAAGCGCGGCAGATTCTCGAAGCTGCGCCAGAAGCGGTAGCACTCCTCGGGAGACTTGCTGACCGCGATGCTGCGCTCGAGATAAATGTCGGTTCGCCCAGATACGCCGGGGGCGGTACGTCCTGCCCTGCTGCCGGTGAGGCGCGTGGCCGCGAACAGATCGAGCGCGGTCACACCCGCCACCGCGGCGAGCGCGACGGCAGCTCTGCCGCGCCGGCCCCTGCGGCCCAACGCGATGGACAATGCTGCAAGATCGAAGGTATCGCCCACGACGCGCGACCAGAGCCAGGGCGCCAGATCGCTTTGCGTCAGGATACCGATCCCGGCCGTGAGCTCCCGCGTGCCCACCAACCGCATGACGGTCGGACTGCGCAGCCCGCTCAGCCAGCAGACCCATCGCGGTGCCGCAACGGCCGCGGCTCCAAGACACATGCTGAACCAACCGAGCCCGCGCTCGAGCGAATCCGCCGTGTCGCGCCGCGCAAGTCCTCCTCCTCGGAAGCCAGCATGCGCACCCAGCCCTCCGGGCTCGATTCCGCTGAAGGCCGAATGTTGTGACCGACTTCGTCCCGAGCCCGGCTGTGTGACGTCTGTTGCCATGAGTTCTCTCCGCAATGAGCGCGCCGTGCCACCCGGGCGCGCTCACTAAGAAGCCGAGAGAGAGCCGGCGGTTCCGGCCACCGGCCCGGATGCTCGGCTCCTCCTGGGCCTCGGCCCTTCGGGCCCGACGCTGCGCGTCGTCCAAAATCGCTCCAGGCGATTTTGTGCGCTCAACTCCGGGACGAGCTGAACCGCCGGCCGCCGTGGGAACCGAAGCTGCGGCCGGAGGGCCGCTGGCGCCCGCCCCGTGGGCCTCGATCGTTCCCCGGGCCCGACGCTTCGCGCCGCCCGGAATCGCTCCCGGCCGTTTTGAGGCGGGTCGCGGGGTGCTTCGGATGGGAGATGCGCGCAGGCGCCGCGTGGGGCGGGCCCGGGCTCGGGCGTTGCTCCGCCGTGATGGCGAATTCCGGTGTCGCGGCTACGGGCACCGAGCGGCGCAGCACGCGCTCGATATCCTTCAGCAGCCCTGCCTCGTCGGGCGCGACGAGTGAGATGGCACAGCCTGTGCCGCCAGCTCGGGCCGTGCGCCCGATGCGGTGGACATAGTCCTCCGGTACATTCGGCAGCTCATAGTTGACCACGAAAGGCAGCTCCTTGATGTCGAGGCCGCGAGCTGCCACCTCGGTGGCGACGAGCGCCGTGATCTTGCCCGTCTTGAATTCAGCGAGCGCCCGGACACGCGCATTTTGGCTCTTGTTGCCGTGAATGGCCGCCGTCGCAATGCCGGCTGCCGCCAGCTGCTGGGCCAGCCGGTTGGCACCGTGCTTGGTGCGGGTGAAGACCAGCACCTGATGCCAGTCCCCGGCACGCACGAGGTGCGCCAGCAGGTGGCGCTTGTGCTCCTTCGGCACCCGGTACGCCCGCTGATCGACGCGGTCGGCCGTCGCGTTGCGCGGAGCGACCTCGACGGTTACGGGGTCGCGCAGCAGCCGCGTCGCCAGATCGCGGATGTCGTCGGAGTAAGTGGCCGAGAACATCAGGTTTTGGCGCCGCTGCGGCAGGAGCTTCAGCACCTGACGGATGGCGGGCATGAAGCCCATGTCGAGCATGCGATCGGCCTCGTCGAGGACGAAGTGCCGCACCTCGCGCAGATCCACGGCGCGCTGGCCGGCGAGATCGAGAAGACGTCCGGGCGTGGCAACCAGAAGATCACAGCCGTCGCGCAGGGAATCGATCTGGGGGTTGATGCTGACCCCGCCAAAGACGACAAAGACTCGGGTCTTGGTGTGCCGCCCGTATTGCCGCGCGCTCTCCGCCACCTGGGCGGCCAGCTCCCGCGTAGGAGTGAGGACGAGCGCCCGCGGTGCGCGGCCGGCAGGTGCCTGTGCCAGCGCCTGTAACACCGGCAGGACGAAGGCTGCCGTCTTGCCGGTGCCGGTCTGTGCGCCTGCCAGCACGTCGCGGCCGGCGATGACGGCGGGAATCGCCCGCATCTGAATGGGGGTCGGCGTCTCGTAGCCTTGCTCGGCCACGGCGCGCGCCAGCTCGGGCACGAGCCCGAGTTCGGTAAAAGGCATGGGTTCGGGGATCCTCTGTGTTGGCTTGCGCGACCGGGTGGCCGCTCGGGCCGCGGTGGCATCGCCACGTGGAGCGGGGGCTGGGTTTGAGCGCCCGCGGAGTGCGCGCGGACTGTACCGGCTTTCCAGGCGCGCGTCGAGCCCAGAGAATGGCTAAACTAGACGTTTTTCGGCCAAGTGAACGGAATGGAGGCCGGTACCTCTAACCAAAGCCATACGGGCCCAAGCGGTCCCGGCGTTGAGGACATGCCCATCCATCCCGTGTGACAGGGGGAACCTTTGATGATTCTCGACCGCGCTCGCGCGAAACCGGGCGCCTTGGGCGCCTTGCGCCTCTGGATTTACGGCTTCGGTGCGGCGCTCGCGGCAGCGCTCGCCGGCTGCAGCACCAGTACCCATATCAGCAACGGCACGCCCGTGGTGACCGTGAACGCCCAGGCGACCGGGGATTTCTCGACCTACGTCGTCGGGATAACCGTCTATAGCCTGAAGCGCAGCGATGGATACATCGCATACCCGGCCGGCTACACGGCCGAGGAATTCGCGGACCTGACCCAGCGGGTGGATCTGAGCGAGCTGCTGAACGCAGTAGGGATTCCTACGGGCACCTATACGTCGGTCGTGATAGGTATCGACTACTCGTTCCCGATCGTGTACCTCAACGGTGCATCGAGCGCGGCCACGCTACAGAATACGAGCAAAGTCAATCCCGGTACCGTCTACGTTACCGTCACGCTCGACCCATCGCACCCGCTGGTCATCGGTGTCAACCGGTCGACGCCACTGGCGCTCGACTTCGATGTCGCGGCCAGCAATACGGTCGATGCCGCCGGCAAGACGGTGACTGTCAAACCCTTCGTGGAGGCAGTCACGCCACCCAACGACACGGAGCAGGTCCGGGCCCGCGGCCTCATTGTGGCCGCCAACGGCGGCCAGGACAACTTCATCGAGAACGTAAGGCCATTTGAAGACAACGTATACTCCACCGTCGGCGCCTTACAGGTCAACACCAACGCGACCACGTATTACAACGTCAATGGGAAGGTGTATGTAGGCCCCGCCGGACTGACCGCAGTAGGGGCACTGCCTTCCAATACGCCGATAGTCGCCGATGGCACGCTCGACGGTAGCCCGGCCGGCAGCAGCTCGAGCATCACTCCCTCGCTCACGGCGACACAGGTCTATGCCGGCACCGTCGTCTCCAATGGCCAATTCGAGCACGTGCGCGGAATCGTTTCTGCCATCAGCAGCAACAGCCTGACCGTGCTCGGTGCGACCTACCTCTACTACGCGGGTTTCTGCAGCACCGGCAATCTGTGCTATACCTATTATCCCACCGCTACCGTCAAGGTGAGCTCCGCGACGCTCGTCACGAAGGACGGCACGATGCCCGCCAGTGGAAGCGGTTTCTCCACTCAGTCGGTCTCCGTCGGCTCGCAGATCGACGCGGTGGGCCTGGGCTCGACCAACAGCTCCGCGCTGACGCTCGATGCCACCTCCGGACTATTGCGGCTGCAGTCCACTCCGATCTGGGGTACGCTCAATTCAGGCACCTCGAGCTCCGCCACGCTCAACCTGTATTCGCTGGGTACGACCAGCTTCGCCGCCGGCAGCTTCAATTTCGCGGGCACAGGCTCTGCCGCTGCGAGCTATGCGGTCAACACATCCGCTCTGGGCACCGCAGGTGACGAAAGTGCGACCCCAGCAGGCACGCTGCTGCGGGTCGACGGCTTCCCGGCATCCTTCGGCACCGCACCGCCGGATTTCAACGCGACCGCGGTGACTCCGGGCACCTCGGAGCCTGCCGACCTGATCGTGGAGTGGAGCGGGAGCGGCACCAAGGCGCCGTTTACTGCCCAAGACAGTACCAGCCTGGTGCTGAATCTCGCCAGCACCGATCTCGCCGAGGTCGTGACCGGCCCGCAGCGTGATTGTGTCGGCACGGCTACGCCGGCCTGCACACCGCTCACGGGCACGCCGGCCATCACGATCTCGGGGGCCAATCAGTTCGCGATCGGCAACGCGACCAATGGCGTTTCGGTGTTCAGCACATCCAGCGCGTTCGCAACCAATCTGGGCAGCGTCTTGAACGGCTCGACCGCGGTATATCGCTTCGTGGCCGTCGGCTCGTACGACCCGGCAACCAACACATTCACCGCAACGCGAGTCGATGTGGCGCTCGAGTAGGCCGATATGCCCTGGAAGCGGCGCGCGAGCAGCGGGCGCGACTGCACCGGCGCGCTGAATATCGCGGACCTGCGTGAGGTTGCGCGCCGGCGCGTGCCGGGGTTCGCGTTCGAATACGTCGAAGGGGGCGCGGAAGACGAGGCGACACTGCGGCGCAACCGCGAGGCGTTCTCCGCGCTGCGCTTCGTGCCCCAGACGCTCATCGATACATCGGGTAGAAGCCTCGGAACCTCCGTGTTCGGGCGCCCTTGTGCCGCGCCGCTCGCCATCGCGCCGACAGGGCTAAACGGCATGCTGCATCCCGACGGCGATATTGGTCTCGCCCGAGCGGCAGCCGCCTTCGGAATCCCTTACACGCTAAGTACGCTGTCGACGACCCGACTGGAGGATGTCGCGGCCAAAGCGGGCGGACGGCTGTGGATGCAGCTCTACATCATGAAGAACCGCGCGATTGCGGAGGACATCATGGCTCGCGCGGCGGCTGCCGGGTATGAGGCGTTGGTATTTACATCGGACGCCAACGTCTTTGGCTGCCGGGAATGGGACAAGCGCAACTACGCGCGGCCCGGCAAACTGCGCGGGGCCGCCATTCTCGATTCGATGCGCCACCCACACTGGCTCATCGAGGTGCTGCTGCGCCAAGGCATCCCCCAGTTCCACAACATCAAGGCCTTTCTGCCCCCCGGAGCTGCCAGCGCCGTGGGCGGCAGCACCATCATCCCGCAGATGTTCGAGCCCACGATCACCTGGGCAGACATCGAATGGGTGCGGCGGTACTGGCCCGGGAAGCTCCTCCTCAAAGGCGTTCTGAATGTCGATGACGCGCGCCGTGCCGTCGAGGCCGGCTGCGACGGCATCGTGCTCACGAACCACGGCGGCCGACAGCTCGACCACTGTGTGGCAGCCATCGAGGTGCTGGGAGAAATCGCCGCAGCGGTCGGCAGCCGGCTGACGATCATCATCGACAGCGGCTTTCGCCGGGGAAGCGATATCGCGAAGGCACTCGCGTTAGGCGCCCACACCGTGATGATCGGACGCGCAGCCCTCTACGGCCTGGCCGCCAACGGCGAGCGCGGGGTACGGCTCGCTCTCGACATGCTCGCCGTCGAGCTCGATCGCGTTCTCGGTCAGCTCGGCTGCCGCTCCGTGGCCGATTTGCGCCCCTCGCTGCTTCGTTAGGCCGCCAGCACGCCTTTCGCCTTGGCGGCATGCGTGGCGATCGCGTCCATCAATGCCGGCGAGAGACAGTCATAGGACTCGAGGCCGAGCTCCTTCAGCCGCCCGCGCACCTCACCCATCCGCGCCGGCGGAAATCCGGACTCGATGATGGAGGAGACGAAAGCGGCGAAGTCCGGCGCCGCCCAACCCTGCTCGCGGAAGAGCTCCGGGTGCACGAAGTCGAACCCGTGGAAGGGATGATTCTTGTTCTCGATCCGCCCATACATGTGGACGCCGCAGGCCGTGCAGGCATACCGCTGGATCGGGGCGTTGCTGTCGACGATCTTCAGCTTCTGCGCGTTGGCGGTCACCGAGAGTTTGTCGCGCGGCACCACCGCGACCAGCGAAAAGAGCGCCCCCTGTGGCTTCCAGCATTTGCTGCAGCCACAGACGTGATCGAACGCGACGTTGGCCCCGAGGCTCACCGTCACGGGTGAGCTGGCGCACTTGCAGGAGAGCGTGCCGCCCGCGAACCCCGAATTGCCGGGCTTGACGCCGCGATCGACTGCCGGATGGATCAAGATGGCCATGTGTTTATCCTCGCAGGAGTTGTTGGTATCAGAACGTCACGACGGAGCGGATCGACTCGCCCCTGTGCATGAGATCGAACGCGTCGTTGATCTTCTCGAGCGGCATCACATGCGTGATGAGATCGTCGATGTTGATCTTCTTGTCCATGTACCAGTCGACGATCTTCGGCACGTCAGTGCGGCCCCGCGCACCGCCGAATGCGGTGCCCTTCCATACCCGGCCGGTGACGAGCTGGAACGGCCGGGTCTTGATCTCCTGCCCCGACCCGGCAACCCCGATGATCACCGACACGCCCCAACCACGATGGCAACACTCGAGCGCCTGGCGCATCAGATCGACGCTGCCGACACACTCGAAGCTGTAGTCCGCTCCACCGTCGGTGAGCGCGACCAGGTGCTGCACGAGATCCCCGCCCACTTCCTTGGGATTGACGAAGTGTGTCATGCCGAAACGCTCCGCCAGGGCCTTGCGCCGCGGATTCAGATCGACTCCGATAATTTTGTTGGCGCCGACCAGGCGCGCTCCCTGGATGACGTTCAGGCCGATGCCGCCCAGACCAAACACGACGACGTTTGCGCCGGGCTCGACCTTCGCCGTGTTGATGACGGCACCGACGCCAGTGGTCACGCCACAGCCGATGTAGCAGACCTTCTCGAACGGCGCGTCTTCGCGGATCTTCGCCAGCGCGATCTCCGGCAACACCGTGTAATTCGAGAAGGTGGAGCAGCCCATGTAATGGTGCACTTTCTCCCCGCCAATCGAGAAACGGCTGGTGCCGTCAGGCATCACGCCCTTGCCCTGGGTCGCGCGGATGGCCGTACAGAGGTTGGTCTTGCGCGAGAGGCAGGACTTGCATTGGCGGCACTCGGGCGTGTAAAGCGGAATGACGTGGTCGCCCTTCTTCAACGTGGTGACGCCCGGCCCGACGTCGACCACCACCCCCGCGCCCTCGTGACCGAAAACCACCGGGAAGAGCCCCTCCGGGTCAGCCCCCGAACGGGTAAATTCGTCAGTGTGGCAAACGCCGCTTGCCTTGATCTCCACCAGGACCTCCCCGGCCTTCGGGCCTTCGAGGTCGACCGTCACGACTTCGAGCGGCTTGCCCGCGGCGTATGCGATGGCTGCCTTGGTTTTCATGGAGTCCTCTCTTCTTCGGTGCGCGCAGCGTAGCACCGGAGTTTAGCCGCCGGATCCGCGAAGCCGCGAGGCGCGCAGTCCAGCGGCACCTGCGCGGGGCTGTTGTTCCAATACGGAACAATCCCCTGCGCCGCTGTACCGGTTTCGATGCTCGCGGCAGCGGGGCCGCGGAGGTGGCATAATCGCCCCTCGATCGAGAGGGGGACTCTATGCTGCAGCCGATCGGCAGTCACGCTCGCTATATCCAGTCGGTACTGCGAGGTACCGCGCGCGACGAGGGTCAGGGAACACCCGATTACGTCAAGCGCTCCTGGCTTCGCTGCCTGACGCAATACCACCTCGACCCGCAGTCGCAGCGGGAACCCTACGTGCTGCCGCGAAACGAGCGCCTGGAGCGCAAAGAGCGCAGCCTGGAGCTGGTCTCTTTCGCCGATGCGGAGATGGCGCACCTTTATCATCAGCTCGCCGGGTCGGGCTATTCCATCATCCTCACGGACCGGGACGGGGTGCTCCTCGACTATTACGGGGACCTCAGCTTCCGCAACGCCGCCTTTCGCACGGGCCTCGTGCTCGGAGCGGTCTGGAGCGAGGAGCACGGCGGCACCAACGGCATGGGCACCTGCCTGTTCGAGCGGGCGCCGCTCATCATACACCGCGATCAACACTTCTTCTCGCGCAACACCGGCCTCACCTGCTGCGCAGCGCCGATCTTCGACTACCGCGGCGACCTCGTGGCGGTACTCGATGCCTCCGGCGAATCCGACCGCGCGCAGCAGCACACGCTGGTGCTGGTCAACATGTCAGCGCAGATGATCGAGAATCGCCTCTTCCTCTATCGCTTCAAGGACGAGTTCGTGGTGCGCTTCCACAGCCGGCCGGAGCTGGTCGGCACCTGGGGCGAGGGCATCATCGCGCTCGATGCCGCCGGGGCGATTGCGGCGCTCGATCGCAACGCCCTCTTCCAGCTGGGCGTCAAAAATGCAACCGAGCTCGCCGGCGCGCCGCTCGAGCGCGTGTTCAACATCTCGCTGAGCGCGCTCATCGGTCGCAGTCAGAAAAAGTCCTTCCATCCCCTGCCGATCTACGACTCCCGTCACGGCGGCCGCTTCTTCGCCATCGCGCAGGCACCACAATCGAAGCGCGGTCTCGGGAACAAGCAGCGGCTGGCGCGCATCGAGGAGCTGCCGCTGCCTGATCCCGGACGCAGCCCGCTCGATGAGCTCGACTTCGGCGATCCCATGATGGCCCGCAATATCCAGGCGGCGCGGCGTACGCAATCGCGCGAGGTGCCGATCCTCCTCCTCGGCGAATCGGGCACCGGCAAGGAGTTCTTCGCCCGCGCCATGCACGCCTCGAGCGACCGTGCCGACAAGCCGTTCGTCGCCGTCAATTGCAGCTCCCTGCCGGAGGCACAGCTCGAGCAGGAGCTCTTCGGCCGGCCGTCCAGCCCACGCAGCGGTCAGCCCGGCCTAGTCGTCACGCCGCCGGCCGCACCGGCCACACCCGCGGGAGAAACTTCAGCCGCCCCCGAAAAGCCCGAGGCTGATGAGGAGCTCGGACGCGTGGCGCAGGCAAACGGCGGAACGCTGTTCCTCGACGATGTCGGTGAGCTACCCCTCGAGCTGCAGGCGATGCTGCTGCACGTGATTGAAGAGCGAGAAGTGCTGCGACCCGGCGGCGAGGCACCCGTCCACGTCGACGTTCGCGTAGTCAGCGCGGCACGCGGCGGACTGCAGGAGAAAGTACGGCGTGGCGAATTCCGCGAAGATCTCTTCTATCGGCTGCAGAGTCTCGTTCTGACACTGCCGCCGCTGCGCGAGCGCAAGGACAAGGCCGCGCTCGTCCGCCACATCTTCGCGCAGGAGAGCGCGGCTACGCCGTCGGTGACCTTGGGAGATGATCTGGCCGATGCCCTCCGAGCCTATGCATGGCCGGGCAACATTCGTCAACTTCGCAATGTGCTGCGCGGAATGATCGCAATGCGCTCGGGCGATCGCCTCGACGGCAGCTGCCTGCCCGCCGACTACGGCGTGGGCGAGCCGGAGGCGGTGGCGCCCGAGGAGTGCGAGCTACCCCTCGAGGCGCAGGGCTTGAACCCGCTGGAAAGAGCCGAGCGCGGCGCGCTCCTCAAGGAGATCGAGCTGCACCACGGCAACATCAGCCGCGTTGCACAGAAGCTTGGCATCGGACGCAACACCCTCTACCGCAAGATGCGGCGTCTGGGTATTACCCTGCCGCCCCGGCATTAGCGCGAAACGATTCAGTCAGCGGCCCAGGGCCGCTCCGTGGGCGGCGGGCTGAATGCGGGCACAGGGCTGGCCGCGCAAAGCGGCAGGATGCCGACTTTGCACCCCAGTTCATGGCACTGAATGCCGCGGCGGCCGGCCCTCATGCCGCGACGCGCCAGACTCGCCATGACATCACCTGGCGGGCATCAGCCTTCGTGATTGGTCAGGTAAACGTATACATAGCCGGTGATCAAGAGCACGCATAAGCCGCAGACGAGCAACGTCGCCGAGGCGGCGGCGAGATAGGCAAACACCCGCGGCATGCCTTCAGCGTGAACGCCCCCGCCGCCAAGCGCGTCGAGCCACTCCGTCAGCGGCGCTACCCCTGCCAGCAGGAAAGCCCACCGGCACATGCAGGCCGTGAGCTCTCCCCGCTGCCGGCGGTTGTAGCGGTAGGCGGCGATACGCTCCTCGCGCGTCCCGCAGCTGACGTCCTTCATCCGCCGGAACGGGGAGAACCAACGCAGCAGTGACTCGAGCATGCGCATTCCCGTTGTCGCCCCGGAGCGCCACGATCCCGCGCTACGCTCCGCCCGCGCGCCCTGGCGCGCATTTCAGCGACTTGGCCCTTCATGAGCCTGCCTACGCGCGCAGCGCAAGATTGCGCTGCGCGAGCGCTCGCGGCGCGCCACTCGCCTTCCAGGTAGACGGTCAAAGGGCACCCATGTTCCGGCCCCCACGTAGTGCTTCGCCCTGAGGGGCGGTGTGGCCCGAGCGCGCCGTCCGCGGTTGCGCGAGAATGCGCGCTCTACCGACGCGGACGAACGGAGCGGCATCCATGTCAGAGACCATCTTCGGAAAGATCCTGAGCGGCGTGATTCCCTGCCACAAGGTCTACGAGGACGAGCACGTCTTCGCTTTCCTGGACATCAATCCGCTCAGCACCGGACACACCCTGGTCATCCCAAAGGAGCCCGCGAAGACCCTGGACGCGCTCTCCGACGAGTCCGCCGCCGCCTTGGGCCGGGTCCTCCCCCGCATCTGCCGCGCTGTCATCGCGGTGACGGGGGTCAGGGAGTACAACGTGCTCGAGAACAACGGCCCCGGCGCCCACCAAGCCGTCGACCACGTGCATTTCCACGTCATCCCCAAGCCGCGGCATGGCGAAGGCCTCGGCATCGGTTGGCCAGCCCGGCCGCTGGATCAGCAGGAAGCGACGCACCTCGCCACGAAGCTACGTGCCGCGCTGGGGTAATATTCCTTGCAGACCTTGCCGGAGCGGGTATGATTGCCGCCCCTTGGACGGGCTGGCGCGACTGACTGGAGGACTGATTGACCGTAGGCGGTCTTCGGCAAACCGGCAGGAACGGCCAGAAGATGCAGGGATTTCAATCGGTTGCGGGGTGGAGCAGTCTGGCAGCTCGTCGGGCTCATAACCCGAAGGTCGCAGGTTCAAATCCTGCCCCCGCTACCA
>JANWJS010000017.1 GCA_025451845.1 Steroidobacteraceae bacterium
ACGGGGCTGCGCAAATCGCCGGGGGCGATTTGCGCCAATAGCTTGAGGGGCGTTAGCTCAGTCGGTAGAGCATCGGACTTTTAATCCGCTGGTCGTGGGTTCAATTCCCACACGCCCCAATTAAAACTCTTTAAAATCAATGAATTGCTTGCGGTTAGCCGGCGCAAGCTTCACTGTCGTCCTCGTTTCGTGCACACTCAGTGCAGTGGGCTTACTCACCGCTGCACGCAGTGCACCGAGGGACGTATGGCTTCCATTCAACGCATCGTCAGTCCGCTGACCAACGCGGTGTCCTACCGTGCGCAGGTGCGAGTAAAAGGGCGCCCGGCGCAGTCCGAGACCTTTCCGAACCGCAAGGAGGCGCAGCGGTGGGCCCAGTCAATCGAGACGGCGATCCGAGAGGGCCGGCACTTCCCGCACGCGGCGGCGCGGCGCACGAGCTTCGATGCACTCGCGAAGGACTACACCGAGACGGTGCTCGCGGAATTCGACGAGAAGGAGAGGGCGACGCGCACGCGCCAGCTCAAATGGTGGGCTGAGCAGTTTGCGGGTCTCGCCCTGGCTAAGATCACCGCCGATACCATCTCCCAGGCCCGCGACCGGCTCGCGGGCGGGACCTTCGCGCGCGGCAAGCCGCGCAAGGACAGGAAGACAGGCGAGACTATCGCGCCGAAAGCGTACAAGCGCAGCGGCGGCACGGTGAACCGCTACATCGCCTGCCTCTCGCATGCGCTGTCGTTCGCGGTGAAGGAGCGTCGGCTCCTCGACCGCAATCCGGTGAGTGACATCAGCCGGAAGAAGGAGCCGCGCGGGCGCACACGGTTCCTGACCGATGATGAGCGGGCAGTGTTGCTCGACGCCTGTGCCAAGTCCGCGTGGCCGGCGCTGCACACGCTCGTTCTGCTCGCGATCACGACCGGCGCCAGAAAGGGAGAGCTGATTCGGCTCAAGTGGTCGGATGTTGACTTGAAGAAGGGCAGGGCGCTCGTCCGCGAGACGAAGAACGATGAGCAGCGCACGCTACCGCTCGCCGGCAAGGCGCTGGATGCGCTGCGGGAGCTCAGGCTGCAGAACTCCGCCCGGAGCGAGCACGTGTTCCCGCAGCCGTCGGGACTGCCTGGCCCATATGAGCATTTCGACGCGCATTGGTACGCGGCAATCGAAGCAGCGGGCATCAGCGACTTTCATTTCCACGACCTTCGCCATACTACGGCGTCCATGCTTGCAGCGCAGGGCGCCTCGCTACTCGAAATTGCCGATGTCCTTGGACACAAGACGCTAGCGATGGTGAAACGCTATTCCCACCTGGTGGTCGATCACAAAGCCAAAGTCATCGAGAAGATGATCGTGGCCAAGGGGTTGTGAGCTCTCTCGGTGTTTCGCCGGACCGCCAGGTAGCCACACATTTTTTCAAGTCATGACTCGCATCGTTGATGGCCTGGAAAAGGCGGGACTCGTGGAACGCAAACACTCCACGGTGGACCGACGCAAGATCGAGCTGCTTGCAACACCGAGAGGACGTCGGGTGCTAGAGGCGGGGAGAGCGCGCAGGGTAGCCATACTAGGTCGGGCGCTTCGGCAACTCTCAGACGTCGAATTTAGAGTCCTCGAGCGCGCAGTGCCCGTTCTGCAGAAGCTGTTTCCATCACAAGCGGCTGCTGAGCCGAGCGCTACTGGCGAATTGTAGCCCTGTGAGCCTGGGATCTGCTCGTCTGGCACAGACGTCCCTGACAATAGGCTACCCCTTCCTCGGTCGTCCCCAATGTCGCCAATCCGGAAAACCGAGCGGGAATGCCGAACGGCAGGTTGTGGCCGATCAGCGCCGGATCGGTGGTTCCCCACCTGATCGAACCCAGGCTGCCGCTCAACGGACGATCGTCAATTCCCGATGATGCCGATCCTACGTAGCCACGCGTCCGCCACCTTCGGCCAATGGGTTATCGGCGAGTTCGTCGGCCTGAGTCCAAACGCATGGCCGCCTCTGGCGTAGATGTGCAGCTCCGCGGGCACGCGAGCCTTCGCGAGCGCCATGTAGTAAACCAGTGATTGTTTCACCCCGTCCACGTAGTCGTCCTCCGCCTGTACCAGAAAGGTCGGCGGAGTCTCTCGCGAGATTGGAACGTTAGGGTTCAAAGCGTCGTTATCGCTTGCAAGGTCTCTGTTGATCGCAAGATGCCCTGGGTAGATGGCTACGGCGAAATCGGGACGAGCACTTCCCCTGTCGGCCGCATCTACCGGTGTATACAGGCGACGCATGAAGTCCGTGCTGACTTCGGCCACGAGATAGCCGCCTGCCGAAAACCCGAGCACGCCGATCTTGTTCGCGTTGATGTGCCACTTCGCGGCGTTCATGCGCACCAGTCGGATCGTGCGCTGCGCATCTTGCAACGAAGGCAGCGATAGCTCGAAATCATTCGGGCGGCATTTGCAATGCCAGTCGTACGGCGCACTCGGAACGCGGTACTTCAATAGCACACAGGTGATTCCGATCGATGTGAGCCAGTTGCACGCGTCGGTGCCTTCGAGATCGATTGCCAGTCCTACGAACCCTCCGCCAGGAAATACCACCACCGCAGCGCCTGTGTTCTTCCCCGAGGGGGTGTAGACCGTCATCGTGGGCCGCGACACGTTGAATGCGGCCGTGACCGGTCTGCCGCCGATCAGTTTGTGGCCCGTCAAGGCGTATTCGGGTCCCGGCGTGGGCAGGGCATCGGGTGGCGTGCCCGGCCACACGGGGATCTGCGTGTGCCCGGCAGAAGGCTGCCAAACCTTCGCGTGCCCCGCCATGCAGCCGCACAAGGCCAGCAAGCACAAGACATAGGCGCGTAATTTCCAGGATCGGGTTCCCGGCGACATTAGTTTCGAATCCTACACCCAAATGTCCGCTTCCGGCGTTGTTGGTGCAGGATAGCCGATCGGCGGCTGTTTGATGCAATTTAGTTCCGAGCAAGTCATCGCGTTTCGCAGGCGAGGACGCGACCAACCGGTCCGCCGGATTACTGTCCCGTTAGCTGCGATGCACGGTTGCTTTTGGGCGCTCGCATGTGCCGATTCAAGCGCCCGCCGACGTTTTTCGGCTGCGTCGCCCTTTCATGCAGTCAAACAGCGTCTGTGTCTGTCTGCCGGTTAATAATTTGCAGCGCGTGAATTCTTGGTTTCAAATGTGCCGATGGTCGGTAGAACGCACCTGTCAACTTGGATCAGCAACGACACGAAGGCGGTAAACGGCCTCTCGGCCGCTGTCTTCGATTCTCCCTGCGGAGAGTTACTGATTCACGAACCGTCCTTCCTCGCCTGGCTCCTTGGCTTGAGCGGCCGCGCCACGCCGCGCGCCACGCGCAGGGAGCGGGCCGGCTGATCGGGGTGACAGGGGCGACGAGGATCGTTGCACGGCCCCCTGGGAGCCGCTACGCCAGCTTCAATCTCACTGCTGGAATCGCCGGAGCGTCGATTCCAGCGACTCTTGTTCCCAAAATGGGAACATGCTAGCATTTCGTCATGAGGATCATTGCCCGCAGTACGCTCAAGCGGTTCCTCGAGTCGCAGAGCGGGCGCAGCGGGCAGGGGGCTCTCAAGGGGGCTCTGGATGCCTGGTTCGACGAAGTCCGGCGGGCCGAATGGACGAACATGGCGGCGGTGAAACAGCTGTACCGGTCTGCGAGCGTGGTATCGGCAGACCGCGTTGTGTTCAATATCAAGGGAAATGATCATCGGCTCGTGACCGCCATGGATTTCGAAAAACGCATCGTTTGGATCAAGTGGATTGGTACCCACTCCGAATACGACCGCATTGACGTAAAGACAGTAGCTTATGAAAGACCTAAGACCGATCCGAAGTGAAAAGGACTACGAGCACGCGCTCGCCGAGGTCGAAGAGCTCTGGGGCGCAAAGGCCGGCACGCCCAAAGGCGACCGCCTCGACATCCTCGCGACTCTCATCGAGGCCTACGAGACCGAGCACTATCCGATGGACCCGCCTGACCCGATCGAGGCGATCAAGTTTCGGATGGAGCAGCAGGGGCTCACACGGAAGGACCTGGAAGAGATCCTTGGCACCCGGACCCGTGTCTCGGAGGTGCTCAATCGCAAGCGCGGCCTGTCCATCAACATGATCCGCGCGCTGCATGACAAGCTTGGAATCTCCGCGGAGATTCTCATTCGGTCAATTCGCACGCCCAAGACCGCCTGAGCTTGCCTGCGCTCAGTGCAACTTCAGTGCACTGAGGTACTCTTCTGCACTCGCCGGCGCACTGCTTGACGCCTTCAGCGCGAGTCTCGGCCGCAACAAATCAAGTACTTGAGTACTTGCGAGATGGCCCCTGTTGCGCGTTGGAGTCGCGACGAGCATCGCCCACGACTTTTAATCCGCTGGCCGTGGGTTCAATTCCCACACGCCCCAATCAAAACACTTTAAATCAATGTATTGCGCGAGGTTGGGCGGCGCGCCCGCTCAGTGCGCCGCGGTGCCATTCGGGTTCTCCATCGCGGGCGAGAGTGAGACTCTCATCAAGTGGTGCAAAGGCGCGTGGGAGCTCTACCCGCAGATCGATTCGGACTACATCGTCGAGAAGCTCGTCCAAACCTACGAAGGGCTCTGCAAGTTTGCCGCTCAGGTCGCGGAGTGCTCCAGCCCCACCCACTACTCCAGGAGCCCGGAGACCCGGGCAGCGCGGCTTCCGGGAGTGGACATAACGGGAACTTCGCTCCAAGCTGGTCAATGAGGCGTGGCGACCGATCCTGGAGCTGGTTCACATGAGAATTCGCAAACAAGCCTCGTAAGAGACTCCCCAGATGCCCAACTCAACCATGTAGGATGGTGTGATGACGAACGCAGACCGATACTCCAACATGCTCGCAATCGCCATGGAGGAGGCGAAGATTGGCTTTCGGGAGGGAGGGATACCCATCGGAGCCGCACTCTTTCATCAGGACGGCCGGCTCCTCGGGAGAGGGCGGAACCGACGAATGCAGGAGGGCGACCCGTCCGTGCACGGCGAGACGGACGCCTTTCGAAAGGCGGGAAGACAGTCTTCCTACAGGGAGACAACCATGGTGACGACAATGGCGCCCTGTTGGTACTGCAGCGGCCTCGTCGTGCAGTTCGGAATCGGCACGGTAGTGATCGGCGAGTCTCGGACCTTTCGTGGCGGAATCGACTGGTTGCGGGAGCGCGGCATTCCGGTCATCGACCTCGATTCGCCCGAATGCGCTCGTATGCACCGGGAGTTTATCGACGCGAACCCTGCTCTCTGGAGCGAGGACATCGGGAAGTAAATGATCCGTAGTGCGCGAGACAGGGACGCGGGCCTCTCGCCAGCAAGCGAGCTGCCGTTGTGATGAGTTCGATCCAATCCGCCATGCTCAACGGGCACGACCCATACTGTTACCTCAAAGATGTGCTCGAGCGTCTGCCGACTCAACCCCGCAAGCCGTCTCGAGGAGGTTCTGCCCCACCGGCGGCAGGCGCCAGCGTTCCCAGCTCAGCAAGGTAAGCACAGCGAGAAAGTCGGCAGCAGCAGAATGTGCCTGGGGTTAAGAGGCCTGTACGTTCGTTCGTCCCACGCCGAAGTTCAGAGCGCGGCAAATCCCGCACGGCCGGTGACGCAACGACGTGCTCACGAGGAGCAATTGCGGCGCAGCGAAGAGCGCTTTCGCCTGCTGGTCGAAAACGCTCCCGAATATGCCATTTTCATGCTCGATCCCAATGGCAGAGTATCAACCTGGAACGGCGGAGCTCAAAGGATCAAGGGGTCTACGGCCGAAGAAATCATTGGGAAGCACTTTTCGATCTTTTATCCGCAGGACGCAAAAGAGGGCGGATGGACCGATCACGAGCTGCAGGTAGCTACCGAAGAAGGCCGCTTTGTCGATACCGGCTGGCGCGTGCGCAAAGACGGTACGACATTCTGGGCCCATGTGATCATCACTGCTCTACGCGACGCACGAGCTGCGCACGCCGTTCAGCGCAATTTGGGCTGGACTCAGGTCCTGCTACGAGGCGAGTCACCCAAAGGACCTGAAGCTGGGCTCGGGTTAGGGCTGGCGCTCTGTAAGCAGCTCGTGGAACAGCACGGCGGCTCAATTCGGGCTGCGAGTCAGGGCGAAGACAAGGGTGCCACCTTTTCCGTAGTCCTGCCGGTCTCAATTGCCCAGCTGCAGGAAGAGGGTACGCCGCGTATCAGGTCGCGCAGGCGATTGGCCTCGTCGTCTTTGCGCAAGTCCGGCCGGCATGCTCCGCCTACCATCAGGGAAGGGAAGCCGAGCCCTTTCTTGGCCGTACCCACGGGAACGAGCATGAGCACGATCAGCAATCGGGTGCTGCGCAGCCTGCGCGAACGCGCGCCCGGCGCGGGCCTGACACGCGATTTCTATACCGACGCGGAAATCTTCGCTCTCGATCTGGAGGAGATCTTCTACCAGGATTGGCTGTTCGTTGCGCACAGCACCGAGTTGCCGGACGCCGGCAGCTATCTGACCTTGCAGGTTGGCGAATATCCCATCGTGCTCACCCGCACGGCAGACGGAGTCGTCCGCGCCTTCATCAATTCGTGCCGGCATCGCGGCGCACGCGTCTGTCCGGAAGCGGCAGGCAAGGCCGCCAAGCTCGTTTGCCCGTACCATCAGTGGACCTACAACCTCGATGGACGGCTCTTCGCCGCGCGGCAAATGGGGCCGGGGTTCGATCGCTCGCAGCTCGGCCTGAAGCCGGTGTGCTGCGAAACGGTCGCGGGCTACATCTTTGTCTGCCTCGCGGCCGAAGCGCCGGATTTCGGGCCCACGCGCCGGCAGCTCGAGCCCTATCTGCTGCCCCACCGCCTGTCGGAGGCGCGGGTGGCGTTTCGGTCGACCCTCATCGAGGAAGGTAACTGGAAGCTCGTCTGGGAGAACAACCGCGAGTGTTACCACTGCGCTGCCAATCATCCGGAGTTGGCGCGCACCTTCTCCGACAGGCCCACGGTCACGAGCGTGAGTGGCGCCGAGGATGATCCGCTGATTGCTGAGCATTGGCGCCGCTGCGAGTCAGCGGCTCTCGCGAGTCAGTTCCAGCTATCGCCCGACGGGCAGATGCGCACCGCCCGCATGCCGCTGGTGGGCCCGGCGGTCAGCTATACGCTGACGGGGCATGCTGCCGTCAAACGGCCGCTCAGCGACTCCATACCGAGCAACCTGAACATCGGCGCGCTGCTACTCTTTCACTATCCGACCACCTGGAACCACGGCCTCGCCGATCACGCGGTTTCCTTCCGGGTATTGCCCTTGGGTCCAACGCGCACCGAGCTGACCACCAAGTGGCTGGTGCACCGCAATGCCGTCGAGGGAGTAGACTACGATCTCAACGAGCTCACACAGGTATGGCTGGCCACAAACGAGCAGGATCGGCGAATCGTCCGTGAGATTCAGATCGGGATGAGCTGCCCCGCCTATGAGCCGGGTCCTCTGTCGAACGTGACCGAGGGCGGCGTGAAACAGTTCATCGACTGGTACTGCACTCGTCTCGAGCAACGGCTGTCGCCCGATGCCCTGCGCAAGGTCTGTTAGCCGGCTCTGATTCCAACGAGGCCACGCGAAAGCAGCGCTGATGACTCTCGAAGCCAGTGCGTTGTGGAGTCTCCCCGAGACCTTCCTTTTTGAGGGTCAGGCAGTTCGTTTCGGCAGTCTCGGCCGAGCAGACCGCCCGCCGCTGGTGCTCGTGCACGGGACGCCGTTCTCTTCGGTCGTGTGGCGCCGCATTGCTCCGCACCTGACCGAGCACCGTCAGGTGTTCTACTACGATCTTCTGGGCTATGGCCGCTCCGAAATGCGCCCCGACCAGGATGTCTCGCTGGCAGCCCAGGGACGGTTGTTCACAGCGTTGCTGCGCCATTGGCGGCTCTTGAACCCCGATGTCGTTGCACACGACTTCGGCGGGTGCACGGCGCTGCGCGCCCACCTGCTTCATGGGTGTGACTATGGCTCCCTCACCTTGATCGATCCCGTGGCGTTGGCGCCCTGGGGGTCACCTTTCGTGCGCCACGTTCGCGACCACGAAGCGGCTTTTGCCGGGCTTCCGTCCTATATCCACGCTGCCATCCTGCCGGCCTACATTGGCGGCGCCGCATTCCGACCTCTCCCTGCATCGACCCTGCGGCTCTATGTTGACCCCTGGCTAGAGGGGGCAGGCCAAGCCGCCTTTTATCGGCAGATCGCGCAAATGGAGCAGCGCTACACCGACGAGATCGAGCTGCGGTACGGAGAAATGCGCTGTCCCGTGAGAATCATCTGGGGTGAGCAAGATAGCTGGATCCCGGTCGAGCGAGGGCGCGAGTTGACGAGGCGAATCGCAGGGTCAACCCTGCGCATCGTGCCTGAAGCCGGGCATCTGGTTCAGGAGGATGCGCCGGAAGCCGTCCTCGCCGCGTTGCTGGGCGACCTCGTCCTACGGAAGTAGCAGGCAGCGCCTGAGGCGAACTCCCTCAAGGCTCGCCGTCACCGATGTCCGCGCGGCGGCGCACCACGTAATCATCCAGCGCTGCGGCGATCGCGGGATCGAGAGGCGGCTCCTCGTACTCGGCGAGCGCCCGCTTCCAGATCCCGGTCGCGCGCTCGGTGGCGTCGTGGCCCCCGGCAATCTGCCAGTTCTCATAACTCTGCCAGTTGGACACGAGCGGCTCGTAGAACGCGTGCTCGTAGCGCTCGAGAGTATGGGGCTCGCCGAAGAAATGGCCGCCGGTCTTGACGCCGCGGATCGCTTCGAAGCCGAGCTCGGCCTCGTCGACCCGCACCGGCTCGAGGAATTGCATCATGAGCTGGAGCATCTCGACATCGAGGATGAGCTTCTCGAACGATGCGGTCAGGCCGCCTTCCTGCCAGCCGGCCGCGTGATAGACGAGATTCGCGTGGCCGAGAATGGCACCCCATAGAGACATCTGGGTCTCGTACGCTCCCTGGGCGTCGGCTGCGTTGGAAGCGCTGGCATTGGAAGTCCGATACGGCAGCCCGTAGCGCCGCGCCAGTTGACCGCTGGCGACATTTGCCTTTGCATTCTCCGGTGTGCCGAAGGCAGGCGCGCCGGAACGCAGATCGACGTTCGACGTAAAGGCGCCATACATGACGGGCGTTCCGGGGCGCACGGCTTGCGCCAGGACCACTCCGAAGAGTGCCTCGGCGTTTTGCTGCGCCAGCGCCGCGGCCAGCGACACCGGCGCCATGGCCCCCATGAGGGTGAAGGGCGTGATGACGACCGGCTGCCCGTGGGCAGCCATCGCAAGCAACCCTTCGCTCATTCCCTCATCGAACCGGCGCGGGCTGTTGACCGAAATGATGGTGATGACACCTGGGCTGACAGCGATCTCCTCGAGCGTGATCCCGCGCCCGATCGCCATCATCCTAATCCCATCCAGAGCGCGTCCGGCGCCGATCGCGCTGACGTGATAGGCCAGATCCGAGTAGCGGATGTTCGCGCGGTAGGTATCGAGGTGGCGTGAGCCCGCGGGCAACTCGATCGGCGCGCAGACCTGGTTGCCGAGCAGATGGATGGCGTTGAAGTAGTGCGCCAGCCGGATGAAATCGCAGTAATCCGCAAAGTTCCCCGAGCGGCGGCCGCGCTCGCGGTCGTGGACATTGGGCGGTCCGGCCACGAGCCCGAAGTTGACGTGATTGGCGCCGAACGTCACCTGTCGGGCCGGATTGCGCGGGGTTAGCGTGAAGGACCGCGGCGCCGTCGCGAGCGCCTGCTCCACGAGACCGCGATCGATACACACCATACCGCTGGCATCGTCGACCTTTGCGCCCGCGGCTCGCATGATTTCGCACGCCCGCGGCGACCGCAATTCGATGCCGAGCTCCTCGAGGATGCGTAGCGAGGTGAGATGAATGCCCTCCAGTTGGTCGGCCGTGAGCACTTCCATGGGCGCGAACGGGTTCCTGACCGTGCGCCAGGGGAGCTGGCGCAGGTGGGTCGGAGCCGCGCGGCGGCCTCTGCCGCCTCCAGGTCGTCGCCGTGATTCCATTTTTAAATCATTGCGGACGACGTCTGCGCGGATTTGCGCAAAGCCGACATCGCCGGTGCACCCTTGCGACGTAGTGGATGCGCTGACTGCGGGCTCCTGCCCGAGCCAGCGTGCCGCGAGCCAAGAGCGAGGTTTTGGCACGCGGCTCCCCCACCTGCGGCGGCTGGATACTTCCCTAGCCCGGGGGCGTGAGTCGGGATTTTGTGCCGTCGGGATTCTGCAAGGGATCGTCGCGAATACGATATTCGGTCAACAGGGCGCCTGCCATGCTCGCGCAGCACATGAAATCGCAAACGCCCCTCGGGCGGGACCGCGCGTCAGTCGCGGGCAAGCAGCCGCCCATCGATGAGTCGACTGACGTGCTCATCGTTGGCGCGGGGCCGGCGGGGATCTCGGCTGCGCTCACAGCCGCGGCCGGCGGTGTGCGCGTCACGTTGGTCGACGAGAATCCCGTGCCTCTGCAGACCATGGGTGAGGACGTGCCGCTGCATTTCGGCGGCCGCATGGCCCCGACCGTGGCGAATCGTAATGCGGTACTCGAATCGATCCTCCGGGCCCGACCGCGGCTCGCGGACGCGATCGACGCCGGCGTGGATGTCCGCCTCGGCACGGCTGCCTGGGGACTCTTTCCGCAACGGCGCACGGCCGGCTGGATCGATGGCCACGTAGCGGGGCTTGCGGACGAGGACCACGCATACCTGCTGCGCTTCCGGCAGGTGATCGTCGCGGCGGGCTGCCGCGATATGGGTGTCGCATTCGACGGTTGGCAGCGTCCGGGGGTAATGGGCGCAAGCGCGGCATACAGGCTGGCAACAACCTATGAGGCGTTGGATTCCAGGACGGCGGTGCTCGTCGGCAGCGGTACGGAAGGGCTGCAGATCGGCAACGCTCTGCTGGACGCCGGTATTCGGATCGCAGCGATCGTCGAGCAGGGGGAGGCGGTCACAGGCCCGAAGGAGCTGTTGGTACGCTTGCTCGAGAGCGGCACGCGCCTCTTCACGCGTCACGTGATACGGGAGACCATTGGTGACTCGCACGGCGTCGCTGCCGCCAGGCTTGCCGGCGTCGATGCGGACGGAACCCGCCTTTCAGGCCAGCTGCAGCGGATCGAGTGCGACACCGTCGTGCTGGCGATGGCTGCGATTCCGGCCATCGAGCTGATCGAGGCGGTCGGCTGCACCGTGAGCTTTCAGGCTGCGCGCGGCGGTCACGTGGCCGTCGTCGATGGGTCGCAAAGAACATCACTCCCGTTTCTCTATGCTGCGGGAGACTGCGCCGGCATCTGGGCGTCGAAGACGCTTTCCGATAACACCGCTCGCCGCGAGGGAAGAATTGCCGCCGTCGCAGCCCTTCGATCTCTCGGCGTGGGGGCCGACGGCGCCGAGGAGGCGCCCGTATCGCCAGAGGCCCCCGAGAGGGATATCGCGCTCGAGCGCCTGGAGTGGGTGCGGGCAATGACTTTGAAATCAGCGGGCTCCCCATTTCTGTGCCAGTGCGAGGAGGTGACGGCGGCGGAGGTTCTCGGGCTGCACCCGCCCCGCTATCTGAAGTGGAGGCCAGAGGCGGCCGAAGCGCGGCGACTGGGCTCTGTGGAACCGGGGGGGACACCCCATCCCGATGTGGTGAAACGGCTCACCCGCGCCGGCATGGGGCCGTGTCAGGGACGACGCTGTCGCGAGCAGATCGCGGCGCTCATGGCCTTGGATTCAGGCCGCGCGCTTACCGACATTCCGCTCGCGACGTACCGACCGCCGGTGCGGCCCCTGCGTCTCGCCCAAATGGCAGCACTGCCTGAGGCGGCGAGCATGGGCGAGGGTTGGGAAAGTTGGTTCGGCATACCGTCGCAATGGATCCCTTTCTGGCGCCTGCCGCCCGCCTGTTCGGGGGCGGATTCCGGCGCTGAAGAGCCGGTGGCGGGCGAATGAGCTCACGCTGCGGGCGCGGCGAGGGCCAAGGCGCCGCGGTGGTCATCATTGGCGGGGGCGTGACGGGTCTGAGCGCCGGCTGGTGGCTCGCCCGGGAGGGCGTCGATACTCTGGTATTGGACGCGGCTGCCGCGGGCTGGGGCGCCTCGGGGCGTAATGGCGGCGGCTGCTCACATCATCATAGTCCGCTCTTCCGGGAAGAGCAGCGTCTGTGGCCACTGATGGACGAGATGCTCGGCTACCCGACCGAGTTCCAGCGGAATCGGATCCGCATTGCACTCGATGAGCGGCAGTTCGACCTGTATCGGCGTGCGAGCGACAACGGCACCCGCCAAGGTTTCCGCTCGGAGGTGTTGGATCCCAAGCAGGTCCGCGAGCTCGTGCCACTCGCGGGAGACAACGTCTTCGGCGGCTATTTCTACCATTTCGGCGGACATGCGAACCCGCACCGCACGCTTCAGGCTTACGCTTGGGCCTTGCGCGATTGCGGAGGGCGGCTTCTGCAGCACACTCGCGCGTTGGGTTTCGATACCCGCGGCAATCGTGTAGTGAGCGTAAAGACAAGCCGCGGCACATTGGCCTGCGACCACGTCGTCATCGCCGCAGGACCTGCAACCGGAGAGATCGCCGCACTCCTCGGAGTGACGGTGCCCCTGATGAGCGCTCGCGCCGAGATGATCGTGACGGAGCCGCTGCCGCCAATGACGTTGGGTGGCGTGGACGGCAACGGGCTGTACGGCCGGCAAACCTTGCGTGGCAACCTCGCATACGGCGGCGGCCCTCATGAATGGATCGATCTCGCGGACGCGGAGCACACGCGTCCGTACTCCACACCGTTGCAAGCTAGTATCGCCCGCCGGCTCTGCGAGCTCCTGCCGAAGGCCGCTCATGCCCGTGTGATCCGCAGCTGGGCGGGATTCATCGAGAATACTCCCGACGGACGGCCCATCATCGACCGTCCCGCCGCAGTGCAGAATCTGACGATCGCAACGCTTTCGAGCGTGGGATTCGGACTCTCGCCGGCCTCCGGGCGGGCCATCCGCGATCTGGTGGTCACCGGGACCTGCGGCTTTACCGACGTGTCGACACTAACATTGAGCCGGTTTACGAGTCTGCAGCCGGACTGGACGGCGCTGCAGGGCTGGCTGCCCAGCCTCGTTCGCGGCGGCGAATGAGCGGCGCTCGTGCGTAGGGGGAATGCCGTACCGGCGCTTATAGGCATGACAGAAATGAGAGGGCGAGCCGAAGCCGCACTCGAGCGCGATGGTGCGCAGCGAATCCAACGTCCGGCGCAGCAGCGTGCGCGCCTTGGCGAGGCGCAGATCGAGATAGAAGGTTTTCGGCGAGGAGCGGATGTGCTCGCGGAAGAGTCGCTCGACCTGCCGGACCGAGATGTTGGCGCGGCGCGCCAGCTCTCGCAGCTCCAGCGGCTCATCGAGCGCCCCTTCCATGAGAGAGATCACCTGGATCAGCTTCGGGTTCTCGATGCGATAGCGGGCATGCAGATCGAGACGCTGCTGCTCCTCCTGAGTCCGCACCTGCGGGTGAATGAACTGCTCGGCGACCGCCAGGGCGAGCTGGCTGCCACCCACCTGACTGATGAAATGCACCATCATGTCGAGCGCAGCGGTTCCGCCGGAGCAGGTGAAGACATTGCGATCGATGACGTAGAGATCCTCTGTGACGTCGAGCTGCGGATAGCGCGTGCGAAAGGCCTCGAGGTATTCCCAATGGACCGTGCAGCGCCGTCCGGTCAGCACTCCGGCTTCGGCGAGGAGAAAGGAGCCGCTGCTGATCGCGCCAATGACCGTGCCGTGACGCGCGAGCCGGCGCAGCTGGTGGTGCACCTGGGTGTTGCGCTCCACCTCGGGCGCCTCGAGGCCGGCGCACACGATGATCGTGTCGACCTTGCCGAGATCAGCCAGCGAGCCCCGAGCTGCGACGGAGATTCCGTTGCTGGCTTCCACGGGGGTGCCATCGGCCGAGACCAGTTGCCATTCGAAAAGCGGCGAGCCGCTCAAACGGTTGGCGGCGCGCAGCGGCTCGACGCCGGCTGCAAACGCCATCATCGAGAAGCGGGGAACGAGCAGGAATGCTACTCGAACCGGCTTACTGGTGGATCCGAGCGCCATCGCGCCTCCTTCCCGGCAGGTGCGATGCCGGGCCGCGGGGCTACTGTAGCATGCAGCGCGCGCGGCGGAGGGGGGCTCGGGCCGAGTAAGATGAGGTCTCATGCGCTATTCGATCTTTAGCCTCCTGCGCCAGGCCTTGGTGGGGCACAGGGGATGGGAACCCGCCTGGCGCGACGCTGAACCCAAGCCTGCCTACGACGTGATCCTCGTCGGAGGGGGCGGCCACGGCCTGTCGACGGCGCACTATCTGGCGAAAGTGCACGGCATCACCGACGTGGCGGTTCTCGAAAAGGGGTGGATCGGACTCGGCAATGTGGGACGCAACACCACCATCATCCGCTCGAATTACCTGCTGGCCGGGAACAATCCCTTCTATGAGCTCTCCATGAAGCTCTGGGAGGGGCTCGAGCAGGATCTGAATTTCAACGCGATGGTCAGTCAGCGTGGCGTGTTGAACCTGTATCATTCGGACTCGCAACGAGACGCCTATGCACGCCGGGGCAACGCGATGCGCATGCACGGCGTCGATGCCGAATTGCTGGACGCCGGCGCCGTCAGGAGCATGCTGCCCTTTCTCGATTTCGAGAACGCGCGCTTTCCCATCCAGGGAGGACTGCTGCAGCGCCGCGGCGGCACCGCCAGGCATGACGCGGTGGCCTGGGGTTATGCGCGCGCAGCGAGTGAGCGTGGTGTCGACATCGTGCAGAACTGCGAAGTCACCGGGTTCATCAGCGAAGGCGAGCGGATTGTCGGCGTGCGAACCTCGCGCGGTGACATCCGCGCGCGCAAAATCGGCATGGCGGTTGCCGGCAACACCTCGAATGTGGCGCGCATGGCCGGGTTGCGCCTGCCGATCGAGAGCCACGTGCTGCAGGCGTTCGTTTCCGAAGCCGTCAAGCCGCTGGTTCCGTGTGTCGTGACTTACGGCGCGGGGCATTTCTACGTCAGCCAGTCCGACAAAGGGGGCCTGGTCTTTGGCGGCAACATCGACGGCTACAACTCTTACGCACAGCGCGGCAATCTGCCGACCGTCGAGGACGTGTGCGAGAGCGGCATGGCGCTGATGCCCGCGATCGGGAGAGTGCGCATCGTGCGCTCGTGGGGAGGCATCATGGACATGTCGATGGATGGCTCGCCGATCATCGACCGCACGCCCATCGACGGACTCTACCTGAACGGCGGCTGGTGTTACGGCGGGTTCAAGGCAACTCCGGCATCGGGTTATTGTTTTGCTCACTTGCTGGCCCGGGACGAAGCCCACGAAGTGGCGCGAGCCTTCCGCCTCGATCGGTTCGCGGCCGGTCGCCTGCTCGATGAGAAGGGCCAGGGACCCCAACCGAATCTGCACTGAAGTCGCCATGCGCATCGAATGTCCTTTCTGCGGCGAGCGGGATGTCAGCGAGTTCACCTATCTCGGCGACGCCGATTTCCGCCGCCCGCCCGCCGACGCGGAGGGCCGCGCTGAGCGCTTCTACGAAGCGGTCTACTTGCGCGACAATCCGGCGGGACCCCACCGGGAGTGGTGGTATCACGCGAGCGGCTGCCTCTCCTGGCTGCAGGTCATTCGCAACACGCGCACGCACGAGATTCTTGCCGTGGAGCTCGCAACAGAGAGGCCGCGTTCATGAGTCCATGCCGCCTGGGGGGAGGGGATGGCGCCATCCAGCGCGACCGGACCCTCTCCTTCACGTTCGATGGCAAGCGGTACGCAGGCCATCCGGGCGATACGCTCGCTTCCGCGCTGCTCGCAGCGGGAGTCAGGCTGGTCGCCCGCTCGTTCAAATATCACAGGCCACGGGGAATCGTCACGGCGGGCTCGGAGGAGCCGAACGCGCTGGTGGAACTGCGGACTGGAGCGCGCCGCGAGCCGAATACGCGCGCGACGGTCGTGGAGCTCTTCGATGGCCTCGAGGCCTGCAGCCAGAATCGCTGGCCGTCGCTCGCCCTCGACCTCGGGGCGATCAACTCCCTGTTCTCCGCGGTTTTCATCGCCGGCTTCTACTACAAGACGTTCATGTGGCCGGCCGCGTTCTGGGAGAAGGTTTACGAGCCGGCCATCCGGCGGGCCGCGGGGCTGGGCCGCGCCAGCCTGGAGGCTGATCCGGACACGTACGAGAAGGCGCACGCCTTTTGCGACCTGTTGGTCATCGGCGGTGGCCCGGGGGGTCTCGCCGCCGCGCTGGCCGCCGGCAGGGCCGGCGCCCGGGTCATCCTCTGCGATGAGGACTTCCTACTCGGCGGGCGCCTGAACGGCGATCGGCATCAGATCGAAGGCAAGGACGGCGCGCTCTGGGCCACGCAAATCGCCGACGAGCTCACAGCGCTTCCCGAGGTGCGCGTGATGACCCGAACCACGGTGTTCGGTGCTTATGACGGCAACACCTACGGAGCGCTGGAGCGCGTGGCGGACCATCTGCGCGAACCAGCCCCGCACCAGGCCCGGCAGCGGGTTTGGAAGATCGTGGCCCGTCGGACGGTGCTGGCCGCAGGGGCGCTGGAACGGCCGATCGTTTTCGGCGGGAACGATCGCCCCGGTGTCATGCTCGCCGCGGCCGCGCGTACCTACGTGAATCGCTTCAGAGTGACGCCGGGCCAGCGCATTGCGGTTTTCACTGCGTGCGACGATGGCTGGAAGACGGCTTTTGATCTCAATGACGCGCAGGTCGAAGTTCCCGTGCTCGTCGATGCGCGGCGGCAAATTCCGCCGGCGCTCGAGAATCAAGCATCCCGCCGCGGTTTACGTGTCATGTTGGGCGCGCAGATCCTCGACGCGCATGGCGCCAAGGGAGTCAGCGGCGTCGATGTGCGCGACGAGCGCGGGCGCTCGATGCGAATCGCGGCGGACGCCGTCGCGGTGGCCGGAGGCTGGAATCCCAACACGGCATTGTCCACCCACCTCGGAGGGCGCCCGCGGTGGTCCGATGAGATCGCTGCGCACCTGCCCGCCGACTTGCCGCGCGGAATGATCGCCGTCGGCGCGGCGGCCGGCGATTTCTCATTGGCGGGCGCACTGCGTGCGGGCGCGGCGGCCGGCAGGGAGGCGGCAAGCGCCGCAGGATTCGAGGCGCCGGGGCAGAACTTCCCGCATGTGGATGACGAGGCGGCCAGCGGAGCGCCGCTTTGGTTCGTGCCCGGCTCGCGCGGCAAGGCGTTCGTGGATTTCCAGCACGACGTGACGACCCAGGACATCGCTCTCGCGGCGCGCGAAGGCTTTCACTCCGCCGAGCTGCTCAAGCGGTATACGACGTTGGGTATGGGTACGGATCAGGGCAAGACATCGGCTCTCAACGGACATGCGCTCGTTGCCGCGCTCACGGGACGCGGGCCCGGCGACCTCGGCACCATCGCCTCCCGACCCCCTTACACGCCGGTGGCAATCGGCGCTCTCGCGGGAGCGCACGTCGGTCCGCACTTCAGGCCCTGCCGATTCACGCCGAGCCATCGTTGGGCGCAGAGCCGCGGCGCGACCTTCGTGGATCTCGGTGAGTGGCGGCGGGCGAAAGCATTTCCGCTCAGGGGCGAGGCGGACTGGAAGCAAACGCTGACACGAGAAGTTCTCGGCGTACGGAGCGGTGTTGGCGTCTGCGATGTCTCGACTCTGGGCAAGATCGACGTCCAGGGCGCGCAAGCCGGCGCTTTCCTCGACCGGGTCTACGCGAACATGATCTCGACCCTGTCCGTGGGAAGGACGCGGTACGGCATCATGCTGCGCGAGGACGGAATCGTATTCGATGATGGCACTGTGGCTCGTCTCGCGCCGGGTCACTTCGTGCTCTCGACGACCAGCGCCCATGCGGTCAAGGTACTGCAGCACCTCGAGCATGCGCGGCAGGTGCTTTGGCCCGAGCTCGACGTCCAGCTGGCCGCAGTGACGGAGCAATGGGCGCAGTTTGCGGTCGCCGGTCCGCGCTCCCGATCACTCCTGGAACGGCTTCTCGGCGGTGTCGTCGACGTCTCGAACGCTGCCTTTCCCTTCCTCGCCTGCGCAGAGTTTCGCTGGCAGAGCCGGCCCGCGCGGCTGTTCCGCATTTCCTTCTCCGGAGAGCTCGCCTACGAGCTCGCAGTGCCCGCGCGCTGGGGGCATGCCACGATACATGCCATCATGACGGCCGGTGAGCACTTGGGGGTCGTGCCTTATGGCATGGAAACCCTGGGGACGATGCGCATCGAGAAAGGCCATGTCGCCGGCGCCGAGCTCAATGGCACGACGACGGCGCACGATCTGGGACTCGGGCGAATGATGTCTGCGCAGAAGGACTACATCGGCCGGGTGCTCGGGGGCAGACCGGGCCTCAACGCGCCCGATAGACCGGCTCTGGTCGGCGTGAAACCTTCGCGGCCGGACGCGAGACTGCGGGCCGGTGCGCATTTCCTGCGGCTCGGCGCGCAGCCGAGCCTGGCGAACGATCAGGGCTTCCTCAGCTCTGCGACCTTCTCCCCGACCTTGGGGCACTGGATCGGGCTCGGCTTCCTGAGCGGCGGCGAGAAGCGTATCGGCGAGCGGGTGCGGGCGCATGATCCGTTATCGGGGGGGGATCTCGAGATCGAAGTCACGCATCCGGTGTTCTACGACCCGGACGGCAAGCTGCTGCGAGGCTGAGCATGCGCGCGGATCCAACAGACGTCACGAACGGCGCCTTCGCGGGACTGCCGACGGCTGCCGGTAGCGGCCGCGGGGTCATTGCCACGGAGCGCGATGGACTCGGAATCGCCCGCATCGTGGCGCGCGGGGCGCACACCGCAAGCATGGCGGAGCGGGTGCGCACGCATTTCGGCCTGGAGCCAACGAATGCGCCGCGCCGTGCGTACCGTGCAAATGTTGCTGTTGCGGGTATCGGCCCGGGGTCTTGGCTCGCGATTCACGACCATGCGGGTAACGCGTTCGCGGAATCCTTGCGGTCATTGTTCGGCGAGGTCGCGTCCGTTTCCGATCAGAGCGATGCCTATGCCATCCTTCGGCTCACCGGTCCCAAGGTGCGCGAAACTCTGGCCAAGCTGATCCCCATCGACATTCACCCCCGGAGCTTTCAGGTGAATGACGTCGCGCAGACCGTGTGCGGCTATATGAACGTCATATTGTGGCGCGTGGAGGACACCGTCGAGAGCGATCCTGCATTCGAGATCTGGGCTGGACGCAGCCTCGCGCGCAGCCTGTATCAGGCGATCTCCCACGGCGCAGCGGAGTTTGGCTTCGTGAGGCAGACCGCTTGAGCGACGTACAAGCCGGCACGGACCCTGCAGTCGCGCCGCGAGACTACACGGGGCCCATCCAGACCGCTTCGCTGGCGGAACGGTGGTACGTCGCCGTCATGATGTGCCTCGTTTACACCTTGAGCATCTGTGATCGCTACTCGATATCCACCGTGCTCGAGCCCATCCGACGGGAACTGCATCTCTCGGATGCGAACATTGCCTTCCTCACTGGCGTGTCGCTGGCCATCTTCTATGTCATTTTCGGCTTTCCGCTCTCGTGGCTGATCGACCGCCGCAGCCGCCGTAACATCATCGGGATTTGCCTCATCGCATGGTCCTTGTTGACCGTGGCCACGGGGCTCGCACGCAGTTACTGGCAGCTGCTCTGGGCACGGATCGGCGTGGGGGTCGGCGAAGCCGGCGGCACACCCGGCGCCAACTCCATGCTCTCGGATTTCTTTCCGGCAGCGCGCCGGCCCATGGCCTTGTCGGTCTTTGCCCTGGGGGCGCCGATCGGCGCTTGGCTCGGCTCGCAGGTGGCAGGGGCGATTGCCTACCGACTCGGCTGGCGCACGATGTTCCTCGCCCTCGGAATACCGGGAGTCCTCGCGGGGCTGCTCGTACTGTTCAGCATTCGCGAGCCGCGGCGCGGATGCCTCGATGACTGCGATGCGCGCGCCGCGGCGCCTTCCTTCCTCGAGACGATGCGTTTCCTCTTGCGCCAGCGCTCCGCCGTGCACTCCATACTCGCCCAGTCCCTGACCGCGCTGTGGGGTTGGGGTCTCATGTGGTGGACGCCCGCGTTCCTGATGCGCAGCTACTCGCTCAATGTGGCGCAGGCCGGCGGTATTCTCGGCCCCATCCATCTGATAGGCGGCAGCGCGGCGATGGTCGGCAGCACCTGGCTGCTTTCCCGCCGCTCGCTTGCCGATGAGCGGCGCGTCATGCGGCTGCTCGGCCTCAACATCGCTCTCGCCACCGTCGTGACGGCGGTCATCTACTCGAGCCACTCCCTGGTGCTCACGAAGGCACTCTTCTGGCTGTATATACCGTCCATCTACGTATACCTCGGACCGGGTTTCGGGATCCTGAACAATCTCGCGCAGCCCAAGATGCGCGCCATGTACTGCGCGGTGCTGCTCTTCCTCGCCAACATCTGCAATCTCGTCGTCGCGCCGCAGATGGTCGGGATCCTGAGCGACTGGTTCGCGCCCCATCACGTCGCCGACGCGGAGTCGCTGCGGCTCGCGATGCTCTGCCTCGTGCCTACGGGCTTCTGGGCCGCCTGGCATTACTGGCTGTCGGCACGCGACCTGTTGGAAGATGAGCAGCTCGCAATCCGTGCCGCGGCCGAAGGGCCGGTTGGCGCTCCGTCTGCTTGAGCATCGGTTGCGGGTGGTGAGCATGCTGGAGCGCAAACTGCTCTGACGGTAAGAGATCCGCAATGCTGATCCGACGTCAATCCGAGTTTCCTGCCGCGAACGAGTACTTTCGCCCACCTGCGGGCGCTCGCGCCGCACCGGAGTTCTCGGGACTGTTGCATATCAGGCAGGGACGGATCGAGACGGACCCGCGACTCGAGAATCCGAGAATCCAGGGGCGCGACGCACGGCTCTTCCCGCGCATCACGCTCGGCTTCGTCTCCAACGGGGATGTTCTGGTGCCTCTGCAACGCGGACAGATCGTCGCGGAGCACGGCCCGGCCGAGGTTCCGAGCTACTGGTCCGTCATCCCGCAATTCGGCCGGATCTGGCGCGATCCGAGTGAGGATGGCCCTTGGTCGCGCGCGGCGTTCCCGCTGATGCTGGTGTCGGATACGGAGAATCACGCGCATCAGGGCGTGGCCACCTTCAGGTACCAGGGACGCGAGGTCAGCGAGCTCCAATTCCAGTTCGCGCAACAGACCGCGCCCTATCTGCTGCAGCAGCATTTCATCGGGTGGGGCCGGGTACGAATGAAGTTTGCGCCGCTCGCCGGTCGCGAGGCGGCGCGGCACCGCGCCTCGGCGCAGGCGGAGCTGGCACGGCGGCTGCCGCACCGGCCGTGGGCGGATCTCCTTCGAGAGGCACCTGCGCACTCGCTGGATGGCTTCGGTGGGCCGGTGCTCGAGCGCTGGCGCGTCATCGCAGCTCTCGTCCGGGACGGCACGATCTACCACCAGGAGTCTTCGACATCCTACGGAGACTATCCCTATCCGCTCGAGATGCGCTTTGGGGTCCGCTCCGTCATGAAGAGCATCGGGGCACCGCTCGCGCTGCTGCGGCTCGCGCAAGTATACGGACCGTACGTCCTCACGCTGAAAATCGGCGACTACGTGGCCGGGCTCGATCCGAAGTATCGCGCAGTCCGCTTCATCGACGCGGCGAACATGGCCACCGGATTTGGCGGCACGGGAAGTTGGAGCACTCAGCCAAACGACCCGCTCGATGGTTATCTGGAAGGGGATTACGAGGCATGGTTCGCGGCGCCTTCCCACCGAGATAAAGTGCGGCAGATCAGGCGTTCGCTGCGCCCGTACCCTTGGGATCCGGGTACGGTGATGCGTTACCGCGACCAGGATTTCTATCTCCTCGGTGCAGCGATAGACCGCTTCGTCAAAACCGTGCGCGGCCCGCGGGCCGATGCCTGGGACTTGCTGCAGAGCGAGGTATTCGAGCCCATCGGCATCGCGTACGCGCCCACCGTGCGAACACGAGAGTCCAGGAGCCGGCGCGGGCTGCCTTGGTTCAACGCAGGCTACTACCCGACCCTGGATGATCTCGCGAAAATCGCGATCCTGTACCAGAGCCGCGGCGCACATCGTGGCGAGCAGATCCTGCATCGCGGCCTCACCGAAGGGCTGCTGAGCGCGCGCGGCGCCCTGGCGAAGCAAGCCGATCTGTCTCTCGGAGGCGAGGGAAGCCCCGGCCCCACGGCAGCGAATGGCGAGCTCTACCAAATGGGATTCCACTTCAGGCCCTACCTCGACACCCGAGGCAAGCCGTACCATGTACCCACGATGTGGGGCGCGGGCGAAAGCGAAGTGATCTTGTATCCGAACGGCATGATCTCGATCGTGATTGCGAAAGCCCTGGAGTTGGCTCCCGGGGAGACCGCCAGGTCGAATGCCGGTTCCGAAACGGTTCGGGCAGTGGAACGCTTCAAACCCTTCGATTGAGAACGCGAAGCCGACGAATGTTTCGATCCAGCGGGATACGGCCGTGATGCGCTCGATTCCGGTAGTCGATGTGACACCGCTCTTCGATGCGGCGCCGCTGGAGTGGGGGATCCCTGACCGGGCGCTGGCCGCGGCGGCTCGGGACATCGGCTTCGTGTGTATCCGGGGATTGCCGCGCGAGGCGGCGCCCGGCCCGGCCGAAATCGGACGCCTGCTCGCCATTTTCAAGCTGCAAGAGGCCGCTAAACGCCGCCTGTATCGGCGCAAGTTCGCGCCTGGGAATCCCAATGTATATCGCGGCTGGTTTCCGTTGCAGCCGGGGAACCTGACCTCCAAGGAAGGGATCGACCTCGGCGCCGATCTGGTCCATGGATCGGCCCTCACCGCCCCCGGCGACCCCCTGCGCGAGCCCAGTCCGCTGCCGGATGACGGCAACTTGCCTGGCTGGCGCCAGGCCGCTGCCGCCTATTACGTGGCAATGGAGAAGGTGGCGCAGGTGTTGATGCGCTCGCTCGCGCGCGGCTTCGGTTTGCGCGCGGACTACTTCGACGAGTCATTTCGCCGAGGACTCTCGACGTTGCGGCTGATCCGATATCCACCGCGCGATCCCGCGGAGCTCGCCACGGTGCAGGATCCTGCGGTGTGGGTGGAATTCGAGGGGATGCGGCGATATCTCGTCGGCGCGCCGCACACGGACTCGGGCTTCGTCACGCTTCTGGCACAAGACGGTGTTGCAGGACTTCAGGCGCGCTCGCGATGCGGAGATTGGGTCGACGTGCCGCCACTCGAGGGCACGCTGGTGGTCAACTTCGGTCAGGTGCTCGAGCAGTGGTCGGCGGGTCGGATACGCGCGACGGAGCACCGGGTGTTGGGCTCTGGGCTGGAGCGCTTCTCCATTCCCTTTTTCTATGAGGCCCGTGGGGATGCAACGATTGCGCCCTTGCCGATTGACCGGCGGGACCTCTTCATGCCGTTCGAGTACGGAGATTTTCTCTGGAAGCGCATGACATCCTTCGTCGAGTTTCGCGGCATGGAGCGCGAGCGATCTGAGCAGCGTGCCCGCTGAGCGAGTCAATGGAGAGAGATCGATATGCCCGAATCACCAGTCTGCGAGCTGTCCCAGGGCGCCGCCGCGCGCGGCCGTTGTCAGTGTGGAGGAGTGCGGTTCGAAGTCCACGGCCCCCTTCGCGCCGTCATCTACTGTCATTGCGCCATGTGCCGCCGTCTGAACGGCCATTTCGCCGCCGCTACCGCCTGCGCCCCGGCGCACTTGCGCCTGCTGTCAGCGCAGTCGCTGCGCTGGTACGCCTCTTCGGAGACCGCTCGGCGGGGTTTTTGCGGTACCTGCGGCTCGCAGCTGTTCTGGGAGCCTGTCCACGGCGGGCATATCAGCATCTGGGCTGGATCGCTGGATACGCCGACGGGGCTGAAGGCGTCGATGCACATCTTTGTCGCCGAAAAGGGTGACTACTACGGGATTGCGGATGGCCTGCCGCAATGGCAGGGAGCCTCCCCGCCGGACGATTGAGCAGATTGTTGACAATTAACAATCGGCCTGCTTGAATCCCTGGAAAGCGGTCCGGGGCAGCCATGCACACAGTGAGCTTCCGGCAAATGAAGGAGGGTACCGAGGCCGAGTACCTGTTCCTGAATCGCCTGGAACGCGAATACATCCGGCGATTGCCGGATCGCATCCTGCACGCGCTGCGCGCCCTGGATGACGGATTGGACGGCTATCAGGTCACGCGGCTCGCCCATTGCCTGCAGACCGCCACCCGGGCCGAGGCGGACGGCGCCGACGAAGAGATGATCGTCGCCGCACTGGTGCACGACTTGGGCGACGGCCTCGCGCCGGAAAATCACTCCAACTATGCCGCGGAGATCATCCGGCCCTACGTCAGAGCCGAGGTCACCTGGGTCGTCGAGCACCACGGCGTATTCCAAAAGGTCTACTACGCGCATTTCTTCGGTGAAGATCCGGAGCTGCGCGCCACCTACCGGGATCATCCCTACTACGCGAGTTGTGTCCGGTTCTGCGAGAGATGGGATCAGGCGTCTTTCGACCCCGACTATCCCACCCGCTCGCTCGAGCATTTCGAGCCGCTGGTGCGCAGGATCTTCTCGCGCCGGGCATTCGACCCTGAAGTCATCGGTCCCAACGTATGAGGCGCACGTGATGATCATCGGATTCATCGGCCTGGGGAACCTGGGCTCCAAGCTGGCGGCCACTCTCCTGCGCAATGGACGCAAGCTGATCGTCCACGATCTCGACGAGGCCGCGGCGCGACCGCTGCTCGATCAGGGCGCGCACTGGGCCGCGACTCCCCAGGAGCTCGCGCTGCGGTCGGATCTCATCATCACGTGCCTGCCTTCGCCGGCCATCAGCGCGCAAGTCCTCGAGCAGCGCAATGGAGTACTGGAAGGCCTGTCGGCCAACAAGCTGTGGCTGGAAATGAGCACGACGGAGGAGGGCGAAGTCAGGCGCTTGGGTGAGCTGGTGAGGCGCACGGGCGCCAAAGCGCTCGATGCGCCTGTATCGGGCGGGTGCCATCGGGCCGCTACGGGCAACATCTCGATCTTCGTCGGCGGCGAGCGAGCTGCGTTCGAGCAGGCGTTGCCCGCGCTGCGCATCATGGGCCGCAGAATCATTCATATCGGGCCCCTCGGCAGCGCGTCGGTCCTCAAGGTGATCACCAACTATCTGGCGTTCGTCCATCTGGCCGCCCTGACCGAAGCATGGGCCGTGGCAAACAGGACGGGGATGGATCCCAAGACGACGTATGAGGCCATCAAGGCCTCATCCGGTAATTCGTTCGTGCATGAGACCGAGAGTCAGGTCATCCTCAACGGCAGCTACGACATCAATTTCACGGTCGACCTGGTGCTGAAGGACATCGGGCTGTTTCTCGAGCTGGCCCGAAAAAACGATGTGCCGACGGAGGTTGCCGACACCGTGACGGCGATGTTCCGCGATACGCAGTCGCGCTATGGCCCGCGCGCTCTGTCGCCGCGCATCATTCAGCGGCTGGAGGACGATTGCGGCATCCAGGTGCGGGCGCCCGGCTTTCCGCCCCAGCTCGTGGATCAGGAGCCCGAGGAGCCCGGTCAGGAAGTCGTTCCCGCCGCGACCCGCTATGTGTTCGCCACGGAGAGCCCGTGAGCGCCCTGGAGGGCAGGGTGACCGGGACGATCAACAGGCAGAGCCTCGAGGCCCAGGCGGCCGATCTGCTGCGCCGACAGATCCTGCGCGGCGACTTGCCGGCCGGTCAGCGATTGCTCGAAACTTCGATCGCCGAGCAATTTCGGCTGTCCCGCGGCACGATTCGCGCGGCGCTGCGCCGCTTGATCGAAGAGGGACTGGTCTGTCACGTCCCCTATACGGGCTACCAGGTCATCGAGCTCAGCGATCACGATCTGTGGGAGCTCTACACCCTGAGAGGAGCGCTCGAGAGCCTCGGCACCCGCCTGACGGCACTCAGGATCGATGGCCAGGGCATCGGGCAGCTGCGCGCGGCCTTCGCGCAATTGCTGGCGGCGGCGGAATCGGAGGACCACGAGGGAGCCGATCGGCTGGATCGCGAGCTGCACAAGCTCATCATCCGGCTGTCCGGCCACGAGCGGCTGCTGGATCACTACATGCGCGTGGAGAACCAGTTCAGAGTCTACATTGCGCTCTCGAACCGCGAAGTCGATGCCCGGGAGATCGGCGAGTCGCATCGTGAGCTCGTGGAGAGCATCTGCGCGGGCGACGCCGAGCGTGCGGAGCAGCTGGCCCGCGCGAACATCGTCCCGCCGGAGCAGATTCTGGGCAGAGGGGTGTGATGCCCGGCGTGCGTTTCAAACTCGAGGCGGCGCCGCCGAGAATACTCGCGCAGAACGGCGAGACGCTCACGGAGCTGCCGGCGCTGTGGCTGCGGGAGCGCTGCCGCGACCCGCTCAGTCTGGATCCGCAGACCGAGCAGCGCCTCTTCGATCCGCACCGCTTGCCCGATGATCTGGCCCTGGTCGGCATCGAGGAGTGTGGTGAGAATCGGGCAAGGCTCGCCTTCAGCGATGGTTACGCCGGAGAGTATGAGTTGAGCAGACTCGCTGACGAGCTCGAGTGGGAGGATGGCCTGCCGCGCGAGATCCCGTGGCGCGCCGATCTGACTCTGGACACGGTCGGCGTGGATGGGCGTGCGCTGGACAGCGACGAAATCCGCCTGAGGGCGGTCGAGGTATTCCTGACCCATGGCCTCGTCATCATCCGTAACCTCGCCACCGATCCCGAATGCATTCTCGAGGTGGCGCGGCGCTTCGGCTACGTGCGGGAGACGAACTTCGGGCGCCTGTTCGAGGTCTATTCGCGGCCCGGCTCCAATGACCTCGCCTATCGGCCGGTTCCCCTCGGAGCGCATACCGACAACCCGTACCGCGAGCCGGTGCCGGGAATTCAGCTCCTCCATTGTCTGGTAAATGACACCCGGGGCGGCTGGTCCACACTGGTGGACAGCCTCTCTGTCGCGCAAGCACTGCAGGAGGAGGACCCGGAGGGCTTGCAGCTGTTGGCGACGACCCCGGTGCGGTTCCGGTTCATCGACGCGAATGAGGAGCTCGTGGAGCACCGCCCGATCGTGCAGCGGGACGTCAGCGGCCGGATGACTGGCGTGCATTACAGTCCGAGACTGGACTATCTGCCGCTCCTCGATGCCGGCACCACCCGGCGGTTCCAGCGGGCGCGCCGGCGCTTGAGCGAGCTCTTCGCCGATCCGCGGTTCGAGTTGCGCTTCCCGCTCAGGGCGGGCGAGCTCATGATGTTCAATAACAGCCGCGTCCTGCACGGACGGACCGCGTACGACCCGAACGAAGGGCATCGGCATCTGCAGGGCTGTTACATCGATCTCGATGCCCCCAAGAGCCTGTATCGGACCCTCAGCAGGAGGCTCAAGCCCGCACCCAGCGGCAGATGACGACGCCGACCGCAGACACAGCGGGGAGCATGCACAAGCTCAGGATCCGACAGGCGATCGTCATCTCGCTTCTCTTTGGCGGCTACGCATCGCTTTACTTCTGTCGCGCGGACCTTTCCGTGGCCGCGCCGCTGCTTGCCAAGGAGCTCGTCAGGCGCGGCCTCTCGTATGACGATGCGCTCGTGCGCATCGGTGCGATCACCTCGCTCGGCATTCTTGCCTACGCGCTCGGCAAGCCCTTCGTCGGCGGGCTGGGCGACTACTGGGGCGGTCGCATCAACTTCCTCATCGGCCTGGCCGGAGCCACTCTGTGCACGCTGCTCTTCGCCTTCTCCGGCGCGCTACCGATTTTCACGATGGCTTGGTTCCTGAACCGACTGACCCAGTCCGGCGCATGGGCCGGCCTCCTCAAGGTATCCTCACGCTGGTTCGATTATTCCTCGCACGGAGCGATCATCGGCGTGCTGAGCCTGAGCTATCTCATAGGAGACGCGGGCGCACGCGAATGGATGGGGCGGCTGATTGCGGAGGGCTACGGTTGGCGCAGCCTCTTCGTGCTCGCCGCCGCGGTTTCCGGCACCATGTTCATCGCCAATTTCGCATTGTTGCGCGAGTCGCGGGTGGCGGCCGGTCATGGCGACACCCTGGCGAATCCGCTCAATGTGTTCGGCCGCTCGAACGCGCCGCCCACGACCGTCAGGGAGCGGCTCGGCCCGCTCCTCAAGAGCCCGGCATTCCTCATGGTGTGCGTGTTATCTCTCGTCTGCACGATCGTGCGCGAGACCTTCAACGATTGGACGCCAGTGTACATGAGAGATTTTCTCCACCTCAGCATGAGCGACGCCGCCGAGCTGAGCGCGATTTTTCCGGGCGTCGGCGCGATTTCCGTGCTCCTGACGGGCTGGCTCGGGGATCGGCTGGGAGCCAATGGGCGGCCGCTGCTCCTGTTCGTGGGCCTGACGGCGACGGCGGTGGCGCTGTCTTTTCTGACGATGATCCATCGGGGCGGTATGAGCGCGATGCTGCCGATCGCATTGATCGGCGCCGTCGCCTTCTGCCTGCTCGGGCCCTACGCGTATCTCGGTGGCGCGATGGCACTGGATTTCGGCGGCAAGGCTGCGGGTGCCGTGGCTTCCGGTATCATCGACGGCATCGGCTATCTCGGCGCAGTGTCTGCTGGTGTCGGTGGCGCCAAGCTTGCCGTGGCGTTGGGTTGGCGAGGCGTCTTCGCGACGCTCGCGCTCATCGGAGCGGTGGGTGCGATCGGCGCCGGGGTGCTATATGCCATCGAGCGGCGCGCGATCGCGGCACGCTCGACGGCGGTAGTGAGTGCGACGGCGGCCGGCGTGAGATCATAAGCAGGCGGGGAGGGCTCGAGCGTGAAAGCAATGCGCGCCATCACAGAGATACATTGGACGCCCTCGGCACTGATGCTGAAGTGGGGCGATGGCGATCGGGTCGAGCTTGCCAGCGTCTGGCTGCGGGACAATCTCCGGGAAGACCGCGACCCGGGAAACGATCAGCGCCTGAGTGACGTCGCGGATCTTCCAGTGATACCCCGGATCCGACACGCAGCCCTGCAGGAGTCGACGGTCCGCGTCGAGTGGGAGCAGGAGGCGGGCAGCGCGTCGTTCGACCTTGATTGGCTTGCAACCCAGACGGCGGCGATAGCCGGCACGCGCGTGCTGCCGCAGCCGCGTCTCTGGGCGGACGGCGGGCGGCTCGACGCGAGGCGCGACTTCGCCTGGGCAACGCTCGCCGCGGCGCGTGGAGACAGTGGCGTCAATGCGAGCTGGCTCCGGCGCCTCGTCACGGAGGGACTTGCGTTTCTGGCGGACGTTCCGGCTGAGCCAGGCGCCCTACTCGCGACGATGCCGCTCGTCGGGCAGGTCGCTGAGACCAATTACGGACTGTCGTTCGATGTGCGGGCGGTACCCGACCCCGAGAATCTCGCGTATTCCGATCGAGGGCTCGGGTTACATACCGACAACCCGTACCGCGAGCCCGTGCCGGGCTTCCAGGCGCTGCACGTGCTGGTCGCAGCGCCGGATGGCGGTGAGAGCCTGTTTGCGGACGGCTTCGCGATTGCGCAGCAGCTGCGCCAGGAGGATCCGGCGGCGTTCGAGGTTCTCGCGCGAACGCCGGTGCCTTTTGCCTATCACTCCAGGAACGCGAAGCTCAACGCCGAACGGCCGTTGGTCCAGTTGTCCTGCCGCGGCGAGGTCGTCGCCGTCCACTACAACAGCCGCTCCATCCAGCCTCTGCCGTTCGCGGCGGAAGCGGCGGAGCGCTACTACCGCGCCTATCGGAGGTTCGCGCTCCTGCTGCGGGAGCCGCGTTTCATGCTCCGGCTCATGATGAGGGCCGGCGATCTGGTCGTATTCGACAACCAGCGGATTCTGCATGGCCGCACGGGCTTCGCATCGGCCCGGCATCCGCGCCACCTGCAGGGATGCTACCTCACGCGCGACAGCGTCTTCAGCCGCGCTGCGTTGCTCGCCGAGGGGAGCAGCAAGTGAGCGTCATCGACGAGATCTTCTCCCTCTATGCTACTCGGGGCTCCGCCGCCTACTTCGGCGAGGCCGTCTCGATGACCGAGCACGGATTGCAGGCCGCTCATTTTGCGCAGCTCGAGGGCGAACGGGAAACCGTCGTTGCCGCCGCGCTGCTGCACGACATCGGCCATCTGATCGCGACAGTGCCCGACGATATCGCCGACTGGCATGTTGACGCGCGCCACGAAGCTATCGGCGGCCGCTGGCTGAGTGAATGGTTCGGCGCCGATGTCGCCGAGCCCGTTCGCCTGCATGTGAGGGCGAAGCGATATCTGTGCACGGTCGACCCGGCCTATTTTTCGCAGCTCAGCGCCGCTTCCGTCCTGACGTTGAAACTGCAAGGCGGCCCGATGTCGGCTGACGAAGTCGCGGGCTTCGAGGCCGAGCCCGGCTACCGCGACGCGATCGTCGTCCGCCGCTGCGATGATCGCGGCAAGCAGGCCGGGCTCACGACTCGGCGGCTGGAGGACTATTCCGAGCTCCTGCAGTCGCTCGCGACGCGCCGCTCCTGAGAGCCCGGCAGCTTGCTCGAGAAGCGCTCGATCGACTACGTGCCGCTCGCGGAGCGGCACGGGAAGGTATGGCATCTGTGGCCGGTTTGGTTCTCCGGCGACGCGCACCTCGCGACCCTCACGGTCGGCGTGCTCGGCATCGCTCTCGGCGGGAACCTTCTCTGGACGGGGATCGCGGTGGTGCTGGGCTGCGCCGTCGGCACCTTCTTCATGGCCTTCCATTCGGCACAGGGACCCCAGCTCGGCTTGCCACAGATGATCCAGTCACGGCCGCAGTTCGGCTATGTCGGCGCGCTGCTCGTCTGGGTGGTGGCCCTGGTCACCTATGTGGGTTACAACTCCTTCAACCAGGTCCTGGCGGCCCAGGCCCTCCACCAGCTCGCAGGCGGCATACCGGCGGACTCAGCGGCGGTGATGATCGGCTTCGCGGCCCTCGGCGCGGGTCTCGCGGTCGTCGGTTACGACTCCATCCACGTGGCGCAGCGGGGAGTCGCGTTCGTCATGATCGCCCTCCTCACCGTATTCTCGGCGGGCGCAGTATTGCTCCGGATCCCTGCGGCACAGTGGGATCTCGGGGGCTTTCGGACGGGGCCCTTCCTCACGGAGCTGCTCGGGGCGGCCTCCTATCAGTTGAGCTGGTCCATCTATGTCTCGGACTACTCCCGCTACCTGCCGCGTGAAGTGAGCGTCCGCGCATCCTTCTGGTGGACGTACCTGGGAGCGTTCATCGGTGGAGCGTGGATGATGCTGGTCGGAAGCATCGCAGCGGCGAGCGCGCCTCGGCTCGATGTGGCCGCGGCTCTCGAAGTTGCTGCGGACCGGATCTTCCCCGGCTTCGGGCCGGTGCTGCTGACCGGCGCGCTCCTCGGGCTCGTCACCATCGCAGCGCTCAACTTCTATGGTGCCTCGCTCACGCTGCTCAGCGTCTGCGACACCTTCAAGAAGGTCAAAAACAGCGTAGGCAGGCGCATCATCACCCTGCTTCTCACCGCAATCGCCTCGACCGTCATCGCGCTCGACTCCTCGAGCGACTTTCTCACGCGCTTCTCGGACTTGCTGTCGCTGCTCCTCTATCTGTTCACACCCTGGACGGCGGTGAACCTCGTGGATTTCTACGTGGTGCGCCGCGGGCATTATTCGGTGCGCGAGATCTTCAATCCGCGCGGCATGTACGGCCGCTGGCAATGGCGGGGCCTCATGGCCTACGGTGTCGGCTTCGCCGCCATGGTTCCGTTCTTCAGCGCCGAGTTCTACATCGGACCCGCCGCCCGCGCGCTCGGCGGCATCGATGTGTCGATGTTTGTCGGCCTGCCGGTGGCCGCGGGAGCGTACCTGCTCGCCTGCCGCTCGATGGATCTCGGGGCCGATCGGGCGGCCGCGGCGACGGCCGACTGCGGGCTGGAGCCGCAGAACGGAGGCCGGGGGGTGCCGGGGCGCGGTGGGTGATCGTGGCGGCCGCCGAGTCGCGGGGCGCGGGCCGACATTGTTATATTATTATGACTATGATATAAAAGACGAATGCGACAGGTCAAAGTGCTGGGACTTCTGGGTACCGGCGTCATCGGCGGCGGCTGGGCCGCGCGCGCCCTGCATCTCGGGATCGACGTGGTGGCCATGGACGCGAAGCCGCAGATGGAATCATGGATCCGCGGCGCCGTCGAGAACGCGCGCGCCGCGCTGTCGCGCCTGACGCTCGCGCCGCTGCCGCCCGAAGGCAAGCTGACGTTCACTACCGACCTAGAGGTGATGGCCCGCCAGGTCGACTTCATTCAGGAGAACATCCCCGAGCAGATCGAGTTGAAACAGCGGGTGCTGGCGCAGGCGAGCCGTGTCGCCCCCGCCGACGTCGTGATCGCCTCCAGCACGTCGGGACTGCTGCCGAGCGATCTGCAGCGGGACATGCAGGCGCCGGAGCGCCTGCTCGTCGCTCACCCGTTCAATCCGGTGTACCTGCTGCCGCTCGTGGAGCTGGTCGGCGGGCGCGCCACTTCCGCCGCCGCGCTCGATGCCGCCGCGCGCTTCTACACCGAGATCGGCATGCACCCCTTGCGCGTACGGCGTGAGGTGCCCGGACACCTGACCGATCGCCTGCAGGAAGCGCTGTGGCGGGAAATCCTGCACCTCGTCAATGACGGTGTGGCGAGCACCGGAGAGCTCGATGACGCCATCGTCTACGGCCCCGGCCTGCGATGGGCGGGAATGGGTACGAACCTGATCTATCACCTGGCGGGCGGCGAGGCCGGCATGCGCCACATGCTGCGGCAATTCGGTCCCTGCCTGAAGTGGCCGTGGACGAAGCTCGAGGCACCGGAGCTCACGGAAGCGCTGATCGATCGCATGGTCGAGGGCACGCAGGCGCAGGCCAAGGGCCGGTCGATCCGCGAACTCGAGCGCTTGCGCGACGAGTACCTCCTCGCCACCCAACAGGTGCTCAAGCAGTTCGACCTCGGCGCAGGCGCAACGCTGCGCGCTCTGGAAGAGAGACTCTACGAGCGCAGCGGGCGCAGCGCCGTCCCCGGTCTCGATGCCGCCTCGGCCGGAGCCGGCGGTCCGGTGCGCATGTTGGACACGTACGTGCGCCCCGAGTGGATCGATTACAATGGCCATATGAGCGATTCGCGCTACCTGCAGGTATTCGGCGATGCCACGGACGCACTCTTTCGCTGGGCTGGCGTGGACGATGCCTACAGGAAGACGGGCAGGGCGATGTACACGCTGGAATCGCACGTCCAGCATGTTGCCGAGGCCAAGGCGCTCGAGCCGATCTCCGTCGCGACCCAGGTCGTCGAGCTCGACGCGAAGCGGGTCCGTCTGCACCATTCCCTGCATCGCCGCCGGGACGAGGCGGTGATCGCCACTGGAACGCAGCTTTATATTCATGTGGATACCCGGGGGGGCCATGCCGCGCCTTTCGAGCCGTCCGTACACGAGAGACTCGAGGGGCTGCGCGGCGCGCATGCGGCATCGCCGAGCTGAGATCTCCCATGCCCAAGATCGTCGATCATGAGAAGCGCCGCGACGAGATCGCGCTGGTCGCCTGCCGCGTCGTCGCGGAGGGCGGCTTCGACCAGGCGACCATCGTGCGCATCGCGCGCGAAGCCGGATACACCACCGGGATGGTGGCGCACTACTTCGACACCAAGCAGGACATCATCATCGCCGCCCTGCGCCTCATGCTGCGGCGCATCGATGAGCGGCTGCTGCGTAACAGCGAGGCGCAGCGGCCGGATCTGCTGGCATTGCTCACCGAGATGTTGCCCGTCGATGAGGAGCGCTACATCGAGTGCGCGTTCTGGATCGCCTTCTGGGGGCAGGTCACGGCCGACAAGCGCCTCAAGCGCATCAATGCGTGGGTGCATCAGGAGTACCAGCGGCTCTTCGAGCGCTGCCTGTCGCGCGCGTGGCCGGAGTGGTCGCGTGGGTCGGCGCAGACTCGTGATGGCGTCCTGCGCTCACTGAGCACGTTCATCAACGGCCTGACGGCGAGCACCGTCGCGAGCCGCGGCGATTGGCCGGCGCAGAAGCAGGTGGAGCAGGTGCGCCTGCAGATTGCCATGCTGCGCGACTGGGCGGCCGCGGCGGCTCCGGCGAAGCTGCGCAAGGAGCGCTCCTCGGCCGCATGATGCGTCTCACGAAAATCGGATCGATCGGATGGCAGTGCACCGCGCCAATGAGTTAACGGATGCAGTTCGCACTCACCGAAGAGCAGCAGCTCATCGTCAAGACCACGCGCGATTTCGTGCAGCGCGAGCTCATGCCGCACGAGCAGGAGGTGGAGGAGACGGGGCACCTGCGCGTGGAGCTGCTGCGCGAGCTCAAGTCCAAAGCGATCGACGCCGGCCTCTATGCGGCGAACATGCCGACCGAGGTGGGCGGCGCCGGGCTCGATCCCGTCACCTGGGTGCTCTACGAGAAGGAGCTCGGCCGCACGAGCTACGCGCTTCACTACTCGTGCGTAGCACGGCCCTCCAACATCCTGCTCGCCTGTGTGGGCGAGCAGCGCGAACGGTACCTGCTGCCGGCCGTGCGCGGCGAGCGGGTCGAGTGTCTCGCGATGACCGAGCCGCAGGCGGGCTCCGACCTGCGCGGCATGAAGACCAGCGCCGTGCTCCAGGACGGGGACTTCGTGATCAACGGCACCAAGCACTTCATCAGTCATGCCGATCACGCCGATTTCGCCATCCTGTTCGCCGTCTCGGGCGAGGAGAGCACTGCGCGCGGCGTGCGGCGTCTCATGACCGCCTTCCTGGTGGACAAGGGCGAGCGCGGCTTCGAAGTGCTGCCCGGATACCGGAACGTCTCCCACCGTGGCTACACCAACAGCATCCTCCGCTTCACCGATTGCCGGCTGCCCAAGTCCGCGGTGCTGGGGGAAGTGCACCAGGGCTTCGAGGTCGCCAACACCTGGCTCGGCGCCACGCGTCTGCAGGTCGCAGCCAACTGCCTCGGGCGTGCCGAGCGGGCGCTCGAGCTGGCCAAGCAGTGGGCAGTCGACCGCACGCAATTCGGGCAGCAGATCGGCAAATTTCAGGGTGTGGCGTTCAAGCTGGCGGATATGGCGGTGGAGCTGCGCGCCGCGGAGCTGCTGACGCTGGAGGCGGCGTGGAAACTAGGCGAGAACAGCGCCTCGGACATGGACATGGCGATCGCCAAACTCAAGGCCACGGAGATGCTGGCGATGGTGGCGGATGAGGCGCTGCAGATCCATGGCGGCATGGGCCTCATGACGGAGCTGCCGCTCGAGCGTATCTGGCGCGACGCGCGCATCGAGCGCATCTGGGATGGCACCAGCGAGGTGCAGCGCCACATCATCTCGCGGGCGCTGTTGCGGCCCCTGGGTGGGTAGCGCTGGATCCGGGCTCCTGCCCGGCCCAGCGCGCCTCGAGCAAAAAGCGCGGTTTTTTGCTCGAGGCTCCGCCACCTGCGGCGGCGGGGCACGTCCCTGTGCCTAGCGACCCCGCCACTGCGGGTCACGCTTCTCGGTGAATGCGCGCGCGCCTTCCTTGAGGTCTTCCGAGCGGATGACGCGCTGTACGGCCTCCAGGCTGTCGTGCACCTCGAAGGCCTGGTGCTCGGGGATCATTTCCGTCTGGCGCAGCAGCTGTTTGATCGCGGGAAAGAGGAGTGGCGGGCCGGCGGCGAGCTGGGCGGCAACCTCCCGAGCCTTCGCCAGGGCCTGACCCTGCGGCACGACATGGTTGGCGAGGCCCCAGTGCTTCGCCTCGGCCGCGTCCATCCAGCGCCCGGTCATGAGGAATTCCACCGCCACGTGGTAGGGAATGCGCCGCCGCAGCTTGATCGTGCCGGCGTCGGCCAGCACGCCGACGTGGATCTCGGGCAGGGCGAAGCGCGCGTGCTCCTCCATCACGATGATGTCGCAACCGAGCACGAGCTCGAAGCCCCCGCCGCAGGCGATGCCGTTGACGGCCGCCACCAGCGGCTTGTCGAGATTGCGCGGGTGATTGAGGCCGGCGAATCCGCCGCTTCCCCAGTCTTCGTCCGAGCGCTCGCCGGCCGCCGCGGCTTTGAGATCCCAGCCGGGAGAGAAGAAGCGGTCGCCCGCACCGGTGACGATGCAGACGCGCAGCGCCGGGTCGTCGCGAAATGCGGCAAAGACTTCGTTCAGCCGCCGGCTCGCTGCCAGATCGATGGCGTTGGCCTTGGGCCGATCCAGGGTCACCTCGAGGATGGCGCCGGTGGTGAGGGTACGGATTCCGGCACGCTCGTTGACTTCTGACATTTCAATTCTCCTCGACAAGGCGAACCAGCGCATCGACGGCGACCGCGCCGAGGCCGGCCGGCCGGACGATCACGGGATTGAGGTCGAGCTCGAGCAAACGATCCACGTTGTCCTGCGCGTAGCGCGCGCAAGCCAACACTGCGCGCACCAGCGCCGGCAGGTCCCCTGGCGGGCGGCCCCGGTAGCCGCCGAGCAGCCTGCCGACACTGAGCCGCCCGAGCCCCTCCTGGACGGCAGCCGACGTGAAGGGAGGCAACAGCGTGGCGGTGTCCTGCAGCAGCTCCGCCAGCACCCCACCCGCGCCCAACACGAGCAGAGCGCCGAACTGCGGATCGACGGTGACGCCGACCAGGACTTCCGCGACCGCATCGGTCACCATCTCCTCGACGAGGACGGTGCGCGAGATCTGCGACAGCCGCTCGGCCGCGGCGACCGCATCGGCAACCGTGCGCACATCGAGGATGACGCCGCCGATGTCGGACTTGTGCTCGAATGCGCCGGCCGCTTTCATGACCACGGGAAAGCCGAGCGCACGGGCGGCGCTCGCCGCTTTGTCGGCCGTCACGATACGCGAGCGCGGAACCGGCACCCCGTACGCGCCGAGAGCCGCTTTGCCCTCGTGCTCTGGGAGGGTCCTGCCGCGGGCGCGGTTGGCTTCTGCCTCGGCTTCATGAGCGCTGTGCTGCCGCGGTCGGCAGAGCTCCACCGTCGCGCCTCTCGCCCAGGCGGCCGCAATCATCGCCGCGTGGTCGAGCGCTTCCAGGGCCTCCCGTTGTCCCTGCAGGGGCATGACTCCGGCGGCGAGGCATCGGGCGCGAGTGCCGGCGGAAACCGACTCCGGCAGCGAGCTGATGACCGCTGCGCGGGCCGGCGCGCCCGGATAGGCAGCGACGAACTCCTCGATGCAAGCCACATAGCTCGCCGGGTCCGCCTGATCCTCGGGTGGGCAGTCGACCATGAGGCCGACTGCGTCGTAGCCGGCGCCGTGCGCGATGGAGAAGAGCGAATGCAGGCGCGGCCGGTCGAACCAGATGTGGGTGTGGAAGTCGAAGGGGTTGGAGAGGGTCACCCGCTCGGAGAGGAGCTCTTCCAGAAGTGTGCTCGAGGCCGGTGCAAACGGCGGAAACTGGAGGGCGAGATGCCTCGCGGCATCGGCCGTCATCGCCATGTCGCCGCCGGAGGCGCCCATGATGAGCATGCGCCTGCCGCGCAGCGGTCCGCCGCTATGCAACACCTTGAGGGTTTCGCAGAGCGTTGCGAGCGAATCGCAGCGTGCGATCCCAGCCTGCCGGCAGAACGCATCGAACGCGCCGTCGGCGCCGGCAAGTGAGCCCGTATGACTGCGAGCCGTGCGCGCCGCGGCCTCGGTGCGGCCCGCCTTGATCACAGCGATGGGCTTGCCCGCGGCGCGCGCCTTGTCGGCTGCGCGTGCGAAGCTTGCGGTGTCTTTGATGCCCTCGATGTAAAGACCGAACGCACTCACTCGCGGGTCATCCACCAGCCTGTCGATCAGATCCGCGACGGCCAGCCGTGCCTGATTGCCGGTGGTGATGAGATACCCGATGGGGAGCGAGCGCTGGTTGAAGAGCAGATTGAGGGCGATGGTGCCGCTCTGGCAGATGAGCGCCACACCGCGCGTCGGGCGCGCGCCGACGATCTGGTCCGGCCAGAGCGCCGCGCCATCGAAGAGGTTGATGAAGCCGTAACAGTTGGGGCCGAAGTAGGGCAGTCCACCCGCAGCGCTCTCCAGAGCGGCGCCGAGGCGCCGACCCTCCGCGGTGCCGGTTTCCGCGAAGCCGGCGGCAAAGCAGACGAAGCCCCCCGCGCCGCGGCGTGCCAAAGCGGCGGCGATCGCCGGCGCCTCGTGGTTGGGAGCAGCGATGAACGCCGCGTCCGGCGCCTCCGGAAGCTCGTCGACGGAGCGAAAATAGTGCGTCTGGGCGCTCGATGGGCGGCTCGGGTGGACGCGCCAGACTTCACCCTTGTAGCCGATGGCATCCGTGGCAGCAGCGGCGGCGTCCGCCCACTGCCCGCCGATGAGTGCGATGTGGCGTGGCGCCAGCAGGCGCTGTAAGGCTGCGGCGCCCTTCGCGTCATCTGCCGGCATATGCTTATCGGCTGATCAATTCCATGCGGCGGGAAGGAGGTCCGGAGGGGGGCAGGGCCTCCGTCGCGCGCCGCAGGGCGGCGATCGCCGCCGCAACCTGTTCCGGGAAGGGAGTCGTGCGCACGGTTGGAGTCTGACGAACGTGCACCAGCATCACCTCGCAGGTAGCAGCCGTCTCCTCGCGCCCATCACAAGCCAACTCCAGAGCGGCGTGGATCCGCTTCGGGTCGGCGCCGAGGACTCTGACCCTCACCTCCACGGTGTCTTTGGCGCCGACTTCCCGCAGAAAATGCGTGTGCATCTCCACCGTATAGAGTGTGCAGCCCGACTGCTTTCGGTACCGTGCGTCGAGCCCGATGCGGTCCATCAGGCTATCGACGGCGTAGCTCACGATGAGCCCGTAATACGCGTCCCGAACATGGCCGTTGTAGTCGATCCACTCCGGCTCGATGGCCGTGCGATAAATCGGCAGTCCGCTCACCGGCCCCTCCCGTCGTTCTCTTCGCCCCGCTCAGCGCAGCTTCAGGCGCTCCCGGGCCTGCGCCGGCGTCAGTACGCCGGCCCCCATCGCCTCGATGATCGTACGCGACTTCTCCACGAGCTGTGCATTGCTCGCATAGACACCGCGACTCAGGTAGAGGTTGTCCTCCAGCCCGACACGCACGTTGCCGCCGAGCACGATCGACTGTGCGACCCACGGCATCTGCATGCGCCCGATGGCGAAAGACGTCCACACGCAGTCTGCGGGCAGCGTGTTCACCATGGCGAGCAGATGGCCGGTATCGGCCGGTACGCCGTAGGGTATCCCGGTGCACAGCTGGATGAGCGCCGGCGCCGGAATGAGGTCTTCCTTGATGAGCTGCCGCACGAACCAGAGGTTGCCGGTATCGAACACTTCGAGCTCGGCTTTGACGCCGAGGTCGCGCAGGATGGCGGCGCCGCGGCGCAGGTAATTGGGCGTCGAGACATAGGCCCGGTTGCCGTCCCCGAAGTTGAGGCTGCCGCAGTCGAGCGTGGCGATGTCCGGGCGGTAGAGGCCCTCCTGGCAGAGCTCGATGACGTGCCGCATGCGCTCTTCCTGGCTCACGAAATCGGTGCCCGGCGCGGGAGTATCCTCGAGCCCATGCTCGCCCACGCAGATGTAGCCGCCCATGCCGCAGGTAAGATTGACGATGACGTCGACGCCGCTTTCGCGGATGCGCTTGACGACCTCGCGATAGTGGCGGGTCGCCATGCTGAAGGCGCCCGTCTCCGGATCACGGACGTGGATGTGCACGATGGCGGCGCCGGCTCGTGCCGCTTCGAGCGCCGAGTCGGCGATCTGCGCCGGACTGATGGGGCAGTGGGGGTTGCGGGTGACCTTGGTATCATCCCCGGTGACCGCGCACGTGATGATGACGTCGGAATTCATGTGCCTGCTCGCGCGTGTTTTGATATTATGAACGTGATAATAAAATAAGCCAGCGGCGGCCGCAAGCGGCTGCAGGCGTGCAGTGCCCGCGGCGGCCGCGACCCGGTGGAGGCGATCATGCAGACGCAGATGTTGATCGATGGGCGGCTCGTTGCGGGCCAAGGGCCGCAGGAAGACATTTTAGACCCTGCGACCGCGGCGAAGATTACCGCCGTGCCCGCGGCCTCCCCCGAGCAGGTGAACGCGGCGGTGGCCGCCGCCGAACGTGCCTTTGTGGGCTGGGCGGCGACCGCACCGAAGGATCGTGCCGCCGCGCTGTTGCGCATCGCGGACCACCTCGAAAGCGAGGGCGCCGGATACGCCGCCCTGGAATCGCAGAACACCGGCAAGCCGCTCACCGCCGTGCTGGCGGATGAGATCCCCGCGATCGCCGATGTGTTCCGCTTCTATGCCGGTGCGTGCCGCACACCCGTGGGACCGGTGGCCGGTGAATACCAGCCCGGCTGCACCAGCCTCATTCGCCGCGACCCCGTCGGCGTCGTTGCGTCCATCGCCCCCTGGAACTATCCCCTGATGATGGCGGCCTGGAAGATCGCGCCAGCCATCGCAGCGGGCAACACGGTGGTTCTCAAGCCCTCCGAACAGACGCCGCTCACGGCCCTGAAGCTCGCCGAGGCCCTGGCGCAGCTGCTGCCTCGAGGAGTCGTCAACGTGATCTGTGGCCGCGGCGAGCCCGTGGGCAAGGCGCTGGCCTCCCATCCGCGCGTACGCATGATCTCCCTGACCGGCGACGTCGCGACCGGCCAAAAAGTGCTGGCGCTCGCAGCCGGCAATCTCAAGCGCACCCACCTCGAGCTCGGCGGCAAAGCGCCCGTCCTGGTGTTCGATGATGCCGATCTCGAGAGCGTAGTCGCCGGCATTCGCACTTTCGGCTACTACAACGCAGGCCAGGATTGCACCGCCGCCTGCCGCCTGTACGTCGGCGCCGCCATCCATGACCGCCTGGTGGCCGATCTCACCAGCGCCGTAACCCGCATCAAAGTCGGCCCCCAGCGCGATGCCGGAGTAGAAATGGGTCCCCTGATCTCCTCGTCGCAGCGCGACCGCGTGGCCGGCTTCGTCGCGCGGGCCGCAACCCTTCCCCACATCGAGATCACCACCGGCGGCCGCGCGCGCGCCGGCAGCGGCTTTTTCTACGAGCCCACCCTCATCGCCGGCGCCCGCCAGGACGATGAGATCGTACAGCGAGAAGTGTTCGGCCCCGTCATCTCCGTCACGCGCTTCACCGACACGGAAGAAGCCATCCAATGGGCCAATGACTCCGAATACGGCCTGGCCTCCTCGATCTGGACACGCGACGTCGGCCGCGCCATGCAGGTAGCCGCCCGGCTGCAGTACGGTGTGACGTGGATCAACACTCACTTCTCAACCATCAGCGAAATGCCGCACGGCGGCTTCAAGCGCTCCGGCTACGGCAAGGATCTGTCCATATTCGCGCTCGACGACTACACAGTCGCACGGCACATCATGATAAAGCTGTAGAACGGCCGGTGACGACGCACAATCCCGCTCGACGGGGACTCACGTGGAAAGGTATTTCCCGGGGCGTGAAAAACAGGATGTTTTTCCCGCAGCCTACAAGGACGGATTGCTCGGCTTTCGTCCCTGCGCCGAGCCCTCCGGGCCGGCATTCGCCGTCCAAAATCGCTCCTGCGATTTTGTCACGGTGGCCCGGGAAATACCTTTCCATGCGAGTCCCCGCCGTCCTGATTGCCACAGTCTTCGTCTTCGCTTTGCCAGCCTGCGCCCCATCCGCCTCGAGCTCCTCTCATCGCGAAAGGGTGCTCTATCTCTACAACTGGGCCGACTACATCGGCAAAGACACCGTAAAGAGCTTCGAAGCCCAAACCGGCATCCGAGTCGTCTACGACACGTACGACTCCGATGAAGCCCTGGAAGCCAAGCTGCTGGCAGGTGACTCCGGCTACGACGCCGTCACCACCTCCTCCGATTTCTTCGCCCGCCAGATCCAAGCCGGTGTCTACCAGCCGCTGGACCGCAGCAAGCTCCCCAACTGGAAGAATCTCGACCCCCACGTGCTGGGCATGGTCGCGTGGGCCGACCCCGGCAACCGCTACGCGGTCCCCTACATGCGCCACGTGAACGGCTTCGCCTACAACGTCGATGCCATCCGCGCGCGCATGCCCAATGCCCCAATCGACAGCCTGGACATGATCTTCAAGCCGCAGGTGATCTCTCATTTTGCCGGCTGCGGCGTGTCGTTCCTGGACGATGCGGAGGACGTGCTGCAACTCGCGCTCAATTACCTGCACATTGACCCGAACACCACCCGTCCCGAAGACTATCAGAAGGCGCAGAAGCTGCTCCTTTCCGTGCGCCCCTACATCCGTGCCTTCGACTCGGAGGAGTACATGAACGGGCTCATCAACGGAGACTTCTGCATCTCGATGTCGTGGTCCGCGGACTACGCCCAGGCGGAGGCACGGGCACGCGCGGCGGGCCAGCGCGTCGATCTGGCGTTCACCGTCCCGCGTGAGGGCGCCAATCTCTCGTTCGACGCCTGGCTGATACCGGCGGACGCGCCGCATCCGCAGGCGGCGCTCGAGTGGCTGAACTACCTGATGGATCCCAAGGTCATCGCGGCGATCACCAACCGGATCCACTACGGAAACGACAACCTCGCGGCCGATCCCTACGTCGAGCCCGATATCCTTCACGACCCCAAGATCTATCCGACGCCGCAACTGCAGGCGAGGCTGTACGGCTCCAAGGAAGTCTCTGCGCAGCTCGAACGGCTGCGCACCCGCGTGTGGATGAAGGTCAAGACGGGAATCTGAGCGCCCGCGCCTCGGCGCGCGGCGGCCGCAGGGCGGCCGGCGCCGCGCCCAAGGAGCTTTCCTCCGACTGTTCCGCCATGCGCGTCTCGAGCTCGCGCCGCTGTTCGGTGCGGCGCATGAGCCAGCCGGCGAGGACGACACAACTTCCGACGATGCCGATGATCAGGCTGGCGAGCGCGTTGATGTCGGGGCTCACCCCGAGCTTGACCTTGGAGTAGATCAGCATCGGCAGCGTCGTGGCGCCCGGGCCGGTGACGAAGCTCGAGATGACGAGATCGTCGAGCGAGAGGGTGAAGGAGAGCAGCCAGCTCGAGACGATCGCCGGGGAGATGAGCGGCAGGGTGATCTCGAGGAACGCCCGCGCTGGGCCGGCGCCGAGATCCTGCGCCGCCTCCTCGAGCGAGCGGTCTGCACCCTGCAGGCGGGATTGGACGGTCACCGTCACGTAGGCGATGCAAAACGTGATGTGGGCGAGGACGATCGTCAGAAAGCCCCGGTGCGGCCAGGAGAAGGTCTGCAACAGCGAGACGAAGAGCAAAAGCTGCGTGGTGCCGGTGATCACCTCCGGCATCACCAGCGGCGCGGTGACCATGCCGGTGAGCAGCAGCCGGCCGCGGAACCTGGCGAAGCGCACCAGCGCGATCGCCGCCAGCGTGCCGAGGACGACCGCGACCGTCGAGGCGGTGACCGCCACTTCGAGCGAGAGGAGGGCCGCAGCGAGCAGCTCGCGGTTGTGTACGAGCTTCACGTACCAGGCGGTGGAGAGCCCGCCCCAGACACTGACGAGCGGTGAAGCGTTGAACGAGTAGGCGATGAGCACCAGGATGGGCAGGTAGAGCACCGCGAAGCCGATGCAGAGGACCGAGACGAGAAGCGGCGGATAGCGCTCTTCCACGGCTCAGCCCTCGAGCTGCCGGCCGCTCACGTGCTGGTAGATCGCGATCGGACCCACGAGCAGCACGAGGAAGGCGATCGCCACCGCCGCGGCGACCGGCCAGTCATGGTTGCCGAAGAACTCATCCCACATCACGCGGCCGATCATGAGGTTGCCGGGGCCGCCGAGGAGCGAGGGGATGACGAACTCGCCGACCGCCGGAATGAAGACCAGGAGTGACCCGGCGATGACGCCGGGCATGGAGAGCGGCACGGTGATCTCGAGAAACGCCCGCCAGGGCGGGCTGCCGAGGTCGGTGGCCGCCTCGATCAGACTGCGATCGAGCTTCTCCAGCGTGGCGAACAGGGGCAACACCATGAAGGGCAGGTACGAATAGATGATGCCGATGTAGATCGCCAGATTGGTGCGCATGATGATGAGCGGATGGGAGATGAGCCCGAGGCGCAGCAACAGGGTGTTGAGCAGACCATCGTTGTCGATGATCGCTTCGAGCGCATACACGCGCAGGAGGAAGGACGTCCAGAATGGCAGGATGACGATGAGCAGCAGAATGTTCTGGGCCGAGCGCGGCGCGCGGGCAATGGCGTACGCGATCGGATAGCCGAGCAGCAGGCAGATCAGGGTGGAGAGGAACGCGGTGCGCAGCGAGAAGAGGTAGGCGAGCCCATAGAGCTCATCGGTGAAGAGGTAGCGGAAGCTCGTCAGGCTCAAAGTGAGCCGTAGGTGGTGGTCCGCGGTGCGCGTCAGGACGTCGGTGAACGGCGGGATGCGGATCACCGACTCGGCAAAGCTGATCTTCAGGGTGAAGAAGAACGGCACCAGGAAAAAGACCAGCAGGAAGAGCAGCGGCGGCAGGATGATGAGCCAGCGCCACGCATTTCCCGACCGGTGCAGGATGGTCGTGCTAATCGTCGCCCCCTTCAGGCATAGTGCAGGCTAAACTCGTCACCGTGTCAACCCAACGTCAATCCGCCACGCCAGCCGCCGGTGCCGGGCCGGGGGGCGGCCGTGCGCGCGGCTCCCGACAGCGACAGCGGCTGATCGATGCGTGTATCACCGCTCTGCACCTCTATGGGCCGTCGCGCACGACAGTCGAGAAAGTCGTCGCCATCGCCGATCTCTCGCCCGGAATCGTGCGCTTCTACTTCGACTCCAAGGACGCCATGCTGCTGGCGTCCCTCGGGTACCTCGCGGAAGAGTTCGAGAAAAAAGTTCTCGTGCCGGTGGGGCGCCTCGAGGACTCGCCGGTGCGCGCGCTGGAGCTGCTCGTGGACCTGTATCTCGATCCGCAGATCGCCAGCACCCGCAAGGTCTCGGTGTGGTACTCGTTCTGGGGCGAGGCGAGCTCGCGCCAGGAGTACCTCGACATCTGCGGCAAGAACGACGAGGACTTCGCGGTGCTGGTGCGCCAGCTCATGGAGGGGCTGATCGCCGAGACCGGCGCGCGGCACCTCGATGCCGATGGCATCGCGCTCGGGCTGATCGGCGTGCTGGAAGTGCTGTGGCAGGGGTTCGCCTTCCAGAGCGAGGAAAGCATCGACCGCGCCGCCGCGCGTGCGCGCTCGCTCGCGTATCTGCGGTCGGTGTTCCCCGGAAAATTTGCGGGGGGCGCTGCCTCGGGCGCGGATACGTCGCTGCCCATTTGGGCTTATGCGAGTGGACCTCTCCTCGCGCTGGAGCGCGAGCGTCTGCTGCGGCCGGCGTGGCAGGTGGTGGGTTACACGGAACTCGATGAGCGCAAAGGGCGAGTCGCCGGCAAGCTGCGCTACCTGGTGCACGATCTGACCTATGCGCTCCGGGGCACGACCCCGGCCGACCTGACTTCGCTCGAGATGACGCGCGCGGGTCCGCTGTTGCTGGCGCGCTCGCCCCAGCCTGGCGGCGAGGCGCGCGCGAGCGATGCCGGCGGGTGGCCCGCAGAGTGGCCCGATCTGCGGCCGGGACGGGTGGAGGAATTCGCAGTGGCGGCCAACTGGAAGATCCTGGTCGAGCACTGGCTGGGAAGCGACTCGCCGCGGCGTCATTTTCTGCCGCCGAATCAACTCCTCGACCTCACCCCCGCAAGCGCGCAGATCCTGCAGGTCGTGCCCGAGGGGCCGGATCGCTCCCGCCTGCTGCGCTTCGAGCTGCGGGCGGCCCGCGGCGGAGTGGGGCGGGCGGCGTCCGCGCGAGGCGGCGCGAGCCCGCCGCTCGAGCGGCAGATTGCGCTGGCGGAGTCGACGCAGCAGGGTCTCAGCGGACCGCTTTCGCAGGCCGAGGAGGGCGCTATCGTCCCGCCTGCGCTGGCGCAGTTCAGGCGCTCGATCGCCACGCTGCTGCCACTTGTATAAGCGCTGGATCCGGGCATCGTGCCCGGCCCAGCGCCGTCTCGGCCAAAAAGCGTGGTTTTTGTCCGAGACCCGGCCACCTGCGGCGGCCGGGCACGTCCCTGTGCCTCGCTGGATCCGGGCATCGTGCCCGGCCCAGCGCCGTCTCGGCCAAAAAGCGTGGTTTTTGTCCGAGACCCGGCCACCTGCGGCGGCCGGGCACGTCCCTGTGCCTGGGCTGTCGTGTTGCTTCACAGCTCGGAATCGGGCGCCTCTCGATGGGCAACTATGCGAACTGCGCGGGCGCGTGCGGCTCGCGCGCCTCGGGAATCCGGCTGCGCAGCAGGTCGTGAAACTGCAGCATGCAGCTCTCGAGCTGCGACAGCGGGCCCGGCTCGTAGGAACGCGACCCGAGTCCGCGCTGCACGCGGGCACAGAGAAACTCGTCCTCTCGCTGGACCTGCCTGTTGATCCGTGAGCCGAGATAGCGCAGCGCCCGCATCTCGCGCCGCGAGTCCGGATGCGCGAAACAGCCGCCGCGGATGGTGCACTTGCCGGGCCCGCGCGGCAGCACCTGGAAGAAGTCCATCTGCTCGGGAAAGATGTCGATCCCTAGGTTGGGCAGCATGCTGTAGAAGCTCCAGCGCCGCCGCTGCGCCTCCGGCAGCCCCGCGGTGGTCGGCACCACCAGGCCCTGGTAGAAGCGCTCGCTCCAGCGGCTCGAGGGCTGCTCGCGCAGGCGGCTGATGCCGCGCGCCACACCGCTCGGCAGCAGCACCTGATCCTCGTAATCCGGCGTGAACATGCGGAAGAGCCCCGGATGGCCGATGGGTACGTGGTAAGACTCCAGATAATTGTCCATCGCGATCTTCCAGTCGCAGTCCCAGTGCTCGATGTACATCGGGCCGAGGGGCTGCATATCCGCGATCCGATGCGGTGCCAGCTCGCGGGCGAGGTCGCCCCAAACTTCCTCCACTGGCGGCGGATCGCCTGCGAGACAGACGAACACGAAGCCGAGCGCCACGTGTGAGCGCACCGGCTTCAATCCCCACTGCGAGCGCTCGAGGCCAGGGAAGCTGTCGCGCTCGGTGACGGCGCGCAGCTCGCCGCTCAAGCGGTAGGACCAGCCGTGATACGGGCAGGTGATCGCGCCGGGACAATGACCCGTGCCGTCGAGAATCCGCGCGCCGCGGTGGCGGCAGACGTTGTGAAACGCCCGGATCTCGCCTTGTGAGTCGCGCAGCGCCACCACCCCGTTGCTGCCGAGATCGAGAGTCACGAAATCGCCCGGCTGCGGGATGGCATTGACGTGACAGACGATCTGCCAGCTCGGCGTGAGGATGCGTTCGATCTCGAGCCGGGTCATCTCAGCGTGCTGATAGGCCCAGGCGGGCAGTGCGCGGGGCAGCGTCGGTGGAGCGACTGGCCGGGCGGCGAGGGATGAGGTCATGAGCGGCTCTCACGGTATAATTTATACAGCCGTTCAATTCTACCTCAAAAATTTATATGAACATATAGACTCACGTGCAATCCGATGCTACCGTTGTGCTGCAGACGCTTTCACCATAGGCGCAGGAGGGGGTATGACCCGAGTACTCGCGAAGAGCCAGGCTCACTATCGGCGGGCGCTGACCCGGATGCCGCTGGGGGTCGCCTCGAACTTCCGCTTCTGGGGCGAGGACCGCACGATCTACGTGAAGTACGGACGGGGCGCCCGGATCGTTGATCTGGACGACAACGAATACATCGACTATCGCATGGGCTACGGACCGGCGATCCTCGGCCACGCCGACCCGCGAGTGGATGACGCCGCCCGCGAGGGAATGAAAGTCGGTGGCGTGTTCGCGCTCTCGACGGAGCGGGAGTACCACGTCGCGCAGCGCATCTCGAAGATGGTGCCCGCCGCGGAGCTCGTGCGCTTCTCCAACTCCGGGACGGAGGCCGTCATGGCGGCGCTGCGTCTCGCCCGTGCCTACACCGGCAAGGACGACTACCTCATCCTGGAGGGCAGTTACCACGGCCTCTTCGATGCCGCCATGTGGTACACGCCCATGGACAAGTGGACGCAGGTCGGCGACCCGCAGGTGTATCCCTACAGCGAGGGCATCCCGCTCAGCACGCGCAGCTTCGCGCATTTCGTGCAGGCCAACGATGCCAACCAGCTCGAGGATGTGCTCAAGCGCCATGCGAGCCGGGTCGCGTGTCTGCTCATCGAGCCCATCATGGGCAACTGCTTAGGGATCGCGACCGATCCCGGTTACCTGCGCGCTGCCCGCGAGCTCTGCGACCGTCATGGCGTGTTGCTCGTGATCGATGAGGTGAAGACGGGGTTTCGCGTGGCGCGCGGCGGCGCGCAGGAATTGTACGGCGTCAACGCGGATCTGTGCACCTTCGCCAAGGCCATGGGCAACGGCTATCCGATCTCGGTGCTCGCCGGCCGCGAGGAGGTCATGCGCAAGATCGGGCGCGGTGTCGCCCACGGCGGCACGTATACCGCGCACTCCGTATCACTGGCCGCGGCGGAGCGCACGCTGCAGATTCTCGACGAGACCGACGCGCTGGAGAGAATCGCAGACTACGGGACGGCGCTGCGCCAGGGCATGAGCGCCATCCTGAAGTCACGCGGCATCGCGCACAGCTTCGTCGGCCACCCCTCGATGAGCGGGCTCTACTTCGCGCACGACCCGCCGCGCAACTACCGCGACTGGAAGGGCAGCGACTATACGTTCTACGACGCTGCGGCGAAGGTGCTGCACGATGAGCGGGTGCTCTGTGAGCCGGACTCGCGCGAGCCCTGGTTCGTGTGCGCGGCACATGACGATGCCTGCCTCAAACAGACGCTTGCCGCGTTCGAGGTGGCGATCGAGAAGACTCTGAGCACCCTCGGCGAGCGGCGCCAGGCCGGCGGGTGAGGGTGCTCGCGCCCTGGAAGCGAGCCGGCAACGGCCGCCGCGGCGGCGACCCGGCGGATGTGGTCGTGGTCGGCGCCGGCCACAACGGGCTCGTCGCGGCCTGCTTTCTGGCGCGCGCGGGCCTGAAGGTGCAGGTGCTCGAGCGCAATCCCTACATCGGCGGGGCGGCCGTGAGCCGGCGGCTGTACGACGGTTTCACCTATTCCAACTGCTCGTACGTCTGCAGCCTGCTGCGCACGGAGATCATCCGCGCGCTCGATCTGCCCGCCCACGGTTTGCAGATCATTCCCTACGAAGGCGGCTGCACGCTGATGCGCAACGGCGGGCATCTGGCGCTGTACGACAATCACGATGCGCTGCGGCGCGAGATCGCGCGGCACTCGCGGCGCGATGCGGAGGCCTATGACCGGTTCGCGCGCGACATGCTGCGCCATTGCAAGTTCATCAAGCCGCTGCTGCTGCGCGCGCCTCCCGATCCGACATCCTTCAAGCCCGGCGACCTGCGCGAGCTGCTGTACCTCGGCCGCCATTTCGGACGGGGCGGCGAGGAGCGGATGTACGAGACGCTGCGCTTCTGGACACTCTCCTGCGCGGACCTTCTCGATGAGTACTTCGAGAGCGGGATCGTCAAGGCGCACCTCGCCGGCAGCTCGATCATCGGCACGGCGTTGGGTCCGCGCTCGCCAGGCACGGCCTACGTGCTGCTGCACCACTACATGGGCAGCATCGACGGTACGGTCGGGGCGTGGGGCTTCGCCCGCGGCGGCATGGGCGCCATCACCCAGGCGCTCGCCGCCGCTCTCCGGGCGAGCGGCGGGGCGATCCGCTGCGATGCGCCCGTCGAGCGTATCCTGACTCGCAATGGCCGCGCAGCCGGCGTCGTGTTGGCGAGCGGGGAGCAGATTCCGGCGAAGCTGGTCGTATCCAACATGGACGTGCGGCGCACCTTTCTCGAGGCCATGGACCCGGCCGAGCTGCCGGAGGAGTTCGTCAGGCGCGTGCGGCACTTCAAGATCCGCGGCTCCTCCGGCAAGCTCAACCTCGCGCTCGATGGCCTGCCGCGCTTTCCGGCGATCCCGGCCGGCTCACCCTGTGTGCGCGGCGATCTGCACGTGACCGACTCGATCGACATGCTGGAGCGCGCCTATGACGACTGGAAGGAAGGCCGCTGGTCGCAACGCCCGTATCTCGACATCCTGATCCCGACGCAGATCGATCCCACCATGGCGCCGGCGGGCAAGCATTACATGTCCGTGTTCGTGCAGTACTGCCCGTACGCGCTGGCGGATGGACCCTGGACGGATGAGAAGCGCGCGAGCTTTGGCCGCACGGTGATCGATTCCATCGCCGAGCACAGCCCGGGGTTTCGCGATCTCATCCTGCACGCGGAGATCCGCACGCCGCACGACATCGAGCGCGAGGTGGGCCTCACCGAGGGCAACATCTTCCAGGGCGAGCTGACCTTCGACCAGTTGCTCTTCAACCGTCCGATTCCGGGCTATGCGCAGTACCGCTCGCCGATCAGAGGACTTTACCTGTGTGGCTCGAGCACCCATCCGGGCGGTGGAGTGATGGGCGCGCCCGGCGCCAACGCCGCGACCAAGATCCTCGGGGACCTGCGGCGGTGAATGCCTCGCGCTACGACTGCATCGTGATCGGCGCCGGGCACAACGGGCTCACCTGCGCGGCGTATCTCGCACGGGCCGGGCGGCGGGTGTTGGTGCTGGAAGCGGCCGAGCAGGCGGGCGGGACGGCAGGCACGCGGGAGTTCGCGCCCGGGTTTCGGGCGTCGAGTTGCGCGCATCTGCTGCATCTGATGCCCGGGTGGTTGCTCGAGGAGTTGCGGCTCGCGCGCCATGGATTACGGATGGCGGCCGAGAACATGCCGACCTTCGCCTTGTCGGGCGCGGGCGCGCTGCGGATCCCGACGGACGTGGACTCGGCGGCGCATGACCTGGGTGAGGCTGACGCGCGTGCGTTTCGCGACTATGCGGCCAGGATGAGACGCCTCGCGGCGGCGCTGCGGCCGCTGCTCGAGGCGGTCCCGCCGCGGCTGGGCTCGCGAGCCTGGCGCGATCGGCTCACGCTTCTCGGCCTCGCGGCGAAGCTGCGGCTGTTGGGGCGCGCCGATATGCGCGAGCTGCTGCGCATCGCCGGAATGTGCGTGCAGGACCTGCTCGATGAGCACTTCCAGAGCCCGCTCCTCAAGGGCGCGCTCGCTTTCGATGCGGTGCTCGGCACCAACCTCGGGCCGCGATCGCCGGGCAGCGTGTTCACGCTGTTGTACCGCCTCGCGGCGGGGAGCGGCGCGGCCGCCTCGCTGGCGCAACCCGTGGGCGGTCTCGGGGCGCTCACCGCGGCGCTCGCGCAAGCGGCGAAGGCCGCGGGAGCCGAGCTGCGCTTGGCGGCGCCGGTCGCGCGCGTCATCGTCACGGAGGACAGCGCGGCAGGCGTGCTTCTGGGATCGGGCGAAAGGCTCGAGGCGGGCTGCGTGGTCTCGAGCGCCGACCCGACGACGACCTTCCTGCGGCTGCTCGGCGCGGAGCATCTCGACGCGGGGTTTGTGCGGCGTGTCTCGCACCTGCGCACACAGGGGATGACCGCGAAGCTGCATCTGGCACTGCAGAGCATGCCGCGCTTCAGGGCGCTGGCGGGCGCCGAGCCTACCGGACGGATGGTGTTTGCTTCTTCCCTGCGGGCGGTGGAGCAGGCGTTCAACGATGCCAAATACGGCAGGTTCTCGGCGGCCCCCCTGCTGGAGGTCATCGTGCCGACCGCCGTCGATCCGGGCCTGGCGCCCGCCGGGCGGCATGTGCTTTCGGCCGTTGTGCAGTATGCTCCATACCGGATTGCTGGGGGATGGGAAGGCCAGCGTGAGCAGTTCCTCGACACGATCCTGCAGACGCTCGAGGCGCATGCGCCGGGGTTACGCGACTCGGTCTGCGCGGCAGAATTGCTCACGCCACAAGACATCGAGACGCAGTTTCGTGTCAGCGGCGGCCACTGGCATCACGCGGAGCTGGCGCTCGACCAGTTCTTCATGGTCCGCCCGGTCGCGGGCGCGGCGCAGTATCGCGCGCCGGTGCGCGGACTCTTCCTCTGCGGCGCGGGCTGTCATCCGGGCGGTGGCGTGATGGGGCTCGCCGGTCGCAACGCAGCGCGGCAGGTTCTGGCCCAGGCGGCCTGAGATGCTCATCGAGACCGAGCCGCACTATCGCCAGCCGCTGCTGCGCACGCCCTTCCATGAGCGCATGCGCGCCTTCAGCCAGGTCGACAGCTTCATCCCCTGGTCAGGCTACAGCACGGTCGATGTCTTCAGCTCCGTCGAGCAGGAGTATTTCGCGATCCGTAACGGCGCCTCCCTCTATGACCTGACGCCGATGGTGAAGTACCGGATCACGGGCCCGGACGCCACACGTTTCCTCGATCGGCTGGTCACGCGCAGCGTGGCGAAGCTCCGGCCCGGGAGGGTGGCCTACGCGCTCTGGTGCGACGATGACGGGCTTCTGATCGATGACGGCACGATTTTTCGCCTGGACGCGCAGGAATACCGGCTCTGCACGGGCGAGCGGCAGCTCGATTGGCTGCTCGACTCGAGTATCGGGTTCGATGTCGGAATCGATGAAGTCACCGCCGAGATCGCGGCGCTGGCGCTGCAGGGTCCGTGCTCCTGTTGGGTCCTGAAAGCGCTCGGGCTCGAGGGTATCGAGACGCTCGCTCCCTTCGAGCATCGCAGCGTCAAGCTCCCGGATCGCGTGGCCGCCGCCGGGGCGATGGCCGGAACCGCGATGACGGTTTCCCGCACGGGATTCACTGGCGATCTGGGCTACGAGCTGTGGGTTGATCCGGCGCAGGCCGAGTGCCTGTGGGATGGCCTGATGGAGGCCGGGCAGGTCCGCACCCTCAGGCCCGTGGGCTCGCGCGCACTCAACATCGCCCGCCTCGAGGCCGGCTTCGTCCTTCCGAACGTCGATTTCGTCTCGAGCGCACATACGCTGCGCAACGGGACGGCGCGCTCACCTCTGGAGTTGGCCCTCGGCTGGTGCGTCGATTTCGGCAAGGGACATTTCACCGGACGGCGCGCGCTGCTGGCGGAGCAGGGCCGCCCGCCTCGCCGGCGGCTCGTCGGGCTGGACATCGAAGGCACCAAGCCTGCGCACAACGCGCTCCTCTATGGGGACCACAGGGGCCGCCGGGAGATCGGCAGTGTCACCTCGGCCGCGTGGTCGCCCACCTGCAAACGCAACATCGCGCTAGCCATGCTGGACGCGCCGCACTTCGAGGTTGGCCGGCAGGTCTGGGCCGAGATCTATCTCAATCGGGAGCTCACCTGGGAGCGGCGGATGGTGCGGGCGCGTGTCGTCGAGCGGCCCTTCTTCGCCCCGGCGCGGCGCCGTGCGATGCCGCCCGGGGACTTCTAAAGTGATCACCGCCGCGGCCAAGAGCCTCAGCGAGCGACCGTGGATGGACCGGGACGCCAGACCCCAAATCGTCATCGAAGGAGTCACCAAGACGTTCGGCGACTACACTGCGGTCGACAACGTCAGCCTCAACATCTACCAGGGCGAGATGTTCGCGCTGGTCGGCGCCTCCGGGTGCGGCAAGACCACACTGTTGCGCATGCTGGCGGGCTTCGCGCGCCAGAGCGGCGGGCGCATCGTCATCGACGGCGCGGAAATGAGCGACGTCCCGCCACACGAGCGGCCCGTCAACATGATGTTCCAGTCCTATGCGCTCTTTCCGCACATGACCGTGGAGGGCAACGTCGGCTATGGGATCCGCCGGTTGCCGATCGGGCGTGCCGAGCGTGAGCAGCGCATAGCGCAGGCCCTCGAGATGGTACAGCTCGGCCACCTCGCCAAGCGCAAGCCGCACCAGCTCTCGGGCGGCCAGCGCCAGCGCGTCGCGCTCGCCCGGGCGCTGATCCGCCGGCCCAAGGTTCTGCTGCTCGATGAGCCCTTGTCCGCTCTCGACAAGAAGCTGCGCGAGAAGACGCAGTTCGAGCTCATCGACCTGCAGTACCGGGTCGGGATCACCTTCATCGTCGTCACTCACGATCAGGACGAGGCCATGGCGCTCGCCACTCGCATCGCGGTCATGGATCGCGGCAAGGTGCTGCAAGTGGGCACGCCGTCCGAAATATATGAATTTCCCGCCAGCCGCTTCGTCGCCGACTTCGTCGGCACGACCAATCTGTTCGAGGGGACGGTGAGGGAGTGCGGGCCCGGCATCGTCACGGTGCAGTGCGCCGAGACCGCTTGCGATCTCATGATCGACGATGGCGGACGTTTCTCGGCCGGACAGAGCGTCTGGGTGGCGTTGCGGCCGGAGAAGATCCGCCTGACCAAACAGCCGCCGGACGGCGGCCGCGGCAACCTGCTGCGCGGTGTGGTCTGGGAGCTCGGCTACCTCGGCAACCGCTCGACCTACCGGATCAAAATGGCGAGCGGCAAGCTCGTCACGGTGCAGGCGCAGAACGAGCGGCGCACCTCCGAGTGGTCGATCGATTGGAGCGATGAGGTGTACATGAGCTGGCAGGCGGATGCCGCGGTGATTCTGCAATCCTGAGGGGGCCGCGCTGGCGGCGATGGAGGAGCCAGGCACAGGGAGGTGCCGCCGCCGCAGGTGGCGGAGCCTCGAGCAAAAACCACGCTTTTTGCTCGAGGGGCGCTGGGCCGGGGCAGGAGCCCGGATCCAGCGCTTCAAGAAGTGCTCTACTGCTGATCACGCGGGATGGTCTTTTTCCACGTTCTGGTAACGACCGGCCTGCCGTCCCGCAGGAGCGTGCGCGTGTACTGATAATAGAACTCGTGCAGATCGCTGCGCACTGAGAGATGACCGCGCCAGGTCAACGTGTGGGCACCGACGTGCTGGACGTTGACGATGTCGCCGATGTCGCTGGTATCAGCCGGATGTGCGTCATCAATCTGATAAGTGAGCTTCTCCGCATCGTGAAAAGTGCCCCAGGCATAGTGGACATCGTAGCCACCCTGCCAGATGACGCGAGCGTGGCCATATTCATCGCGTTGCACCTTGTATGAGCCGGGCCAGTCGAAGCCTCCCCCGGTGATACCGGGCGGCCGTGCGACCGGCTGTGGCGGCGAGAGCAACGATGCGGGAGGAGCCGGTCCGTCGAGCGGCACGCGCGGCAGCTCGATCCACGATGCCGGCTTGCCGCCCAGCGCGACCGTGGTGTCCATCGCATAAGGGGTCGGCCAGAGTGTCGGCCACATGGCGTTGGAGAGCGCGAGTCGGATCCGATCTCCCGTGGGGAACACATAGGAGGCCAGGTGAAGATCGAAGGAGAATGGGTAGAACTTGCCTGGATCGAGCGGCTGCGGGGCGGCCATCGAGTCCCGCTGGGCCCCGTCGAGGTCCGCGCCGGTCACCAGAGTGACCCGACCGTCCGGGGCAACGTCCTCCAGACGTGCAACCCAATCTGCGAGCGGCGCAGTGGCCGACGCTTGGAACGTGACGTGAGGGTAACCGATGATGGCGGTGTCCTGCGTCAGCGGTTGAGTATCGTAGACGAGGCTGTACGCATCGAACGGACGCATGTCTGGATGGAGATCTCCCCACCAGAAGATGCCGTCTTCCGCACCTGCCGATGGCACATACCGCAACTCATCCTGACCGGATTTGCGGGCCGCGCCGCTGAGCGCGTGATCGGGCTGCAGGAACAGTCGTTCCGGGCTCGCGCCTCGCGGCGGCCAGCCGTCATAGGCGCGCCAGGCGCCGGGTAGGGTCTGATCCTGCGGGCCCGGCGGGTACGCGTGCTGCAGGTAGATCATCAGCTTGGGGTCGGCCATGACGCCGGTGTCCCGTCCCTTCAGCCAATAATCGAACCAACGCACGGCCTGCGCGCGCCATTCGTAAAGCGGCCCGTAGTCGCTGTCGTTCGGCCAAGCGTGGTTCCAGGGGCCGATCCATGCCTTCACCGGCGCGGAAACCTGGGTGAGCATGCGCGGGATGCTGTCGCGATAGCCATCACGCAGACCGCCGATGAGGAAGCAGGGCACATGAATGGATGACAGCGGCCGCTCGGGGCCGTCCCAGAACGCGCCATCACGCTGGTGCTCGAGGTAAGTCAGCGACCAGGGCTTGGAGCTCATGCGGGGGCCGATGACATCGGGTGCGAGACTGAAATCGGGCGCGCCGCTGCGACCCTGACCGAGATCCATGGTCAGCTCGAATTCGTCGATGTGGGTGACGCCATCGATGTAATGCACGTCTTCCTTGAACAGCTTCTCGGTGGCGGCGACCGCGACGATCGCTTTGAGCGCCGGCGGATTGCGCATCGCCAGCTGGAGGGAGTTGAAGCCACCCCATGAGATACCCAGCATTCCCACCTTGCCGTTCGACCACGGCTGTCGGGCGAGCCAGGCGATGACCTGCTCACCATCGGCCTGCTCCTGCGCCGAGTATTCGCGGTCGGGCGGTGTGCCGCCGCTGTCGCCAAAGCCGCGGATGTCGACCGCCGCGCCCACGAACCCGCGGCGCGCGAAGTAGCTGAAGAGGCCATATTGCTCCTGGGCCTCGTCGTCGTCCTTGCGATACGGGAGGTAGTTGAGAAGCGCCGGAAAGCGGGCGCCCTGCGGCACCCCTTTCGGCATGTAGAGCGTTACGGCGAGCGTGACACCATCGGGCATGGGGATGGTGGCTCGCTCCAGGGTGAGCCCATACACCGGGGGCGATGGCCGTTCGAAGCCATGAGCCTGACCCAGGCTCGCCCATAACACCCAAAAGAGAACGGCAGCCGCCCATTTACGCATGTCGCGCAGTCTCCGGGGCGCTCATGCTGCGCAGCGGCACGTCGCGCCTCACGATCCGCCCGGAATCGCCTGTCTCGAGTTCCCGCGCGTAGCGGTGACCACCGTAGACCGCGTGTGCGATGGCACCCGGGGCGAGCGCATCGCCGACGCGTGTGACGGAGACGATGCCGGCTGCAGTGCGCTCTTCGTGCTTCGCCGTCAGCATGTGATAGAGGGCATCATTCGGCAGGCGTGCGCCGACGATCACCAATGAGCGGCAGGCGAGCCGAGTCCGCGCGGAGGTGAATGTATTCACGAGCGTCAACTCGCTGCTGCTGAAGGATTCGACCCGCGACAGCGTATGCAGCTCGACTCCTGCTGCGCTGAGCGCACGGTAAGTCTGCGGCTGCTCGTTGGTCATGACGGCCCAGGCGGAAACATATCCGGAGGGCGTCACGTACCTCACGATTCGGCCGCTCCTCGCCAGATGCTCCGCGACGGCCGAGCCCATGTAGTAGTTGTCGAAGTCGAACACCACTACGGGGTCCTCGAGCGCAACGCCGGCAGCCACGTCATCGGGCGTATAGACGTCGGGGCTGTCCAGGGTGCCCGCCGGCACCTCGAGCGGCGAATACAGCAATGGCATCCAGCGCGAGCCGGTGGCGAGCACCACATGCGCCGGCTGCAATTCGCAGATATCGTCGGCGCCGAGGCGATTGCCCCGATACACGGAGACGTTTGCCAGACGCTGCAATTGACTGCGCCGCCAGTCGAGGACGCGCGACCAGGCGGCGAGCCCCGGCAGGCGGGTCTCGAAGCGCAGCCGACCGCCGAGCTCATCCGCGGCTTCTGCGAGCGTGACCTCGTAGCCGCGGCGCCCGAGCGTCAGCGCGCACTCCAGGCCCGCCGGCCCGCCGCCCACCACGAGTACGGTGGTGCCGCCATGCGGCGCAGGCGGGACACGCTCCGGATGCCACTGCCGGCGCCATTCCTCGCCGATGGTGGGGTTCTGAGTGCAGCGCACCGGTACGCCGTCGTGCCAGCTCGAGATGCAGATGTTGCAGCCGATGCACTCGCGGATGTCCTCCTCCCGGCCTTCATCGATCTTGCGCGGCAGGAACGGGTCGGCGATCGACGGCCGCGCGGCGCCGATCAGATCCAGCACCCCGCGGCGAATCTGCCCGACCATGGCGTCGGGGGAGGTGAAGCGGCCGACGCCCACGACGGGCTTGTGCGTGAGCGATTTGACGAAGGCGATCACCGGCTCGTGACTCCCCTCGGGCGCGAAGCGCGAGGGCGCGCAATCGCTCGTCTCGGAATCCATCTTCACGTCCCAGAGGTCCGGCAGGTCGGCGAGCCGCTGCACGACCTCGTGCGCCTCCGAGGCAGCGTGCTCGCTCGGGCGGGCGCGTAACTCCTCCAGGCTGATGCGCAGTGCGACGGCACACTGGCCTCCGGCCGCCTCGTGGGTCACTTCGAGCAGTTCCCGGACGAAACGCACCCGGTTGGCGAGGCAGCCGCCGTAGGCGTCCGTGCGGTGATTCCACTCCGGCAGCAGGAACTCGTACGGCAGATACCCCATCCCCGCATAGACGTAGAGGATGTCGAACCCGGCGCTGCGCGCGCGACGAGCGGCGTGCTTCTGCGCCTCGAGCACGTCGCGAATGTCCTCGTGCTGCATGACCCGTGGACGCTGATTGCCGATGTAACTGACGTGCGTCGGCATCCATGCGGTTCCCGAGGGAGACACGGAGGGAGTCCGACTGAGCCGATTCATCACGCAGCCGCCGCCGTGCCAGAGCTCAATGCCGGCGAGGGCTCCATGCCGGTGGACCGCCTCCGTCATCAGGGCATGCGAGCGCACGTCATCGTCATCCCAAAGCGTGGCGTAGGGAAGGGGAGCGTCGTCCGAGCCAGGGTCGATGGACACGTAGCCGGTGCACACTACGCCCCAGCCCCCTTCGGCCTTCCCCTCGCGAAACGCCGCACGCATGCGCGGCATGGCGTTCGTCATGCCGCTCGCGTGCGGCACGGCATAGAAGCGGTTGCGAGCGGTCACGGGGCCGATCCTGACGGGGTCGAACAGAATGTCGTAGCGGGGATTGCGGGCCATGGGAGCGGCTTACTCGTCGGTGATGTCGTCCGTCAGCACGGCTTTGCGACGAGCGATGAAATCAAGCATGGCCTCGTCCCGCGCGGGGTCGATGCCGGGGTCCTGATACTCCGCCAGCATCCGCTTCCACACGCGGTTGGCACGCTGCTCCGCCGTGAGGCGTCCTTCCTCCGACCATTGCTCGTAGGAGCAGTAGTCGGCGATGGTCGACTGATAGAAGGCCGTCTCGAAGTTTTCCTGCGTGTGCGCGCAGCCGAGGAAGTGGTTTCCGGGACCGACCTCCCGGATCGCATCGAGTGCCTGGCCGCGCGCCGACATGTCCATGCCCTGCGCGAGGCTTTGCATCATGGCGCATTGATCGGCGTCCATCACGAACTTCTCGTAACTCGCGACCAGTCCGCCTTCCAGCCACCCTGCCGCATGCGTCACGAGATTCACGCCGGCGAGCAGGGTGGGCAACAGTGTGTGCGCGCTCTCGTAGCCTGCCTGCGCATCGGCAGTCTTCGCCGCGCACAGGGACCCGCCGCTGCGGCAGGGCACCCCGAGGCGCCGGGCAAGCTGCGCCGTGGCGAAGATCATCTGCGTCGCTTCCGGAGTGCCGAAGGTCGGCGCCCCCGTGCGCATGGAAATCGCGCCGACGAAAGAGCCGAGAATCACCGGCGCTCCCGGCCGCACGAGCTGGGTGAGCGCCATCCCGCACAGCGCCTCGGCGAGGAGCTCGGCCATGCATCCGGCCGGTGTCACCGGGCCCATGGCGCCGGCGAGCATGGCGGGTACGACGATCGTGCCCTGGTTGTGGCTGGCGAACTGCCGCAGTGCACCGAGCATCCTGCCGTCGAAGACGAGCGGCGAATTCGAGTTGATGTTGCCGAGGACCACAGGATGGGTCTCGAGGTACTCGGCGCCGAAGAGGACCTGCGCGAGGGCGACGGCATCGGAGGCGTGTCCGGCGGTCTCGGGCGTCGCCTCGCAGCCCTGATCCGAGTACCGGAAGAAGGCGTACTGCACATCGAGATGGCGCTTGTTGGGGGGTATCTCCATCGGCTCGCACATGCTGCCCCCGGAGAAGTGGATCGCGGGCGCCATCTGCGCGAGCTTGATGAAGTTTTGCAGATCCTCGAGGGTCCCATAGCGGCGGCCGCGGTCGATGTCGGAAACAAATGGTGGGCCACCGACCGGAGAGAATACGGTGGCATCTCCACCGAAGAGGACGTTACGGGCGGGGTTGCGGGCGAAAAGGGTGAATTCGGACGGAGCGGTCGCGAGCAGCTGGCGCGCCAGGCCTCGGGGAATGCGCACTCTCTCGCCGCGCACGTCCGCCCCCGCACGCTGCCAGAGACACAGCGATTCCGGATCGCGCCGCAGCTCGATGCCGATCTCCTCGAGGATGGTTTCCGCGTTCGCCTCGATGATCTCGATCGCCTCGGTGCTCAGGAGCTCCACGGGCGGCAGCCGCCGCCGGATATAGGGGTACTTGGCGGGCGGGGTGCGCGCCCGCGCACGTCTGCTTTCGCGGGCACGGCGCGTCGGAATGGCGGGCTCGCTCATGGCGGTAGTTATACCGCTATTTAATTCTACGCCCAAAATTTATATAGTCATATAGACAGGCGCCACTCGCCGATGTTATCGTCGAGCTGGCAAAAAGCAGGCACGAAATTGGGGGCGTATGAACGGTGCTCGCTCGAAGATTGCTATCGCCGTCGCAGCGGCCCTGTGTGGCGCGGCGGCAGGCCGCGCCCCGCTGGCGCTCGCCGCCGATCCCGCGGCCCCGGGCGATGCCGGCGCAGCCGCGGTTCTCCAGGAAGTCATCGTCACCGCCACCAAGCGCGCGGAGAACCTGCAGAACATCCCGGAGACCATCCAGGCCTTGAGTGCCAGTGATATCCAGAACCTGGGCATCACGCACTTCGAGGACATCGTGCGCGCCATGCCGACGGTCTCCTACCAGAGCATCGGCCCCACGGATCAGATGTTCTACATCCGTGGCGTGTCCGACGGCAGCAGCGCCAACGCCTCGAACATCTCGACCACGGGATTCTTCCTCGACGACGCCTCCACGAGCTACTACGGGTACATTCCCGACCTGCACCTCTACGACATCGAGCGGATCGAAGTGCTCGATGGCCCGCAGGGCACGCTCTTTGGCGCGGGCGCCATGTCGGGCGCCATCCGGACGATCACCAACAAGCCCGACGTGAACCGCTTCAGCGCCGGGACCGACGTGGATTACGGCAAAATACACCACGGCGGCAGGGACACCACCTGGGAGGCGTTCATCAACCTGCCCCTCAGCGGCAGCACCGCCGTGCGGCTGTCCGGCTATGTGGCCCAAGGGGGCGGTTACATTAACAACGTGCTCGCGACCAGGAACTGGGTGAACGGGGTCGTTTCGAGCAACGCGCCGTGGGCCCGCAACGACTACAACACGGAGAAACAGGCGGGCGGACGCGCGGCCATCTCACAGCAGATCGGCGATTCCTGGAAGGCCGTGCTGACAGTGAACTATCAGCAGCAGAACACCGCGGGATCGTGGACGCAGGACCCGCAGCGCTACGGGCCGCGCGAGGTGGCGCATTTCGGGCCCGAGGGCATCTCCGATTCCTTCACCGATTACGATTTGAATGTCGAAGGGGACGTCGGCATCGGCGATCTGGTGTATGCGTCCACGTACTGGACGTATCCGTATCACTTCACCACGGAATACTCCGAGTACGTTCAGTACAATCCGTTTCCGGAATACAGTCAGAATTCCCCGGCCCTGCTGCAGAGCCTCACCTGCCAGACCGGCCCCACGATCCAGGGCGGAACCGACCCGTACGGCGGCTGCCAGGCGCCGAACATGTACTACACGTACGACCAGTGGACGAAGCAATGGTCGAACGAGCTGCGCCTGCAATCGAAGCCCGGCGGCCGCTGGCGCTGGCTCGCGGGCCTGTACTGGCAGAAGACGAGCCAGACATGGGACACCTACTACCTCATGCCGGGATTGCAGCCGGACGGTGAGGCGTACCAGAGCGCGCTGTCGTACTACAGCTACTATTACACGGGAACCGCCGCGCCCCTGCCGCATGAGTGGTACAGCAGCCTCAACCGCAACGACTCGCTCAGCACGGCGGAATTCGCCGATGTGAGCTTCGACCTCACGCCGCACTGGACCCTCGAGGGCGGGCTGCGGTATTTCAACTGGGATTTCAGCTCCAGCGACCAATGGGCAGGATTCTTCTATGTGCCGAAGACGCCGTCCGCACTGACCAGCGTGTCCGGGCACAAGCTGAGCGGCAAGGCGAGCATTTCCTACAAGCCGACCTCCGAGGTGCTTCTCTACGGCACCTTCAGCCAGGGGTACCGGCAGGGCGGGAGCAACGCGGGGGCGTCATCGTCCTGCTATCAGAACGGCGTGCCGCACACCTATGATCCGGATACGCTCAACAACTTCGAGGTGGGCTGGAAGACGGGCCTCCTCGAGGGACGCATGAGGTGGAACGGCGCGCTCTATTACATGCGCTGGAGCGGCTACCAGGCGCCCATTTTCGACGATTCCATCTGTCCGACGACTTTCAACGCCAACTTCGGCACCGCCCGCATCTACGGCGCGGAGACCAACGTGGCCTATCGGGTCATCGAGGGCCTGACTCTGCAGGCCACGGCCAACTACAACGATTCGCGGCTCATCAGCGTGCAGCCGGATTTCTCCGGCGTGCTCACCCAGATGATCGTCCCGAACGAGACGCTGCCGTTCGTCCCCTATTTCAGCTACAGCGCGAACGTGCGTTACGAGAAATCACTCGGGGCGACGCTGAGCGGCTTCCTCGAGTACGACATCTCGCACAAGGGCGACAGGTGGAGCGACCTGCGCGCGCTCGCCAATCCCGCGCTCGGCAGCAAGGCGGGCTCGGCGCGCGTGCTGGAGCCCGAATACAACATCTCGGATGTGCGCTTCGGCGTCGAGGGTCAGGACGGTGCCTGGACACTGGAGGGCTATGTCACCAACCTGTGGGATACCAACGCGATCGTCCTGGTCAATACGGGCAACTACGATCGCCGCGAGACGACGAACGAGCCGCGCGTGATCGGACTGCACGTCAGCTACAACTTCAAGGGGAAATGATGGAAACGGCGATCCAGGCACAAGGAAGTGCCCGGCCGGCGCAGGTGGCCGAGTCTCGGGCAAAAACCACGCTTTTTGCCCGAGACGGCGCTGGGCCGGGCAGGCTGCCCGGATCCAGCGCTATTGCGAGAAGCGCGCGAGGCAATCGCCGAGGGCGGCTCTGAGCGGCTCGAGCTCGCCGGCGAAGTGTTTCCAGTAGCCCACTCCGGAGGCGTAGAGGGGCTGGCGCACCTGCTCGCTGCTCGCCGTGCGCACGGGGCGGCGATTCTCGTGGAAGTTGAGGGTTGCAGCCTCGAACGGCAGTCCGCAAAAATCGAGAAGATGCCGGACGGTATCCTGCGGATCGCGGATCAGCTGCTCGTATTGCAGGTGCATCACCCTGCCGGGCAGCACCGTGTCCCAGTGGTCCATCAGGCAGAGATAGCAGCGGTAATAGCGCCCGAGATCCTCCAGGTCGTAGCTGAAGGACTGACCCTGGGCGAAGTACTGCTTGTAGTTGCTGAGGCAGGCATCCATGGGGTGCCGGCGGACATCGACGATGGCGGCGTTCGGCAATATGGCGTGAATCAGGCCGACGTGGCTGAAGTTGTTGGGCATCTTGTCGATGAAGCGGGGCCGGCCCGCGCGTACGGCGCGGGTGTCCTCGATGTAGCGCCGCCCGAGCTCTTCGAGCTCGGCTGCCGAGAGGGCACGCACGGTTTCCGGGTAGCCGTCCCGGTCGGCGCCGCGATGGTCGAGCTCGCGCACCTGCGCCGGGATGTTGTGCAGCTCCATCGTGCCCTCGACCTGGGAATGACTGGCGAGGATCTGCTCGACGAGCGTCGAGCCGGATCGGGGCAGTCCCACGATGAAGATGGGCGCGGAATCCGGATGACCGCCCGGTGTTCGCGCCCGGAAGAATTCGGGGTCATAGCAGGCGGCGATGCGCCGGGATTTGTCCTCGAAGGTGGCGATCGAGAAGGGGGAGGTCCGCTTGCGCAGCGTATTGCCGGCGGCATAGTGGCTGAACGCTGCGCAGTAGCTGCCGCGCTGCTCCAGGGCACGCGCGATCGCAAAATGCAGCTGCGCCGGGTCGGTGCTGGCCGCCGGCGATGCCAGCAGATCCTGCATGGCCGCGAGCTCCGCATCGCTGAAGCGATAGTTCTTGAGATCCGCGAGGCTCCAGTACGCTTCCGCGTATTGCGGGTCCAGCCGCAGGCACTCCCGATAGGCGTCCTCACACTGCGCCCGCCGGCCCAGCGTCTTGTTGATGTGCCCGATGGCGAGTCGGAATGCCGCCTGCAAGGGATCGAGGCGAGAGGCTTGCTCGTAGGCCGACAGCGCCTCTTGCTGACGCAACAGCCGAACGCATACCGACCCCAATGCCGCCCAGTTCTGCGGGTTCTCCGGCTCGAGCTGCAGAAGCTCCCGGAACGTCTGTTCCGCCTCGCTCAAGCGCTCCGCCGCCAGCAGGGTGTGACCCCACGCGCGCCCGACGAGGGGGTGGTGGGCGGAATGCTTGCGGGCATGGCACAGCAGTCGCTCGGCATCCTTTGTATTCCCAGACCTGATGGCCACGGCGGCGAGGCCGGCGAGCGCGGCCAGGTGACTCGCGTCGCTCTTCAGGACGTCGCGGAAGATCCCTTCGGAGGAACGATAGTCGCGGCCGGCGAGTGCGGCCGTCGCCTGCTCGATACGCTGGCGCTGCGGATCGAGCAGGCGCGCCTGCTCGAAGGCGAAGCGCGCATCCCCGAGCCTTCCCAGACCTACGAGGACATCGCCATAGGCGAGCCAGGCCGCCTCCAGCGACGGCCTTTCCTGCAGTACCTGTCGCAGCTGCGCGCGCGCTGCCTCGAGCCGTCCATCCTGACGATACGCCCGTGCGAGGTCGACACGCGCGTGCGCGAATCCGGGCGCATCGGCGACGACACGCTCGAGGATCTCCAGGGCGGGAGCCAGTTTCCCCTGCGACAGCAGCGCCACCCCGAGCAGATGCAGACTGTTGATTTCCCCCGGGCTGGCAAGTTGGATCTCGCGCAGCTGACGTTCCGCGGTTGCGAAGCGCCCGATCCGCACGGCTTCGAGCGCCCGCCCATATGCGGTGCGCAGATCCGCTTTACTCTGCTGCGACACGAGATCATTGTAGTTGCCTCGGCGGTGGCTTGCTACGAGCCTGTGACTCCGTGAGATACGCTCATCTGACAGCCGCACTGCTCGCAACTTCGGCCGCGGCCCTCTGCGGGCTTTGCACCGCACACGCCGGGAACCCGAATCCATTCGCGTCCGGCGGCGCTCTGCGCTGCACCGCCGACCCGAAAGCCGCCACGACCGTTCCCGGCTGGACCATTGTCTCGGGCAGTCCGGCGCTACGCTGCGGCGGCGCATTGCCGGCGATCTGGCCCTCGCGATTGACGCCGCGGGTCGCCATCGCCAGCGGCCCGTACGGGCCGAGCGTTCTCGAGCGACTGCTGCCGCTCCAGGCCGTGGCTTCCCCAGAGCGGCGCTTCACCCTCTCCGCAGTGTTCGGCGCTTTCGGCCGGGGGTCACAGCGCGCAGTTCTCGTGGGGAAGTTCCGCGGCGCGTCCGGTCAGCAGCTGGGCACGGCGGTCGTGCTGCGGGGGCCGCCGGCTCTCACCCGCAAGCTCCCCGTGCGCTTCGAGCCGCACGGCCTTGTCGGGCATATCCCGTCGGGCGCGGTCGAGATGGAGCTGCGCCTCGAGTTGGGTGGCAGGACCGCAGTGGCGAGGAGTTATATTGCCGCGATACGGCTCGAGACCGCTCCGCCCATGGGGTTCCCGGCGCCGGCTCCGCCGCCGGCGCGGGTGCCGCGTTTCGATCATGTGTTCCTGATCATGATGGAGAACACCGACTACGGCCAGGTCGTCGGCGACACGAAGAATGCGCCTTTCATCAATTCCCTGGCGGCTCGCGGCACATTGCTGGCGAATTACCAGGCTGTCTATCACCCGAGCGATCAGAACTATCTCGCCATCGCGGGCGGGGACACGTTCGTGCGCGGTGGCGTGTATTTCCCGAAGATCCACCTCGCGGCGCAGAACCTCGGCGATCTGCTGGAGGCCGCCGGCGAGAGCTGGAAGGCGTATCTCGAGGGGATGGGAACGCCGTGCAATGTAAGCACCCGATACGACAAGAATTTCGAGCCCGACGATGCGCCGTTCATCAATTTCAGCGACATTCAGGGCAGTCCGGGACGCTGCCGGGCGCATCTGGTCGATTTGAGTGAATGGTCCAGCGACCTGAAGGGCGCCGCGACCACCCCCGCTTTCGCGTGGCTCGCGGCCGACGATTATGATGACGGTGAGATACCCGGCAACGGTTCGCCCAAGAGCCTGCGGGTGCAGGATACGTGGTTGCAACGGACGCTGGATCCGCTTTTTACCTCACCGGCGTGGCGCGAGCAGAGAAGCCTGCTCATCCTCACCTGGGACGAGTCCAACACGACCGTGAACAATCACATTGCGACGATCGTGGTCGGTTCGCGCGGGACGGTCAAACCCGCGTACATCAGCCACAGGCGCTACGACAACTACAGCACGGCGCGCACCATCGAGGCGGCCCTTGGACTGCCGAGCATGACGAGCAATGATGCCTACGCGCCGGCGCTGGACGACGCGTTCGTCCACAAGTGATGCGGGGCCGCCTCGCGACGGGCGGGCGATGCGGCCTATTTCAGCACGACGGTCGTGCTGCCGTTGCGAAACACGCGCCGCTCGGCATGCCACTTGATAGCACGATTGAGCACGAGGGCCTCGAGCTCGCTGCCGACGACCGTCAGGTCGTCGGGCGACTGGGTGTGATCGACCCGCGAGACCTCCTGCTCGATGATCGGCCCTTCATCGAGATCGGTCGTGACGTAGTGCGCCGTGGCGCCGATCAGCTTCACTCCCCGCGTGTGCGCCTGATGGTACGGTTTGGCGCCCTTGAAGCCGGGCAGGAAAGAATGATGGATGTTGATGGCGCGGCCCTCGAAGTACCGGCACGCCTCCGGCGTGAGGACCTGCATGTAGCGCGCCAGCACGAGAATCTCGGCTTCCACGCGCTCGAACAACTCCATGAGTCGCCGCTCCTGCTCCGGCTTGCGCCCGTCGATGATCGGCAGGTAGTGATAGGGCACCCCGTGCCACTCGGCGAGGCTGCGCATGTCCTGGTGGTTCGACACCACGGCCACCACCTCGATGGGCAGCGTGCGGGTGCTCCAACGGTGCAGGATGCTATTGAGGCAATGGCCCTGGCGTGAGACGACGATCAGGGCGCGGCAGCGGCGCACTTCATTGAAGCGCCACTCCATTTGGAACCGTTTGCCGACGGCCTCCGTGAACTTGCGATCGAGCTCCTGCACCGGCGGCATGCCCTGACCGTTATCGTGGAAGACCGTGCGCATGAACGACGTCCCGGTGTATGGGTCGTCATAATGCTGAGCCTCGGCAATCGTCGCATGGTGTGCGGCCAGGAACCCTGCGATTCCGGCTACGATTCCCGTCGTGTCCGGGCATCGGGTGGTGAGGATGTAAAGGGGCGGAGCGCTGGAGCTGCGCTGCACCGCGGGAGCGGTCTCTGCGGCCGGTCCCTCTCCTTTGCGGACAGGGGGGGCCGTCGATTCTTCGAGAGCAGTGGGCATATGTGCTCGGTCGTCAGCGCACGCGGCGCGGCGATGAGGGTCCTCTGGCCTTTGCAAGCATGGTACCGGCGGATGGCAGCCGGGGAGGGTGCATTTTCGACCTGGGCGTGTCCGAACGCGACCGGCGCGCGCCCGGACGCATCTCGGCAAGTAGATGGCGCAATTCGATTAGCCGCTCGCCAAGCCGGCGCCCATACTTTGCGCAGCGCCGCCACGGCACACCCTATGACGCGGAGTCCCCATGGACGAGCAGCCAGCCCAGACCCTTCGCTCTCGCCGTCCTAGCGGCCGGGAAGCGAAACGCGCCGCGCGCACGGCGCGCAGCCACTCTTCCGTCCCTTACATCACGCGCAACCTCCCGTATTACGAGGTGCTCGGCGCGGAAGGTCTCGAGCTGCTCGAGCACAATGCCGATACGATCCTAGAGGAGATCGGCATCGACTTCCGGGACGATCCCGAGACGCTGCAGATCCTGCGTGATGCCGGCGCTGAAGTAAAAGGCGAGCGCGCTCGTTTTCCCCGCGGCATGTGCCGCACCCTGGTGAGGCGCTCGGCGCCCAGGGAGTTCGTGCAGCATGCGCGCAACCCTGCGCGCAGCGTCGTCATCGGCGGGGGCCGCACCGTCTTCGCGCCCGCTTACGGATCCCCTTTCATCCGCAGCCTCGACGAAGGCAGGCGCTACGCGCGCATCGAGGACTTCCGCAACTTCGTCAAGCTCACGTACTCGGCGACCTCCCTGCATCACTCGGGCGGGACGATCTGCGAGCCGGTAGACCTGCCGGTCAACAAGCGGCATTTCGACATGGTCTACAGCCACATGAAGTACAGCGACAAGCCGTACATGGGCTCGGTGACCCTGGCGGAGCGGGCGGCCGACACCGTCGAGATGACCCGGATCCTGTTCGGAGACCAGTACCTGGATCCGGCGACAGGGAAGCCGAAAACCTGTGTCATGAGCCTGATCAACGCCAACTCCCCGATGACGTGGGATGCGACGATGCTCGGTGCGTTGAAGACTTATGCGCGCGCGAACCAGGCGACGATCCTCACTCCGTTCATTCTCGCGGGGGCCATGTCGCCGGTCACGGTCGCGGGCACGGTCGCGCAGACCCTTGCCGAGGCGCTTGCCGGCATGACCGTCGCCCAGCTCGTCAATCCCGGCGCGCCCGTGGTGCTGGGCAGCTTTGCCTCCTCGCTCTCGATGCAATCCGGAGCGCCTACGTTCGGGACTCCCGAGCCTGCCCTGGTCCTCTACGTGATGGCGGCGCTCGCGCGCCGGCTGGGCGTGCCGTTCCGCTCCGGTGGGGCGCTGTGCGCCGCGAAGATCCCGGACGCGCAAGCCGCCTTCGAGTCGGCCAACACGCTGATGCCAACCTGCCTCGCGGGAGTCAACTTCGTGCTGCACACCGCCGGCTGGCTCGAAGGCGGACTCGCCATGGGTTACGAGAAGTTCATCATGGACGCCGACCAGGCGGGCATGGCGCATACCCTGCTGCAGGGCGTCGACCTGAGCGACAACGGCCAGGCGATGGATGCGATCCGCGAGGTCGGCCCGGGCAAGCATTTCCTCGGCTGCGCCCACACGCAGGCCAATTTCGAGACTGCGTTCTACCGCTCGCCGCTGGCCGACAACAACAGCTTCGAGCAGTGGCAGGCAGAGGGCGAGACGGACATGGCGCAGCGCGCCAATTCGCTGTGGAAGAAGCAGCTCGCGGAGTACGAGGCGCCGCCGCTCGATCCCGCGACCGACGAGGCGCTGCTCGACTACATGGCCCGGCGCAAGGCCTCCTTCCCGGATTCGAACATCTAGCCTCGTGAGCGCTGCGGCGATCCTCCTCGACGGCAAGACCGTTGCCGGCAAAGTGCGCGGTGAGGTCGCGGCGCGCGCCGCGGAGCTCACCGGCAGGTTGGGCCGCCAGCCCGGGCTCGCCGTGGTGCAGGTGGGAGAGGATCCCGCCTCCAGCATCTATGTGCGCAACAAGCGCAAAGCCGCCGCCGAGGCCGGTATCGCCTCTTTCGCCTATGACCTGCCGGCGGTCACGATTGACTCGGACCTGTTCGCGCTCGTCGAGCGGCTCAACCGCGACGAGCGGGTGGACGGCATTCTGGTGCAGTTCCCGCTGCCCAAAAGGCTCGATGCGACCCGTGTCATGGATGCGATCGACCCGAGCAAGGACGTCGACGGCTTTCACGCGGTCAACACGGGCCTGCTGGCGCAGAAGCGCCCGGCTTTGCGCGCCTGCACGCCGCATGGCGTCATTCGCCTTGCCGCGGAGTACGGCATCGCACTGCGGGGCCTGCGGGCGACCGTGGTCGGAGCCTCCAACATCGTCGGGCGCCCGATGGCACTCGAGCTGCTGCTGGCGGGAGCGACCGTGACGGTCTGCCACACCGGCACCCGCGACGTGGAGGCAGAGGTAGCGCGCGCGGAACTGGTCGTCGCGGCAGTGGGCAAGCCGCACTTCATCCCTGGCGACTGGATCAGACCCGGCGCTGCGGTTTTCGACGTAGGTATCAATCGCGACGCCAACGGCAGGATGGTGGGCGACGTCGAATATGACCGAGCCGTCGTGCGCGCGGGCTGGATCACTCCCGTGCCGGGCGGCCTGGGTCCCATGACGATCGCGATGCTGCTGTCGAACACGGTAGAAGCGGCGTCCCGAAGATTGGAGGCGCGGCGCGGGTGAGCGGGGAGGTCTGGATCGGACTCGATACGGGCGGCACCTACACGGATGCGGTGGCGTTGGACGGCGGGCGTCACGTCATCGCTAGCGCCAAGGCACTCACCACACACTGGGATCTGTCGGTGGGGCTCGGAGGAGCGCTGCGCTCCGTTCTGCAGGCCCTGCCTGGGGGCGCCCGCCAGCGCATCTCTCTCGTTTCCGTTTCGACGACGCTGGCGACCAACGCGGTCGTCGAGAACCGCTTCAGTCCGATCTGCGCGATCCTCGTGGGCTTCAATGACCGTATGGCTGCAGAGACGGGCATCGAGAAGCAGCTGGGCGGCATTGTCGTGCGCGTGCCCGGGGGACATGACCCGACCGGTGTGGAAGAGCAGCCGCTCGATGAGGCGGCGATCGAGGCGGCGGTACGGGATTTCGGGCCGCGGGTCGAGGCGTTCGCCGTCGCGGCACAGTTCTCAGTGCGCAATGCGGAGCATGAGCTGCGCGTGCGCGAGCGCATTCGGGCGCTGTGCGGCAAACCGGTGACCTGCAGTCACGAGCTGAGCGCGCAGTTGAATGCTCCCAAGCGGGCGCTGACTGCGGCGCTCAATGCGCGCCTGGTGCCGCACATTCGGCATTTGATCGACGCGGTGAGCCGGACGCTCGAGCGCGAGGCGGTGGGTGCTCCGTTGATGGTCGTGAAGGGTGATGGAACCCTGATGCGGGCGAGCGTCGCCATCGACTATCCGATCGAGACGGTGCTCTCGGGGCCTGCGGCAAGCGTCGTAGGGGCGGCCTTCCTCACTGGTCTCGAGAATTTTGCGGTCGCCGACATGGGCGGGACGACCACCGACGTAGCGATCATCATCGACGGGCGTCCGGTGGTGCGTGCCGATGGCGCTGTGATCGGCGGCTGGCGGACGATGGTCCAAGCCATCGACGTTCACACCAGCGGTCTCGGCGGGGACAGCGAGGTACATTTCGATCGGGAAGGCCACCTCAAAGTGGGCCCGCGCCGAGTGCTTCCGCTGAGCTTACTCGCGCATCAATTCCCCGAGGTGTTGGCGCAGCTCACGCAGCTCGCCACGGCCGAGCGTCTGCCGTTGTTTGCCGGGCAGTTCGGCCACCGCAATCCCGGCCGCGAGGCGGGCCCTGATCTCGATCGGTTGGAGCTGCGGGTCTGGGAGGCGCTGGATACGACCCCGCGACGGCTCGACCAGGTCGCGCACACCCAGCAGGGCGTCGAGGCGCTGCGCCGGCTGGTGGACCGCGGGCTGGCAACTCTCGCCGGATTCACGCCGAGCGATGCGCTGCACGTGCTCGGCCGCCAGAGCGGCTGGAGGCTGGATGCGGCCCGGTGCGGTGCCGCCATCCTCGCCACCGAGGAGCGTAACGTGACCGCGCGCAAGGGCAAGGAGAGCCCCGAGGCGCTGTCCGGCCGTGTCTACGAGCTCGTACTGCGTCAGGCGGCGCGCGTGGTGTTGGAGAGCGCGCTGGCGCAAGACCCCGGAGTCGAGCCCCACAATGGACGTTGGGGACCGCTGGGCATCCTGATCGATCGTGCGGTGGCGGGCCGCCCGGTCTCGCGACTCCTCGACGCGCAGCCGCGCCTGGCGACTGCGCTGGTGGCGATCGGTGCTCCCGCCGCGGCGTTCTATCCCGAGGTCGCGCGCCGCCTGGGCGCGCAGCTGGTCGTTCCCGAGCATGCAGCCGTGTGCAATGCGGTGGGCGCGGTCGTCGGCGTGGTGTCTGAGACGGTCGATATCCTGGTGAATCAGCCCCAGTGGAAGCTCTTTCGGGTGCACGACCCGGCCGGTATCCGCGATTTTGCCGAGCCGCAAGAGGCGATCGCGGCGGCGCAGGATGTCGCGCGTGAGCTGGCGCTTGCGGCTGCGCGGCGCGCCGGCGCAGCCGACCCGCACGTGGAGACGATCGTCACCGAGCGTCGCGCTTCGTCCAGTTCCGGCGATGCCTATCTTGCCGAGGCTACCGTCCGTGCCCGCGCGACGGGCCGGCCGGCGACGGGCGCTCCCGCGCCCGAAGCGCTCTGAAGGGAATCCAGGCTGCGGGTTGCGCGCCGGCCACCGCGGCCAGCAAACTCAGGCTCTCGCCTCCCGCTGCTGGAGCTCCACGATGGCTGAGACCGACGTTGGGCCTGGGGAATCCTTCGGGCCAGTGCCGCGCGACATCGAGATCGCGCAGCGCGCAACACCGCTGCCCATCGGGCAGCTCGCGGCGAAAGCCGGCATCCTCCCGGGGGAGCTCGAGTCGTACGGGCGATACAAGGGGAAAGTCAGCCTGGCAGTACGCGACCGGCTCAAGGATGCCCCGAACGGAAAATATATCGTCGTCACCGCGATCACTCCGACGCCGCTCGGGGAGGGGAAGACGACCACGACCGTGGGCTTGAGCCAGGCTATCGGCGCGCATTTGGGAAAAAACGTCTTTACCTGCATCCGCCAGCCCAGCCAGGGTCCGACGTTTGGCATCAAAGGCGGCGCGGCGGGCGGAGGCTACAGCCAGATCATTCCGATGGAGGAGCTCAATCTCCATCTCACCGGCGACATCCATGCGATCACGGCAGCGAACAATCTGCTCGCGGCCGCCATCGATGCGCGGGTGCTGCACGAGTCGACGCAGACGGACGAGTCTCTCTTCGACCGGCTCTGCCCGCCCGGGAAGGATGGGAGCCGGCAGTTCTCGCCCGTGATGCTGCGGCGCCTGCGCAAGCTCGGCATCCCCGGGACCGATCCCAACGGACTGAGCTCCGAGGAGCGGAGCCGCTTTGCGCGCTTGGGAATCGATCCGGGCAGCATCACCTGGCGGCGGGTGGTCGATGTGAGCGATCGCGTGCTGCGGCAGATCACGGTCGGGCAGGGGCCGCAGGAGAAGGGATTCGCTCGCGTCACCGGTTTTGACATCACGGCCGCCAGCGAAATCATGGCGATCCTGGCTCTGACGACGAGCCTTGCCGACATGCGCGAGCGGTTGGGGCGCGTGGTGATAGGCACGAACCGCGCGGGCGAAGCGGTCAGCGCGGATGATCTGGGCGTGGGCGGCGCGCTGACGGTGCTCATGAAAGACACCCTCATGCCCAATCTGCTGCAGACGCTCGAGGGCACACCGGCGCTCGTGCACGCCGGACCGTTTGGCAACATCGCCCACGGCAACTCGTCGATCATAGCGGATCAAATCGCGCTGAAGCTCGTCGGGCCGGATGGCTACGTGCTGACCGAGTCGGGATTCGGCGCCGACATGGGGATGGAGAAATTCTGCAACATCAAGTGCCGCTACAGCGGCCTGACACCGAATTGCGTGGTGCTGGTTGCGACCATCCGTGCCCTGAAGATGCACGGCGGCGGGCCGAAGGTCACGGCCGGGCAGCCGCTGCACCCGGATTACACGACGGAGCACCTCGGACGCGTCGAGAAGGGCTGTTCGAACCTCGTCAGGATGATACGCAGCGCGCGGTTGTTCGGCATTCCGGTCGTCGTCGCGGTGAACCACTTCGCGCACGACACGCCGGCGGAAATCGAGCTCGTGCGCAGCATCGCGATTCAGGCCGGAGCATACGATGCCGTTGCGACCCGCCACTGGGCCGAAGGCGGTGCGGGTGCGGTCAGCCTCGGCAGAGCCGTGATCTCGGCGTGCGAGCTGCCGGGGAGCTTCCGGTTCCTGTATCCGCTGGATATGGGCATCAAGTCGAAGATCGAGACGATCGTGCGCGAGATCTATGGCGGCAGCGGCGTCGAATACCTGCCGGAAGCGGAGAAGAAGATCGAGCTCTATACGCGCTTGGGATTCGCCAACTTGCCGATCTGCATGGCAAAGACCCACCTGAGCGTGAGCCACGACGCGAGCCTCAAGGGTGCACCGACCGGTTTCACGGTTCCGGTCCGAGACGTTCGCGCGAGCGTCGGGGCGGGATTTCTCTATCCGCTGCTGGGAACGATGAGCACCATGCCCGGCCTGCCCACGCGCCCGGGCTACTACGACATCGACCTCGACTTGGAAACCGGGCGCATCGTCGGGCTCTCCTGAGCCGTCTCTACGGCTCCTTCCCCGGGGCGGTTTCCACGGCCGTCCGGGCGCGCTCGATCAGCCCCTCCGCCATGCGCAGCGCTTCTGCACATCGCTCCGTCTCGGTTGCGACCCGCCCGCGCAGCGAAGCCGCTTCCGGCGCCAGTTGCCGGGCGTTGGACTGCGCGCACAGCAGGAAGCCACGCATGGCGCCGGCAAGGAGACTCGCGGTGACGCCTAGATCGGCGGCCAGCGCGGGGGACGTGAAGGCGGCTACCTCGCGGCACAGGTGCAAGCCCGCTGCGGCCTGCTGCGCGGCCGCGAGCGGCAGATCAATTGCGCGGCGGACAGCGGAATCGATGCCTTGCTGGCGCGTCTGACGCTGCGCCTCGGTCGAGCGGGCCAGTCGTCTGGCGGCCAGGTACGCCTCGAATGCTGCGATGTCCTCGCCTGCCAGTTGCATCATGTGTTGGGATGCCGCCTGGGCCGCGGCAGCGAGAGGCTCGAGCCGGGCGGCGTGACCGGGGAGCGTGTTGTGTCGGCCGCTCACGGCGAGCACCTTCGCGATGAGGCCCAGGGCGAAGCCGGCCGAGACCGCGGCGACGGCGACGCCTGCGGGCATGGGATGTTGGCCCGCCGCCTCACGGCGGAAATGATCGAGCGTTACTTGTGCGAGGTCGCCGCCCGGAGTCATGCCGGCCAGCATGGCGCAGTCGGCAAAAAAATGCGAGCCGAATGCCGCCTAAGGCTCTTTCGCAGGCGTCGGCGCAGGCCGGCGCCGCGCGCCGCGCGCGCCCGTGCGGGGAGTCGGCGCTTTCGGCTCCGGCAAAGCGACCGCGCTGCGAAGGTGCGCATATCGCGCCGTCGAGTGCGGAATGCCCATGGCCTCGACGAAGTGGCTCTGGAACCGCGGCTCGATGGCGGTCTCAACCTTCTCCACCCTGTGCACCAGCGTCTCGATCGTCTTACGCGACTCGAAGTCGAGCAGGGCGATACGCGCTCCAGTCCCCGCGGCATTGCCCGCCGCCGACACCTGCGACAGCTCGCAGTCGGGAATCATGCCGAGCACCATCGCGTACTTGACGTCGATGTGGGATCCAAACGCGCCCGCCAGTCGGATGCGATCGACCTGGTCGGTGCCGAAGCGGTCCATCAACAGGCGGATGCCGGCATAGAGAGCCGCCTTGGCGAGTTGGATGGCACGTACGTCGTTCTGAGTCACCGCGAGTGTTTGCGCACCCTGGTGGACGACATAACCGAACGTGCGGCCCTGGGGCACGACCCGCGGGCTGCGCGCGGTGAGCTCGCCATCGACCACGCCGTCCCGACTGATGATGCCCGTCAGGAACATCTCGGCGATGACTTCGATGATGCCCGAGCCGCAGATCCCCGTGACGCCGGTTGCCTGCACGGACTCCTCGAATCCCGGCTGGTCCGACCACAGATCGGAGCCGATGACCTTGAATTTCGCCTCGAGCGTCGCCGGATCGATGCGCACGCGCTCGATTGCCCCGGGGGCGGCGCGCTGGCCGCAGCTGATCTGCGCGCCCTCGAATGCCGGACCCGTCGGGCTCGAGCAGGCGAGCAGGCGCTCGCGGTTGCCCAACACGATCTCGGCGTTGGTGCCGACATCGACCAACAGCGTCACCGCCTCGGCAAGGTCGGGTCGCTCGGCCAGGACCATTCCCGCCGTGTCCGCCCCGACGTGGCCGGCTACACAGGGCAATGCATACGCCCGCGCTCCGCGGTGCAAGTGCAGGCCGATCTCCGTGGCCCAAAACTCCAAGGCCTCGTCGGTCGCGAGCGCGAAAGGCGCGCCCCCGAGCTCCACCGGGTCGATGCCGAGCAGCAGATGATGCATGATCGGGTTACCGACCAGCGTCACCTCGAGAATGTTGTCGGTGTGCGCTTTCGCCTGGCGCGCAACGTCGGCGGCAAGCCGATTCAGCGCTTCGCGCACCGCTGCGGTCATCTGCTGCGCCCCCCCCGGATGCATCATGGAATAGGAGACGCGGCTCATCAGATCCTCGCCGAAGCGGATCTGCGGGTTCATGACGCCGCTCGAGCCGAGCACCTCGCCGGACTCGAGATTGCAGAGGTGGGCGGCGATGGTGGTGGAGCCGATGTCTACCGCCAGACCGAGTGCGAGCTCGTGAAAGCCCGGCCAGACGCCGATGATCCGCTCGCCGGCGTGTACGGCGACCGTCACTTTCCAGCCTCCCTTGCGCAGCGCCGGCTGCAGCCGCTGCAGCATGTGCAGGTCGCAGCTGAGGCCGGTCAGCTGCCACTCGCGCTGCAGGGCTTCCTGCAGCCGCTGCAGGTCGCCCGCCGGATCGTGCATGTCGGGCTCGCGCACTTCGACATAGTGCAGGCGTGCCACCGGATCCAGCGTGATGGCTCGCGCCTCGGCCGCCTTGCGGATGACCTGCCGGTGCACCTGGCTGGTGGGCGGCACGTCCACCACCAGGTCGCCCTGGATGCGGGCCTGACAGGAGAGGCGGTGGCCGGCCGGCAGAGGCCGGCGGCCGGCTGGATTTTCCTCGGCCGCGCCGGGTGCCGACAGGTTTCCCGCCCGGGAGACCACGCCGTGCTTGGGGAACTCGCCTTCCATGACCAGTACCTCACAGCGCCCGCAGATGGCGCGGCCGCCGCATACGGAGTCAAGATCCACGCCCAGCGAGCGCGCGGCTTGCAGGAGCGGTGTACCGAGCGGGAAGCGTCCGCGCTTTCCCGAAGGCGTGAAGACGACGAGCGCGTCCGGTTCAGGTGACACGGCGACGATGGCCTCCCTCGCGCCGGCCGCGCGCAGCGCCCTCGGCAGGCGCGGCTCCGGCTGCCCCCTGCGCCGCTGGGGGCGCATCGCGGAACCTGCGGATCCAACGCATGCAGTCCGGATCGTGCCCCATCATGACGTCCGCCCCCATGACGGCCCGTACGATCTCGGTATGCAGCGGATTCATGATCGCGGACGTCATGCCGGCGCCCATCGCCGAGATGAGGAATGCCGCGGTGATGCCCTCGCGCGCCGGCAGCCCGAAGCTGATGTTGGAGGCGCCGCAGGTCGTATTCACCTTCAATTCGGTCCGCAGGCGCCGCAGCAGATGCATCACCTGTACGCACGCCTTGTTGATGGCACCGATCGGCATCACCAGCGGATCGACCACCACATCGGAAACCGGGATGCCGTGGTCGGCCGCGCGCTGCACGATCTTCTTCGCCACCTCGAAGCGCACATCCGGGTCCTCGGAGATCCCGGTCTCGTCATTGGAGATCGCCACCACCGCCGCGCCGTACTTCTTCACCAGCGGCAGCACTGCCTCCAGACGCTCTTCCTCGCCGGTGACCGAATTGACGAGCGGCTTGCCCTTGTAGACAGCGAGGCCTGCTGCCAGAGCGGCAACGATGGAGGAGTCGATGGAGAGCGGCACGTCCGTCACCGACTGCACGAGCTGCACCGCCTTCGCCAGTATCGCGGGCTCATCGGCGAGCGGGATGCCGGCATTGACATCGAGCATGTGTGCGCCGGCAGCCACCTGCGCGCGCGCGTCGGCCTCGACCCGGGTGAAGTCGCCGCTGCCCATTTCTGCGGCCAGAATCTTGCGCCCGGTCGGATTGATGCGCTCGCCGATCATGACGAACGGGCGGTCGAAGCCGATCACGATTTCGCGGGTTGCAGAGCTGATCACGGTATCGGTCATGAAGCGAGCCTGTTGGGGTTGCGTTGTGGGTCGCGGCCGGGATACCAGGGGACGCGGCCGCCGAGTGCGCCGGAGCGCTCGACGATTTCAGGGACGCTGTCTTCCTGGCGGTACGCCATGACGTGCACGCCGCTCACGCCAGGCACGGATCGGATCTCCTGGATGAGCTCTATGCAGAGACTACGTCCTTCGCGCGCCTGATCGGCGGCACCCGCCAGGCGTGCCACGATGGCATCCGGGATGTGCAGGCCGGGGACGTGCGTGCGCATCCACTCCCCCGTCTTGGCGGAGCGCAGCGGGCCCACGCCGACCAGGATGAAAATCTTCTCGAGCAGGCCGAGGTCCTCGATGCGGCGCATGAACGCCCTGAGCAGCGGTACGTCGTAGCAGTATTGCGTCTGAATGAACTGCGCGCCGGCGGCGATCTTCTTTACGAGGCGCTGCGGGCGCCACTCGAGCGGCAGAGCGAAGGGATTCTCGGCGGCGCCGAGCAGCACTCGCGGCGAATAGGTCAGCTTCCGTCCGCTCAGGAAGCGGTGCTCGTCGCGCATCATCCGCGCAGTCTCGAGCAGTGTCATCGAATCGAGGTCGAACACCGGCAGCGCCTGCGGGTGATCGCCCGCCTGCACGCCGTCCCCAGTCAGACACAGAATGTTGCACACTCCCATCGCGGCGGCGCCCAGAATGTCGCCCTGGATTGCGATGCGATTCTTGTCGCGGCAGGAGATCTGCATCACCGGGGCGTAGCCCACTCTCGTCAGCAGAGCGCAGACGGCGACGCTCGACATGTGGCAGTTGGCGCCGCTGCCGTCAGTGGCATTGATGGCATCGACATAACCGTCGAAGATGCGCGCGCGCTGGTAGACCTCCTCCGGGTCGGCGGAGTCGGGCGGTGCCATTTCCGTGGTCACCGCGAACTGCCCGGCGCGCAACACGCGCTCCAGACGGCCGGGAGAGGTATGACCCGGCAGGATCGGCAGCGGATACCCCGGTACCGGCTCGTCTTCGAAGATCAAGTGACGTCTCCGGCGCGCTCGCGCGCCACGCGCAACCAGGAGGATTTGCCGCTCAGCCGGTGATCCACCGGATGCTGTACGCGGCTGAGTGCCTCGGGGCCCCCGGGAATGCGCACGCTGCCGGCCGCGGCCAGATACCACACACATCTCATGTCGGGCCGGACCTCGCAGTTGCCGTTGGCGCGTACGCCGCCGCAGGGCCCGTTGCGCAGGCTCTTCGGACAGTTCATCGGGCAGGACATGCCCGTTGAGCTGAGGATGCATTGCCCGCACATGCGGCAATCGAACAGCAGCCCCTTGACGGAGCGCTCGACCGCCGCCACGGGACGCTCGAGACGCTGGTAGCCGATTCGCTTGAAGAGAGGGTGCAGCGCGGTCAGGGCGCGCTCAAACCCGCGGTAGAAGCTGTTGAGACCCCGCGCATGACGTACCGACCACAGGCGTACGCTGTACATCAGACACCGGCTGGTTCCGACCCAGCGCCGTCGGACGCCGCATCCGGATCGAGGCCGTTGGATTTCACCATGCGCTCGAGGTACTCGTCGGTATAACGCGCTTCGATGCGCGCGGCTTCCGCGGCGACCTCCGCCGCGACGTCCTCACTGCATGGCCGGGGAGGGCTGCGCTTCCAGTCTGCCAGGTAGGCGTTCGAGGTCCCGCGGCCGGCGCGCATGGCCGCGCGGTCCACCGCCTCCTGGAATCGCGCCGAGAGCAGGGCTTTCGTGGTCTCGCGCCCCTTGCGGCCGATCACCTGCGCCGGGATGTCGCGCCAGGAGATGATGATCAGGTTGGCCATGCCGGTGTGCCTTCGCCTGCCGCCGTGGCCGCGGTCGCGAGCGCGTTCAGTCGCGTGCCGAGCTCGCCGAAACCCGTGTCGCGATGCTCGAAGGCGAGCCCCAGCCGCAGTGCGATCTGCCGCGCCTGCTCGAGCAGAGCCGCGGAGCGGGTCTGGGCGAGGTAGACCACCTTGCGGTAGTTGCGGAAATACTCCTGCGCGAGCTCGGGGTGGCGATCGATGCCGAGCCCGCGCACCACCAGCCGCTCGAAGTGGCGCGTGAGGAAATCCGTCAGGTAGAAGGTTCCCGGCTCGGTGTCCGCCATTTCAGCGAAAGCGCGCGCGCCGGCGAAAAACTCATAACAGTGGGCGCCCGGCAAGCGCTCCACGCCTTCTTCCCGCAGTACCGCATCCAACCGTCCGCCAGTGCCGCAATCGCCGTAGGCGACGAAGATGCTGCGGTACTCACCGCGGTGGGCGCGGATTTTCTCCTGCACTGCCGGGGCGATGCGCTCGGGGCGATTGTGCAGCTCGGGCGGCAGGCAGCAGACATCGATGGCCGTCCAGCCGTTCGCCCGGCGCAGCGCGGCGATCTCGTGCGCGAGCGCTCCGCAGGCGATGATCAGCGTGCCCAAGGGTGTGGGCCTCAAGCAGCGCGCATGGACCGGCGGCGGGTGATCAGGCTCTTCGCCGTCTCGACCGCGATCGCCGCGTCGCGGCAGTAGGCATCGGCGCCGACGGCCTTGCCGAACTCCTCGTTGAGCGGCGCGCCACCCACCAGCACAATGTACTTGTCGCGCAGGTTCTCCTCGCGCAGCTTGTCGATTACGACCTTCATGTAGGGCATGGTGGTCGTGAGCAGCGCCGACATGCCGAGGATGTCCGGCTTGTGTTTCTCGAGCGCCTCGAGGTACTTCTCGACGGAGTTGTTGATGCCGAGGTCGATGACCTCGAAACCCGCGCCCTCGAGCATCATCGATACCAGGTTCTTGCCGATATCGTGGATGTCGCCCTTGACCGTGCCGATGACGACCTTGCCGATCGGCTCGGCGCCGGTCTCCGCGAGCAAGGGGCGCAGGATCGCCATTCCCGCTTTCATCGAGTTGGCGGCGAGCAGCACTTCGGGAACGAACAGGATGCCGTCGCGGAAGTCGATGCCGACGATTCTCATCCCCTCGACGAGCGCATCGTTCAGCACCTTGTCGGCGCTCCAGCCGCGCTCGAGGAGGATGTTGGTCGCCTCCACGACCTCGTCGCGCAACCCGTTGTAAAGGTCATCGTGAACCTGCTCGGTGAGCTCCTGGTCGTTCAAGTCGCGCAGGTTGAACTCGGACTGCTCTGGCATGCTCGGTCCTCGGATCCGGGGCGTAGGCCCGCTAGAAAAATGGTAGCCGAGGGGTGGCGCCCGCTGGGGTGATTATGCGACGTGCGCATGTCCCCAGGCGACAGTGAGGACACTTAACGTGCCCTCGCTCCGGCGAGCGCCCGCGCACGGATGTGCGGGCCGGGGCGCTCACCCCATGGACGGTTAGTGGCACTGCTCAGCCCATGCGCAATGGTGACGCATTATGCCAATACGAGATAACGAGTCTAAGCGATGCTCTTGCGCTGCCCGAACGGCTGCTTTTGCTCCCGGGGCGGCGGCCGGCGGCGCATCTTGCGCCAGAGGTCGTACACGCTGAGCAGGCCCGTGAGTGCGGCCAGGCTGCCGAAGTAGGCCGGCGGCCCGAAACGCGCGATCAAGGCGCCCACCAGAATCGGGCTCAGCGCGGCGCCGATGCCGTTCAGTCTGAGCAGCGCTCCGCTCGCGGCCACCATCTGCGCGGGCCCGAGATGGTCGTTGACGTGAGACACACCGAGCGAGTAAAGCGTGAAGGCGAGTCCGCTGAACACCGCGGCGAGCGCCAGGACGAGCCCGTGCGGCAGGTCACGGAAAGCTGCGGGCACCGCGGCGCTCAACGTCGCCAGGATGCAGATCCCGGCGATCACGGTGCGACGGTCGATGCGGTCGGAGAGGCGCCCGACCGGCAACTGCATGACGACGGCGGCAAGCACGCTGATGCCCATGAAGGTGGCCACCCCAGAGGTATCGAGGCCGCTCAGCCTGGCGTACACCGGGCCCATCGAATACACGTTCGATGTCACCATTCCCGAGATCGTCACGGCCACCACACCGAGCGGCGAGTCGCGGTAGAGATCGCGATACCGGACCTTCTGCGGCAAGGCGATCTCGGGCGCCTGTTGGGCGGCGATCACGATGGGCACGATGGCGAGCGAGATGAGAATTGCCACCAGCATGAACGGCGCCGTGGTGCGCGGATCGGTCGGGATCAGGAGGAACTGCGAGCTGCCGAGCCCGATGTAGAGCACCGCCATGTAGACGGCCAGGAGAACGCCGCGCGTTTCGCGGCTGGAGCGGTCGTTCAGCCAGCTTTCGGCCACGACATAGATCGCGGCGAAGGCGAGGCCGGAGAGTCCGCGCAACAGGGCCCACGGCAGTGCCGAGATGAACAGGCCCTGCGCCAGGATCGAGACGGAAGCGAGCGCCGCCATCGCGGCGAAGACCCGGATGTGGCCCACCCGGCGCACCAGGCGCGGGGCGAGCGCGGTGCCGAACATGTAGCCGAGGTAGTAGCACGACATCACCGCGCCGGTGAGCGGCGCGGGAAATCCCTCGAGCGTCGCGCGCAGGCTGATCTCCGTGCTCTGCAGTCCGGCGCCGAGCATCAGAATGCCCATGCCGAGGAGCAGTTGCCAGGTTGCTGCGATGGCGCCCATTGTTAGGAGATTCTACCCGGAATGCGTCGGCGCGATCAGCGTATGAGTTTTTGCGATCGGCGTCGCGCGTGCGGTTGGCTATAGTGCGAGCATGCGGCAAAACCGACGCCATTCCGGTCAGGGAACCCGGCCTCCCGGCCACGCTCGCGCGACGGCGTACCGGCGCTTGCGCAATCCCTTCACCCCGCAAAGCGCATTTTCCGACGACGCCGTGGCGTCGATGCACGAAAACGCGTTGCAGGTTCTCGAGACGCTCGGCATCAAGGTATTGCTGCCTGAAGCGCGAGCCCTTTACGCGCGGGCAGGAGCTTGGGTCGACGACGCCACGGAGATCGTGAGGCTCGGCCGGGACATCATCGCGGCGACTCTCGCGGGCTGTCCGCGCTCGTTCGAAGGGTTTGGCGGCGACCCGGGGCGCGGAGTCGAATTCTCCGCCGGCTCGCTGGTCTTCATCGGCGGCTCGAGCTGCCCGAACGTGAGCGACCTGGAGCGGGGGCGCCGTCCAGGCTCGCTCGCCGACTTTGTCGAGCTCATCAAGATGAGCCAGCACTTCGACGTGCTGCACGTGTTGGGCAACCATACGGAGCCGCAGGACGTGCCCGTGCACTTGCGGCACTACGCCATGATGCGCGCGCAGCTGACGCTCTCAGACAAAATGCCGATCGTGATGGCACGCGGCACGGCTCAGGTCGAGGACAGCTTCGCGATGATCCGCATCGCGCGGGGGCAGTCCGAGGAGGACTTCCGCAAGCACGCATCGACCTACACCGTGATCAACAGTAACTCGCCGCGCGTGCTCGACAGGTCGATGGCGCAGGGCATCATCGATTTCGCGCGATACGGCCAACCGGTGATCATGACGCCGTTCTGCCTCGCTGGCGCGATGGCGCCGATCACCATCGGCGGCGCTCTGACGCTGCAACATGCGGAGGCGCTGGCCGGCATCGCGCTCGCGCAGCTCGCACACCCCGGTGCGCCGCTTCTCTACGGCAGCTTTTTATCCAACGTCGACATGAAATCGGGGTCGCCGGCTTTCGGCACGCCCACGCACCTGCAGGCCACTCTTGGGGCGGGGCAGTTGGCGCGCCTCATCGGGCTGCCCTGGCGCGCTGGCGCCGGCACCGCTGCCAATGTGGTGGATGCGCAGTCGGCGCTCGAGACGCAGTTCTCCCTCTGGGCCAGTGTGCTCGCGGGCGCAACGGTGTGCTTGCATGCCGCCGGCTGGATGGAGGGCGGACTGACCCATTCCTACGAGAAATGCATGACGGATGTAGAGCTGCTGCAGATGCTGGCCGAGCTCTGCACGCCGCCGGAGGCGGACGAGGATGCCTTGGGGTTTGCCGCCATTGCGGAGGTCCCGCCCGGCGGGCATTTTTTCGCGGCGGCGCACACCATGGCGCGTTACCGCACCGCCTTCCATGAGCCCATGATCGCGGACTGGTCGAATTTCGGCACCTGGACCGAGCGCGGCTCGCTCACGGCCACCGACCGCGCGCACGCCAAGTGGAAGCAGGTTCTGGCGGAATTCGCAGCCCCGCCGGCCGCGGCGGCTTGCGCGGAGGCGCTGGATGAGCTCATTGCGCGGCGCACCGCAGAAGGCGGTGCGCCGCCTGTTGGTTGATGCGCTGGATCGGGGCTTCCTGCCCCGCCCAGCGCGGCCGGGGGCAAAAGCGCGGTTTTTGCCCCCGGCCTCCGCCACCTGCGGCGGCGGGGCACATCCCGGTGCCTAGTTGGATTCGGCCAGGCGGCGCGCATCGTCGAGTACGTGCCGGGCCGACAGGAAGTAGTGCCATGCCGCCCAGAAACCCGTGGGCACCAGACACAGCATGGCGAGCCGCAGCGATTCCGCGTCGGCGATGTGCTGCGGCGCAAACCAGTCGCTGAGCCAGCCGACCACTTGCGGGGCGATGATGAGATTGCCGAGGTTGGCCGTGAAGAGCACGGTGGCGCAGTACACCGCCCGCATCCCGGGCCGGGCCAGGTTGTTCAGGATGCCGAAGCCGGGGCCGATGTAGACGTAGATTGATGGAATATAGAGCCAGAACAACACCCGGGTGAGCGCGAGGGAATGGGTTGAATAGATCACGGCCGTGACCAGTGTGGCCAGCGCGACGTTCAGGCCGAGGAGGCGCAGGATGCGTTGTTCACTCGAGAGCCACGGCCGGGACAGCAGCCAGGTGCTCGCGATCATCGCGAGGCTGCCGCCGATGAGGTGGACGGGGCCCAGCATGGCGCCCGCCTGATCGACGTTGAGCCCGTAGCTGCGCATCAGGAAGGTGGGCGTCCACCACATGAGGCCCCAGCCCCACAGCGCGACCACGGAGCTGCCGATGATCAGATGCACCGCCGACGGCTGGCGCAGCATGACGCGCATCGTCTCGAGGAACGGCGGGCGGGCATCGCGATTCCTGCCGCAGTCGAGGCAGCCACGAGCGGGCTCGCGGATCGTGAGGAGCACGAGAGCGCCTACCAGGATTCCGGGTATCCCGAGCGCCAGGAACATGGTGCGCCAGCCGAACCGGTAGGCGATGGCCCCCGCCACCTGCGAGCCGAGCCACGCGCCGATCGGTGCGCCGAGTGAGAATATCTGCAGGGCCATTGGCCGGCGCGCCGGAGGGAAGTAATCCGACAGCATCGAGTTGGCTCCGGGCGTGCCGCCCGCCTCGCCGACTCCGACTCCTACGCGCGCGAGGAGGAGCTGCCAGTAATTGCGCGCCAGTCCGGTCGCGACCGTGAGCGCCGACCAGGCGATGAGACATGCGCCGATGATGGCTCGGCGGCTCTTGCGGTCGATCAGCCAGGAGAGCGGAAAGCCGAACAAGACGTAGAAGATCGCGAGCGACACCCCCGTGAGGAAGGCGATGTTGGCGTCGGAGAGATGCAGCTCTTTGCGGATGGGCTCGAGGACGGTCGAGATCGAATAGCGGTCGCAAATGCTCAGCGTGTACACCACGCACATCGTGATCGCGACATACCAACGTTCCGCGAGCGAGCTATCGGGCGCGGCGCGGCGCTCGTCAGTTGCGGCTTCAGGATGGATGTCGGCGCGCGTCTCGCTCATTTGCCGGCATCCTCGAGAATGAGAGCGGCGGCCTTCTCGGCGACCATCAGTGTCGGTGCATTGATGTTGCCGGACGTGACCGCGGGAAAGATGGAGGCATCTATCACGCGCAGGTGGGCCACGCCATGCACGCGCAAACGGGGATCCACTACGGAGCGCGTGGCATCCGGACCCATCGCGCAGGTGCCGCACGGGTGGAATACCGAACCCGCGCGGCGGCGGAAGTCCTCGAGTACTTGCGCGTCGGAGCGGACGCGCTCGCCCGGCAGCCGCTCCGATTCGATCACGGCGGCGAGCGGCTTCGCCGCGGACAGCCGGCGCAGCATTCGCGCGCCCTCGTAAACGTCCGCGACGTCTTCCGGAGTCGACAGGCTGTTGGGCGCGATCGCGGGGCTGGCGAGCGGATCGGCGCTGCGCACGTGCACACTGCCGCGGCTGGTCGGCCGGCAGGTGTTGAACGACATGAGAAAGCCGGGGAAGGGGTCGGGATTGAGCAGCCGGCGGCTGGTTCCGCTCGTCGTGGTGCTGTAGCTCGCCGGATTGAAGTAGATGTGCAGGTTGGGGCGGGCGAGCTGCGGGCGGCTGCGCACGAAGGCGCCGGCCTGGTTGACGCTCATGGAGAGCGGACCGTCGCGGCGCAGGGCGTAGCGCAGGGCGGCGCGCGCCTTGCCGAGAAAGGGCGCGAGCTCGTCATTGAGGGTGGGTACCCTGGAGCGGTAGAAATAGGATACACAAACGTGATCCTGCAGCCCGCGCCCGACGGCGGGGAGACCTGCGACCGGCGGGATCCCGAGCCGCTGCAGCAGGTCGGGATCGCCCATGCCGGAGAGCTCGAGAAGCTGCGGCGAGCCGATCGCGCCGGCCGACAGGAGCACCTCGCGGCGTGCGGTCGCGGTCAGCCGCGACCCGCCCCGGAAGTACTCCACGCCAGTGGCCCTCGCCCCGGCGCAGAGCACGCGGGCCGCGCGCGCCCCGGTCGCCAGCTCGAGGTTGGGCCGGCGACGCACCGGCCGCAGGTAAGCGCTTGCGCTCGAGACGCGCACTCCGTTGCGGATCGTCACCTGCCAGAAGCCCGCGCCTTCGGTTTCGGCACCGTTGAAATCACGAGTCAAAGCGATACCGGCCTCGGCGCAGGCTGCGAGAAAGGTCCTGCAAAGCGGGTGGGCGGTGGCGGACGGGTCATGAACGTGTACCGGCCCGCCGGCGCCGTGATGTTCCGAGGCGCCCCACGCATGATCTTCGAGCTTGCGGAAATACGGCAACACATCCTGCCAGCCCCAGCCCGGATTGCCGGCGCCGCGCCAGTCCTCGTAATCCGACGGTTGCCCGCGCACGAACAGCATGGCGTTGATCGAGCTCGACCCCCCTAACACCTTGCCGCGCGGCCAGAAAGCCGTGCGGTTTTCCAGCGCAGGCTCGGGCTCCGTCTGGTACATCCAGTTGTAACGCGGGTCGGTGAACGTGCGCGCATAGCCTACCGGCACGCGGATCCAAGGACTCGCGTCGCTGCCGCCGGCCTCGAGGAGCAGCACGCGGTGCCGTCCGCTCTCGGTGAGGCGGTTGGCCAGCACGCAACCGGCGGAGCCGGCCCCGACGATGATGTAGTCGAATTCCCCCATCGATCGTGGCAGCATAGCTCGCATCGAGGTGGAGCGGACCCGGGGGCGGCATGCCTTTTTCCGATGGGTCCATAGAAATTCTCGGCTTTCACGCCGTGGGGTCCTATGGAAGCCTGGATCGGGCTGATCAGCGGGGTGTCGTAAATCCGCAATCCGCGCGTCGCGAACTCACAAGCCGTGGCGCCACGTTTACGGGAGCATCATCCGCGAGAGCCGGGGCGAGGGGGCGTCCGATGGGCTGGTCTACCGCAGGGAAGACAACAAGTTCGTAACCCGCCGAGGTCATCGAATGAAACCGAATCACAAGCTGTCGCGCACGATCGCCGCCATCCTGAGCGCCTCGGCCGCACATGCCATATTGGCCGCCGATGCGAGCCCCACCACCGCAGCCAGTGCGGCAGCGGCGCCCGCAACGGCTGACGCCGCAACGGCGACGGCCGACACGGCGGCCACGAGCGGCAGCCTGCAGACGGTGATCGTCACCGCGCAGCGCCGCGAGCAGAACATCCAGGACGTGCCGATCACGATCCAGGCCATGACCGGCAAGACGTTGCAGAGCCTGAACGTGCAGACGTTCGCGGACTACGTGAAGTACCTGCCGAACGTCAGCACGGGCTCTCAGGGGCCTGGCATGGGCACTCTGTTCATGCGCGGACTCTCTACCGGGGTGCTCGGGACCCAGGGGCAGGGCTCGGTCGGGATCTTTCCGAACGTCGCCGTCTACCTCGACGACCAGTCGGAGCTGCTGCCGGGCCGCGACCTCGATCTCTACGCGGTGGACCTCGAGCGCATCGAGGTGCTCGAGGGGCCGCAAGGAACACTGTTCGGGGCCGGCGCCCAGGCGGGCGTGGTGCGCTTCATCACGAACAAGCCGAAGCTCAATACGTTCGAGGCCGACGTCACCGCCGGCTACGGCGTCACCTCCGGCGGCGATCCGAGCACCCACATCAATGCGACATTCAACTTCCCGCTGATCGAGAACAAACTGGCGGCGCGCGTGGTGGTGTTCAACGATCGGCGCGGCGGATTCATCGACAATCAGCCGGCGACCTTTGCCCGCGGCAGTGAGGACCTCGGGATCGCCGACGGCATAGGTGGCGTTGTGCCCACCAACAGCGCGGTGATCAACAACTATCAGATCGCCGCCAACAACATCAATCCGCTCACCTACAACGGCATCCGCGGGGAGGTCCTGTTCAAGCTCAACGACGACTGGAGCGTGTTGCTGAGCCAGATGTACCAGAACATGGATGCGGAGGGCGTGTTCTACGAGATGCCCCACGGCAGCGAGGGTGCGGGATTGACCAATCCCGGCGGTGTGCCGATCGGCGGGCAGCCGTTGCCGGCATACTCCGTGAACGTGTTCAATCCGTCCTATGACAAGGACAAGTTCGAGAATACGGCGCTGACGGTCACTGGCAAGGTCGGGCCGCTGAGCCTCGTCTACTCGGGCGCCTACCTCGACCGGCACATCGATCAGGTCCTCGATTACACCAACTACGCGCGCGGCCGATACGGCTATTACTATCAGTGCGCCGGCTACTCCTCGAAGAATCCCGCGGCCGGGACGTGCTATTCGCCGAGCTCGGTCTGGAAGGATACGGAGCACGATACGCACGTCAGCCAGGAGCTGCGCCTGAGCACGCCGCAGGACTGGCGCCTGCGCGGGCTGGTCGGCCTCTTCTACGAGGACTACAAGATCTACGATGACACGCAGTGGATGTACCGCAGCGTGCCGACCTGCTCGCCCACCGGACTGCAGAGCGGCTGCTTCCTGCCGATTCAGCCCTGGCCGGATGATCCGACGAACAATCCGGGGCTACAGCCTCAGGACGGCTTCTTCGACGATTTCGCCCGCACCTTCATCCAGCACGCGGCATATACGTCCATATCGTTCGATGTCGTGCCGGATAAGCTGACGATCACGGGCGGTGTACGGTATTTCCACATGTACAACTCGGAGCTTGGCGGCGACGTCGGCAGTTTCTTCTGCAAGATCTTCAGTCCGAGTGCGCTCACGAATTATCCCATCGTGAACGGACGTTATGCGCCCTGCGGGACCAACGGGCTTCCGGGTCCAAAATCGCCTTACGGCACGGACTTCGCCCAGCAGAATCCGCATAACCTGACGGAGTCCGGAATGCGGGGGCGCGGAGACCTCGAGTACCACGTCACTCCTGACATCCTGGTCTACTACACGTACTCGCAGGGATTCAGGCCTGGTGGCTTCAATCGCGGCAGCTCCAATCACCTGCCTGATGCGGGCGGCAACGACCAGTACGCCACGCCGAAGACCTACCTGTCCGACAATCTCACCAATAACGAGATCGGCTGGAAGACGATGTGGTTCGACCACCGGCTGGAGCTCAACGGGGCGATCTACCAGGAGAACTGGAGCAATGCGCAGGTCAGCTTCTTCTGTCCGCAGTGCGGTCTCGGCAACCTGACATACAACACCAACGGACCGAATTACCAGGTGAAGGGGGTCGAGCTGCAGATCGCCGCCAACGTGTGGCGCGGGCTCTCGGTGAACGGCGCGGCCGCCTGGAACAGCGGCGAACTCAAGAATTCGCCGGCGCTGATCGACAACATTCCGCTGTTGAGCAACGGCCAGAAGAATCCGAAGCTCGGACAGCCCATCTCGAGCTTCTACGTGAATGGTGCCGCACAACCGGTGCAGAACGTCTACGGGCTCCAGGGCAGCCCCCTTGCCAACTCCCCGCCGTTCGAGGGGAACCTGCGCGTGCGGTATGACTGGGCGTGGGGCACTTACCTGCCGTACGCGCAGCTGGGGATGCAGCACCAGTCGCACTCACTGTCGGCCTCCGGCAACGTCGAGGCGTACGACCAGCCGGAATGGACCACCTACGACCTGTCTGCCGGGGTGGCGAAGGATAATTGGACGGTGTCGCTCATCGGCACGAACATCACCAACGTGAACAAGAGCCTGTTCACCACCAGCCGGCAGTTCATCCTGACCGAGACGCCCATGCGTCCGCGAACGATCGAGCTCACGTTCGGCTACGCCTTCTCCGAGCACCACTGACCGCGGGACGGTTCGGGGCGGGACTGCGGTAGAATCCTCCCCATGCAAACCGACAGCGCCGCTTCGCCGCGCCCTGGAACCGGGCCGGCGGGCGTGCGCGAATTCCTCGACCGCCGGCAATTCGCGGAGGCGGCACGGGCCGCCGAGGTGTCCCTGGCGGAGTCGCCGGAGGATCGCGACCTGCTCTACATGCTCGCGGTTGCGCAGCGGTATCTGGGCAGGATTCCCGCGGCACTGGCGACTCTCGAGCGGCTCGAGGAGCGGCATCCGGATTACCCCCGGATGCATCAGGAAAGAGGTTACTGCCACGTCGCGCAGCGCTCGCCGGCACCGGCGATAGCCGCCTTCGAGCGTGCGCTGGTCCTCAATCCAGCGCTGCCCGGCAGTTGGAAGACCCTGCAGACGCTGTACACGATGGCGGGGCGCAAAGCAGATGCCGACAACGCCGCTGCTCATGTCGCCAAGCTCGCGACTCTCCCCACCGCGATCGTCACGGCGCGCAGCATGTTTGCCGACGGGGAGATCGAGGCTGCCGAAGCCCTCGTGCGCCGTTATCTGCTCGAGCATGGCGATCACATCGAAGGGATGCGCCTCCTGGCGCAGATCGGCATGAAGCTCGATGTGCTCGATGACGCGGAGTTGCTGCTCGAGGCGGTGCTCGAGCGGGCGCCGGACTATCGGCCGGCGCGCTACGACTACGCGCAAGTGCTGCTGCAACGGCACAAGCACCGCCAAGCTCGGGAACAGATCCGGGTGCTGCAGCAGGCGGAGCCCGAGGAGCGTGCCTATCGCATCACCCAGGCGACTCTGGCGACCGAGCTCGGCGAGTGCGAGCAGGCGCTGCAGGAGTATCGGCGGCTGCTGACGGAGACGCCCGATCATGCCGAGCTGCACCTGTCCATGGCCCACACCCTGAAGACCCTTGGCCGGCAGCAGGAGGCCGTCGAGGCTTACCGGCGCGCTGCGCACCTCCGGCCGGGTTACGGCGATGCGTACTGGAGTCTCGCCAACCTCAAGACCTACCGCTTCACCGACGGGGAGCTGGCAGCCATGCGGGCCGCCGAGGCTGCGCACCGCACCGCGCTCGCGGATCGCTTCCACCTGTGCTTCGCGCTCGGCAAAGCCCTCGAGGACCGGGGCGAGTACGCGGAATCGTTCTCGTACTACGAGCGCGGCAACGCGCTCAAGAAAAGCGAATGCCGCTACCGTCCCGAGTTCATCGAGCGCAACACCCGGCTGCAGATCGAAGCCTGTACCCCGGAGCTCTTCGCCGCGCGCCTGGGCTGGGGGAGCCTGAGCGAGGCGCCGATCTTCGTCGTGGGTCTGCCGCGGGCCGGCTCGACGCTGATCGAGCAGATTCTGGCGTCGCATTCCCGCGTGGAAGGGACCATGGAGCTGTCCGACATCCCCCGTCTCGCGCAGAGCCTGCAGGGACGCGAGGGCAGCGGGGAGCGGCCGCGCTATCCGGGCGTGCTCGCCGAGCTGGCGGCGGCGGATTTCAGGCGCTTCGGCGAGCGCTATCTCGCCGATACGCAGCTCTATCGCGCCGGCAAGCCGCGCTTCATCGACAAGATGCCGAACAACTTCCGGCACATCGGACTGATGCATCTCATCCTGCCCCAAGCGAAGATCATCGACGCGCGCCGCTCGGCGATGGCCTGCTGCTTCAGCAACTTCAAGCAACTGTTCGCCTCGGGGCAGCAGTTCACTTACTCTTTAGAGGACATCGCCCGCTATTACCGGACGTACGTCGAGCTCATGGGGCATTGGGAGCGCGTACTGCCGGGAAAGGTGCTGCGCGTGCAGCACGAGGAGCTGGTCGCCGACTTCGAGCCACAGGTGCGCCGGATCCTGGATTTCTGCGGGCTCGACTTCGAGCCCGCGTGCCTCGAGTTCCACAAGACCGCGCGCCGCGTGCACACGGCGAGCTCCGAGCAGGTGCGCCGGCCCATCAACACCGAGGGTCTCGAGCAATGGCGGCATTTCGAGCCCTGGCTCGGGCCGCTCGCGCAAGCGCTCGGGGAGCTCGCGGAGGAGCGATCATGACCGAGCCCACAGCAGGGTCGACGCGCCGCCGCGAGCGCGGCCGCGGCGCGCGCTCCACTGGCCCCTCGCTCGGGCCCATTGGGCGCCTCAACAACCGCTGGCCGCCGCTCGAGATCCTGACGGGCGAGCAAGTGGAGCGCATCGTGCTCGCCGCCTTCAGGGTGCTGGAGGAAGCGGGCCTCGAGATCCGCGGTACCGCGGCGCGCGCAGTCTATCGTCACGCCGGCGCACTGGTGGACGAGGGCACCCAGATGGTCCGCCTCGGGCGCGACATCGTCGAGGCACATCTGAAGCTCGCGCCGGCCAGCTTCGTGCTCCACGCTCGCAATGCGCAGCGGCACCTGCACGTCGGCGGTGACGTGGTCAATTTCGGCCCCGTGACCGGCGCGCCGCACATCAACGATCGCGAGCATGGCCGGCGTTACGGCGACATCGAATCCTTCCGTAACATCCTGCGGCTCATCCACTCCCTCGGCGTGCTGCACTGGCAGGGCGGGATCGTGGTGGAGCCGGTCGATCTGCCGGTCGCCGTACGGCATCTTGCCATTTACCAGGCGCACATCGAGTACTCCGACATCGTCTGGGCCGCACGCGGCATCGGCGGGGTGCAAGCGCAGGATGCGATCGCGATGTCGGCCATCGAGCACGGGTGCACGGTCGAAGAGCTCGCCTCGCGACCGACGCTCATGACGGTGACCAACGTCAATTCGCCGCGCCGGGTCGACGAGGAAATCCTCGACAACATCATGACCATGGCGCAGGCCGGGCAATGTGTGGTCATCACCCCGTTCACGCTCATGGGCGCCATGGCACCGGTGACGCTTGCCGGCGCGCTGGTGCAGCAGACTGCAGAGGCGCTCGCGATCGTCACGCTCTGTCAGATGCTGCGGCCGGGCGCGCCATGCGTTCTCGGAGGATTCACTTCCAACGTCGACATGCGGACGGGCTCTCCCGCCTTCGGAACACCAGAGTACGTGCGCGCGGTCATCGCTGCTGCCCAGATCGGGCGGCGCCTCAAGCTTCCCGTGCGCACCAGTGCCGTGAATGCCTCACCGGTCGTCGACGCCCAGTCGACTTACGAGACCGCGTTCTCGCTGCAGGCCGCGATCCTCAGTCACAGCCACCTCGTGAATCATGCGGCGGGCTGGCTCGAAGGCGGCCTGTCGGCTTCGCTCGAGAAGATCATCGTCGACGCCGAGCTGTTGCGCAACTGGGCCGAGATGCTGAAGCCCGTGAGCTTCGATGACGACGATCTCGCCGTGGAGGCCATCAAGTCCGTGGCGGCGGGCGGGCATTTCTTCGGCGAGCCCCACACGCTGGCGCGCTACCAGACGGCGTTCTATCGCCCGCTGCTTTCCGACTGGTCCAATTTCGAGAGCTGGAAGGAGGCGGGGTCACGCGATGCGACGCAGCGCGCAACCGGAATCTGGCAGAAGCTCCTCGCCGAGTACGTGCCGCCGCCGCTCGATCCGGCCGTCAAGGAAGCGATCGCTGACTACGTGGCGCGCCGAACGCACGAGCTGAGCGCCACATGAACTGCGCCATCGCTCAGCGGGGACTTGGTTCGAAAGGCATTTCCCGGGGCGTGAAAAACAGGATGTTTTTCCCGCAGCCTACACGGATGTATTTACGGCGGCCCGGGAAATGCCTTTCGAAGCGAGTCCCCGGAGACTGAACTGCCAGAGCTCGCGAAATAATGAGCTCCTGGATCGCGAACGCGCGCATGTACTCGGTGACTGCGGAGGTTGAGTCGCTCTGGCGTGAGCTCCTCACGCGGGTGGCCGAGGACGCCGGCATCGCGCTCCAGTACCTGCAGTACCCCGCTCCGCAGCCGCTCGAGACTCTCTGGTCGCGGCCCGACTTGGGCGCGGTGCTCATGTGCGGTTATCCCATCGCCCTGCAGCTCGCTCCGGTGCAGCCGATCGCGGCGCCGATCCCGCGAGCGCCGTGGGCCGCGGGCCGTGCGGTCTATCGGACGGACCTCATCGTTCGGGAGGACGCCCCGTACCAGCGTTTGGAAGATACGTTCGGCGGGCGTGCTGGCTGGACAGTTGCGCATTCGCACTCCGGCTTCAATGCATTGCGCCACCATCTGCTCGCGTACCGCACGCCGCTGCGCGCGAAGCTGTATCGGGAGATGGTCGGCAACCTCGTAACCGCACGTAACGTGCTCGATGCAGTGCGCGAGCGGCGCATCGACGTCGGGCCGCTGGATGCCTACTGGCATATGTTGATCGCGCGGCACGCACCGCAGCTCTGCGAGGGCGTGCGCGTGCTGTCGGAAACCGCGCTCGCTCCCATGCCGGCCTTCGTAGCGGCTGCCGACGTGCCGGCGGCCGAGGTGACACGGCTTCGCGCCGCGTTCACGAGCGCCGTGACGAAATCCTGGTTCGCGGAGTTGGCCGATCCCCTGATGCTCGAGGGATTCGCGCCAGCGACTCGGGCGCTGTTCGATCCGGCGCTGCGATGGGACCGGGAGGCGAGGGCGGCGGACTACCCGCGGCCCGCCTAGCTCGGCCTCAAGCGCTCGCCGCCGGCGCGCGTCCGGTCGGATGCAGCAACACATCGTGACGGCGAAACAGGTACCGCCGCGCGACTTCGAAGTACGTGCGATAGACGAGCCCGCCGTTCTCGCTGATCAGGCGCTCCCGCTCCTCGCGGTGGCGGGCGGGCAGATCGTACCAGGGAATGGCCGGCGATTCGTGGTGCAGCGAGTGCAGATTGTTGAAGAGGAACAGCGGTCCCAGGATCCACGACCTCTCGACGATGGCGACGCGCTCGCGCACGCCCGGCCGCGCGCGATGCTCGGCAAACGATCGGATCAACTGAATGGCATTCGCTGGTATCACCATGCCGACGAAGTAGAGCCAGAGGGGGATGCCGCAGACGACCTTCACCCAGAGAACGACCGGGATGCACCAGAGGAGATGCTCCACCCAGGCGGTACGGATTCCCGGCTCCCCGCGCCAGGCGTTGCGCAGGTCCCAGCGCAGGTACATTCCGATCCGCAGGAAGGACCCGACGAAGAGGCGTCCGGCGAGGGTCTGCTCGATGCGCAGCGCGAGACGCATCAGCGGACTCAATTCTCCCCAGTGCTCGGATGTCCAGTAGTACGACTCCGGATCATCGATGGGGTCAGTCAGCCGCGCGTCGCAGTGATGCTTGTGATGCAGGTCGCGGTAGCGCTGATAGGGAATCCACAAGCCAAGCGGCACGATGGCGAGCAGCCGGTTGAGCGGCTTCCAGCGCGTGGGATGTCCGTGGACGATTTCGTGCTGCAGGGAGCTGTGCAGGGTGATGAGCAGCGTCGCGAGCGGCGCAACGATCCAGAGCGGCCAGTGAGCGAATCGTGAGGTGACGATGAGCCACCCGCCATAAGCGGTGATGAGAAGCGCAACGGTGGGGAGCTCGACGGCGGGCCGCGCGCGGCCGGCGCCTGATGTCACGATCGGAGTGGATGCTGCGCTTGGGATCGGTAACATCGAAACCTGCAACTGTTCCTGCCATCATAACACCGGCGCGAGCGCGGCGATCGGACCGAATTGTTAAGTAAGTCGCGAGTTTTCAACCTGACGTCGCGTGGCGACAGCGCGCGGGCCTTCCATAGGTCAGTCGATGCGTGCGTTGCGGCAGAGCCGCCGCTCGAGGGCCGCGACGGCGTCATAGAGGAGGACGGCCATCAGCCCCGTGGCGAGCCCCCCCTGCAGGACGAATGCCGTGTTATTGGAGAGCAGCCCGGCGATGATGACTTCGCCGAGGCCTTTGGCCGCGACCGTCGAGCCCAGGGTCGCGGTGCCGATATTGATGACCAGAGACAGTCGAATTCCTTCCAATATCAATGGCATAGCCAGAGGAAGCTCGACTGAGACTAGCTTCTGGCGGGCGCTCATCCCCATGCCGCTGGCGGCGTCCAGAACCGTGGCCGGACAGGTTCGCAAGCCGACGACCGTATTCTCGAAGATCGGCAGCAATCCGTAGAGAAAAAGCGCGATCAGCGTCGGCTTTTCGCCGAACCCCACCAGTGGCACGGCCAACGCCAGCACGGCAACCGGGGGAAACGTCTGTCCGAAGCTCACGACCGCGCGTGACAGCGGCAGAAACTCCTGGCCACCGGCGCGGGTGACCAGGATGCCGAGCGCGACAGCAATCACGATGCTGCCCAGGCAGGCCGCGAGCACGGTCGCCAGGTGCGAGAGCGCGAGCATCCAGAGATTGCCCTGATCGTAGATCGGCGGCGCGCCCCCCGCGGCGAGGGGCGCGAAGAGCGGCGCAAACCGCTGTGGAACGAGCAGAAACGCGAGCAGGAGGCCGAGGGCCGCCAGCCGCAGGAGGGTCGCGGGGCGGGGCATCAGGCCGGCCGCGCGCGCGCCAGAATGGCGGCTACCGTGAGCCGCCCCAGTGGCGCTCCGTTGGCATCGGCGACAGTGGCGCACTCACTGCCGCGCCAGAGAAGCTCCGAGAGCACCTCGCGCAGCGATGCCGATGTTGGAACCACGATCGCATCCGCCCCGCTCTCCCCCGCAGTCAAGGGCAGCGCCGCCTCCCCGGCAGTGGTGAGTGAGAGCAGCCGCATCGCGCGCTCGGCACTGCCGGTCATGCGCGCAACGAGTGGATTGGCCGGGCGTGTCACCAACACCTCGGGCCGATCGTATTGGAGGAGCCGCCCCTCGCTCATGACGGCGACGCGATCGCCCAGCCGGAATGCCTCGTCGATGTCGTGTGTGACGAGCACGATCGTCGTGCCGAACTTGCGTTGGATGTCGAGCAGATCGTCCTGGGCCTTCTCGCGGATGATGGGATCGAGCGCGCCGAACGGCTCGTCCATCAGCAGCACGGCCGGCTCCGCGGCGAGCGCCCGCGCCACGCCGACCCGCTGCTGCTGGCCGCCTGACAGCTGGTGAGGATATTTACCCGAGTAGACGGCAGGATCCAACTGCAGCGCTTCGAGGAGCTGCGCGGTGCGCGCGCGGATACGATCCTCTTCCCAGGCGAGAAGGCGCGGCACGGTGCCGATGTTTTCCGCGACTGTCCGGTGCGGGAAGAGGCCGTGCCCCTGGATCACGTACCCGATGCGGCGCCGCAGTTGGTATCCAGGCTCGCTCCCGGTATCGCGACCGTCGAGGAGAACACGGCCGCCGGTCGGTTCTATCAGCCGGTTGATCATCCTGAGCAGCGTCGATTTGCCTGACCCCGAGGTGCCGACGATCACCGCAATGGAATTGCGCTCGATGACCATCGACACCGCATCGACCGCCATGGTCTCGCCGTAGCGCTTGGTCAGGTTCTCGATGACTATCATTGGGGTACTCGATCCAGGCGCTCGACCAGCGCATCGAGCAACACAGCGGCCGAGAATGCGAGCACGACCGTGGGAATGGCCCCGAGGAGCACCAGATCGGTGGCTGCCTGTCCGATCCCGCCGAAGACGAACGTGCCGAATCCGCCGCCGCCGATGAGCGCAGCGACCGTGACGAGCCCGATGTTCTGCACGAGGACGATGCGGATGCCCGTGAGAACGACCGGCAGTGCGAGAACGAGCTCAACACTCATCAGCGTCTGCCGCCGGGTCATTCCCATGCCGAGAGCCGCTTCGACCGTCGCCGGCGAGACGCGCTTGAGACCCGCGACGGTGTTGGCGACGATGGGCAGAAGTGAGTACAGGAAAAGCGCCAGGGCAGCCGGCGCCGCACCGATACCCCGAATGCCGACCGCTGCCGCAAGTGGAACGTGGGCGGCAAGCGCTCCGAGGGGAGCCATGAGAATGCCGAACAGCGCGATCGAAGGTATCGTCTGGATGATGTTGAGTGCGCTCAGGACACCTGGCTGCAGGCGCGGCACACGGTGACAGAAAATCCCGAGCGGCAGCGAGACGATGACTGCGGCGCCGAGCGAGCCCAGCGAGAGCAGGATGTGCTGCCGCGCTGCCACTGCGAAAGCTGCGGCGTTCACCGCGTATTCGCGCATCACCGAGACGTTGTCGAAGGTGCCCTGCGCCAGCGTCAATCCCACCGCACCGAGAAAGGCGGCGAGCAGCAATACACGGGTTCCGGGTCCGGGGCGCATGCGAGTGATCGCATCGGCTGCGAGGAGGCCGAGGGCTGCGAGCAGGAGCCAGAACCCTGCGCCGGCGGCGACCCGCACGATCAGGTTGTGAGCGGGCGTCAACGCGTTCGCGGCGGCGGCGAGAGCCGTTCCGGTTACCACGATGCCGGCCAGAGCCGCGGCGAGTCGCAGCGGCGCATTCACCGCGAAAAGCACCACTGCCGCCACCGCTGCGAGCGTTGCCCAACAGCCGCAAGTTGCCCACACCGGCAGCACCTGCGCCAGGCCGCGAGGGTCGCCGGGTAGGATGCGGTTCGCCTTGAAGGTGACGAACGGCAGCAGGAAGAGTCCGGCGGCGCCGAGAAGTGTGAGCAGGGCCCCCAGGCGATCCACGCGGGGGAGCGCGGCACTTTGCTGCGCGGAAGCCGGGCGGGGCAGCGAGAAGCCGGGAGTGCTCACGGGGGGAGCTCCTGGTGCGCGAGCCCCTTCTCATCGAGATAGGCCTTCGCCACCGCTTCGATCGCTTCGCCGTCGACCTGTACTCGCTCATTGAGATGCTGCAGCGTCTCCCGGTCGAGACTCTCCATGAGCGGCTTCACGAGCGCGGAGATCCGGGGATACGCGCGCAGCACGGCTTCCCGGATCAGAGGGACGGGAGCGTAGATCGGTTGGTCGTGCTTGTCGTCCTCGAGAACGACGAGGTTTGCCGCGGCAATCCCCCCGTCCGTGGCATAGACCATTGCTGTGTTGGTATCGTCCGTACGCGCAGCAGCCGCGGTGATCATGGCGGTCGTTTCCCCGCCGGCGAGCACGATCAGCTGCCCGGAGGTCAGCTTGAACCCATAGGTGTCCTCGAGCGAGCGCAGGGTGCCGGCGTTGGCGAACTCGGCCGAGCAGGCGAGCACGACCTGTCCGCCCGCCGCTACCCACCGCGCGAAGTCGCTCAGGGTACGCAGATGATGGGTGCTCGCCACGTCCCGGCGCACGGCAAGCGCCCAGGCGTTGCTCGCCGGGGCGGGGGTCAGCCACACGATCCGGTTCTTCGCGTAATCGAGGCGCGCGCCGAGGGCATAGCCCTTCCTGAAGTCCTTCCATGCGGGATTGGCCGGCATATTGAAAAAGATGCCGCCATTGCCGGTGTATTCGACATAGAGGTCGACTTCCCCGTCCAGAAGCGCGCGGCGCACGACGGGCGTGGCGCCGATCTTGAGGCGATCCACAGTCGGAATCGCGGCGGCGGTCAGGACCAGGCGGATCATCTCGCCGATCATCGCCGACTCGCTCGAGAGCTTCGAGGATACGACGACCGGGGAGCCGGCCCGGCAGGGCGCGGAGGCAATGAGCGTGAGTGTCGCTGCGATGCAGAGCGCTTTGAAGAATCGCGCCACGTGTGGTCTCTACCCCTATTGGGCACACGTTGTCCGGTGGTGCGGTGCGAGTCAAGCGTTATCATCGGGGGATGAAGAATTCCGCGCGAGCCGTCGTCATCGGGGGTGGGGTCGTCGGGGCCAGCGTGCTCTACCACCTCGCCAAGATCGGCTGGCGGGATGTTCTGCTCCTCGAGAAGAGCGAGCTCACGGCGGGCTCGACTTGGCATGCGGCAGGCGGCATGCACACCTTCAATGGCGAGGCGAACATCTCGAAGCTGCAGAAATACACGATCGATCTCTACCGCGAGATCGAAGCGCTGTCGGGGCAGTCGTGCGGACTGCATCCGAACGGCGGTCTCATGCTGGCCACAACACCCGGAGAGCTCGACAGCCTGAAGCTCATTTGCTCGCGCGCCCGCTATCTCGGCATGGAGACCGAGATGATCTCGCTCGAGGAGGCGAAGCGGCTGAACCCGCTCATCGATACGAGCTTCTTCACCGGCGCGCTCTGGCGCGCGGACGGCGGACATTGCGACCCGTCCGGCACCACGCACGCCTACGTCAAGGCGGCGCGCCATCTCGGTGCATCGGTGGAGCGTTTCACGCGCGTAGTCGCGCTCGCGCCACGCCGCGACGGCACGTGGGACGTAGTCACTGACAAAGGCGCGGTGTGGGCCGAGCACGTGGTGAACTGCGCGGGATTGTGGGCGCGCGAGGTCGGACACCTTGCGGGCATCGAGCTGCCCGTGCTCGCCATGGAGCACCATTACCTCATCACCGAGGACCTCCCGGAGCTGCAGGGGCGCGAGCGCGAGATCGTCAATACGACCGACTACGCGGGCGAAATCTACATGCGGCAAGAGCGCGCGGGGGCCCTGATCGGCACCTACGAGCCGCACGGCGTGGTCTGGTCGCCGGTCCGGACGCCCGAGGACTTCTCCATGCAGCTTCTGCCCGAGGACTTCGAGCGCCTGGCGCCGTACTTCGAGGTCGGCTTCCAACACTTTCCCGCGCTCGGCCGCGTTGGGATCAAGAAAGCGATCAACGGCCCGTTCACCTTTGCGCCTGATGGCAATCCGCTCGTCGGGCCGGTTCGCGGCCTGAGAAACTTCTGGGTCGCCTGTGCCGTCATGGCGGGTTTCAGCCAGGGCGGAGGCATCGGGCTGGTGCTCTCACGCTGGATGGCCGAAGGCGATCCGGGTCAGGACATCCTCTCGATGGATGTGGCGCGTTTCGGCGCGTTCGCGACGCCCCGATACACCTCCATCAAGGTGCCGGAGAATTACTCGCGACGGTTCCGGCTCGCTTATCCCAACGAGGAGCTCCCGGCGGCGCGCCCCGTGCGTCGCTCTCCTGTCTACGATCGGTTGCGTGCCGCGGGCGCCGTGATGGGCGCGAATTTCGGCTTGGAGCATGCGCTTTGGTTCGCTCCCCCGGGCGGGACGCCTGCCGAGACGCCGACCTATCGGCGCTCAGAGGCATTTCCCTGCGTGGGGGAGGAATGCCGCGCGGTGCGTAGTGCGGTCGGTGTGTACGAGACCACCAACTATGGCAAGTACGAGGTGACGGGGCGGGGCGCGCGGGACTGGCTCGACCGGGTCTTCGCTTCGCGAATTCCACCGCCCGGACGGATGCGGCTCGCGCCGATGCTCAATCCGGCGGGCCGGATCGTGGGGGATTTGACGATTGCCTGTGTTGCGGACGACCACTATCTGATTTTCGGGTCCGGCTTTGCGGAGGAATTCCACCTCCGTTGGTTCTGGCAGTCCGATATCCCCGCCGATGTATTCGTGCGCTCGGCGGCCTCGAGCCTGATGGGGTTCTCCATTGCGGGCCCGAGGTCGCGGGAGCTTCTGCAGCGCCTCGTGCGCCGCGATCTTTCCAACGAGGCGTTCAGGCTCTTTCAGGTGACCGCAACGGCCGTGGGCTTCGCGCCGGCAATTCTCATGCGCTCCGGATTCACCGGCGAGCTCGGCTACGAAGTCTGGACCCCGCCCGATTACCTGGCCGCTCTCTACGATGACCTGCTCGAGGCGGGCAGGGACCTGGGCCTCGTGCATTTTGGCGGGCGCGCGCTGTCCTCGCTCAGGCTGGAGAAGGGATACGGATCATTCAACAAGGATTTTCGGCCGGACTACACCCCTGGGGAGACCGGCCTCGACCGCTACGTCGCTTTCGACAAACCTGACTTCACCGGCCGCGCCGCCGCTCTCGCCGAGCGCGCCGCCGGCCCGAAACGCCGCTTCGTGATCCTCGAGCTGTCCGGCGCCGACACGGAGGCGATCGGCTACGAGTCGATCCTCAAGGACGGCGCGGCGGTCGGCTACGTGACTTCCGCGGCCTTCGGGCACTGCATCGGCAAGAGCCTCGCGGCCGGCTACGTGCCAGCCGCGCTCGCACGCGAGGGAGAGCCGTTCCAGATCGAGGTCTTCGGTGAGACCCGCGCCGCGGCCGTCCGCCTGCAGCCGCTCTACGATCCGGAAGGGCTGCGGCTCAGAGGTTAGTGGAACTCGAACATGTCCATGAGATCGCCGATCGCCGGAGCATTGCGCGGCACGTAGGGGTTGGCGCGCGAGGCGAGCGGGTTCGGCAGATTGTCACGGCTGCGGGATGAGATCCGCTCGCGGATCTTCCAATTCGCCTCGACGAACTTGTCGAACGAGACGTGATCGCCGTACGTATGCACGACACGACCGCCGCGCGAGTAGCGAGAGACCACGATCAGGGGGATACGCGTGCCGTCGCCGAAGAAGTCGATCGGCTGCACGTAGCCCTCATCATAGAGACCCCCGCCCTCATCGAAGATGATCATGATCGCGGTGTCCTGCCACAGTCCCGGCTTCGCCTGCACCGTCTGCACGATCCGGCGGACGAAGCCCTCGAGCAGATCAACCTTGGAAGAGGCCGGATGGCCGTCGAGAAGATCGTCGGGCTTGACGATGGCGACATCGGGTAGCGACTCGCGCCGGATGTCGGCATAGAGATCCCGCAGGCCCACATTGTTCCGGCGCAGCACCGGGTCGGTCATGATCTGCTCGGAATAGAGGAACGGGTCGCAGATGTTGCAGTAGGCGCCCGGGTCGGGGCGCTCGCGCCCGCCGTCCCAGCCCTGGCCGTAATACTTCCAGGTCACGCGATGGCGGGTGAGGAGCAGCCCGAGATTGTCCTCGCGCGTGGGCGGTAGGGTGAACTGCGTCGGCCCCAGGGGGGCCGGCTTGCCGGTTCCCAGGTAACCGGGATTGTAGTTGTTGACGAGGTAGTAGGCGCCGGGCTTGCAGTCCCCGTTGCGGAACACCCGATAGGGAAGCGAGGCGAAGTACTTGTCGACCGGCGCGACGCCGGGCTGGCTCGGATCGGCGCACTCGACGTAGGATCCACCGCCCCCTGTCTTCGCATCGCCATATCCGTCCTGCCGGTACCAGTTGTTGGTGCCGGGTGCGGGATCGGGATTCTCAATCTGGCCGGCCGGCGGCTTGGCCGGATGGCCGGCGGCGTCCTCGTAGTAAATGAGCGTGCCGAAGCCGAGCATGATGTGATTGGCGCCGGTGCCGCCGAGGACGGCCTGATGGAAGTTGTCGCTCACCGTGTATTCCCGAGCAAGCTGCGCGAAATACGGGGCATTGCCGCGCGCCATGTTGAGGAACTGCATGGCGGTCGGACCTTCGTGCGTCGTCTGATCGGTGAAGTCGGCGGGCCGCGGCGCGCCGTTGCTGCCCGCGCCCTCCGTCATCTCGACCCACGCGAAGAGGTCCGCGCGGCACCCGCTCGGATTTTCCGGCGTGGCGGCGGCGATCGAGCAGTCGAGCTCCTGGCGCATTTGAAAGAGCCGATGCACCGGGCTCGAGGCATATGCGTCGTACGGCAGGTAACGGCTGAGGTCTATCGGAGCGTTCGTGAACTGCAGAGGGAAGCGGGTGTCGACGCCGCCGGTCGGCAGGCCGGTGCCGCCGGTCGTGAGCTCGCGATAATCGCTCGCGAGCAGACCGCTCTCGCTGCGCTGCGCCTGCTCGAGGCTGGCGAAAGGCGGCTTGGGCAAGGCATCGCCAGTATTCATCGACGGCAGCTCATCATAGGGCGCCGTCCGCTTCGGATCGGGCGAATACGCGTCCGTGTCCACGGCCTGCCATTGGCGGGCCAGCGCAACGTTCGGGCCGGGCGTTCCGTCGGCTTTGACGATACCCCGCGAGAGGAGGTTCCACACCTTCTGGCCGCGGCGCGGCTGGTAGGTCGCGAACAGATGATCGAATGTGCGATTCTCCCCGATGATCAGGATCACGTGTTTGATCGGGGTCAGCGTGCGGCGTGGGGAAGCGAGGGCTGCTGGCGGCAGCGCGAGTCCCAATGTGAGCAGCCCCGCGCCGATCAGCTGCGCGGATCCAGTGAGGCGGCAAAGGCTCGGCACGTCAGTGCTCCTCGTTCAATCAGCGGGCTTCGCTGTCCCGCCAGTCTACTCGATTGACGTGGCCGCGAGCGCCCGCTCCTCGAGCGCATAGCCCATGCCGGGAGCATCGCTCAGAGTGAGCCAACCCTCCGTATCGGCAGCGAGCGGCTCCGTCATCATGAAGTCGCGCCGCGCGAGCGTCCACTCTGGAGGATCGTATGCGTACTCGAGGAACGGCGCATCGGCCAATCCGGCGACCAGGTGCGCATTGGCCGTGAGGCCCATACCGTTGGTCCAGGTATGCGGCGTGAAAACGAGCTGATGCTCGTGCGCCATCGCCGCAATACGTCGCAGCCCCGTGATGCCCCCGACGAGAGCCGCATCCGGCTGCAGAACATCGACGCAGCCCGTAGTGATCAGGTCACGCAGCTCGTGCAGCTGGCGCGTCATCTCGCCAGCCGCGATCCTGACTTCGGTCGCCTCCCGCAGCGCCTTCATGCCGGCGTGGTCGCCGCGATGCAAAGGCTCCTCCATCCAGAATACATGGAGGCGCTCGAGCTCTCGCGCCACCGTCAGCGCATCCTTCAGGCTCCAGGGCGCCTGTGTGTCCCACGGCATGCGCCAGCCCTGGTTGCAATCGACCATCAGCTCGAGGCGCTCGCCGACGCGCTGGCGCACTGCCTCGAGCGCGCGGATGTCGTGCCGCCAGTCTCCCCGTTGAAAGCGGACCTTCATGGCGCGAAAGCCCTGCGCGACATAACGCTCCGCCTGCTCGGCGAGTGCCGCCGGCTCGCGCCGCGTGCCCGAGGAGGCGTAGGCGCGTACCCGGTTCGACAGGCCGCCGAGGAGGCGCCAGCACGGCTGGCCGGTGATCTTGCCGGCGAGGTCCCAAAGGGCGAGATCGAGCGGCCAGCAGCGCCCGTAGTGAAAATCGATATGCGAGAGGACGCGGGAGTGCCGCTCGACGGCGAGCGCGTCCTGCCCGACGAACAGAGGCTCGTGGCCGTTGAAGCCGACCATCAGGTCACCGGAGCCGTAGCCTTCGAGTCCCGTGTCGGTGCTGACGCGCACGATCGTGGCATCGAAATGCACCCGCGGCCGCGTGTCCCAGCTCGCATGGAACGGTGGCGCGAGCGGCAGCCTATGATGGGTGATGCGGATCGAGGCGATCCTGTGCTCCGAGGAACGGGGCACAGGCTGCTGGGGCAACGCGTTCATGGGGCTATGGATAGGCTTCCACACTCGCCGCGGCCCTCCAAGCCGAGAATTTGGCTACGGGCATCGAAAAAAGGCATCGAAACGGGATGCGCTGCCGTGCCCGCAGGCGGCTAGTATGTTCGGGCCGCCCGGGAGGCACAGATGGGTAAGAAGACGATCGATCGACGTTGGCTGCCGCTGAACGCGCTGCGTGCATTCGAGGGAGTGGCCAAGCACGGCAGCTTTACGGCTGCCGCACACGCACTGCTCATCTCTCAGAGCGCTCTGTCGCGGCACGTCATCTCGCTGGAGCGCCTGATCGGAGTGCAGCTCTTCGAGCGGCGTCCGCACGCGCTGACGCTCACCAAGGCTGGCCAACATCTGTTGCCAGCCGTGGCCAAGTCCTTCGATCGCCTCGAATATGCGATCGATGACATCCGCAATGAAAGTGCTTGCGCCCAGCGTACCCTGCGGGTACGCATGCCGCCGAGCTTCGCGGTGCAGCTCGCGGTGCCCATCCTCCGGGACTTTCGCCGGGCGAGCACGGAAGTCGACATCGACCTCATCAGCCCCGCCGCGGCGGGTCCGCCGCTCGGGGATGTCGATGTGGCGGTGGTCTACTCGCGGCCCATGGTGACCGATCTGGTCGCGGATCTTCTCTGGCCGGTCCGGCTCAGCATCCTTTGTCACCCGCAGATTGCCGCACAGCACGCCGGCAAGAGTCTCGCCGCCTTCATCGAGGCAAACGAGCTCGTGCACGTGCGCATCGATGAGCTGCCGCGGCACGAGGCCTGGGGGCAATTCGTGCGCCATGCCGGGCTCGGCTCGATCAATGTCGAGCGCGGACTGGTTTTCGACACCGCTCTGCTCGCCGGGCAATACGCATTGAGCGGGCAGGGTGTTGCCTTGGTGGATACCAACTTGTTCGCGGAAGAGCTCCGCACGGGGCGCCTGGTGAAGCCCTTCGACACGACGGTCGACAACGGTTACGGCTACTACCTTCTCACGCATCCGGAGGGCCTTGCGGACACGGCGATAGCACTCTTCCGCTCCTGGCTGATCGAGCGCTTCGGGGCGAGCGCAACGGCGGCGACTGCGCCGGTGCAGCTGGCGGTATCCAACGATTGGGAGAAGGCGGAGCGTCAGGGCTCATGAAAAGCACTGCGCGGGTGGTCGTGGTGGGCGGAGGCGTCGTGGGTGCCAGCGTGCTGTATCACCTGACCAAAGCCGGCTGGGCAGACGTGATGCTGATCGAGCGGGATGAGCTGACCTGCGGGTCGACCTGGCATGCGGCGGGGGGGATGCACACCGTCAACGGGGATCCCAACGTCGCGCGTCTGCAGCAGTACACCATCAATCTTTACGGCGAGATCGAGCGGATTTCCGGCCAGTCCTGCGGCGTGCATCTCACCGGGGGCCTCATGTTGGCGGGCACGCGAGAGCGGCTCGACTGGCTGAAGATGGCGCAGGCACGCGGTCGTTATCTCGGCATGGAGCTCGAGATGCTCACGGTCGCAGAGGCGGCGCGCCGCTTCCCGCTTCTCGACGAGCAGCATTTCGTCGGAGCGATGTTCGACCCCGCCGAGGGTCACGTCGATCCCTACGGCGTGACGCATGCCTATGCCAAATCCGCGCAAATCGCGGGCGCCGAGGTGGTCCGCCACACTCGTGTGGTGGACTTGAAGCCGCGATCGGACGGTACGTGGGATGTCATCACGGACCACGGGAACGTACATGCGGAGCATGTCGTTAACGCAGGCGGGCTCTGGGCCCGGGAAGTAGGGAGGATGGTGGGGATCGAGCTGCCCATCCTCGCGATGGAGCATCAATATCTCATCACCGAGGAACTGCCACAGATCGCGGGCCTGCCCGAGCAGCTGCACTGCATCGATTTCGAGGGCGAGCTCTACCTGCGCGAGGAGCGCGGCGGGATGCTGCTCGGGACATACGAACGCGCTGGCGTACCTTGGTCGCCGGCCACAACACCGTGGGATTTCTCCCAGAGTTTGCTGCCCAATGATCTCGATCGGATCGCACCGAGCCTCCAGGTGGCCTTCGAGCACTTCCCCGCCCTGGGAGAGGTCGGCGTACGCAAGGTCGTCAACGGGCCGTTCACGTTCGCGCCGGACGGTAATCCGCTCGTGGGGCCCATCAAGGGCCTGCGCAATTTTTGGGTGGCCTGCGGCGTCATGGCCGGGTTCAGCCAGGGCGGCGGCGTGGGCCTGGCGCTCTCCCAATGGATGGTGAACGCAGATCCGGGCTCCGATATCTGGGCGATGGATGTCGCGCGCTACGGCGACTGGGCGACGCTGGCTTACACCAACGCCAAGGTGCGCGAGAACTACTCGCGGCGTTTCAGGATCCGCTTCCCGAACGAGGAGCTGCCTGCGGCGCGGCCGTTACGCACGACCCCCCTCTACGATCGGCTGCGCGAGGCGCATGCTGTCTTCGGCGAGTACTGTGGGCTCGAGCATGCGCTCTGGTTTGCGCCCTCCGAGGTGCAAGCCAGGGAAGATGTCACCTTTCATCGATCCAACGCACACACCCATGTGGCCGAGGAGTGCCGGGCCGTACAGGAGCGGGTCGGCCTGCTCGAGACAGCCAACTACGGCAAGATCGAGGTTTCCGGCCGCGCGGCCGAGGAGTGGCTATCGCGGATGATGGCGAATCGCGTGCCTCCGGTGGGACGCATCGCGCTGACGCCGATGCTCAACGACCGCGGCAAGCTGATCGGCGACTTCACGATGTGCCGGCTGGCTGCCGATCGCGTGTTGCTCATCGGAACGCTGGCGGCGGAAACATCCTACCTTCGTTGGTTCGAGCGCCACTTACCGCCGTCAGGAGTGCACGTGCGGCCCTGCGCCATGGAGCACGTTGGCCTCTCAGTGGCCGGACCGGCCTCCCGCGAGCTGCTGCAGAGCCTGGTGCACGATGACCTTGCCAACACCGCGTTCCCCTTCTTGACCTTCCGCCGCCTCAACGTCGGCATGATCCCCGCGTGGGTGGGCAGGATCTCCTTCACCGGCGAGCTGGGATATGAGATCTGGGTATCGCCCGATTATCAGCGCGCGCTCTACGAGGTCCTGGTCGAGGCGGGAGCCGAGCTGGGCCTGAAGCCCTTCGGAGCGCGTGCGCTCAACGCCATGCGGATCGAGAAGGGTTTTGGCAACTGGGCACGGGAGTTCCGCCCGATCTATGGACCCTACGAGGCGGGTCTCGGACGATTCGTCGCTCTCGAGAAGGGCGACTTCATCGGACGGCCAGCGGCAGCGAACGAGCGCTCGCGTGGCGCCGAGATGCGTCTCGTCTCGTTTTCCGTCCAGGCAGCCGATGCCGACGCGATCGGTGATGAGCCCATCTGGCACGAGGGCCGGGTGGTCGGTTGGGTCACTTCGGGCGCATACGGCCATCGGGTCGGGCGCTCGCTCGCCCTCGGTTATGTTCCAGCGTCGGTTGCCGCAGCAAGCGAAGGGTTCGAGATCGAGATCATCGGCGAGCGGCGTGCGGCTGAGCGGCTCTCGGTTTGCGCGTACGATCCCGGCGGCGTGCGGATGCGCTCATGAAGCTGCAGGAAATCCGGACCTTCGTCGTCGGCAATCCGCCGCCACACAACGGCGGGCGGTACTTCATATTCGCCAAGCTGACTACTGCCAATGGCATCACCGGCATCGGCGAGGCGTACGGTGTTCCCTTCGAGCCGCATCACGTCGCCCGGCTGATCGAGGACGTGTTCGGCCGCTACGTGGAAGGCGAAGACCCGCACGACATCGAGAGGATCTGGCGGCGCGTCTACTCCTCCGGTTACTCGCAGCATCCTGATCTCACACTCATGGGCGTGCTCAGCGCGCTCGAGATGGCTTGCTGGGACATCATCGGCAAGGCGGCCGGGCAGCCGGTATACAAGCTCCTGGGCGGCCGTGTGCAGGAGCGGCTGCGCACCTATACCTACATTTATGCCAGGCCCGGGGATCGTACGGACGTCTATCAGGATCCGGATCTGGCGGCAGAGCGGGCGGCCGAATATCTCGCGCAGGGATTCACGGCGTTGAAGTTTGATCCACTCGGGCCTTATTCGGCCTTCGATGGCCGGCAACCGTCTCTCGCCGCGCTCGATCGCTGCGAGCGGTTCATGAAGCAGCTGCGTGCGGCAGTGGGCTCCAAGGCCGATCTTCTCTTCGGCACCCACGGGCAGATGACTGCGGCCGGAGCCATCCGCCTGGCCGGTCGCATCGAGCCGTACGATCCGCTCTGGTTCGAGGAGCCCGTGCCGCCGGATGCGCCCGAGGAAATGGGCAAAGTCGCGCGCGCGACGCGCGTGCCGATCGCGGCCGGAGAGCGGCTCGCCACCAAGTACGATTTCGCGCGGCTGCTTCAGGCCGGCGGCGCGGCTATCCTGCAGCCGAACCTCGGTCGGGTGGGCGGAATCCTCGAAGCCAAGAAGATCGCGGCGCTCGCCGAGGTGCAACACGCGCAAATCGCCCCGCACCTGTACTGCGGCCCGGTGGTGGGCGCGGCCAACATCCAGCTCGCCGCGTGCAGCCCCAATTTCCTCATCCTCGAGGGCATCGAGCGCTGGCAGGGCCTGCACGCGAAGCTGCTGCGCAAGCCGATTCGCTGGGAGGAGGGTTACGTCATCCCGCCGACGGAGCCGGGCCTTGGGGTCGAGCTCGATGAGGCCGTTGCCCTGGCGAATCCGTACTCGGGCGCGGCGCTGCACCTGGAGATGGCGGGCGGGCCTGTATTATAGGCGCTGGATCCGGGCTCCTGCCCGGCCCAGCGCCGTCTCGGTCAAAAAGCGTGGTTTTTGCCCGAGACTCGGCCCCCTGCGGCGGCCGGGCACGTCCCTGTGCCTGAGTCGCTTTGTCTAGACTGTCGCCGACGGCAACTATGATGAAACGCATACTCGAGCCTGCGCGCTCGGTGGACGTCGTCCACGAGACCGACGTGCTGGTGGTGGGCAGCGGCCCGGGGGGCCTGGCGGCAGCGCTCGGCGCGGCTCGCGCCGGCGCCCGCACGACCTTGCTCGAACGCCAGGGCTGCTTCGGCGGCAACATTACTCAGGTCGGCGTGGAAGGGTTCGCCTGGTATCGCCACGAGCGAACCGTCGACTGCGAGGGAATCGGCATCGAGCTCGAACAGCGCGCCGCAGCGATGGGGGCGGCAACACCGGAGCCGCAGTCCCTGAGCCATGCGCTCGATGCGGAGATGTTCAAGTACGTCGCGGACGTCCTCGTCAAAGAGGCCGGTATTACCCCATTCCTGCACCGCCTGTGCGTCGCGCCGGTCCTGGAGGGCGGCTCGATCCGCGGCGTGATCACGGAGAGCAAGTCGGGCCGCGAAGCCTTCCTTGCGCGGCGCGTGATCGATGCAACTGGCGATGCCGACGTGGCGGCGCGTGCGGGGGCACCCGTACACAAGGCTCCACGCGAGCAGCTCATGGGCGCTTCGGTCTTGTTCTCCATGGCGGGTGTCAACAAGGCGCGCTTTCTCGAGCAAGTGCGCTGCGACCCGCAGACCTATCGCGACTGGGCCGGCAACGGCGAATGGGACATCGAGACGACGGGCAAGGAGGACGACCTGTTCTCGCCGTTCCTGCGCAAGCCCTTCCAGCGAGCCGTTGCGGCGGGAATCATCCCGGCGAGCCTGAATACCATCGCCGGAACGTGGGGAAGCGTCAGCGACCAGGGCGATCTCACCTATTTGAACCTCATTCAGCTCCCCAACGTCGACGGCACGGATGCCAACGACCTGACGGCCGCGGAGATCGAGGGCCGCCGGCAGGCGATTTACGCGATCGAGGCGTTGCGGCGCTTCATGCCGGGGTGCGAGCGGGCGAAGCTGCGCAACTTCGGCATGACGCTCGGAGTGCGGGACACACGCAAGATCGATGCGCTATACAACCTGACCGCGGCGGACGTACGCGAGCAGGGCCGCTTCGAAGACGCGATCGGCATCTTTCCGGAATTCATCGACGGGTACGGACTGCTCATCCTGCCGACCACCGGGCGTTACTTCCACGTCCCGTATCGGGCGCTGGTTCCGCGGGGAGTGGGCAACCTGCTCGTCGCCGGCCGCTCGATTGGCGGCGACCGCATCTCGCATGCCGCGGTACGTAACATGATGTGCTGCGCGGTGAGTGGACAGGGCGCCGGCGTCGCGGCCGCGATCTCGCTGCGCACCGGAGAGTCGTTCGACGGGCTGGACGTGCGCGCCGTGCAGCAGGAGCTCGTGCGCCAGGCAGCTCGAATCCAATGAGCTGCCTGGAGCAATGGCTCGCCGCGATCCCTGCCGCCCTGACGGCGTCCGGGGCTGCTCCCGGGAGATTTGTCATGACGACACGCGGCTGGTGTCGGCCCCCGCGCGTGCGGGGACGGGGCCCAGGATGGGTCGGGCATTGAGCGGCGGCGCGAGATCCGCAGTCGGGTCCCGGGCTGCCCCATCGGGCGCGGGGCGCTGGTGGGTGCTGGCGCTGCTCAGCCTGGCGATCGCCGGCAGCTACTACGAATACGACGCCATCGCACCGATCGCCGGCTTCCTGCGCACCGAGCGGGGCTTCACGCAGGCGCAGATCGGGATGCTGAACGCGGTGTTCAGCATCCCCAACATCTTTCTCGCCTTGCTCGGCGGCGTGCTGATCGATCGCTACGGACCGGCTCGCGTTGCGAGCTGGACGGGGGCACTGTGCCTCGCGGGCGCGGCGCTGACGGCGATCGGCTCGCCGTATGCGCTGATGGTGACGGGGCGGCTGATCTTCGGTGTCGCCGAGGAGGCGCTGTTCATCGCGCTGCTCGCGGGACTGGCGCAGTGGTTCTCGAGCGGCGGCACGGCGCTCGCGATGGCGCTGTTCTTCAGCTTCGCTCGCATCGGCTCCTACGCTGCGGATACATCGCCAGGCTGGGCGCACGCGCTCTACGCGCACGGATGGCGGCTGCCGCTGTGGCTGGCCGCCGCGGCCACGGCTGCGAGCTTTGCGGCGGCGCTGGTCTATCGGGCCTTCGATGGCCCGGCGCGTGCATCCGGAAGGCTGCCGGCGGTATCGGCTGTGGAGCGGATCAGCTGGTCCGACCTCGTGAGCTTCGATCTTTCCTACTGGTACATCCTCGCGCTCAACATCCTGTTCGCGGCCGTGTTCTTTCCCTTCCGCAGCACCTTTGCGATCGAATATTTCCAGGATGCGAAGGGTTTGACGCTGCAGCAGGCGGGGCTCGCCAACAGCTGGGTGTTCTTCGCAGCCATCTTCGCGACGCCCCTATTTGGGTTCCTGGCCGACAGGTTCGGAAGGCGCTCGCTCATGATGATGATCGCGACGCTGTTGATGCCGCTCGTGTTTCTCGTTCTTGGCACCACGGATTGGAGCCTGTGGATCTCAACGGCACTGATGGGCATCAGTTTCTCCGTTGTGCCGGCGGTCATCTGGCCCTCGACGGCCATGCTAGTCGAGCCGCGACGGCTGGGAACCGCCCTGGGGCTGGTCAATCTGCTGCAGAATCTTCTTCTGGCGGTGAGCAATCTCACGGCTGGTTGGCTCGCCGACCGCGCACACGCCGGGCCGGCCCATCCATCCGGCTACGATGCCATGCTGTGGTATTTCGGCCTGGTGAGTCTCGTTGCGCTCATCGCGGTCGTGCTGCTCTGGCGGCGGGAGTCCGGACCCCAGGGGCACGGCCTCGAGGGAGTGGACGCATCTCGGCAAGCCGATGACGCAAATCGAGCAGGCGCAGTAGGGGCCGGCGGGCCATACTCATGAAATGAGCAGTCAGAGCACGGGCGAGAGGAGGCTGCCGCAGGAGGCGGCCGCAGTGATCATCGGCCAGGGCGGGATCGTCGGCGCCGCGATGGCTCATCACCTGATCGAGCGCGGCTGGAAAGATCTCGTCGGCATCGACAAGTCCGCCGTTCCGACCGACATCGGCTCCACCGCGCATGCCTCGGACTTCTGCTACATGACGAGTCACGACAGGATGTCGGTGTTCACCACCGTCTACAGCCGCGAGTTCTACGAGAGCCTCGGGCACTATAGCCGGGTCGGCGGCCTCGAGGTTGCCCGGGTCGGGGATGACGAGCGCATGGCGGAACTGAAGCGCAAAGTCGGATCGGCGAAGGCGTTCGGCACGCGGGCAGAGCTGATCCCGGCGGCCCGTGCGAAGGAGCTTTTCCCCCTGCTGGAAGAGGCGGCGATCCAGGGCGCGCTGTGGGATCCCGATGCCGGCCTGGTGGTTCCCCGCTCCCAACGGGTCGCGGGCGTGCTGCTCGAGCGTGCGGTTGCGAGCGGCCATCTGCAGACCTTTGCCAACACGCCGGCGATATCGGTAGATATTCAGGACGGGCGCGTGCGCGGCGTGGAGACCCGCAAGGGCTACATCAAGACGCCCATCGTGATCTTCACTTGCGGCATCTGGGGCCCGCTCCTCGCTGCGCGCATGGGCTCGCCGCTGCCGCTCATGCCCTTTGAGCATCCACTGCTCTTCTTCGGGCCTTTCAACGAATTCGCCGGCACCGGCAAGGAGATCGGCTACCCCTTGCTGCGCGACCAGGGTAACTCGTCCTACATGCGCGACACGGGCGATCCCAAGACCACCGAGGGCGGACAGCTCGAATGGGGCTATTACGAGCAGAGCGAGCCCCGCCTGGTCCATTCGCGCGACATTGCCGAGCCCGGCGAGGCGTCTCTATCGCCCTCCATGCGGGATATGGATATCGAGCAGGTGATGCAGGGCTATGAGCGCGCCACGGAGCTGGTGCCGCTGCTCGGGGAGTTGGGATGGGATGCCAAGCGCTCATTCAACGGGCTCATGTCCATCACCGCGGACGGCTCACCGCTCGTCGGCCAGTCTCCGGAAGTGGGTGGACTGTGGTTCGCCGAGGCCGTGTGGGTCAAGGATGCTCCGGGCGTCGCCAAGGTGCTGGCCGACTGGATGACCCAGGGGCGCTCGCAATGGGATACCGCCAGCATTGACATTGCCCGCTTTTACGCAGTGCAGAAGACACCGGCCTACGTCTTTGGCCGGTGCTTCGAGACCGCGAAAAAGGTCTATAACCCGGCCGTGCATCCCCGCGAGCCGTATCTCACGGGGCGGGACCTGCGCCGCGGCCCGTTCTGGCCGCGGGAGAAGGAGCTCGGCGGCCACTTCATGGAGGCGGCGGGCTGGGAGCGCGCTCACGGGTATCGGGCTAACGAGCCTCTGCTGCAGAAGTACGGCGAGCGCGTGCCGCAGCGCCGCAACGAGTGGGATGCGCGCCACTTCTGGCCCGTCTCCAATGCCGAGCAGCTGGCAATGAGCGACAGCGTCGGGATGGTCAATCTGTCGCATTTCGCCATCTACGATGTCTCGGGCGCCGATACGGAAGCGTTCCTCGAGTATCTCTCGGTCGCGAAGGTAGGCGGCGGCACGGCGTTGGGACAGGGCGTATATACGCATTTCCTCGACGAGGCGGGCGGAGTGCATTCGGATCTGACGATCATCCGATTGAGCGCTTCTGAATATCGCGTCGTCTGTGGGGGCAGCACCGGACCTCGCGATCTCATGTGGATGCGGTTGATCCGCGAGTCGCGCGGATTCAAGGTGCAGATCGCTGACCGCACGGAAGACCTGGTCACACTCGGCCTCTGGGGCCCCGATTCGCGGCGCACGTTGCAGGCCCTGGCCGACGAGCCGGAGGCGCTGACGCACGAGCGCTTTCCGTTCGCGGCAGCACGGTCGATACGGGTGCGCGGACTGCCGGTCTGGGCGTTTCGCATTTCCTACGTAGGCGAGCAGGGATGGGAGCTCTACCTGTCGCCGAGTTACGGCCTCGGCCTGTGGGATCTGCTCTACGAGCAGGGCGTGGTCCCCGTTGGCATCGAGACTTACGCCAACACGCGGCGGATGGAGAAGAGCCTGCGGCTGCAGAACGCGGATCTGCTCACGGAGTACAACCTGTACGAGGCTGGCCTGGCGCGCGCCAAGGTCAAGGCTGACGGCTTTCACGGCAAGGCGGCCTACGTGGCCCAGCGCGAGCGCGCGCGTCAGGCCGCATACCTGTGTACGCTCACGATGGAAAGGAACACCGATGCGAGCGGCGTGGCCCGTTATCCGGTGGGTCAATGGCCGATCCTCGATCCCGAGAGCCGCGAGGTGCTGATCGACGAGCTCGGACGGCGTTCGTCGACGACCAGCATTGCTTATGGTCCGTCAGTCGGGAAGAACATCGCGCTCGCCTATCTGCCGGAGCGTTATGCGCATGAGGGACGTGAGCTCGTCATGGAATATTTCGGCGAGCACTACCCGGTGCGCGTGGCCGGGGTGGGGCAACGGGCGCTGTACGATCCGGGCAACGAGCGTCCGAAGTCCTGAATGGACGCACTCGGTGCGGCTCGGCATGGGTTTCAACCCACGGCTTTCGCGAATTATGCGCGCCCGAAGACCGGCCATGACATCCTCCGTCAGTACGGCGGTGCTCGTCTTGCGCGTTGAGTCTTCGCCGCTTCAGCCCACCACGCCAAGTCGTCGGCGAGCCGCGCGAATGCTCGATCGAGTGCCGCTCCGGGTTCACCGATCGGCTCGCCCGCCTCGTCCAGGGTCTGGCCGATCGGGCCGACCGCGAGCGTACTCGAAATGACGGCCATTCCCATTTCGGACAGTGTGTTGTGCCAGGCATAGCTCGACCGGGTGCCCGCCAGCCGGCCCGCCGAATAGCTCGCAATCGCCGCAGGGCGCCAGAACCACTCTTCGAGAAAGTGGTCTGTCAGGTTCTTGAGCCCAGGCTGCACGCCCCAGTTGTACTCGCCGACCACAAACAGGAAAGCATCCGCCTCGCGGATCTCTGCGCCCAGTCTCTGCATCGTCACGGGCGCAGTGCCGGAAGCGTATTCCTTCAGCATGCGATCCAGCATCGGCAGACCGATTGCCTTGGCGTCGATCAGCGCAGCGTCCTCGCCGCGGTCGCGAAGCTTGCGCACGGCGAAGTCCGCCAGCCGGATGCCCTTGCGATCGGCCCGATAGGAGCCGTAGAAGACGAGAATTCGATTGCCCACGAGCAGTGCCAAGCTGAAGCACGCGTCGCTGAGGCGGCCAGCACTCGGCGAGGCGCTGCGGAGTCGTCATTTTAGCCGACTGGACTCGGTCAGGACATCGCCTCGCACGCGGCCAGTGCCAGGATCTTCGTCACATACGGGGCGAAGGAGCGCGCCGTTTCGACGCGGAAAGTCTCGGCGCCGGTGCGCCAGAGCACGATCTGGGCCTTCGCGAACACCGTGCGGGTGCACATGTCGACGGGGAAAGCCGCCGAATCGAGATCGAGGGGACAGCCGGTGTTGAGAATCGTGGCGGCGCGAGCGCCGCGCAGCTCGAATGCGCCCTGCGCGTGACTGATCTCTACCAGGGAGTGCGGCATCCCGGCCAGGGCGCGTTGCAGCAGGCTCTCCGTTTCCCCGGCCGCATCGGCAGTACCTAACAGCAGCCGCTCGTCGGGTCCCAGCCAGAGGGCCGCCCGCCCATCGTTGCGCACTGCCCGGCAGGGTGAATCGCTGCGCGGCAGCCCTAGGGCACCCACCGCGGCAACCAACGCCTGCGGGCCGCCGCGCAGCACGAACCTCGAAGCGGGGGGCAACTGCCGCAGGACAGGGCTCGTCGCCACAACCTGCTGCTGCCGCGCCGTCGACAGATCAGCCATTGAGGCGACTCCCTTGCGGGTCGTAGAAGATAGGCGAAGCCACCTGCACGGGGATATCACCGTCCGGCATGGCGACGTACAGCGTCTCTCCCATGCGAGCGCGACCTGCGCGCAGCAGTGCGAGCGCGATGGATCGGCCGAGACTCGCGCTGTAATACGAGGAGGTCACGTGGCCGATGGCGGCCTCCGGCGCGGCGCGTTGCGGGGTCGACACGATCTGTGCGCCTTCCTCGAGCACGCATTGCGGCTCTCGAGTCAACAGTCCAACGAGCTGCTTCCGGTAGGGCGAGGCAAAAGCAGGGCGCTGCAGTGCGCGCTTGCCGAGGAAGTCGGGTTTGCTCTTGCCGACGGCCCACGACAGCCCCGCATCGTCGGCTGTCACGGTGCCATCCGTGTCCTGGCCGACGATGATGTAGCCTTTCTCGGCTCTCAGCACGTGCATCGTCTCCGTGCCATACGGGGCGATTTCGTGCTTCTGCCCGGAATCGTAGATCGCCTGCCAGACCGCCGGGCCGAAATCCGCGGGCACGTTGACCTCGAATCCGAGCTCACCGGTGAAGCTGACGCGCATGAGAAGCATGGGGACGCCGCAGATTCGTGCGCGCGCGACGCTCATGTGCGGCATGGCCGCAGCCGAGATGTCGATGCCTTCCAGCAGCGGCTCCAACACACGTCGGGCGCTCGGGCCCTGCACGGCGATCACGGCCCACTGCTCTGTGGTCGAAGTAAGCCATACGTCCAGATCAGGCCACTCCGTTTGCCGGTAGTCCTCCATCAGCGCGAGGACGCCAGCGGCGCCGCCGGTAGTCGTCGTGACGTGAAAGCGGTCTTCAGCCGTGCGGGCCACGACACCGTCGTCGTAGATGAATCCGTCGTCCCGCAGCAGAATGCCATAGCGGCAGCGGCCGACGGCGAGGCTCGTCCAGGCGTTGACGTACATCCTATTCATGAATGTAGCGGCGTCCTTTCCCACCACCTCGATTTTGCCGAGCGTGGAGCCGTCGAAGAGCCCGCAATGCCCGCGGGCCGCGAGGCACTCACGCGCCACGGCGGCGTGCATGTCTTCCCCCTGCCGGGGGAAGTAGCGGGCGCGCTTCCACAGGCCGACGTTCTCGAACACGGCCCCGTGGCGAGCGGCCCAGTCGTGCATCGGTGTGGTACGTACCGGGTCGAACAGCTCCCCGCGCGCGAAGCCGGCGAAGCTGCCGAAGCTTATGGGGGTGTAGGGCGGCCGGAAGGTCGTGAGCCCGACCTGCGGCATGGCCTTGTCGAGCTCCGCCGCGACGATCGCGAGCGCGTTGATATTGGATGTTTTGCCCTGATCGGTCGCCATCCCGGTGGTGGTGTAGCGCTTGACGTGCTCGATCGAGCGGAAACCTTCGCGCGCCGCCAGGGCGAGATCTCGCGATGTGACATCGTTCTGCCAGTCGACGAAGGCCTTGCCCGTACGGATGCCGCGCGGCAGGGGGAGCGCGCCCAAAATGCCCACCGCAGAGGTCTCGGGCGGCGGCATCTGCGCAATGGCGGCGGCGACCGTGATCCCGGCGCTCTGTGCGGCGGCGAGCCCGGCACGCGTGCCGTCCTGCACCGCGGCGGCGAGCGAGAATACTCCCCGGCACGCGCCCGCCGAGCGGACTGGCTCGGCGGCCTGTGCGGGCAGGAACGCGCCCAAACTCTCATCCCAAGCCAATTTGCCGCGGGACTGCGAGAAGAGGTGAACGCTCGGTGTCAGCCCGCCTGACATCAGGACCAGATCGCAGCCCATGCGTCGCGCCGGACCAGCCGGGACGCCGGATGCATCCAACCTCTGGATGCGAACTGCACTGACGCGGAGCCGGCCGGATGTACCGATCACGGTGCTCCGTGTCTCGATGGGCAAGCCCGCGCGCCGTGCTGCTTCGGGCAGCACGCCGTCGGCGGAGCCGGAGCGCACGTCAACGATGGCCTTTACCGATATTCCGGCGCGATGCAGGTCGAGAGCAGCCTGGTACGCCGCATCGCATGCCGTGACCAGGACCGCCCGTGAGCCCGCGAGCACGCCGTACCGATTGAGATAGGTCCGGGCCGCCGCGGCGAGCAGAATTCCCGGCCGGTCGTTGCCCGGGAATACGAGCGGGCGCTCGATGGCGCCGGTCGCGAGCACGACTTCCTTGGCCCGTACCTGCCATTGTCGCTCCCGCGGCTGGCCGCTGTCAGGCCGCGCCAGATGGTCGCTCAGGCGCTGATTGAGTCCGAGCAGATTGTGTGGGAAGTAACCGAAGGCGGTCGTGCGCGTCAGCAACGTGACTCTCGGATGCGCGGCAAGCGTCCGTACCGTGTTCGCCATCCAGCGGTCAGCTGGCTCTCCCTCGATCACGGCCTCGGAATGGACAGTGGCCTCGGACAGGAGCGAGCCGCCGAGCTCCGGCTGTTCATCACACAGGATGACACGCGCGCCGCTTGCAGCCGCGGCGGCCGCAGCCGCGAGTCCCGCCGGGCCCGCTCCGACCACCAGCACATCACAGTGCGCGAACCGACTGGAATAGGTGTCGGGATCCGCCTCCTCGGGGGCGCGCCCGAGACCCGCCGCGGCGCGGATCTTCGGCTCATACAGGCGTTGCCAGGCGTTGCGCGGCCACATGAAAGTCTTGTAGTAGAACCCCGCCGGAATGAAAGGCGATAGCAGACCGCTCACCGCGCCGAGATCGAGCTCGAGGCTCGGCCATCGATTCTGACTCTGTGCCTCGAGGCCCTGGTAGAGCTCGACTTGTGTCGCGCGCAAGTTCGGTGTCACGCGCGCGCCGTCCCGGCGTACCGTGACGAGTGCGTTCGGCTCCTCTGCGCCGGCGGCGAGGATGCCGCGCGGCCGGTGATACTTGAACGAGCGTCCCAGCAGGTGCACGCCGTTCGCGAGCAGTGCCGAGGCCAGCGTGTCGCCGGCGAAGCCGGTGTAGTCGTGCTCGTCGAATCTGAAATGGAGGGGGCGCCCGCGGTCGATGCGGCCGCCGCTCGCCGCGCGGAACGTGGCGCTCATGTGCGGGGCCTCGCCACTCGCTCGAGCGCTGGCGCCGCCTCACCCACGCGATAGGTCGCCAGGAAGTGATCGTTGGTCGTGTCGCGCAGGGCGTTGAAGAATTGCCCGCAGCCGTGGGTGTGCCGCCAACGCTCGGCGTGGACTCCCCTGCTGTTGTCGCGCCAGTAGAGGAAATCGGCCCACTGCTCGTCGCTGCACTCGGCGGGGTTGCGCGGCCGCGCGACATGAGCCTGACCGCCGTAGACGAACTCGAGCTCGGGTCGCGCGCCGCAATAAGGACAGTCAATCAGCAACATGACGTAGCCGGCCTTTCAATGCGCGACGGCCGCGGCCGCCGCCTCGTCGATGAGGCGCCCATCGCGGAAGCGCTCGATCGTGAACGGGGCGTTGATGGCATGCGGCCTATCGTGGGCGATCGTCCAGGCAAAGAGGTGCGCCGATCCGGGCGTCGCCTTGAATCCACCCGTCCCCCATCCGCAGTTGACGTACAGGCCGGGCACGGGTGTCTTGGCGATAATCGGCGAGCGGTCGGGGCTCACATCGACGATTCCACCCCAGCTCCTCAGCATCCGCATCCGGCGGAACATGGGGAAGAGCTCGCAGATGGCCTCGAGAGCATGGCTGGTGACATGGAGACCGCCGCGCTGTGTGTATGACGTATACGCGTCGGTACCCGCTCCAATCACCAGCTCCCCCTTGTCGGACTGGCTGATGTAGGCGTGGATCGTGTTCGACATCACGACACAGGGAAAGATGGGCTTGACGGGCTCGGAGACCAACGCCTGCAGGGGATAGCTCTCCAGCGGCAGCCGGACGCCAGCCATCTTCAGAATGACGCTCGAGTGGCCCGCCGCGCAAACGCCGACCTTGCGCGCCTGGATGAGGCCACGGGCCGTCTCGAGGGCCTGCACGGCACCGTTCGCGTCGCGGCGGATGCCGGTGACTTCGCAATTCTCGATGATGTCGACGCCGAGCGCGTCGGCGGCCCGCGCATACCCCCACGCCACCGCGTCATGCCGCGCCGTTCCGCCGCGGCTCTGGAAAGCCGCGCCCAGGACCGGGTAACGGATATCGTCGGTGCGCAGCAACGGGCAAACGGCCCGCGCCTCCTCGCATGTCAGCCATTGGTTGTCGACACGGTTGGCGCGGTTGGCGTGCACGTGCCGCTTGAAGACCTGCACGTCGTGCACGGTGTGCGCGAGCATCATGACGCCGCGCTGCGAGAACATGACGTTGTAATTGAGGTCCTGCGAGAGGCCCTCCCACATCTTCAGTGCGTGGTCGTAGAGAGCGGCGCTCTCGTCACGCAGATAGTTCGAGCGGATGATGGTGGTGTTGCGGCCGGTGTTGCCGCCGCCGATCCAGCCCTTCTCGAGGACGGCCACATTCCTGAGATTGTGCTCCTTGGCGAGGTAGTAGGCGGCGCCCAGCCCGTGTCCGCCGCCGCCGACAATGATGGCGTCGTAGGCGGCCTTCGGCTCCGGTTTACGCCACTGCGGCTGCCAGTCGCGGTGACCGGACAGGCCTCGCCTGAGGAGCGAGAAGCCGGAGAAGCGCTGCATCGTCTGATCCGTGGGCAGAGGGTTGTGGGATTCGCCGCCAAATCATGCCGGGCACCGGCGGGTGTTACGAGCATGTGAGCGTCCGCTTCTTGAACGAATGCGACACGGCGCGCGCGACTCATCGCAACCGCCGGTCGCATCGTGCCCGCGGGACTTGACGGCGCGCCGCCGCCACTTCATGATTCGGCTGTCTTGAATGCTTGTTCAAGAGATTGGGTACCGCAGCGCACGGTAACGGCAAGTTACTGAATCAACAGAAAAGATGGCTCGAGAAGCACGGCCTCACCCGCCTCAGCTGCACCCCCTGCGAGCGTCTCTCGGAGCACTGAATTGAACAGACAATCAGGCTCTCGCCGCAACGATTCGTCCGACGGCGCCGGGGCTCGCGATGTGCCCGAGGAGGCACGGCGCCAACAGCTCATCGAAGTCACGATCGACAGCCTCGCCGACGTCGGCTACGTGGGCAGCACGCTGGCGCAGATCGCGCAGCGCGCGGGTGTCTCCCCCGGACTGGTCGCACACTATTTCGGTGACAAGGACGGTTTGCTCGAAGCGACTTTTCGCACTCTGGCGCGCGGCATCGGCGAGCGCATGCGGGAGCGGCTGAGACGCGCCCACACGCCGCGCGGGCGCGTGCAGGCAGTGATCGATACCAACCTCGCGCCGGAGGAATTCGATCAGCGCACCGGCACGGCGTGGCTCGCGTTCTGGGGTCAGGTCCTGCACGTCAAGGGCCTGAAGCGCGTGCAGGCAGTGTACCAACGCCGCATGCTGTCGAATCTGCGCCACGCATTGAAGAAGCTGGTGCCGGCTGATCAGGCGGGCAGCCTCGCCGCGATGATTGCAGCCATGATCGATGGCGTCTGGCTGCGCGCGGCGCTCTCGCGGTGGCAGGAAGCTGACAGCGAGAGTGCCCGTGCCCTGCTCACGGCTTTCGTCGACAGCCGGTTGCAGAAATCAGCTCGAGCCGACGAGGAGCCGGCGCCGGCCAGGCCGCCGCGGGCGGGCGCGACGTCCGCACGGCCGGGGCGCCCGGGACCGAGATCCTTCAAGACCCTGAACCCTGCGACCGGCGAGGTGTTGGCCGAGATCACGATAGATGGTCCTGCCGAGGTCGCAGCGGCCGTCTCCCGGGCGGCGGCGGCGCAGAAGGAGTGGGCGAGCCTGCCGGGCGTCGGACGCGGCCGCATCCTGCGGCGTGCCGCCGACATTCTGCGCGCCCGCAACGCCGAGCTGGCCGAGCTCGAGACGCGCGATACCGGCAAACCGATCCAGGAAACCAGCGCGGTCGATGTGCTCTCGGGCGCCGACTGTCTCGAATACTATGCGGGGCTCGCCGCGAGCATCGCGGGCGAGCACCTCGACCTCGGACCGCAGGCGTTCGGCTACACGCGGCGCGAGCCGCTCGGCGTCGTCGCGGGCATTGGTGCCTGGAACTACCCGCTGCAGATCGCCTGTTGGAAGTCGGCACCGGCGCTCGCCTGCGGCAACGCGATGATCTTCAAGCCCGCCGAGCTGACTCCCCTGACGGCCATGAAGCTGCGCGAGGTATTCACTGAGGCGGGCCTGCCGGAAGGAGTGTTTCAGGTCGTGCAGGGCATGGCGGATACCGGTCGTCTGCTCACCGCGCATCCCGAGATCCGCAAGGTCTCGCTCACCGGCGAGGTCGGGACGGGCAAGGCGGTCATGGCGGATTCGGCCGCCTCGCTGAAGCAGGTGACGCTCGAGCTCGGGGGCAAGTCGCCGCTCATCGTCTTCGACGATGCGGTCCTCGAGAACGCCGTCGGCGGCGCGCTGCTCGGCAACTTCTACTCCGCCGGCGAGGTCTGCTCGAACGGTACGCGCGTGTTCGTGCATCGCACCCTCAAGACGGCTTTTCTCGAGCGGCTCGCGGCGCGGGTGAGCGCCATGCGCATCGGCGATCCGCTGGACCCGGCGACGCAGGTGGGCGCGCTGATCTCGGAAGACCACATGGGCAAGGTACTGGCCTATATCGCTCGCGGCAAGGCCGAGGGCGCACGGCTGGTCACCGGCGGTCATCGCATCACCAGCGGTGACCTCGCGAACGGGTTCTTCGTCGCGCCGACCGTCTTCGACGAATGCCACGACGACATGGCTATCGTCCGGGAGGAGATTTTCGGGCCCGTGATGTCGGTGCTGGAGTTTGAGGACGAGGCGGAGGTGATCGCCCGCGCCAATGCGACCGAGTTTGGCCTGGCCGCCGGCGTCTTCACCAATGATCTGACGCGGGCCCACCGCGTCATCGCGCGGCTGCAGGCCGGAACCTGTTGGATCAATCATTACAATGTCACGCCGATCGAGCTGCCGTTCGGGGGTGTGAAGCGCTCCGGGCTGGGGCGCGAGAACGGCCGGGCGGCGATCGAGCACTACACCCAACTCAAGAGCGTCTACGTCGCCATGGGCGATGTCGAAGCGCCGTACTGATTTATGGAAAAAAGTCGCCTGCGGCGCTCTTTCGGAGAGTGCCTCCGTTGCCGGCCGCGAAGGGCGCGACTTTCGCGGCCCACGCTGCACGACACAGGTCCGAAAGGCCTTCAGCCATGAGCTCAGAGGCTTTTGACTATGTGATCGTCGGGGCAGGCTCCGCGGGCTGCGTGCTCGCGGACCGGCTGACCGAGAGCGGCGAGCATTCCGTGCTGCTGCTGGAATACGGCGGCTCCGATCGGTCGGTCTACATCCAGATGCCCGCGGCGCTGTCGATTCCGATGAACCTGCCGCGCTACAACTGGTTCTTCCAGACGGAGCCCGAGCCGGGTCTTGGTGGACGCAGCCTACATACGCCGCGCGGCAAGGTGCTGGGCGGATCCTCCTCCATCAACGGGCTGGTCTATGTCAGGGGCAATCCGCTCGACTTCGAGCGCTGGGCGTCGGAAGGCGCGGGCGGGTGGGGCTATCGGGATGTATTGCCCTATTTCAAGCGCACGGAGCGGCGCAACGGAGGAGGGGACACCTACCGCGGCGGCGCAGGCAAAGTCGACACCCGCTACGGTCCGCTCGACAATCCGCTGAACAAAGTCTGGCTCGAGGCCGGGCAGCAGGCGGGTTATCCCTTCACCCACGACATGAACGGCTTCCAGCAGGAAGGCTTTGGCCGCATGGACATGACGGTGGGCAGCGGTCGGCGCGCAAGCGCTGCCAACGCGTATCTTCGCCCGGCCATGCGCCGGCGGAACCTCGCCGTACGCACTCATTCGCTTGCGACTCGTGTGCTCTTCGAGGGGCGCCGCGCGGTCGGGGTCGCGTATCGCCGTGGGAACGTAGAGCACATTGCGCGAGCGCGCCGCGAAGTAATCGTGAGCGCAGGCCCCATTCAGTCGCCCAAGCTGCTGAAGCTCTCGGGCGTCGGGCCGGTGCCGGAGCTCTCGCGATACGGCATTCCGATCGTCCACGCTCTGCCGGGCGTCGGGGAGAACCTGCAGGACCATCTGGAGTTCTATTTCCAGATGGCGTCGACGCAACCGGTCACGCTCTACTCACAGACGACCCTCTTTCGCAAGGCGCTCATCGGCATGCGCTGGCTGCTCACGAAGGACGGCCTCGGAGCGAGCAATCACTTCGAGACGGGCGGCTTCATCCGCAGCCGCGCCGGCGTCCGCTATCCCAACATTCAATATCACTTTCTGCCCATGGCGGTGAGCTATGACGGCTCCTCACTGGCACGGGAGCACGGCTTCCAGGCCCATGTCGGACCCATGCGCTCGCAGAGCAAAGGCTGGGTACGGCTGGCCTCCGCGGACCCGATCGAGAAGCCCAAGGTGTTCTTCAATTACCTGTCGCGGCCGGAAGACCGGGAGGAAATGCGCGCCTGCGTGCGTCTCACGCGCGAAATCTTCGCGCAGCCGGCGTTCGCGCCCTACCGTGGGCGCGAGATTCAGCCGGGCGCGGCCGTACAGAGCGAGGAGCAGATCGACGAATTCATTCGCCAACACGTCGAGAGCGCCTATCACCCCTCGTGCTCGTGCAGGATGGGGAGCCCGGACGATCCGATGACCGTGGTCGACCCTGAGGCGCGAGTCATTGGATTGGAGGGATTGCGGGTGGTCGACTCCTCGATCATGCCTTCGATCACGACCGGGAATCTCAACGCTCCCACCCTCATGCTGGCGGAGAAGGCGGCCGACCACATCCGCGGTCAATCTCCGCTGCCGCCCGAAAACGCGCCCTTCTACGTCGCGCCGAACTGGGAAACCTCGCAGCGTTGATGGGCTAAAGCCGCCTGCGGCGCTTTCGTGGCCAACCTGTGACAGGTATTCATCCCGCGGCCCGGCGGGGCGCCTGGGCCGCTCAATGGCCTGCTTTCGAACGAGCTACTCTCGATAACTTTCAACCGCGTCGCCCAGCGCCTCGCGCAGCGGCCCGAGCCACGGCTCGTAGTGGCGCCACTGCTCGAGGCCATCGCGATAGATCGGTCGCCGCACCTGCTCCGAGCTCGGAGTTCTCACGCTGCGCGCGGTCTGGTGGAAGGCGAGGCAGGCGGGCTCGAGTCCGAGTCCGCAATAATCCAGCAGCCGGCGGACGCTGCCCTCCAGGTCGCCCACCACATCCTCGTAGTGAACGCGCAGCACCCGTCCGGGAAGCACCTCATCCCAGTGACGCATGAGCTCGAGGTAGGTGCGGTAGTACCGCGCGATGTCCTCGAGTCCATACGTGAACATCTGCCCCTGCGCAAAGAGCTGCTTGAAGTTGCTGAAGCAGCAGGCCAGAGGCTCGCGCCGCGCGTCGATGATCCTGGCATTGGGCAGGATGAGGTGAATGAGCCCGATGTGCCGGAAGTTGTTCGGCATCTTGTCGATGAAACGAGGCCGGCCGCTCGCCCGATAGGCGCGCGTATCGCGCAGGTATTGCTCACCCAGCCGACGGCAGTCCGCCGCTGTCAGGCGGGCCAGTATGCCCGGATAGGCCGGCTCGCCGGCGGGCGTATCGCGGCCCTGGAGGCCGTTGACCATGCGCGGCAGATCGGCGAGCTCCTGGGTTCCTTCCACTGCGGAGTGCGAGGCCAGGATCTGCTCGATGAGCGTCGAGCCGGCACGGGGCAGGCCCACGATGAAAATCGGGTCCGGCGCGGGCGAGCCGGATCCCGCATGACGGGCGAACAGAGCCCGGCCGCAGACGGCCTTCTGCAGTTGGGCGCCGGCCTCGAGGGTTGCCGGATCGTAGCCGCTGGTGGCCCGCTTGAGCGCATTGCCGCGGCGGTAGAACTCGAAGGATGGCTCGAACATCCCCTGATCCTCGAGCGCCTTGCCGAGCGCGAAGCACAGGTGATAGCGGTCCACCGTTGCAGTCGCCGGGCTCGCTTCCGCGGCTCGCATGCGGTCGACCTCCTCGTCCGCAAAGCGATAGGTCTTCAGGTTCGCCAGGCTCCAGTACGCCTCGCCATAGGCAGGACGCGCATTCGCCGCGGCGCGGTACTCGCTTACTGCCGCCTCGGTGGCGCCGAGCGTCTTCAGGGAGTGCGCGATCGAGAGGTGCAGCTCCGCCGGTTGCGCGGCTCCCACCAGCAGCTCGCGATAGAGCGCCAAGGCCTGCTCGTGCTCTCCGAGCCCGACGAGCGTCAAGGCATGGAGGGTGCGGTAGCTGCGGTTGTCGCGCTCCACTGCGAGCAGCCGCTCGACCTGAGCCCGTGCCTCGAGGAAAAGATGCCGCTTCGCCAGGACCTGCGCGTACTCGAAGCGCGCCAAGTGGTAATCCGGCGCCAGCTCTATGACTTTTCGGAGCAGCAAGTGCGCGTCGTCGAGCACGTCGCGCTCCAGCCCAATGCGGGCGAGCAGACGCATCGCCTCGACGTGATCCCCGTGCGCGCGAAGATAAGCGCGGGTGAGCTCTTCGGCCGGCGCGATCTCTCCATCGCAGAACAACGCCGTCGCCCTCACTATCTCGGGAGGAAGCTGCCCCAGGGTCGCTACGTGCTCAGCGGCCTGTTGGGCCTCCTGCGTGTGCCCCCCCATCCGATAGAGACTCTCCAGCAGGCGCCAGCTTGCGGGGAGCGCGGGATTGATGTTGACCGCGCGCAAAAATGCGTCGATTGCTTCGGGTGCCTGCCTGCGGGCGACGTAGCAGTGCCCGCGCTCCTGGTACAAGCCGCTGAAGCGTGGGTACAAACGCTCGAGGGCGGCGAGCGTGTCGAGCCCCGCCGGGATATCACCTGAGAGGCGCTGTGCGACCGCACGCAAATAAAGAACGTCCCGATTCTCGGGAACCGTGGCCAGCAGTGCCTCGGTGGCGCGCAGGGCGGGAGCGGCCTGCCGCAACCTCAGCAGCTCGCGTATGCGCTGAACTTCACGCTCCACCATGGTGATTGCCGCACCGCCGCCACTTGGCGCCGGCACGGGCGTGCGAGCCCGCTCCGGCCTACTCGAAATGGTATCCGAACGAGAGCTCGATGACCCGCGGCCGCAGCGGCGTCTGCTCGATGATGAACTGGTCGGTGCTGGTGAACGTGCTGGCGTTGGAATTCGCGAGGTTGTCCCCGTGCAGGTCGACGTGCCAGTCGCCTTTGGAGACACCGATGGCCGCATCGAGCGTCGAGTAGGCGGGATTCTCGAACCGTCCGCGGGAGGTGGTGATCGACCCGCCCGCACCGATCTCGGGGTTCGCGCCTGCCTGCGAGAATGAGTGTGCGGTATGCCGGACGCCAATCTGGACATAAGGAACGTAGTCGTTGATCAGCCAATCGTAGCGGGCGCGCAGGCTGAACTGCATGGGCGGCGCATTGGCGCTGGGAGCGCCAATGGGGCCGAATGGATTGCTCACCGCGCTGCACACGCCGGCGGGGCAGACCTGGGTGATTGGCTTGCCGACGTTCCCGGCGTCCGCCGGATTGTTGTCGATCAGGGCGGGGGAATTGGTCTGGCTGCTCTTGTTCCAGTCCGCCGCCCCCTGCAGCGTGAGTCCCGTCATCAACCGTGCCACGAACGAGGTCTCGATCCCCTTGATGAGGAAGTCCTGACCGTTGGTGTCGTAGAAGATGTTGCCAACGACACCGGGATTGAAGAACTCGACCTGGACGTTGGTCCAGTTGTCATAGTACACCGCCCCGTTCCACTGCAGCCGATGGTCGAGGAACTCCGTCTTCCAGCCGATTTCGTTGTTCGTCAGGTTGTCCGACGTATAGGACCTGGGGACTATGTACTGCGGCACGCCGGCGGCGTTGTTGCCGTGCATCGCGCCGCCGTTCTGATTGAAGCCTCCCGGACGGAATCCCTGGGAGAATGTGTAGTACACCATCATATCCGGCCGGATATGCCAGGTAACGTTCGCACGCACCTTGTTGCCGTCCTCGGTGTCGGACAGATCCTTCGCGTTGAGGTTGGTGCTCGAACCGGACTGGCAGCCGCCAGGCGGCGTCCCCGCCTGGAAACAGCCGAAGGTCGCAAGAACGCTGCCCGCCTCCGAATTGAGGAAGCGGAAATGACGCAAGCCTCCCGTAAGGGTCAGTATCTGCGGCACGAGATCATAGCTCGTGGAGAAGTACTCGGCGATCTGCCGGGTCGTGCGCAGCTGATCCTGGTAGAACGAGGTGGTGTCGTTTTGCAGTCCCCGATTCTGCACGGTGGTTCCGGGAAAGGTGCCGACGTCCGATTCGCATCCGGTGTTACCCGAGGTCCCCGGCGCGCCGTTCGAGGTGCACGGCGGGACGCTCTTGTAGTGCCAGCCGGTCTGGTCGTAGAGCGCGTTATCCTCGTAGTACAGGCCCGCGATCGCGCGCAGCCGCCAGCTGTCCGGCGTGCTGAGGCGCACTTCGTGTTGCTGGTGCACGTTGCGCTCGACCGAACGCCAGGCGGCGCTTGGCGAGAAGCAGGTGGGTGTCAATGCGTTCGAGGCGGAGTAGGGCCCGTAGCATTGATAATAGTCGGCGTATACACCACGCGCGTAGTTGGTGTAATCGCCGACCTGCTCCACGTTGCGGTCGAGATAGCCGCCGGTGTAGACGAAATCCAGGCTGCTCACCTTGCCGTGCACGGTCCAGGCAGTGTTCTCGAACTTATCCTTGTCGTAGGCCTTGTTGAACAACGTCACTTCGAGCGGCGACAGCGACGTTCCGTCGGAGGCGTACGGCTGCTGGTAGAAGACCCCTTGCGAGTTGAGGTCCTGGTAGGACTGGGTGAGCAGCAGGTCCCAGTCGTCATTGAATTTGTAGAGCGCCTCGACCCGCGCCCCCTGGTACTCGACCGGATTGATGGCCCTGCCGGCCAACTGGGCGTTGCTGACCGTAGGACTGCCGGGTGGAACGCAGTACCCGTTGTTCGGCTGTCCGTCCGGGCACTGTCCGTTCACCGCCGCATAGCCCGCATAGTGGATGCCGACGTCGGTGTCCTTGCGCGCGAAGGTGGCCGGCACGTTGTCGATATATCCGCCGCGTCGCGCGTCGTAGATGACCGCCCGCAGCGCCATGTGGCCAGCCATCACCGGTAAATTCAGCACCGCGGTCACGTCGGAGTTGTTGTCGCCGTGCGCCGTCGTGCCATAGCCCGCTGCCACGCTTCCCGAGGTCCTGTCCAGCTGCGGCTTGTTGGTAATGTAGCGGATGACACCGGCCTGGGCCCCGGCACCGAAGAGCGTTCCTTGCGGCCCTTCCAGGACCTCGATGCGTTGCAGATCGGCAGCATAGACGTCGAGATTGCGGTTCGGCAGCTGCACGGACTGGTCGTCCAGATAAACCGCGACGTTCGGCCAGAGGCCGGTCGAGCCGCTGCCCTGGCTCGCCTGCGAGCCCGCGCTGACGCCACGCATGAAGATTTCGTTCTGCCCCGGACCGTTGTTCGCCGCTGTGACATTGGGCAGATACTTCACGTAATCGTCGAACGTCTTGATGTTCAGTTGCTGCATCGTCTGCGACGTGAGCGCCTGCATCGAGATCGGCACGTCCTGAATGTTCTCCGTGCGGCGCTGTGCGGTGACGATGATCGTGGAGAGCTCGTTCCCGTCCCCGGCTGCGGCGGCGTTGGTGGCGGCGGTCGCGCTCGCGGGAGGCGCGACATTCGTCGCGGGTCCATCGTTCGGTGCGGGCGGCGGATCGGTGGCTGGCGTCGCGGCCAACGCTCGAACGGCGGTGGCGGCCAAAATGGCGGCGACGGCGTAGGGAACACTCGACTTCATGACCGACCCTCCTGACTATCCGCCGATTAGAGCCGACGGCCCCGGCGCGGGATTGAACGGAAGCGCCATCATCGTGTTATGCAGGCGCCGCCCGGAGTAACGGGAAAGTCGCCGTTTCCGCGCCATTGCCGCGATGGCAGCCGACTGCGCTGCACGCGGGCAAGTCGCGCCCGTCTCGCGCGTGGCAAGGGCATTTTGCAACCGACTTCGCGGCGTAGTTAGTCGGCGAATACGCGCGAGCGCGCGGCGTCGGAGTTGGCGACGCGACCCGGTTGCAGGCGGTGCGTGGAGGGCGAGATTCCGTAGGCATCCTTGAACTGCCGCGAGAAGTGCGCGCAATCGGCAAACCCCGTCTCGATGGCGATGTCGGTCATCGAGCGGTCGGTATTCTGGATCAGCCAGCTCGCATAGCGCATGCGCAGTTGTCGGTAGAGGGAGGCCGGCCCCACGCCGACGTTCTCGCGGCAGAGCCGCTCGAGCTGGCGCGTCGACACGCCGAGTTCGGCGGCGATCGCGCCGATCGAGATGGTCCGGGTGAGGTTTTGCTCCATCAACAGCAACGCGCGGCGCACGCGCGGCTCGTTGATGGCCTCCGACAGAGGCGGGTGCGGCTGCGCGTCGCTTCCCTGCCGCGGCCGGTCGAACAGGAGCACTTGCGTCGCCTTCTGCGCCAGCGCCCGGCCGAGGTGCTGCTCGATCAGGTGTGTGGCCAGCGCGGCGCTGCCGGCGCCGCCGGCGCAGGTGATGCGCGGGCCGTCGGCGACGAACAGCCGGTCGGCGACGACATCGTGGCCGGGGAACGCCTCACGAAAATCCTGATAGTGATACCAGTTGACGCACGAGCGCCGCCCCTGCATCAGGCCGGCGCGGCAGAGGACGAAGCTGCCGGTGCAGATTCCGATGAGCGGAGTGCGGGTCGCGCCGACTTCGCGCAGATACCGGGCGGTCGCCTCATCGATCTGCGGCCCGGCGTGGAGGATGCCGCCGACCACCACGACATAGTCGATCGAGGTGGGAGGGAGCAGGGCACTGGTGGGCTGCAGCGTCACTCCGCAGCTGGCACGGACCGGCTCGCGCCGGCACGACATGATCGACCAGTGCACGTGCAGCGGACGGCTGCGGTCGCCTTCGTCGGCGGCCAGCCGGAGGTGATCGATGAAGACGGCGAAGGCCGACAGCGTGAAGTGCTCGGCCAGAATGATGCCAACGCGCAACGGCGGGCGTACGGCTCGCTCGGGCGGTGACGGCTTTTGAGACCCCAAGGAGTGCGGCATTGAACAGCCACTCAACGGAATGGCGCTACCCTTGAGAGCATCTTCCGCCAGTTGTTGGTGGGATGCAAGGGCAAGTTCAATTGCTTCAAAAACTCGTTTCAATACAGTGTCTTATTCGCAAAGTACACCGTGGCTCCGAACGTACCATGGGACCGCATTGCATTGAACGATCATTTAGACCCAGGCGCCGCCAAGCGTCCCGAGCGCCCGGAGCCGCGTGCCGGTCCGCTGTTGGCGGGCGGCCGCCGCTCCTGGCTGGGAGGATGGCCGAAGACGGCGCGGTACGACTTGCTGAAATGCGCCGGGGAGCGAAAGCCGCATGCCACGGCGACGCTCGTGATCGGCATGGCGGTCTGCTGCAGCAGCTCGCGGCCGCGGCGCAGGCGCAGGGTGACGTAGTACTGCGCAGGGGTGAGGCCCAGGCTGCGGTGGAAGAGCCGCTGCAACTGACGCTGCGAGACGTCCGTCATATGCGCCAGCTCCTCGAGAGTCAGCGGCTCCTCGATGTTGGCTTCCATCAGCGCGGCGGCCTGGATGATCGAGGGATTGCAGCCCCCGAGGCGCGCGGCGATCGGGATGCGCTGGCGATCCTTGCTGTCGCGGATGCGCTCCACGATGAACTGCTCGGAGATCCCGGCGGCCAGTGTCCTTCCGATCCGCGGGGTGATGAGATGCAGGATCATGTCGAGGGGCGCGATCCCGCCCGTGCAGGTGCAGCGGTCGCGGTCGACCACGAACAGGTCCGGAGTGAAGACGATCCCCGGGAAGGTCTCGCGCAGGCCCCACAGGTTTTCCCAGTGGATGGCGCACCGGTAGCCGTCGAGCAGCCCCGCTCTGGCGAGCGCGTACGCACCCGTGCAGAGGGCCCCGAGGTTCAAGCGCTCGCGCGCGAGGCGGCGCAGCAGCTGGACGAGCCGCTCATCGACCGCATGCGGCACATCGATGCCGCCGCAGACGAACAGGATGTCGAGCGGCGGTGAGTCATCGAGCAGGGCAGTCGGCGACACGCTGAGGCCGTTGCTCGCCTCTTCCGGCTGTCCGCCCAGGGAGTACACCGACCAGCGATAAATGGTCTCCCCGGCGAGGTAGTTGGCCATGCGCAGCGGCTCGATCGCGTTGGTGAAAGCGATCATCGAGAAGTGGCGCAGGGTGAGGAACCCGAAGCGCGTGAGCGGTGCGGTCATTCACGCGTGATGACAGCATCAATTGAGCCGGCAAGCAAGAGGCGGCATGTCGGTCGCAGTCACCGATCACGGCGGTTCCAGGCTGGCCGGGATTTCGCCAGATGGGTAGGATGACCAGGCCATCCTTCATGCGAGTTGCCCATGGTCGCAGTCGATCTCGTAGCCCGCGCACGGGGGCGAGGCGGTGCCTTTCAGCACGGCATCGCTGTGCTTCGCCGAGCGGTCGTCCATGGAGGGACACCCCGGGCTTGCGCGCAGCAGGACAGCGCAGCGCAATGTGCCCCGCCGGCGCAGGTGGCGCAGTCTCGAGCAAAAACCACGCTTTTTGCTCGCCACGGTGTGGGGCCCCGCAGGATGCCCGGATCCAGCGCCTCATGAACGCCGACAGCGGCATGGAGCACTTCGGCTACAAGGAATCGCTGGCCCGAAGCATCGGGTCGTTCGGCAGCTTTGCGGCCGGCGTCAGTTACATCTCGATTCTGACCGGTACCTTCCAGCTGTTCTACTTCGGCTTCGGTACCGCCGGGCCGGCCTATCTGTGGTCGTGGCCCATGGTGCTCGTCGGCCAGTTGGCCGTCGCGCTGTGCTTCATGGAGCTGGCCGCCAAGTACCCCATCGCAGGGTCGGTCTACAATTGGTCCAAGATCCTGGGCAGCCGCCTCGTGAGTTGGTCCTCGGGCTGGCTGATGCTCACCGCCTCGATCGTCACTCTATCTGCCGTGGTGCTGGCGTTGCAACTCAACCTGCCGAAGCTGTGGAACGGCTTCCAGATCGTCGGCAGCGGCACCGGTCCCTACGATTTCGCGACCAACGCAGTGATCCTCGGCACGGTCCTCATCGTCTTCACCACGATCGTCAACGCGCTCGGCGTGCGCCTGATGGCGATGATCAACAGCGCGGGCGTATTCATCGAGTTGATCGCTGCCTGTCTGATAGCCCTTTTCCTGGCGCTCAATATCAAGCGGGGTCCCGAAGTCTTCTTCTCCACCCACGGCTACGGCGCCGCCAAGAGCGGCGGATACTTGAGCGCTTTCCTGGTGGCGTCGCTGGCCTCCGGCTATGTCATGTACGGGTTCGACACCGCCAGCTCGCTCGGGGAAGAGACGTTGGAGCCCCGGCGCACCGCGCCGCGGGCCATTCTGCGGGCCATTCTGGCCTCGTTCGTCATCGGGGGCGCAATCCTGGTGTTCGCCGTCATGGCGGCTCCGAATCTGGCCGATCCGCAGATCGGTACCGGCAACGGCGGCTTGCAGTACATCATCGAACAAGTGATGGGGGGTGCGCTCGGCAGAATCTTCCTGGTCTGCATCGTCGTCGCCGTGACGGTGTGCTCGCTGGCCGTGCATACGGCGGCGATCCGCCTGACCTTCGCGATGGCGCGCGACAATGCGCTGCCCTTCGGCGAGAGGCTTGCACGGGTGAATTCGCAGACGCAGACCCCCATTGTTCCCGCCGTCCTGATCGGTGTGATCGCCGAGCTGATCCTGGTCCTCAACATCGGACAGCCGAAGATCTTCACCGTGCTGACCTCCATCGCGGTCATCATGATCTACCTGGCATACCTGCTGGTGACGGTCCCGATGTTGCGCCAGCGCATGGCAGGCCAATGGCCCCCGGCCGATCTCGGGGCAGGCGGCTACTTCACCCTGGGCAGGTGGGGGATGTTGGTGAACGTCGTCGCGGTGCTGTGGGGCGCGGGGATGGCGCTCAACCTGGCCTGGCCGCGCGCGGCAGTCTACGGCACCCCCTGGTACAACACGTGGGGTGCGTTCGTCTACATCGCCCTCATATTCGGCGCTGGCCTATGGTGGTATGGCGTCAAAGGGCGCCGTCACATCGGTACGTTGGCGTCGCACACGCTGAGCGCCGACGCTAATTCGCCGCAGACGGAATCTGCCGCGATGCTCGATGGCCGAGTCGCCGGCGGCGGCCGGTGACCTGTCGTTATTCCCGGCCGCGGCGGGCCGAGCGACGTCCGAAGAACAGGTAGGCCGCAAAGGCCGCCGCGATCGAGATCACGCTCGCCCAGAACTCGCTCGCCATGTCCTTGTCGAGCGCCATGGCGATGAGCACCAGCACCATGGCGGCGATCGCCGCATAACTGGTCCACGGATAGAGCCACACCCGCAGCTCAGGGGGCCCCAGGCCGGCGCGCTCGCGCGCCGACCGCAGCCTGATCTGGGCGGCACACGTCACCCCATAGATCACCACGATCAGCGCGCCCGATGCATTCACCAGAAAGGCGAACACCCCATGTGGCGCAAGGTCGTGCGCCAGGATGCCGATGAACCCGGCGACACTGCCGATGAGGACCGAGCGCGCGGGCACGCGCCGCGAATTGAGCCGCACCAGGGCGTGCGGGGCATCGCCGTTCGCTGCGAGCACGTAGAGCACTCGGGAGACGACATAGAACGAGGAATTCAGGCACGACAGAACCGCCGTCAGGATGATGCCGGTCATGATCTGGGCCGCATAGGGAACCCTGATCGAATCGAGCGCGATGACGAACGGTGACACGCCCGGCGGCACCTTGTCCCACGGCACGATGCAGACGATCAGCCCGATCGAGCCGAGGTAGAAAAGGAGGATTCGACCCACGACCGAGGACACCATCCGCGCGACCGCCCGGGCGGGATCGGGCGATTCGACGGCTGCGATGGTCGCAATCTCAGAGCCCATCATCGAGAAGAAGACCGTCGTCACGGCCGTGACGATGGCGAAGGAGCCCCGGGGGAAGAGGCCACCGTGCGCCAGCCACATCTGCATCGTGCCCTGATGCGGCCCCAGCGTGCCCAGCAGGAAGGCGGCGCACACCGCGATGAACACGAGAATGGCCGAGACCTTGATCGAGGCGAACCAGAACTCGAATTCCGCATACGAACGGGTCGACATCAGGTTGACGGCGGTCATCGCCGCCATCAACACCGTGCCGATGACGATCTTCGGCGCCCCCGGAAACCATTGCTGCAGGATCACGGCCCCGGCGATGGCTTCCACGGGGATCACGATGATCCAAAAATACCAGTACAGCCAGCCGACGGTGAAGCCGGCCCAGTTGCCGAACCCGGCGCGCGCAAACTCGGTGAAGGATCGGACATCGGGTCGAGACACCGCCATCTCGCCAAGGCAGCGCATGACGATCAGGACCATCAATCCGGTGAGCGCGTAGGTGACGATCACCATTGGCCCCGTAGCGGCAATGGCGACGCTGCTGCCCACGAAAAGCCCGGCGCCGATGATGCCGCCGATGCTGATCATCGTGACGTGCCGTGGGCGCAGCGTGCGGCTGAGCTCCGGAACTTCGCCGGCGGGGAGAGTACCCGCGCCGGTACTCGCCCGGGCCTTCAGGGCGCCGCTGCTGTCTGCTGGCGTATTCACTTGTTTTGGACACCCCCGCGTTGTCCGCTCGCCCTCTACTTGAGCATCACTCGACCCGACGATCAAGAGCCGCCGTGTCGCGTCCGTCATGTTGACTGTCGTGGGCTTTCTAGCGTTTACCCTTGCGCCTCGGCGCCGATCACGGCCTTGACCTCGAGGAAGTCGCGCAGGCCGTATTCGCCCCACTCGCGCCCGTTGCCCGAGCGCTTGAAGCCGCCGAACGGGATGTTCATGTCGCCCGGCGCGCCATTGATCGTTATCCGGCCGGCCCGGATTTTCCGGCCGATGCGATTGGCGTGCGCCAGGTCGCGCGACCAGACGTAGGCATGCAGGCCGTAAGGGGTGTCATTGGCGATGCGGATCGCCTCGTCCTCATCGCGATAGGGCAGGATGGCCAGTACGGGCCCGAAGATTTCCTCGCGCGCGATGGTCATGTCGTTGCGGACCCCCGAGAAGATCGTCGGTCTGACGAAGTAACCCTTCTCCAGCCCCGCGGGACGGCCTTCGCCCCCGGCGACCAGCTTGGCACCCTCCTGGATGCCCGCGGAAATGTAGCCCTGGACGCGCTCGAACTGGATCCTGGATACCACGGGCCCGACCGCTGTTTTCTCCGACTTCGGGTCGCCCACGAGCACCGACTCCGCGGTCTTCCTCGCGAGCGCCTCGACTTCGGCCAGCCGATCGGCGGGCACCAGGAGCCGTGTCGGTGCATTGCAGGACTGACCGGAGTTCTCAAACACATGTTCCACGCAGGCTTTCACGGCTTTCTCGAAGTCGGCGTCACCCAACAGAACGTTGGGCGATTTGCCGCCGAGCTCCTGGTGGACGCGCTTGACCGTCGCGGCCGCGATGCGCGCGACCTCCGTGCCGGCGCGGGTGGAGCCGGTAAAGGAAACCATATCGACGTCTTCGTGGGCGGCAAGCGCCGCACCGGCTTCAGGACCGGTTCCATTGATGAGATTGAACACGCCCGGCGGAACTCCCGCATCGTGCAGAACCTCGGCCCAGATTGCCGCGCTGAAGGGGGAGCACTCCGAGGGCTTCAGCACCATGGTGCAGCCGGCGGCGAGGGCGGGGACGACTTTCGCTGCAACCTGGTTCATGGGCCAGTTCCACGGGGTGATCAGGGCGCAGACGCCGACCGGCTCGAGCGTCAGGCGGTTCGCGCCGCGGCGCTCCTCGAATGCGAACGTCTTGAGCACATCGATCATCGCCGCGAGGTGTCCGATGCCTATGCCGGCTTGCGACCCCTGGGCGAGGCTGATCGGGGCGCCCATCTCGTCGCGTATGGCGCTCGCGATGTCTCGATAGCGCTTCTTGTAGACCGCCAGGATCTTCTCGAGGAGCGCACGCCGCTCTTCCCGGGAGGTCTGCGCATAAGATTCGAATGCGCCTCGTGCGGCGGCGACGGCGCGGTCCACATCCTTGGCGGAGGCCATGGAAATGACGCCCGCGGGCGCTTCGGTCGCCGGGTTGATGACCGTGAATTCCTTGGGCTCGGCGGGGTCGACCCAGCGGCCGTCGATGTAGAACTTGCGATACTCGTAGGCCATGGCAATTCCGCTATATCCGTGGACGGGATGCACGGACTTTACTACGCTGCGCGCCAACCCTGAACTTTTGGGGATACGGCATGCTCTTCCCGACCACCCTCGTAGGAAGCTATCCGCAACCTGATTGGCTGATCGACCGGGAGAAATTGGCGGGGCGCTTCCCGCCACGCGTGCTCATGCGCGAGCTTTGGCGGATCCCGGAGCCGTTTCTGGCCCAGGCTCAGGACGATGCGACGATTCTGGCCATCAAAGCGCAGGAGGAGGCAGGGCTGGACATCGTGACGGACGGAGAGATCCGTCGCGAGAGCTACTCCAACCGCTTCGCCACGGCGCTCTCCGGAGTCGACCTCGACAACCCTGGTACGGCTCTCGACCGCTCCGGCCATCCCAATCCGGTGCCGCGGGTCGTGGGTAAGATCCGCCGCCTGCGTCCCGTGCAGATCGGCGACCTGGGGTTTCTCAAGCGGCACACCGATCGGACCGTCAAAGTCACGGTGCCCGGGCCCTTTACCATGAGCCAGCAGGCGCAGAACGACTTCTACTCGAGCGAGGCGGACCTCGCGCTCGATTACGCTGCCGCAGTCAACGAGGAGATCCAGGATCTGTTCGCGGCCGGTGCCGACATCGTGCAGCTCGATGAGCCCTACATGCAGGCCCGTCCCGAGAAGGCGCGCCAGTTTGGTTTGCAGGCGCTCAATCGGGCGCTCGAAGGGGTGACCGGGCGCACCGCGGTGCATATCTGCTTTGGTTATGCGGCGATCATCCACCAGCGGCCGTCCGGATACTCGTTTCTTCCGGAGCTGGCCGGCTGCTCCTGCCGGCAGGTATCGGTCGAGACTGCCCAGTCCCATCTCGACTGCGAAGTGCTCGCCAAGCTGGGCGGCAAGCAGATCATGGTCGGCGCCATCGACCTTGCCGACATGACCGTCGAATCGCCGGAAAAAGTGGCGCAGAGAATCCGGCGCGCACTGCGGCACGTCAGTCCCGAGAACGTCATCATCGCTCCTGACTGCGGCATGAAGTATCTGCCGCGCGAGATCGCCTTCGGCAAGATGCGCGCCATGGCGCAAGCCGCGCAGATCCTGCGCAAGGAATTCGGCGAGTAGCTGCAAGTCAGCCCGGCGGGAACGTCAGTGTGCTCGCGCCGCCCCGCGTGCGGGCCGCCAGGATGAAGTAATAAAGGATCCCGGCGGCGATCCAACACCCGCCGAGCACCTTGGCCATGCGATCCATTCCGTAGAGCACGTACAGGATCACGGCAAACCCGGTGAGTGGAAACAACAGATGCCGCAGCCACGCGCCGGTGCGCCGGCGGAAAACATGATGGTAGGCGACCGCAAGATGCAGTAGCGCGAAGCTCGTCAGTGCCCCGAAATTGACGACGCGGGTGAGATCGTCGATGCGGTGAGCGAAGAACAACCCGACGAGTAACGATACGCCCGCCACCAGCAGCGTGCTGATGTATGGTGTCTTGAAGCGCGGATGCACCGTCGCGAGTACGGCCGGAAGCTTGCGGTCGCGCGCCATCGCAAACAGCACTCGAGAGACTGCTGCCTGGGCGGCCATCGCGTTGGCGATCCCGAATGAGACCACGATGGCCACGATGGCGATGAGCCTGAGCGGGGCGCCGCCGGCGCGGGCGGCGATCTCGTAGAAGGCCGTTTCCGCGGAACCAAACTGCATGCCGCGGCCGAGATCGGCCGCGATCCAGGTCTGCAGCACGAAGAGTGCGCCGACCAGCACGAGCGACAGCAGGGTGGCTCTGGCGACCGCGTTGCGCGTGCCGACGCTCTCCTCCGACAGAGTGGAGATGCCGTCGAAGCCAAGGAATGACAGGACGGCGATGGAAGTTGCGCCCGCGACGGTGGTGAGGGAGAAGTTCTGTGCATTATAGAGCGGCGCGAGCGTCAGCCGGCCGGCACCGGCGCCGCCATGGAGCGCCACCGCGCCGAGGATCACGAACAGGACGAGCGTCAGCAGCTCCAACGCGAGCAGGACCTTGTATAGGCGCGCCGTGAAACGCACGCCGATCAGATTGGCCGTGGCGTTGAATGAGACGAAGCCGACGAGCCACACCCAGCCGGGGACCGCGGGCAACAGCGGCTGCAAGGCGACCGCCGAGAAAAGATAGAGGAGTGCGGGAACCAGGATGTAATCGAGCAGGATGAGCCACCCGGCGAGAAAGCCCGCGGACTCGTGCAGCCCGCGCTGCACGTAGGCGTACACCGACCCCGCCAGCGGAAATGCCTGCGACATCGCGGCGTAGCTGAGCGCGGTGAACAGCATCCCGACCATACCGATCAGGTAGGCGAGGGCGACCATGCCCTTGGCGTCCTGCCACACGAAGCCGAAGACCGCGAACGGCGCGATCGGCACCATGAAGATCATCCCGTAGACGGTCAGGTCGCTCAAGGTGAGCGCGCGGTCGAGCTGGTCCTCATAGCCGAATTGCTCGAGTGACATGTTTTGCGCTCTGCTGCGGATGCGGCCGTGCAGCGCACGGCTTCGGGTGGCCGAGTCTAGGCAGGGGAGGGTCCGTGGTAAAGTGCGCCGCTGGCAGGTCGGCTCTATCCCATGGCGCATCGTCGCACGATCCACGAGCATCACTTCGGCTGGGACAATAGTCTCGCGCCGGCGGTAACGATCGCTCCCGGGGAATCGCTCGAGTTCGAGGTAACGGACGCCGCGGGCGGTCAGCTGTCGCAGATCTCGACGGTAGACGACGTCGGCCGGTTGGATTTCGCGCGGGTCAATCCGGTCGCGGGTCCCGTGTACGTCGACGGCGCCGAGCCGGGCGACATCCTCAAAGTCACCGTGCTCTCGTTCGCACCCTCAGGGTGGGGCTGGACGGCGAACATTCCCGGCTTCGGGCTCCTCGCCGAGGAATTCAAGGAGCCGGCGCTGCATCTGTGGCGCTATGACGATCGAACCCTGGCACCCTGCGCATTCGGATCGCGGGCGAGGGTGCCGTTGAAGCCGTTTGCCGGCACTATCGGGGTCGCTCCCACCGAACCCGGATGCCACAGCATCGTGCCGCCGCGTCGAGTCGGCGGCAACATGGACTTGCGAGACATCGCCAGTGGAAGTGAGTTGCAGCTGCCTGTTGAAGTTGCCGGCGCTCTCTTCTCGGTAGGTGACACCCACGCGGCCCAGGGCGATGGTGAGGTCTGCGGCACGGCGCTCGAAAGTCCCATGCGTGTGGCGCTGCAGTTTGATCTGGTGAAACAGGCCCCGCTCGCGTTTCCCCGACTGATCACTCCCGGCCCGGTGACGCGCCACCTGGATGAGCGGGGTTACCAGGTGACTACCGGCATCGGCCCCGATTTGATGGAAGCCGCCCGCGCAGCGGTCCGGTCGGCCATCGATTGGCTCACACGCGAGCATCGGATGCCCGCGATCGACGCCTACATGCTCTGTAGTGTGTGCGGCGATCTGCGCATCAGTGAGATCGTCGACATTCCCAATTGGACGGTCTCGTTTTACTTTCCGCGGATTGTGCTCGAATGACGGAGAAGACCCTGTTCGACATGAAGAATCCGACCCGGTTGAAAACACTCAACGAGAACGCGCCCGAGGCCGCGAAAGCGTTCTGGGCCTTCGACAAAGCGACGTTCGCCGCAGGCGGCTCGGACCTTCGGGGTGAGTCGCTTCTAAGTCAGCCGGCCGTGTTCCACGTATTGCCGCAGGTGGTACACGCGATGGACGTGATGCGCGCCCATCCAACCCCCTAGAGCGGCCGTTATCAGTGACACCACCGCGCTCGCGAACGCTGCCCACATGACTGCCGCCATGTAATGCGTGGCTTGGGTCGGGTCGACGGCCGGCGTTCCGACGCGGAATGCCCCATGCATCACCCCGCTGGCCATGGTGAGGCTGCTGGCTGCCATGGAGAGGCCCCATACAGTCAGCCCGCGGATGACACCCATCTCTGTGTCGTTGCGCCCGTCGAACCAGCTTGCGAACATTCCGCCCGCCCACAGCGCCGCGCCCCATGTGAGAACCATCCAGACGAAGGCGCCGGCAGACAGGCCGTGGGTCACTACCACCGCATCGTGGGGATTGACCGCGGAGAAGCCCATGGCCAGGCCGAACGCATAGAGCAGCAGCGCGGTCCCGGTGGCTACAAACCATCCTGCAAACACCGCGCCCCATCGCATCACCGGATGCTCACGGACGACGGCTTGAGTGGGTTGCTCCGCAATGCTGGTTACCATGATCTCGCCCTCGGGGTACTGCTGATCAAGCGCAGCCGCGCAGGAGCGCGACGATGATCAGGATGGGGATCGGAACGCCGAGCAGCCACGCCAACACATAGCCCACAGTACCTTTCTGCCTGCGCGGCCCGGCTCGCTCTCTCAGATCACGTAGCAGCTGTGTCATGGTAGGAGTCCTACTTCTTCTTGCGACCGCCCTTCTTCGGCGGGACCTTGGCTCCGGAACGGCGCGCCTCCGAGAGGCCGATGGCGATCGCCTGCTTGCGGCTCTTCACCGTGCGCCCGGAGCGGCCGCTGCGCAGCGTCCCGCTCTTGCGCTCGTGCATCGCGCGTTTGACTTTGCTTTGGGCTTTCTTCCCATAGCGTGCCATCTGGATCACTCCGACTCTGGCTCCGCTCCCAGAGCAGCAGGAAGCGGGCCCAACATGTGTCATCCGGTGCTGCGCGGCTCGAGCTGCAGGCCGCGGGCATCCCGCGTGCACGCGTAGAATGAAGGCGGCCGAGCTGATTCGAGCGGTAGAGCGATCCGAAGCATCCGGGAGACGGTTATTCATGGCAACGACCCAGCGTTCCACGACAAAGATGAAGGTGGTCCAGGTTCCCGCGGCGGGAGCGGACTTTCAGATCGTCGAGCGGGAGATTCCGCAGCCGGGCGCCGGATCCGTGCGCATCAAGGTGCAGGCCTGCGGCATCTGTCACAGCGATGAGCTCACCAAGGAGGGGCACTGGCCAGGCATCCAATATCCGCGCGTTCCGGGCCACGAGGTGGCGGGTGTCATTGATGCGTTGGGGGCCGGCGTTTCCGCATGGCGCGAAGGGCAACGTGTCGGTGTCGGCTGGCATGGCGGACATGACAACACCTGCCCGCAGTGCCGCCGGGGTGATTTCATCAATTGCGTGAACCAGAAAATCGCCGGGATCAGCTACGACGGCGGCTATCAGGAATACATGATCGCGCCGGTGGACGCGCTCGCCGCCATCCCGGACAGCCTGAATGCGGCGGAAGCGGCACCGCTCCTCTGCGCAGGCATCACCACCTACAACGCCCTGCGGCACAGTGGCGCGCATCCCGGCGACCTGGTCGCGGTGCTCGGTGTCGGCGGCCTCGGCCACCTCGGCATCCAATTCGCGAGCAAGTTCGGTTACCGGGTGGCTGCGGTCGGCCGCGGCTCCAGGGATGCTCCGCTGGCGAAGAAGCTGGGGGCGAGCTTCTACATCGACAGCCGAGCGGAACGCGCGAGCGAGGCGCTGCGCCGCGAGGGCGGCGCGCAGGTGATCCTCGCGACGGCACCCAGCTCCAAAGCCATGTCGGAGGTGATCGATGGCCTCGCGCCCAACGGCAAGCTCATGGTGGTAGGCGCCACGGCCGAGCCGATACAGGTGACGCCCTTACAGCTGATCATGGGAACCCGCACGATCCAAGGCTGGGCTTCCGGCACACCGGCCGATTCAGAGGATACGCTGCGGTTCGCCGAGCTGTCCGGCGTGCGCCCGATGATCGAGACCTATCCGCTCGAGAAGGCGGCCGAAGCCTATGCGCGGATGCAGAGCGGCCAAGCCGAATTCCGCGTCGTTCTGACTATGTGAGACATCCGCCAGAGGGCCGTGCGTCCCGGCGAGGAAGGCACGGCGATCGAAATACCCCTTCGCTGGGGTGATTCGTGACGGGGCGGCAACGCGCGATTCCCGGCCTTGGAGCGCCTCTTCGTTCCTGGGGCTGGCCCGAACCCAAGGCATTCCCGGACGACGGGCGTCGCGCTCTTCCCACCGCGGCCGGCGCCCGCTCGAACGTGCTCCGCCGCTACGGCAATTGGCTATAGTACGCGGATGCGTTACGTCTTCGCTCCGCCGCCGCATACGGCCGTGCGGATCGTCGGATCGACCGGCTGGTTCCCGGTGCACCGCATCTACTGCGTGGGGCGCAATTACGCGGACCACGCGCAGGAGATGGGCGCCACCGGACGCGAGCCGCCCTTCTTCTTCATGAAACCCGCCGACGCCGTCCTCTCGGTGGGAGAGGGCGAGACCGGGGTGCTGCGCTACCCGGGCTTGACCCAGGAGTTGCACCACGAGGTCGAGCTGGTGGTCGCCCTGCGCGAGGGCGGCACGAATCTCACTGCCGCCGACGTCGAGCGCTGTATCTACGGCTACGCGGTGGGTCTCGACATGACACGCCGCGATCTGCAGAGCGAGGCCAAGAAGCTCGGGCGTCCCTGGTGCATCGCCAAGGCGTTCGAGCGCTCGGCGCCCGTGGGGGGCATCACGCCCGCGGCGTGGGTGGAAGATGTATCGAAAATCGAGATCACGCTGGACGTGAATGGCGTGCGCCGCCAACAGGGCCGGGTCGCCGACCTCATTTGGAAAATTCCGGAGATCATCGCGCACCTCTCGGCTGCCTGGGAGCTCAAGCCCGGCGATCTCATCTTCACCGGCACCCCTGCCGGCGTCGGCTCCGTGGGTCTTGCCGACCTCATGACCGCCCACGCAACCGATCTCGCCGAGCTGCGCGTTCGCGTCATGCGCGCCTGATTCCCCCGCCATGGACATCGAGGAGTTTCGCCGGCTGGGACACGAGGTCGTGGATTGGATTGCGGACTACCGCGCGCGCTGCGCGCGCGGTGAGTTCCCCGTGATGTCGCGAGTTGCTCCCGGGGAGGTCCGGGGGGCCTTGCCCGCCGCACCACCTCTGGAGCCGCAGTCTTTGAACGGCGCGCTCGACGACCTGACCCGCGTCATCCTGCCGGGCTGCACTCACTGGCAAGACCCCCGGTTCTTCGCCTACTTTCCTTCCAACAGCTCGCTTGCCGCGGTTCTGGGGGACTTCCTCAGCACTGGCCTGGCGCAGCTCGGTCTCAGCTGGCAGGCGAGCCCGGCGCTCACCGAGCTCGAGGAGCTGACCACCGACTGGCTGCGGCAGATGTTGGGGCTCTCCGATGCCTGGAGCGGGGTGATCCAGGATACGGCGTCCACCGCCACATTGGTGGCTCTCATCTGCGCGCGGGAGCGCACGACCCGCTACGGGGCGGCTGCAGGCGGACTGCAGTCGAGCGAGCGGCCGCTCGTCGTCTACGCCTCGGGTCAGAGCCACAGCTCGGTGGAGAAGGCGGCGCTGCTTGCCGGATTCGGTCGCGAGAATCTGCGCATCGTGACGGTCGACGACCGTTTCGGCATGAACCCGGAGGCGCTGCGCAAAGCCGTCGCGGAGGATGAGGCGCGCGGGCGCGCTCCCTGCGCGGTCGTCGCCACAGTCGGATCCACTGCCACGACCGCCGTCGATCCGCTGGAAGCACTCGCGGACATCGCAGTCGCCCACGGCCTCTGGTTGCACGTAGATGCCGCCATGGCAGGCTCGGCCATGATCCTCCCGGAGTGCCGCCCGCTGTGGCAAGGGGTCGAGCAGGCGGACTCGCTGGTGTTGAATCCGCACAAATGGCTCGGCGCCTCGTTCGACTGCTCCACCTACTTCGTGCGTGATTCGCAGCACCTCGTGCGCGTCATGTCGACCCACCCCAGCTACCTGCGCACCGCGGCGGATACGAAGGTGCGAAATTTCCGTGACTGGGGCATTCCGCTCGGCCGCCGTTTCCGCGCTCTCAAGCTCTGGCTCCTCATCCGGGAGCAGGGTGTGCAGGGGCTGCAGAAGCGCTTGCGCCGCGACCTCGAGCACGCCCGTTGGCTCGCCGGGCAGATCGATGCGGCGCCGGGTTGGCAACGCTTGGCACCTGTACCGTTCCAGACGGTCTGCGTGCGTCACGGGCCGCCGGGACTGACAGGCGAGGCTCTCGACGCTCACACGCTTGCGTGGGTGCGCCGCTTGAACGAGTCCGGGCGCGCCTATCTCACGCCTGCCATGCTCGCAGACCGGTGGATGGTGCGGGTGTCCTTCGGAGTCGAGGCGACGGAGCACGAGCACGTCGCGGCGCTCTGGAGCCAAATGCGCGCCGAGGCGGAACGCCAAAGCTGAGCGGTCAGCTCTCGCGCAGCCTACGCACCAGCGGTGCGCCGATCGCCGGGTGATTGCGCTCGATCCAGGGCGAGCGCGCAGCTGAAGATGAAGAGTCCTTCGCAGATGAGGAACAGCTGGCGTTGCTTGCAGCGGTTGATCAGGTCTGCGCCCACGAGCGCGCCGAAGGCATGGCCGGCGGTCGAGAGACCATTGATGATCTCCAGCTCCGTGGTGCCGGCGCCGCCGATGTCATGGGAGACCTGCTTGCGAAAAAGCGTGTAGGCGAAGGTAACGATGATGTAGGGAGCGAGCGCGAGGATCGCGGTCAGCGGCGAGATTCCGATGGGCAGCCGCGGTTTTGCCACGCCCGGTCGCGCAGTTTAGTCTCCGAGGCCGGTCCATCGCGGTCAGGGGCGTCCGATGTCGAGCTTCCAGGCGTTACGGGTTCAGCAGGGACCTGGCGGGCGCTGCGCGCGCCTCGAGTCCGTTACGCTGGATGAGCTGACGCCGGGGGAGGTCGTCCTTCGGGTGGCTTACTCCGGGCTCAACTACAAGGACGCGCTCGCCGTGACGGGCAAGGGTGCCATTGCCCGCGGCTACCCGCGGACGGCCGGCATCGACCTCGCGGGCGTGGTCGAGGCCAGCAGCGATCCCGCCTTCCGCCCGGGCGATCGCGTGCTCGCCGCCGGGGCAAACCTCGGCGAATCGCTGGACGGCGGCCTCGCGGAGCGTGCCCGGCTGCCGGCGGCGGCCTTGGTGCCGCTGCCGCGGGGACTCAGCCTTCTCGAGTCGATGGCGCTCGGCACCGCAGGCTTCACCGCCGCGCTCGCGCTGCGGCGGCTCCTCGAGAATCACCAAGTCCCGGAGCGCGGTCCGATTGCGGTCACCGGTGCGACCGGCGGCGTCGGCGGGATCGCGCTGGGGCTGCTCAAGCGCGAAGGCTTCACGACGGCCGCCATTACCGGTAAACCCGATTCGGCGTCGTATCTGCGCGAGCTCGGCGCGGACGAGGTGGTCGCACGCGAGTCGCTCACGACCGCTGGCAAACCGCTGGAGACGGCCGTCTGGGGCGGCGCCGTCGACAACCTCGGCGGCGACACGCTCGCATACCTGACACGCACGGTCCGGCCCTGGGGCAACATCGCCTGCGTCGGCCTCGCCCAGTCGCCGGCGCTCAACACCACGGTTATGCCGCTCATCCTGCGCGGAGTCAGTCTCCTGGGCATACACTCCGTCGAGGTGCCGCGGGCGTGGCGCCTCTCCCTGTGGGACAAGCTGGCCGGCGAGTGGAAGCCGCACGACATCGAGCGGCTCATCGTGCGCGCCATCATCGGCCTCGAAGAGGTGCCGCGCGCGTGCGAGGAGCTGCTGGCGGGCGGAGCGCGCGGCCGTTATGTGGTACGGATCGGGGGTGAGCTCTGAGTCGGAATCAGGCTGACTCTCGGTCCGTTCCATGGGCCGACCTCGGGCCGGCCGGGCGCCTTGATGTGCTGGGCAATGAGCGCGCGCACATCGCGCTCGCGCAAATATCGCGTCGCCTCGGTGTCGAGCCAGAGATCGAGGAGGAGGGCGGTCGGACGCAAGACCGATGCTCAGGCGCACGCGCCGTGCCTCCGATCCGAGCACGCGGCTGGGCTTGAGGGCTTCCGTACAATAGACTTCGGCGCAGCAGCAAGGTCAAGACGAGGGGTCGGTCGGTCCATGAACGTGTTGGAGGTGCAAGATCTGGGGATACGCCTGGGAGGCACGGAAGTGATTCGAGGCGTCACCTTCAACCTGCCGCGCGCGAGCTGCCTCGCCGTCATTGGGCCAAACGGGGCCGGCAAGACGGTGATGCTGCGCGCGCTGATTGGCGCGCTGCCCCACACGGGCAAGATCGCTTGGGCCGCCGACACGGTGCTGGGTTACGTTCCCCAGAGGCTCGATATCGAGCGCGATCTGCCGCTCAACGGCCGCGACTTCCTGCGCGCCAAGGCGGCGCTCGCGGGCAGCTCGAGTGCTATGCAGGCCGCGGCGTTGCGTTCCGTCGGACTCGCCGAGGAGGTGCTGGCAACGCCCATCGGCAACATGTCCGGCGGACAGTTCCAACGGCTGCTCATCGCCTTCGCGCTCCTCGGTAATCCCAACGTGCTGCTGCTCGATGAGCCCGCGGCGGGCGTCGACGCTCCGGGGCAGGCACACCTCAACGAGGTGATTCACGGCCTGCAGGATACCCACGCGATGACGGTGCTCCTCGTGTCGCACGACTTGAGTGTCGTGTACCGGTACGCCGACCACGTGCTCTGCCTCGGGCGCCACGGCGCTTGTTTCGGGCCGCCGCGGTCGGCGCTGACGCCCGAGACGCTCCAGGAGGTCTACGGCCAGCCGCTGGGGTTCCATGTCCACACCCATGCATGAGCTGGCTCCCGAGCTGGGCTCGCTCGCGCTCTCAGCGCTGATGGCCGTGGCCGCCGGCCTGATGGGCAGCTTCGCCGTAATGCGCCGCATGGTGCTCGCGGCCGACCCGATGTCGCACATCGCTTTGCCCGGGATCGGCATCGCCCTCGTCCTGCGCGTGAATCCCCTCTGGGGCGCGCTTGCGCTGCTGCTCCTGGGCGCGGTGCTCATCTGGGCGGTGGAGCGTCGCACCCGCATCGCCACCGAGGCGGTGATCGGAGTCACTTTCGCCGTGGCGCTCGCGGTGGGCAGCGTCATCACCTCGGGGGAACAGCTGATCGACGCGCTGCTCGGGGCTCGCGGGACTCTGACCTTGCACGAGGCACTCTTCGGGATCATCGGCGCACTCATCGTGATCGTCTTCGTGCTGCGCCAGCGCAATGCGCTCGTGGTGCGTCTGGTCTCACCGGAGATCGCGATGACCTCCGCGGTGAATGTCGCACGGCTCGATCTTTATTTCCTCCTCGCCTTCGCCCTGACGATCGGGCTGGGGCTGCGATTCCTCGGCGTGTTGCTCATGGGCTCGCTCATCATCATTCCCGCCGCCATCGCCAGGCGCTTTGCGCGCAGCCTCGGGAGGATGCTGACCGTCTCCGTCGTGGTCGCGGTGGCTGCAACGGCCGTGGGGACTTATGTCGCATCGGTTGCCGGCCGGCCGAGCGGTCCTTTCATCGTAATGGTGGCCGGCGGGCTCTTCTTTCTTTCCCTCCTGCGGCGCCGCGAAACCTGACTTGGATGTTGTTGTTGGATCTGAATTTGACTTAATCCTCGGACGTGAGCTTGGCGTTTTCCCTGGCATAGGGCGTGCATGTTGGAGCGGCACGTCTCCGGAGCTGACAACAGGGGAAGCGTCATGACATGGCTGAACTCGGGAATTCGCGCCCTCCTTCTCGCACAGGGCAGCGCGGTGCGGTGGCTGCGGGAGGAGCTCAACTCACTGAAGGTTCGCATCCGGCTGACCGATGGCTGCCTCGAAGAGCTGGCGCGCGAGGCCGATCAAGCGGCGTGTCGCGCCGCCGCAACGGACAATGACGCTTCTTACATGGAGCTGCTGCGCAGGCAGCTCGTCGTCCAGGCGAACTGGGTGCGCCGCTGGACGACGACCGACGAGAAGGTAGCCGCCGACGACCCGCTCGCGCAGGCCTTTGTAAGAATTGCGCGCAAATATGCGCTGCCCCGGCCGTGGAAGCTCTCCGAGCCGATCGCGGTGGAAGTGACCCGGCTACGGCCCTCGTGGGCCTGGACCGCGGACTTTCGGCCGCAGGCTGCCGCGCAAGCAGTCGGTCACTGAGCCGCGCGCCAGGCCGCCACCAGGGCGAGCGCGCGACGATGCACCTCGCCCGCGGCGTGGCCGGCGCGATACAGATCGCCGCCGACACCGAGGCCCGCGCAGCCCGCCTGCCGCCACGGAGCCAGGTTGGCGGCCCCCACGCCGCCGACGGCAAACACGGCGACCGCGGGCAGCACCTCGCGCAGGGCTTTCAAGTGCGCCGGACCGTAGCTCGCCGCCGGGAAAAGCTTCAGCATGTTCGCTCCCGCGCCGAGCGCGGCAAACGCCTCGGTCGCCGTCGCGAAGCCCGGCATCACCGTCAAGCCGAGCGCCACGGCGCGCTCGATCACGGCCGGCACCGTGTTGGGTGTCACGATCAGGCGCCCACCCACGGCATGCACCGCATCGACATCGGCGGGCCGCAGCACCGTTCCCGCGCCACAGAGGCAGCGATCACCGAAATGCGCGGCGAGACGCGCAACGCTCTCGAGCGCAGCGGGCGAGTTGAGCGGCACTTCGATGGCGCCGATGCCGGCCTCGTGCAGCGCCGCGGCGACCTCGAGCACCTCCTCCGGCCGGATGCCGCGCAGGATGGCGACGAGCGGCAGAATACCCGCCGGCCACTTCTGCGGTGAGGCGCTCATGTCCGCCATAGAGTGCGAAGTCCCGCGAGCGCACACTGCTCGCCATCGAGGCAGGAGGCCGTCATGCCTTCGCGGCGCAATGCCTGTGCATAGAGCTCGTTGAGCGCGCTGTCCCCGATGAGCACAGCCTCCGCACGGGCGGCAAAGAGCGGCATCGCGCCCCGCACATCCGCGCCGATCATGAGGCCTGATAGATAGGCGAGCGCCCATTCGTGCGAGCGGCCGTCGATCAGCTGCCGGCTGCGCACGGCAAAGAGTGCATGCAGCAGGCTGGCGGCGCCGAGCGCCGCGGCAGCCTCGAGGCCGCTCTCGAACCCGTTTTCCGTATCGCCGGTTGCGCTGCGGGCATCCGAGGATTCGCCTCCGGTGCCGGCGCGAGCCGCCTGAGTCAGCGTACTGCCGTCGCGTAACAGCGCGAAGAGCTCACCGGTGAGCGCTGTCAGAAAGTCGGTCACGCGTCCCTCCTCGAGGCAGACCCACTTCGTGTGGGTGCCCGGCAGGCAGAGCAGGTGGTGGCCGATGCCGAGGCTGGGGTGGAGCGCGAGCGCGCCGGCGATCTGCGTCTCTTCGCCGCGCATCACATCCGGGGAGCCGAGCCGGCTCTTGCAGGACAGCCCAGGGGCGATGGCCACCGGCGCCCCATCCGCCTCGAACCGCAAGGCGGCCTCGCCGAGTGCGCGCAGGTCCGCGGGGCAGGGTAGGTACGGAGTCTCCCGCCAGCCGTTGCGTGAGCCCGCCATGCCGCAGAGCAGCAGCGGCAGGGATCCGTGAGTCTGGCGCCAGCCGGCGATCAGTGGCCGCAGGGCCTCCGCGGCCGGCTCGCGCAGGGCACCAATGCCCGCGCCCTGGCGCGTTTCGATGACGCACTCGCCGAGGCAGAGGGAGAGCCTGAGCCGGGACGTACCCCAGTCGCCGGCGATGTAGGGTTCGCGGTTCATTGCAGGTTGATATGGTACCGTGGCGCCCGCATGCCACAAACGGATATCCCCGCTGCGGCGCGCGGTGACGCCCCGGGGGCCGCGCGCCACGAGAAGCTGAATACCCGGGCCGCGGGCGTGGTTGCTCTGGCGGTCCTCTGCAGCCGCATCCTGGGCGTCGTGCGGGAGCAGGTCTTTGCCGCGCTGTTCGGCGGTGGCCGCATCATGGACGCGTTCACCATCGCGTTCCGCATTCCGAACCTGTTGCGCGATCTCTTCGCCGAAGGTGCGCTCTCGACCGCCTTCATCACCGTCTTCAGCAAGACGACCGCGGCGCAGGGCGATCGTGCTGCCTGGTCGCTGGCGAACAAGGTCGCGACCCTCACGGCCGTGATGCTGAGCGGCATCGTGATCCTGGGAATCGCCTGCGCGCCGTGGCTGGTGGCGATCATCGCTCCGTGGTTCGACCCGCAGAAGGCCGCGCTCACCGTGACCCTGACGCGGGTCATGTATCCCTTCATCCTGCTGGTATCGCTGGCGGCGCTCGTGATGGGAATGCTCAACGCCAAGGACGTCTTCGGCACGCCGGCCATGGCCTCGAGCTTCTTCAACGTCGGCTCCATCATCACCGGCGTCGCGCTCGGCTGGTACCTCGATCCGCATTTCGGCACCCGCGCCATCATGGGACTCGCGATCGGCACCCTGGTGGGCGGTGCGCTGCAGCTCGGTGTACAGCTGCCGGCCCTGCGCCGGCTCGGCTATGTGTTCCGGCCGGACTTCCAGTGGCGCACCCCGGGCGTCAAGGCCATCCTCCTCCTGATGGGCCCGTCGGTAGTCGCCGCCAGCACGACCCAGGTGAACGTGCTCGTCAATTCGCTGTTCGCCTCCCGGCTCGGCAACGGCCCGATCTTCTGGCTGCAGATCGGCTTTCGCCTGATGCAGCTTCCTCTGGGCATCTTCGGTGTGGCGCTCGGAACGGTGGCCCTGCCACTGCTGGCGCGAATGGCCGCGGCGGGCAACACGCATGCCTTCCGTACCGAGCTCGCACGCGGCATGCGGCTCGCCTTCCTCATGACGATGCCCGCGACGGTCGGGCTCATTCTGCTCGCCGACCCCATCGTGTCGGTGCTCTACCAGCACGGCCGCTTCACCGCGCACGAGACGGCCGAAGCGGCCGCGGCGCTGCGCTTCTATGCCATCGGGCTCTGCGGCTACGCGGGGCTGAAGGTGCTCGTGAACGCGTTCTACGCCATCGAGCGCCGCAAGACGCCAATGATCGTCAGTCTCATCGCTGTCGCGCTCAACCTGCTGCTCAACTGGCTCTTTACCGTGCGCCTGGGATGGGGACACCGCGGGCTCGCCTTCTCGACCGCCTGCATCGCCACCACCAACTTCGTAGTGCTCTACGTGCTGATGCACCGCCACCTCGGCCGGCTCGAGTCGCGTGCCATGCTCGTGCTGCTGTCGCGGCTCAGCATCGCATCGGCCCTGCTCGCGCTCATCTGCTGGGCGGGGGCACACTACCTGCTCGGCGGCTGGGCGGTGGAGCACTTCTGGCCGAAGGCCGGCTCGCTCTTCCTTGTCATCGCCGCGGGCGGCGGCGCGTTCTTCTGGAGCGCGAGCACGCTGCGCATCCGGGAGATGCAGGAAATCACTCAGGCCATCAGGCGCCGGTTGCTGCGCGCCGCCTGAGACATTGCGCCTCGGGCGGGTGCGCAGCGCGCACATTCGTAACACGGAGCGACCAGGAGTCGAAGTCAACATGAAGAAATTGTCCGGAGCGGTCTTTGTAGCTTTGCTGTTGCTCGGCTCATGGGCCGATGCACGCGCGCAGAACTACGGTTACACGGAGCACTATTACTCGCCCGAGCAGCACGTCCACTGGCATCTCGACACGGGCTACGACGCGACGACGGGCCAGACGGGCAATGTTCTCGACGGCGGCTGGACCTTTGGCGGCGGCTTCTCGTGGCAGCCGGATTTCAGCTCACCGCTCGCGCTGCGGGTGGATCTCAATTACTCGCGCTTCGATGTCACCCGCCAGTTGATCGGGATCAACCAAGCGGCCAATCAGACGCAGATCGATGACGGGTTCGGAGAAATCGTCGATTTGGCCGTCGATGGCGAGTATCGGATGCCGCTCAGCCCCTACGTCACGGGCTTTGCTTTGGCTGGGGTCGGCGTCGCGCATCGGCGCATTGCGCTCACGCAGACGGTCGCGTTTGGCGGTTACATCTGTGACCCGTGGTTCGGATTCTGCGATTACGATCTCGAGCCGGGCGCAGTCGTCGTGGCGAGCGACAATACCACCCGGTTCACGTGGAATGCCGGGCTTGGGCTCGACTTCGCGCTGTGGGGCGGCCAGACCTTTTTCGTCGAGGCGCGTTTCACCCGCATGCAGACCCCGCAGCCCACGGACTTCGTGCCGATTCGGGTGGGCCTGCGGTTTTGATCGATTACAATAGCGCAGGATTGCGCAGCTGGGAGTCCTCCCATGAATGCCGGCAGCGTCTGCAAGCGCGGGGTGGTCACCGTCGCGCCGACCGATGATCTCGTGGCGGCGGCGCACGCCATGCGGGAAAAGCACGTCGGCTACCTGATCGTGGCGGCGAAGGCCAGGGTCGTGGGCGTCCTCACCGATCGCGACATCGTGGTCGCGGTGCTCGCGCAGGAAGTCGACGCGCACGCGCTCAAGGTGGGAGATGTGATGACCCGCGATCCGCTGCTCATCGAGGAGGGACAGTCGATCGAGGCGGTGTTGTGCCACATGCGCGAGGCCGGCGTACGGCGTGTTCCCGTCGTGGACCGGTCCGGGACGCTCACGGGAGTGCTCTCCATCGATGATGTGTTGGAGCGGATCGCGGACCAGCTCATCAACATCGCCGGCTCCATCCGCAACGAGCAGCGCATGGAGCGGGTCGTGCGGCAGTAGACGCGATCTACGCGGATGAGCGAGGGGGCGCTGAAACTCTGGTTCCAATCAGCTCTGCTGCCTGGCGGGTGGGCGCATCGCGTGCGCGTCACGGGCCGCGATGGCCTCATCCGTTCCATCGAGCCGCAAGTCGACCCCGACGAAGGCGATGAGCGCCATGCGGTGGGCCTGCCCGGGCTGCCGAACCTGCACAGTCACGCCTTCCAGCGCGCCATTGCGGGCCTCACCGAGCGCCGCGGCCCCGCGCAAGAGAGCTTCTGGACCTGGCGCGAGCTCATGTACCGCTTCGTGGAGCGGATCGATCCGGACCCGCTGGAGGCGGTGACCGCGCTCGCTTTCGCAGAGATGCTGGAGGCCGGCTTCACGCGCGTCGGCGAGTTTCACTACCTACACCACGACAAGTCAGGCGTGCCGTTCGCAGATCCGGGCGAGCTGGCGGTGCGGATCGCGGCCGCTGCGGCCGAAACCGGCATTGGGCTCACCCTCCTGCCGACCTTTTATGCATACGGCGGATTCGGCGCCCGGGAGCCGAGCGCGCGCCAGTGCCGTTTCGTCACGGATCTCGAGCGCTTCGCGCGCATCGTCGAATCCAGCCGCAAGGCGGTTGCGGCCCTGCCGAGTGGCGCAGTGGGTGTGGCGGCGCACAGTCTGCGCGCCGTGTCGCCCGAGCAGCTGCCGGCTGTCGTGGCACTTGCAGCGGGCGGTCCCGTCCACATTCATATTGCCGAGCAGGTGCGCGAGGTCGAGGAATGTGTGACCTGGTGCGGCCGGCGTCCGATCGAGCGTTTGTTCGAGGCAACTGCGGTCGATGACAGGTGGTGCCTCGTGCATGCCACTCATGCCATCCCGGAGGAGCTCGAGCGCATCGCGGCCGCGCGCGCGGTGGTCGGGCTCTGTCCCATCACCGAGGCCAGTCTCGGTGATGGCGTTTTCCCTGCGCCGGAATTCCAGGCCTGCGGCGGCCGGTTCGGGATCGGATCCGATTCCAACGTGTTGCTCGATGCCGGCGCGGAGCTGTGTATGCTCGAATACTCCCAACGACTGATGCGGCGAGCCCGAAACGTGTTGGCGGGCGAGTCGGGCCACTCCACCGGCCGCAGCCTCTTCGATGCCGCGCTCGCAGGCGGCGCCCAGGCACTCGGCGCAGCAGGAGCGCGCGCACCTGTCGGCCTGGTGGCAGACGCGCCGCTCGACCTGGTGAGCCTGAATGCCGGGCATCCTGCGCTCATCGAGCGTCGGGACGATGAGATCCTGGACAGCTGGATTTTTGCTGCGGGGCGCCAGGTCATCGATTGCGTGTGGCGTGCGGGGGAGAAGGTAGTGAGTGGCGGACGGCATCGCCAGCGCGAGGCCATACTCGCACGCTACCGGAGAGCGATGAAGGCACTGCTGGCCTGAGCTTGCAAATGAATAAGGTCGTCGGGGTCCTCCCGTGAAGTCGGGCAGGGCGCGTCATGCCTGGGTGACGCTCGCCCCGCTGGCTGGCTGGACCGGGTCGGTGGGCGCAAGCTGCGCGGCATGCCGGTGTCGGCGAGCTCCGAGACGCCGTATCGAGGGGCAGGCGCGCCTGCAGCCGCTCGCCATCACGGGTGAGCTGTCGCAGGGGGGGCACATGAGCCCGGCGGCATCCGGCGGAGCCTGGCGGCTGCAGTGGGCGGCTCCGGGCGGTCTCCGGGGGACGATGCCTACGAGGTATTTGACCCCCCCGCGCGCGCGGAGCGGGCCGCCTTTGAGCTGCCGGGCGCTCTACGAGCAGCGCGAAGAGCGCAAGTGGAGCGGCTGCTGCTAGAATTCGACGTTTTTAGCCAAGCGGGCCCGCGCCCGCGCAACTCACGGACTTCCATGTCACTCAAGATCATGATCCTAGGGGCGAACGGCTTCATCGGCAGCGCCCTGACGAGCGCCATCCTCCGCGACAGGGACTGGGAGGTCTACGGCATCGACCTCTCGGACAACAAGCTCGGCTCCCTGCCGAAGAACGACCGTTTTCACTTCGTCGAGGGCGACATCACCATCAACAAGGAGTGGGTGGAGTATCACGTCAAGAAGTGCGATGTCGTCGTCCCGCTCGTAGCGATTGCCAACCCGGCGCAGTACGTCACTCATCCGCTGAGGGTCTTCGAGCTCGACTTCGAGGCCAATCTTTCGATCGTGCGCCACTGCGTCAAGTACGGCAAGCGCCTCATCTTCCCCTCGACTTCCGAGATCTACGGCATGTCGCCCGATGCGGTGCTGGATGAGGAGACGAGCCCGCTCGTGTACGGTCCCATCGAGAAGCAGCGCTGGATCTACGCAGCCTCGAAGCAGCTCCTCGATCGGGTCATCTACGCCTACGGCGTGCGCGATAACCTCGACTACACCCTGTTCCGCCCCTTCAACTTCATCGGGCCGAATCTCGACAATGTCGAGGAGCCGAAAGAGGGCAGCTCACGCGTCTTCACCCAGTTTCTCTCGAACGTGCTCTACCGCCGGCCCATCAAGCTGGTCGACGGGGGCCGCCAGAAGCGCTCGTTCACCTACATCGACGATGCGATCGAGTGCCTGCTGACCATCCTCGAGAACGCCAACAGCCGCGCCTCACGCCGCATCTTCAACATCGGCAACCCCGCCAATTGCGTCTCGATCCGCGATCTCGCCGAGCGCACCATCCGCATCGCGCAGGAGTTCCCGGTGCTGCGCGAGAGCGCGCTCGCCACGCACATCGTCGAGGTCACGGCCGGCGAGTACTACGGCAAGTACTACCAGGACATCCAGATGCGGGTGCCCGCCATCGCGGCGGCCGAGCGCGATCTCGGCTGGCGGCCCAGCACCGACATGGACACCGCCATCCGCCGCACCATCGAGTTCTACGTCAAGCAGGAGAACTTCAGCGCCCGCGCCGCCGCCCTGGCGGGCGGCTGAGCGCGCCCGCCCAAGAGAGAAGCGACGGACGAGATAACCGAATGAGCACTTCGGCGGGGGTTCGCTCGAGCGCGCGCGTGGGCGGCCTCAGGTGGTGGGGCTGGGTCGCTCTCGCGGTGGTGTGGCTCGTCACGATACAACTCCGTCCAATGATGGATCCGGACGAGGGGCGCTACGCCGAGATCCCAAGGGAGATGGTGACGACCGGCAACTGGGTCACTCCGCGGCTCGACGGCCTCAAATACTTCGAGAAGCCGGCCCTGCAGTACTGGGCGACGGCGGCGATCTACTCCGTGGTGGGCCTGAGCAACTGGAGCTCGCGGCTCTGGACGGTAATGCTCGGCTTCGCCTGCCTGCCGCTGATCTATGCCTGGGTGGCGCGCCTCTATGACCGACGGTCCGCGGTGGCCGCGGTCGTGCTGCTCGCGATGAGTCCCTACTTCGGGGCCATTGGCCATCTCGATCTGCTCGATGCCGGCTTCACCTTCTGGATGTGCGGGACGGTGTTCGCCTTTGCGCGGGGGCAGTGCTCGCCGCCGCGCTCGGGGGCGGAGCGCGGCTGGATGCTCGTCTGCTGGGCTCTCGCGGCCCTGGCGGTCCTCAGCAAAGGCATCGTCGTCTTTGTCCTGGCCGGCGGGACGCTCATCGCGTACTCGGTACTGGAGCGGGACCTGCGGCCCTGGCGGCGGATGCACTTTGCCGTCGGAGTACCGCTCTTCCTCGCCTTGTCGGCGCCCTGGTTCGTCTTGGTGTCGCTGCGCAATCCAGATTTCGCGCAGTATTTTTTCATTCACGAGCACTTCCAGCGCTTCCTCACGACGGAGGCAAAACGCATTGAGCCCTGGTGGTACTTCCTGGCGCTGTTCGTGGCAGGCGCATTGCCGTGGCTCGTGCCTCTGGTACGCGCGTTGCCGGCCGCTTGGCGCGGTTCCGCATTAGAAGATCGATTTAAGCCACTGAAATTCCTATTGATATTTTCCGCTCTGACCCTCGCTTTCTTCTCCATGTCGGGCTCGAAGCTCGCGACCTACATCATGCCGATTTTTCCCCCACTCGCGGCCCTCACGGGCGTCGCGGTGGCGGCTCGGCCGGGATTTCTTTCGCGTTGGTGCGGGGCGGTCGCCGCCGTTCTCGCCCTCGTCGGGGCTGGGGGATATCTCCTTTACTCGCAGCATCGCAATGGGATGATCCCGCCGGCTGCGCCGGTCTGGGCGGCAGCCGCAGCGGTTGCGGCGCTGCTGGCTGCTGCCGTGGGCTGGCGGCGAAAGGAAGGCGCGGCCATCGAGGCTCCTGCGAGCGACCCAACAGGGAGCGGATGGCAGCCGTTGCCTGTGGCGCTTCTCCTCATCTTCGCGTGGCAGGCGCTGCTCTGCGAGTACACGGTTACTCCCCCGTCCCGGTCGGCGTATGCGCTCGTCCAGGCAGTGGCTCCGGACGTGCACCCTGGCACCGCGCTATACAGCGTCGGGCAGTACCGTCAGACCATTCCGCCCTATCTTGGCCGCAAGCTGACGCTCGTCAGCTTCACGGGCGAGCTCCACTTTGGCGAAATGCGCGAGCCGGGGCGCCAGCAGGCGACGCCGGAGCAGTTCGTCCGTCAGTGGGATGCCAGCCGCGATGCCATTGCATTCTTCGATCCGCGCGTGTGGGATCATTACCGCCAGCAGAGTCTGCCCGGACGGGTCATCGCGCGGGACAGCTTCACGGTCGCGGTGAGCCGCTCTTAACGTCTTCTCCGCCCCTGAAGGACGGAGATTCCGCCCATGAGAACAGAGACACCCAGAATCAGGCAGTTGACGTTCCAACCGGAACACGCTCCGTATGTCCTTACCCGACGTACGCTCGCAGCCGTGGCCGCCGCATCGTCGCACCCGCTTCCAGCAGGCCGCTCGAGAAACTGCGTCACACATGTCGGTGGCGTAATCGCCGAGAGCGCCGACACGGCAAATCCTATCCCTGTGTTTTTATCCAGTCAAGGGACGGGGGGACGCGTCCTCCTTGGTTCCGAGGCCGAGGTTTCTGCGCCGGAGGTGCGATGAGGGCGTCCTCCTTCGCGTTCCTCTGCGGTGGAGTGTTGCTCAACGCCGTGGCGCAGCTGGGCCTGAAGGCCGCGACGGACGTCACCGGGCCGCTTTTCGGTGCGGATGTGCCGGTGCTGCGCCGCGGCATGGAGCTCGCCGCCGTGCCGTGGCTGTGGTTCGCCCTCGGGTGCTACGGGCTGAGCGTCATCGTGTGGCTGGTGGGGCTTTCGCGCGTACCGGTGAGTCAGGCGTACCCGCTGCTCTCGCTCGGCTATGTCATCAACCTCGGCCTCGCCTGGTGGCTGCTCGGGGAGGCGCCCAACGTGCTGCGGGTGGCCGGGATCGCGGTCATCGTGTTTGGAGTCGTGTTGGTGGCCAAGTCATGACAAAGTCACCTGGAGCGATTTTGGACGGCGCAAAGCGCCGCGCCCAGGATGGATCCAGCACCCCGTTCCTGCCGTTTACCCGGCCGACCATCGACGAGGAGACGATCCAGGGCGTCGTTGAAGTGCTGCGCTCCGGATGGCTCGCCTCGGGCCCGAACGTGAAGAAGCTCGAAGAGGCGCTCTCGGAGTATTTCGGCGGCCGCGCGGTGCGCACGCAGACCCACGCGACCGCGAGCCTCGAGCACGCGCTCCTCGTGGCCGGGATCGGCCCCGGCGATGAAGTCATTACACCCGCGATGAGCTTCGTTGCCACCGCCAACGTCATCGTGCGGGTAGGCGCGCGCCCGGTATTCGTGGACGTGGGCCTCGATACGCGCAACATCGACTTCGAGCAGGTCGAGGCCGCCATCACTGCGCGCACCCGCGCGATCATGCCGGTGCATTTTGCGGGCTTGCCCGTAGACATGGACCGGTTGTATGCCATTGCCGGGCGGCACAGGCTGCGGGTCATCGAGGATGCCGCCCAGGCGATCGGCTCTACCTGGCGCGGCAAGCGCATCGGCAGCTTCGGCGACCTTGTCTGCTTCAGCTTTCATCCCAACAAGAATCTCACCAGCATCGAGGGCGGCTGCGTGGTCGGCGACTCGCTGGAGGACATGCGGGAGCTGGAGCTCCACCGCTTCCACGGCCAGCGGAAGGCGGCCGCGGACGAGGTCGACACGCTCTTCGCCGCGGGCAAGGCCAACCTGTCGGATGTCGCCGCACGTGTCGGCCTGGGCCAGCTGGCGGCGCTCGAGCGCTCCAACGCGCGCCGCCGCGAGCTCGCCGCCCGGTATTTCAGTCTCTGGGCCATCGATGCGCCCTTGCGCCTGCCGGCGCGCGGCGATGAGGGGCACAACTGTCACATGTTCGCGCCGCTCCTGCCGCTCGACCGGCTGCGCATCTCGCGCCTGCAGTTCATCCAGCAGATGGAGGAGCGGGGCATCGGCATCGGCGTCCACTATGCCTCCGCCATCCACCTCTTTACGGCCTATCGCGCGCTGGGCTACCGTGACGGGCAGTTCCCGAACGCGGAACGCATTGGCCGGGAGACGGTGACGCTGCCGCTCTTCCCGGCGATGGAGCTGTCGGATGTGGACCGCGTCGTCGCGGCGGCAACCGATGTTCTGAGGAGAGCGGCAAAGTGACCGCGACGGTCTCGGTCGTCATTCCGGTGTACAACGAGGAGGCGGCCCTCGAGAGCCTCTTTGCGCGCCTCTATCCGGCCTTGGATCAGCTCGAGCGGCCTTACGAGGCGATATTCGTCGATGACGGCAGCAGCGACCGCTCCGCCGCGGTACTGCGGGAACAATTCGAGCGTCGTCCGGACACCACGCGGGTCGTCCTCCTCACCCGCAATGCGGGCCAGCACATGGCCATTCTCGCCGGCTTTGCGAACACGCGGGGCGACTACATCATTACGCTGGATGCGGACCTGCAGAATCCTCCGGAGGAGATCGGCAAGCTGGTGGCCGCCATGGACGAGGGTGCCGACTACGTCGGAACGGTCCGTGCGCGCCGCCACGATGTCTACTGGCGCAAGCTCGCCTCACGCATGATGAATCGCATCCGCGAGGGCACGACGCAGATCCAGATCACCGACCAGGGCTGCATGTTGCGCGGGTATCACCGCAGCATCGTGGAGGCGATCAACCGCTGCGTGGAGGTCAGTACATTCGTGCCGGCCCTGGGGTATACCTTTGCGCGTCATCCGGTCGAGATCGAGGTGGCGCATGCGGAGCGCACCGCGGGACAGTCGAAGTACTCGATCTATCGCCTGATCCGGCTCAACTTCGATCTCATGACCGGGTTCTCGGTGGTGCCGCTGCAGTTCTTCACCATGGCCGGGATGGCGCTCGCGCTGATGTCATTCTTCTTCGTGGTCGTGTTGGCGGTGCGGCGCTTGATAGTCGGATCCGAGGTGCAGGGGGTGTTCACGCTCTTCGGCATCGTGTTCTTCCTCATAGGGGTGCTGCTCGTCGGCCTCGGCGTCGTCGGCGAATACGTCGGCCGGATCTACGAGCAGGTGCGGCAACGCCCGCGGTACACCATCTCCGCGGTGTTGGAAGAGGGTGAGCCGCGCAGGTTTGAGCGCCGAGCCCTGCCGGAGGTGCGACGGGGGCTGCACCCGGAGCTCGATCATACGGAAATGCTACTCGCCGAGCGTGCCCGCGGGCCGGCGGAGCGATGAGCGCCGTCCGGGCGATCGTATTTGCCTACCATGACGTGGGCGTGCGCTGCCTGAAGACGCTGTTGTCCGCGAAGATCGAGGTGCCCCTGGTCGTCACGGTCAGAGACGATCCCAAGGAGAATCGATGGTATGCGAGCGTCGCGGATACGGCTGCGGAGTACGGGCTGCCGGTCGCGATGCCGAGTGATGCCGAGCGCCCTGATTTCGTGGAGCGAATCGCGCAGCTCGATCCCGATTTCATCTTCTCGTTCTACTATCGCTCGATGCTCGGCGCGCCGATCCTGCGCAGTGCCCGCCAAGGCGCGCTGAACATGCACGGTTCGCTGCTGCCGCAGTATCGGGGGCGCGCGCCGGTCAACTGGGCGATCCTCAACGGTGAGCTGCAGACCGGCGCGACCCTGCACTACATGGTCGAGCGCGCCGATGCCGGCGATATCGTCGATCAGCTCGCGGTGCCGATACTGCAGGACGACGATGCGCGCGAGGTGTTCGTTAAGGTGACTGCCGCGGCGGAGATCGTGCTGGCGCGCTCGCTGCCCGGCCTCCTCGCGGGCAACGCGCCGCGCCGGCCGCAGCCGCTCGAGCCGGGACAGTACTTCGGCCGGCGCAGACCCGAGGACGGGCGTATCGACTGGAGCCAGCCCGCGGGACGCATTCATGATCTCGTGCGCGCCGTCGCGCCGCCTTTTCCGGGCGCCTTCACCGAAGTCGACGGGCGTCAGTGGTGGATTCATCGCACGCGCATGGAGCCCAAGATGATCACCCCCTCGGGACGCGCGCGGCTTTTCGGCGCGCAGGGCGTTTGTTATGCGGCATGCAGGGATGGCGGCGTGCTGCGCATCCTCGCCGCGGCCACCGCGGACGGACCGGTTGCTCTGCCCGAAATGGCGCACGAGCTCGAGACGCGGCCGGCTGCGTTGGCTTGATGCCGGCCGGGCTGAGGCGCACCGTGGGCACCATCGCGCTCAAGATCGACGTCGATACTTATCGTGGCACACGTGAGGGCGTGCCGCGGCTCGCCGCGGCGCTCGAGCGGGCAGGCGCCCGGGCCACCTTCCTCTTCAGCGTCGGCCCCGATCATACCGGCCGCGCGATCAAGCGCGTGTTTCGCCGCGGGTTCCTCGGCAAGGTGCGCCGGACCTCGGTGACCCAACACTACGGCCTCAAAACACTGATGTATGGTGTGCTTCTCCCCGGACCGCACATCGGCCGACGCTGCGCCGAGGTCATGCGGGAGGTGGCGCGGCGTGGGCTCGAGGTCGGAGTTCACACCTACGATCACATCAAGTGGCAGGACGGTGTGGCGCGGGCGGGCGAGCCGTGGACCCGGCGGCAGCTCATGCTGGCGCGAGACGAGTTCATCAGGGTTTTCGATCGCGCGCCCGAGGCGCACGGAGCGGCCGGGTGGCAGGTGAACGGGTACGTGCCGGGGCTCGAGCGGGAGCTGGGGTTTCGGTTTGCCTCGGACGCGCGAGGCGCATCACCGTTCGTGCCGGTCGTCGGCGGAATGGAAGTGGCCGTACCGCAGTTGCCGACGACTTTGCCCACGCTCGATGAGCTCATCGGGCGGGAGGACCTCGCAGGCGCCGATCCGGTCGAGCATCTGCTCGCAGCGACCGAGCCGGGCGCCGATCAGGTGTTCACGTTGCATGCCGAGCTCGAGGGCGGGGCGTACCTGGAGGGGTTCGAGCGGCTGCTGCGCGCCTGGCGATCTCGGGGGTTCACTCTCTCGGACTTGGGGTCCTACGCCCGTACGCTTGATGTTTCACGACTGCCGCGGTGCGAGATCGTGTCCGGGACGGTAGCAGGCAGGTCCGGGACTCTCGCCGTGCAGGGACCGGCCTCCTAAGGCTGTCCGCTCACAATATCGGCTACCGTGCCGCCGTCTACCTCAGGGGATGGATGCAGCACTGCTAAAGCCTTTGAGCCCTTCGGTGCAGGATTCCGAGATCGCCGCCGTCGTACGGCGCGAGCGGGGCCGGCTGCTGTCCTTCATTTCCAAACGGGTGCGGGACGCGGCGGAGGCCGAGGACGTGCTGCAGGAGGCGCTCTACGAACTCGTCAACGCCTACCGGCTGATGCAGCCGGTCGAGCAGGTGGGCGCGTGGCTCATGCGCGTGGCCCGCAATCGCATCATCGACGGCTTTCGCAGGCGGCGGCCGCAGTTGCTGAGCGATGTCGCGCCGGAAGGAGAGGAGGCGGACGCCGCATGGGAGAGGCTGTTGCCGGCCGTGGAGGAAGGTCCGGATGCGGCGCTGGTGCGGGAGCTGTTGCTCGAAGAGCTCGAGCGGGCGCTGGCGGAGCTGCCGGCGCGGCAGCGCGAGGTGTTCATCGCGCACGAGCTCGAGGGCGCGAGCTTCAAGGAGCTGTCGGAGCGCTGGAGCGTCGGGATCAATACGCTGCTGTCGCGCAAGCGTTACGCCGTGCTGCGCCTGCGCGAGCGGCTGAGGGTGGTGTACGAGGAGTGGCTGCGGGATCCATGAGACGTCATTCTGATACGAGGAGAGAGCTGTGAGAGGCCGTCGTTGGGTTTGGAAGGGGCTGGCATTTGCGGGATTCGTCATCATCGCCCTGGCGGTGCTGAGCTGGGTCGTGATGCTGCTGTGGAACGCCTTGCTGCCGGGCCTGTTCGGCGCACCGCCCTTGCGATATCTGCAGGCGGCCGGCCTGCTGGTGCTGAGCCGTGTCCTCGTCGGGGGATTGCGCGGTCATCATGGGCACTGGCGCCATCGCCATCGCGCCTGGCGCGAGCGCTGGGACAGCCTGACGCCGGAGGAGCGTGAGCGGCTGCGCGAGAAGTATTCACGCCATTGCCGCTGGCATGGGGCGGAGGATGCGAGCGACAATCAGCACCTGTGAGCGATCTCCCCGCGAACATGACTGCGATCGAGGTCGGCATGCCGGGCCCGCCCGAGAGCCTGCGTCCCGTAGCGCGGCCGGTGCCTCAGCCTGGACCGCAGGAAGTGCTGATCCGGGTGGCAGCGGCGGGTGTCAACCGTCCGGACGTGCTGCAGCGGCGCGGCGCGTACCCGCCGCCGAAAGGGGTGACCGACATTCCCGGCCTCGAGGTGGCGGGTGAGGTCGTGCGCGCTGGAACTGGTGTAACGGACCCAGCCGTCGGCGCGCGCGTATGTGCACTCGTGGCGGGTGGCGGGTACGCAGAGTACGTTACGGCGCCTGCAGTGCAGTGCCTTCCCGTCCCGAGAAGCCTCTCAATGGAAGAGGCCGCGGTGTTGCCGGAAACTTTCTTTACCGTCTACTACAACGTCTTCGTGCGCTCGCGGCTACTGTCCGGGCAGACACTGTTGGTCCACGGGGGATCGAGCGGCATCGGTACCACTGCGATCATGCTGGCCAAGGCGTTCGGTGCCCGCGTCATTGCCACGGCGGGAAGTGCTGAGAAGTGCGCGGCATGCAGCGGGCTGGGCGCGGACCTGGCGATCAACTATAGGGAAGAGGATTTCGTGGCCCGCACGCTGGATTGGACGGCGGGGCAGGGTGCTGATGTCATTCTCGACATGGTCGGGGCCGAGTACCTGCAGCGAAACATTGCCGCGGCGGCGATGGATGGGCGGATTGCGATCATCGGAACCCAGGGCGGGGCCCAGTGCGAGATCGACCTTCGCGGCGTGATGACGAAGCGCCTGTGGATCGGCGGCTCGGCTCTGCGGCCGCAGACTGCAGCGCGCAAAGGGGAGATCGCCGCCGCATTGCGCAGGGAAGTCTGGCCGCTCTTCGAGTCGCAATCGCTGCGGCCCGTGATTCATGCGCGATTCCCGCTGCGCGAGGCGGCGCGCGCCCACGCGCTGATGGAGTCGAGTACCCACATCGGGAAGATCGTGCTTCTCGTGTGAGCAGCGAGCGGCCGGCTACGAGATGACCTGCCGCTCGCGCAGCGCCGCGACGATGTGTCCGGCGGCATCCTCCGCCGAGCCCTTGCTGGTACCGACGACGATCTCGGCGTTCTCCGGCGTCTCGTAAGGCGAGTCGATGCCGGTGAAATTCTTGATCTTGCCGGCGAGCGCCCGGGCATAGAGTCCTTTCGGATCCCGCTGCTGACAGATCTCGAGCGGCGTATCGACGTGGATCTCGATGAACTCGCCGTCGCCGACGAGCTCGCGCACCATGCGCCGCTCCGCGCGGAAGGGAGAGATGAACGAGCAGAGCACGATGGCGCCGGCGTCGACGAAGAGGCGCGCGACTTCGCCCACGCGGCGGATGTTCTCCACGCGGTCGGCATCGGTGAAGCCGAGATCGCGGTTCAAGCCGTGGCGCACGTTGTCGCCGTCCAGCATGTAAGTGTGGGCGCCGTGAGCGAGCAGCTCCCGCTCCACGATGTTGGCAATGGTGCTCTTGCCGGAGCCGGAGAGCCCGGTGAACCAGAGGATGGCGGGCCGATGGCCGTTCAGGCGCGTGCGCGCCGCCTTATCCACGAGCAACGCCTGCCGGTGGATGTTGGTGGCACGGCGCAGCCCGAAGGTGATCATGCCCGCGCCGGCGGTGGCGTGGGTGAAGCGGTCGATCAGCACGAAGGCGCCGGTCTCGCGGTTCTCCGCGTAGGGGTCGAACGCGACCGGCGTCGCGGTGGAAAGATTGCAGAGACCGATCTCGTTGAGCCCGAGCGTCTTCGCGGCGATGTGCTCCAGGGTATTGACGTCGGTCTTGTGCTTGAGGCTCGTCACCCGCGCCGGCACGTACTTGGTGCCGATGCGCATGAGGTACGAGCGGCCCGGCAGCATCGGCTCCTCGATCATCCACAGTACCTGGGCGGCGAACTGATCGACCACCTCCGGCCGCGCCTGAGGTTCCGCGAGCATGTCACCGCGCGCGACGTCCACCTCATCGCTCAGGGTGAGGGTGACTGCCTCGCCGGCGCGCGCCTCCGGCAGATCGCCATCGGCGGTGACGATGCGCGCGATCTTCGTCTCTTGTCCTGATGCGGCGACCACCACGGGATCGCCGGCGCGCACCACGCCGGAGGCCACGGTGCCCGAGAAGCCCCGGAAGTCGAGATTGGGACGGTTGACCCACTGCACGGGGAAACGGAACGGCTTGCCGTCGAGACCGTCGGTGACATCGAGCTCCTCCAGATGCTCGATCAGCGTCGGCCCGTCATACCAGCACATTCGTTCCGAGCGCGTGGTGATGTTGTGACCGTAGCGCGCCGAGACCGGAAGGGGGGTGATCGAGCTGAAGGCGAGCGCCTGCGCGAAACCGAGGTAGTCGCCGACGATGTGGTGGAAGCGCTCGCCCGAGAAATCGACCAGGTCGATCTTGTTGACCGCGAGCACCACGTGCCGGATGCCCAGGAGCGAGCAGATGTAGCTGTGCCGGCGGGTCTGCGTGAGCACGCCCTTGCGCGCATCGATCAGGATCACCGCGGCGTGGGAGTTGGAGGCCCCGGTGGCCATGTTGCGCGTGTACTGCTCGTGCCCGGGCGTATCGGCCACGATGAAGGACCGGCGCGGCGTCGAGAAGAACCGGTAGGCCACATCGATGGTGATGCCTTGCTCGCGCTCGGCCTCGAGGCCGTCGACGAGCAGCGCGAAGTCGATGTCGTCACCGGTCGTGCCGTGCTTGCGGCTGTCGCGCTTCAGCGCCGCGAGCTGGTCCTCGAAAATCAGCTTGGCGTCGGAGAGCAGGCGGCCGATCAGCGTCGACTTGCCGTCGTCCACCGAGCCGCACGTGAGGAACCGCAGCAGGCCCTTCTCGGGTCCGCCGCGGTCGCCCGAGCTCACCGTCACCTGCTCGTGCCCGTAAGCGGTCATGGCCTCGTCTTCATCAGAAGTACCCCTCACGTTTCTTCCTCTCCATCGAGGCCGCCTCGTCGCTGTCGATGAGCCGGCCGGAGCGCTCCGACGTGCGCGCGATCAGCATCTCATCGATGATGTCATCGAGGGTCGCCGCCTGGCTCTCGATGGCCGCCGAGAGCGGATAGCAGCCGAGCGAGCGGAACCGCACCGTGCGCACCTGTTCGACTTCGCCGGGCTTGAGTGGCATGCGATCGTCATCACGCATGATGAGGAGGCCGTCGCGCTCCACTACCGGCCGCGGCGCGGCGAAGTAAAGTGGCACCACCGGAATCTGCTCGGCGCGTGTGTACTGCCAGATATCGAGCTCCGTCCAGTTGGAGAGCGGGAAGACGCGGATGGTCTCACCCTTGCTGATGCGTGTGTTGTAGAGATTCCACAGCTCCGGCCGCTGATTGCGCGGGTCCCAGACGTGACCCGCCGAGCGGAAGGAGAAGATGCGTTCCTTGGCGCGGCTCTTCTCTTCGTCGCGGCGCGCGCCGCCGAATGCGGCATCGAACTCCCATTGGTCGAGCGCCTGTTTCAGTGCCTCGGTCTTCATCACCTGCGTGTGCAGCTGCGAGCCGGAGGCGATCGGGTTGATGCCGCGGGCGAGGCCCTCGGGATTGGTGTGCACGAGCAGCTTCAGCCCATAGCGCGCGGTGATCTCGTCCCGGTGGCGGATCATGTCGCGGAACTTCCATTTCGTATCGACGTGCAGCAGCGGGAAGGGCGGCTTCGAGGGGTAGAAGGCCTTCAGGGCGAGGTGCAGCATCACCCCCGAGTCCTTGCCGATCGAGTAGAGCATCACCGGATTGCGAAACTCCGCCGCGACCTCGCGGATGATGCCGATGGATTCCGCCTCGAGGCGCTTCAGGTGTTGCGAAAGCGCGTGGCGGGATGGCGTGTCCGCATTGCGAAGCTCCGTCCCTGTGCCTCGCACTGCCGGCCTGCTGTTGCCGTCGAAAATCGTTCCAGACGATTTTGTCATGAGCGCCTCAAGCAGCCAGCGGCACGGGGCTCAGGGCGCCGCTTGCGATGAAGAATGAATTGCGGAAGCCGGGCTTGCCGTAGACGAGCGGCTTGCCGCCCGGAGCAGTTACCTTGCCGCCCGCGGCGGCCAGGACGGCGTGTCCGGCAGCCGTGTCCCACTCCATGGTGGGTCCTAGGCGCGGATAGAGGTCAGCCTCGCCAGCGGCGACGAGGCAAAATTTGAGCGACGAGCCGACTGAGACCCGATCGCTGACCGTGTAGTGGCTCAGGTAAGCATCAGTCTCCGGGGTCGAGTGCGAGCGCGATACCACAGCCGTAATCCCGGCCGCGGGAACGGATCGCACGCGCAGCGGTGCGCGCGGTCCTGACATTGCAGACTCAGCGGGATGCGAGCATCGAAAGGCGCGCAGGCTGGCGGCATTGCCGGCATAAAGCGCGCCGCTCACCGGGGCATAAACCACACCGAGTGTCGGTGTTCCCCGACGGATCAACGCGATGTTCACGGTGAAGTCGCCGCGCCGGTGGATGAACTCCTTGGTGCCGTCGAGCGGGTCGACGAGGAAGAATTCCTCACCGACCTGCGGAATGGATCCGGCCGCGACCGCCTCCTCCGCAATGACCGGCACGGCCGGGGCGATGCGCGCCAGATGCTCGAGAATGATCTTCTCCGAGGCATGGTCGGCCGCGGTGACCGGTGATTGATCCGCCTTCTGCGTAACCGTGAAGCCGCTGCGGTAGATCTCTATCGTGGCCCGACCGGCCGCCAGCGCGGCGGGGAGCAGGGCCTCGATCAGCTGATCGTCTACGATGGAATGGGGCATGGGACCTCCAGTGTACACAATGCCTCACGGGGGACGTGCGACGGCCTCGCTCGCTCTCAGATTTCTTCGGAATGTCGAGATGCCTGGGCAGGGGCGGGCGGCCGCAGCCGTGCCGCCCCCCTGGAGGCCTCAGGACTCGCACTGCATCCCGTTACGCGGCCGCGGAGCTCAGCGGGGCGGGATGAGCCTTCAGATTGAGAGCCTGCGCCACCGCCTCGTGCGTGATCTGGCCTGCATGCACGTTGAGCCCGGCGGCGAAGCCAGGATCCTTCTTCAGCGCGGCCTGCCAGCCGAGATCGGCCAACATCCTGACATACGGGAGTGTCGCGTTGGTCAGCGCGAAGGTGGAGGTGCGTGCCACGGCGCCCGGCATGTTGGCTACACAGTAGTGCACTACACCGTCAACTACGAACGTTGGCTGCGCGTGTGTCGTCGGATGACTCGTCTCGAAGCAGCCGCCCTGGTCGATCGAGATATCCACCAGCACCGAGCCGGCCTGCATGGTCCCAACCATGGCGCGAGTCACGAGCTTCGGCGCTGCGGCGCCCGCAATCAGTACCGCGCCGATGACGAGGTCGGCCTCACGCACCAGGCGCTCGATCGTCTCCGCAGTGGAGTAGGCCGTGCGCAAGGACGCACCGAAGAGACTCGAGAGCTCCCTTAGACGATCGACGGAGCGATCGACTACGGTGACGTCTGCGCGCATGCCGACCGCCATCTCCGCGGCATGAGTGCCGGAGACGCCGCCGCCCAGGATCACCACCTTGGCCGGGGCGACACCCGGCACGCCGCCGAGCAGTACACCGCGGCCGCCATTTGCCTTCTGCAGGCAGGCGGCGCCGACCTGGATCGACATGCGTCCGGCCACCTCGCTCATCGGAGTGAGGAGCGGCAATGAGCCCTTGCGCGTCACCGTCTCATAGGCGATCGCTGTCGCACCGGACGCCATCAGCCCACGCGCCTGCGCGGGATCTGGCGCGAGGTGCAGGTAAGTGAAGAGCACCTGCCCGGGGCGCAGCATCTGGTACTCGACGGCCTGCGGCTCCTTCACCTTCACGATGAGCTGCGCTTTGCTGAAGATGTCAGCGGCGCTCGGCGCGATGGTTGCACCCGCGGCGCGATACTCGGCATCCGCGAGACCGACGCCCTCGCCAGCGCCCGTCTCGATGCTGACTGCATGGCCGGCCGCCGTGAGCTCGCGAACTCCGGCGGGAACCAATCCGACCCGATACTCGTGGACTTTGATCTCGCGCGGAACGCCGATATGCATGGCTCGAACCCCCAGGTGAATGCTTGCCGACAGATTAGGGGGGTGACGTGGTGCGAGCTTGCAAACTGGCTGCGGGAACGACCGCCGGCGGCATAATCTGCGACAAAGTGAACGATTTGTGGCAGAATCCTGCGTCCATGGAGCTCGACCGCTACGATCGCGCCATCCTTCGCCTGCTGCAGCAGGATGCGCGCGTGACCAATGCCCGACTGGCGAATGAGGTGAACCTCTCCGAGTCCGCCTGCCTGCGCCGCGTCCGGGCGCTGGAGGAGTCGGGCCTCATCGAAGGCTATACCGCGCTCATCAATCAGCAGAAGGCCGGCTATCCCGTCAACGTCTTCGTCAGCATCACGCTCGACCGCCAGAGCCAGTCCGGCCTCACGGCGTTCGAGACCGCCGTGCACAAGATTCCGGAAGTGATGGAGTGCTACCTGATGACAGGCGAGCACGACTACCTGTTGCGCGTGGTGGTGGCGGACCTTGCGGATTTCGAGCGGGTCCACAGCCAACACCTGACACGCCTGCCCAGCGTGGTCAGCGTGCAATCGAGCTTCGCCATGCGCATCGTCACCCGCGCGGTGGCGCTGCCGGTTCGCTAGTCTGGCCGCGCCGAGCCGCGCCGCGAATCATCGGGAGCGCGCTCGGGCTCGGCATGCGGTTTGCTCGTATCCCCGTGCGGAGGTATCGATGAACGCCAACTTGAATGCGGCGGCGGCCGGGCAAGTCGCCCTGGGTGCCGATCTCAAGGTCAATCGCCTCGGGTTCGGAGCGATGCGGATCACCGGCCGCGGAGTGTGGGGCGATCCGCCTGACGTGGCAACCGCCGTGAGGGTGTTGCAGCGCGCTGCGCATCTCGGCGTAACCTTCATCGACACTGCGGACTCCTATGGACCTGAAGTCAGCGAGAACCTGATCGCGCGGGCGCTCTATCCGTATGCCGCCGATATGGTCATCGCCACCAAAGGGGGGCTGGTGCGCCCGGCGCCCGCAGCCTGGGATCGCGATGCTCGCCCGGAGCACTTGCGCAGGGCCTGCGAAGCGAGCCTGACGCGTCTGCGGCGCGATCGCATCGATCTCTATCAGCTGCACGCGCCGGATCCCAGGGTGCCGCTGGAAGATTCCATGGGGGAACTCGTGCGGCTCAAGAGCGAGGGCAAGATCCGCCACATCGGTGTCTCCAATGTAAGCGCGGCCGAGCTCGAGCGCTGCGAGCGGCTGACGCCGATCGTCTCGGTGCAGAACCGCTACAACCTGGAGGACCGCGAGTCCGAGGATGTGCTCGCCTACTGCGCGCGCAAGGCCATCGCCTTCCTGCCGTGGGCGCCGCTCGCCTCCGGGCGGCATGCGCGCGGCGGCGGCGCGCTGCGCACGCTCGAGCGAGTCGCCGAGCGCCACGGCATCACCGTTGGCCAGGCGGCGATCGCGTGGCTGCTCGGGCGCTCTTCCGTCATGCTGCCGATCCCGGGGACCGGCTCGATCGAGCATCTCGAGCAGAACATCGCGGCCGCAGCAGTGAGTCTCACCGCCGGGGACCTGCACGAGCTGGGCTGACCCTTTGCGGGTGTCAGAGGCCGGCCGCGTCCGGCACCGGCAGCCGCGTCGTGAACTTCTTGGTGCGCAGCACGAAGCTCGTGTTGACCGAGCGGACAGCGGGCAGCTGCAGCACGCGCGTCGACAGAAAATGCTCATACGCATCCATGCTCGCCGCGACGATGCGCAGCAGATAGTCGTTCGGCCCGCTCATCGAATGGCACTCGAGCACCTCCGGCCGATCGCGCACCAGGTGATCGAACTGACGCACGGTCTGCGGATGGTGGTTCTCGAGCGAGACCAGCGCGTAGGCCTGGATGGGCAGACCGATGGCGGGCGCCGACAGGAGGGTGGCGTAACCGGCAATGAACCCATCCAGCTCCAGGCGGCGCAGACGTCGCCAGCAGGGCGCGGCGGAGAGTCCGACGCGCTGGGCGAGGTCCTGGTTCGAAATGCGGGCGTCCGACTGCAGCTCATCGAGGATACGCCGGTCGAGCCGGTCGAGAGGTTTTGGCATGATTCTGGTTCACGAGCCCCTTGTAGAGAAAGGATATTGCCAGCCTACCCTTTCCTGGCGCAATGAACGCAAGCTCATTTCCGAGTGCCCACCCTAGGCTATGGTCAGGGCCACCCCGGAGGAATTCATGTCAGCCGCCGCATCTCCGATCTCCCGCTCCGGCGGGGCGGCTCCCTTCTCCGGCCAGGAGCCCGACTGGCGACGGGTGACCTACCTGCTGCAGGCCTCCCGCTCGCTCGATGACCTCGAGGAGTCGCGCCTCCTGCCGGAGCGGCAGGTGATGTATCAGTTCTCCGCGCGCGGCCACGATTTCGCCCAGATCCTCCTCGGCCTGCAGCTGACCGACCCGCACGACGGGGCCACGGTGTACTACCGCTCGCGCCCGCTGATGTTGGCGCTCGGGCTGGACCTCGAAGAGGCCGCCGCGGGACCGCTCGCGCGCACCGGCTCCTTCAGCGGCGGCCGCGACATCGGCGTCGTTTTCAACAGGCCAGGCCGCGGCGCGGCCACGGTGCTGCCCGCGTGCGGCGGCGTCGGCGCGCAGTACACGCCCGCGGCCGGATGGGCCCAGGCTATCCGCCAGCACCATGAGGTGCTGCGGGATGGCGAGTACCAGCACAGCATCGCCGTCGTGCTGGGCGGCGATGCATCGGTCGCTACGGGAGGATTCTGGTCGGCGCTCACGATGGCGACCACTTTGCGTCTGCCGATGCTGTTTTATATCGAGGACAACGGCTTCGGCATCTCCGTGCCTGCGCAGCTGCAGACACCCGGGAGCAACATTGCGGCCAACCTGCGGTCCTTTTCGGGCCTGACACTTCTGGAAGGAGACGGAGCCGATCCGTCGCAGGCGCCGCAGCTCGTGGCCGAAGCGGTCGCGCGCGTACGCGAGGAGCGCGGGCCGCTGCTCCTGCGCTTGTCCGTGCCGCGCCTTTGCGGCCACTCCGGGCAGGACACGCAGGCCTACAAATCGCCCGAGACCGTTGCGCGCGAGCGGGCACGCGATCCGCTGCAGCGACTGCAACGTTTCCTGGTTCCCCGGGTGCTCTGCGAGCAGGATTGGGCGCAATTGGCGAGCGAGGCGCGCCGCGATGTCGAAGCGGCGGTGGCGCGGGCATTGGCGCGGCCGCACCCGGACCCGAGCTCGCTCACGCGTTATGTGTTCGCGGAGTCCACCGCAGCGGGGGCGCCGGAAATCCAGGAGCAGGGCGGGCTCGCGGCAGCAGGCCATGCGTTTGCGCCCACCGTGCGCGAGCCGCGGCCGGAGCCGGCGCGCATCAACATGCTGACGGCCATCCGGCGCACGCTCGACGTAGAGCTCAGTTTGAACCCGCGGATGATGGTCTTCGGCGAGGACGTGGGCCCCAAAGGCGGCGTGCACGGAGCGACGCTCGGACTGCAGGAGAAGCACGGAGCGGGACGCGTCTTCGACACCAGCCTCTCCGAGGAGGGCATCATCGGCCGCGCGGTCGGACTCGCGCTCGCGGGCCTGCTGCCGGTCCCGGAGATTCAGTTCCGCAAGTATGCCGATCCCGCCACCGAGCAGCTGCACGACTGCGGCACGATGCGCTGGCGCACTCGCAATCGCTTCGCCGCTCCGATGGTGGTGCGCATTCCGGGCGGATTCTTCAAGTGCGGCGACCCTTGGCACAGTCAGACGAACGAAGTTGCTTTCGTGCACGCGATCGGATGGCGCGTCGCCGTGCCGTCCAATGCGGAGGATGCGACGGGATTACTGCGCGCGGCGCTGCGTGGCAATGATCCGACGCTGTTCTTCGAGCATCGCGCTTTGTTGGACGGTGCATGGGCGCGGCGTCCCTATCCCGGGGACGAATACGTCGTCCCATTTGGTGTAGCGCGCTGCATCCGCGAGGGCGCGGAACTTACCATCGTTAGCTGGGGCGCAATGGTAGAGCGTTGTGAGCGTGCGGCGGCAGCTTCGGGCGTGGATGCGGAGATCCTCGATTTGAGGACCCTGTCGCCATGGGATAAGCAAGCCGTGCTGGTCTCCGTGCAGAAGACGCACCGGTGCCTGATCGTGCACGAGGACAACCTGACCGCGGGCTTCGGGGCGGAGATCGCGGCCTGCGTGGCCAAGGAGGCGTTCTTCAGCCTCGATGCTCCGATCGACCGGCTCGCCATGCCAGACATTCCGAGCCCGCACAGTCCGCTGCTCCTCGTGGCAGCCGTTCCCGGCGTGGAGTCGATCACCCGGGCCATTCAGCAGATTGCGAGCATCTGACATGTCGGCAGAAGGCACCAGTGTGGAAATCAGGGCTCCCGCAGGGCAGGAAGAGGGCACGCGCTCGCAAGTGCTGCGCTGGCTGAAGAGCATCGGCGAGCCGGTGGCCGAGCACGAGCCGCTCATCGAGCTCGAGACCGATAAAGTCACGGTCGAGGTGGCCTCGCCGGGAGCCGGCGTGCTGACGGAAATCTTGAAGCAAGCACAGGACGAGGTGGCGCCGGGCGAGCTCCTGGGAAGAATCGGCCACGCCGTGACGGCGCCGGCACCCGCCGCCGCTCGCGAGGCAATCGTCAGCTCCGTGATCCCGGATGCCGCCGCGCGGGAGGTAGCATCCCGCAGCGCTGCTGCGCCAGCGGCTGCCCCCGCGCCCGCCGCTGCCGCTGCGCCAGCCAGGGGCGCATCCGCCGGCGCTGCGGCGCGCCAGCTGAGTCCCGCCGTGCGGCGCCTGCTGGCGGAGCATTCGCTCGATGCGGCATCAGTTCGGGGCACGGGCGAGGGCGGCCGGATCACCGTTGCGGACCTGATGCGGGAGATCTCCGGCTCCTCCGCAGCAGCGAGCGGTCCACGCCCACCGGCAGACGGAACGACTCAGGCGCAAGCGGATGCCGAACGTGCGCCAACACCTGACGACGGCGTGGAAGGGGCGGCTTCGCATCGCGTGCCGCACTCCGCCATCCGCAAGCGCATCGCGGCGCGAATGGTAGAGAGCCTGCTTCACACCGCACCTCACGTGACTACGGTCTTCGAGGTCGACCTGGATGAGGTGCTCGCCCATCGTCAGCGGCATCGCGAGGAGTTTGCACGCCAAGGCGTCACGCTGACATTGACGGCGTATTTCGCGCAGGCTGCCGTGACTGCGATCCGTGAGGTGCCGGAGGCAAACAGCCGATGGACCGAGACGGCTCTCGAGATCTACGATCCCGTCAACCTGGGTATCGCGACGGCGGCGCAGGGCGGCCTGGTCGTGCCGGTCCTGCACCGCGCCGAGTCACTCGATCTCCTCGACACGGCCCGCCGTCTCGAGGACTTGGTGCGCCGGGCTCGTGACGGCGCGCTGACGCCCGCGGATGTTCGCGGCGGCACCTTCACGCTTTCCAACCACGGTGTGAGCGGCAGCCTGCTCGCCGCTCCCATCATCATTCCGCAGCCGCAATCGGCCATCCTCGGCTTGGGCAAGCTCGAGAAGCGCGCGGTGGTGATCGAGCAGGGCGATGCGGATGCGATCGTGGTGCGCTCGCGCTGCTATGCGACCTTGACGATCGATCATCGCGTGATGGACGGCAGCCGCGCGAACCGCTTCCTGCAGAGTTTCACGGAACGGCTTTCCGGCTGGCAGGACTGATCGCAGGGGAAGGACCGTGTTGCAGGTGACGCGGGACAGCGGGGCCGCTACCATGCGCGGATTACCCCGGTTGTCCGGCGGAGGACGTGAGCATGACCGAGAACGCACCCGCAGTGCCTGGAACGCCGATCGAGGACGGGCCCGACCTCGACCGACGGCGGATGCTGACTACCACTACTGCGATCGTCGGCGCCGTCGGCGTAGCACTGACCGCGGTGCCGTTCATCGAGTCTTTGGAGCCCAGCGAGAAAGCGCGTGCGCTGGGATCACCGGTCACCCTCGACATCTCCAAGCTGGCGCCCGGCGAGATGATGAGCGCCGAGTGGCGCCAGAAGCCTATCTGGGTGCTGCATCGCACCGCGGAGCAGCTCGCTGAGCTGCCGAAGCTCAACGGGCAGCTGAAGGACCCCCTCTCGCAAGAACCCCAGCAGCCGGCGAACCTCCCGGGCTGGAATCCGGTGCAGCGGTCCATCCATCCGAAGTACCTCGTGGTCGTAGGCATCTGTACGCACTTGGGATGCATCCCGAAGTACCGGCCGCAGCTGAACCCGCCGGACTTGCCCGCCGGTTGGGAGGGTGGCTTCTTCTGTCCCTGCCACGGCTCCCGCTACGATCTGTCCGGCCGCGTCATGGACGGCTCACCGGCACCGCTGAACCTGCCGGTGCCGCCGCACTACTTCAAGGACGCCAACACGATCAGTGCCGGCGAGCTCGCCGACGGCAGCCAGCAAAACTGGGAGCCGGATACCTGGTGATCTCTATTTAGCCCCGGGTCCATCCCTGCCGAGGCTCCACTCGCTCTAGCGGCCCGTGTGTTTGCCGCCAAAGCGCGCGTGCACCTCGGCGCCGGCTGGCGCAAGCGCACCGGCAATCGTTCTGCCGGTCTCGCCGAGGAAGCGCTCGGCGCTCGCGAATACGGCGGCGTAGAGTGTGGCGGTGAGCTCGTAAGCCTCGGTTCCCACCCATTCCGCCGGCAACAATGCGGGCGGCAGCAGCGGGTCCTGCAGGTGGATCTTCCGATACTCGTGGATGAGCAGGGTGCGCACCAAGAACGCAGCCTCCGGGGCGAGTGCGTCTGCGGCGCGCACGGCGGCCGCCACGGGCGCGAAGGTGTCCCGAAATCGCCGGTAGCGGCGGCCGATCGTCACCAGATTCCAGCCCTCGGCGGCCAGCCTGCGGTCGGCGGCCATACCCTCCGTGGCGCTCTTGAAGAGCCAACAGCGGTTGCCGCAGCCGAGCGTGACCAGCCAGCCGTGGGCCTCCTCCAGCGTGCACGCGGGGTGCGCGTAGACTCCGGGACTCAGTTGCCCGAAGCCGAGCCAGCGCAGCTCCTCGCGGATGTTGCGGCGCGAGTGGCCGGCAGCCGGCGGCAGCACCGCGAGCGTCCATTGTCCGTCCCATCTCGACGGGCCGACCCCATAGATGCGCCGCGTCGCCTCGGCGAATAGCTTCCTGCCGCTCTCGGTGAGGTGGTATTCGCTGCGCCTGCCATGACGCGTGGCCGCGAGCCATCCGTCCGTCGCAAGGCGCGCGACGGCGGTGCGCACCAGCCGCTCGGCGAGACCGAAAGGATGCGCAAGATCGATCAGGCTGCCGAGCGTCACGGCCCCGCCACGTGGCGCGATGGCATCGCCGAAGATCGTGATGAGGAGCGAGCCGCCACGCAGCGGCCGCTCGGCGTGAAAGCGGCGCAGCAGCGCCTCGAAAGGCGCCTTCGGCGGGAGGGCTCTGAGCTGTGGCACGGCCGCATTCTGCCACGAAAAAACGTGACACGAAAATAGATGGTGGTACCATATTCTTGTGTCACGTTACGGAAGGGCAGCGTCCAGCCATGTACACCCAGGCCCTCGATTCCCCCGCCCCGGAAGCCCGGCCGGGAAGCTCCGGCGGGCAGGCGGCGCTGGAACGGCGCTTCGAGGAGCGCATCGAGCGCGATGAGAAAATCGAGCCCAAAGACTGGATGCCCGACGCCTATCGGCAGACCCTGATCCGCCAGATCTCCCAGCACGCGCACTCGGAGATCGTCGGCATGCTGCCCGAGGGCAACTGGATCACGCGCGCGCCGTCCTTGCGGCGCAAGGCGGTCCTCATCGCCAAGGTGCAGGACGAGGGCGGCCACGGCATGTACCTCTACAGCGCCGCGGAGACTCTCGGTATCGCGCGCGCTGAGCTGCTCGAGCAACTCCTCGACGGCCGCGCCAAGTACTCCAGCATTTTCAACTATCCCACGCTCACCTGGGCGGATGTCGGGGCGATCGGCTGGCTGGTCGATGGCGCGGCGATCATGAACCAGATCCCGATCTGCCGCTGCTCCTACGGCCCCTATGCGCGTGCCATGGTGCGCATCTGCAAGGAGGAGAGCTTCCACCAACGCCAGGGGTTCGAGATCATGCTGGCGCTCGCCCGCGGCACCGGGGAGCAACGGGCGATGGCGCAGGATGCGCTCAACCGCTGGTGGTGGCCGTCGATCATGATGTTTGGTCCGAGCGATGCCACTTCCACGCACACGGCGCAGTCGATGCGCTGGCGCATCAAGCGCTTCACCAACGATGAGCTGCGGCAAAAGTTCATCGACGTCACCGTCCCGCAGGCGGAATTCCTCGGCCTGAAGATCCCCGACCCGGCGCTGCGCCGGGACGAGATCTCCCAGCACTACCTGACCGGCCCAATCGACTGGAGTGAGTTCAAGGCCGTGCTGCAGGGCAACGGGCCCTGCAATCACGAGAGATTGCAGGCGCGGCGCACCGCGCACGAGGCGGGGCGCTGGGTCCGCGAAGCGGCCGCGGCTTATGCCGCCAAACACGGCGGCCGCGGTGCGCAGCCGCGCTCCGCCGCGCACATCGCATCCCCACGAGCCGAGGCACCCTGCCATGAGTGATGACTGGCCGCTGTTCGAAGTCTTCATCCGCGCCCGCTCGGGCCTCGAGCACAAGCATGTTGGCAGCCTGCACGCGGCCGATGTGCGCATGGCGATCGAGCATGCGCGCGACGTCTATACGCGTCGTCAGGAGGGCGTGAGCATCTGGGTGGTGCGCTCGAGCGAAATCGTCGCTTCCGATCCGGAGGAGGCGGAGGCGCTCTTCGAGCCGGCGCGCGACAAGGTGTACCGCCACCCGACGTTCTACACGATTCCCGACGAGGTTAAGAACCTGTGAGCTCTCCGTCCGCCGAGGCACGGTTCCGCTACATCCTCCGGCTCGCTGACACCAGCCTGATCCTCGGCCAGCGGCTGGGTGAATGGGTCGGCCATGCGCCGGCGCTGGAAGAGGATCTGGGGCTCGCCAACATTGCGCTCGACCTGATCGGCCAGGCGCGGCTGCTGCTCGCTTACGCGGGAGAGATCGAAGGACGCGGGCGCGATGAGGATGCGCTCGCCTTCCTGCGCGACGCGCCCGAATTCCGCAACGTCTCCCTCGCCGAGCAGCCCAATTGCGACTTCGGCCAGACGATCGTGCGGCAGGCTCTGCTCGATGCCTGGCAACTCGGGCTCTATGAGGCGCTGGTGGGCTCAGCCGACGCGCGCCTGGGCGAGATTGCCGCCAAAGCGGTGAAGGAGACCCGTTATCACCTGCGTTTCAGCGCCGGCTGGCTGGTGCGGCTCGGCGACGGCACTGCGGAAAGTCACGCTCGCGTCGCACAGGGTTTGGAAGCGCTGTGGCGCTTCACCGACGAGCTGCTGGCGCCCGATGCGCTCGATGAGGAGATGGCCGCCGCGGGCATCGCTCCGTCGCCGGACGCGCTGCGCTTGCGATGGGAAGAGCGGATCGGCGCGGTATTGGAGGAGGCGAAGCTCGAGCGGCCGGCCGCCTCGCCGTATCCCTGGCACGGCAAGCGCGGTGTGCACACGGAGCACCTGGGTCACATGCTCGGTGAGATGCAGCACTTGCCGCGTACTTTCCCCGATGCCGCATGGTAACGGAAGTGACCGAGACTCTCGCCGCGCCGGTGCGCGGGCAGGCAGCCGGCCCCCCCGAGGAGCGGGCGTGGCGCGCTCTGTGCTCCGTCATGGACCCGGAGCTACCGGTGCTGAGCGTGGTGGACCTGGGTATCGTTCGCTACGTGCGCTTCGCGGGAGGATGCCTGCGGGTGGGAATCACTCCCACGTACTCGGGCTGTCCCGCGACCGAGGTCATTCAACGTTCCGTCCGGGAAGCGCTCGCGCGCGAGGAGCTGGGGGAGGTGACCGTCGAGACGGTGCTCTCACCCCCTTGGACGAGCGAGTGGCTGAGCGAGGAGGGCAGGCGGAAGCTGCAGGCTTTCGGCATTGCCGCGCCCACTGCGCGTGCGTCTTGCAACGTCACTTGCCCGCGGTGCTGCAGCCACGATGTCGAGCGCGTCAGCGAATTCGGCTCGACCCCGTGCAAAGCGCACTATCGGTGCAGCGATTGCCTCGAGCCCTTCGACGTCTTCAAGTGCATCTGATCTCATGTTGAAATTCCATTCGCTGCGTGTCGCTCAAGTGCAGATGCAGGCTGAGGACGCCATGGCCCTGGCGCTGGAGGTTCCTGCGCAGCTCGCCGCCGAATACCGTGGTATCGCCGGGCAGCACGTCGTGTTGCGTGCCTCGCTGCAAGGCGCGGAAGTGAGGCGCACTTATTCGCTGGTGAGTGCCCCGGGGGAGCGGGCCCTGCGCATCGTCGCGCGCGTGCATTCCGAGGGTCGCCTGTCGACGTATCTGGCGCGGCACGTGCAACCGGGCGATCGGCTCGACGTGCTGCCGCCAAACGGCAGCTTCACGGCCCATTCGGGCGCGGCGGGGAGCGGGACCTGCGTGGCGTTCGCGGCCGGCTGCGGTATCACCCCGATCGTCTCGATCGCACGCGGTTGGCTCGAGGCTGGACCCGCCGGACGCGTAATCCTCTTCCACGGCAATCGCAGCATGGGGCGCGCGATGTGCCTGGAGGAGCTGTTGGCCCTGAAGGATCGCTATCTCGATCGCCTGGCGCTGCACTTCGTGATGAGCCGCGAGCCGCAGGAGGTGGCGATCTACAACGGCAGGCTGGATGGCGAGCACGTGCGCCAGCTCGCTCGGTCGTTCTTCGCGCCGGCGCAAATCGCTGAGTGTTTCATCTGCGGGCCTGGCGACATGATCGACAGCGTCTCGCAGGCGTTGTGCGGGCTCGGCATGAGCGCTGACCGGATCAGGGCGGAGCATTTTACCGTCGCGACAGCGAATGTCGGCGCGCAGAAAATGAAGGGGCACGACGCCCTCACCCAGGCACAGGGAGGTGCGCCGCCGCCGCCGGCGGCGCTTCACAGTAGCGCACAGCCCGGCATTTCCGAAGTCACGGTGATCATGGACGGCCGCCGCCGTTCCTTCACGATGGCCATGAACGGTGAGAGCGTGTTGGACGGTGCCGCGCGGGCGGGCCTCGACCTGCCGTTCTCCTGCCGCGCGGGTGTTTGCTCGACCTGCCGCACCAAGATCGTACGCGGTGAGGTGGCCATGGACCAGAACTACGCGCTCGAGGACTGGGAGCTCGCGCAGGGTTACGTGCTCGCCTGCCAGTCGAAGGTCAAGACCCCGGTGCTCGAGCTGGACTATGACGAGCGGTAAGCGGCATTGCGAACCCGCCGCGGCGCGGCCAACAGGGCCGAGGCCGCGCGCAGCACACCCGACGAGCGTTCGAACATGACCTATCAGACTATTTTATTCGAGCTGTCAGAGGGCATTGCGCGGCTGACGCTCAATCGTCCGGAGCGGCTCAACAGCTTCAATGCCGCCATGCATGCCGAGGTGCAGGATGCCCTGGCTGCCCTGCAGCGCGACACCTCGGCACGCGTCCTCGTCATCACCGGCGCCGGCCGCGGATTCTGCGCCGGGCAGGATCTGAGCGACCGGCTGGTCGCGCCCGGCGGCGCACCGCCCGATCTCGGACCGTCCATCGAACGGGGCTATAAGCCGCTGATCCTGGCGCTGCGCCGGCTACCGCTGCCGGTCATCGCCGCAGTCAACGGAGTTGCCGCCGGTGCGGGCGCCAACATCGCTCTGGCTTGCGACCTGGTCATTGCCGCGCGCTCGGCGACCTTCATCCAGGCCTTCTCCAAGATCGGCCTGGTCCCGGACTCGGGCGGCACCTGGATTCTGCCGCGGCTCCTCGGCCCTGCGCGCGCGCTCGGCCTCGCTCTGCTCGGTGAGAAGCTGCCCGCCGAGCAGGCCGCGCAGTGGGGTCTCATCTGGCGCTGCGTGGAGGATGGTCAGCTCACCGCGGAAGTCGACACACTGGCCCGTCATCTCGCGGCTGCTCCCACCCGCGGCCTCGCGCGCACCAAACAGGCCATGCTGGAAGGCTGGGGCCGCACGCTCGCCGAGCAGCTCGACGTCGAGCGCGACTACCAACAGGAACTGGGCCACTCCGCCGATTACGCCGAGGGCGTCGCGGCATTCATGGAGAAGCGGGTCCCGCACTTCACGGGCCGGTAATACGGCGCAGGATTCGAGGATACAGCCATGCAGTTAGAGAGCTTCATCGCCGGCCGCTGGCAGGCGGGCACCGGCACGCCCATCGCCCTGCGCGATGCGACCACGGGCGAAGTGATCGCCTGTGCTGGCGCCGACGGGCTCGATGTGGCCGCGAGCCTCACTCACGCGCGTGAGGTCGGGGGTCCCCAGCTGCGCCGCCTCACTTTCCATGAGCGCGCGGCTCTCCTCAAGACACTGGCGAAGCATCTGACGGACAAGAAGGATGAGCTCTACGGCCTCTCCTATGCCACCGGTGCGACGAAAGGCGACTCCTGGATCGATATCGACGGCGGCATCGCCACGCTGTTCGTTTTCGCGAGCAAAGGCATGCGCGAGCTGCCGGATGCCCATGTCTACGTCGATGGGGCCGCCGAGAGCCTGTCGAAATCCGGCGGGTTCCTGGGTCAGCACATCTGCGTCCCCCTCGAGGGGGCGGCCGTGCACATCAATGCCTTCAACTTCCCCGTCTGGGGCATGCTGGAGAAGCTCGCCCCGACCCTCCTCGCCGGGGTGCCCGCCATTGTCAAGCCGGCGACCGCCACGGCCTATCTGACGGCGTTGGCATTCCGCCACATCATCGAGTCGGGAATCCTGCCTGAGGGCGCCGTGCAGCTCATCTGCGGCAGCGTCGGCAATCTCTTCGATCACCTCACCTGTCAGGATGCCGTTACGTTCACGGGCTCCGCGTCCACGGCGCGCAAGCTGCGCATGCATCCCGCGGTGATCGACCACTCCGTGCGCTTCACCGCCGAGACCGATTCGCTCAATTCCTGTGTACTGGGCCCTGATGCCTCGCCAGGCACTCCGGAGTTCGACCTCTTCGTGCGCGAAGTGGCGCGCGAGATGACGGTGAAGGCCGGACAGAAGTGCACGGCGATCCGCAAGGCGATCGTACCTGCCGGGATCGCGGCGAGTGTCATAGAAGCGTTGCGGGCAGCGTTGGGCAAAGTCGTGCTGGGCAATCCCCGCCTGGAGCGGGTCCGGATGGGACCCGTGGCCTCTCTCGCCCAGCGGCGTGAGGTTCTCGCTCAGTTGGCGAAGCTCGAGCGCGAAGCGGAAGTGGTCTGCGGCAACGACAGGCAGCTCGAGCTGGCCGATGCGGACAGCGATCGCGGCGCGTTCATCGCGCCTACTTTGCTCTACTGCAAGGACTCGTCGCGGGCCACGGCCGTTCATGAAGTCGAGGCGTTCGGTCCTGTCTGCACGGTAGTACCGTACGAAGGGTTGGATGCCGGCATTGCGCTCGCCCGGCGTGGGGCAGGCAGTCTCGTCGGCTCGGTCTTCACGGCCGACGCCACAGTTGCCGCGCGCTTGGTGCTAGGCCTCGCTCCATTCCACGGGCGTGTCCTCGTCGTCAATCGCGATTGCGCCAAGGAGTCGACCGGACACGGCTCGCCGCTTCCGCATCTGGTCCACGGAGGACCCGGCCGCGCCGGCGGTGGAGAAGAGATGGGTGGCATCCGCGGCGTCCTGCACTACATGCAGCGCACGGCGGTGCAGGGAGCACCTGATGTACTCACAGCGGTCACTGGCCGCTGGATCAAGGGTTCCCGCCAGCACGACCCCGGCGTGCATCCGTTCCGCATCCCCTTCGGGACCCTCGCGATCGGCGATACCTTCCACTCGGGTGAGCGGGCAATCACAGTGGCCGACATCGAGCGCTTCGCCGAGCTCTCGGGCGATTATTTCTACGCTCACATGGACGAGGCCGCGGCGCGCCGTAACCCGATCTTCGGCGGCCGGGTGGCCCACGGCTACTTCCTCATTGCCGCTGCAGCAGGGCTTTTCGTCGATCCGCCGCTCGGCCCGGTGCTCGCCAACTACGGCATCGACTCCCTGCGCTTCACCAAACCCGTAAAGCCTGGTGACCGCATCAAGGTGCGTTTGACCTGCAAGGAGAAATCCCTGCGCATAGGGCAGGGCTACGGCGAGGTGCGTTGGGACGCGCAGATCACGAATCAGGATGGTGAGACGGCCGCTGCCTACGACGTCTTGACCATGGTCAGTGAAAAGCCTGTGCCGGACGCCTGAGGACTGGGGCCCGTCCACTCGTCGCAACAGCAATTCCGCAAGGCTCATGAAGCGGTGCGGAGACGTGATTATGCACCCCGCCTGGGCGTATCCTAGGCAACTTTTGAGACGCTTTGCGGACGCAGAGGTTACTGTCATGCGGATAGGGCTCGCGACAGCGCTTGCTGTCCTTTCAGTCGGTTCAGCCGCAGCGGCCGATAGGCTTCTGCTCAGCGAGCCAACGATGTCGCAGACGCAGATCGCTTTCGAGTACGGTGGGCAGCTCTGGAGCGTTCCGCGCGGCGGCGGTCAGGCGCACCTGCTGGCGAGCGGCATGGACCTCATGGCAAAGCCGATATTCTCGCCCGATGGCTCGATGATCGCGTTCAGCGGCACCTATGACAAGAACACCGACGTCTACGTAATCCCGGCGAGAGGTGGGCAGCCGCAACGCCTGACGTATCATCCCGACCCGGATGTCGTCGTCGGCTGGACGACTGATGGAAAGAACGTACTCTTCACGTCACACCGGTACGGCGTCAACGATCCTTTTCAGCTCTACACAGTGCCTGCTACGGGCGGCTTTCCCACAGAGCTGCCGCTATCGACCGGACTCGCGGGCTCGTATTCACCCGATGGCGGCCACATTGCGTACGTTCCCGGTTTCCAGTGGGAGCCGTTCTGGAAGGACTACAAGGGTGGCCAGCACGCCGAGATCTGGGTGGCGCGGCTCTCTGACTCGAGCACGGTGCGGATTCCCGATCGGAATGCCAACGAAAGCGATCCCATGTGGGTCGGCAGCACCATCTACTTCCTCTCGGATCGTGACGGTCCCACGACGCTCTATGCATACGATACGGGCACTCAACAGGTCAAGCGGGTCATTGACAACACCAGATTCGACATCACCTCCGCTTCCGCAGGCCCCGGAGGCATCGTCTACTCGCAGTTCGGCGAGCTGCACATCTACGACTTCGCCACCGGAACCACCCATGCGGTGCCGGTGACGGTAGCAGGCGATCTGCCGCAGCGCCGGCCGCATTTCGAGGACGTATCCAAGGCTATCGCGACGGCTGACGTGTCGCCGCACGGCGTGCGCGCGGTGTTCGAGGCGCACGGCGATATCCTGACCGTGCCGGCCCAACACGGCAGTCCTGCGAACCTCACGCACAGCCCCGGTGTCATGGACCGCGGTCCGGCCTGGTCGCCCGACGGGCAGCTCATCGCTTACTTCTCCGATCGCGCCGGAGCGTACGATCTCTACATCAGACATGAGGACGGTAGCGGCGCCGTGCGCCGTATCCCTCTGGGTCAGGACGACGCCTTCTTCTACGCGATCCGCTGGTCGCCCGACAGCAAGAAGCTCGTCTTCACCGACCAGAAACTCGACTTCTGGTACGTCGACCTCGGACAGGCCTCGGCTCGCCCGGTAAAACTGGCGTCCGATGACTTCGATCCACTGCACGACCCGCGCGCACGCTGGTCTCCCGACAGCCGCTGGATCACCTACACCCGGGTGATGCCCAACTACCTGCATGCGGTCTACATCTACTCGCTGGCGGACGGCTCCACGCACCAGGTTACCGACGGGACTAGCGACTGCACGGACCCGGCATTCGATGCCAACGGCAAGTATCTGTACTTCACCTCGAGCACCGACGTCGGTCTGGCGGCCGGTTGGCTCGACATGACGCAGCTGGAGCGCTCCGTGACTCGGCAGGTGTACGCGGCGACCCTACGGGCCGACCTCGCCTCTCCAATCGCGCCCCGCGGCGGATTCGAGCAGGCATCGCCCAAGCCGCAACGGGCCGACAAAAAGGGCAAGGAGGCGAAGGCGGCAGCCGCGCAACAGAAGCCACTGGCCGTGGCCATCGAGTTCCAGGGTCTCGAGTCGCGGGCCGTCCCGCTGCCCCTGCCGGCCGCTAACTACGTGGGTCTCGAGGCGGGCAAGAAGGGCGTGCTTTATCTCGTGAAGGCTCCCCCCGTGCTCACTGCGGCCGACTCGGGCCCGCACGGGCCGCCGCTCTCGATCCTCACCTTCGACGTCGGGTCGAGGAAGACTCAGGATGTGGTGGACGGCATCACCAGCTTCACCCTTGCCGCCAATGGCGGGAAGATGCTCTACCAGAGAGGCGACGACTGGTTCATCTCCGATGCCGCGAAGGGAGCCAAGCCTGATCACCTGGACACCGCGGGCCTGCGCGTGTGGGTCGTGCCTCAGGAGGAGTGGGCGCAGATGTATCGCGACGCGTGGCGGATCGAGCACGCCTTCTTCTACAACCCGACGTTCGACGGACTCGACATTGCCGCGGCACAGAAGGAATTCGCGCAGTACCTGCCCGGCATCGCGAGCCGCGACGACCTCTCGTTTCTTTTCCGCGAGATGATGAGCTATCTCTCGGTGGGCCATATGTTCATCTACGGCGGCTACGAGCCGAAGATGGATGAAGTCACGGTCGGCCTCCTCGGGGCCGACTATCGCATCGAGCACGGGCATTACCGCATCGCGCGCATCTACACGGGCGGAAAGTGGAATCCGCAGCTCTACGCGCCGCTCGCGCAGCCTGGCCTGAAGGTCAAGGCGGGGGACTACCTGCTTGCCGTCAACGGCACTGCGCTCGATGCGGGTGCAAGTCTCTATGAGGCCTTCCAGGACCTCGCGGGCAAGACGGTGATTCTCACCGTGGGCGCGAATCCCGAGCTGACGGGCTCATGGCAGATCACCGTCAAGACGATCCCGCGCGAGGAGGAGCTGCGTCATGCGGCCTGGATCGATCACAACCTGGCGCTGGTGAATCGTCTGAGCGGCGGCAAGCTGGGATACGTTTATCTGCCGGATACGGAGTGGGGCGGATACATCAACTTCAACCGCTATTTCTTCTCTCAGGTGGACAAGCGAGGCGTCATTATCGACGAGCGCTTCAACCACGGTGGACTGCTATCCGACTACATCATCCAGTACCTGCAGCGGCGCCCCATGGCGCTTGACCTCAACCGGTGGGGACGAGCGGCAGTGAGCCCGCCCATGGCGGTCTTCGGGCCGAAGGTGATGCTCATCAATCAGTACGCGGGCTCGGGCGGCGATGCGCTGCCATGGTATTTCAAGATGGATCACGTCGGCACGCTGGTGGGCGAGCGCACCTGGGGAGGACTCGTTGGCATCGGCGGCTATCCGGACCTGATGGACGGCGGTCACATCACGGCCCCGCGCGAAGCGGTCGAAGGTCTGGATGGCACTTTCCCGGTGGAGAATCACGGCGTCAGTCCCGACGTGGCGGTATGGCAGGATCCTGAGCTCGCGCGCCAGGGCCATGATCCACAGCTCGAGCGGGCCGTCGAAATCGCCATGCAGCAACTGGCGGCGAGCCCGCCTCTGCATTATGAGCGGGCTCCCTGGAACAACTATCACCTGCACCTGCCGCCTTTGCCGGAGCCGCCGACGAGTGTCGGCGCGCATTAACAGGTCAGGTAGTCAAGTCAGGCGTCGGGCGATGCCGGTCCACGGCTGCGAAGGCGTGTCCGCGGGCGGATACCGCTTTCACCAGCACCCACACGGGCAGTCCGGAGTGTAGCGCCAGATCTTGCATGGCGCGGCGGGTCACTCGTGCCAGCACGGCGGCGCCGGATCCGATGTCGACTTTGACCAGGACGGCATTGCCCACGTCGTCGGCGAACTCCAGGATGACTCCCTGGAGCGTATTGCGGACGCTCAAGCCTCGCGGCTGCTCGGTGGCGAGGATGATGTCTCGGGCCAGAAGCTGCACGCGGATGCGCGCCCCCACCCGAGCATCCTGCAGGCTGACGTGAAGCACGCCGCCGCCGAGTTGCACATCGGCCATCCCGCCGGCGACATCGAGCCTCGTCACTTCACCGTCAAGAACGGCGCCGACCGCTTCCGACCCGACGATGGCGCGAAGCTCGGGACGCAGGCTGATGTCGCTCAGCGCGCCGGACGCGACAATCTCGCCGGCCTCCATCAGCGCGACATGGGTCGCGAGCCGCAACACTTCCTCGAGCTGATGACTCACGAATACCATCGGGATCGCCAGACTGTCGCGCAATCTCTCGAGATAGGGCAACACTTCTTCCCGGCGCGCGGCATCGAGCGCCGCGAGCGGCTCATCGAGAAGCAACAGGCGAGGCTGGGAGAGAAGGGCGCGCCCCAGCGCGACCCGCTGGCGTTCGCCCCCGGAGAGTTGGTAGGGGCGGTGCCGCAGAAGCGGCTCGAGGCCGAGGAGGGCGAGCACCTCATCGAGTCCGATGGCGCGGCTCTCCCTCGGTGCGCGGCGCAAGCCGTAGCGCAGATTCGCGAGCACGCCAAGGTGGGGAAAGAGCCGCGCATCCTGGAATACATAGCCGATGCGGCGCCGCTCGGCCGGGATGCGGATGCGCTCTCGCGTGTCGGTCAGGACCACTTTATCGAGCTCCACCCGTCCCTCATCGGGTTGCAGGAGCCCCGAGATGATGTTGATGACAGTCGTCTTGCCACAGCCCGAGCGGCCGAACAGCGCCACGACGCCGGGCGTCGGGGCTTCGAGCTGCGCGCGCAGCTTGAAGCCTTGCCAGCGTTTGAAGACGGACAGGCGCAGCATGTTGGGTCGCTGTGACGATGTCCTGAAGCTCAGCGCCCCAGGAGCCGGTAGACCCGCCGGGCGAGAAGCTCCGCGAGCACGAGCCCGACGAGGCCGAGCGCGATGGAGAGCACGGCCAGCCGCATCGCCGCCGCCTCACCGCCGGGCTCCTGGATGGCCGTGTACAGTGCGAGCGGCAGGGTGCGGGTGACGCCCGGCACGTTCGCGGCGAACGTGATCACCGCGCCGAACTGCCCCAGCCCGGCGGCAAACGCCGTCAGGAGCCCGGCGAGAATCCCGGGCAGCATCAAAGGCAGGGTGATCGATACGAAGCGGTCGAGCGGCCCGGCGCCGAGGGTGCGCGCCGCTGCCTCGAGTCCCCGATCCACGCTGTCGAGCGCCAGACGGATCGCGCGGACCAGCAGCGGAAAGGTCATGACGGCGGTTGCCAGCGTGGCCCCGCCCTCCGTGAAGGGCAGCTCGACACCGAAATGCGCCTGGAGCCAGCTTCCGGCGGCGCTGCGGCTGTCCAGGCCGACGAGCAATAGATACCCCACGGCGACGGGCGGCAGCACGAGCGGCAGGTGCACCAGGGCATCGAGCGCGAGCGTGCCCGGAAACCGGCTCCTGGCGAGCAGGTAACCGACGAGCACCGCGAGCGGCAGGCTGAAAGCCACGCTGCGCAACGCAATCACGAGACTGAGGCGCAATGCATCGAGCTCGGCGGGAGTCAGTGAGTGCAGCATGTCGTTAGCGGACGCGGGCGTGGGCTCGGCCTTCTCGCCAGGGACCGACCTTAGCGCATGCGGCGGCGGGTATGCACCTTGACTTGCCCCTATCCGGCCGCATCTGTGGCCTTGGGTGCGGTCTTTGCGGCCTCGATTGACATGAGCAGTGAGCGGCAATACGGCTGGATGTGGGTGGAGGCTTGCGAGGTCCTGGATAGGGCCGAGCGCCTGCAACGGCAGTTCCTGCGCTACCTGGGCCCGGGAGCCGATACGGCAGTATGGGAGCCGCCCGTCGATGTACAGGAAAACGCCGACGGCCTGATTCTGCTCTTTGCTCTTCCTGGTGTCGCCGCCGAGGCGATCAATCTGCGGCTGGAGCCGACGGAGCTGATCGTCAGCGCCATGCGTCCGCTCAAGCTTGGCTCTGCTGACGCGGTGATCCGACGCCTGGAGATTCCGCACGGACGCTTCTTGCGACGCATTCCCCTGACAGGCGTGCTGCTCGAGTTAGCGGCAAGCCGCTACGAGAACGGCTGCCTCGAAGTCCGGCTGACCCGCAAGGCGGGTCAGGAGAAAGAGGGATAACTTATGGCGGATACCGAACCGACCCACCCGACCGCACCGACCGGCGATACCGGCGAGAAGCCTGCGAGCTCGAAGATCGAGCTGCCACCGCTGCCGGCCGACGCCGTACCGATCGTGGCGCTGCGCAACGTGGTCCTGTTCCCTGGCATCGTGTTGCCCATCACGCTCGGGCGCGAGGAAAGCATTGCCGCCGCGCAGGAAGCGGTCCGCAGCGGGCGCAAGGTGGGCTTACTCCTGCAGCGCGATGCGACGCTGGAAAAACCAACCCCAGCGGACCTCTACGATCTCGGCGTGCTGGCGACAGTAGTCCGCTACGTGACCGCGCCCGACGGTGCGCATCATCTCATCTGTCAGGGTGAAAACCGGTTCCGTCTACAGCAGGTCGTGCGGGAAACCCCGTTCCTTGCGGCGCGTATCGAGTCCCTGCAGGACCCCGAAGCTCGCGGCGCCGAGATCGAGGCGCGCATGGACTTCCTCAAGCAGCGCGCCGTGGAAGCCCTGTCGCTGCTGCCTCAAGTGCCCGAGGAGCTGCCGCGGACCATCCGCGGCATCGAGTCCCCAGGCCAGCTCGCCGATCTCATCGTGAGCTTCATGGACGTGAAGCCGGAGGAGAAGCAGGATCTGCTCGAGACGCTGGACCTCAAGGAGCGGCTCGACAAGGTGGTGAAGCTCCTCGCGCACCGCGTGGAGGTGCTCAGGATCACCCGCGACATCACCGAGCAGACGCAGGCCGCCCTCGGTGAGCGTCAGCGCGAAGCCGTCCTGCGCGAGCAACTGCATCAGCTGCAAAAGGAGCTCGGCGAAGGCGAGGGCGAGGGCGGCGAGATGGCCGCGCTCGAGAAGGCGATCGCCGCGGCCCATATGCCTGCGGAGGTCGATGAGCAGGCCCGCAAGGAGCTCAAGCGCCTCGAGCGCATGAGCGAGGCAAGCCCCGAGCACGGCATGGTGCGCACCTATCTCGACTGCCTGGTGGCGCTGCCCTGGAGCAAAGCGGACGTGGAGGACATCGACATCGAGCGCGCGCGGCGCGTCCTCGATGAGGACCACTACGGCCTGGAGAAGGTCAAACGGCGCATCCTCGAATATCTCGCCGTGCGCAAGCTCAACCCGGAAGGCCGCAGCCCCATCCTCTGCTTCGTGGGTCCTCCGGGGGTGGGCAAGACCTCGCTCGGCCAGAGTGTTGCGCGGGCGCTGGGCTTGAAGTTCGTGCGCGCGAGCCTGGGCGGCGTGCATGACGAGGCGGAGATCCGCGGTCATCGGCGCACGTATGTCGGCGCGCTGCCGGGCAACATCATTCAGGGACTGCGCAAGGCCGGCACCCACAACCCCGTCTTCATGCTCGATGAGATCGACAAGCTCGGAGCGAGCTTCCAGGGCGATCCCGCCTCGGCGCTGCTCGAAGTGCTCGATCCGGAGCAGAACTCGACCTTCCGCGACAACTATCTTGGGCTGCCGTTCGATCTGAGTCACGTGCTCTTCATCGCGACCGCCAACGTGCTCGAGACCATCCCGGGGCCGCTGCGCGACCGGATGGAGATCATCGAGCTGACGGGCTACACCGAGGACGAGAAGCTCGAGATCGCCAAGCGCTATCTGGTGGCGCGCCAGCTGAAGGCGAACGGCCTCAAGCCCCCGCAGGCGAGCGTTGCCGATGGCGCGCTGTCGCGCATCATCCGCGAGTACACCCGCGAGTCCGGCTGCCGCGGCCTCGAGCGCCAGATAGGCGCGCTGCTGCGCCGCGCCGCCATGCGCATCGCCGAGGGCAAGGTCGAGAATGTCCGGTTCGAGGCGGACGATGTCGTCGAGGTGTTGGGAGCAACGCGCTTCGAGAATGAAGTCGCGCAACGGACCTCCGTGCCGGGCGTCGCGACGGGACTGGCGTGGACGCCGGTCGGCGGGGACATCCTCTTCGTCGAGTCGGCTCTCATGCCGGGCAGCGGCAAGCTCATCCTGACCGGGCAGCTGGGCGATGTCATGAAGGAGTCGGCGCAGGCGGCGCTCAGCCTGGTCAAGGCGCAGGCCGCGGAGCTCGGCATCGATCCGAAGCTCTTCGACAAAAGCGATATCCACGTGCACGTGCCCGCCGGGGCGATCCCCAAGGATGGGCCGAGCGCGGGTGTGGCGATGTTCGTCTCGCTGGCCTCGCTGCTGAAGCGCCGTTCCGTGCGGCCGGATATCGCGATGACGGGCGAGATCAGCCTCAGGGGGCTGGTCCTGCCGGTCGGCGGTATCAAGGAGAAGACCATCGCCGCGGCACGGGCCGGCATTCGCAAAGTCATCCTGCCGGCGCGCAACCGCCGCGACCTCGAGGACATTCCGCAGACCACGCGCTCCGCGCTGGAGCTCGTCTGGGTGGAGCGCGTGTCGGAGGCATTGGAGGTGGCTCTGGCGCCCGCGGAAAGTCAGAAGCCGGTGGCCCGCCACGCCGACCAGGAGAACGTCGAGAAATCGGCGGCCTGAGGGCCTGCAAATCCCACGAACGGACGCCGCGCCTGAGGCCAGCGGGGCAGCCTGGGCCTGGCTCTGAGCAGCTCGTCAGTAGAGCGTGTTGAGAAGCCCCGCTGCGCCGAGCAGCACCACCACGAGCCCCACTGCCGTAGCCGCAGCGCGGGCCGGCACGTGACGCGTCACCCACGCGGACAAGGGCGCTGCCACTGCGCCCCCGATCAGCAGCGCGAGGACCATGTCATATCGCATGTGCCCCATCTGCGCCCATAGGGCAATGCTGGTGGCGAGCGCCACGAAGAAATCCACCGCGTTGGCCGTACCGATTGCGTAACGCGGTGCAACGCCGCGCGCGATCATCGTCGAGGTCACGATGGTTCCCCAGCCGCCGCCCCCGATCGCGTCAAGGAAGCCGGCGATCAAGCCCAGCGCAGGCCCCGGCGCGCCGGCGGCAAGAGGCGGGGCGCGCTTCAGGACCACGCGGCTGACGACCAACAGGCCGGTAATGAGCAGGTAGCCCCATACGAACGGACGAATGGCATGGGTGGGAACATGCGCCAACACAGTCGCACCCACGACGCCGCCGATCACCCCGGGTGCAAGGAGAGACAGAAAGATCTTCCGGTCGAGATTGCGAAACCAGGCATGCGAGGCGCTGGAGACGCCGGCGGTGACCACCTCCGCCGCGTGCACTGTCGCGCTGGTGACGAGCGGCGGGATGCCGAGCGTGGCGAGGATGGAGCTTGCCGAAATGCCGTAGCCCATGCCGACACAGCCATCGACCATCTGGGCGACGAAGCCGACCGGGATCAGCCACAGGAACTGTGGGGAGAGCGTCATGGCGCTGGCTCAGGCAACCATGACTTTGTCGAGCATGATCGAGGGCCCGGAAGGAGTCGGCGCGGGCGCGGCCGCGTCCGCCAGACCTTTCATCTGCAGCCACTCGGGGTTGAAAAGACGCGACTGATACTTGGCACCGCCATCGCAAAGGATGGTGACGATCGTGTGACCCGGCCCGAGCTCGCGGGCGACGTGCACGGCGCCCGCGACGTTGATGCCGGTTGTACTGCCGAGGAAGAGGCCTTCCTCACGCAATAGCCGGTAGACGTAGCGGACGGTCTCCCGATCCTCGATGTGCACGGCGTCATCGATGGGTGCGTCCTTCAGATTGGCCGTGACACGCCCGATGCCGATGCCCTCGGTGATTGAGCCCGAGCCGGTTGCCTTGAGCGTTCCGTTACGTACGTATTCGTAGAGACTGCTGCCCGGCGGATCGACCAGTACACAGCGGATGGCGGGGCGCCGCGATTTCAGGTACTCGGAGACGCCCGCGAAGGTGCCGCCGGTACCGGAGGAGGTGACGAAGGCGTCCAACCGTCCCGCCGTCTGCTCCCAGATCTCGGGTCCCGTGGTCTCGATGTGCGCCTGGCGGTTCGCGATGTTATCGAACTGGTTCGCCCAGATGGCGTTCGGCAGGCTGGCGGCGAGCCGTTGGGATACCTTTTGATACTGGTTGGGATTGCTGTAGGGGACCGTCGGGACCTTGTAGACTTCGGCACCGAGTGTCTCGAGCAGGCGGTACTTCTCGGGCGACTGGTTGTCCGGCATGACGATGATGCAACGGTAACCGCGCGCGTTGCAGACGTGCGCGAGGCCTATCCCGGTGTTGCCCGCCGTGCCTTCGACCACGATGCCTCCGGGGGGAAGCTCGCCGTTGCGCTCCGCGGTAAGCACGATGCCGCGAGCGGCCCGATCCTTGACCGACCCGCCGGGGTTCATGAATTCGGCCTTGCCGAGGACCTCGCAGCCGGTCTCCTCACTCAGCCGCCGCAACTTGATGAGCGGCGTGCGGCCGACCGAGTCGACGAACCCTTCGCCCATGCTCAATCTCTCCCCGGTCAGATCGGTTGAATCAGGTCCGCGGCAGTCTCCGCGGCCGGCGGCACCGCCATCGGCGCTGCCTCGGTTGCAGCCGATGCGCCCACTACCTCCCCGACGATGAGTAGGGCTGGCGGGGCGATGCCCGCCCGGGCGCCGAGGCCGGCGATTTGCGCCAGTGTACCGCGCAGTACCCGCTGCTCGGGCAGTGTAGCGCGTTCGACGAGCGCCGCCGCAAGCGTGTCAGATGCGCCGGCCGCGCGCAGCCGCGCTACGATGGGCACCAGTTTCCCCACACCCATGTAGAAGACGACCGTCTGCCCTGCGCGAGCGAGCGTCTGCCAGTCGAGCGAGTCGTCCTCCGGAATATGTCCGGTCACGAAAGTGACACTCTGCGCCAGGCCCCGCTGCGTGAGCGGGATGCCGGCGGCGGCTGCAGCGCCGAGCGCCGCAGTGATACCTGGCACGACGAGGTAGGGGATACCCGCGCGCGCGAGTGCCTCCGCTTCCTCTCCGCCGCGCCCGAAGATGAACGGGTCACCGCCCTTCAGCCGCGCCACTTTGCGCCCCTCGCGCGCGAGCCGGGTCATGAGCTCGTGGATCTGCTCCTGCGCGGTCTGCTCCTCGCCCTGACTCTTGCCGACGAAGATCCGCCGCGCCTCGCGCCGGGCGCGCTCGAGCACCGCGGCCGGCACCAGCCGGTCATAGAGCACCACATCCGCCTGCTGCAGCAGCTGCAGCGCGCGCAAGGTGAGCAGATCCGGATCGCCGGGGCCCGCGCCGATGAGATAGACCTCGCCGAGCGCGCTGCCGCCGGTCGCGGCCGAGGTGGTGAGTTGCGATACCAACAGCTCCGCCTCGAACGCGCGCCGTGCGCCCGGCTCGTCGCCTGCCAACAGGTGAGTGCCCGCCTTGCCGCGCACGATGCGCTCCCAGAACGCGCGCCGCGCGCCTGCGGCGAGCGCCCGCTGTACGCCCCTGCGCCGCTCGCCCATGAAGCGCGCCAGCACCCCGAGGCTCGCAGGAAGAATCGCTTCGATCTGCTCGCGGACCCAGCGCGCGAGCACCGGCGCTTGTCCGGCCGAGCCCACCGCAACGAGGACCGGAGAGCGGTCGATGATGGCCGGGAAGATGAAAGTCGACAGCGATGCGTCGTCGACTACATTGACGGGTACATGACGCTCGCGAGCGGCTTGCGCGACCGCTTCGTTGACATCACGGAGACCGGTCGCCGCGATCGCGATGACCGCGCCATCGAGGTGCGCCGGCACGAAGGTCTCAGCGAGGTGTGTCAGCTCGCCGGCGGCAGTACGGCTGGAGAGCTCCTCATGCAGCCGCGGGGCGACCACCGTCACGCGCGCGCCTGCCCGCAGCAGCAGGTCCGCCTTGCGCGCCGCGATGCGCCCGCCGCCCACGATGAGCGCGTGCGCCGAGCGCAGCTGCAGAAAAACCGGCAGATAGTCCATCGCGGCCCGATCGTCCGTCAGGCTTGGGCGGCCGCATGGCGCACTCTGGGATGTAAGCCGCATTCGCGAGACTCGGGTTGCTCCCACCACCACCGGCCGGCACGGCGGCTCTCACCCGGCTGAATCGCGCGGGTACAGGGAAAGCAGCCGATGCTGGGGAACTGGCGATCGTGGAGTGAATTGTACGGCAGCTTGCGCGCGCGGATGTACTGCCAGATCTCCGTCTCGCTCCAGTCGAGCAGCGGGCTTATCTTGTAGAGCCCATATTCGGCGTCCCACTCCACGGGCTGCGCCTGAGCGCGCGTGGCCGACTGCTCGCGGCGCACGCCGGTCACCCACGCCGTGTAGCCCGCGATGGCGCGCTTGAAAGGCTCCACCTTGCGCGCGTGGCAGCAGGCGAGGCGTGCGTCCAGGCTGTGATAAAAGCCATTGATGCCCTGCGCGAAGACCAGCTGCTCGAGCGCCTTCGCATCCGGGTAGACGAGGTGCAGCGGGCGCTTGTACCGGCGCTCGAGCTTCTCGAGCAGGTCGTAGGTCTCCTGGTGCAGCCGCCCGGTATCGATGCTGAACATCTCGATCTCTGGCACGTGCGTCCAGATGATGTCCGTGAGCACCATCGCCTCGGCACCGAGGCTGTTCGAGTAGATCACCCGGCCGTGGTCGCGCACCGCGGCGCCGAGCCGCTCGCGCACACTCGCCGCCTTCTGTTCCAGATCGAGATTGAGCAGTTCTCCCATGCGGGCAACTATAGCCACGCCCCCCAGCCGGCAGAACGAATGATTGCTTCTTAAGCACTGCAGGCCGGTTATGGTCTACCGGCAAGTCATGGCGCTCATCTATCCCGTAAGGGCAGTCGCCGGCACCGGCAGGGTTGCGCTAGTCTTCGTCCCCTGATTTCGTCCCATCCCCAAGGGGTCCGAGCGTCGATGAAGCTGCACCAGTTACGTTACCTGGCCGCCGTGGCCCAAAGCGGTCTCAACATCACGGCAGCGGCGCTGAAGCTGCACACCTCGCAGCCCGGCGTGAGCAAGCAGATCAAGCTCCTCGAGGATGAGCTCGGCTTCCAGATCTTCGTGCGCGAAGGCCGCAATCTCACCCGCATCACCCCCGCCGGCCAGCAGGTGATCGACCGCGCCCTGCGCATCCTGCAGGAGGCCCAGAGCATCCGTGCGCTTTCCACAGAGTTGCGCGACGAGGGCAAGGGAAGCCTCTCGATCGGCACAACCCACACGCAGGCCCGTTACGTCCTGCCCGGCGTCATCCGTGAATTCCTCGCCAAGTACCCCAACGTGCGCCTCAACCTGCACCAGGGTACCTCGGAGCAGATCGCGGAGATGGCGGCCCAGGACCGCATCGACTGCGCCATCAACACCGGCTCGGAGCGCCTCTTCTCCGACCTCACGATCCTGCCCTGCTACCGCTGGAATCGGGTCGTCATCGTTCCGCGCGACCACCCGCTGGCCAGCGCCGGCAAGCTCACGTACCGCGCGCTCGCCGCATATCCCGTCATCACCTACACATTCAGCTTCGCAGGCGCTTCTTCCCTGATCGACGCCTTCGCCAAGGCCAACCTCACACCCAACGTGGCCATCACCGCCCGCGATTCCGACGTCATAGTGACTTATGTGCGCCTGGGGATGGGCGTAGGCATTGTGGCGCACATGGCGGTCGACGAGAACGACCCCGACCTGGCCGTGATCGATGCCTCACATCTCCTGCCGGCTCACACCACCTGGCTGGGCTTCCGCCGCGGCACGCTGCTGCGCAAATACATGTACGACTTCGCCCAGCTGATCGCCCCCCACCTGGATCGCCGCCTGATAGAGCGCGCCCACCGCGCCAACACAGCAGAGGAGGTGGCCGAGATGTTCGCCGACGTCAAATTGCCGGTGAAGTAAAGCGCCTACCCGCCATGGACGTATTCACGGCGTTCCCGGAAAGGCGATTTTGGCCGGTCCCGCGCGGACGGCGGAATGCAATCCTAATGTACCGGGACCTGTGTGCGCCGCCGCACCCACACGGGCGTATGCTCGTCAGCCGCCGCCTGATACGCGACACTGAGCTCCACGAGCGCCGCGCGGCAAGCCTCCAGATTCTGATCCTGGCGCGGCACGATGCTGTCAAACCCGCACCGCCCCAGCCAGAACACCAGATCCTGGATGACATCGCCCACGGCCCGCAACTCCCTGTCGAACCCGAGACGCTTGCGCAGCACCACCGCCTGCGACAACGCGCGCCCGTCAGTAAACGTCGGAAACTGCAGCGCAATCAGCGGCCGATCGCTGATCTGCGGATAGACGGCCTCGATGTCCGCCGTGTTCGGCACCAGGACGCCTACCGCCGCATGCGCAGCAAGCAGCTCATCCCGCTCCAGCCTCCAGCGGGCCAGCGTCACGATCACCTTGCCGCCGACAGGCTCGATCTCCATCCGCCCGTCCTCGATCACCGTCCAACTGTCTTGGACGAGCGCTCCGGCACGCAGAAGGGTCGCCGTCATGCCGCCGCCGCCTCAGCTTCGTTCTCGTAGAGGCGCGCCTTGAAAGGCGCCATGCCGACCCGGCGATAGCATTCGATGAAGCTCTCGTCCTCATCGACACGCAGCTCGAGATAAACCTGGATGAGCCGTTCCACGCCACCGGCGATCTCATCGCGCGCCAGCGCGCGCCCAATGCGCTCGCCAATCGCAGCGTCATTGCCCGGACTGCCGCCCAGCGTTACCTGATACCACTCTTCGCCGTGCTTATCGACGCCGAGAATGCCGATGTGCCCGACGCTGTGATGTCCACAGCCGTTCATGCACCCGCTGATCGTGATGCGGATCGGGCCGATCTCGTATTGCGCGTCCAGCGTATCGAATCGTCGGTAGATGTCATGCGCCACGCCAATCGAGCCCGCATTCGCCAGGCCGCAGAAATCGAGTCCCGGGCAGCTGACGATGTCAGTGACCAACCCGATGTTCGGCGTTGCCAGTTTGACGGCATCCAGCTTGCGCCAGAGCTCATGCAGGTCACGCTCCGCCACATCGGCGAGCACCAGGTTCTGATCGTAGGTGGAGCGCAGCTCCCCGAAGCTGTGCGCGTCGCAGATGTCGGCCAGCGTCTCGAATTGCTCCGCGGTGCAATCGCCCGCGACATGATCCGGAGCTTTCAGCGATACGAACACCACTCGGTAGCCCGGCACCTTGTGCGGCCGCACGTTGCGCCTGATCCAGGCCGCAAAGCCGGCGTCCCGTGCGGCGAGACCCGCGAGGTCTGCAGCAGCCTCGGAGACGGCCTTGTAGGCTGGCGCGGGGAAGTGCCACCGTATCCGCTCGATGTCCTCGGCCAGGAGGAGCAGCTCTTCGCCCTCGCTGCTGGCCTTGATCTTGGCGTACTCTTCCTCGATGGCGGCGCGGAAGCGCTCGATGCCCCACTCGCGCAGCACGATCTTGATGCGCGCCTTGTGAATGTTGTCCCGGCGGCCGAAGCGGTTGAAGGTGCGCAGGATCGCGCATGCGTAGCGCAGCAGGTCGGATTCCGGCACGAACGGATTCATTTCCTGAGCCAGCATCGGCTGGCGGCCGAGTCCGCCGCCGACGAAGAAGCGATAGCCGACCGCTCCGTCCGGATGGCGCACGAGATGCACCGCCACGTCGTTGGTGCGCGTGGCAGCGCGATCCACTGTGGCGCCCGAGAAGCCGAATTTGAACTTGCGTGGCAGCCAGTAGAACTCGGGGTGCAGCGCGACGTACTGGCGCAGGAGCTCGCAGTAGGGCCTTGGGTCGATGTGCTCGTCGACCGCGACGCCGGCGAGATAGTCGCTCGTGATATTGCGGGTATCGTTGCCGCAGGCCTGGATGCCGTGCAGCTGCACCTCGGCGAGCTCCGCCAGCAGGTCAGGCACCTGCTCGAGCTTCGGCCAGTTGAGTTGGATGTTCTGCCGGGTGGTGAAGTGCCCGTAGCCCTTGTCGTACTTGCGCACGATGTGCGCCATCTTCCTGAGCTGCGCCGACTCGAGCAGCCCGTAGGGCACCGAGATGCGCAGCATCGGCGCGAAGCGCTGCTGGTACAGGCCATTGCGCAGCCTGAGGTGCCGGAACTCGTCCTCGGTCAGCTCGCCCTTGAGGTAGCGGCGGGTCTGATCCCGGAACTGCTCCACGCGCTGAGTGACCAGCGCCTGGTCGATGGCATCGTAGCGGTACATGCCTGCGGACTATAGGCGGCACGCCTCAGGGCGCTAAATACCGTGTGGTTTGGTATCCCGCGCCGCGGGTTATGAGTGCGATAATCGCCTCGGTCACGCAACGGAGAACCGATCCCGTGAAGCTCAGAATCAAAGGCGACTCGCTGCGGCTGCGGCTTTCGCAGGGCGAGATGCGCTCGCTGGCCGAGCAGGGCGAGGTCGAGGACCGGGTTTCCTTCCCCGGCGGTGCGGCGCTCCGGTATCGGTTGCGATCGGATAAGAATAATCGTTCCATATCGGTAAGTTACGACGTAAACCTTATTGATATTCGAGTACCTGAGGCGCTCTCGGAGCGCTGGTGCGGCACGGATCTCGTTACCTTGAGTGCGAGCCAGCCACTCGCCACGGGCGAGCTGCGCATCGTCCTCGAGAAGGACTGGGCCTGCCTCGCGCCGCGTGACGGCGAGGACGAATCCGATAACTTCAGGCACCCTATGGCCGATACCGGGAAAACCTGCTAGATCATGTAGTTACCCTACAGGCCAGAAACGTTGTCGGCACAGCCTGTCGGTACAGGCGCGAAGCGTAGACTTGGCCCTATGAGAGAGCTATCGAATCGCCTGCGAGCCGACACCCGTCACATTAAGAGCGCGCGGTATGGGTGGGCGGCCTTCTTGGTCCTAGTGGCGTTTCTGTGGTGGGCCTTCAGACTCCCATGGCCGGGCAATGCGGAGCTGCGACTGAGCCTCGCCGGAATGACGCTCCAGCTCATGGGCGTTGGGACTGTAGCGGCCGGCATTGGAGCGACCCGGAAACGGCTGAAGAAGCCGCCCATCATGCGTGGCATATGGGACCACCTTGCCGGTCTGCTCAAGAAACCGCAGAACATTTCGCACATTGTCGGCACTGCCAACATACACGTGACGGGTGGCGCTATGTCCGCGTCGGCGACGCACGCGCACCTGACAGCATCGCTTGAAGACCACGTAAAGCGGCTAGAGACGGAGCTGAACGCGAACGCGCAGCGATTGAGTGAACTGGCTAACCAGATTCGGGAGGAGGCTGCGGCGCGTGAGCAGGCGATCGGTGGCGAACAGAATGCGCGCACGGAAGCAGATCGGGAGTTGCGACAGGCGCTGAGGATGTGCAGACCGGGGGAGTAGTCCTGACGGTGGCGGGGCTGGCATGGCTCGTGGTCGGGATCATCCTGGCGAGCATACCTTCTTGGTTGGTGTGCTTCGCCGTGAATGGGCCGTAGGTGCGCCAGTAGCACACCTCAGTGCTGCATCATTTGGATGATGGCAGCAACAACGCGAAGGAGCGCGGCGAGGGCGCTGGCAGCCTTCACCCATTTTGAGAGCTTGTCGGGCATGTCGATACTCAGATTGTCGAAACCTGAGGGCGACGCTAGCGCCACCTCCGCGCGATAGTGTTACGTCCTACAGGAGCACGGGGGTGCGGACAAGAACTTGGACTACCTGGAGGTAGTTCATGTACTCGTACGAAGACCGGATCCGCGCGATCGAGCTCTACATCAAGCTGGGTAAGCGCGTAAGGGCGACCATTCGGCAATTGGGTTATCCGACCAAGAACGCGTTAAAGGGCTGGTACCGGGAACTCGAGCGGCGAGGCGACCTTGCGAGGGGGTATCACCGTGCACCGAAGTACTCGATGGCGCAGCGGCAGGCTGCTGTGGATCATTTTCTCCACCATGGACGCTGCATCGATTTCACCCGGAAAGCGCTG
>JANWJS010000018.1 GCA_025451845.1 Steroidobacteraceae bacterium
CGAGAGTCACCGAATCTCCGTCGAAGGCCTGCACGACCGCTTTCCAGCGTGTATCCGTCGCGGAATCCAGGAGTCTGTATTCCGGGAGATCGGTGTCGTTCTCGCCACCGATCATGCGCCCGGTGAGCGGATCGAGGACGGCGTAGTCGAACACGGTTCCGTCGGGCATTGCCGAGAATTTTCCGTCCGTCCTCGACAACAGACGCCACAACCTGGCGCCGGTATCAGTCGACTCGACGAGCACGGCATCTGACGTCGGTCCGAAGCCAAGGACCTCCGGGACATCCAATGCGGTATGACCCGACACCGCTCCCGCCGGAGAGCCGTCGAGAAACAGCTTGATGGACCAGCGCTGCGCTGGGGTGTCGTAGTCCTGCTCGGCAGCAAGCTTCCCCTGGTCATCGACCAGCCACGAGGTATCGTCCGAGCCAATCCTCACTAAGGTCGTAAGCCCCGAAGTGAGATCGCAACTGAACAACGCGACCTCGATGCCATTATCGCTAGGGTCGTTGTACAGGCCTGGCACGAAGAGCACGGTATGCCCGCCGACACGCCTCACCATCACGCTGCCGACGACGGTGTTCACATCGGAATTTCGGGCTCCGAGTACTTTGCCGGGCAGCGTACGGAGCTGATTTTGAGGGACGTTATAGACCCTGAGCAGAAACCACTCGTCCTTGAAGCCCGCCACTGAGGTCGTGCCGGAGGTGATGATCATCAGATTGTCATTGTCCGCCCATCGGAGGTGCCGCAGCTTCTCCTCACCCGTCTTGATCCAGCGGATCATCTTGCGGTCCGCGACAGTAGCCACGAAGACGACGCGAAGTTCCCCCTGCGTGCGTACGTACGCCATCCGGGAGCCGTCGGGTGACAGCGCAACGTCCTCGATGCTGGGCAGTTGGCCGTAAACGGTCAGTGGCACCGCGGGCGCGCTTTGGGCAGCGCTAGGGAATGCGCCGAGCAGCGCGAGCAGTGAGATTGCCAACAGATGGGCGCCAGGCCACACCGCGGCCTCTCCCGCAAGGTTTCGGCGCATCTTCTTCTTCTCCTTCCCCGTCGCCCGAGACTGCAGCGAGCTTACAGGGTCTCCCATGGCCCCGGCAAAGCTTGATTCCGCGGCCGTGATCTTCATCATAGGGTCATCTGCACGCGGAGGCCCCGCATGATTAGACTGCTCAGGCTCTGGCGGATGGTGGCAACCGACCTGCGCCTCCTTTGGTTTGCACTTCGGCATCCGCGCCGCCCGATCTGGCTGTGGCCGATCACCGTCGTCCTCGGGCTCTATGCTCTGGATCCGCTCAACTTCGCTCTTCCATTCGCTGGAATGATCGACGATTTCGTCCTCCTCCCGCTGCTCGTTCACCTCGTGGTCCGGCTGCTGCCGACCGAGATCAAAACCGGCTTCGTCGGCTCGTCACTGATCCGCTAGCTGCCGCCGTCTCCGCCGCATTGACATTGCGGCAGGGCCGGTCGACCATCGCCGCCTCGAAATCCACCCAGCCGATCGCGGCGAGGCCACGATGATCTTCGAGCCACTCTCGGCCGGCGGCTGCAAGTCCTATCTGGTGGGCTGCGCGGACACGTGCGCGGCGGCGCTGATCGATCCGGAGATCGGCCTGATCGACCGCTATCTCGGTCTCGCCGGACAGCACGGCCTGCGCATCCACTATCTCATCGACACGCACACGCACGCCGATCATTTTTCGGCAACCCGGAAGTTGTCGCGGCAGTTGGGCGCCCCGGTCGCGATGCATCGCCTGAGCCCTGCCCCCTTCGTGGACCTGCGGCTCGACGATGGCGACATGCTGCTCATCGGGAAGCTGCGGCTCCAGGTGCTGCACACGCCCGGCCATACACGAGATTCGATGTGCCTGCGCCTTGCGGATCGGATATGTACGGGCGATACCCTCCTCATCGGCGCCACGGGGCGCACGGATCTTCCGAGCGGCGACCCCGAGGCGCTGCACGACAGCCTGTTCAACCATCTCCTGCGCCAGGATCCCGCGCTGCTGGTGTTTCCGGCGCACGATTACAAAGGACGCACGCACTCCACGATCGGCGAGGAGATTGCGAGCAATCCACGCCTGCAGGTGCGCGAGGCGCTGCAGTTCTGCGAGATGATGCGTAATCTCAACCTCGGTATGCCGGCGCATCTGACCGAGGCGCTGCGCTCCAACATGAACGGAGCCAAGACCGTGGCACAGATGCTTGCCGAGGCGGCGGCGGCCGTTCCTTTCATGTCTCTCCCGGAGCTGCTGAGGCGGGTCCAGAGCCGCGCCGAGGAGCTGATCGTCCTCGACGTGCGCGAGCGTGATGCCTATGAGGAAGGACACGTCCCCGGGGCGAAGCTGCTGCCGCGCGGGCAGCTCGAGTTGCGCGTCAATCAGGATCTGCCCGATCCGACCGGGCGCATCGTGGTCTGTTGCGAGTTCGGCCGCATATCGACCCTGGCGACCGCCACCCTGCGCGAGTTGGGGTTTGCGCGCGCCGTCGCACTGGATGGCGGGATGAAGGCGTGGCGTGAGGCCGGCTACCCGCTCAGAGCGGGTCGCGAGCCCTGATCGATCCGGTTCACGGAATGGGCCTGACCCACGACCTTTTCGCCCCGGTTTTGGCGGGCGAGGCAGACCCGCCGGGTCTCACTCACCTGCCCGCTTTCGCCGTGCCTGTGGAGCAGGAGCTGCTCGCCGCCATCAACGCAGTTGCGACGGCGGCACCCTTTCGCCACATGCTGACACCCGGCGGACAACACATGTCCGCCGCCATGACCAACTGCGGCGAGGTCGGTTGGGTCACGGACCGCAGAGGCTATCGTTACGATCGCCTCGACCCGCAGACGGGACAGCCGTGGCCACCCCTGCCGGCGTGCCTGACTCAGCTTGCGGGACGCGCGGCCGCGGAGGCTGGCTTTGCTTCCTTTCGGCCCGATGTCTGCCTCATCAACCGGTATGAGCCGGGCGCCCGCATGTCCTTGCACCAGGATCGGGATGAGCGCGACTTTTCGGCGCCGATCGTTTCGGTGTCGCTCGGACTCGGTGCGACCTTCCTGTTTGGTGGTTTGAAGCGTACTGACAGGCCGCACCGATTGCCGTTGGTCCACGGTGATGTGCTGGTCTGGGGCGGACCGACGCGTCTCAACTTTCATGGAATCGCACCGGTGATGGAGGGGTGCCACCCCGCAGTGGGTCGCAGGCGACTCAACCTGACGATGCGAAAGGCGCTCTAGCGGGTGAGGATGGCGCCCTCGAGCGAGCACGGCCGGAAATGGCGAGTGGCCCGGACTATGCTGCGGTAAACTCGAGTAATACCGCTTAATTATATGATTTTGCAAGATATTCAGGCTATAGACTGGCCTGCGGTGACCGCGCAGTTGGATTCCGCGGGATGCGCCGTATTGCCGAGCCTCCTCACTCCCGGCGCCTGTCGGGAGCTCGCCGAGCTCTACCTCGACGACAGCCGTTTCCGCAGCCGGGTGGTCATGAGCCGCCACGGCTTCGGGCGGGGCGAATACAAGTACTTCGCCTACCCCCTGCCCCCCTTGGTTGCCGAGCTGCGCACGGCGCTGTATCCGCATCTTGCGCCCGTCGCGAATGAATGGAGCCGGCGCCTCGGTGGCGAGCACCGCTATCCGGCGAGCCTCGAGGCGTTCCTGCGGCACTGCCACGCCGCGGGCCAAGTGAAACCGACACCGCTGCTGCTGCAGTACGGGCCGGAGGACTACAACTGCCTGCATCAGGATCTCTATGGCGAGTGGGTGTTTCCTCTGCAGCTGACGGTGCTCCTCTCGCAGCCGCACCGCGAGTTCACGGGCGGGGAATTCGTCCTCACCGAGCAGCGGCCGCGCATGCAGTCGCGCGCGGAGGTGGTGCCGCTCGGGCACGGCGATGCAGTCGTGTTCGCCGTCCATCACCGTCCGGTGCACGGAACGCGTGGCGAGTACCGTGTCAACCTCCGCCATGGCGTCAGCCGCGTACGCTCCGGCAGGCGACATACGCTGGGCGTTATCTTCCACGACGCCAGCTGACAGCCGATAGGCGTGCTGGAACGCAACCGCGGCAAAGCTCCGCAACTCACCAACACGCCGTCGCTATCCACCGACGGAGGAACTCTCGCAGCCGCTGTCAACATGACTGGTTCATGAATGGTTCAGTTATCTCATCTCAGGGAGTCCGGCACAGATCGTGCGTGCCGGTAATGCAGGTTGGGATATGCGAGGTCCTAATGATAGATAACTCGAAGACTCTCGAGCGTCTCAAGGCGCAAGTCACCGTCGTGCGCTGGCATCTCGATGCGGCGGCCTCCGGCACTGGCGACGAGAAGCGGAGGCACCTGGATAGCGCGAGTCTCACCTATCAAGGTGCGGTGGAGCTGTTAGCGCAGGTTCCCGCGGCAGACGAGGTCCATGTGGCCATCAAGAAGCAAATTGCGGAACTCAAGGAGCGCCTGCGCGGCGCGGGGCAGCTCGTGTAGCCCCGGCGCACGCGCTATCCCTCAGGGATGAGACCGATCGCATCCTCGAGCGTCGTCTTTCCGGAGCCGACGTCCTGCGCTGCTCCCGCGTCAGCGCGAGCGCGCGCTGCGAGGAAAGCGAGTCCCCAGGTGGCCCCGGCGCCGACCGGCCGGAGTCACGCGCCGGCCGGCGGAGCCGTTCCGACCGCGATGTCACGGCCAGGCACGGGCCGGCGCCTGAGCGGGTCCGAAAGTTGCGCCACGCTCCCAAAGAGCCAGGAGCTTGAGCATGCTGTATTACGCAGTCGTATTTCTCATCATCGCCATCGTCGCGGGGATCCTTGGCTTCGTGGGTTTGGCCGCGACAGCGGCCTGGATCGCCAAGGTCATCTTCGTTATCTTCCTGATCCTTGCGCTGATAACGTTCCTGCGGCGCGCATGACGGAGCCGCCAGCGCGAAGCGCCGAGCACACCGACCCTTCATTTCAGACGCGCCAGTAACTCACGAGCGCGGCGCGGCTCGTCGGCAGCGCCGTGTGCAAGCGGGGCGAGAGCGGATACTCAAGCTCCTCGCCCCGCCGAGGGCTGGGCGTGCTCGTATCGGCCGCTGCGGTGGCGGGATGGCAGCAGACCTCGATGGGCTCGGGGCGGCTCGTGCCGCGCCGCGCGGGCGGAGCACGGGAGTCGCCGATGAGGAGGTCCCGAAGGTCGACGGGTACGGGATGGCGGCGCGGGCGTGCACGCGTGGACACGTGCTTTGCCGCGATCTCGCGCGCCGGCGTCGTCGTGCCGGCCGCCAGTAGCCGGCTTCCGGGCAGTGTAATTCTCACTCTCTCGATTCCCAACCGCGGCAGTACGTTGGCAACGGCCTGGCAAACGATCGGCCGTGGGTGCAGGTGTTTGGCCATCGAGAGGGGACACTCTGACACCCGCATGACACAGGTGCCGGCGGATGCCGTTGCTGATCAATTTGGACGAAGGGTGGGCAGCTCCTGATGCTCAAAGCGCTCTATCGCTCGGCCTCGCTGCGCACCGCCGCCGCGATGGGTCTGGGAGGCGTCGGCTTCAGCCTGGGGAGCGTACTCCTCGCACGAGTGCTCCCGACCGAGGAATACGGGCTCGTCTCGCTCGTACTCGGCATCGTCGCCGTGGCCGGCCTCACAGCGCCGCTCGGCCTCGATCAGGTGGCGGCGCGGCGCGGCATCAGGCTCGATGCGAGCTGGCGGCGCGCGGCGCTCGGCGCCAGCGCCCTCACGGCATCAGCGGCGGCGACCGTCGCGGCGCTGGTGTATCACCTCTCCGCTGCTCTCGTCGCGAGCGTGGCGCTGATCACGCTCGCCCTCGGGATGGCGCAGTCAGCCGGCGGCCACTTCCAGGGGCAGCAGCGACTGCGAACCGCCGTCTGGGTGGTACAGATCCTCAACGGCGCGCTCACGCTGGTCGCGCTCGTCGCTCTGGCGGTCCGCCTCCCCAGTGCGGGTGAGGTCTGCTCGCTCCTCGCTGCGTTCTCCGTACTCGCCGCGGTTGCCGTCTGGTGGCTCGTTCGCCGCCACGAGGGAGCGGGCGACGCCCAAGCCTCCCCCTGGGGATTGCGTTGGGAGTCGATGTCGCTTCTCAGCGTGCAGGCGTGCGGCTCGGCGTTCATGCAGCTCGAGCGCCTGCTCCTCGGGCCCATCGTGGGACTGCACGATCTGGCGGTCTACAGTGTGCTCGCCGCCCTCGTGAGCTCGCCGTTTCGCCTGCTGCAGTCTGCGGTGCAATTCACGCTCATTCCAACCCTGCGCGTTGCTGCAGGTGCTCGCGCCCGGCGCGCGAAGGTCGCGAGGGAGGCCGCTCTCGTGTTCGTCACCGTGGCGGCCGGCTCCGGGGTGATCTGGGTGCTCGCTCCGCCGCTCGCGCGTTGGCTGACGGCGGGTCGCTATGACCTCTCGCACGCGCTGATCGCGGCGACGCTCATTTCGGGATTCCTGAAAGTACTGAGCGGCTTCACCACCGCGGTCGTGGTCTCCTGCGGCGAGGAGCGCCGCCTGCGACACCTGACCTTCGTTTGTTGGGGCTCGCTCGCCATCGGGGTCGCGGGGGCCTTCTTCATGGGGGCCTGGGGCCTGGTCGCCGTGTTGTATGGGATCTCGGCGGGATGGCTCATCCGGTGCCTGTGTACCGCGTGGCTGGCGCTGCCCTTTCTGCGTGCTACGCGTGAGGGTGTGGCGCCGCCGCGGGAAGCGAGGCTGCATCCCAGCTCGCGATGAGCGCCCGTGCGCCGCGAAACGGGGGCATACCTCTGCAGCTGCCAGGGTGTAACGCTGCCTCGTGGCGGTGCGGGGACGGAGCCTGCGGGGAGGTCGGTCGTGCAGGGGGCATGCCGGGAGCCCTCCTCAGGCCGCGGCAGGCTCGAGATCACACACCAGGGGCCCGCGAAAGGCCGCAAGCTGGCGCGCCGCCTCATCGATTTGGGCGCCTGTTTCTTTGGTGCTCCAGCGCAGCTCACGCGCGAGCGCGGCGGCGCAGGCGGTCAGAGCCGGCCGATCGAGCGCCTGGCTCAGATAGAGCGGCGTACGGCGCATCACGACATCGGCGAGCCTTACGGCCATCTCCGCCCGTGCCGCATACGCGACCTGGGCGAGGACGACGGGCAGGTCCGCCGCGACCCGGGTGCAGAGGGCTGGCTCGGCGGCCATCAGGCCCAGCACGTGCCGATGGGCCGCACCATAACACTGCTGCAGGTGTGTCAGGATGGTGCGATCGAGAGGCGGTACGCCTGTTGGACCTGCCACGATCGCGCTCGCCATGGGAGCGAGTTTGCGGGGCCGCCTGATCGAATCATCGGCGGTCACGCGTGGGCCGCAGGCCATTCGCACCGCCCGGGCGGCTACGGCCGGCGCGGTCGTCCACTTGACCCCGACCACGGACACCAGGCCCGCAAGTCCGGCCGGCTCGTGGTCGATCACCTGCGGCTCGCGCTCGAGCGCCACCTCGGACCCTGCGTTGTCGTCCGCCTCGGGCAGCAATCCGGAGAACACCCCGCGTACGTCGGCGCCGCTCAGGCGGTGACTGCCGAGGACTGAGTTGAGATCGCTCACGAATGCGCGCACCTCCTCGCGCATGACGCCGTTCGAGCGAGTGCTGGGGTCGCAGCGCAGGTGGCGCGTGCCGATGAGCGAGTGGCCGTTCCACGGCAATATGAAATACGTGGCGTCGCTCCGTCCATGCGCGCGCACTGTGAGCCCCACAGCGTCGGCGAACGGTAGGGGTCGCGTCAGCAGGTTGAATGCGCGCGAGGCGCGAAACAGAGGCACCTTGGGGCGGCCCGCTCCGGCGGGCAGCCAATCCTCCACCCAGGGGCCGGCGGCGTTGACGACGAACCTCGAGCGCAGCTCCATCTCACGTCCGGAGAGCTCATCTCGCGCACGTACTCCGCGAACGCGAGATCTATGCGCCAACAGACCCGTTGCCCGCACGTAGTTCGCCACGCGGGCTCCGGCATCTGCGGCAGCGCTGATCACTGAGAGCAGCAGCCGCTCCGTATCCAGGCAGACAGCGTCGTGCCACGCGGCGGCGCCGTTACAACCGTCGAGCTCGAGGCCGGCGAGCAGCGCTCGCGCAGCAGCCTCGCTCAGGAGGCGCCCGGGGGGCAGCCGGCGGTCCTCGCGGACCCCACGGTTGCGGTCGGCGCTGACGACATCGTTGACCCAGAGCGCGGTCCGCATGGCGAGCGGCCCGCGCAGCCCCTGCCCCTGCGTGGGCAGAACGAAGCGCAGCGGTCGGGCGAGGTGCGGCGCCAGGCGCAGCCACTCCCGCTGCTCGCGAACCGACTCCCGCATCCGCCTGAGATCCAAGCGCTGCAGGTGGCGCAGCCCGCCATGCAGGGTGCGCAGACTCTGGCCCGAGGTTGCGCAGCCGAAGTCGCCGGCTTCGATCAGGGCGACCCGCAAGCCCCGCAGCGCTCCCTCCCAGGCTGCGCAGGCGCCATAGATCCCACCGCCCACCACCACGAGGTCATAGTGTGTTGCCGTGAGGCGCGCGATGTTACGTTGCATGCACGCAGACTCCCCGCAGCTCGCCGACCGCACCGAATCGGTCGCGCCAGAGCTGAACCCGCGCCTCGAGCGAGTTCGGCACGCTCATCGCGTCCGGCCCGCGATCGCGCATGACATCGCACATCCGCCCGGGTAACGGGCGGGATGGCGTGCTTACGCAAGTGGCCACCCCGGCGATTGCGCACATACCGGCTCGCCTCAGGCGTGCAGCCGTTTGCGCAGCTGCATGCCGATCTGATTGCGCACGAAGCGCAGCGGCGGCTCCAGGGTGGCGAAGCGCTCGAGCGGCGCTCCTCCCTGTGTGAGCGCGCGCAGCAGGCTCTCGCCCGGACGGTCCGGGTGGAGGTCGATCCGGACCTCGAGCCCCATCCGGCCCACCTTCTGGACATCGTGCGGGAACGGCAGAGGGTCCGTGCCGGGCAGATCGCGCACCCCCAGACGAGCGGCATGCGCGAAATGCTGCGGGTATCCCCAGAAGGCCGGCCGTCCGCCTTCATCGCCCAGGAACAGTGTTGGCTTGCGAAACTCCGCGACGAGCTCGTTCAGGAGGCGGCCGCGGCGGAAGAACCATTTGCCCGGTCCCCACGGAATGACGCGCGGCACTCCCAACGCATCGGACTCCTGGAGGACATCGCGGATCGGCCGCCCGTCGTCGAACCGGCGCGTGGTGCCGAGAACGAGCACCTCCAGCCCCTCGAGGCAGGCCACCTGCCGGCCGGCGACGATGAAGACCTCGCGGCCCCCTTGCCGCGCCACGACGCTGATGGGCTCCCCCGTCGGGGCGATTGCCCAGCGCCGCAGGCGCAGGCCCGAAGCGGCGTCGGCCCTGGAATGTCCGTCCGCAAGGGAGCGCAGCGCGGCAAAGCCATCGTCCGGCGCGCACTCGGCGAGCAACAGGAAATAGGCTTTGGGCGCCGAGCGGCCGGCGCGTTCGGTCGCGGCTGCCAGATTGTCGTAGGCGTTCTGCAGCAGCTCATCGGGGTCGTAGCACGGGTGCAAATGGACGTGCGCGTCGACGCAGGCGATGACTTTGGGCATAGGTATGCCCCAGCCAAGCAAGCTTCGGACCCGCTGAAGGCCAAGGAGAGCCATTGCCAGCGTGATGCCCCATCGCCGATACTGCGGCTTCAGACAAGACTCGTACGGAGGTGCTCGTGTCGCTGCCCAAGAACAAACCGGATCACTCGCGCCGCTCCTTTCTCGCGACCGCCGCCGTAGCGGCCTCGGCCGCCTTCGTGGGGCTCAAGCCTCCCCTCGCCCGCGCCGCGGGCGAGAATCTGCCGCATCTGTCCGCGAGCGACCCTCTCGCCAAGTCCCTGGGCTATCAGGAAAGCGCCAAGAGCGTCGACAAATCGAAGTTCCCGACCTACAAGGCCGGCGAGCGCTGCGGCGAGTGCCGTTTCTTCCAGGGTACCCCGGGGCAGAGCTCCGGCTACGGCGGCTGCCAGATTTTCGCCGGCTACTCGGTGAGCTCCCAGGGCTGGTGCGCTTCCTTTAACGCCAGAAGCTGATTTCGCGCACTTTGGGGCGCTCACCCTGACCGGGGAGCGCCCCCGCTTGTTGTCCCTTTGCACCGCCTCGGCCCGCTCCCGCGGCCGCAATGCCCGTCCGCTATACCTACATTCCTCGCTGCTCTCGCGCGCGGACGTCGGAGGACTAGAATAGCGGCCCATCGAAAGCACTCCAGTTCCCGAGGCTCCCATGTCACTGCGAATCAACGATCTGGCTCCCGACTTCACGGCCGATACCACCCAGGGGCGAATCAGCTTTCACCAGTGGATCGGCAATGGCTATGCGATTCTGTTCTCGCATCCCAAGGACTTCACGCCGGTATGCACCACCGAGCTCGGCTATATGGCGCGCCTGAAGTCCGAGTTCGAGGCTCGCAACACCAAGATCCTGGGCCTGAGTGTCGACAGCCTCGAGGACCACAAGCGCTGGTCGAAGGACATCGAGGAAACCCAGGGCGCGCCGGTTTACTACCCGATGATCGGTGATCCCGAGCTCAAGATTGCGAAGCTCTATGACATGCTGCCGGCCGAGGCTGCCGGCGAGGCCAAGGGCCGCACGCCGGCCGACAACGCCACCGTGCGCTCGGTGTTCATCATCGGTCCCGACAAGAAGGTCAAGCTCACCCTGACCTACCCGATGAGCGTCGGACGCAATTTCGACGAGGTGCTGCGCGCGCTGGATGCCATCCAACTGAGCGCCAAGCACAACGTTGCAACGCCGGTCAACTGGAAGCGCGGCGATGATGTGATCATCCCCACCTCCATTTCCGACGCGGATGCGAAGACGAAATTCCCGGCGGGCTGGAAGGCGCTGCGGCCTTACCTGCGCCTCACGCCGCAACCGAAGTAACGTTGGCGTCCGGGGGCGTACTCCGCCCCCTCGGACCTCGCCTTCGAGTCAACGTCAAGGTCCTGAGCCAGGCAGCGCGATGGTTCCCGTGCCCTTCGGGCCGCAGCCGCGCGTCCACGCCTCCTTCGTGATGATTCCGGTAGCGTCGGTGTCGACAGTCACGGTGCAGCCGGCTAGGTTGAACTGATCGAACTGCCACGTGGCCGCCTGCCCGTCGCCCGCGGCCCTGAGATTCCACGGCTCGCTCCAGCGCATCTCGAGTTGCAGCAGGGGTTTGCCCACATAGCCCGCGGCGATGGTGGACGGAGGGCGCTCGGGTGGCGTGTTGTCGAGGATTTCGCAGCCGGCCAGCAGGATCGTGACCGCGGGCAGGAGCAGTATCCCGAAGCGCATGCGCATTCCGCTAGCATGCCTGAATCCCGGCGAGGAGGCGGCTGACACGGATCCGTTACCGCAGCATGGCCTTCTGTGCCGCCCACGCCGTGAGGAGGGCGAGCATCACACTCGCCGCGAGCGCAAGCGCGGCGCGGTGCTTCTCGCGGCTCACGAGACGTTTGCCATCGAGCGGTGCGATGAGAAAGGGCTCGCCATGGGTGGTCTGCCCGACGACGCTCATCCGCTGCTCCCGGGAGGCAAGGCTCGCCTCGACCTGTTCCCGCGCCGCGGCTCGCGCCGCTTCCCACTCCTCGGCACTGAGGTGGCCGTCATGGTCGCGATCGAATCTGGCGAGCAGTGCCGCCTGGTCCTGCTTCCAGCCGATGACGATCTTGCCCACCTCCTGCTCGATCGATGCGATCATCGAGCGCGAGCGCAGCTCGCCCAGCACCGTCAGATGCGCACCGGGGCAGATGAGGCGCTCCGTATAGCGGTACTCACGATCCGAGGCCCATCCTCGCCCCTGTAGGTCCGGCAGGCAGGCAGGCCGCGGCACATCGCCATACCACGTCTGCTGTGATGTGGGTGTCACGTCCGCGCCGACAGGCCCGATCAGACACTCGCCGTCCTTATCGCGCAGCGAAAACGGGGCGACGCTGGTAGCACGATCGAAGACATGCCATTCCTTGCGGTTGTTGCCGACCGTGGTCTGATGCTCGATCTTGTAGTCCCACCACACGCAGGGCAACGCGCTCAAGGGGCCGGTGATCGGCCCTTCGGGAGGGGGTCCCGCCTCACCTTCCAGATGCACGTATCCCTGCGCCGCCGAGCGGATGCGCGCCACCGGCGTGTCCGCGGCGAAACGATCGCGCCGCAGGCTGACGAAGAAACGGTAGACGGCATATGCCGTGCCAGCGGCCGCCAGCGCCGCGAGCAACAGGAAGCTCGGGATGATTCCCTGCAAGCTCACTTGCCGAATGCGAGCCCTACATCGACATCAGCCGTTTGCGACGCGTCAAACTTCAGCAGCCGTGCGGGCGAGAAATTGAACATGCCCGCGACGATGGTGTCGGGGAATGTCTCGATGCGGACGTTCTGCGCGTTGGCCGCATCGTTGTAGATCTCTCTGCGGTCGGCGATCGCAGTCTCGAGCGCGCTGATCCGGGCAGCGAGGTTACGGAACATCGTATCGGCCTTGAGCTCGGGATAGCGCTCGGCTACCGCATAGAGATTGGCGAGACCGCTGCGCAGGGCGCCTTCCGCCGCGCTGACCGAGGGGACATCCCCGGAATGACGTGCCGCATCCACCTGGGAGCGCGCCTGCGTAACGCGCTCGAGCGTTTCCCGCTCGTGCTGCATGTAGCGCTTGCAGACTTCGATGAGCTTCGGCAGCTCGTCGTGCCGCTGTACCAGCAGGACGTCGATGTTGGACCAAGCGAGCTTGAGCTCGTTGCGAGTGCGCACGAGGCCGTTGTAGATCGTGACGGTGTAGCCGATCACGACGACTGCGATCAAGAGGAAGAAGATCAAAAGAGCCATACCTCACCCCGAGTCGGCGCCCCGCGCGCGTCTTGCCTTGCCAGTCTCCCAGAGCGCCCGGCGAGGCCGCATCGGCAGCCGCGCGAACTGTGCGCGGGGTAGCACTTCCCCGGCCGGCGATGTGACGGCGCAGGCACTTTCCCCCTCCCCCGTGCCGCTGGAGCGGTGAGGGAAGTTGGCGCACAATACCGGCACGAGCCTCGCATCAGTCGAGGGCGGGAGCGCTTATGCTGCTCCGAAGTTCCTTCCGGTCCCTGCCGCGGGCGCAGGCACGGGGTCCGTTTGCCCCCTTCGGGATTCCGACGGCGCTCAGCTGGGTGCTGCTCGCCTATGCCATGCTGGCAGTCGCTGCTGGCGGAGCCTTCACCGCACTCAGAATCCATGCCGATTACCTGCAGGTGATGCAGGACGAGAACGACAGCCTGCGTGGCGTGACGGCGGCATTGACCAGCGCCACCCAGACCATGCTCGATCATGGTATCGGATCCGCGCGCGCTGCCGCGAGCGACGTCCGTGCCGCAGGGGGGCTCGACGGTCTTGCCCCCCACGCGGTGGGGTTGCTGCTGCAGCGCAATCTCGCCGGCGGGACCGATGTCCGCTTTCTATTCCTCGAAGATGCCGGACATCACGTGCTCGCCAGCCGCACTCGCGTCCTCGAGGGCCCCAACGTCTCCCCGTACCTGCCGGCACCGGGCACGGCAGGGGATGCGTGGCTCGGCGCTCCCCTGCGCGACCCGGAGGATTCCGCCCGCTGGGTGGTCCCGATTGCACGGCAGGTGCATACCGGCGCGACTTCGATCGGCTGGGCCGGCGCGTTGCTCAGTTTCGCGGGACTGCAGCAGATCAATCAGCGCTTTGGCGACCGGGTGAGTGAGTTGGGTTTGATCGCGCTCGATGGCACCATCCTCGCAAACGTCGGCGAGCGCATATTGGATCGCTATACCGGCCGCAACATCGCGCAAAGCGAGCTCTTCCGCCGCGGCATCGCCAATGCGCGCGGCGGCATCGTGCAGGGTGTCGGCGCGATCACGCGAGTACCGATGATCTTCGCCTACTTCCCGGTGAGCGGATACCCCGTTTTCGTGGCGGCTGGCCAGACTCGCAACGCGGTGCTGGGCGGCTGGCGGGTCCGGCGCCGGCAGCTGGTTGCAGCCACCGCCGGCTTCGGCGCCCTGGTGCTCATCCTGACGGCCTTTCTCGGCCACTACATAAACGCCTGGCGGACCCGCGAGCGGCACTACACCACGCTGGTCGACAGCGCACGCTTTGGCGTGTTCCTCCTCGAAGGCGATCGGTTCATCGACGCGAATCGCACCGCTGCCGTCATGTTCGGACTCGAGAGCGAGCGCGCGGCCGTCGGATTGACACCCTGGGAGCTCTCCCCCGACCTGCAGCCGGACGGGCGAACCTCGCGGGAGCTCGCGCGCGAGCGCATCCTCGCGGCGGCGCGGGAGGGCGGCAGCACGTTCGAGTGGGTGCACAAGCGGGTGGATACCGGGGAGACCTTCCCGGCGGAAGTCGACCTGTCGAGCCTCAGCACGGACGGCACCACCCTCGCGCTCGCCCTCGTACACGATGTCACCGCGCGCAAATCCGCCGAGGAAGACTTGCGGCGGGTCACGGCGCAGCTGCTGCGGCTGCAGGACGAGGAGCGGCGGCGTATCGGCCGCGACCTGCACGACTCCACCGGCCAGACACTGGCCGCACTGCAAATCGATCTGGCCGAGCTCGGGCGCGAAGCGCCGAAGCTCTCCGCCGCGGGGCGCGAGCAGCTCGAGGAGTGCGTGCGCCTCGCGCGCCAGTGCTCGGCAGAGATTCGCACCACCTCCTACCTCCTGCATCCGCCGCTCCTCGATGAGCTCGGGCTCTCGAGCGCGTTGCGTTGGTTGGCCGATGGCGTGCGGGCGCGCGGCAACCTGGAGGTGCGGCTGGATCTGCCCGAGCAGCTCGAAGGCGTCGCGCCTGCGGAGGAGCTCGTTCTCTTCAGGGTCGCGCAGGAGGCGCTCACCAACGCGCAGCGCCACTCCTCGAGCCCCTGGATCGCCATCAGGCTGCGGGCGGAGCCGGCGAGCCTCGTGCTCGAGATCGAGGATGCCGGCCAGGGCATCGCCGCAGTGCAACCGGCGGAGGCGCAGTCCCCCGGGTGGCCTGCCGGAGTTGGCATTGCCGGCATGCGTGAGCGCGTGCGTCAGCTCGGAGGCATTTTTGCAGTCGAATCGACGGCCAACGGCACGCTGGTTCGCGCATGCGTCCCGCTCGCACGCGCGGGCGCAGTAGCGCAGCCTGTTCCAACGGCGGCCGCCTCATGAAGGCTGCGCGCATCCTCATTGCCGATGACCACGAAATCGTGCGCCGGGGTATCGCCGCGCAGGTCTCGCATTGCCCCGGCTGGGAGGTGATCGCCGAAGCGACCAACGGACGAGATGCGGTGGATCTGGCCCTGCGCCTCAAGCCCGATGTGGTCGTCCTGGACCTCACCATGCCCGAGCTCAACGGCCTCGCCGCCGCGCGCCGGATCCTCGCGGCGCTGCCGCAGGCGCGGATCCTGATCCTGACGATGCACGAGTCCGAGGAGCTCGTGCGCGAGGTCCTCGCGGCCGGAGCGCAGGGCTATGTCCTCAAGTCCGATGCCGGCAGCACGCTCGTCGCGGCGCTCGAAGCGCTGCTCGAGGGCAGGACCTACTTCACGCGCAAAGTCGGCCGGATGGTCATCGACGGCTTCCTGCGCAATCCGTCTGGCGCTGAAGCCGCCGGCGCGACGCCGCTCTCAGCCCGCGAGCTCGAGATCGTGCAGCTCCTTGCCGAGGGCAAGAGTACCAAGCAGGTCGCGACGGCGCTCGGCATCAGCGTCAAGACGGCCGAGACTCACCGCAGCAACATCATGCGCAAGGGCGGCTTCGGCTCGCTCGCCGAGCTCGTGCGCTACGCCATTCGCAACCGTATCATCGAGCCCTGAAGCCGCTCCGGACCGCCGCCGCACGCCCCCGCGTACAGGTTCTTCCCGCCGCCGCTACTGGAATCCCCGATGTGCTGCGAGCGGGCACATCGCTATGGTAGCGATAGCACTCCTGCGTCCGAACCTGACTATCCCCGTCCGTGACACGCACCGTCGATCCCATTATCGCGGCCCTTGCAGCGGGCATCGCGGCGCTCACCGCTTATGGCTGCCTGTCCGCCGCCAGTTGGGTCGCCAACGTGCGCCCGCGCTGGACGCTGCGCCTGATTGCCGGCAACAGCGCGGCGCTCGGCCTCGGGCTCTGGTCGGCCTGCGTGCTCGAGGCGTTGGCGCTCAGCCCCCGCGGCTGGCCGCCGCTCGCAGCGTCCGGCTGGCTCTTGCCGCTCGCGCTCGCCGCCGCGGGCCAACTCTGCGGCCTCGTCTTCGTCGCCACGCGCGAGCCTGACGTCCCGGCCATCGCCGGCAGCGCCTTCAGTTTCGCTATCGCGATCGGCGAGACGCAATGGTTGAGCCTGCAGGCCGGCGGGGGCTTGCTGGATTCTGCGGCCGCGCGCGCGGCGGCGGCCGGGTTCCTGCTGCTCGCATTCGGCGGCTTCGCGCTGGCGCTGTGGCTGACACTCGGCCGGCGCCGCCCGGGCGCGCACAGTGGGAATGCCGCGCGGGTGGCTCTCTCCCTCGCACTCGCGATTGCCATTCTCGGGCTCGGCGCGGGCGTACCCTTCGGGCCGCGCCTCGCGAGCGAGCACGAGTTTGGCGAGGGTCTCCTCGGCACCCGTCTTCTGGCCGCGGCGCTCGCCGCGCTGGCCGCTGCCGCCCTCATCGTCAGGCAGTTGATCGCGACCTTCCAACGCAGGCTCGAAGAGTACGCGAGTCGCAGCCGACACGACCTGGCGGAAGCCCATGCCCGCCTGCAACACATCGCCACGCACGACCCGCTGACCGGACTGCCCAACTGGAACCTGCTCAAGGAGCGGCTCGCCAAATCGCTCGCCGAGCGGCATCGCCCGGGGCGCACCATCGCGGTGGCCGCGATCGACCTCGATCGATTCAGCTCCATCAACCACTCTCTCGGCCACGGCGTCGGCGACGGCGTGCTGATCGAGATCGCCCATCGCCTCGAGGCCTCGGTGCCGGCGCCGCACACGCTCGCCCGCGTCGGGGGCGACTCCTTCGGCTTGCTCGTCGACGGTGTGAGCGCGCGGATGGACGCGCACGCGATCACGAGCGCGATGCTGGCCTCGCTCGAGCAGCCATTTCTCATCCACGGCGAGGAGGTCCGGGTTCGCTCGAGCATCGGGGTGAGCGTGTGTCCGGACGATGCACGGCGCGGCGATGACCTGCTCGCGCACGCGGAAGCGGCGCTGGTCACGTCCAAGCGCCATGGCGGCGGGCGTGTTCTCTTCTTCGACCCGAGCATGTCGGATTCCATGCGGGAGCGCCTCGCGCTCGAGAACGACCTGCGGCGCGCGCTCGCGGCGCGGGAGTTCGAGATCCACTACCAACCGCAGATCTCGACCCGCACCGGCAAAATTCTCTCGGTCGAGGCACTGCTGCGTTGGCGTCACCCCCAGAAGGGCCTCATCGCGCCGAGCTCCTTCATACCGCTCGCGGAGCAGACGGGACTCATCGTACCGCTCGATGCCTGGGTACTGGGGGAAGCGTGCCGCCAGGCGCGCGCCTGGCTCACGGATGCAGGCCTCAACTTCAAAGTCGCCGTCAACCTGTCGGCGATGCAGTTTCGCTGCCCGGACATACTCGAGACGATCGTCTCGGCGGTGGACGCGGCGGCGCTCGACCCGCGCAGCCTCGAGATCGAGCTGACCGAGAGCGCGCTCATGATCGACCCCGAGAAGTCGGCCTCCGCCCTGAAGCTGCTGCGCTCCATGGGCGTCAGCATCGCGATCGACGATTTCGGCACCGGTTACTCCAGCCTGAGCTATCTGCGGCGGCTGCCGATCGACAAGCTCAAGATCGATCGCAGCTTCGTGCGCGATCTGCCCACGAGCCCCACCGACGAGTCGATCATTCGCGCCATCGTCTCGCTCGCTCACAGCGTCGGCCTGCAAGTGGTCGCCGAAGGCGTCGAAACGGCCGAGCAGCTCGAGTGCATCCGCGCCCTCGATTGCGATCAGTGGCAGGGATACTACTGCTGTGCGCCGCAACCGGCCGCTGAGCTTGCCGAGCGGCTGGCGGCCGATTCCGCGACCTCCGCCACCGGTCTGAGGGCCGCGCTGACACGGGCTTCCCGCCTCCTCGGTCCCTGACCTTGTGATAGCATCGCGCCGCCACCCGCGCGGCAGCGAAGCTCCAATGGGCTAGGGAATGTATGCGACTTCATCGCTTGGCGATTCTCGGAATCCTTCTCGGCCTCTCCGGGGCGGCGCTTGGCGCCGGTGCGGCAACGGACGGCGATGCGGTCCACCCGGACTGGCTCGACACCCACGTGAGCCCCGCGCAGAACTTCTACCAGTACGCGAACGGCGGCTGGGAGAAGAGCCATCCGATACCCGCCGCCTACTCCTCCTGGGGCACGTTCAACATCCTCCAGTTGAGCAACGAGAAAGCCACCCGCCAGCTGATACAGGACGCCGCCAGGGCGCATGGGGCACCCGGCAGCGCCGAGCAGAAGGTGGGTGACTTCTACGCGAGCGGCATGGACGAGAAGCTCATCGGACGGGTCGGCATGGGTCCGCTCTCGCCCGAGTTCGATGGCATTGCCGCCATCAGGGACCTTGCTGACCTGCAGCGCGAGTTGGTTCATCTGCAGATGATCGGCGTCGATGCCATGTTCGGCATCGGGGAGATGCAGGATTACAAGGACTCCACCAAGGTGATCGGCATCGCCGCTCAAGGCGGCCTCGGGCTGCCGGACCGGGACTACTACCTCAAGCAGGATCCGAAGTTCAAGCAGATCCGCGCCGCCTATGTCGCGCATGTCGCGCGGACCTTCCAGCTCCTGGGCGATGGCAAGGTGCTGGCGGCGCGCGAGGCCGCCACGGTCATGGCGATCGAGACCGGCTTCGCGAAGGCCTCGATGCCACTCGTGCAGCAGCGCAACCCGCGCGCCATCTATCATGTCATGAACCTGGCGCAGCTCGATCGCAGCACGCCCAACTTCCCGTGGAACGCCTACTTCCGTGAGATCGGGTATCCGCAGATCACGAGCATCAATCTCGCCATGCCGAAATTCTTCGGCGCTCTCGGCAAGAACTTGCGCACCGTGCCGCTCGGCCAATGGAAGGTGTATCTGCGCTGGCGGCTGATCGATGCGTTCGCGCCCTACCTCTCGCAGCCGTTCGTCGAAGAAGACTTCCGCATGGACTCCGCGCTCACCGGCGCGCAGAAACTGCTGCCGCGCTGGCAGCGAGTCGTCCATGCCGAGAACGATGCGCTCGGCTTCGCCGTCGGCAGGCTCTATGTGGAGAAAGAGTTTCCGCCCTCCTCCAAGGCCGCGGTGCTCGACATCCTGCACAACATTCGCGCGGCGCTGAAGAGCGATCTCACGACGCTCCCCTGGATGACCCCCGCGACCCGCAAGGCGGCGGTCGCCAAGCTCGACATGATGGGCGAGCGCATCGGCTACCCCGACAAGTGGCGCGACTATGCGACGCTGCGCATCGATCGCGGACCGTACGTGCTCAATGTGATGCGCGCGAACGAGTTCGAGCAGAGGCGGGAATTGAATAAGATCGGCAAACCCGTCGACCTCACCGAGTGGTTCATGACACCGCAAGAGGTCAATGCCTACTACTACGCGCCGATGAACAACATCAATTTCCCGGCCGGGATACTGCGGCCCCCCTTCTTCGATCCGCAGGCTCCGGCGGCAGTCAACTACGGAGCGGTCGGCTGGGTCATGGGCCATGAGATGACCCATGGCTTCGATGACCAGGGCGCGCAGTTCGACGGTCGCGGCAATCTCAAGAACTGGTGGACGCCCGAGGATGCGAAGCGCTTCTACGCCGCGACTTCGTGCATCTCGAATCAGTTCTCAGGCTACACGGTGGACGGCACCCTGCACGTCCAAGGGAAGCTCGTCACCGGCGAGGAGACCGCCGACCTCGGCGGCCTGATGCTGGCCTGGCGCGCGTTCCATGCCTCGAGTGCCTACAAAAGCGCCAAGACCCTCGATGGGTTCACGCCCGACCAGCAGTTCTTCCTGGGCGCGGCGCATGTCTGGGCCTACAACACCCGCCCCGCCGAATTGCGTCGCCGCGTGACGATCGACCCGCACGCGCCGCCCGAGGACCGTGTGAACGGCAGTCTGGTGAACCTGCCGCAGTTCCAGAGCGCGTTTCACATTCCGGCCGGCAGCCCGATGGTCAACGCGCATCGCTGCCTCATCTGGTAGCGGACGCACCGGGCCGGATAGCCGCTCAGGGGTTCACGAGAACCATGCAAAAGCCGTCGTAGCCTTTCGCGCCAACCGTCTGGATGGAGGTTGCCGACACGCCCGGCTCCGACGCAATGGCCTCATGAAGCTGACGGGCACCCTGCACCGCTGAATCGGGACTCGCGGAGTCGATCACGGTGCCGTCGCGCACGACGTTGTCGAACACCATGACACTTCCGGGCCGCGACAGCTTGAGACAGCCGCGAAAATAGTCGGGATAGCCTTCCTTCTCGGCGTCGATGAAGAAGAAATCGAACGGCCCGGAGAGGGATTGCAGCAGATCGAGCCCGCGCCCCACCCGGACCTCCGCCACATCGGCCAATCCGGCGCGAGCGAGATTGCTGCGCGCGACCTCTGCGTGCTGGGCGCGATATTCCAGGCTGATGAGCCGGCCGCCCGCCGGCAGCGCCCGCGCCAGCCAGATGGCGCTGTAACCGCCGAGTGTGCCGATCTCGAGGATTCGCCGCGCCCCCATCGAGCGGGCCTGCAGGTTGAGGAGCTTGCCCTGCGCGGCGGTGACCGCAATCTCGGGCAGCCCCGCCGCACGGCTCGTCTCGAGAGCCGCGGACAGAGCGTCGTCCGGCCGCACGATGCTGTCGTTCAGGTAGTCATCGACAGCGCTCCACGTTTTCTGGCTCATGGTAGCCCCTCGAGAATTCGCTGCACGAATTCGGTTTTCGCGTCCGTATAGGCCTCGCGATCATAGCGATATTGGTCCGCCAGGCGAAATTTCAGTTGGGCGTAGTCGGCCGCCAGCCGGGAGTCTGCCCGCAATGCATCGCGAAAGCCGAGCCGAGCGCGCCAGAGACTGTTGCCGTAGGGAACCATGTGCAGATGGTGCGTTCTCTGGGCGTCGGAGGGTTTGCAGAACCCATGCATGACGCCGGCCTCACATACCGCTGCCGTTACGCGGCAGGATGCTTCCACAGATCGTCTCCACTTGCGCGTTCGGGACGATGTCCTCCCCTATTCCTTGGCGTCCTTTGCCTTCAGGCTGTCCTGGTTCGCCTCGATGAAGGCCTTGATCTCCTCGGCCATCGAGAGCAGCCGCAGCCATTGCTCTTTGTAGAGGGTGACCGGGAATCGCCCCATGCCATAAACGGACAGCGCGCCCTTTTCGCTGACCTTCATCGCGAGCTTGCCGCGCCCTGCCTGCTTCAGGCGCTCATTCTCGGCGCGAAGTCTCGCCAGCTCTGCTTGCACGTCATCGGTCATTCAGGAATCTCCTGGGGCGATAAAGTCATAAATTATACGCCCTCGGCCGGCACCTTCCCGCGGTTCCAAGATACGGCAGCTCAGTCGGTGGGAAACCTGAACCAGTGGTCCATCTGCGGAGGCCGACATCGGAAGTGACTCCGCGGATAGTGCTCGTGAAACGCCGCGCTCGCATCGCTGGGCGCCACGCGTCTGGACGCAGGTCGTAGGGCTCCGGATCCATTGGACGCCATTTGCGGCCCAAACGTTTGCCACCGGCGGCCCCGGGCGCCGGGCCGGTAGGGTAGTAAAACCATTCGGGACGAGCCAGAGCATCTCTAACTCCAAGGGATTATGGACACGCAATCCGCAGGCGTTTTCAATCGGCGCACTGTTCTGATGAGTGCATCGCTCCCACCACCACGCGGCATCGTCCGCGAAAGGCGCTCAATGAGCACTCGCCGCCATCTGTTTGCCCTGCCGCTGGCCTTGGCGCCTCTCGCCCTCTCCGGTCCGTCGCGGGCCGCTACCCCGGAGGGATTCAAGATTCGGTTGGCGCCGATGCCTGGCATAGGGCATCTCGTTCCCGAGCTCGCGCGCGGCCTCGGATATTTCCGGGAGGCCGGGATCGAGGTGGAAACCATCGATGTCATGAACTACATCGACGACGACTTCTACTCCACCAAGCTGCTGAATGACGGAACGATCGACGCGGAGATCTGCTGGTTCCACCGGGTGATTTTCGGCATCGGCAACGATGAGCCGGCACGCGCCGTGTTCCTGATCGAAAACAGCCCGCACATGACCATCCTGGTCGCCAACCGCGTCCGGGACCAAATCCACAGCGCGACCGATTTCAGGGGTCGGACCATTGCCGATTCCGCGGGATTCTCGACTCGGCACTATCTGACCGATTTCGTCCTGTCCCGTGCGGGGCTGCCCCCGGACAGCTACACAGCCGCGCCAGCAGAATGGCTCGAAAAGCCCGATGAGTTGGTCGCGGCACTGAAAGCAGGCAAGGTCGACATCATATCCAGCATGGAGCCGCTGACCTCGCGACTGCTCGCCACGAAACTCGTCACCCCGCTCTATCGATTGACGGATGCTGCCGGTACTCGTGAAGCACTCGGCGATGTCTGGCCCGCCCGCAGCCTGTACATCGCGCCGCGGTACATCGACGCGCACCCGGACCGCGTGCAACGCCTGGTCAATGTCTTCGTTCGTACCATGCGCTTCATCAACTCTCATACCGCCGAGGAGCTGATCGCCCGTATGGCCTCCGGCTTTTTCTCGCCGGACGTGAGCAACGATGTCTGGGCAGACTACAAGAAGACCAAGACCGACGAGATCGCCAAAGTGCAACCCGGGCTGACGCACGGCGACTATTCGATTCCACCCGCAGCCGCCAGGCTCGTCGCCGACGTGATTCTACGGACTCCGTTCGATGACAGCCCTGAAGGTCGATATCGGCGCACCGCCGCACAGAGCGGGAAGATCCGACCGGAGGCGACCTACGACAATCGCTTCGTCGAGAGAGCGATGCGGGAAATCCAGAGGTCATGACCATACCTGCCGACCGTAGCAGCGTTCCAATATGCGCCCAGATAATATCTGCCTGCTCCTCAAACGACTCGGGCATTGTCTTGCCATCCTTCAGGTAGCCGTTCAAGCCACTGATGATCAGCAGCCGCGAATCGCCGTGCCACCGGTGCTCACGGACCGTGCACGAATTGCGAGCGAGCTCATTCGTCATGTAAACGTTCAAAGAGCAGCTAGGGCTCGAGAAGATGACCGGGTAGCGAAGGCGTTGGGAAGAATACTCTGAGGTCTTTCACGTGTTGAATGGACCTACTCGGTTGCTGGATGCCTTTCAAAAAGCGAGGGCGCGGCGCAGGTCCTCGTGCTCAAAGGCGCTTGCCATGCGTTGAATTTCGGCATGGGAGGCGCCCGCTTCAGCGGCCACTTCTCGCCACTTGGCGGTCGTCTTGGCAACCTCGCTCACTACCTGTCTCGCATCCCTGAGCGCCAGTGAAAAGTACTCCGCACTCGAGAGTACAAGGTCCAGATCACACGTGGCTTCGTCCAGAGTGATGTTCGTGCTCAGAATGCGTGGACGCACGTCCACGGGTGTGGGGTTTAGGTCGTATACCGGCGAGAGTACCCAGCCTTGTGGTCCTGTCCATAGAAAGCCGTGGTTGCGCAAGTGATCATCGTCATTTGAGATCAGCACGTTCAAGACCATTCGCCTGTACAATTCTTGCGCGTCCTCTCGCGCTTGAGCGCCGTGCTCAGTTAGCACGTCCACTAGCTCTGGGTAGCTGGCGCGCTCTCCATCCTTGAGGGTCAGCATTGAAAGTGCAGATAGAAACGGGATGCGGGTGGCATCGGTACGGTCGAAGCGGCGCGAGAGCAACACAGGCCTTCCGGCAACGCTAAGTAACTCATTAACTGGAGTTCGAACTCCAGCTTGCTTTGCGAGAGTGAGTGCAACGAACTCCCACAGCTCGATGCTGTATTCGTCGTTTTCCTTTGGAAACTTGGCTATAGAAAGTCGGCCGTGCTGATCAACGACTGACGCTTTCGGCCGTGCTCCCCCGAGCGATGAGCCTGGCGCGAAGATCATCTGCAAGTCCTCGTCTGTCTCCTCCTCGCGAATGATCCGCTCGGTAACGCCGAGCAGGCGGCCGAGGTCAACGAGTTTCGGTACACCACCTGCGGCCGGAGACTGGAAGGTCTCCTCCGCGGCGTTACGAAATCGTAGCGCACCGAGACGGGAGACGTCGGACACCCCGAGAAGATAATCCAGTTCTTGAAGAGTGCGCGGCGCGCGACTGTCGCGCTCGGCGCGCCGGCGCTCGGCGCGTTGCATGAGGCGGCGGCCCCACGTATCCGGCGCGGAGTCGCCGATGGATCCAAAAATTAGCTGCTGGCCGGCCGGGGCGAACGCGCCTCGGCCGAGTGCAAGGGCAGGCTCCAGCGAAAATCTTGCTGGGTCCGCAAGCCAGTCGGCGTGGTACTCGAAGCTGATTACTTCTCCGCCACGTCGCGCGTGGCGGCGCAGCGCCCCCACGCGCTTCAGTCCCGGCGCGAAATCGATGTGGATTTCAATGTCAGCCACGATCGCTCTCGGATGTGCGCCGCAAGCGGATCCGCTGCGGCAACTTCTCGTTGGCCAGCGCAACGCCTGCTGCGTCGCGACTTGCGTCGGCGACCTGGCTCAGCTCATCAAGAAATCCCAGCGCTTGAAGCACGGCGGCATAGATGCCAATGCCTACTGCTGGATCTCCCTGTTCGACGCGCTGAAGAGTGGGCCGGCTAGTAAAGGCTCGTTCAGCCACAACGGCAGCCGGGAGACTGCGCCGCCGTCTTGCATCCCGGAGATCGTGCCCAAGCTTGCGCAAAGCTCTTCGAACGCCAATGGAAGGCCTATGAGGGGTGGGCATAAATGTAATCTTCATATTACACAAAACGTGATTAGTGTAATAGGAAGATTACATTATGCAAGCGCCACGGCCGCGGGTGGGGTACTCGTGCACGTGCTCCTGAAACAGCCGCACCTCCGGGAAACCCCGGGGCGATTCAGTCTCTGAATCCCCTCGGAATTTGCGAGCTCTACAGCAGCGCCCTTTGCGGTGGCGCTATCGTCCCTCAGGCGAGTGAGAGCAGGATACGAGCCGTACCGGCGCCGCTTTGGAGTGGCCGCGATTGAGTTCTCCTGCTTCATCAGGCGCCGCACAACCTTCTCCGAGAGGGAGATGCACATCCGTCGCAACGACGCGTGCATCCTGCGGTA
>JANWJS010000019.1 GCA_025451845.1 Steroidobacteraceae bacterium
GGGTCCCGCCGGAGTCGACTCGGCAGCGACATACCCGTTCCCCAAGACCTGATTAGCGGACATGGGCGCGGCCACTGGACGGGCATCCCCGACCGCGCTCTTCGCAGTGCCTTGGGGCGATCCAGCCTGGAAATCATTCCATCCGGATGAGATCATGGGCGCGACGCCAGGTTCGGTCCGATCTTTCCGCGCTATGAGAAGAATGCGCAAAATCATCCTGGTTCTTAGCCTTGTCCTTTCATCGAGACTGGCTGCCGGAAGTCCGCCGCTCGGCGATGGGCCCCCGTCGTGGGCCTATCCGGTCAACTCTCCGGGTCTGACGGAGCCTGCCGATGACGGCCGCCCCCTCCAGGTTCCGGATAGCGCCGCGCGCTTCACGCTCACCCAGATCCGCGATTTGAACTTTTGCCCCGATTGGCACCCGGGCGATCACCCGGCGATGCCTGAAATCGTAGCGCGGGGGAGAAAGCCGGCCGTGCTCGCCTGCGGTTCTTGCCACCGGGCGGACGGCTCTGGCGGCCCGGAAAACGCGAGGCTGGCGGGTCTTCCCGCTGCGTACATTGTGCAGCAGCTCGCGGACTTTAAGAGCGGCGCCCGGAAGACCTCGGTACCCGGGAGGAACCCCGATTGGATGGTGGCGATCGCCAACGCGATCACCAGTGAGGAAATCGAGGCTGCCGCCGCTTATTTCTCGAGCCTAAAGCCACGATCGGCGGTCAGAGTTGTTGAGGCCGTGAACGCACCCAAGGTTCGGGTTGTAGATTGGCATCTGGCCGTGGCGTCAACTCCCGGGACCGAGCCGCTTGGTGGGCGCATCATTGAGGTTCCCGAGAACCTTGAGCAGTTCGAGAGGCGCGACGGACGTTCGCGATTGATCGCCTATGTTCCGTCGGGGAGCATTCAACGGGGGCGGGAGCTCGCAGCTTCGGGCGGCAACAGGACGGTCACCTGCAGCATCTGCCACGGCCCAGACTTGAAGGGTCTCGGTCCGATTCCCGGCATCGCTGGGCGCTCTCCGAGCTACGTCATCCGGCAACTCTACGACTTTCGAGCTGGCGCACGAGCGGGTGCCTGGAGCGCGCTGATGAAACCTGCCGTTGAGAAGCTTTCCATGGACGACATGATTTCGCTTGCCGCGTATGTTGCGTCATTAAGCTCTTAAGGCGCGCCACACACGGCTCACTGCTCGACACGGGCATAGGTGACCGGATGGCATTCCCCCTCATCCGGTATTGGAAGGCGCTTGGATTCGGGTAAGCTCACGCTCACGCATGATTTTCGCTAGTGGGGGCCACAACTGTGTTTGACTATTTTGCCGTCCTCATATCGGTGATCCTAGGGCTTGCGCTCATCCATCCGCTCCGGGGACTGGCCAAACTAATTCACAGTAGGCACGACATCACGCCATATTGGGTTCACATCGTTGGACTTTAACGTGATCATCTTCGTGCTGGCCATCTGGTGGGGCATGTTTTGGTGGCGAGACCTCGAGGAACTGAGCGCCCATTGGTACTTCTTCTCCAACCGACACTGGTTCTTTGGCCTCCAATTGGCCGTGATTCTGACGGACATCCCAGAAACTCTTGTGAAAGCGGCTGAGCATTTGCGCCCTATGCCAAAAGAGTACCCGTTCCTGATTTCAGCTCTTCTCGCGATGAGCGTAGTGGGTATCCTCTCGAGCAGGAAGCGTGTGCACGAGGCACTCTGCCTCGCGTGGCTGTTGGTCACACTGGGCTATACTTTCTTCATACCGCTGATGTCGAAGATCGTGAAGCAGTAACCGCCTCGAGTCGTCTGTGCCGTGTGTACCGTCTGTGCAGCTAATACCGGATAAGTGGCGGTCGGCGGGGATCCAACTGCGGCGGAAGGGTGTATGGTATTTTAGCGAAGCGACGCCGAACCGCTTTTGAACGAGAATCGGGTACGCGCGCTTACGGTTGGGATATACGTCCGCTATCCCGTGTGCTGTTGCATGGTCGCCCTGGCAGCCCATGCGTTCGTGGACTTACATGTTTCCATGGCCCGCTTGTAGGCTTCGCGCCCGCTGGTTCGAGTCACGTAGGCGCGCTCCGCCTCGCCGAGGGTGACGCCGCCGGCTCTTTGGGCCAACTCCAAGGCATAAGTCACCGAGATATCGGCCGCCGTGAAGGTCTCGCCGGCGAGATATGGCGAGCGAGCGAGCTGTCGCGTCACCAGCCCCAGCCGGCTGTCGAAGACCTCCTTCGCCTGGCCGGCACTCCAGTTCTGCCGCTGCTCTTGCGGCGCGAGATTGCGGGCGCCGACGACGAAGTACATGGAGGCCGCGAGGCCGGCTTCACCCAAGTGCAGGAACTGTTGGTATGCGGGGAACGCCGGATCGTGCGAGTCCGGCGCGAGCGGCGTCGGTCCGTAACGGGCCATCAGGTACTCCATGATCGCAATCGATTCGACCATCGTAACGCTGCCGTCCTGGATTGCGGGGATGAAGCCGGCGGGGTTGATGGCCAGAAACTCAATATCCTTTTCGACGCCGGCCAGCAGGTCTACCGGCCTCAGCCGGTACGGCATCCCCATCTCCTCCAGCAGCCAGACGACCCGGAAGCCCCTGCCTTCGCCGAAGACGGTGATCATGTTTTCCTCCCATGGCACCCTTTGAGACAGCCCGGCCGCCCCGACGCAGCGCCTACAGCGCTTATCTGGGCGTAATTGCCGGACGATTGCGTCGCTGGACCGGTCGGCGGCTCAAGCTCACGAGCATTCTCGGTGATCCATCGATCGAGATTTAAGGGGGCGGTGTGCCCATCGAGAGTGATTCTGACATCAGCATTTGCGTGGCTCATGTCGGGATTGTAGCCGATTTGGTCTGGAGCTCGATCAGGGAGCGCACTGACTCGAGCGCGCGCGTGGTGTAGGCGGCGCGAACCGCGTGGGCCACGTACCCATCGGGACGCACCAACGTGATACCCTCATCGGTGCCCTCGCGAAGCTCAGCGACGTCACTCAGTTCGCTGCAGAGCGCGGCTGCTGCATCTCGCGTATTCGGCTCTGCATCCCTGCCGATGAAGAGGAGAAAGCGGCTGCGAATCCCACTGCCGCCCCGCATCGTTTCGTCAAAATACCGCCTTCCGTCGCCTTCCACGATGGGGCTGCCGCCGTAGCTGATGCCGAGCTCCGAGAGACGCTCGATGAATGCGTGCTGAAAAGGCGCAATGTGCGAGACCATCGGGATCGCCGCGTTTCGTAACGCCTGCGCCAGCTTGCTCGGTGTGCCCATGACCCTGGTCAGAAGATCGGTCATCCCGATGACGCTCTTGATAACCGGTAGGCGTTCGGCGCTGTAGCTGTCGAGAAGCCGTGTATGTGCATGCCCGCGCAGGGTCAGGTCGAGCTTCCAGACCAAGTTCCAAACATCGTGAAGCCCGGTATTCATCCCCTGGCCGCCGAAGGGACTGTGGATGTGAGCGGCATCGCCAGCGAGAAAGGCGCGCCCGATGCGTAGGGCCGCTGCATGGCGATGATGTACCCGAAAATAGCTACTCCAGTTGAGGGCGTGTACCTCGAGTTTTGCCGGGCCACGCTGGGCGAGAACGCTCCGCACGAGCTCGAGCGTTGGCGCATCGCCGACAGTCTCTTCGATGGTGCCGACGATCCGCCGGCGTGTGGCGCCCATCGGAAAGATCGCAACGGGACCGGACTCGCTCGGGCAGAGCTGCATTTCGGTGGCGGAAAGGGCGTCGTTCGTGGAGACGTCGGCGAGGAGATAAATTGCCGCGTATTCGCCTCCCTCGAACCCGATATTGACGGCATGCCGCACCGCGCTGTGTGCGCCGTCGCACCCGACAACGAACGATGCCCGGACCGTTTCTGCGGAACCTGCGTGATCCATCTTGACGAGCGCGCACTCATCTTGCAGTTCCATTGAGAGGAACGACGTTTGATAATCAATCTGTCCGCCGCGAGCGCGTAGCGCCTCACAGAGCAACCGCTCCGTCACGTCCTGCGGCACCATGGCGACGAAGGGGTAGGGGGTGTCTCGTGGCGTAAACTGCATTGTCGAAAGGCGGTGAGCGTGGGACTCGACGGCGACGGTGGTAACCCGGTTCGCTACTTCGAGGAAGCGGCCCGCGATGCCCGCCATGTCGAAGATCTCGAGCGTTCGCGGAAAGATAGCCAGCGCCTTCGAGTGCTCGGACTGATAAGCACGCTTTTCGATCAAGCGCCAGCGCATGCCCCGGCGCGCACACTCATTTGCGAGGAAAAGCCCTACGGGGCCTGCGCCGACGATCAAGACGTCGGTATCAGCTACGGGAGACATGGCTGACTCCTTTCCAAGGTCATTCACGGATGCCCTTGACGGCGAGGGCTCGTATTTTGAGACTGATGGGTCCGTCAGGACCCAGGGTCGCAGGCAGCGAAGTTTTGAGGTGATGGCGTTGTTCATCGCTCAACAGTGAAAGGCAAACGGAAGTAGATCCCTGGCGCCCGTCGAACGCATGCCAATAGGCTTCGCGCGACGGGAACTCACCGGCGTCCTCGAATGTGACAGCCTCGATTTGAGTGCAGCCGGCAGCGGCCAGCGCCTGCCGCAAGTTCGGTTCCTGACAGATTGTGGCCGTGCGACCAGGATCGTATTGCGCTGCCCGAGGGTCGGCGCTGATCGCGGCGTCCCAGAAGCGCCGCGCGAATTCGTATCCTCCGGCATAGCCCACACGGGGCGCGACGGCGCGACTCCAATGTCCAACGTATGACTCGTAACCCGCCGCGTTATCCCACATCATTCGGCCGCACACATCCGATTAATCGAGAATTTCATCATAAGCCGTCGTTGCGGCGCCAATCGGAGGACCATCCGAGCAAACGCTTGGCCTTTTCGCTCGAGACCGCACCATCTTCCTCGGCAAGGTTGTACACGCCCGGCTCGCCTCTGATGACCGCAAGCGCTGCTGCTCTCGCCGCTGCGTCAACGTGTAGCGGGGCCTGTCCAATGGCCGCATCCGAACCCGTACCGGGGCCATACAGTCGCCCGTAACGCAGCACTAACCCTTCGAGCGGCGCTTCCAGTATCTGCCGCTCGAGACTGGCAACACCTCGTGCTGAAGTGCCGGCGCGTCCGTCCGCATCCGTAGCGAGTCTGTCCTCCTCGACGTGGGGCAGAGGCCCGTGCGCGTAAGCGAAGGCAATGCTCTGGGCTACGATGCGTCGCGCACCTCCCGCCAACGCTGCTGTCATCAGGTTGCGTGTGCCCTCGTCACGGATGCGCGCATTCCGGAGCGTCGCCTCTTCCATGCGACTCGGATCGAGGCGAGGGGGCAAATCGGTGAGCTCATGAATGACGATATCGGGTCGAGCCTCGGTGAAAGCGCGCTGCAAACGGATCGCGTCGAAGACGTCGGCCACCACGGGGAATGCGCCGAGCTCCTTCAGCAGTTCGGTCTTTGTCGCCGAACGTGTCATTCCGACCACGCGCCAGCCCTCGGCAACGAGGATTGGCACCAGACGACGCCCAACGACGCCAGAGGCTCCCGCCAAGAATATGGTCCCGGTCATAAGCTGCCCCATTCATCGGGTGGTAACACAATCACCGAGAAAATCACGGTGCCGAATGGACCAAGCCCACGAGGAGCGATCACGATCCCAATGAGACCCCGGGGCTCTGCTCATACCGTCACGGGCGTTAGTAACGCAGCAAGCTCCCGTCCGTCCGGCGTCAACTCATAACCTCATTCTTCGTGGACTACAAGGCCCGTAGCGCGCAGTTTTCTTAGCCGAGTATTGAGTAGCGCCAGGTTTGTCCGCGCTATGCAGATTGGCGCTATCTTCATGATCGAGCCGAAGCTCTTCGACCTTCCTTCCTCAAAGAACTTCCGTGTCTCCTTGCACCGAAAGCTCTTGATTATGGTTAGTATACCGTTTACCGGTAAACGGTAAAGCAGTGCCCGCAAGCCTCTTGGTAAGAGCGAGCATCCATCTTGCTCGGAACTCCCATTCGATGCGCGTGCGGTGAACACGACCGTGTATGCGATCGATACGACGACGCATCAGAGTGCCTGGAGCGTGCCGACCTCCGGCTATCTTGCGCTGTCGGAGAATGGCGTGCTGTATATCGTCGAGAGGAGTACCGCCGGGACGACAGGAAAGATCTACGCGTTCAACGTAAAATGAGAAGCGCTCCGGCAGCGCCAGATGCTCGTGGGAGCAGACGGAGAGAGCCGCATTTCCGCGCAGGACTACGCGATCGCGATGCCTGATGAGCTTGAGACGCCGAAGCGCTCGCGGTGGCGCTCTCGCGCCTAGTTCACGACAACAGTTACGGCGACCGAGGCGATACCATTGGCCACGACTACCAGTGAGCTCTTGCCTGCGTCCGCATCGGTGGGCACGTCCAATGAAGTGGAAACGACGCTGCTGCCGGTAGCCACGGCCATTGTGCTTTGGCCATGGGTCCGTGCATAGACCACGTGCCCCGACACCCGATTGGTAATGCGCACCAGGGGATAGTTTGTCGCGGCGCTGAGCTCGTCACCGAAAGCGGCCGCCTGCGAGAGACCATTGAACTGCGTGCCTGAAATCACGTACGTCGAGCCGCGCTCCACGGTCGCAGGTGCGGCAGTAATCGTGGGCGCCCACGCTGGGTTGGCGCTGCCCGCGCCGTCGTAGACCCAGGTCACCCCGCCGGTCACCAGCGCCTGTCCATTGGGCAGAGGAAGAACGAAGTACTCCGTGTTACCTCCATCGGTGGGCAAGGTTCCGGTGGGCGAGAGCGCCGACCCATCGAATTCGTAAAACCGCCCGGAATTGGTGGCAATCAGCACGTTGCCGGATGGCAGCAGCGCGGCGCTGGCGTCGCCCGAATCATCGCCAGGCTGCAAGTCCGGGCCTGACATGAAGGTGCCCGGGTCTGCCGGCAGCACACCCCGGGTGTAGATTGCCGTGTGAGCAGGTCTCCCATTCACCTCCGCGCCTGTCAGGAAGACTGTTCCGTTGGGCAGCAATAGTGCAGGGCCGATTTCGCCGGGCGGGTCATAGGTGCCCGGGGGCCCTGGGCCGTATGTCACGCCGCCCACAACCTGGGCCGGCGCCGGACCGTAAGTCAGTGGCGAGGTTGGCGGCGAGCTCAATAGATCGGTTGTACTGCCATCGCTGTACCATTCCGCTGCCGTCGGATCATAGTGCTCCGCATGGAGCGCGTTGCCTACATCGACGGTGACCAAATCGCCGTCGGGCAATAGCGTCCAGCCCTCTTCGGCGAAATCATCTGCTTTCCCTGCAGCTGCCGCTGACGTCCAGGTGAGGGTCGTCGGGTCGAGGCGCCACATATCCCGACCAAGCTTGTCCCCGAAAAGAAAATCTCCGTCTGGCAGTACGGCCGAGGACGAGTCGCCGATATATGCGACTCCAGGGGGCGGCGCGATCATCTGCCACCGATCCGCAGCTGGATCATACACGGCCGACATGTTCGTGAGCCCACTGGGTGCGAACGGCAGACTGTAATCGTTCTGGTTGTACTCCCCACCGACGAACAGCACGCGACCGTCGGCCAGGACAGCCTCTGCAGCCGCGTAGGGTGCATACCCGACCGGTGGGCTCGAAACTCTGCGCCAACTCCCGTTTACATAGCTGCCTTCGGAGTCGGGTGAGAGCTCATAAAATACACTCGCATCGCTTATCGACTGCATCAAAATGCGGCCGTCGGTGAGGAGCATGGCGAGATAGCCCGGTTGGGGCGGCTGATTGACGAGGGCAGTGAACGGGCCGGTCGCGCAAACGACGGATACTTCCGTGACGTTTACAGTGCCCACCACGCCCGCGCCATTCACCACGGCACAGGTCTGTGCCGGTGCCGCAGGTTGTTCCGCGACGGTCACCCTATACGCGACGCCGCTTCTCAGAGCGACCGGAAACGTGAAGGACCCGGACGCAGGGACCGATACATGATCACCGTCACTGTTCAGCAGGACCAGGCCCCGCCCGGCGAGTCCTGCAGTCGTGCCGCCGATTGAATAGGTGGGCGGCGCGGGCGCGCCAGCATTGCCGCCCCCGCCGCATCCAGCAATGAGCAGCACAGTCAGGACGAGGTGGGCCCGCTGCATTGCGCTCCTCACGTAATGCAAGCGGAAGTGCTGGCGCGAGGTACCAGCGCCCTTGCCGAGTCGTCGTCGCCCGCAGTCCGCCCGAGAGCTGGGCGACGACAAAGTCCCTGCATGCACTTCGTTATTCGCGGCAGGCGGTAATGGGTGGGCCGCTCAGGGCTCGACCATGGGCAGGGTCGCGGCAATCATCTTGGCGAGGGGGGTGCATTCCGGGTGTCCCCATCCGCTGGCACTCACGCCTTCCTGTTCTCCGGCAGCCGGCGTTATGTCGTAGACAATGTTGTCGGGTCTGAAAGTGTCGGGGCTGACGCCACCTGGCACGTGATCGAGCCGTAGGGAGTTACGTGTGCGCCACGCTATGTTGTGGTCTGCGCACGATGAATCCCCACTGACGCCGACCGCGCCGACCAGCTTGTGCGATGCATCATAGAGCGCCAGCCCGCCACCAAATACGTTCACCCCTCCTATGCGATGGCCCACCATGGGATCGTTCGCCTGGCCGAAATTGACCGCAGGACCGCGATAGGCTACTTCCGTATCTACCGGGTTGCTGTGCTGCAGTCCATAAAGCGAACCCCCCGGCTGGACCGCACTGTAGAGATTCGCGGTGGAGAGAGCGAGCCCGGGGAGGCTGAATGCATTGGCCGTGTTGGCCTTTTGCGCAGAGATGACTCGGCTTCCCGGCCATTGATCGCCGCGGTCGGAGCCAGTGAAGGCGACCGCGCATACCAGGCCGTCGCGATTGACTACGGTGGCCCACATGTCCAAATTGAAGCCGCCGTTCATCTGCTGCCGTGCGGCAGTGAGGGCCCGCTTCAGGGCGGCGTGACTCGGCAAGCCATTGCATGCGCCGGTATCGTCCGCCTGATCGGCTGCCGCGTGCGGTGCAGTGAAGGCGGCCAGACTGGCTGCGGCAATCAATGCAGCCCATGCCGTTGCGGCGGTGACGGCTGCGCGTTTCTGATCTGTTCTCATGGACTTATTCCCCGGAATGTTCGATGGTCTTTTTAGCTGAGGGCGAGCGCGGCGCGGGTTGTTCGAAGAAACCGCAATTGCCGAGTCGGCCTCGGCGGCCTAAACCCTAGGTCCGCCTCACAGGATTGGCGGCCGAAGCCTCTTGGGGCATGCTGCTCCTCCTCCATCGGGATTTGGTTTGGATGACAGCCGGCCAGAGATTATGCCCGGATGGACCCGTGCGCAATCCACGAAATAGCGACTGGTCGGGGTGACCCGGAAACAGAACAGGCTAGTGGCTCGGTGCACCTCGCGGTGGCCGTCCCATATCCGGATGGCATCCGGGGCCCTTAGGCGTTTGGCAGCAACCCCCGTTCAACCAGTTCCGGTGGGCGCCGGAATTGGGTGGCCTGTTCCCAGGCATAGGCTTGGCCGAGCAAGTCACCATCCCTGAACGGCCGGCCGGAAAACTCCAATCCGAAGGGCAGGCCGCTCTCGTAGAAGCCACCCACGACAGCAATGGCTGGCACGCCCAACATGTTCACCCAGCTGGTGAGTGAGTGAGGGCCGTCGCTGATGCCTCCATCCTGGGGCATGGTCTCGTCGACCGGCGGCATCTGGATAGCCGGATACACGTAGCCGTCAAGGCGGAGCCGATCCATCGTCTCCAGGTAGATCGCGAGGGCGCGTTTGCGCGGGCGGAAGTAATTGGCATCCGCATCGGGGTCAGTGTTGATCAGACGCTGTCGAATGAGGACATCGCCTATCTGGCTGTTGGATTGCTCCGTTCCGATGATGGCTTCCCCGAGCGGTACTCCCATGACGCGCTCGTAGTCGGCGGACGATGTGTATTGTGAAGGCCCGAAGTCCTTGAGAAATGCATCGGTCCCTTGGCGAACGTAGGCATAGGTGCTTACTCGCGCTGCCACTTGCACGAATCGCTCTCCAAGCACCGATTCATCCATGACAACCGTGGCCCCGTGGGCCCGAAGGAGTTCGACGGCCCGCAAAAAGGCGGCACGCGTGCGTGCATCGAGCGCGATGCCTGCATCGGCGATCTGCTTGGCGGCCGTGAGTTGCGACACCGCGGCGGGGATTCCATGAAATGGAATTCCGGTCCCTTGTAATATGAACGCCGGCACCCCGAAGCGCCTACCTTTGAGGGCGTCTGTCTTCAAGTATCGCGTATACGGTCCGGGCTGCGCCTTCGCGGCGGATCCCTGCGTCGCCGTGTCCAGGAGATCTTCGCCGGACATCACCCCGAGCGCGATAGCTGCGTCGGTCACGTTGCGTGTGATGGGTCCGGTGTTGTCGAGTAGCCAATCGAGAGGAGCAATCCCGGCGATGCTCACCAGTCCCCGGGTGGGAAACACGCCGATCAGCGCGCTGGTAGCCGCAGGCATTCGGATCGAATTTCCGGTGTCCGTTCCGGTTCCGAGCATGGCAAGGTTGCCCGTGACCGCCGTGACGGTGCCGCCGGAGGATCCTCCAGGGGAGAAGCGGACGTCATACGCGTTTCCGGTGCGGCCAAACGAAGTGCTGCGGGTCGTGTCCGAATCCGCAAAGTCCGGCATGTTGGTATGTCCAAGGAGGATCGCACCTGCTGCACGCAGGCGGGCCACTATGGTTGCGTCTCGCCGGGCGATCAGCTCGTGGCCTGGCATGACATAGCCTTTCCAACCATCGGTCGTTACCTTGCCGGCGATGCTGGTGTTGGCCTTGATGACAATGGGAACGCCCCAGAGCGGGCCGCGGGCGCCAGCGTCACCCATGGCATCGGCGCGCGCAGCTTCGGCTCTGGCGTCGTCCTCGAATAGGTTTTCGATGGGACGGTAGATCCCGTTGTAGCGTCGAATGCGGTCGAGATGCCACTCGACAACCTCGCTCACGGTGTACGTACGGTGAGCGTAATAGTGCTGCAGCCGGGCGATGCCGACCTCCATGAGGTCTCGATCCAGATTCGAGAGGGCGGGTCTGGCGTGGCTGCGGTCTCCAGCCGCCGTCACGCCGACAGGTTGTGTAGTGGCCGTCTGCGCGGAGCCAACCGTCAGCCCGGCGCCCAATGTAGAGGCGGCTAAGAACTCTCGACGCGTGACGCCGGCAGCTCTCTTCGGAGCTGCGTCGTCGGGACGCGGTTCGGTGCGCTGCGGGGAGACCATGAGGTTCTGTTCGTGCCTTGGGCGCATTCGCGGGCCTCGTTCGTATCAAGTGGCGGGAGCAGGGCATTCCAGCGTCAAAGCAGCCGCTGCTTCATGTGCTCATGTCAGTGCGATGAGCGCAGATTGTACCTCGGCCGATGAGTCGGCGACCTCCGGAGTGCGCTTGGGTTCCTGTGAGGCTCGTCGGGAGAACTATGAGAGTGAGGTATGCCTGTCGATCGTCTATGATGCGCACGAAGCAGAATCCGCTATCGGCCGGGAGCGTGTCTCGGCAGGCCGTGATGGGCAGTGTCCTCGCCATCGAAACATGATGAGGTCCACTCCCAGATGTTTCCCACGATATCCACCAAGCCGAATTGATTGGCCGGAAAAGAGCCGCCAGGCGAGGTGTGTGGCCAGAGGTCCGGCGGCGTATCAATGGCGGTGTTCGCCTTCGGGATCCTGATGAGGGCGATCTCATGGACGAGAGATCTCGCTGCAGCGACGGCGGTTTCGTCAGCTTGGGTTGCCATGGGGTGCAACAGCAGGAATACGAGCGCGGCGCTGAGCGGCGCTAATCGAGAGCGCGCACATCCCTCGGCCCGCTCGTCCGTGGGGTTGTGATCCTCGGTGCGCAAGCACGCTTCCTCGATCATTGCAGAGGTGAGGGCAAATTCATCGGACTGCCAGGCAGTCGTTCGGGCAGGCTCTGACTGGAGAAATACCCCGCGACTTGGCGGGATTGCCTCCGTCGAGGCAGGGCCCTGATGACAATTCGCTCGCAGGAGCCTCATGAAATTCCCGGTGTCAGAGCCACCGTTCGGACTATCAGGCTTTTCCTGCTTCGGTCTGACCTGTTTCCATCAACTTGTACGATCTCGCAATTCCAGGTGGGTAGTGCCCCCTCGATCTCGACTGCAGGTTCGCTCCGGTGGCCCCGCCTACGTGAGGCCGCGGCTGCCGTGGGCTCCGCAGGATCGATATTCCGTGCCATGCGCCAGCAGCGTACGCAAGTAGCCATCGCCTTGACGCGTAATCTGCCCGAGGCGCCCCTTGCCGCCACTCGAGTGCTGTCGGGGCGTAATGCCGAGCCAGGCGGCAAAGCCTCAGCCATTCTTGAATACGTGCGGGTCGCCCACGGTGGCGACCAGGGCGGTCGCGGTCTGCGGCCCGATCGCCTCGATCCGCATCCTCCAGGATACCGGGCAGCTTGCGGCGCAGCCGGTGGCAGATTCCGTTACCTCGGCAGGCGCGACCATCGACCGGCTGGCGCCGAAGATGTGCTCGAGCGTCTCGGCGCCGACCAGGGGGTCCTCTGGCCAGTGGGGAGGGGCGTTGACAATCTGTGCATCCGGGTTTTTAATGTATTCAGGGCACATGTTCTGTTATGGGGGAGCCTATGACAATGACAATGCAGAACGACGCCTGGGTGATCTCGTTGGTTGGGATCGGCCTGGTCGCCCTCTTGTTCATCTATGTGATCGCGCAGGCCGGCAAGATCGCGCCGGATCCAGCCGGTGTGCAGAAAAAGGCCTATGCGTTGCGCCGCCCGCTCTTCTGGGCGCTCATCGTGTTGGGGATCGGCGTTGCATACGGTACGCTCAGGACCTTTCCCATCCCGAAGCAGCAAGGGGCGCTGCACCCGGCGCAGACTGTTCAGGTCATCGCCCACCAGTGGTCCTGGGAGATCACCCCGGCTCCGATCCAGGCCGGAGTTCCGATCGAATTCGACGTCACCAGCGCGGACGTCAACCACGGGTTCGCCATCTTCGATGCGCATGATCGTCTGCTCACGCAGACCCAGGCGATGCCCGGATATACCAATCGGCTGATATACACCTTCGCGCAGCCCGGAACTTACAGAGTGCTGTGCCTGGAATACTGCGGAGTCGCGCACTACGGCATGATGGACGAGTTGCATGTTGTTGCGCGCAAGGGGGATCGACAATGAGCGCTCTCTACCCTCAAACCGAAGCTTTGAGTTCGCGCGAGCGTGCCGTGCTCAATCTCTACGCGATCAGCGCTCTCGCGGTGTTCCTGCTGCTGATGCTGTTCGGCCTGGCGATGCGTGCCGCTCAGGGCCGCTGGATCAACATATCGCCTCAAGTCTTCTATCAGCTCATGACCGCGCACGGAGCGGGTATGGTGGGAACGGTCGGGCTGGCGTCTTCGGCCATCATGTGGTTCTTCCTGCGCAAGTACGTGCGGTTGAGCACCGCAATGTTCGTCGCGAACTACCTGCTGTTCCTCCTCGGGGCGGTGCTCATCCTGGCCGCGGTGTTCATTGGCGGCTTCGGGGGCGCCTGGACCTTCCTCTACCCGCTTCCGGTGCACACGATGGGCATCTGGAGCATCAATGCTGCCGCGGTTTTCATGCTGGGCTACCTCGTCATCGGGGTAGGGTTCCTGCTGTTCTATCTGGACGCGATGCTGGCCGTGATGCGGGTCTACGGCAATCTCGGTCGGGCGCTCGGGTGGCAATGGCTGTTCGGAGGCACGATCGACAAGTCGCATCCGACGACGGTAGTGGCGAGCACCATGGTGATCATCGTCAACACCCTCGGCATCCTGGGTGGGGCGGTGGTGCTGGTCATGTGCCTGGTCAACGCCTACGTGCCGCGATTCCCGCTCGACGCGCTGCTCGTCAAGAACCTGATCTACTTCTTCGGCCACGTGTTCGTCAATTGCAGCATCTACATGGCCGTGATCGGCGTGTACGAGCTGCTGCCACGATACAGCGGCAGGCCGTGGGGAGTGTCGCGGCCCTTCCTATGGGCATGGGCGGCAAGCACCGTCATGGTGCTCATCGTATATCCGCATCACCTGATGATGGACTACGTCATGCCGCACTGGATGCTGGTGACGGGCCAGATCATTTCCTACACGAGCGGCCTGCCGGTGTTCCTCGTGACCGCTTACGGTGCGCTCACCAATGTATATCGGTCCGGAATGCGCTGGCGCATGCCCGCGATGCTCATCGTGCTGTCGATGTTCGGCTGGGCCGCGGGGATCGTTCCGGCGATCGTCGACGGCACCATCGCCGTCAACGTGGTGATGCACAACACCATGTGGGTGCCCGGCCATTTTCACTTCTACCTCTTGCTCGGCGTGCTGCCGATGGTGCTTGCCTTTCTGTATCACGTGGCCGGAGGGAGCTCGCGGAGCCTCGAAACGGCGGGGGACCGGCTGAGCCTCGCCGTCTATCTGATCGCGGGGCTGGCGTTCGTCGGCATGTTCCTGGCGGGGGGGCGCGCGAGCGAGCCACGTCGCTACGCGGTGCACTTCGCCGAATGGCTGCCCTATGACCGGGCCGCATCCATTGCGGCTGCGCTGGTGATCGCCGCCATGTTGCTGTTTGCCATACGTATCTCGGGCGCCCTGCTGAAGGCAGGCTCCGGTGAGAAGGGATCCGGTGAGGTTCCTGCGCACCTCCCTGGCTAGCGTAGTCGCGGCTGCAGCCGGTATAGCCGCACTGGCGGTCGCGACATACGGCTTCACGGCCTTCACGACCGAGACGGCGCGTCGCGTCGCGGTCAGCCGCCATCCGGTCCCGGTGCCGGCCGTCGTGCTGGAGAACCAGGCGGGTGCCCGCTTCAGCCTGTCGGCTTTGCGCGGGAAATGGGTGATCGTCGATTTCGTGTATACGCGCTGCCAGGATCAGTGCGCGGTGCTGGACGCAAACTTCGCCCGACTCGAGACGATGCTCGCAAGGCCGATCGCCGCAAACCGGCTGCGGTTGCTGAGCATCAGCTTCGATCCCGGACGCGACACGCCGACCGCGCTCGCGGCTTATCTGGCGCGTTTTGGTGGCCGCAGCCCCGGTTGGCAGATCGCACGTCCGGTCGACGCAGCGGATCTCGTGCGGCTGGAGCGCGTCTTCGGGATCACGGTAATTGCCGACGACGACGGCGGCTACACACACAATTCCGCCATTCTCGTGGTCGATCCGCGCGCGCGCCTGATCGAGATACTGGGCTGGCGCGATCCTGAGCGCGCCGCGCGCGAGATCCTCGGGAAGCTGGAGGGCTAGGCCGGTGAAGCGTGCGCATGCGGGTCTGGCGGCAGGCTTGCTGCCCGTGCTGTTGGCGGCGCCGCCGTTGCAACGAATGCTCGAGGCGAGCATGACCGCGCAGATGCTCGTGCAGATTCCTTTGCTTGCCATCGCGGGGATGCTGCTGGGCAAATCGCTACCCGAGAGTGCGGCGAACCGGATCCAGCCCTGGAACCGCGGCGGCGCGACCGGGCTGATTGTGGTCACGTTCGCCTCGGCCTGCTGGATGCTGCCGCTCTCGCTCGATGCGGCGGTGGTCAGCCCCGCCGCGGACCTCGCCAAGTTCCTGACCATCCCGCTGCTCATCGGCCTGCCGTTGGCCTCGAGCTGGCCTCGCATGAGCTTCGTGCTCCGCGGAGTATTGCTGTTCGAGGCCCTGGCGACGCTCTTTCGCATGGGCTGGCTCTATCTGATATCGCCGGTGCGGCTGTGCAATAGCTATGGGCTGAGTGATCAGCAGAGGCTCGGAGAATGGCTGCTGATGGCCGGCACCGCGCTCCTGTTGTGCATCGCGTGGCAGCTCCTGTGGGGGAGCCCCAAAGCCGCGGCGGGCGCGGCGGGCCCTCCCGGACTGCGCGCCGGACGGCCCGCTTGAATTCGCTGCACCCTCTCAATAACCTCGAGGGTCTCGACCGCCCATACGCCCGACCATGCAACTGAAGCAATTCACCGACTATGCCCTGCGCGTCATGCTCTTCGTCGGCCGCGCAGGCAACCGTACCTGCACGATGGCCGAGATCGCCACCCGCTACAACATTTCTCTCGAGCACCTGCGCAAGGTCGTCCATAGACTCGCGAAGCTCGGTTACCTGAAGTCCGCGCGCGGGCGGGGCGGCGGAATCTGTCTGGGACGCGACCCGGCCACGATACGCATCGGTGACGTCGTCGTTGCAATGGAGGGTGACCCGAACGTCATCGATTGCGACGCGCTCGCCTGCGTGCTGTTACCGGACTGCTCGCTTAAATCGGCGCTCGATCGGGCGAGCCGCGCCTTCGTCGCCTCGCTGAATAAGGCCACGCTCGCCGACCTGCTCAATGCTCGCAGCATGAGGCGGCAGTTCCGTAGCCTGGGGCTCGCGCGAGCCGGCGGCACTCCCCCTGGTCTCAAGCCATCATGATCCTGGCTGGCCGGCGCCTCGAGCGCTGGCCGCAATGAACGAGCGCAGGAATTGCTCGTCGGCCGGAGAGTCCCACTTTGCCGGTCCAACGTGGCGGCCTACCTCGCGGCCGGAGGCATCGATGAGAAACGTGGTCGGAGTGCCCGTGATATCCAGGGCATTCGCCGCCGTCATGGTCGAATCGACGTACACGCCGAGCTTGTGCATCCCGAGGGTCTCGAAGTAGCTCTTGACTGCCGGGACGCCGCCGGTGTCGATCGACAGCGCGACAACCTGGAAATGCGCTCCTCCCAGGCCCCGCTGCAGGCACTCGAGCGCGGGCATTTCGCGCCTGCAGGGCTGGCACCACGTGGCCCAGATATTCAGCAGAACGACCTTGCCGCGGAAGTCAGCAAGGGTCAGGCGTCTGTGCGCTACGTCCTGGAAATGCAGTTCCGGCGCGGGCCGGAACGGTGCGAGCCGCACGAGAGTAACCTCGGGTCCCCACGCCTGGCCACTGCTCGGTGTCCGGCGAAGCGCGAGGAAGACGCCAACGAGCGCAACTGCGAAAAGCAAGGCCACCACGAAGCCCCCCCAAGGGCGCGAGCGACGCGCGCGATTTTCAGCGTACTGCGTCATCCTCATGCCGTGCTTTATGAAGTAGCAACTCCATGCCCAGGCCGGGGCCTTCCAACGGCCGAATGAAGCCGTCAGTGACTTCGGGAACTACCGTCACGAGTTCCCGATAATACGCCGTATAGAAAGCGCGGTCGACGTGACGAAGCACGGACCAGGTGCCGTGACGCAGCGCCTGCGCTGCAAGCGCCTCCCATGCCTCTCTGGGATCGCTCGCTGCCATCGCCCCGGGGATGTCAGCCGGTGTCGGCCGCACTCACCGTCCTCAAGCCGAGGACATTCCGGATAGCCTGGATGGAATCCGGTGATCTGCACTCGCCACAGGCCGCTCTCATCCGGGTCTCCTTCTAGCGCGTAACCCGCGAGGCTGCCTCAGCGAGCGCTCGAGGACTTGACCGTTCGCATCAACGACCAGACACAACCGCCGGCTCCCGTGAAAGAAGGTCACGCGGTAGCGGCCGGCATCGTTGTCCATCCCTCGCTCCCAGCGAGATGTCAGCCGACCGCTGCGCATCTCCTCCAGTATAGTGGCTGGGTCGAGCTTCAGGTCCGAGGCGATGAGAACCGCGTCGATGTTGACCTCGCCATCTGCCATCTCGATTGCGCTCGTCACGTTCAAGGCTCCTCACCCAACACGGGCGATTGCGGGCGGGTTCTTCGGCGGCGAGTACGGAAGCGGCAGAGCCTTTCTCGCCAGCGGGCGGGCAGCGGCGGAGGGAAGGCGCCGAATCGCTGCGGAAATTTCGTCGCGGTGATCGCGTGCGACGAGCCGCCGTGACCTCTCGATGAGTGCAAGAACCGCGGGCGGGGCGAAATCACACCATTCGAGGCCAACGCCGTCCTGCTCCGTGCGTACGAGATAGGCTGCAATGCGCTTGGAATCGTCGCGGCGGTCCCAATGGAGCTCTATGAATACCCGGCTCAGCATCGGGGGAGCAATACGCGTCTCTATGTACGCGCCGCTCGAGCTTGCATCCTTCAGTCGTGCGAAGGTCAGTACTTGCGGTCTGCCGTCCAAGCGAACGGACACATCGAGCAAGTGGCGTACGCCCCATCGGTGCTCCATCGCGGGTCTCCGGTGTCTTTACGCGATCATCGTGCCATCTTGGCGGACGAAGCCAATACGCGTTTATGCCTACCTCGGAAAGCGTGTATGCCGGCTCGAGGGATCGGGGCTCGCCGCTGCCGATCTGGCAAACATCGTGAACGAGGCTGCACTGCACGCTGTCCGATGCGACAAGGAGGCGGCGAGCGAGGCATGCAGGAAGCTCGATGATCTCTCCCCCTTGGAGGAACGGCAAGCACCGACCTGCGTCGGAAAGGCGGTTGCCGATCGGCGGTGTTGGCGATGACGAGGCGGTCGAGGCCCGAGCGCGAGACGGCACCCATGACGACGATGTTGCTGTGGGCCGCGTCCGCCAATGCGAGGCCCTCGGGCAGACCGCCGATCATCTTCGTTGCGCCGCTAGCCACGTGGATTTGAGTGCGAGCGGTCCGCCTTGCTCTCGTGAGCGGCAAGGCAATCCGCCACATTTGCCATATGCTCATAGCCGGCCGCGATATCCAGCATGATACGTCGGCGGTCTTCGCGACAAAGGTGCAGTGCGACGGCGCGGGATTCCTCGGCGCGTTGGCGCCAATACTTCGGGCTGTATCGCTGACCAGGCACAATTTGGAAGGACAGGATAGGTGCGGGAAAGTTCCTGCCAAATCTCGTGACGAGATTGGTGCCCGCGGCTGCGCTGGATTACCGTCCCTGGCGCGGTCCGGTTCCGCCGGAGGGTAGTGGTGGACCTAACTGCGACGGTATTGGATTGTTTTGCGATCGCCTGCGCGGACCAGCCACTAACGCTCAGGCTCGGGCTGCGTATCCATGACCATGCGCACCAGCTGCGCGAGTGATCCGGCGCCGCTTTTCTCCATCACCCGGGCGCGATGGATCTCGAGCGTGCGCTGGCTGACGCCGAGCTCGTGCGCCATGATCTTGTTGGGCTTGCCTCGCACCATGAGCGCCAGCACCTCCCGCTCGCGCGGGCTGAGGGAACCTAAGCGGACGCGGATGCCATCGCGCTCCTCGAGCGCGGCGCGCGCCTTGGTGTCCTTGGCGAGCGCCTGCTGGATGCGATCGATCAAGTCCTGGTCGCGGAAGGGCTTCTCGAGGAAGTCGTGCGCTCCGTGCTGCATCGCCTCCACCGCCATGGGGATATCGCCATGCCCGGTGATGAAGATGACCGGAATGATGGCGCCACGCAGGTTCAACTGTTGCTGCAGCTCGAGGCCGCTCATTCCCGGCATACGCACATCGAGCACGAGGCACCCGGGCTGCGCGGGGTCGTAGGCAGATAGGAATTCGCCTGCGGAAGCGAATGCCTGATTGTCCAGCCCCATCGACTTCAAGAGGAAACGCAGCGAGCTGCGCACCGACTCGTCGTCATCGACCACGAACACGACGGGATGCAACTTCTTCGCGCTCATCGAAGGTTCCCCATCACCGGTGTTGGCCTCGGATTTCGGCGGCAGAAGCGTGGCGATCAACTCGAGCAACTCGTCCGCCCGGATGGGCTTGCTCGCGACGCGGAGGTGCTCATCGAGCTCGATGTCGCGGAGCGTGGATGAGGTGTCGCCGCTCACGAGCACCGCGCCCAGGCTTCGTCCCACGAGCGCACGCACCTGCGCAATCACATCCATGCCAGTCTCGCCCTTCTGCAGATGATAGTCGGCGACCACCAAGTCGACGGGCGGACCGCGGCGTGTTTCCTGCACCGCCTCGCTGAGCGAGGCGGTCCGAGCAACCACGAACCCCTCGACCTCGAGCAGCATGGCCGTGGCATTGCGCACTCCGGCATCATCGTCCACGAGCAGGATGCGGGCTGTGGCCGGCAGCCCCCGCGCTGCGTTGCTGGCGCAGTCGCAAGTCAGCACGGTGCTCACCGCCTTGGCGAGCGCCGGGGGCAGCTCCAGCGAGAAGGTCGAGCCGCGGCCGACTTCCGACTGGACTTCGAGCTTGACGCCGAGCAGTCGCACGAGGCGCTGGACGATGCTCAACCCCAGCCCATAGCCTTGGCGCGCAGTGTTGGTTGCAACACCCACCTGGTAGAACTCTTCATAGATGTGCGGTAGCTGCTCCGCCGGGATGCCGATGCCGGTGTCCGCCACTTCGAGGCGCACGCCCCGGTCAGATGGTGCGGAACGCAATTGTATCCATCCCCGATGTGTGTACTTGATGGCGTTGGAGACGAGGTTGCGCAGGATCTGACCGACGAGTGAGGGGTCGGAATGCGCGGCCGGCGCTACCGCCTCGATACGCAGCTCGAGGCCTTTGCTCGCCGCGACGCTCGCGAACTCGGTGCGCATCTCCTCGAAGAGCGCCGCAACGGCGAAGTCAGACGGGTCCGGGCGAATCGCGCCCGATTCGAGCTTGCTGATATCGAGCAGCGCATTCGTGAGGCGCGACATGGCCTCGATCGCCTGGCCCTGCTGCGCGACCGCCTCGATGGCCACAGGGCTGCGAACCGTGCGCCGGAGCGTGCCGTTCAAGAGCGAGAGCATCTGCAGCGGCTGGCGAAGATCGTGGCTCGCCGTGGCGAGAAAGCGGCTTTTGGCGAGATTGGTGCGCTCGGCGGCTTCGCGCGCATGCTTGAGCTCGGTCTGAATTCGCTTGCGCTCCGTCACATCGCGGATCGCCGCGGCGATGAGCAGCCGCTCACCATCGTGGATCGGGCTCAGACTGATCTCGACCGGGAGTTCCCGGCCATCCTTGTGCAGCACGCGCAGATCGAGGTTCATGCCCATGGGGCGGGCGTGGGCATCGCGGTTGTATGTTTGGCGATGAGCGAGATGCAGCTCCCGGAACCGCTGGGGCATCAGGGTCTCGATGCTCCGTTCGAGAACTTCCTCCGGTTGATAGCCTGCGAGGGTCGTGATCTGGCGGCTGGCGAAGAGGATCACCCCCGCTGTATCGACGATCACGATTGCATCGGGCGCGGATTGCAGGACTTTGCCGAGCAGTTCGGGGGACAGCATACCGAGCGGTGGGCGGAACGGTGGATCCCATCATACCGACAATCCCGCATCGGCCGGAGCCGGAGCGGCAGGACCGATGTCATCCGCTCGGCGGCTCCGCGGGCAGGCGGATGTGAAAGCAGGCCCCCCGGGGCAGATTCGGCCTGTGGCTGAGGGTGCCGCCGTGAGCGCGTACGACCGTGTTGCTGATCGCAAGCCCGAGCCCCGTTCCCTCGGCTTTCGTCGAGAAGAAGGGGTCGAAGAGGCGCTCGAGCGCCTGAGGTGAGAGGCCCGGACCGTTGTCGCAGATGGTGATCTCGACGTCGCCGTCGGCGATGAGCCCAGTGCGGAGGGAAAGCTCCGGCGCTGCGGTGGCGCTGCTCGTGAGCGCCTCGAGACCGTTGCGGACCAGGTTCAGGATCACGTGCTGAAGCTGCGGCGCATCGATCGAAACGCCGGGCAGTCCCGGTGCGAGATCGAGTTTCGCGCAGGTCCGGTGCACTCGGGCATCCCCCAGGACGAGATCCCGGATCTCCTCGATCGCGGCATTGATATCGGCGCGCTCCCGCCGCATGGGCTGAGAGCGCGCGAGGCTGCGCAGGCGCCTGAGGATCTCGCCTGCACGCACGGCCTGATCGGCAATCTCCCGCAGGGCGGTGCGGATGTCGTCGAGGTTGGCTCCCGGCCGTCCCAGCAGGCGGTCGCAGGCCTGGGCGTAGTTGGCGATCGCGGTGAGGGGCTGATTGAGCTCGTGCGCGACACCGGCAGCCATCTCACCGATGGTGGCGAGGCGCGACACCTGCAGCATCCGCCCGTGCAGGGCGCCTGTGGGCTCGGTGGGCGATGCGTCATCCACCGGAGCACCCGCAGGGCTAGGGGAGCGGGGCAGGGGTGATTTGGGCTTCTGGTCGAAGGGCATGCGCTTTACGCCGTACTCATCAATCCTCGGCAAGTATCGGCCGTCATTCGGCCATTGTCTCTACGTATGTTCCGCACTCAGAACACGAGTGCCTGATCGGCCCTCGGTAACCTAGCGCGAGAACTCCGAGTCTGAGGTGGCTCGGGCCTTCCCTGAAATACGTACTTGACGCAATCGTGACCGGGTGAATGCGCGTGCGCTGGCGACTACACTGCGATCAACTCACAACTTCGGAGCATTCCCAAGGAGCGTCAACATGAGCGAATCCGTCTATCCCGCCTCCTTGCCCGAGATCGCCGAGCGGCGCCGCGCCCTCGCCCCGGATACAGAGAAAGCCTTTCAGGCATTCAGCCGCCAGGTCTTCGCCGATGGCGCACTGCCGGGTAAGGTCAAGCAACTCATCGCCGTTGCGGTTGCACACGTAACACAGTGCCCCTACTGCATTCGAGGACACACCAAGTCCGCGGTCCGACACGGTGCGACGCCGCAGGAGTTGATGGAGGCGATCTGGGTCGCCGCCGAGATGCGCGCCGGTGGTGCGTATGCGCACTCGACGGTTGCGCTGACGGCTCTCGCGGAAACGGAGCACACCCACGGGTGAGCCGCAAGGCTCATGCTGTGCGCTCTACAGGCGTCGATAGTTGTCGCCATCCCAGGTGTCGATGAGATTGGTAGGGCGACGCTGCAGCACCCGAACAGTGGCTTCGAGATGAAACGGCGCACGCATTGGTAACCGCAGAGCTGCAGCCACCTTGACCGCCTGCAGGCGCGAGGTAACCTCATCCCCATGCGGATAGATGCCTTCACTGCGCATGAGCTGCGCCATCACTACCTCCTCTGCGCCTTGGATGACGCACAGCGCGAGCGGCTGCTCGCTACTGCCGAGGCACGCACCTTTGCGGCGGGCGAGATTCTCTTTCGCCGCGCCGATGCTGCGCGACATTTCTTTCTGCTGCGGCGCGGGCTCGTGAAGCTGTACCGTCTCTCGCCCGAGGGAGGGGAGAAGATCATGCGGCTCATCCGTCCTTCACAGAGCTTCGCCGAGAGCATCCTTTTCATGGATGAGCCGGCCTATCCGGTGAGCGGTGCGGGCGTGGAGGACGGCGAGCTCGTGGCTTTCGATCGCGACACCTTCCTCGGTATCCTCGAGGAATCCTTCGCCACCTGCCGGGCGGTGATGGCGCAGATGACCCGCCGTATCCAAGCACACTGGGATGAGATCGAGACGCTCGCGCTGCAGAACAGCCGCTACCGCGTCGTGCATTACCTCCTCGCCTTGACGCCCGTGGGAGCGCAGGGAAGGGTGACGGTGACCCTGCCCACCCGCAAAGTGGTGATCGCGGCGCATGTGGCAGTGACACCGGAGACACTGTCCCGAACGCTGCGCGCACTGAGTGACGAGCGGCTGATCGAAGTGGCGGGGGATGAGGTGACCATCCCCAATATCGAGGCGCTTCGCCGTCACATGCATTGAGCCTCGTGGCAGGAGGGTCGATTTGATCCGCGTCAAGGCGTTGATGCGCGATTGAGCAGACGCTCCCCGCATGATGATGATGAGCAGCCGCCTGTCGCGCTGGACACCGCTTTTCTTCGTCTGCGCACTCGCCAACCTCCTCGCGGCTGAAGGGCTGATTGTCGCCGGCCTCACTTGGCCCACCCAGGCGATTTCGACGCCAGGGACCCTCGTCGCGGTCCATCTCCTCACCGTCGGTTGGCTGCTCCTTTTGATGCTGGGAGCGCTCTTCCAGTTCGTGCCGGTCATCACCTCCAAGCCGCTGGTGAGCCAACGAATCGCGCTCGTGACGCTCGTGGCGGTGCAAGGCGGGCTGATCGGCATGATCTGCGGCTTTTCGCGCCTGGGCGGTGAGTCATCGGTTCATGCAGTCGCACTACCGACTGGGGGCGCCGCAGTGCTCGTCGGCGTCTTGATCGCGAGCTGGAATATCGGCGTGCCGCTCCTCCGCGCGAGGCCGATGACGCTTCCCGGCCGGATGATTCTTACCGCGCTGGCGTTTCTGCTCGTGACGGTGATGCTGGGACTCTCCTTTGCTCTGGCGCTCACCGTGCCGGCGCTCACGCCCGATCTCGCGCCGCTGCTTGCCCGGGTCGGAGATCACGCGCTCGCTGGGCTCGGCGGCTGGTTCACGCTCGCCGCGAATGGGCGTCAGCTACAAATTGCTGACGATGTTCATGCTCGCGCCAGAGGAGCGCGGCATCGCGGGTGACTGCGTCCATGTGCTCGGCGCCGCCGGGTTTGCCCTTACCGTCGGAGCGGGGCTTGCGGCGATCTGGCTGCCGGCGCAGTTGCCTCGAGTCGGCGAGATGATCGGCTACGGTGCGATCGCAAGCGCGGTTGTCATCTATCTGTGGGATGTGCTGCGGATCTATCGGACACGCAAGCGCGCTGTCATCGAGGCGCATAACCGAGCTGCCGTTGGAGCGTTCGTGCTCCTCGGGATCGCCACGGGACTCGGTGTCGGCTTCTTGGGTAGCGGCACACTCGAGGTGGGAGGCCCCGTGGTGGTCTTCCTCGTCCTCTTCGGCTGGTTGGGCGGGCTCGGGCTCACTCAGCTCTACAAGATCGTCCCATTTCTCACCTGGCTCAGCCGGTATGGCAGCAGCCTGGGACGAGGCGCCGTACCGCGTGTGCAGGACCTGGTGAAGGAATCCCGAAGCTATCCCTGGTTTTCGAGCTACTTCCTCGGAGCCTTCATCGCGACGTTAGCAGTGCTCATCGGCTGGCTGCAGGCATTCCGAGCATGCTTCGCGCTGATGACCATCGCAACCGTCGGGCTTGCGATCGAATACTGGCGCGCCTGGCGTGGGTCTTACGTGCATCCGACGCCCGCCGTGCCGGCCGCACCCCCATTTCTTTCCATCAAAGAGGTTGACCGTGATTGAGCCACTGACACTCGATGTGCGAGAGGAGCTGCGCCGCGGCGGCGAGCCGCTGTCGCGCATCCTCCAGGCAGTCAAGGAGCTCGGGCCGGGTCAGGCGTTGCGCCCGCTCGCGACCTTCGAGCCGCTGCCGCTTTATGCGGTGCTGGGCAGCAGAGGATTCGGTCATAGCACGAAGAGGCTGGGTGAAGGTGATTGGGAAGTGACGTTCACGCCCGAAGCGGTCCCGGCAAGGCAATCGGGGGCGGCGCGGACCTCGAGCGATGCCTCCGTCGCAGGCTGGCCGAAACCGAGTACCTATCTCGACAACCGCGGGCTCGAGCCGCCAGCGCCTCTGGTGAGAATCCTGGATGCGCTCGAGCGCTTAGACGCCGGCGAGGTGCTGGAGGCGTTCAATGAGCGCGATCCGGTGTTCCTCTACCCGGAGCTTCAGGCGCGCGGCGCAGCCATCCACACGGACAAGGTGAGCGGCGGTGTCCGAATCTTGATTCGGCGCGCGGGGTGATCGAGATGGTCAGCATGACGTGCGCAGACCGCGGCTATCTCCTCGACGCGCTCCACGAGGTGATCGATCCGGAGCTCGGCTACAACATCGTGGACTTGGGCCTCATCTATTCCCTCGAGGTGGAGGATGGCGCCGTCGATATCACCATGACCATGACGACGCCCGGCTGTCCCGCACAGGATTACATTCTGTCAGGTGTGTACGAGCGCACTCGGACTCTGCCAGGCATTACAGGCGTCAATATCGAGCTCGTCTGGGAGCCGCGGTGGTCAACGAAGCATATGAGTCCTGTTGCCAAGGCGCATTTCGGCGTGTCGGACTAACTGCTGACGAGGGGAGGCCGCTCGGCGCCCCCATTTGCGCGGGCGCCAAGCTTCCGGCCGATTGCGTTACGCCTGAGCCTGGTGGCGAGCGGCGTTGCGGCCGATCTGCACCTGCCAGACCTGCGGGCCCTCCTGCAGGTAATTCCAAGAGAAATGCCCGGTGTGCTCCGCCTCGAACTGGTAATAGAGCGGCTTCGGATCGTGGTCGTTCACCAGTACGAAGCTCTCGCCGGGCTTGAGCTTCTCGTAAGTGTCGAAGATCTGGCGGTGCCGCTCCATCGGGATGAGCCGGCGGACATCGAGTAGTTTGGGCTGGGACACGAATATCTCCTTTTCGGTGGTGTTGTGTTTGGCTCGCGTGAGCCTATGCAGGACGCCGTTGAAGCGCTCCGCCTCGCGGGAATCTGTGTGGCGCAACGCCGACCAGGCCGAGGCGGCGAGCGTGCAGGCCGTGTGCCGTTGCGGCTCCCCGGTCTCGCCGAGAGCGATCAGTGCGCGAACGAAGAGGCGGTTCAGCGCCGGCAGGGCTGCCTCGTGCTCAGGCTCTGTCATCGCAAACCTCGACGATGCCGTCGCGTACGCGTACCGGGAAGCGATGCACGCCCTCGTATGCGGGCGCCTTGAGCGCCTCGCCGGTCCGGATGGAAAACTCCGCCAGGTGCCAGGGGCAGACGGCGCGATCACCTTCCACCCAACCCGAGGAGAGGTCCCTTCCCATGTGGGTGCACAGGTCCTCGAGCGCGAAGTACTCGCCGTCCAGGTTGAACAAGGCGACGGCGGAGCCGTTGACGGAGACGGCCTTGCACTTGCGGTCGGCGATCTCGCCCACGTGGGCGGCTTCAAACCACTGCGCCATATCGCGGCTGCATCTTTCGGAGTCGGTACGAACTCAGGCGAGTGTAGGAACTGCGGCGCGGCAGTCCCTTGACGGGCATCAAGGCGAAGCGGCTCTCGTCGAGATCGGCCGGCGGCCGCCAGCGCAAGGCGCATCCGTAGAAATACTGCCTTCCGCCGGTAATGGGTTCCCGGCGGAGGCAGGCTCCGCACAGGTACGTATTTTCGCGACGAATCAGCTGATTTAAGGTAGCTGCATCGACCTCAACGGGGAGGTGCGCATCGTGATCCTTGATTTGCGTCAATGCGAGCAACGATTGTGGTTGCTTAAGCTAGCCAGCGCGGCAGGTTTGCACAGGAGAGCACCATAGCCATCATTGAGAGGTACAGCGCGGCGGAATCGGCGGACTCCACGCTGACGCGAGTGTTTGCGGCCTATACCCTGTCCGCCACCTTTTGGCTGGTGTTCGCGACCTTCGTCGGGCTGATTCTTGCCTACAAGTTCGGTGCGCCCGACTTCGGCCCGGGCGCGTGGCTTACTTTCGGCCGGCTGCGTCCGATCCACACCAACGACACGTTTTACGGCTGGGCCAGCATCGCCCTCGTCGGCACGCGATGAAAGCGGCCGCGAGGGATATGAGGAGATTCCCTTCAACGTCCACAATGGCCCGGGTGTCGTCATTTCGGGTTTGCGGCCGAACAGCACGCGCCGGGGGATGGTGCAGTTGTCGGTGGATGCCTTCAGCGGCGACGATCCCTTCCATCCGCGCTACGCGGAGGCGCGCTCGTCCACCCCTGTGTGGGTGTGGGTCATGTCGCTTTTCGTCGTGGCCTGGGCGGTTTGGTACGCCGCGAGGATGTGGGATGTGCCGCCGGAATTTGCCAATACGCCGACGTATGCCTCGCACGCACAGGATGCTGCCGCGGCCACACCGCCCGCGGCGCCGACAGCCCCACTGCCCGTCGACAAGTGACAGGGGAGAGGGCCGAGTGTTCATCGATCTAACGCGCTCGGTCGCGAACACGTGGCATGGTAACGTCTCAATCCGACTCGAACAGCTTGCCGGGGTTGAGGATGCCGTTTGGATCGAATACCTTGCGCACGCCGCGCATCAGGGCGATCTCCGCTACGCCGCGGGTACTGTCGAGGTAGGGCCGCTTGAGCAGGCCGATGCCGTGCTCGGCCGAGATGCTGCCGCCGTGTTCCTTCAGCGTCGCGGCCAACCGCTTGGTGACGTGCTCGCACTGCGCGATGAAATCCACATCGGCCACGCCGTCGGGCTTCAGCACGTTGATATGCAGGTTGCCATCGCCAATGTGGCCGAACCACACCACTTCGAACTGCGGGTATTCTCGAGCCAGCAACGCCTGCATCGCGTGCAGGTACTTGGGCACCACACCGATGCGCACCGACACGTCGTTCTTGTACGGGCGGTGTGGCGCCAGGCTCTCGGTGATGCCCTCGCGCAGCCGCCACAGGGCCGCGGCCTGCGCCTCGCTCTGCGCGATCGTGCCGTCGGCGATCCAGCCCTGCTCCATGCCCTCGCCCAGCAGCCCCAGCGCGGCGTCCTGCGCAGCCTCATCCGGCGCGTCGAACTCGGTCACCACGTAGCAGGGATGGTTGCCATCCAGCGCGCGCTGCGCGCCGTGGGCCAGCACATGTTTCAACGCCACGTCGGTGAAGAACTCGAAGGCCTGCAGCGCGAGTTTGGCACGAAACGAGCTGAACACCGACAGCACCGCGTCCAAGTCGGGCAGCGCGAGCAGCATGGTCTGCGCGGGCGGCGGCGGCTCGGTCAGCTTCAGTGCGGCTTCCACCACGATACCCAGCGTGCCTTCCGAGCCGATCAGCAAATGGCGGAAGTCGTAGCCGCTGGAGTTCTTCACCAGGCCGCGGTTGAGGTCCAGCAGTGCGCCGTTACCGGTCACCACCTTCAAGCCTGCAATCCACTCGCGAGTGTTGCCGTAGCGGATCACCCGGATGCCACCGGCATTGGTGGCGATGTTGCCGCCGATGGAACAGGAGCCGCGCGCGGCGAAATCCACCGGGTAGACCAGGCCGTGCTCGCGCGCGGCCGCCTGTGCCGCCGCCAGCGGTACGCCCGGCTGCACGGTGAGCGTGCGGTCGGCGGGCGCAAAGCCCAGCACTCGATTCATCCGTTCCAGGCTGAGCACCAGCTCGCCGTTGGCCGCCACTGCGCCGCCGGAAAGCCCGGTGCGGCCGCCCGATGGCACGATGGCCACGCGGTGTACGTTGGCCCAGCACACGATGTCCTGAACCTCCTCCACCGTGGCCGGCAACGCGATCGCCAGCGGCGCCGGAGTCCAGCGACGCGTCCAGTCGCGACCGTAGTGCTCCAGGTCGACTTGCCCGGTGAGCAGGCGCAGTCCAGGCAGGTGGCGGGCGAGATCATCCAGGGCGGCGCTCATGCGGTCTCCAGCAGCGTTATGCCTTGTGGGTCTTTCGAACAGCCGAATATTTCGTATCGCGTCGTCGCGATTTTGACATAGTGACAGCTCCTTTCGCGCCGGAACCGTCATGAAGACCTCCTTTCCACGGCAAGATATCAAGGTACTGTTGCTGGAGGGCGTGAGCCGCACCGCGGTGGAAACCTTCGAACGTGCCGGCTACAGCAATATCGAGTACCACGAGAAGTCTCTGCCCGAGGCACAGCTGATCGAGCGCATCGCCGACGCCCAGATCGTGGGTCTACGCTCGCGCACGCAGCTCACCGCCGGGGTGCTGCGCTGCGCCAAGCGGCTGATCACGGCAGGCTGCTTCTGCATCGGCACCAACCAGGTCGACCTGCCGGAGGCCGAGCGGCTGGGCATCCCGGTGTTCAACGCGCCCTACTCGAACACGCGCAGCGTGGCTGAACTGGTGATCGCCGAGGCGATCATGCTGCTGCGCGGCATCCCGCAGCGGAACGCGCAATGCCACCGCGGCGGCTGGAGCAAGTCCGCTACCGGCAGCTACGAGGCGCGCGGCAAGTTGCTGGGCGTGATCGGCTATGGCCACATCGGCACCCAGGTGGGCGTGCTGGCCGAGGGTCTGGGCATGCGGGTGATCTTCCACGACGTGGAGACGAAACTGGCTCTGGGCAACGCCCAGCGCGCCGCCAGTCTCCACGACCTGCTGCGGCGCGCCGACGTGGTGACCCTGCACGTACCGCAAACGCCGGCCACCAAGCTGATGTTCGGCGCGCGGGAGATCGCCGCCATGCGCCGGGGCGCGGTGCTGATCAACGCCTCGCGCGGCAGCGTGGTCGACATCGATGCGCTCGCGGCGGCCCTGCGCGAGGAGCATCTGGCGGGCGCGGCCGTAGACGTATTCCCGGTCGAGCCGAAGAGCAACGATGAACCATTCGTGTCGCCGCTCGTGGGTTTGGACAATGCGATCCTCACCCCGCACATCGGCGGCAGCACGTTGGAGGCGCAGGACAACATCGGCATCGAGGTGGCGAGTAAGCTGGTGCGCTACAGCGATAACGGCTCCACTCTGTCGGCGGTGAATTTCCCCGAGGTCTCGCTGCCCGAGCATCCGCGCAGCCGCCGTCTGCTGCACATCCACAAGAACGAACCGGGCATGCTGTCGCGTATCAATGAGCTCTTCTCCGCGAGCAACATCAACATCGACGCACAATTCCTTCAGACCGACGCGGCAGTGGGGTACGTGGTGATCGACGTTGCCGCAGACGAGACGCAGTCGAACGAGCTCAAGGATAAGCTCGCGGCGATCCCCGGTACGCTGCGCAGCCGCGTGTTGTACTGATCCGACTCGCGCTACGCCGCCAGCGGGAACCGCGAGGTTGACAGCTCCTCATCCGGATGGGTGCTTGGGCGAGCCATGAAGGGCAAGCCAGCGAAGGATGTCGGCTCGGCGAACCAGGCCCGCGACGTGACTGCCCTCGACCACCAGCACCGCCCCCGGGTGACCCATAATCCTGATGCTCGCAGTCCACGTCTTGTCTTAATGAGTCATATATGACCTGAAAATGAGGATTACAGGGTTTATACGACCTCTTCCATTCCTAAGACATAAGAGATGATATACTGGTCACATACGACCAGTTACCTTCTCTCAAAGGTCTTATATGACCAAAATTCGACCCCCGACGCCGCTTCCGGTGTGTCGCGCGATCACCAAGGTCGGTGAGGACGTCTCCAGGGCGCGCCGGCGGCGGCGCCTCTCGCGGGCTTCTCTCGCCGAGCGCAGCGGAATCTCAGAGGCGAC
>JANWJS010000020.1 GCA_025451845.1 Steroidobacteraceae bacterium
CCCACATTGCTCTTCGGCAGCTCGTTGCGGAAGTAAACGTGCTTGGGGACCTTGTAGCCCGCGAGGGATTTGCGGCAGTAATCGATGACGTCTTGCTCGGCGAGGTTGGGGTCCTTGCGCACGACATAGAGGGCGACGACTTCGCCGGAGTGCTCATCTGCTTGGGCGACCGCGGCGCACTCGAGGATGCCGGGGTGGGTGGCGGCGACCTCTTCGACTTCGTTGGGGTAGACGTTGAAGCCTGAGACCAGGATCAGGTCCTTCTTGCGGTCCTTTATGAAGACGTAGCCACGCTCGTCCATGTAACCGACGTCGCCTGTGCGCAGCCAGCCGCCGGGGAGCATGACTTTGGCGGTCTCATCCGGGCGGTTCCAGTATCCGCGCATCACATTCGGACCGCGGAAACAGATCTCACCGATCTCGCCGAGGGGAAGGTCCTGGCCCTGGTCGTCCTTGATGCTGATCTCGCCGGAGGGGACGGGCAGGCCGATGGAACCGTTGTAATCCTCCGTCGTGGGATTGATGGCCGCGGCCGGCGAGGTTTCCGTGAGGCCCCAGGCTTGGGTGAGGATCTTGCCGGTGACGTCCTTCCAGCGCTTCGCAACCGATTCCTGCACCGCCATGCCGCCGCCCAACGTCACCAGGAGATGGCTGAAATCGATCGAAGCAAACCCGGGCGCGTTCAGCAGTGCGTTGAATAGCGTATTGACGCCGGTGAAGAAAGCGAACGGCTGCTTCCTGAGCTCTTTGAGCAGCGCCGGGCAGTCGCGAGGATTGATGATGAGAACGTTCTTCCAGCCGAGGTGCGCGCAGAGCAGACAGTTGGCCGTGAGTGCAAACACGTGGTACAGCGGAATCGCCGTAACCACTATGCCCGCTCCTCGCGAGAATTGGCCCGCGACCCATGCCTCCGCCTGCAAGACGTTGGCGCTGACGTTACCATGTGTGAGCATCGCGCCCTTCGCCACACCCGTCGTACCGCCGGTGTATTGCAGAAACGCGATGTCATCAGGTCCCACATCGACAGGGTTGAGCGGGAGCTTGCGGCCGGCGCGGACCGCTTCGCGAAAATCCATGGCACCGGGGATGTGCCACTCGCGCACCTGCTTGCGGCGATGGCGCACGACGTAGTTGACGATCCATGATTTCGGGAACCCGAGGAAGTCGCCTGCGGCTGTCACCAGCACTTTTTGCAGGCGGGTGCGCGCGGCCACTTCCTGGACGACATGCGCGAAGTTCTCCAGCACGAGAATGGCCGTCGCGCCGGAGTCCTCGAGCTGGTGCTGCAGTTCCCGGGCGGTGTAGAGGGGGTTGGTATTTACGACAGTAAGGCCGGCCCGCAGAGCACCAAAGAGCGCGATGGGGTATTGCAGCGTATTGGGCAGCATGACGGCGATCCGGTCGCCTTTTGCCATGCCGGCCGACTGCAGCCAGGCGGCGAAGTCGCGGGTCAGCTCATCGAGCTGCGCGAAAGTTATGCTGCGGCCCATCTGCTCGAATGACGGCAGGTCCCTGTAGGTCGTGCAGGCCTGGCGCAGCAGCTGCACGAGGGAGGTCATCCGGGACGGGTCGATCTCCGCCGGCACGCCGGGCGGATAGGACTTCAGCCAGATTCGGTTCATCTCACCCCCTCAGCGGCTCTTCTTCAACATCGGCTTGAGATACGGCCATAGCGTATCCAGTACGAGTGGCTCCCCTTGCGCATTGGGATGCAGCCCATCTTGCTGCATCAGATGCGGATCGAGAGCCACCCTCCGCAACAGGAAGGGTACCAGGGCCGTGTGAAATTGCTGTGCCACACTCGGATACATGCGCGCGAACTGCTTGGCATACCTCGGTCCGTAGTTCGGCGGAATGAGCAAGCCGACGAGCAGCACGCGCGCACCGGCGGTCTCGGCCAGCCGGATCATGTCGGCTAGGCGCTGGCGCGCCAGGGTGAGCGGCAGGCCCCGCAGGGCATCGTTGGCACCCAGCTCCAGTACCAGGATGCCGGGCTGCGTGCGCCGCAGCTCCCTGGGCAGGCGGGCGAGGCCGCCGGTGGTGGTCTCTCCGCTGACGCTGGCGTTGATCACCTGGTACCCGTAACCTTGCGCTTTGAGGCGCGCGATGAGCAGCGCCACCCAACCCTGCTCCGGCCGAAGGCCGTGTGCGGCGCTCAAGCTGTCGCCGAACACGAGAATGGTATGGTCGGACGCCACCGCGTTCTGGAGCGCGATGAACATCAATCCGATCCCGAAAACCAGCGCCCAAGCGCCGGCGGTCCGCCGCAGCGTTCTCAAGGCCGAGCACCTCACTAAGCAGGTCCAGAGTCCCGAAGGCCTGTTGACTATTGTGCACGACGTCTCGCTCGACATCGCATCGGGTGAATCGGTTGCAGTAGTCGGGCCCTCCGGGGCCGGCAAGTCCACTCTGCTTGCCCTGCTCGCCGGGCTCGACCTGCCGAGCCTCGGTAGCGTGCTCCTGGAAGGTCGGGACCTCACCCGCCTCGACGAGGACGGCCGCGCCCTCGTGCGGGCGCAGCGGGTCGGGTTCGTCTTCCAGTCGTTCCACCTCATCCCATCGCTCACGGCGCTGGAGAACGTCATGCTGCCCCTGGAGCTCGCGGGGCATGCAGGGGCGCGCCACGCGGCACTGGAGACACTGCGCCAGGTTGACCTGCAAGAGAGAGCGCGTCACTACCCGCGCCAGCTCTCTGGCGGCGAGCAGCAGCGCGTTGCGCTCGCGCGCGCCTTCGTTACGCAGCCGGCAGTGCTTTTCGCGGATGAGCCGACGGGCAATCTCGATGCAGCGACGGGCGCCAGGATCGGACAATTGCTCTTCGAGATGAATGCGCACTCCCGCACGACCCTGGTGCTGGTGACTCACGACAACGATCTCGCCACCCGCTGCGAGCGGACCGTCCACATGGAAGCTGGCGGGCTGAGATAGCGGACATGCGCGCCGTCCTGCTGTCGATGCGCATGCTGTCCAGGGAATGGCGCTCGGGTGAGCTCGGCGTGCTGCTTCTCGCGCTCACCGTCGCGGTCGCGGCGCTCACGGGCGTCGGCTTCCTGGTGAGCCGGATCAGCGCCACGGTGGCGATGCAGGCCACCCAGGTGCTCGCCGCCGACATACGCTTGGAGTCGCCGCAGCCCATCGATGCAGCGGATTTCGCGGCGGCGCGTCAGGGGGGGCTCCAGACTGCGCGGGCCACCAGCTTCCTCAGTGTGGTGTTCGCGGGCGATCAGAGTCAGCTCACGGACATCGACGCCGTGGCGGGCGGTTACCCGTTGCGCGGCAAGGTGACAGTGGCGGATCAGGCGTTCGCCCAGGGGCGGGGAGCAGTCCCCGGGGTCCCGCTGCGGGGGGAGGTTTGGCCGGACTCCAGGCTGCTTGCGGCGCTCGGCGGTCATATCGGCTCTCGGCTGAGCATCGGGGCGGCCGATTTTCGCATCGGACGCGTGCTGATCTCCAGACCAGACCAAGGGGGTACGTTCACGGGACTCGTCCCCAATCTCCTCATGAACGCCTCCGACCTGCCTCGGACGCAGCTCATCCAACCCGGCAGCCGCGTGACGTATGCCGCGCTCTTTGCCGGTGTGCCCGATCGCATTGCGGCGTTCAAACAGTGGCTCGGGACGCACAAGCGTGCCAGTGAGCGTCTGCGGGACATCTCCAGCACGAGCCCGCAGATCAAGAGCGCGGTCGATCGTGCCGGACGCTTCCTCAGTCTCGCGAGCCTCGTCGCGGTTCTCCTCTGCGCCACGGCGGTGGCAATGTCGGCGCGCCGTTATGTCGGCAGGCACCTGGACTCCGTGGCATTGCTGAAGACATTGGGGGCCACAAGAGGATTTACGATCTGGCTGACGACCCTGCAGCTCCTCACAGTGGCGTTGCTCGCCGCTGCGGTCGGGTCTGCGATCGGATTCGCGGCCCAGGAGTGGCTTGTGTACGCGCTGCGCGGTCTTCTGGCCAGCAGTGCGCTGCCCGCGGCAAGCCTCATGCCGATCGGCATGGGCTTTCTGACCGCCGTTGCACTGCTTGCGGGCTTCGCGTTGCCGCCGCTCCTTCAGCTCTCGCGTGTGCCGGCGATCCGCGTGTTGCGACGTGACATCGGACCGCCGCGGCCGCTGGTCTTGCTGGCCTTTGGGCCAGCGGTGGCGGTCGTCGTGCTGCTGATCTACTGGGTCGTGCTGGACTGGAAGCTCTTCCTCGGCTTCACCGCTGGGTTGGCAGCGTTCATCGCCTTGCTCGCTCTGGCCGGCGCGCTGCTCGTCATGGCCGCGGGCCGCCTGCGCGCCGGGGGTGGGGTCGCTTGGCGATATGGTGTTGCCAGTCTCAGCCGGCGCAAAGCCGAGAGCGTGCTGCAGATCGTCGCCTTCGGCACCGGCATCATGGCGCTGCTCCTCCTCGGGATCATCCGCAGTGATCTCGACGGTGACTGGCGCAGGAGCCTGCCGGCCGATCTGCCTAACTATTTCTTCATCAACATCCCACCGGAGAGCCGTGATGCCTTCATCACGTATCTGCGCGCGCGCGGCGCGCAGACCTCTCGCGTGCTGCCGATGATTCGCGGCCGGCTGACCGCGATCGATGGCCGGTCCGTGGAGAAGTTGCGCTTCGCTGATCATCGGGGAGAGGAGTTTGCCAATCGCGAGCAGAACCTCACCTGGTCGGCCACGCTGGGCGCCGACAACCGTGTGGTCGCCGGCCGCTGGTGGACAGCGGCAGACAACGGACAACCGCTCGCGTCCATCTCGACGGAGTTCGAGCAGTGGCTCGGTTTGCGGCTCGGCGATCGACTCACCTTCGATATAGCGGGCGAGACGTTCACCGTACGTGTGGCGAGTATCCGCAAGGTCAAGTGGGACAGCTTCAGGCCCAACTTCTTCATCGTGTTCGTCCCGGGACTGCTCGACAAAGTCGCCGGCACCTATCTGACGAGCGCCTATCTCGCCCCCGGCGCCGCCGAATCTCTGGCGAAACTCGCACACCGGTTCCCGAGCGTCTCCATATTCGACATCGATGATCTGCTCGCGGACGTGCGTTCCGTACTCGACAAGGCCGTGTTGGCCGTGCAGAGCGTGTTCGCCTTCACGTTGCTCGCAGGATTGACGGTGCTGCTCGCCGCCGTGCAGTCGAGCCGCGACGAGCGGCGCTATGAGAGTGCGATCCTGCGCACTCTGGGTGCGAGTCGCCGCACTGTATTGCAAGGCGTGCTGGCCGAGTTTGCTGCGCTCGGCGTTCTTTCCGGACTCATCGCGGCGGCCGGCGCCTCGGTCGCGGCGTACTTCCTCACGACACGGGTCCTCGACCTGCCATATGTCTTCAGTCTCTGGGCGTGCATCATCGGGCTCCTGGGCGGCGGATTCGTCGTGGTGGCCAGCGGCTGGCTGGCGACGCGCTCCGTAGTGCGCCAGCCGCCCCTAGCGACTTTGCGCGCGGACCTTTGAACGGACTCACAGCGCCCACGAGCGCACCGACGGTATGCTCTCCAATCAATTTCCACTCGCGCCTGAAGGCAGCGGATGGCGCTGACTGCCAGCAGCGCCGGGCCAGGACACATTACGTTAAGCGGGAGAGTTGGGTAGCAATGCTGGGAAAATCACCGCAAGAGCGCGGCCCCGCGAGCGATATCTCAGCCGACGATCCTACCGTCGAGCTGGACGTCCTCGAGACGACGATGTCAATCGAGGGCGCCCGAGCGCTGCGCCACGATGCGCATGGCCTTATTCCCTCGCCGATCCCGCGGGCTTGGATTGTCGAGGGCGCCCCTGCCGCACGCAGCAAGCGTCTCGCCGTCACCAGCGACCAGCTCGCCGCCACGTGGATGTGGGACTGCACGTCCGGCCGGTTCAACTGGTTCTACGATGACGACGAAATCGTTCACGTGTTGGAAGGGGCCGTCATCATCGAGGACGCTGCCGGCCTGCAGAAGCACCTGCAGGCGGGTGACACGTTTCTCTTCCCCGCGGGTTCGCGGTATGAGTGGACCGTCCCGACCTACGTCCGACGAATCGCGTTCTTGCATCCACCGCTGTCGCGAGAGCTCAAGATCATCCGCGGAATCCTCAAGCGCCTGACTGCACCATTCCGCCATAAGCCGGCGGTCGCGGCAGATCGGGACCATCGAACTCCTGATCCCTGAATCGCATACGCATCAGCACTCGCGAGCATCATCCGGCGTCTCACGACACGCGTACGTGGATGTTGCGATACTTATCGTCGTAGAAGGCCAGCCTGTCTTTCAATGCCTGGTGCTCATCGAAGGGCTCTTCGTAGGTCCAGACGGCGTCGTCCAACTTGCCGCCGTCAGCGCCGCCGTCCATCGACAGGCTGAAGTAGCTCGCGGTGCCCTTGAACGGGCACTGACTGCTCGTGGCGGTGCGCTCGAGCTTGTCCATGCTGACATCGGTGCGCGGAAAGTAATACCTGGCAGGACTGCCATCCTCGTCAACGCGAATCACGTGGCGCGAGTCGGCGAGTACCTCTCCGTTGAGCTCGACCGTAACGCGCCCGCCGATCGGCGTCTCCAGCACTTTGTGCTCAGGCCATTTCTGGTGTCCGGGTGACTTGCTCATTCTGGCCTCCTTCGTGAAGGTGGACCGGGAATCGAGCGAAGGAGCAGTTCCCGTGCCCACACTGGGACGGCGCAGCATCAGTCAGGTGGCGTGGGACAGCAGCGCCTGCGACTGCTCGGCCCAGAAGAGTGCATTCATATAGGCGGCCCGGATCAGGTGCGGTGCCAGGTGAGCATACACCGCGCGATCCCAAACACCTCGTTCGTAGGCGCGCGTGCACTGCAGCGCCTCGCCGAGAGGGCCTTCGCCGGCGATGAGCGCCTTTGCCACAGCAGGCGTGAGCGGCAGCTCCTCCACCACCTTGCGGGTCGGAAGTCCGAGCAGCGCGTTGAGGAGCGAAAAGAGCCCCGTGATGAAGAACGGGCCGGCATCGCGCGTGCCTGCCAGCTTGCCGAGCTGCTCGCACATGCGCGCGCGAGTCATGGCCTGAACGATAAGGCTCGGCGGCCGGTCATCGAGTCCCTGCAGGCAGAGCAACCCGCAGAGCTGACGCAGCGTGTCGACGCCGAGAATGATGATGGCCTGACGGATGGAGTCGATCTTGCGCGGCAGGTTATAGTAGCTCGAGTTGATGCAGCGCATCACCCGGTACGAGAGGGATACGTCCTGGCTGAGTAAGCGCTCGACCTCATCGAGCGAGTAGCCCTCGCTTTGCAGCGAGGCGGCGAGGCGTAGTGCCCCGAGCCGGCTAACCGGCACGCGTCGCGCGCTGAAGGTCTCGGGCCGATGCAGGAAATTGCCCTGAAAGCCGGTGAATCCCAGCCCGATGCAGCGCTCGAAATCTTCACGGCTCTCGACGTTCTCCGCGATGAGCTGCAGACCCGCGGCCCGCAGCTCTCGCGCGAGGCGGCCGAGCTCGTCGGGGGGAGGATGGGTGACCTCCAGCTTCACCATGTCCGCCACTTCCAGCAGTCGTTGATCGCTGCCCCGTGGCGAGTAATCATCGAGCGCTATGCGATGGCCACGCGAACGCAGCGTGCGGATGTTCTCGAAGACCTGAGGACTGGCGCGCACATCTTCCAGGATCTCGACGACGACTCTCCCGGCTTGCAGCGGCAAGTCGGGCAGCTTCGCCAATAGCTCTTCCGGAAAATTGATGTGCACCGGCAACCCGCCCGCCAGGCGATCGAGGCCGATCTCGAGGGCCGCGCCCGCGATGACCTCGAGAGTGGCACCCCCGGGATCGCCGATTTGCGCGGCGCGATTTGAAGGAGAGGCGCGGTAGAGCAACTCGTAAGCTACGACGGCCATCGAAGCGTCGTAGATAGGCTGCCGTGCCACAAAGACTTCTGGGCGGCCGGAACTCACTGGGTTGCCCGGACGCCTATCGTTACCCAGGAGTCCGGTTGTGGCTGGCCCTGCCAGCTGAGACCCTCGATGGTGAGCTGGTAGTCGCCCGGACCGAGAGCCGTGCTGTTGAGCGCGATCCTCAGATTGCTGTCGGAGTCTTTGGCGAGGTGGTCGATGATGGCGACGCGGCCCTGATTGATGCGGTCGATCGTAATGCGGAAGAGCCGATAGGGTGACCGCGACTCGTCGATCCGGAGGTCTGCGAGCTGTGCTTCACTGCCGCCGCCGATGATGATGGCTGGTGTATTCGAGGCGCCGTCACGGCTCGGCAGCAGGTGGATATCGCGGGTACTGGTGGCCGGATCCAGCGGGCGCTCGGTCGCTTCCTGCTGCAGATTGGCAATCTGGCGCGTCTTCTCGGCGCTGCTGTTGGCGGTGAGCGCGAGCGCGATCGCCAGCGCCAGCGTGGCGCCGAGGAGTCCGAGAACGATCTGCAGCTTCTGCCAGAAGGGTTTCGGCACCTCCGCCCATGGCTCGGGCTTGCCGCTGGCATCCAGCAGGCGCAGCGCGGCGTTCACCCGCTCCGGAATCCCCAGCTCATCGAGCAGCTCGGGGTTGTCGCGGCAAAAGCGCTCGAAGTCGGTCGCGCCCTTGATGGGCAGCCGGCCGGAGAGATAGCGCTCGACCACCTGATTGCGAGCGATGAAATCCCGATCCATCAGATCGGGAGCCCGTGCCGCCCCCTGCGCAGCGATATCACCGACAGATGGCGCGGCGGACGGCGGTGATGCGGCCTGAGCGGAGGGCGCCGGAGGCGATACGACCGGTGGTAATGCCGCCGGCGGTAGCACGGTTTGAGGGGATGAGGCCGGAGGCGATACGACCGGTATCAATGCGGTCGTTGCTGATGCGGCCGGCGTCGATGCAACCGGCGGCGGTACGACCGCACCTGACGCGGCCTCGGGCGATGAGGAGGCCGGCCGCAATGCAGCCAACGGCGATGCAGCGGCCGACGGTGAGGCAGCCGCTGGCGGTCGGGATGCGGCCGCGGGCGCCGTCGTTGCCGGGCTAGAGGCCGCCGAGCCAGGCGTCGCCGCGGCAACTGTAGCGCCGGCTGGCTTCGCGGGGATCCGTGGCGCGCCAGTGGGGTTTCCCTCCGTCGGCGTCTTGCTGCGGAACAAGACGGGCGCTGGCGGCGTGGAAGCCGGCTCCGCCGCTGGTCGCGGGCGGCTTGCCAAGGGCTTCGGAGGCCGCTTGCTCTCGCGCTGGCGGGCCTCAGGCGCTTCCGCTGCCGGGGTGGCGGGCCGCGGGGTCGGCGGCGGCTCGCTTGCCAGAAGCAGCGTCTCCGGGTCGATCAGGTCTTCGATGTCGTCGGCCAGGCGCTCTGGCGGCGGCGGTGCGGGCACAGCCGCGCCCGCTCGTCCGTCGACGTGCGGCTCGCTCGACGCGAGCGCGTCGAGAGGAGCCTCCACCGGCAGGTCGGTCAAAGGCTCGGGAATCGGGCGAGATCTGGAATCCATCATGTCTGGTGCGATCTCCGGCAGGCAGACTGCGATCCTGCAACGCGGCCGGACCTAAGCCAACGCGCCGGCTCACAGAGGGGATCAGTCCGTCCTCGAATCGTGACCCCGGTCCCAGTTCAGTCTCGCGGCGGCGAGATGCCGCACCGGTACTGGTTCACACTTCGTGCCGGCCGCCTGAGCTAAATTGCCCCCGCGATGCACCTCCCCGAGCCCCTCGAGCACGAGAGCCTTCCGGATTCGCCGTACGCGCAGGAACTGCGCCGCGGCTTCCCGGACCTGCGCTTCGCGCCCGATCTCGAGCAAGCCTTCCAGGCATTTCACTCCAAGTGCGCACGCTCGCGCGTGCGTTTTTTCCAACTCGCGATCGGGCTGCTCGCGATCGCCGCCGCCGTCAAACTGACGATGTTGGATGCAGTGCCGTTGCGTGACGTGGCCCTCGGCTGGCTCGGACTGGTGGTTCCCGCGTGCCTGGCGCTCGCGCTCGCTTCCTGGAGCCGCCGCCGCTACGAGCGAGTGTATCTGCCCGCCGCCCGGCTCCTCCTGCCCGTCATCGCCACCGTCGCCGCATTCGGCATCGCCGACCGGCCCATTGCCGGACATCCGGATCCTTTTTGCTTCCTGACAACATTGAGCATTGCAGTCTTCTTTCTCGGCGGACAGCTCTTCCGCGAAGCGCTGCTCGTCAACATCTTCATGGTTGGGGCGCTCGGACTCGCGCTGACTCATGCCGGGTGGCCGGCCACCGACGTCGTCTACTACACGACTGAGCTGATGATCACCAGCGCTGTCGGCGCCTTCGTCTACCAGGGCGTCGAACGGCAGTTGCGAACGTCGTTTCTGGAGCGCGGTCTGCTCAGCGAAATGGTAGCGCGCGACGGGCTCACGGGACTGCAGAATCGCGGCGCATTCGACGACGACTACGCACGCCTTTGGCAACAGGCGATACGCGACCGCCGCTCGCTTGCCCTGCTTCTCATCGACGTCGATCACTTCAAGGCCTACAACGACCGCTACGGGCATCAGGCCGGCGATGCGGCACTGCGGCGCGTGGCACGGGTGGTCCAGCGCTTCGCACGGCGACCGCTCGACTTGGCGGCACGCTACGGCGGCGAGGAATTCCTGGTGGCGCTCTACGACCTCGGCGCCGAGCACGTCCGCGAGATCGCCGAAGAGCTGCGGACGAGCGTGCAGGCGCTCGGCATCGAGCATGGCGACTCGCCGGCCGGCACCGTGACCGCGAGCATCGGGGTATCCATCGTGAGCCCTCGGGCCGGGCGCAGCGCCGAGGGCGCCGTGCAGCTGGCGGACGAGGCGCTGTACGCCGCCAAGCGGGGCGGACGCAACAGCATCCGGCTGGTGGATTGCTACGGGGTCAACTACTCGACGGGCGCGTTCCGCCGCAGCGCATGACGCTCGAGGAAGTGCTCGACCTTGTCGCGGTAGGTCCGTGACAGTTTGAGCTCTTGACCGCCTTCCAGGGTGAGGAAGTATTCCCCGTTCATGTGCGCGCGCAGGCTCTTGACGAAGCGCAGGTTGACGATCGTCGAGCGATGCACCCGCTGGAAGAGCCGCGGATCGAGGATCTCCTCCAGCTCCTTCATCGTGCCCCTGAGAATGTGAGTGTCGCCTTCGGCGTGCACGCACATGTAGTCACCCGCGGCATCGATCCACTGGATCGCCGGGATCGGCACGCGCACGGTCTTGCGGCCCTGACGGATCGGCAGTACCTGCGGCTGACGCACGCCGAGCGCGGCCGTGCCGCGCTCGAGCAGCTCCTCGAGACCGATCTCGCCGGAGCCGGTGATTTCGGCCACGATCTCCATCAGCCGGTCGCGCTGATCGATGACACTGCGCGCGAGGGTGCTCTGCCGCACGCGCTCCAGCGTTGCATCGAACCTGCGGTCGTCGATGGGCTTGAGGAGGTAATCGATCGCGCGCGCCTCGAATGCCCGGACCGCGTACTGATCGTACGCGGTGACGAAAACGACGAGCGGCAGCGCATCGCGGGGGAGGTGTGCGAGAACGTCGAAGCCGGAAAGGCCCGGCATCTGGACGTCGAGGAACACGAGGTCCGGGCGCTCCCGCTGCAGCGTACTCACGGCATCGCGGCCATTGCTGCACTCTGCCACGATCTCGAACTCCGCCGCCTCGTGCAGCCGCAGCGCAATCCCGCGCCGCGAAAGCAGCTCGTCGTCGACGATCGCCGTGCGGATCCTCACGCGCTGGCGCCCTGCGGCACCGTCACCGGGGGTCGAGGGTAGCGCTGCTGCGCGGAATGAGTCGGCGCCTCCTCGTGAGTGGCCGTCTCCAGGGGCAGCGCCATCTCGACTCTGACCCCTGGGCGGCTGTTGAGGACGGCGAAGCGGTAGTTCTCACCGTAGAGGACGGCCAGGCGCTCCCGAGCGTTGCGCAATCCAACCCCGCTGCGCCGCTCGGCGGGCCGGGAGGCGTCGTCGAGTCCCGGCCCGTCGTCGGTGACGCTCAGTTCCAACATCGCACCCTTTGCGCGGCCCTCGACGCGCACCATGCCCCCCTGCTCGCGCGGTGACACGGCGTACTTCAGCGCGTTCTCGAGAAGCGGTTGTAGCAGAAGACTCGGCACCAGAGCATCGAGCGCTGAGCCCTCGATCGCGTACTCCAGCCGGAGCCGGTCTCCGAAGCGCAGGCGCTCCGTGCTGAGGTAGAGATCGAGCGCCTCGATCTCCTGGCGTAGCGTCACCCGCTTCATCGGGTCCTGATCGAGCGTATAGCGCAGAAACTCCGAGAGGCGCATGACCGCGCGGTTGGCCGTGCGGTTCTGGTTGTCGAGGATGAGGGTGGAGATGGCGTTGAGCGTGTTGAAGAGGAAGTGCGGGTTCAACTGGTAGCGCAGCATCTTGAGCTGCGCTTCCTGCGCCAGGGTGACGGCCTTCAGCACCGCCTCCTGCTGCTGCTGCTTCGCCTCGTAGTACTTCATGCCGAAGTAGAGCGCGCTCCAGCAAAGGAGCAGGTATGTCGACATGAGCGCGCCCTCGAAGAGATCAAAGGGCGAGGTAAAGGGCTTCTGGTCGATGAAGTGCTGGACATCGATGTTGATGACGATGCGCAGCGCGAGCGCAGTGAGGTAGGAAGTCGCGAGCACCACGGGAATGACCCAACGCTCGTCGCGGCCCCAGATGGCGCGGTAGATGTAGCGCATGGGAACCGACAGCACGAACCCGCCCGCTGCCGCGATGGCGATCGCCGGCCCGAGGCCGGCGGGGCGCTTATAGAAGAGGAACCCAAAGTAGACCGCCAGCCCGTAGGCCAGCCAGCCGGTGGCATGCAAGGACCAGAAACGGACGTTGCGGCTGGAGCGCAATTGCGAGAGCGTGAGCATGGTTTGCGTGTTCCCCCGGTGGAACATCATACGCAGAAGGAATTCCCAGGGAAATCAGCGTGTAGATCCCGCCGCTGAGACGCGCCTGGAAGTGCCGGGAACAGGAGCGGCCGCTAAAGGTCTGAGGAGGCGGTTCCGAGGAGCACTTCCAGCGGTTGCCGCCGCGCCAGCATCGGCCCCTGGGCGAAATCGCATCCGACCGCGGTCAGCCACTGCAGCGTGGCCTGCGAGTCCACCTGCTGTGCTGCGCAGTGCATGCCCAGCACCTTCACGGCCTGCACCACAGCCACCACCATGGCCTGGGAGAGCTTGTCGCGCAGGGCGGCCCCGGAGAGGCGGGCGTCGATCTTCACGAGCCGCAGCGCCTTGGAGCGCAGGAGCGGCACTACCGCCGAGTCGAAGGAGAAGTCGTCGATGACGACGAAGCAGCCGAGCTTGTCGCACTCGGCCATGAAGCGCTCCACTTGAGCCCTTCTTTGGGTACAGAGCGGCTCGGCAACCTCGAAACCCACAGTGTCGGGCGCGATGCCGTTGCTCTGCAGTCCCGCCGCTACCTGCTCGAGGAAGGCCTCGTCCTCGAGTGTCGCGATCGAGAGGTTGAGCGTGAAGCAGGCGGGCTCCACTGTCCAGGCGGCGCGGTGAGTGCCGAGCCAAGCCAGCAGTCGCTGCATCGCCAGGGAATCGAGCACCGCGGGGTCGCGCAGCTCCCGCGCCGTGCCCGTCGGCAGCACCTCGAAGCGCCGGGTGCGACCGCCCGAGCGCAGCTTCACGAAGGGCAACATCTCGAGGGTGACTAGCGCGGGGTCGAGCGAGATCGCGCGCGCGGCACCGGTAGCCGCCGGGCCTGCCGAGAGAGTGCGGGTCGTGCTCGTATCGGGCAGAGAGGGCTGCTTCAGGACCCGTGCGCCGGTCGTGTCACTGGCGGCCGGGTGAGCCTGGGCGCGCTGGCTGGCGGTATCCGCCGGAGCGGGCGTGCGGAGCGTGCGCGAGATACCGGAGTCCGCCGGCGCCGCATGAGCCGTTACTTGCGCATGGCCGTTCATTGCCGGAGCCGGCTGAGCGGGTGGCGCCGGCGAGGGTGAGCTGTGCGATCCATCTGCTGCCTGGCGCATCGGAATGACGATCGGCTTGTCAGTCAGCTCAAACTCCAGTATGTCGTTGATTGCCCCCGGAGAAAGCTCGTCGTCTCCCGTGCGCGCAGCCGCGGGCTTGGGCGCTGCCGCGGCCGGTGGCGCGACCGGGGCAGCGGGTGCAGTTGCAACCGGCGGCTCTGGCCTCGCGAGGGGCACTTCTGCGCCTGCGAGAGAGAGGACCAGCCCTGTCGGATCGGCGTCGGGTTTGCGAGCGCCCGCCGGCCGCAGGAGCACCGCGAGCCTCTGCATGATGGTGCGCGTCGTCGCCGACATGATGCGCTCCATCAGGCCGTCGCCGATGGACTTGAAATCGGCGAGAATCATGGCGAGTCCGACCAGATGTCCCTGCGGTGCGCGCACGGCGAGGAACGCGGCGACGCGTCCGTCCTCCAGCCGTTTCTCCCAAGAGCCCTTGCTGCTGGCAGCAGCGAGCGTTTCCAGCGCATCGAGGACGATCGAATGCTCATCGGGGCCGAGCGCGCCCTCGCTCAGCCACAGGACATTGCCCTGGCTGTCATAAATCGAGACCGAGTGCAGACGCATCGGCGGCAGCGCTGCGCGCAGTTGCCAGCCCAGTGCCTCCGCGGTGCCCGGCTCCGCACCCGCCGATGCCGCGGCACCGGTGAGCGAGCGCGGCGGGAGCGCATTCTGTGGCTGCAAGACCTTCCCCATCGCGGACTGATTTTTCCGGTGCCGACTTCCGCTTAGGGTGACAGCATACTCGCGACGCCGCCGTGAAGTGGGTCTAGTTCATGCGCTGCGCGAGGGCGCGCCGCGTGCCCTGCGATGGAGGCTCATCACCGGGTCCGGCCAAGCCGAACCCGGTATGTCAAAACGGCGCTTGCGCCTTCAGGCGCTTTGACTAAATCCGGGACCGCTGCCGACGAGGAAATCGGTCTTGCCGATGTCGACGCCGCCGTGGCGCAGGATCGCGTAAGCCATCGTGACGTGGAAGAGCGCGTTGGGAATGACCCAGCGGATCAGGTAGTCGAGCCCTTTGAACTCGAGCGTGCGATCGCGCGCCGGCACCTTGATGAGACGGTCCTCCGAGCCCTCGAGCGAGCTGGCCGGAACCCCTTTGATGAAATCGATCGTGCGCGCGATGCGCGCGTGCAGCTCCTCGAACGTCTGCTCCTTGTCCTCGAACTTCGGGGCTTCGATGCCGGCGAGCCGTGCGACCGCAAACTTGGCCATATCCGTTGCGATCTGAACCTGACGGGTCAGTGGCAGCATGTCGGGTGCGAGACGCGCGCCAAGCAGCAATGCGGGTTCGTACTTGCGCGCGACTGCGTGCGCGTGGCCCTTCTCGAGCACATGCGAAAGGTTCGCGAGGCTGTTGGCGAGCAGATCGACGGACGCGGCGTGGACGGAGATCTTCATTGTCTTACCCCGGGAGGTGTGGCTGGGAATGGCTAGCTTGGAATCTTATCCCCGGAAACCCTGGCACGCGCGCCCCTCCGGTGAAACAATAGGCTCCCACTTCCGAGGGATTGCACCCGGCTTGAGTCAGCTCTGGGCACCCGCACAGCTCGCCGTCCTCGCCAAGGTCGTGGACCTCAATGGATTCTCCTCCGCGGCGCGCGCCCTCGGCGTGCCCAAGGCGGCGGTGAGCCGCGCCATCGCGGATCTCGAGGCGGCACTGGGCGTGCGGCTCCTGGAGCGCACGACCCGGCGCCTTTCGCTGACCGCCGCCGGGCGGCTGCTCTATCCGCACGCACGGCGCGTGAGCGAGGAATACGGCGCTGCGCGCGCGATCATAGCGAAGCTGCGCGCGCCCGCGACCGGGCCGCTGCGCATCGTGTCCGATCCGATATACGGACGCCTGTTGCTGACTCCCCTGGTGCCACGTTTTCTCGAGAGCTTCCCGGATATTCCGCTGGAGGTGGCGCTCGATGGTGTTGGTGCGGAAGGCGGCTGGGATGTCGCCATCTCGGCGCGGCCTGCGGACGATCCTGCGATTGCGCATCGCTCACTCGGCGCGCCGCCGGCCGTGCTCTGCGCGACGCCCGGTTACCTCGAGCGGCGTGGCACGCCCGCGCGGCCCGAGGACCTGCGCGGGCACGACCTCCTGACGCCGGAGCCGGCCGAGCTGGCGGAATTCCGCCTGCTCCTCAGTCGCGGGGCGCAGCGGGCCGAAGTGCCGGTATCACCCAAGCTTGCGGTGGCCGACCCGGCGGTACTGCACGCGGCGGCCGCGGCCGGCCTGGGTATCGGTCTGCTGCCCGGATTTCTCTGCCGCCAGGGGCTGGCCACCGGCCGGTTGAAGCTCGTGCTGCCGGAGTGGACCGCGCCGCCCGCTGCCGCTCTTCACGCCCTCTATCCCGCGGCCCTGGAGGCAGATATCCGTGTGCGGCACTTCATCGATTTCCTGGCTGCGAGCGTCGTTCCGGCGTTGGCCGGTCCCTGAAATCCTACCCGTCGGCAACCTGGTTACCGGCCAGTAGGATTGCGGCTCGGCGGCGGCTACACTAGCCCTCCATCGGGCCCACGGCCCCCACTGGCTCAGCCGCCTCGCCGGAGACGACTCATGTACCGCGCGCCGCTCGAGGAACTGCGTTTCGTGCTCGAGGAGCTCCTCGGCACCGGACAGCTCGCCGCCTGTCCCGACCTCGCCGACTACAGCGACGAGGTCGGCGCATCCATCCTGGAGGAGGCTGCCCGCCTCGCCGAAACCGTTCTCGATCCGCTCAACCGTCCAGGCGACCGCGAGGGCGCGCACTGGTCGCCCGAGGGCGTGTCGACGCCGAAGGGCTTCAAGGAGGCATACCGGCAGTTCGTCAGCGGCGGTTGGCAGGCGCTCGGCACCGACCCGCGGTTCGGCGGTCAGCGCGTGCCGCAGTCCCTGAGCAGCGCCGTCGCGGAGCTCTGGGGCTCCTCCAACCTCTCCTTCATGCTCTGCCCCATGCTGACGCACGGAGCGGTGCACGCGCTCGAGCTCTGCGGCTCCGAGCCGCAGCAGCGGCTCTACCTGCCCAAGATGGTGAGCGGCGAGTGGACCGGCACCATGGTGCTGACGGAGCCGCAGGCCGGCTCCGATCTCGCGCAGGTCCGCACGCGCGCCGTGCCGGAGGGCGATCACTACAGGCTGTTCGGACAGAAGATCTTCATCACCTGGGGCGAGCACGACTACACCGATAACATCATCCACATGGTGTTGGGGCGGATGGAGGGAGCGCCCGCGGGGGTGAAGGGCATCTCGCTTTTCATCGTGCCGAAGGTGCAGGTCAACGCCGACGGCTCGCTCGGCGAACGCAACGAGGTCCGCTGCGTGTCGATCGAGCACAAGCTCGGCATCCACGCGAGCCCCACCTGTGTCCTGCAGTTCGGCCACGATCGGGGCGCGGCGGGTTATCTGGTAGGCGAGCCCAATCGCGGCCTCGAGTACATGTTCGTGATGATGAACACGGCGCGCCTCGCGGTGGGCGTCCAGAGCTATGCCGTCGGCGAGCGCGCATTCCAACAGGCGGTGGAATACGCGCGCACGCGCCTGCAGGGCAGACCGCCGCGCACGGGCGATGCGCAGCGGCTGCCCATCATCCATCACCCGGATGTGAGGCGCATGCTGCTGACGATGAAATCCTGCACGGAGGCATCTCGAGCGCTCAGCCTCTACGCCGGGCAGCAGCTCGACCTCGCCGCATTTCATCCGGAAGCAGCGGTGCGCATCGCCGCCCAGGCCCGAGGCGATCTGCTGATTCCGATCGTCAAGGCGTGGAGCACCGAGACCGCCAACGAGGTCGCCGCCATCGGCGTGCAGGTCCACGGCGGCATGGGCTTCATCGAGGAGACGGGCGCGGCGCAATACGTGCGCGACGTGCGCATCACGACCATCTACGAAGGAACCACGGGCATCCAGGCCAACGACCTCATGGGCCGCAAGATCGGCCGCGACCACGGGGCTGCCGTGAGAGCGCTCGTCGCCGACATGCGCCGTGAGCTGCAGGTGCTCGAGCCCAACGGCGACGCGCCGCGCGTCACCCGGGATGCGGCGCTGCAAGGCATCGGTCTGCTGGAGTCCGCGACTCGCTCTATCGTCGGCAACATGGCGGCCGCGCCGGAGCGCGCTCTGGCTGTATCGGTGCCCTACCTCAAGCTCTGCGGCCTGGTGATGGGCGGCTGGCTGCTCGCCAAGTCGGCCGCGATCGCTTCCGCGGGGCGTGGCGCGGCCGGTAAAGACTTCTATGGGTCGAAGATCCGCACGGCGCATTTCTATGCCAAGCAAGTGTTGCCGCAGGCGATCGGACTGGCCAAGGTCGTCGAAGAAGGGGCGGCGAGCGTGTTGGAAGCGGAGCCGGAGCGGGTCTGAGCCGCCAGCATCGCCGCCATCAGCCGGTGGCGCTGCCGTGCCCCCCGGGGCGACGCTCTCCAACTCTCGCCTGGATAGGGCAGTAGATGTAGTCTGCGCAGATGATGACTGGCGACCCAGACGCCGAACCTCGTGGCCAAAAGGCTCACCGGCTTTCCGCGGGAGTCGTAGTCGTCAGGCGAGGCGTACCGGGATGGCTCTTCCTGATGCTGCGCGCCTATCGGAACTGGGATTTCCCGAAAGGGATGGTAGAGCCGGGCGAAGCTCCATTGGTGGGCGCGCGTCGCGAGGTTCGCGAGGAGACGCTCATCGAGGATCTGGAGTTCCGCTGGGGCGAGGTCTATCTCGAGACGGGGCCTTACGGAAACCGCAAGATTGCCAGGTATTACGTGGCCGCGACAGCGACCGAGAGCGTCACTCTGCCCGTGAGCCCGGCGTTGGGACGGCCGGAACATGATGAGTGGCGCTGGGTCGATCGCGATAGGGCTCTCTCCCTGACCGTTGCGCGGCTGCAGCCGATTGTGCGCTGGGCTGCCGAGACCGTGGGCATCGGATGGCCCGGGTGAAACAGTTTGCTTGCCTGATGATTGCGGCGGTCCTGGGGGTGCTCGGCTGTACGCCTATTGGAGCGGCGGAATTGGGCGTTGGGTCGAAACGCCCAGCAGGGCGGCAGGTTGCCGAACCCCAATATACACGCATCGTAACCGACGACTTCAGACGCAACATAACCGTCCGCTATCCACCGCGGCGCATCGTAAGTCTGGCGCCGGCCGCGACCTCGATGCTGGTGGCCGCCGGCGCAAGCCGCCAACTCGTGGGGACCATCGAGTACTCCGGACAGCCAGGCTCCGAAAAGGAGTTGGCGAAGATAGGGACCCCCGACGCCATTGACATGGAGCGCTTGATTGCCTTGAGACCGGATGTGGTGATCGTCTGGCCAGACGGCAACAATCCGGCACAGATCGCCACGATCGAGCGTCTGGGTATCCCCGTCTACCGGCAGGAGGCCGTTACCCTGGATGGCATTGCGAGCTCCCTCCGCCGGCTGGGGCGGCTCACGGGGACGAGCGCTGCGGCTGATCTCGAGGCGAGTACTCTCGAGACGAAGCTTGCTGCCCTGCGGCAGGGGTACGCAAACGAGACCCACACCCCTACCGTGCTTCTGGAAGTATGGGATCGGCCCCTCTACACGGTGGGCGGTAAAGAACTGATGAGCGATGCGCTGCGGGTGTGCGGGGCGAGGAACGTGTTTGCAGACCTCCCGGAGCGGGCGCCGGCAATTGGTATCGAGGCGGTGCTCGCCCGGGATCCGGACATGATCATTGCGGCGGCCCCGCCGGGACGGGGTGCCTCATGGCTGGCGCAATGGCAGCGCTTCCCTTCCCTGCGGGCGGTGCAAACAGGGCGGTTGCTGGCTTTCGAGGATCAGCGGCTCAGTGCGTTGGGACCCGGTGTCATCGACGCAACAGCGGTGATGTGCCGCAAAATCGGCGCGCTGACGGGGCGTACTAAGTTAAATTAGGCCTTTATAGCCTCGAGCTATAGCGTGGCAATGGAAGCCCAACGCTGCATGGACCCCTCCCTGGTGGCCCTTGCGGACCCGCAAAACCAACGCAGGAGACACCGCGCCGCCGCTCAATTTAGTTCGGGTTGCGCACGATTGTAACGCCCGGCAGCCGAGCCGGACGCGACGCTTCGGTCGAGTGTGTAAGGAATGATCCGAGCAATCCCGCCGGTTACCCACCCCCGTTTGTGCCTGCCGGCGCTCATGGGCCCATGCGCCGATATGAGGCCTCGAAGGTCGGGTGTGGGAATTTCGAATGGGCGCAGAGCAGTTGAAATGATCCGGGCCTGACCGGGAGTGGCTCAGGTATCGCCTCGCCGAGGGCTCTGGTAAAGTGGGGTTAGCTGGAGAGCTATCAATTAGAATGACTTAGGGGCTGAGTTAACAGGGCGGCAGCGCGTCGGAAGATGGACAGGATTAGATCGCTCGCTGTGCACACGCTGCTGTATTTCTCGTATGCAGCATCCGCCTCGATGTCGATGATCACGGACGCGAGGGCCCACGATCCCGTCGCGAACTTCAACCTGCCTTCCGAGCCCCTGCCGCAGGCACTCATCGATTTCTATCACCAGTCCGGCATCGAGCCCGGCTTCGCCTCGACTCCGCAGATCGACAAGGCGAAGAGCAACCCGGTTACCGGCGAGATGGCAAGCTCGATGGCGCTCGCGCAGTTGCTGAAGGGCACCGGCTACACTTTCCGGCGCGACACCGAGAACTCGGTCGATGTCATACCCAACCAGGCGAATGGCGAGCAGAAGCCGACCGTTGCAGGCGCGCGACGCCCCGTGCCTCCCGTGGCTGCAGGATCGGCGGTGGGGCAAAACAAAGGCCGCCTCGAGCAGGTCAATGTCACGGGCAGCCTGATCCACGGCGTGCAGGATGCAGTAGCCCCCCTCATTTATTTGAAGCGGCAGCAGCTGCAGATGGCGAGCTTCCCGACGATTCAGGATGCCCTGTACTCGCTGCCGATGATGTCCCTGAACGGTCCTCGAGAGGACCTCGGCATCGATAACAACTATCAATACGGGGCCGGGCTCGACCTGCGCGGCCTGGGAGTCGGAGCCACGCTGGTGCTGGTGAACGGCTATCGGCAACCGCTGTCGGGCCTGAACGGCGACTTCGTCGATGTCTCGACGATTCCCTGGAGCGCAGTGCAGCGTATCGAGGTGCTGCCGGACGGGGCTTCGGCTCTTTACGGATCGGATGCTGTCGCCGGGGTGGTGAACATCATCATGCGGGATAACTTCGATGGCGCCGAGACACAGGTGCGGTACGGATCGGCGATCTCGGGGCCGCGGGGACTCATGGCATCCCAGCTCCTTGGAACACATTGGAGCGGCGGCCATGCGATGTTGGCATATGAGTACTCGGACACGACGCCGCTCGCTGCGGCCGATCGTCCCTATGCGGCGAATGCGAACAAGACCCCATACGGAGGAAACAATTACGACAGCTATGAGAGTGATCCGGGCAACATCCTGAACCCTGCAACGCTGCAGCCGGAATACGGCGTTCCGGCAGGTCAGAACGGAACGGGGCTGAGCGCGGCGGTACTCGAACGGAGCATCAACCTGCAGAATCAATTCGCGCAGTATCAGATCTTTCCGGAGGTGAGGGCGCATGAGCTATATACCGCGGCGGCCCAGGACATCAATGACAGGGTGCAGCTCTTCTTCAACGGACGTTTTGCGGGGCGCGATACGCTGAGAAGCGCCTTTCCGGCCGCGCAAGTCCTGACGGTGCCGCCGTCCAATCCGTTCTATGTGAACCCATACCGCGGCGCTCCATACGCGTTGGTGGCGTACAGCTTTTTACAGGATTTAGGACCGTCCATTTTTGCGGCCAGGACCCAAGTCTATGCGGGCACGGCTGGTGCGAAGCTGCAATTCGGCAAAACCTGGCAGCTGACAGCGAGCGAATCCTACGGACGTCAGTCTTTGCGCAGCGATGAGTATAACCAGGTGAATCAGACCGCTCTGACGGCCAGCCTGGCCGACCCGGATCCGGCCACCGCTTTCGACCCCTTCGGCGCCGGGTCGAACACGAATCCGCAGACGCTACAAGCCATTGAGGCAGACTTTCCGCTGCACTCGGTGACGACCATCGAAGCCACTCGCGTGGCTGCTGACGGCTCGTTGTTCGCCATGCCGGCCGGTGATGCCAAGATCGCGCTTGGCCTGGAGAGAAGGGAGGAGGCGCTGTCGCACGATGTCGTAGACACGTTGAGCGCTCTGCAGCACACGCTTTCCGAAAGCTACGACCGGCACGTGACGGCGCTCTTCTCGCAGCTGGCGCTTCCAGTGATCGGTGATCCGGCAAATCCTCGAGCCACTCCCCGCCTGGAGCTGATCGCCTCGGGTCGTTATGAGCGCTATAACGATTTCGGCCGGACCTTCAATCCAACCGTCCGGGTCAGATGGATTCCGACCGAGTCGTTGAAGCTGCGGGCAAGCTGGGGGCGCTCGTTCCGCGCGCCGAAGCTCGACGACCTTTATGACACCTCGAACGACCTCGCCGCATCGATCGTGCTTTCCGACCCGAAGTCGCCCACGGGGCGCTCGCTGGTCCTGGTCGAGGAGGGCTCCAATCCGGGCTTGAAGGAGGAGACGGCGAAAACATGGACGGCTGGGTTCGATCTCGCGCCGGTTTTGCTACCGGGCTCCACTTTCTCGTTCACCTATTACTCCATCGACTACCAGAACCGCATTGCCCAACCGGCTGCGGATGACCCTTTCGCCATTCTGGTGAACGAAAACGAGTGGGCGGCCGTGATCACCCGAAATCCATTTCCTGCGCAGGTCGCCGCCCTCTGCAACGGTCCCCACTACGTAGGCTTGGTGTCGGCATGCCTCGCGAGCTCACCGGCAGCGATCATCGACGGCAGATTAGCCAATCTGGCTGCGACCCGAACGACGGGGATGGACGTGCAGGCGGGCGATTCCTTCGGTGGCCCATGGGGACGCATCGACCTGGGAGTGACCGGCAACTACGTCTTCAAGTTCGACCAGGCCGTGACGCCCACTTCATCCGCAGTGGACATCGTGAATACCATTACCAATCCGCTGGCCCTGCGGCTGCGCGGAACGGTCGAATGGGACCGCGAGGGCCCCGCAATGCCGGGGCCGGGGTTCAGTTTGGCCGTGAACTACACGGGTGGATACAAGAATCCCGGCAGTACGCTCATCGCCAATGTATCTCCCTGGACCACACTCGACGCCAGATTTGCCTTTCGAACCCGGCAGGGCGAGGGGTGGCTGAGCGGGTTGGAGTTATCCGTAAGCGCGGTGAATGTGCTCAATCACGCCCCGCCGTTTGTCGATGACCTTTCCGGCTATGACATCTACAACGTGCAAGCACTTGGGCGGGTCATCGCCGCCGACATCGACAAGCGCTGGTAGCGGGGCGGTCGGCGATTGCAGCCAACCGCCGACCTGAAGTGACTTTGACGACCGTGGGTGGTGTCAATGAACCATAAAGCCCGCGCCGCTGTCCATCTTAAACCCAAGCCATCCTCCTTGCGTATCCGATACCTTGCCCAACTCCACGAGCGCGCTGTCCACCTCCACCTTCTCCTCGCGAGCGGTATCGACTTTCTCTTCTGCTCTGACCAACAGATTGTCCGAACCGGTGTTCATGCTTTACTCCCGTCAGCACAACGAGCGCTGTCGACCGACAGCTGCTTTCGTTTGGGGTTAGTAGCGGCAGTGCTGACTGAGGTTCAATGCTACAACAAAACAGCCCCACGGGCGATAAGTTCGCCCGTGGGGCTGGCCGCCCGCCCGATGTAGGCTACGGCTCGCAGCTATGCCGCCTGTGCCTCGGTGACTGCCGCCCCCCAGCCGACGTTATCCAATACCCGAGCGACTGCATGTACTGTGGCCGCTATCCGGACGGCGCTTTGAACCGCTTCCCGGGAGAGGCCGTGTTCGCGAACGTGACGCTCATGAGAGGCCACGCACGTGCCGCAGCCGTTGATGGCGGAGACCGCAAGAGAGATGAGCTCGAAATCGACCTTGGCTATCCCGGGGTTACCGATGACGTTCATCCGTAAGCGCGCCGGCATACCGGCGTACTCGGGGTCCTCCACCAGGTGCAGGAACCGGTAATACACGTTGTTCATGCCCATGATGGCGGCCGCCGCCCGGGCGCCGGTCTGGTAGGCGGCATCCAGATCGGCAGCCGCCAGCTGGCCGATGGCCGCTGCGAAGGCGGGGTTCCGGGACGCTTCCGCCGCTCCCAGGGCCACTGCCCAGATCTGCCGCTCGTTGAGACCCGGTGCCCCCGTCGGGGAGAGTACCGAGCCCAGGTTCAGCTTGAGGTCGCGTGCGTAGTCGGGCAGCGCGTCGCGAATCGTGTCCAAAGTCATCGTGGGCAATCCTCCGTTGGGTTAGAGCTCTGTCTGTGTGCCGGCCGTCGATGCCGCCCCTATGCCGCCTCGAGCGTTTCCTCACCCTGCTTCCAGTTGCAGGGGCAGAGCTCGTCGGTCTGCAGCGCATCGAGCACGCGCAGCACTTCCTCGGGGCTGCGCCCGACGTTGAGGTCGGTGACGTATACGAAACGGATCACCCCCTGCGGGTCCACGATGTAGGTGGCGCGCTGCGCGACGCCTGCCTCGGGGTCCAGGACGCCTAGCCGGCTCGAGAGCTCCCGCTTGATGTCGGAGAGCATGGGGAAGGGCAGATTCCTCAGCTCTTCCTTTTCCCGCCGCCAGGCGAGGTGCACGAACTCACTGTCGATGCTGACGCCGAGCACCTGCGCGTCGCGGGCTCGGAACTCCTCGTCGAGCTTGCCGAAAGCCGCGATCTCGGTCGGGCAAACGAAGGTGAAGTCCTTCGGCCAGAAGAACACGACCTTCCACTTGCCGGGAAAGCTGTCCTGGGTGAGGGGCTGGAAGCCGGCCTTGAGGTCGCTCGAGACCACGCCGGTGAGGGAGAAATCCGGAAAATGTCGACCAATGCCTAACATGTCGTGAAGCTCCTGGGTAATCCGTCTGATCGTCTGGTCCCGTACCGGGGACAGAACAATGATGGGTTCCGGCGGCCCATTTATCCAATGGATTGACTTTATAATCTCGATAGACGCCATATATCGGTATCCCATGGCCGACATCAAACTGAAGGATCTTCGCTACCTGGTCGCCGTGGCCGACACACGGCATTTCGGCAGGGCGGCGCAGCGCTGCTTCGTCAGCCAGCCGACGCTCTCGGCGCAGCTGAAGAAGCTGGAGCACTACCTCGGCATCCAGCTGATCGAGCGGCAGCCGAACAACGTCTCCATCACCGCAGCCGGAGAGCAAATCGTCAGCCGCGCCCGCCGGATCCTCGAGGCGAGCGATGAGATGGTGACCCTGGCTCGCTCGCATCGCGACCCGCTGGCCGGTCGGTTGCGGGTCGCTCTGCTGCCGACGATCGGGCCGTACCTGCTGCCGCGCGTGGCGCAGGCGATTCGCCGCACCCTGCCGCGGCTCGAGCTGCACCTCTACGAATACCAGACCGCGCCGATGCTGGAGAAGCTGAAGGCCGGAGAGCTCGATCTTGGGATTCTGGCGCTCCCCGTGGACCTAGAGGGCCTCGAGGCGCGGGAGCTTTTCGCCGAGCCTTTCAGGGTGGCCCTGCCGGAGCGCCACAAACTGGCCAAGCGTGAGCGCGTCCAGGTAGCCGACCTCGACGGGGAGACCCTCCTTCTGCTCGAGGAGGGCCATTGCCTGCGGGACCAGGCACTGGAGGTCTGCAGCCGCGTCGGCGTGGGCGAGAGCCAGGATTTCCGTGCCACGAGCCTGGAGACTCTGCGGCAGATGGTCGCGACCGGTGCAGGCGTCACGCTGCTGCCGGAGCTCGCCACCCAGGGTGCCTATGGTGATGCGCGCGGCGTGGTCGTGTTGCCGTTTGCGAAGCCGGCACCGGTGCGGCGCGTGGGGGCAGTGTGGCGCAAGACCACTGCCCGGCGGCCTGCGATCGACGCGGTCTGCAAGCTGGTCGCCGAGCGGGCGGGCTGATAGCGCCGCTCTGGCATAATCGCCCGACGTGAGCCGCCCGGGTACAACCGCACAGCACATCACCCCGTACGACCGGTTCAGCTGGAGCGACACCGAGATCGAGGGGATGTTGGCCTGCGGCGAACACCGGCAGGAGCTGGCTGCCTATTTCGGGCAGACGGAATACCTCGATCTGGTGCGCCTTGCGCGCAAGGCGGGGCGCACCGAAGCGAGGGAAGCCGATCCGCACGTTGTGGTGGTGCCGGGCATTCTCGGCTCGCAGCTCGGGATCGTTCGCCCGCCACCGTTGCCCAACGACGTGCTGTGGCTCGATCCCATCGATATCCAGGTGGGGCGGTTGGGGCTGCTCGGCCTGGATGCCGGTGCACCGGTCATTCCGCTGGGGGTGGTGCTCTACTCTCACCTCAAGTTGCGGCTTCGCCTGCGCGCGGCGGGCTTCTCTGTCACGCTGCACGATTACGACTGGCGCCTCGGCATCGAGCAGACGGGAGCGGCGCTCGCGCAGCGGCTGCGCCAGCAGGGCTCCCGGCGTCTGGCCATCGTGGCGCACAGCATGGGCGGGCTGCTCAGCCGGACCGCACTGGCGCTGCCAGGAACGCAGCACGTCGAGCGCGTGGTCCTCCTCGGCACGCCGAACCGCGGATCGTTCGCCCCCGTTCAGGCCCTGCGGGGAACCTACGCAGTCGTCAGGAAGATCGCCAGGCTGGACGGCGCCACGACCGCCGAGCGTCTCACCGAGGAAGTGTTCAACAGCTTTCCGAGCCTCTATCAGATGGTTCCCGCATCCGGCCGGAAAGGCGCCGCGGACCTGCTGGATCCGCGTGCGTGGCCGGCGTCGGGTCCGGCGCTGCGGGCAACACTTTTCGAGCGCGCGCGCCGCTTTCGCGAGGGGCTCAAGCCTCCCGATCAACGTTTCGTCGCGATCGCCGGCGTAGGGCAGGAAACGGTGACCGCAGCGTCCAAAGTACGAGACGGCTTCGTATATACCGTTACGCGCCGCGGGGATGGAACGGTGCCCGCGGACAGCGCCGCGCTGGATGGTGCGAACACGTACTTCGCAAACACCGCGCACAGCGACCTCACTCGCGATGCACACGTCGCCTCCGCGATCGTGGACCTCCTGCGCAAAGGGTCCACGAAGCGCCTGCCCACCCGGTGGACGAGCCACAGCCGCGCGCAAGCCCGTGTCAGTGACCGTGAGTTGCGGCGCACGCACGCCGAGAAAGTTGACTGGGCCAGCCTCACCCCGGCGCAGCGACGGGATTTCCTGCAGGACCTCAATGAGCCGCTGCAACTGCGACTGCGCGTACGCGCGAACCGCAAGCGCGCTTCACGACCGTTGCGGCGCGCAACACGGAGCCGCGATTGAGTCCAGCCCTGCAAGAGCTGGCGCGTAGCGTACCGCAGGCGGACGAGGTGGTACGTGTAGCGTTACGCATGATGGCTGCGCTCATCATCGGCACCGTCATCGGCCTGCAGCGCGAGCTCTCTCACAAGCCCGCCGGGCTGCGGACCCACCTGCTGGTTGCCCTCGGCACGGCGCTTCTCGTCGTCGCGGCCGTGAACGCGGGCATGCAGTCGGCCGACGTCTCGCGCGTCATCCAGGGCCTCATCACCGGCATCGGCTTTCTCGGCGGCGGCACGATCCTGAAGCTGACACAGGAGCACGAGATCCGGGGCCTGACGACTGCCGCCGGTATCTGGCTGACCGCTGCGGCGAGCGTCGCCGCCGGCCTCGGTAAGTTCGCCGACGCCTTCATCGGCGTGTTTTTCGCTCTGATCGTCCTCACTGCGGTCGGCAAGCTGGACGGACACCTGAGGGACCGGAACGAAAGAGAGTCCTCGGACCGGCACAGACTGTGAGCCGCACTCAGCCGCCGCAATCCACGCTCGAAACCGGCACCCGTGCGATCTCCCGGCCATCCCGGTCCCGGTAATCGAATCGAATGACGGCGCCGGTGCGAAGCATCGGCTCGAGGGCGTTTCCGTCGCAGGCCGCCTGGCGTACGTGCCCTGACAGTCGCCAGCGGAGCGTTTGCAGCGTCGTGGGAGACAGTTGGCTCACCGCGATGCTCGTCAGCGTGTAGTCGTAGGTAAATTGTAATCCGGGGCCGGCGTATGCGCCGTCGAGCCGGGTCATTGCGTCGATCATCCGCGGGCTGCTCGCGTTCACGCGATTTGCCGCCTGCTTCAGCTCCTGCTGCAGAACGAGCGCAGGAGTTCGCGCCGTGACGTATCGCGACCTGTTGTGCTGCGCGCCCAGACCGAGAGCGAAAAGAGCGGTCGCCCCGATCAAATACACGCCTGCGGTGACCCAGGCGCGCACCTTCGCCGCTGAGTGCGCGTAGGCTCGTGAGCCGCAGAGCCGGTCCCAGATCAAGACCTCGGTGGCCGCCGCGCGGCGATAGCCGTAAACCAGCGTAAAAAGACTGATGAGGGGCAATCCGAGGCCGAGCCCGAAGACATACACCTCCAGGTTTCTGCCCAGATAGGTCAGTCCGCGCAATGGCTGGGCGCCGCCGTCCCGCAGCACCTTGATTCCAGCGAGGGCCTTGCCGGGTGTGTTCCCCATCGCCCAATGGATCAATGCGTCCATCGTCAATGCGAAGGGAAGCAGGAGCAGCAGGATGAGCCACTCCTCTCCTGCCGGCGCGCTCCAGTGCAGGAGGAGGTTGGGCAGAATTGCGCCGATCAACACCCCCCCGAGCAATGAGGCGACGGTGAGGTCGAGGGATCGCGCCCAGAAGCGGCTCCAGGGAGTTGCCAACTCGAGCGGCGCGGCGCGGGTGACTGGGGATGCCGCCGCCTGCCGAGTGGCGTCGGATGCGGCGACAAGCGCCTGTTGCCCGCTCGACGTGAGAGGGACGGCGGCCTGCGGACCGAGGACGCCGGGAAGCGCACCGGCCGCAGCCCAAGTCGACAACCCTTCACGCCAGACCTGGGTGTCGTGGAGGATCTGACCGGTGCCGACCAGTGCCCGCAGGGCATCCTCCCCCAATGGCCCGATTTCGCGCTCCCCGCGGCGCACATACCAGCTCATGAGTCGGTCCCTCAGTGACCCTGCAACGCGCGCATGAAGGCGGCCGCGGTGCCTGAACTCTCGGTCATTGCCGTGTCGTACATGAGCAGCAGGCGGTCGCATCCCACTTTGGAGCCGACATCCGTTGCGTCCGGGTTTGCGCTCGGAAACGATTGACCCACGGCCTCCTTCACTTGTTGCAGAGCATCGACCTCGATCGTCGGGGCGGTGGCGGACAACGTCGTCGGCGCATCGAGAATCTCCACGAGCGCGGGACTCATCGCAGCCAGGGCAGCCGCCGAGCGGACCGGCGAAGCTGCCGACAGCGGCCCGAGTAGGGCCGCGCACTGCGACGGATCCGAGGATTGGAAGGGCCGCGCGGCGCTGCGCAGAGACGCCGCAAACCGGAGCGCACTGGAGTCGTCGACAACAGTCAGCCGGTCGCGCTCGATCTGGCCCGCGGTGTCGGCGACGTATCGGTTGAGCGCGGCCGGCGGTGCGCCCCGCCGGAACCCGAGCCGCACCGCCCGATCGAGCGGCTCGAATCGCGGCGGGTCGACTCGCCGCAGCTCGGCGAGGAACATGTAACGCGCCTCGAAGTCCGATGCCTGGGCCGCAAACCCGGCAAGGGATTCGCCGGATGGGCTGAACCCGTTGGCGGTGACCCTGTCGATGAGATGACCGGCGAGCAACTGTTGCGGATTGGGCATCCAGAGGCCGCCGGCTTGGGTGGACGTGGACCGCGCAACCAGCGTCGGAGACACCCCGTACCGCAGCAGGACCTTCTGGTAGAGCTCGTTAACCAACGCTGCGACCAATGGGTCGGCGTCCAGTCCCGACGCGGAGCGCAAACCGAGCCTTGCGTCCGGGTTGAGAACGCGGGGGCTGCCTGCCGCGAACGCGAGGACGCATGCGCTATAACACCCTGTAGCGGTGTAAGTACCGAGTTGCCGCGAGCCAATGACCCGCGCCAGGCGCGCGCCTTCGGTGACCCATCCGCCCGTACTGTTCAAGTGGATGAACCGCACGCGCGGGTGGCTGCGGAGCATCCTCTCCAGGCGCGCCGCGGCTCCCGCTTCCAGCGGGCCGCGAATCTCGACCTCGCGACCCCCGGGGAGCAGTTGAATCTGAGCGCGGCGAACCGGGTCGGCGCCGATCGCGACGCGCAGCAGCGAAGGGTCGTTGAGGGCCGTGCTGATCACCGATGCAAGCAGCAGGAGCGCACAGAGAGCTGCCGAGGCGCGAACAACTCCGCGCACGATCCCCCTCTGGCCGCGCGCATCTGGCTGGGTGCCATGCCAGACTCCGGGAAGCAGACCCAGGCCAGCCAGCAACAATAATAACGGTCCAGCGGTGTCGAGCCCGGCAACGAACACGCCATCGAGCACGCCCGGCCACAACGCCAACCGCTCGGCGTAGAACGAAACGGTGATTGCGATCCAAGCAGTTGCAGCCGCCAGCAGCAGGGGATGGCCGCGCCGCTCCCCGGGATTGGCGATGCGCTCTTCGGGCTCGCTCGAATCAAGCTTGCGCGTGGAGGGAGCCGGCTCGCGCATATTTGGCGCGAGATCGGGAAGATCGGCGGCCCGTGACCAGCTCGCGAGCCCCATGGTCCAGAGACGGTCGTCCGCGCCGAGCCCGCCGGCCTGCGCGAGCTCGACGAGCACCGCCCACGCGAACGGCCCCGCCCGGCGACCCGACACCTCGAGATACCACCGATTTTCGGCGGTGCTCCCGGCCCCCCGGAGATGTGCCGACATGATTGGCGTGACCGGTCTTGTTGTAGCGCTACTAGATCATACCGCCGGGCTCACGGTCAACGCGCTAGCGGCGCGCGGACAGTAAGGCGGGGCCCGACAGGCAGAACCCAACACTCGCCGAGCGGTTCGGCCGGGCTCGGCTCAAAACACGAACGGAATCAGCATCTTCGTACGGCGCCGGTAGGCGAGATAGGCGTCGGGGAACTGCGCGAGCATCATCTTTTCCTCGGTACGCGCGCTGGCGATGAAGTAAATGACATAAAGGGGGAACACGAGCAGCCAGAGTACGCCCACGGCAAGAGCGGCGCCGATCATGGCGAGCATGATGCCCGCGTAGATCGGATGACGTACGTAGGCGTAGGGGCCGGAGGTCACGAGCTCGTGATCGTGCCGCATGGACATTGGCATGCCCCAGTTGCGCCCGATATGAAGGCGCGCCCAGAAGGCGAAGGCGAACCCCGCCAGACACAACCCAACTCCGAGCCACTGCCCGGCAATGCCTACCTGGAGCGCTTGGCCGTGTCCGACGGAGGCGAAGAGCCTCGCCACGGCACGCCGGCGCGGCAATAGGACGGCGAGCGCGACGGCGAGCACGACCAGGCGCAGCCCCAAGACCGCCCGCCAGGGCGTCCTCCTCGCCTTCTTATTGAACTGCGCCAGGACCAGCCAACAGACAACGAATGCAGCCCAGAGCCAGCCGATGACCGATGGCGCCTCCGGCATGCGCGCCGGCTCAGTCGCGGAAGTTGTTGAACTGCAGCGGCAGGTCGAGCTTCGAGCCGCGCAGGAGCTGGATGGCCGCCTGCAGGTCGTCGCGTTGCTTGCCGCTGACCCGCACTTTCTCGCCCTGGATGCTGGCCTGCACCTTGAGCTTGGAGTCCTTGATGAGGCGCGTGATTTTCCTGCCGGCCTCGGCGTCGACGCCCTGCTTGAGGAGCACCTGCTGACGGGCGGCGGAGAGGGTGGTCTCGGGCTCCTGGATGTCCAGGCAGGCCAAGTCGATGCCGCGCTTGCCGAGGCGCAGCTTCAGGATCTCGAGCATCTGCTTCAGCTGAAAATCCACCTGAGCGTGCAGGGTCACGGTGCTTTCCTCGAGCTCGAAGCGTGCGCCGGTGTCCTTGAAGTCGAAGCGCTGGGCGAGCTCGCGGTTCGCCTGATCGAGGGCATTCGCGACTTCGTGGGCGTTCAGCTCGGAAACTACGTCGAAAGACGGCACGGGTCGGTCCTTTGATGAAGTGCAGACGAGCCGGAAAGCGGGCTCGGCCGCCGGCTATTGTAGCCCAGGGCCTGGCGGTGATACGCTCCGAGCCATGTCGCAGCAGCACATCGGTCCCCGGTGGTGGTGGCGCACTCCTCATCAGGAGTGGGCCCCTGGACGTGGACGCGGCTGCTAATCTCTCGACACCCTACTTAAACACGCAACGCCACCAGGACCCGCTCCGGAACGCACCGGTGCGGGTCTTTTGCTGTCATGAACAAGGTTTTCGACATCCCTGGAGATCTCGACACGCCGGTATCGGCGTTCATGAAGCTCGCCGCCTTCGCGCCGCGCTTCCTGCTCGAGAGCGTGGAGGGCGGAGAGCGGCTGGCGCGCTACTCCTTCATCGGCTTTGGCGACGGGCTGGAGGTGCGGCTCGATGGTGACGGATTCCAGACTGGCGCCGAGCGTAGGCCCGTCCCGAAAACGACGGCGGAACTGCTCGACCGCCTGCGGGATGCGCTGCGCCAGGCGCCCCAACCGGGGCCACAGATTGCCGGAGTGCCGCTCGCGGGCGGACTGGTCGGCTACGCGGCCTATGACATCGTGCGGTTCTTCGAAAGGCTGCCGCTGCCGCCCGGGCGTGACAGTGGCGTGCCTGCCCTGCATTACGTCGCGCCCCGCTCGCTCCTCGTTTTCGATCACCTGACCCGCGGGATTGCGCTGCTTCATGATGGGTCGGAGGAAGACCGCCGCAGTCTCCGGAAGGAAGTGGTACGAGCCCTGCGCGGCAGTCTGCCCAATGGAGTGCGTCCCGGCCGTTACGGCCGTCCGGAGCCAGCGTTCAGCCGAGATGACTATCTCGCAGGGGTGAGGCGGACGCAGGAATACATTGCCGCGGGCGATGTCTATCAGCTCGTGCTCTCGACGCGGTTTCAGGGAAGACATCAGCTGGACCCGTTCCAGGCGTACCGCGCGCTGCGTCTGATCAATCCCTCTCCCTACATGTATTATTGCGCACTGGGCGATGTGACAGTTGTTGGCTCGTCACCCGAGGCCCTGGTGCGGCTCAAGGAGGGCCACGCGCAGCTTCGGCCCATTGCAGGGACGCGGCCGCGCGCTGACGATCCAGCCGTCGACCTGGCGCGGGAAGCCGAGCTGCGCGCAGACCCGAAGGAGAATGCCGAGCACGTCATGCTGGTCGATCTGGCGCGCAACGACCTCGGACGCGTTGCGCTCGCGGGCAGTGTCGGCGTGGAGCCCTACCAGGCGATCGAGCGCTACAGTCATGTCATGCACATGGTGAGCGGCGTCAACGGGCGGCTCGCGCCCGGGCGCGATGCGTTCGACCTCTTTGCAGCGACGTTTCCGGCCGGCACCCTGGTCGGCGCGCCCAAGGTCCGCGCCATGCAGATCATCGATGAGCTCGAGCCCGTCAGCCGCGGCCTCTATGGCGGCACGGTCGGCTATTTCGGCGCGCGCGGCGACATGGATCATGCGATCACCATTCGTACGCTGGTCTTCAGGGGTGACGAGTACAGCTACCAGGCTGGCGCCGGCATCGTCGCCGACAGCGTACCGGCCACCGAGCACGACGAGGTTCTCGCCAAGAGCGGCGCCATGGCGCGTGCGCTCGAGCTGGCGGAGGAGGGCCTGTGACGAAGTTGTCGAAAACGATTTCGGACGGCGGCAGCCGGCCCGAAGGGGTTTCCCAGTGAACTTCGATTCGCAAAAAGGGGGCTCGGAGGTCGCAGAGAAGGAGCCTCGCACCAACGGGCCCGGCAGCGCGCGGCTGCTCTTGATCGACAACTACGATTCCTTCACCTACAACCTGGTGCAGGCGTTCCTCGTACTGGGTGCGGAGGTGCTGGTATACCGCAACGATGCCATCACGGTGGCGCAAGCGCGCGCCCTCGCTCCCACTCACCTCTGCATCTCCCCCGGTCCCGGCACGCCTTACGACGCCGGAATTTCCATGGAGATGATTCGCGCCTTCGCCGGCAGTGTGCCGGTGCTGGGCGTATGCCTGGGGCACCAGTCGATCGTGGAGGTGTTCGGCGGCAAGGTGGTGCGGGCAGGACGCCTGATGCATGGCAAGACCTCGCTCGTCCATCACGATGGCCTCGGGCTGTTCGCCGATCTGCCCCAGCCGTGCGAAGTCGGACGCTACCACTCGCTCATCGCCGCGCCGGAAACATTGCCGGCGGAGTTGACTGTCAACGCGCGGACGCCCGAGGGCGAGATCATGGGCGTGCGGCACCGCGATTTGGCGGTGGAGGGAGTCCAGTTCCACCCGGAGAGCATTCTGACGCCGCAGGGACCGCGGCTGCTCGGGAACTTTCTCACCCGACCGCAACCCGGCGTGGCCACGGGGGGTGCCCGAGCGCAGCCGTGTGCCGGCCGCGAGAGTGGATGATGCCTGCGGCGCGTGACCTCCTCGACCGGCTGCTCGAGCGACGTGACCTCGCTCAGGCCGAAGCCGAAGAACTGCTCGCGGTTTTGGCCGACCCGGCGACTTCTCCCGCCTTTGCCGGCGCCGTCCTGGCTGCGATGCGCTCCAAGGGTGTCGTCGCCGATGAAGTGCGCGGCTTCGCTCAGGCCATGCGCCGTCTTGCGCGCCGTCCGTCGATTCCGGCTGGCTTACAGGCTGTCGATGTGGTCGGTACCGGAGGCGACTGCTCCGGCAGCCTCAACATCTCTACCGGCACCGCACTTCTCACCGCTGCTTGCGGCGTGCCGGTGGTCAAGCACGGCAACCGCTCGATATCGAGCCGTGCAGGGAGCGCCGACGTGTTGGAAGCGCTGGGTCTCGAGCTGCCGCTCGATGAAGCGCTGGCCGGCAAGTACCTTACGGCCTGCAACTTCACCTTTCTCTTTGCGCCGCATTACCATCCGGCCACCAAGGCGGTCGCGGCGGTGCGTGCGGCTCTCGGTGTGCGCACCATCTTCAACATCCTCGGTCCGCTCACCAACCCGGCGGAGCCGCCCTTTCACGTGATCGGCGCGTTCAGTCTCGAGGTCGCCGATCTCATCGCCCGCACCCTGGCCGGTATGCCGATGCAGCGGGCCTTCGTCATCCACGGCGCGCAGGGGTGGGATGAGCCGACACCAGTAGGGCCCTTTACCTTGTTCGACGTACGCCCCGAACGCGTAGAGCAGTGCACGCGTACACCAGAGGACTATGGGCTGCGGCGCTGCGATCCGTTGGAACTCGCGGGCGGCGACGCGCAACACAACGCTCGCGCTTTACGGGCCGTGCTGGATGGGGAGGACAGAGGGCCGCATCGCGACTGTCTGCTGTTGGGAGCGGCCCTGGCGCTGGAAGTATCCGGGCAGGCCGCGAAGCCGCGGGAAGCGATGGCGCGCGCCGCGGCAGCCATCGACAGCGGGGCCGCCGCGCGGGTGCTGGAGGTGCTCGCCGCGCCACGCAGGGAGCCGGCGCCGGCATGACTCCATCGCAGCCTGGCAACGGGGACTTCCTGCGGCAGATGGCCGCCGTCAGCCGTGAGCGGGTGAGCGGCGCCCGCGCGGGCTGCTCGCAGGCCGAGCTGTTGGCACGCGCCGTGGATACTCCGCCGCCTCCGCGCTTGCGCCTGCAGCCCGGCGGGTTCGACCTCATCGCGGAGCTGAAGCTCCGCTCCCCGGCAGTCGGGCAATTCAAGGATCCAGGCGAGGACGTGGTTGCGCGCGTGACGACCTATGCCCGCGCGGGCGCCGCCGCGGTGTCGGTCCTGACGGAGCCCACGCGGTTCGACGGCAGCCTCGATCATCTGCAGGCTGCGGCACGGGCTCTGTTGCCGCTCGGCGTACCGGCCATGCGCAAGGACTTCCTGGTGGACGCGTATCAGGTCATCGAGGCGCGCGCGGCGGGCGCGGGTGGCGTGCTTGCTATCCTCCGGATGTTGTCGGAGGAGGAGCTCGAGGCATTCGTGCGGCAGGCGCGAGCGCTGGATCTTTTCGTGCTGCTCGAGGCGTTCGATGAGCGGGACCTCGAGCGTTTGGAGGGGACGCTCCGGCGACTCGGCACGGAGGGCCTCCTGGCGGGCGTCAACTCACGCGACCTCACGACCCTGCAGGTGGTCCCCAGCCGGCTCGAGCAGCTCGCACCCTGCCTGCCCGCGGGGATTCCCCGGGTGGCCGAGAGCGGTGTCGGGTCCGCGGCGGATGCTCGTCGCATGGCGCAAGCCGGCTATGATCTGGCTCTCGTCGGCAGCGCCCTCATGAGCGATGCAGACCCGGCGGCGCTGGCGAGCGCGATGCTGAGCGCCGCACGTGCCGCCCGTGCGACTGCCCCCATGAGGTGAGCGGACATCATGTGGATCAAGATCTGTGGCATCACCACATCCGAGGCGGTGGCGGCAGCGCTGGCGGCACCGGTCGATGCGATCGGCTTCGTCTTTGCCGACTCGCCCCGGCAGCTGACTCTCGAGGACGCGGTAGCGCTGGCCGCCCCCGCGCGCGGGCGCGTGCGCTGCGTCGCGGTGACACGCCATCCCAGTCAACGGCACCTCGATGACATCCTCGCGGGGTTCCAGCCAGACGTGCTGCAGACCGACGCGGAAGACCTGCAGCTGTTGGAAGTGCCGAAGCAGCTCGAGCTGCTCCCCGTTTTCCGCGGGTGGGAGGGGCCGCACGCCAGGTTGCCGCCGCGCCTCCTTTTCGAGGGGCTGACGAGCGGCAGCGGGACCCCATGCGACTGGACCCTCGCGCAGCGGGTGGCGCGCCGGGCGCAACTCGTCCTCGCCGGCGGCCTCGATCCGGACAACGTGGCGGCGGCGATCAGCGCAGTCCACCCTTTCGGCGTCGATGTCTCGAGCGGGGTGGAGGAGCGGCCGGGCGTGAAAAGCCCGGCCGAGGTGGTGCGGTTTGCCGCCGCCGCGCGCAGCGCTTTCGAGATGATCCAACAGGAGCAACGGTCAGCGTGAGTGCATCCAACGATCCCATCGCGGACCTGATCTCGGGCCGCTTCCCCGACGCGCGCGGCCGCTTCGGGCCATTCGGCGGGCGCTACGTGCCGGAGACGCTGATTCCGGCGCTCGAGCGGCTGGAGCAGGGTGTACGCGAGCACCTGCATACCTCGGCGTTCCAACAGGAGCTGGCGCTGGAGCTCTCGAGCTGGGCGGGCCGGCCCACCGCACTGACGTTCGCCGGCCGTCTCTCGGCGCTCTGGGGCGCGGACATCTGGCTGAAACGGGAGGATCTCGCTCACACGGGCGCGCACAAGATCAACAATGCCATGGGGCAGGCGCTGCTCGCCAGGCGCCTGGGCGCGAAGCGCATCGTTGCGGAGACCGGCGCTGGCCAGCACGGCGTCGCGAGCGCGGCGGCCTGTGCCCGCCTGGGACTGCCCTGCACGGTCTATATGGGTGCAGTCGACATGGAACGGCAGGCTCCCAACGTCTACCGCATGCGCCTGATGGGCGCGACCGTGGTGCCGGTGACCAGCGGCGATCGCACGCTGCGCTCGGCAATCGACGAGGCAATGCGCGACTGGGTGTCGGATCCGCTGGAGACCTACTACCTGCTGGGCTCTGCCCTGGGGCCACATCCTTATCCCTACCTGGTCCGCGAGCTGCAGTCCGTCATCGGGCGCGAGGCCCGCGCCCAGATCCTCGAGCGGCGCGGCACCCTGCCCGATGCTGTCATTGCCTGCGTCGGCGGCGGCTCCAATTCCATCGGCGCGTTCCATCCCTTCGTGGCCGACCGCGCGGTCGAGCTCATCGGCATCGAGGCGGGCGGGCGCGGCATGGGACTGGGCGACAACTCGGCGACGCTCTCGTGCGGCCGGCCCGGGGTGTTGCACGGCACTTACTCCATGCTGCTGCAGGATGAGAATGGCCAGATCCAGGAGACCCATTCCGTCTCGGCTGGGCTCGACTATCCGGGCGTCGGACCGGAGCACGCGCTGCTCGCTGCCACCGGGCGGTCGCGGTATGAGACTGCAAGCGATGCGGAGGCGCTCGCTGCGGTGCGCGCGCTGTGCGAGTGCGAGGGTATCCTGCCGGCGCTCGAGAGCGCGCATGCGCTTGCCGGCGCGCGGCGCTGGGCTGCCAGCCATGCGGGCCGCACGGTGCTCGTGTGCCTCTCCGGCCGTGGCGACAAGGACATGCCGACATTACAACAGACGTTGCTGGCGCCGCCGCACGGCACATGAAGCCTCACGAAACCATCAGCGCCGCCATTCGGGGGGCCAAGGCGCGCGGCGAGCCGGCGCTCGTCGCCTACCTCACGGCCGGCTTTCCGAGCCGCGACAGTTTCAAACAACATGTGCAGACCATCGCCGCAGCCGCGGACGTCGTCGAGATCGGGGTGCCGTTCACCGATCCCATGGCGGACGGCGTCACCATTCAACGCGCGAGCCAGGCCGCGCTTGCCCAGGGGGTGAGCCTGCGCTGGATCCTGGAGCAGCTCACGGCGATGCCGCGGTGCAAGGCGCCGCTGGTCCTCATGAGTTATCTCAACCCGCTGCTCGCGTTCGGGCCGCAGGCGCTGGCCCAATCCGCCGTGCAGGCCGGCGTCGCGGGATTCATCGTTCCGGACCTGCCCTTCGACGAGAGCGCCGAGATGCGCGCCGCGTTGGATTCCCAGGGTTTGGCGCTGGTTCAGATGGTCACTCCGGTGACCCGTCCGCGGCGCCTCGAGGAGATCTGCGCGAGCAGTCAGGGGTTCGTGTACGCGGTGACGATGACCGGCACGACCGGTAAGAGCGTTGCGGTGCCGGCGGAGGTCACACGTTATCTCGATACCGTGCGCTCCCGATCGCCGGTGCCCGTGTGCGCCGGCTTCGGAATCCGTGGCCGCGAGCAGCTCGAGCTGCTGCAGGATCACGTGGATGGCGTGGTGATTGGCTCTGCGCTCGTGGAGGTGCTGGAGCGTGGCGGGGACCCGGTGCGCTGGCTGCTTGACCTCAGGGGCACTGAGGCGCGATGAGCCCGCTCCTCATCGCCAGCCGCTTTTGCGGCCCTGCGGGCTCCGCCAACGGAGGATATTTCGCAGGTTGCGTCGCCGCGCGGGCCGGCCGCACGGTTACGGTGCGCCTCCTGCGGCCACCCCCGCTCGAGGCTCCACTCGATACCGTGGAGCTCGCCGATGGAGTGCTCGCGATCGTGGCGGGAGCGGAGCGCATCGGCGAGGCGAGATCCGCCGTACTGGAGTTGGTTCCGCCCGATCCGCCGACTTACTTCGAGGCGGTGGAAGCCTCACGCGGTTACGCCGGATTCACGCACCATCGCTTCCCCACCTGTTTCGTCTGCGGCACGCAGCGGCGCCGGGGCGACGGCATGAGAGTCTTCGCCGGCCCGATCGCGGAGCGCGATCTCGTGGCCGCGCCTTGGGTTCCCGACGTGTCGCTCGATCGGGGCGACGGCAAGGTTCGGCCGGAGTTCATATCCGCCGCGCTCGACTGTCCCGGCTTCTACGCGGCGAGCCCCGAAGACCGCATGATGCTGCTCGGAGAGATCACCGTGCACGTGAATCGCCTGGTGCATGTTGGCGAGCCCTGCACGGTGATCGGCTGGGCGCTGGAGGCGAGCGGACGGAAACGCGCAGCCGGGACCGCGGTTGTTGCCGAGGACGGCGAAGTCTGCGGTCTCGCGCGAGCGCTATGGATCGAGCCTAAAGCGCCGGTGTAGAGAGAGTCGCCAAGTGTCGTTTTGACTGGCTCGAGCGTGCGAACTGCACCCAGCCCCGGCTGATGGAGCTTTCCGTGAGCGAGCGCGGGGACTCAAGAGGCACGCATCACTGCATCAGAACAGCCGGTAGACCAGCAGCAACCAGCCCGCCCCCACCGCCGTCAGCGTCCACCCCGGCCATGACGTATGACCGAGGGCGAGCCAGACGATGCCGCCGAGCAGGGCGGCGGCCCCGAGGATGACCGCATCGCGCCGCCTGTGGCCGCGGCGCAGCTCAGCGTGCAGGAGCTCGACGGCGGGCGTTTCGACGAGCATCCGTAACATGCCGCCCTCGGCTCTGTCCAGAACACTCTTCAGGATACCGGGCATGACCCGCACCGCCTCGATCAGCTCCGGCATCTGGGTGCGCATGCTGCGAAGGATCTGACGCAGGCTCATGCGCTCGCGCATCCACTGGCGCAGAATGGGCGCCGCGGTATGCCAGACGTCGAGCTGCGGATACAGATCGCGGCCGAGCCCCTCCACGTTCACCAGTGTCTTCTGCAAGAGGACCAGTTGCGGCTGCAGCTCGACGTTGAAGCGGCGCGAGATCTCGAACAGCCGCACCAGCAAGGTGGCGAAGGAGATGTCCTCGAGCGGCCGGTCGAAGATCGGCTCGCACACCGTGCGCACCGCCGATTCGATCTCGTCCACCCGCGTGCCCGCGGGCACCCACCCGGACTCGACGTGCAGCTCCGCCACACGGCGGTAGTCGCGATCGAAAACGGCGAGGAAGTTGGCGGCGAGATAGTGTTGATCACGCGGATCGAGCGTGCCGACGATGCCGAAGTCGACCGCGGCGTAGCGCGGCCGCGCCGGGTCGTCGATGATCACGAAGATGTTGCCCGGATGCATGTCGGCGTGAAAGAAGTTGTGCCGGAACACCTGGGTGAAGAAGATGCGCACGCCGTTCTCGGCAAGCAGCCTGATGTTGGTACCGGCGGCCCGCAGCCGCTCCATGTCCGAGATCGGGATGCCGTGGATGCGCTCCATCACCATGACATTCAGACGGCAGTAGTCCCAATAGACCTCCGGGACGTAGAGCAGGTCGGAGCCGGCGAAGTTGCGCTTGAGCTGTGAGGCGTTGGCTGCCTCGCGCATGAGGTCGAGCTCGTCGATGACCGTCTTCTCGTACTCGGCGACGATTTCCCGCGGACGCAGGCGCCGCCCCTCGCGCCAGTACGTGTCGGCCAGCTCGGCGAGCGCGTAGAGCACCTCGAGGTCGCGCTCTATCGCCTCGCGCATGTCCGGGCGAAGTACTTTCACGACCACTTCCTGGCCGTCCGGCAGCCGGGCGGCGTGTACCTGCGCGATCGAGGCTGCAGCGAGAGGCGTCTCCTCGAACTGCGAGAAAGCCTCCGCAACGGGCCGCCCGTAAGCTTTCTCGACAATCGCGCGCGCAATGTGGCCGGGGAATGGCGGCACGCGATCCTGGAGCTTTACGAGCTCATCGGCGACGTCAGTCGGCAGAAGGTCGCGGCGCGTGGAGACCGCCTGGCCGAACTTCACGAAAATGGGGCCGAGCTCCTCGAGGGCCAGCCGCAGCCGCACGGCCGGGGGCGCGGTGCGCTGGGGGTTCAGCCAGGTGTCGGGCGACAGATAGAAGAGAAAGCGCAGGGGCGCATAGAGATGCGTCGCCCGCACGAATTCGTGCAGGCCGTACTTCAACAGCACCCGCTGGATCTGCAGGAGCCGCGCGAGGACGCGCAGCTTCACGGGAAAGACACCGGGGTCACTCAGGAACCTGTCCGACCCATGATCGCCTGCTGCGGCCGTCCCGCAGCGGCATCCTTCCCCGCTCCTGTGTGTTACAGGGTCCCCGCCATGCGCCGCAAGGGAGCTGGGCAATCTGCTCGCTGGGGGACGTCCTCGCTACGCCGATCATGGGTCGGACCGGCTCCTGGCCCGCTGCTTCAGCAGCTCGAGACGGGCATCGAGCCGATCGACGTCCTCGCGCAGCGCGTCCACACCACGGAGGAACTGCTCTCCCTCCTCGCGGGACACCAGGTCGCCACGCTCGTGACTGAAGTACTCGCCGACGTCCTGCAGCAGTGTCGCGGCTGCACTGCGGGTCCAACCCAACGCGCCCCGCGCCAACCGTCCAAGCCGATGCGCCGCCACATCACCGATGAGCAGCGATAGCTCCTCTTCCGGATCCGGCTTGAGCAGCCGCCCCAGCTCCTGGAATTTCTCCGCCAGCTCCGCGTCGCCGCGCACCTCGACTTCGCCGCGGGAGAGGGCCGCGTCCGCGGCGCTGCCGCTCAGCGCGAGCAGGCTGAGCGGGCCGCCGATCACCTCCGCGTCGGCCGGCAAGTTCCCGCGGGTGATGCGCAGGGAGTTGCCGGTGGATTCCACCAGCACGCGCGCCATGGCCGGCGCCTCGATGGCGATGCGGCGCCCGGCGAGCTCCGCGCAGAGCTGTTGCGCGCGCGGCGAGCGGGGCAGCCCGCGGTTGAGGAAGTTCTCGATCGTGGCGGTGAGCATGGTCGGCCCGTCAGTATTTGTAGGCGCGGTGGACCGCGACGATGCCGCCCGAGAGGTTGTGATAGCGGCAGCCTTCGAGTCCCGCGGCCCGCATCATCTCGAGCAACGCCTCCTGCCCGGGATGCATGCGGATCGACTCCGCGAGATAGCGGTAGCTCGCCTCATCCCGCGCCACGATCCGCCCCAGGAACGGCAGCACGCGGAACGAATAGACGTCGTAGAGCGGACCGAGTCCCGGCGCCACGGGGTGCGAGAATTCCAGCACCAGAAGCTGCCCGCCAGGCTTCAAAACCCGTCGTATGGCGGCAAGTGCGGCAGGCTTGTCCGTGACGTTGCGCAGTCCGAACCCCATGGTGATGCAGTCGAAAGTGTTGTCGGGAAAAGGCAGGCGCTGCGCGTCCGCCTGCACATAATGCATGTTGCCCACGACGCCCCGATCCGTGAGGCGGTCGCGTCCCCGACGCAGCATCTCGGAGTTGATGTCGCTCAACACCACGAGGCCCCGCTCACCGACCTGCCCGGCGAGACCCGCCGCAAGGTCGCCGGTGCCGCCGGCGAGATCGAGGGCGCGCTGCCCCGGCCGCAACCCGGTGAGCGACAGCGTGAAGCGCTTCCAGAGCCGGTGGGCGCCCGCCGACATCAGGTCGTTCATCAGGTCGTAGTTGCGCGCGACCGAGTCGAAGACGCTGCGCACCCGCCGCGCCTTCACGCGCCAGGGCACGCGCTCGTAGCCGAAGTCGGTGGATCGGGGGTCGGTCATTGGATCGCCAGGGCCGCGGGGACGGGGCGCATTGTATCGCCTTGCTTTTTGCACGACATGCTGCGCAGAATCCGACCCCGGTAAGGGGGTCTTGAACCTAAAGGGCCGGGTGGTGTCAAAGCCGCCCGGCCTTTTATTTTTGGCGCAAATCGCTCCAGGCGATTTGCGCGGGCCAGGCCCCTGTGGCTTTTTCCCTCCCGCGGCCCCGGGAACGGCTCGGGGCCGCTCAATCATTTGCTTTTCGACGGCGCCTGGGCCTGCTTGCGTGCCAGGTAGTGGGCCCATTTTTCCTGGTGCTCGCGGCCGAGCTCGTGCAGGTATTTCCAAGTATAGAGGCCGGTATCGTGGCCGTCGTCGAAGACGAGCTTCACGGCGTACTGGCCAACGGGCTCGATCGCACGGACGCCGACCGCCTCCTTGCCGAGCACCAGGGTTTCCTGACCGGGGCCATGCCCCTTGACCTCCGCGGACGGGGAGTAAACTCGCAGGTACTCGAACGGCAGCTCGAAGCGGCTGCCGTCCTCGAAAGTGACCTCGAGCAGCCGGGCGGCGCGGCGGAGCTTGATTTCGATGGCCTGGGGATCGGGCGTCATATGCACTATTATGGACGTTCCTGCTCCAGCAGCGGTACATCGTGGAAGCCACAGATACCTCCCACCCCGATTACTATCATCGCGTGGTCGATTGTCAGTGGGCCTGCCCGGCCCATACGGACGTCCCTGAGTACATCCGGCTGATCGCCCAGGGCCGCTTCACCGAGGCGTACCTCATCAATCGGCACTCCAATGTCTTTCCGGGCATCCTCGGACGGGTGTGCGATCGCCCCTGCGAGCCGGCCTGCCGCCGCGGCCGCGTCGAGGCCAAGCCGGTCGCCATCTGCCGGCTGAAGCGCGTCGCCGCCGACCATAGAGACGACATCAGCGGCAAGCTGCCACCCATACCCGAGCTCAAGAACGGCAGGCGCATCGCCTGTATCGGGGCAGGCTGCGCTTCGCTCACGGTCGCCAACGACCTGATGCCCCTCGGCTACGAAGTGACGATCTTCGAGCAGTATGGCGAGCCCGGCGGCCTCATGCGCACCAACATCCCCTCCTTCCGCCTGCCCCATGCGGTGCTCCAGGAGGAGATCCACATGATCGTGAACATGGGCGTGGACCTCAAGCTCGGGCACCCCATCGGCAGCATGAAGGAGCTGCTGGCGACCGGCGGCTTCGACGCCGTATTCGTAGGCTCGGGAGCACCCCAAGGCAAGAACCTCGACGTCCCTGGCCGTGCCGCGGCCGCTGCCAATGTGCACATCGGCATCGCCTGGCTGGAGTCGGTGGCCTTTGGCCACATCGAGCGGATCGGCGAGCGCGTCCTCATCATCGGTGTGGGCAACACGGCGATGGACTGCTGCCGCACCAGCCTGCGGCTCGGCGCCAAGCAAGTGAAGGTGATGGCGCGCAAGCCGCGCGGCTTTTTCAAGGCATCCGAGTGGGAGCTGCAGGACGCCGAGGAGGAAAGCGTCCAGATCGTGGTCAATCGCTCGCCGAAGGCGTTCGTCCTCGACGGCGGCCGTCTGGTTGGAATGACTTTCGACTGCATGGATTACGAGCTCGACGCGCGCGGACGCATCACGGCGGAGCGGGTGAGCGGCGAGGAATTCATTCCCGCCGACGATGTCATTCTCGCGATCGGACAGGAGAACGCCTTCCCCTGGATCGAAGGCGATCTCGGCATCGAGTTCGACAAGTGGCATGTGCCCAAGGTGGACCCGGTCACCTTTCAGTCGACCCGGCCCGGTGTCTTCTTCGGCGGTGATGCCGCGTTCGGCCCGAAGAACATCATCTGGGCCGTCGAGCACGGCCACCAGGCCGCCATTTCCATTCACAAGCATTGCCAGGGCGAGCCCGTCGTCGCGCGCCTGCCGCCGGGCGTGAACCTGCAGAGCCGCAAGATGGGCATGCACGAGTGGTCGTACTCCAATGACTACACGCCGGTCGAGCGGCGGCTGATGCCGCACGTCTCCCTCAAGGAGCGGTTCAAGAAGCTCAACATCGAGGTCGAGCTCGGCTTCACGGCCGAGCAGGCCGCGCAGGAAGTGCAGCGCTGCCTCAACTGCGACGTGCAGACCGTCTTCACCGCCAAGCTGTGCATCGAGTGCGACGCCTGCCTCGATATCTGCCCCGTCGACTGCCTCACCATGACCCCGAACGGCCCCGAGGCGGAGCTGCGCGGGCGGCTCAAGGTCCCGGCGAAGAACCTGGCCCAGCCGCTCTACGTGTCCGCGCCGCTGCCGCAGACCGCCCGTGTGATGGTGAAGGACGAGGATCTCTGCGTGCACTGCGGCCTCTGCGCCGAGCGCTGTCCGACGGCCGCCTGGGACATGCAGAAGTCCCACGTCCACTGGCCGCAGGCTGAGGACGAAGCGCGAGCATCGGAAGCCCGCAAGCCCAAGATCGCCTGACAGAATGAGAGGGGCGCTCGGATGCCGACTGTGACGAACCGGATCAACGATTTCACCATCAAGATCGCCACGGTGAACGGCACCGGCTCGGCGAGCGCCAACACGCTGCTGATGAAGTCCATCTTCCGCAGCGGCATCCCCGTAATGGGCAAGAACTACTTCCCATCCAACATTCAGGGCCTGCCCACCTGGTACGAGATCCGCGTCTCGCGCGAGGGTCACCTCGCGCGCTCCGGCGCCATCGACCTCATGGTCGCCATGAATGCCGAGACGTACTCGCGCGACGTGAAGGAAGTATCCTCCGGCGGCTATCTCGTCTATGACTCGACGTGGCCGCGGCCGGTGCTGCTCGGCCGGTCCGACATCACCGTGCTGGGCGCTCCGCTCGCCAGGATGTGCAACGAGGCCTTCAACGGGGTGCGCACGCGCATCCTGATGAAGAACATCTGCTACGCCGGCATCCTCGCGGCGCTGTTGGATCTCGACCTCGAGCGCATCCGCGAGCTTCTGGCGGAGACGTATGCCAAGAAACCGCAGCTCGTCGAGAGCAACATGAAGGCGATCGGCCTCGGCTACGACTATGCGCGGCAGAATTTCTCCTGCCCGTTGCCGCTCAAGATCGAGAAGATGGACCGCACCGGCGGGCACATCATGATCGACGGCAACACCGCGGCTGCGCTCGGCTGCCTCTTTGCGGGCGCAACCGTTGCGGCCTGGTACCCGATCACGCCATCGACTTCGCTGATGGATGCCTTCAAGGGGTTCTGCGATCGCAATCGTATCGACCCGCGGACGGGGGCCAAGCGTTTCGCCTTCATCCAGGCGGAGGACGAGCTGGCCGCCATCGGCATGGTGATCGGCGCGTCATGGAACGGCTGCCGTTCGTTCACCGCGACCTCGGGACCCGGCATCTCGCTCATGAACGAGTTCCTGGGCCTCGCCTATTACGCCGAAGTGCCGGCGGTCATATTCGACATCCAACGCGTCGGACCTTCAACAGGCATGCCGACACGCACCCAGCAATGCGACGTGATGGCATGCGCTTACGCTTCCCATGGCGACACCCGCCACATCTGCCTGTATCCGGCCAATCCCGAGGAATGCTTCTACATGGCCGGCCAGGCTTTCGACCTGGCGGAGCGCCTGCAGACACCGGTGATGGTGCTGTCCGACCTCGATGTCGGGATGAACGACTGGATGTGCCGGGAGCTGAAGTGGGACGACGCCTACAGGCCTGACCGCGGCAAGGTGTTGGACAAGGCGCAGATCGAGAAGCTGGAGAAGTTTCACCGGTTTCTCGACAAGGATGGCGACGGCATCCCCTACCGGACCCTGCCGGGCGTGCACCCCAAGGGCGCCTATTTCGCGCGCGGCTCGGGACACTCGCAGTACGGCGCATACACCGAGGATTCGGCCGAATATCAGATCGTGCTCGACCGCCTGGTGAAGAAGTGGGCCACGGCGAAGAAACTGGTGCCGCGAGCCGTCATCGACGCCACCGGCGGCAGCGACATCGGCATCGTCTCGTTGGGAAGCTGCGACAGCGCCATCCGCGAGGCGATGGCGATCCTCAAGGCACGTGGTGTCGGCGTGAATTACATGCGTGTACGCTCCTTCCCGTTCAGCGAGGACGTGGAGCGATTCCTCGCCGCGCACCGGCTGCTCTTCGTCGTGGAGCAGAACCGGGATGCGCAGTTTCGAGCGCTGTTGACGCTGGAGACCGCCGTGGAGAAGTCAAAGCTGCGCTCGCTCCTGCACTACAGCGGGCTGTCCATCTCCTCGAGCTTCATCGTCGAGGGCATCCTCGCCGAAGGTGAGGTGCGCCCGGAGACGATGCCTGGGCCGGGAGCCCTGCCGCCACGGGCGGCCAGCGGCACGGTTTGATCCGGACACACAATCATGACTTTCATAGCGAAACCCAAGGTCGTCCATCCATCCCTGCCGCGCAACGCGCTCGGGCTCATTCGCCGCGACTACGAGGGAGCCCTCTCGACGCTGTGCGCCGGCTGCGGCCACGACTCGATCACGGCCGCCATCGTGGAGGCCTGCTGGCGCCAGTCTCTCGAGCCGCAGAACGTGGTCAAGCTCTCCGGCATCGGCTGCTCCTCGAAGACCACGGCCTACTTCGTAAGCGGCGGCCATGGCTTCAACTCCGTTCACGGCAGGATGCCGTCCATCGCAACCGGGGCCAACGCCGCCAACCGACGGCTCACCTACATTGGCGTCTCTGGTGATGGCGATACGCTGTCGATCGGCCTTGGCCAGTTCTGCCACGCGATCCGCCGTAACCTCGACATGCTCTACATCATCGAGAACAACGGCGTCTACGGGCTTACCAAGGGACAGTTCTCCGCCTCCGCGGACGTGGGCACCAAGGCGAAGAAAGGCGAGACCAACTTCCAGCCGCCCATCGATCCGGTGTTGCTCGCCATGACGCTGGGAGCGTCCTTCGTGGCGCGCAGCTTCTCCGGCGACAAGCAGCAGCTGGTGCCGCTGATCGAGGCTGGCCTCAGGCACCGCGGCTTCGCCCTGCTCGATGTCCTTTCGCCCTGTGTGACTTTCAATGACCATGAGGGCTCGACCAAGAGCTACGCCTACACGCGTGAGCATTACGAGCCGGCGGTGCAGGCGGACTTCGTGCCGCCTGAGCGGGAGATAACGGCGGAATATGGCCCCGGCGAGGCGCTGGCGGTAACGATGCACGACGGCAGCCGCATCATGTTGCGCAAGCTCGATGCGGCCTATGACCCCACTGACCGGGGGGCGGCGCAGGCGAGAGTGCAGGAGCGCCTCAAGTCAGGTGAGTTCCTGACTGGGCTGCTGTACGTCGACCCCGATGGGGGTGTGGAGGGGGGTAGGCAGGAGTTCCATCAGGTCAATGGCACGCCCGAGGAGCCGCTGAACAGCCTGCCCTACGACACTCTCTCCCCCGGGTCCAACGGGCTGGCTAAGATTCTGGCCCGTTACCGCTAACAATTCGCCGTGGGGACGGGATACCCGGATTGGCGGCGTGTATGGGGCGCCGCGCGTCAGCAATGCTTGTATCTTTCCCGGATCCTAATGTATCGTGGGCCACCGGTCCGTGACCTTTCCCTTTCCTGCCGCCTGCCGCCCGCCTTGCATTCGGGACCGGCTTCCGAGTCTGAGAAAAGCCGAATCGTTCCCGGCCAGGTCATATCTGTTTCTTGGAGTTTGATTGCATGACGAAGATCTACGTCGGAAACCTTCCGTTTTCGGCCACTGAGAGTGAAGTCCGGGAGCTGTTCGCGCAGCACGGTACCGTTGAGTCCGTAAGCCTCATCACCGACCGGGACACCGGCCGGCCGCGCGGCTTTGGATTCGTGGAGATGGCGCGTGCCGACGCTTCCCGAGCCATTCAGAACCTGAATGGCAAGGACCTCGGCGGACGTCCCCTGCGGGTGAACGAGGCGCAAGAGCGCACCGGTGGCGGTGGCGGACGGGGTGGCGGCGGCGCTCCGAAGCGCTGGTAAGCAGCCGATATCGAGGCCGGCCCGGCCCTCCGGGCCGGCTTTTTATGTGGCGCAAATCGCTCCCGGCGATTCGCGCGGCCAGCCAACTGGCCCTGATCGCCCCGCGGCCCAGGGAACGGCCCCGGGCCGCCCCATTGATATGTTTTCGCGCGGCGCCCGAATGAGACCCGCAGACGTCAGTAGGGCGTCGAGCCCAGGGCGTAGCGGACGGAGAGTTGTGCCTGGTTGTCCCTGACCGGGCCTGCCGAGTCCAGGATTTCGGACCCGCTATAGGAGCTGCTGGTCACTCGCAGCCATTCCACGGTCACCGTCCAGGCTTTTCCGGGGTCGAATACGTAGGCGGCAGTCCAGGCGTGGCCGGCCTGCGCACCGTCGGCTTCCGCGTTGCGGCTGTCGACCTCGAATCGGTCGTAGCGCACGCTAAGCATGTGGCGGCGGCCGATGCGCTTCGATAGCAACACGTAGCGGGCGTTGAACGGCCATTCGCGTAAGTGCCCGCCCGGGGAGATCTCGGTCTGCCCTTGCAACCATTGCGCGATCGCTGTCCAGCCCGCGCCGTATTCCATACGCGCCCCGACGCTGTCGAAGGTGGTGCGCCACGCGATGACGTGGCTGGCCGCATCCGCCGCTGTCGGATCTGCCCTGTTGTCGTATGTCAGCGCCGCGATCACGAGGCGCCCGGGATACTGCAGGTCGACGCCGCCGTAATAACCAGCGCGGCCATCGATTTGCCGGAACGGGTCGATGCGCGCACCCGTCGGACTTTCGACCTTGCCGGCGCTGTCGAACAATGGCGTCTGGCGATCGTCGAGTATGAAGCCGCGGCCGGCCAGCGCCGCACCGGCGAGCTCGTTCCAACCGAACACGCCGGCGACGGCGCCGATGTCGAACGGCAGCCCGCTCCGTGTACCGAGCCAATCGACTTTCGTTTCCAGGCCCACGGTGCGCACCTCCTCCGCGAGCCAACTGTTCAGGGCCGAGTACGAGAGCGTGTAGGGAGAGGCCCACCCGGCCGCGCCGTTTTCGAGCGAAACCGGTGCAAAGAAGGCCCCCGCCTTCACGCGCACTCGCAGGTTATGGCTTGGATAGGGCCGGAACTGCAGGTACGCTTCCGTCAACCCGACGGGATTCTCGTAGGCATCGCCCCACGCGGAGGCATCCAGGTGCAGCTTCCACACCTCGCCGATCGGTGCGTCGAGGGCCAGGCGCAACCGCCCCAGTTGCAATCCGGACTGATGCCCGCTGAACCGGGTCGGATTGTAGCCGCCGTCGAGTACGGATGTCGTCGCGTCAGAAGTGACCGCACGCAGGTCGAGGTCCAGCTCCCAGGTGGCGGCATGGGTCGCCGTGGCACCGGCGAGCAGCGCCGAAGCGGCAAGCGCGAGTCTGATTTCCCTCGGGCCCATCAGTAGCTGTCCATCGAGGGAGATTGATCTTCCATGGGCGCGGGACGCAGAGGTCTCGTGAGTTGCAGTGTCAACGTTGCTCTGTCCGTGGCATCGACCGACAGCTCGCGAACGAGCGTCTGTCCCTGCTCCCGCATTCGTGGGTGCCATACGGTGATCTCGTAGCGGCCGCTCGGTAAATTGGCCGACCAGGAGCCCTGCGCATCGGTGGTGCCGTAGAAGGGGGCATCGGTCACGTCTACGTATCCGATCATCCAGTCATGGATGTTGCAGCCCAGGATGACCACTCCCGGCTGATCAAACAGCACCGGCGAATACGGCTTGCCTTTGTAGAGGGGCAGTTGGAAGCGCTTCGCCGGCGAGAACGAGTAGATTTGGTGGCTGACCGAATCGCTGTTGGGAAAGGCAACCGTCGAGCCCACCGGGATGACAATGACCTCGGGAACGAACATTCGGTTCATCTGATCCATCAGGGCATGGATGGGAGCTGGCGCCGGCAGGTTCCTGCCGACTGCCTTTACGGTGACTACGGCATCGGCCAAGGGCCGACCGTCCGGCAGTTGTACCGTGATGGCGAGTGATGCTGCCGCCACGGGCGCAGCCCGCAAAAGGACGAAGAGCAGCATCACCGCCGTGATCGCGGTGGCACTCAGCCCAGGGGGTGCACGGCTCGAGCGTGCTGAAAGTCTCATTCCTTCCACCGGTTGCTCGCGCCTTCGTCCGGCGGCGCATACGATGTGGGCATTCGAGCGGATCCCATGGGCAGTTTCCGCAAACGACTTCTCGTGCTGATCATCGGTCTGGCGGTTCTAACCCAGACTGTGACGCTGTTTGCAGTGCTGGCGAGCACTGCCCGCAACGTGCGCGCGCGCGGCGCCGAGCAATTGAGCGAGGCCGGCTCCTTGGTCGATCAGCTCATCCGTTATCGGGCCGGGCAGCTCGCCGGCGCCGTGGCGGTGCTGGCGGAGGATTTCGGCTTCCGCGAGGCGGTGGCGAGCGGCGACGGGCCGACGATGCTGTCCGCGGCAGGGAACAATGCCCGGCGGATCGGCGCCGACCTGGTGCTGCTCATGGATACTCGGGGACGAGTGTTGGCGTCGAACGCGCCATCCGAAGCTCACGCCGGCTCCTCCATCGGCGGCCTGCTGCTGGCGGACTCGGCCGGGCGGCGGGGCCGGCCGCAGTTCATGGTCCTCGGCCGGCAGGCCTACCAGTTCTTCCTGGCTCCGGTGCGCACGCCGGAGATCATCGCCTGGGTCGCGATGGGATTCGTCGTCGATGATGCGCTCGCCCGCAAGATCCACGATCTTGCCGGTGTGGAGGTCACTCTCTGCGTCCGCGGATCGGCCGGCGCCACGCGCGTGGCTTCGAGCCTGCCGGGCTCGGCGCAAGGAGCGCTGTGTGCGGGCGCGATAGATCCGGTGGCGGGCGGGGCGCAGGTGATGCGCCTTGCCGATGCCAGCTACCTCACTTTCGTGCAGCAGATCGACTCGCGCGGGGAGCCCGTCGAGGCGATTCTGCAGAAGCCCATGGCCGCGGTGCTGGCGCCGTACCGGCAGCTGCGCAACTCGCTGCTGTTCATCGATGGCTTCGCGATCCTGTTGGCAGCCGTGATCGGCATGGTCTTGGGACGGAGTGCGACCCGTCCGCTCGGTGAGCTCCTGCGTGCGGCGCAGCGCATCCAGCACGGCCGTTATGACACTGCGGTGACCGCGTCCGGCGGCGCGGAATTCCGCAGCCTCGCCGCGACATTCAACACCATGCAGCGCACGATCGCCGACCGCGAGGCGGATATCACGCGCCATGCGTTCTACGATTCACTGACAGGTCTGCCCAACCGGACGCTCGCCGAGCGGCGCCTGCACGATTTGCTGCACGGCTCCGAAGCGCCGGTCTCCCTGGCTCTGATTCTGATCCTGCTGCGCAGCCTGGGGGAGGTGAACGCCACTTTCGGGCACGAGGTCGGGGATGAGGTCGTCAGGGAAGCCGCGCAGCGCCTCAGCCGCAATGTCGCGGCCGACCACGTTCTGGCGCGGCTCGGAGAGAGTCAGTTTCTCATCATCGCGCCCGGGTTCTCCGCGGAGCGCGCCCGGATCTATCTCGATCAGCTCGCCGCTGCGGTGCGGGGAGGCTTTCACCTCTGCGGAATGACGCTTGATCTCGGCGTGACCTCCGGGATCTGCGTGTATCCGGAGCACGGCAACAACGCGCAAGATCTGCTGCGTCGGGTACAAGTGGCGCTGGAGGATGCCGCCGACACTCGGCAGCGGGTCGCGAGCTACGGGCCTGGCCGCGACGAGCAGCATCGTCGCAGGCTGACCCTGATCACGGGATTGCGCACTGCCATCGAGCAGGATGAGCTGACGCTCAAATACCAACCGAAGGTGGACATGGCCACCCGTTGTGTCAAGAGCCTGGAGGCGCTGGTGCGCTGGCAGCATGGGACTCTGGGCGCCGTGTCGCCGGGAGAGTTCGTGCCGCTTGCCGAGAGCGCAGGCGCCTCCAGGGCGTTGACCAACTGGGTTCTCGGGGCGGCCATCCGGCAGTTGGCCGAGTGGCGCCGCGAGGGCCTGCAGGTGCAGCTCGCCGTCAACCTTTCGGCGCCCGACATTCTCGATCCGGATCTCGGCGACGGGATCCTGCGCCTGCTCCGGGCCTGGCAGGTCGAGCCGGCGGCTCTGTTGCTCGAGATCACGGAAAGCGCGGTGATGCGCGATCCGGAGCTAGCCGCACGGCACATGAGGCCGCTGCGGGCCGCGGGAGTGCGGTTCGCCCTCGATGACTTCGGCACGGGCCACTCCTCCTTGTCGCTCCTCAGTCGGCTGCCGGTGGACGAGCTGAAGATCGACCGTTCGTTCATTTCGCACGCGCTGGCCGGCCAAAGCGCGGCGGCAATCGTGGCCTCGACCGTCGCGCTGGCCCATGGCATGGGGCTCAACGTGGTCGCGGAAGGCGTGGAGAAGCCCGACGCCTGGAACCTGCTGAAGCGCCTCCATTGCGATTGCGCGCAGGGCTACCTCATCAGCCCGCCGATGCCGCCCGCGGCCGTGCCGGCGTTCGTGCGGCAGGCCAACGATCTACTCCCGGCCTCGGACTCGACCGTTCTGCAGATCCGCGCCCTCGAGACGCTGGCGGGGTCCGCCAAGTCCTGAGGTTGGCATACAAAATCGCAGGCGCGCGATTCTGGACGGCAGCAGCCGGAGCGATCTGCAACGCCGAGCGCGCCAGGGCCTCACGGCCCCGCAGGGGCGAGCCCCGGGATGGGCGAGGAGCGGCCCGGCACACGGATGGGACCGGGCAAAATCGCCATACCGCCGCTTTGCGCAGCCCGCCCTCTGGCTCGGATTGCTAACGGCTCAGGGCGGCCTGGGCGCGCTGATTGACTTGCTTTCGCACGGGTACTCCGTAGACTGCGCGCCGGTTCGAAGGGCTTAGCGAGGCGAGGCAGTACATGGGCAAGGGCGATATGCGCTCTCGGCGCGGCAAGATCTACCGTGGCTCTTTCGGCAAATCACGCGCCAAGGACCCGACCAAGAAGAAGAAGCGCGCGACGGCCAAGAAATAGCCAGCGCTCGCTTCCGGGATCACCGGCCGGATGACCCGGCCCGCAGGTGGAACGCGGCTTGCGACGCCGCGCCTCTGGCGAACTCCTTGAGAGGTGATCCTATGAATCGCAGCTTGCTGTTGCTATGCGCTACCGCGCTCGCGCTTTCCGTCGGCGCCTGTTCGCACCAGCAGTCGAACAATCCGGGTGGGTCGGCGAGCTCGCCGCCCAGCGAGACGGCGACTCCGAGCACTCCTCCGGCCAACGACCAAGGGGCGCCGCCGGCCAATGCCCCGAGCTCGCAACCGGGAGGTGCACCGGAGCAGACTCCGCCGCCGCCTCCGCCGAGCACCAACCCCAACGGCCCCCCGCCGGCCAACGGCACTGCGCCGCCGCCGTCAGAGAATCAGAACGGCGGTAATCCTCCGCCCCAATAATCTACAATCGCTGGTCAGCGCCCGGACGAACGTCCGGGCCTGTCTATCCGCTTCGGTGCTCCCGCCTCGCCCGCACGCGGTGCGCAGGCGTTGATTGGATCAGGAAAGAACAACGACAGCATGGCTTCCGACTCGCCGCTCGGCTACGCCCGCTGGCGTCCCCATCCCTGGCACGGGCTTGAGCCCGGGCCCGAGTGCCCGCGGGTGGTCAACGCGTTCATCGAGATCACGCCGTTCGACCTCATGAAATATGAGGTGGACAAAGCCACGGGTTATCTGCGGGTGGACCGGCCGCAGCGCACCTCCTCCCATCCGCCGTCACTCTACGGATTCGTGCCGCAGACCTACTGCGGGGAGCGGGTGCGGCGCCTCGCGCAGGACTGCGACCGCGGCGACGGCGATCCGCTCGACATCTGCGTCATCAGCGAGCGGCCGATCACTCACTCGGAAATCCTCCTGCGCGCGCGCGTGCTCGGGGGGCTGAAGATCATCGACCGGGGCGAAGCCGACGACAAGATAGTCGCAGTGTTGGATGGCGACTACATCTGGGGCGGCGCGCAGGACCTCGCCGACCTGCCGCCCGCGCTGCTCGAGCGGCTGGAGCATTATTTCTCGACCTACAAGCTCGTCCCGGGCGAGGCTCCCAAGATCGCCGTCGTCGGCCGGTATGGCTACGAGGACGCTGCCGGGGTGATCACCGCCGCGATCGAGGACTATCGGGAGATGATCGGCCGGATGAACGAAGAGATGAACGGCTCCGGGAGCCGTTGACCCGCGGCCGGCGCCAGGAATGAAGCGCACGGGCGAGTATCCCCCCCTGGCCGACTACGCCCTGATCGGCGACTGTCATTCCGCGGCGCTCGTTTCCCGGCAGGGCTCCATCGACTGGTGCTGCCTGCCGCGGTTCGATTCCGACAGCTGCTTCGGGCGGCTGCTCGACTGGAACCAGGGCGGCTACTTCCAGATCTGCCCCGAGGGGCGCTTCAGCTCGCGCCGCGAGTACCTCGAGAAGAGCCTGGTGTTGGTGACTACTTTCCGCTCCGGCGGCGGCGAGGCCCGCCTGATCGACTTCTTCGCCATGCGCCGCGGCGGCAGCCAGCGTCCGCGCCGGGAGATCGTGCGCATCATCGAGGGCGTGAGCGGCACACTCCGGTTGAATGTCAGATTCGTGCCGCGGCTCGATTTCGGCGAGGTCAAGCCCTGGGTCCGCCCGGCCTCCGGCGGCGCGTATGTGGCCGTCGGCAGCAACGCGGGGCTCGTGATCTTCGGGGATGCACTGCTTCGTCCCGGGGACGATCACGATCTCGAGGGTGTTCTCGAGGTCCATGCGCAGTCGCGTTATCACATCGGGGTACAGTTCCTGCCGCCGGAAGAATCCGAGAGCCGGTCTCTCGCGGAGAAGGAGGTCCCGCGGCTCCAGGAGCACTACGACGAGACGCTGCACTGGTGGCGCAACTGGTCGGCGAAGATCAGATGTCAGGATGGACGCTTGCCGCCAGGCAAGGCGACCGGTACGGCCATCGCGCGCTCGGCTATCGTGTTGAAAGCGCTCTGCTATGCCCCTACGGGAGCCATCATCGCGGCGCCTACGACCTCGTTGCCGGAGGAAATCGGCGGCGAGCGTAACTGGGATTACCGCTTCTGCTGGCTGCGGGACTCCATCTTCACCGTCCATGCGTTGAGCAATCTCGGCCTGCAGGCCGAGGCGGACGGGATGCGCCGCTTCATCCAGCGGACCGCCTCGGGTAACGCGAGCGAGCTGCAGGTCCTCTACGGCGTCGACGGCAAGCGCCGCGTGCCCGAGATCAGCCTGCCGAAGCTCGAGGGGTGGCGCGGCTCGCGCCCGGTGCGCATCGGCAACGGCGCGGCTGAGCAGTTCCAGGCGGACATGTATGGTCTGGTGATGGAGCTCTCGTGGCGCTGGAGCGAGCGCGGCGAGCAGCCGGATGAGAACTACTGGAGATTTCTCACCGCAATCGTGGAGGTGGCCATTGCGCGGCGCCGTCAGCCGGATCGCGGCATGTGGGAAGTTCGCTCGCGGCCGCTGCATTTCGTGCATTCCAAGGTCATGTGCTGGGCTGCAGTCGACGGCGGGATCGCGCTGGCGGAGCGCCATGGACTGCCGGCGCCGCTCGACCGTTGGCGCGAGGAGCGCGACGGCATGCGCAAGGACATCGAGAAGCGAGGCTATGACAACAAGCGGGGTGTTTTCGTCCGCAGCTACGGCAGCAGGGACCTGGATGCGGTGCTGCTGCTGCTCCCGGCGGTCGATTTCGTGGCGTGGGATGACGAGCGGATGGTTCGTACCACAGAGGCGATCCGCAGGGAGCTGTCGTACGACGGGCTGATACGCCGGTACGCGGCGAAGGATGGGCTGCAAGGCAAGGAAGGGGTGTTTGTCGCGTGTACCTTCTGGCTGGCGGAGTGCCTGGCGCACCAGGGGCGGCGCAAGGAGGCGCGGCAGGCGTTTGACCGCGCGTGCGGCTGCGCTAACGACCTCGGCCTCTTCGCGGAGGAGTTCCAACCGAAGCTCGGCGAGATGTTGGGGAATTTCCCGCAGGGACTGACCCACCTGGCGCACGTATCGGCCGCGCTGGCGCTCGAGTACATGGAGGCGAAGCCGAGGCCGCGCTCGGGGTAGACGGCGCGGCACGCCGGTTGCGCGGGCGCCGGTATGCTCAACATTCCGGCCCCGCTCAGCGGATGCACACGAGAGATCGGGGCGTTGATCAAGGACGCGGCCCATGGCTGGAGCGATCATCACGCATCCCGCATCGGGGCGGCGCTCGCCTTCTACACGGTCTTTTCGCTTGGTCCGATTCTGCTGCTCGCCGTCGCGATGGCGGGGTTTTTCTTCGGCCAGGGGCTGGCGCGGGGGGAGATCCATCAGCAGATCACCAGCCTGATCGGGCCGCAGGCAGCGGCCGAGGTGCAGATGATCCTGGTGCGCGCGCATCGGCCCACTGCGGGGGTGATCGCGACGGCGATCAGCGTGGTGACTCTGCTGCTGAGCGCAGATACGGCTCTCGTCGAGTTGAAGTCCGGGCTGGATGAGATCTGGAGTGTGCCAACCGCGAGCCGGCGGTGGTATTGGGACTATGTGCGCACGAGGCTGCTGTCGATCACGCTGATCCTTGCGCTCGCCGGTCTGCTGCTCGCATCCCTGCTCTTCAGCGCGGCGCTGGGCGCGCTGGAGACACTCTCGCAAGGCATTTTTTTTGCCGGCATGCTCTTGCGCTGGACGAGTTCCCTGATCTCTTTCGGCCTGGCAGTGCTGCTCTTTGCCACGATCTACAAGGTGCTGCCGAGCGTGCGGCTCGCCTGGAAGGACGTGGCGGCAGGGGCGCTCATCACGGCGGTGCTCTTTACCATAGGCAAGTACGCCATCGGCCTCTATCTGGGCAGCAGCACGATTGCCTCGACGTACGGGGCAGCAGGCTCCGTGATCGTACTGCTGCTCTGGGTGTACTACTCCGCTCAGGTTTTCCTGTTCGGGGCGGAGCTCGCGCGGGGATATGCCTGCCGGTTCGGGACGCGGCGGGGGAAGCCGCCACCCCAGCACCCCCATTGAAGCGGGTGGCTTTTCCGCAGACAACGGACTGATTGGCGCGCCCGACTGGATTCGAACCAGCGACCTGCAGCTTCGGAGGCTGCCACTCTATCCAACTGAGCTACGGGCGCGCTGCCCGGGTGGGGCCGGCAATGATACGCGCGGCGGCGGCCCGGCGCCATTTACGAAGGCGGGAGCCGAACGGCTATACTGCGCGCTCCCTGTCGTGAGTCCCGTGCGAGGCGTCGGTGAGTAAGCAGGACACCCATTTCATCAACATGTTCAGCCTGGTGATCGGCATCCTGGCCGCCATCGCCATCGTGTTCTTCGTCGTGGCCCGGCACATCGGCGCCGACGCCGAGGCGCGGTCGGTCATGACCGGGCCGGACTATTACAAGAGCGTCGAAGCGCGCGTCGCGCCCGTCGAGCAGGAAGCGGTCGCAGGCCAGAACAACGCTGCCCTGGCGATCAAGGCCCCGGCAGGCGCGACGGCGCAGGCGGGCGGGTCCTCGGGCCTCGCCATGCCGACGAGCGGCAAGGAACTCTTCGAGCAGACCTGCAGCGCCTGCCATGGCGCCGGAGTCGCCGGCGCGCCCAAGGCCGGCGACAAGACGGCCTGGGCGCCGCACCTTGCGCACGGCCTGCCCATGCTCTACCAGCACGCGCTGCACGGGTTCACCGGGACTACCGGCACCATGCCGGCCAAGGGCGGCCGCACTGACGTGCCGGATCCCATGGTGGAGCAGGCCGTGAACTACATGGTCTCGCTCGTCGATCCGGGCATGGTCTCAGGCAAGAAGAAGTAGCAGACCGCGCCGTCCCAGGCTCACTGGCGCGCAGAAGGAGCGCGCTCGCGATCCAGGCATCGCAGCATGACTGCTTCGCTGACGTGGATGTCGGCGATGGCGTCCCGTCCGTCGAGGTCCGCTATCGTGCGGGCCAACTTGAGAATGCGTTGGCGCGTGCGGCCGGAGAAGCGCAGGTGCTTCATGGCGCGGTCCAGCAGCACGCGGGCACCGGGCTGCAGGATGCAACACTGATCCACCTGAGCGTCGCTCAGCCGCGCATTGCAGCGGCTCTGACGGACGAGCTGCAATGATCGAGCAGTGGCCACCCGAGCCGCCAGCACGGCGCTCGGTTCCCCTCTACCGACGCCACTGTCGAAGTCGCTGACCTCGACTCGCGGGAGCTCTATGTGCATGTCGAGCCGATCCAGGACAGGACCCGAGATGCGGGCGCGGTATCGCTGGGTCTGAGCCGGCGTGCAGCGGCAGGCGCCGGCGGGATCGCCCAGGTGACCGCACGGGCAGGGATTCATCGCCGCAATCAGTTGGAATTCCGCCGGGTAGTCCGCGTGCGCGGCGGCGCGGGAGATGCGAACGATCCCCGCCTCCAAGGGCTCCCGCAGCGCTTCGAGCACCTGACGGTCGAATTCCGGCAGCTCGTCCAGAAACAACACCCCGTGGTGGGCGAGACTGATTTCTCCCGGACGCGCGTGCGAGCCGCCGCCGACCAGAGCGACCGACGAGGTTGTGTGATGCGGAGAGCGGAATGGGCGACGTCCGAAGTTGCTCATGCTAAAGCCAACGGGGCTCACCGAAGCGATCGCAGCGCAATCGAGTGCTTCTCCGCAGCCGAGCGGCGGGAGGAGGCCCGGCAGGCGCTGCGCCAACATGCTCTTGCCGCAGCCCGGCGGGCCCATCATCAGGAGGCTGTGGGATCCAGCGGCAGCGATGAGCAATGCCCGTTTGGCCTGGAACTGACCCCTGACATCGCGGAGGTCGGGCTCGGCACCGAACCGGGAAGTCGGCGATCGGGGAGCGTGTAGACGGAGAGGCTCTTCGCCGCTCAGATGCCGGCAGACCTCCTGCAAGTGCGATGCCGCCCGGACGGGAGTCGTGGCGGCGACGAGTGCCTCATCCGCGTTGGCAGCGGGAACGATCACCTCATGCCCATCACGGCTGGCATGCGCGGCGGCGAGCAGGATACCTCGAACAGATTTGACTTGGCCGCCGAGCCCCAGCTCGCCATAGAGCTCGCACGGAACACCGCGATCCGGCTTCTGCGTGAGCTGTCCGGAGGCGATGAGAATGCCGAGGGCGATGGGCAACTCAAATCGGCCGCCCTCCTTGGGAATCTCCGCGGGCGCGAGATTGACGACGATGCGGCCTGCGGGAAACTCGAAGCCGCAGGAGAGGAGAGCTGCCTGCACGCGGTCGCGGCTTTCCCGCACCACGGTGGCTGGCAGCCCAACCAGGTGGAACGCCGGCAGGCCACTCGCCACGGTGACCTCGACCTGCACCAATGGCGCCTCCAGACCCACCTGAGCGCGGCAGCATAATGTGGCGACTGGCAGCGACATCGACGTCCTCGAACCGAAGAGCTAGCCCGGACGGGCCCGCGCGGATCGCGTGCTCGGCCGGTCAGCTCTCGCAGTCCTCGGCCCCGATCAGTTGCCTCGGGGCATCTCGGGAGGCGTCGGGCCGCCGGCGACTCCAGGAGCGGATGCGTCTTCCAGCGCCTGCAGCCGCGCCTCGAGCTCCGCCAGGCGGGCTCGCGTGCGCTCGAGCACGCGGGTCTGGGTGTCGAACTCGTCCCGGGTCACCAGGTCGAGCTTGCCGAGGCTCGAGCGGAGCACGGCGCGGAAGTTGGTTTCGAGGTCCTTCTGCACGGTGCGCAGCGCCGGCGGAACGCTCTCGAGGAGCCGGCGGGCCATCTCGTCGATCCGGAAGTTGTCCATCATCTCTCACCTCCAACGCGATGCCCCTCGATGGGGCGAGGCCGCTGACACGCGGCACCAAAAGAGTGCGCGCGGGGGGCCGCAGTGACGCAAGCCCCGGATATTACGGGCAAACGGCGATGGCATGGATTCTGCACCCCGACTGCCGCTTCACTAGCTTACGCGCGGTAAGACAGGTCGTGCAGCCGCCCTTTGCGGCCCGATCGTCTCGAAACGCAGCCAAAGACTCGAGAAACGCCGGGAGACCACATGCGCACCGCTCCGATCCTCTTCAACGCAATCCGTCGAATGACGGGCATCGCAGCCCTCGCGACCCTGGCACCCACGCTGGCGTGGGCGGCCGATGCGCCCGTCGCCACACCCGACAAGGGCGACATGGCCTGGATGCTGACCTCCACCGCTCTGGTGCTGCTGATGTCGGTACCGGCGCTGGGCCTGTTCTACGGCGGCCTGGTCCGCACCAAGAACATGCTTTCGGTGCTGATGCAGGTGTTCGTGGGCTTCTCCCTGATCACCGTCCTGTGGTGCATCTACGGCTACTCGCTGGCCTTCACCGCCGGCAACGAGTTCATCGGCAGCCTGAGCCGGCTCTTCCTCAACGGAACGTTCAACCCGGCGACCGGCGCGTTCTCGACGATCGGCACCTTCGACAAGGGCGTGGTACTGAATGAGCTGGTGTACGTCGGCTTCCAGGCCACCTTCGCCGCGATCACCTGTTGTCTCATCCTCGGATCGCTGGTCGAGCGAATCAAGTTTTCCGCCATCCTGGTGTTCCTGGCGTTCTGGTTCACCTTCTGCTATTGCCCGGTGGCACACATGGTGTGGTACGTGCCGGGCCTCGACACCAATCCGGCCGACCATCCTGTCGGCGGCCTGTTGGCGAACTGGGGTGCGCTCGACTTCGCCGGCGGCACGGTCGTGCACATCAACTCCGGCGTCGCCGGCCTGGTGGGTGCGGTCATCCTGGGCAAGCGCATCGGCCTCGGCAAGGAGCCGATGCCGCCACACAGCCTGACCATGACCATGATCGGCGCTTCATTGCTGTGGTTCGGCTGGTTCGGGTTCAACGCCGGCTCTGCTCTGGAGGCCAACGGCTCCGCCGCGCTCGCCTTCATGAACACCTATCTCGCCACGGCGTGCGCGGTGCTCACCTGGATGGGCACCGAGTGGCTCATCAAGGGCAAGCCCTCGATGCTGGGCGCGGCTTCGGGCGCAGTGGCGGGCCTCGTCGCCATCACGCCGGCGGCCGGGAACGTGGGCATCCCGGGCGCGTTCGTGATCGGCCTTGCGGTCGGCCCGGTGTGCTTCTGGGGTGTCACGGGCCTGAAGAAAATGATCCGGACTGACGATGCGCTGGATGTGTTCGGCGTACACGCCCTGGGCGGCACGTTCGGTGCGCTGACCACCGGCATCTTCAACGCCCCCGTCCTCGGCGGACCGGGCGGCAGTGCCTATCCCGGAATCTGGGCCCAATTGCTCATCCAGGCCAAGGCCGTGGGTGTGGTGATCGTCTGGACCGCCGTGGTGGCCGCCATCGGCTTCTACCTGGTCAAATCGGTCATGGGCCTGCGCGTCAGCGAGGACGAAGAGCGCGAGGGCCTGGACATCACCGTTCACGGCGAGCGCGCGTACGACCTGTAATCGCCGTAACGAGTGCAGAGAGGGAGCCCCGGGGCGGCTGAGGCGGCCCCGGGGCTCCTTGCTTGGGCGCGCCCGCGGCACGCAGGGGTGCGTTGTGTTTCTGTGAGCGGCAGCCGTGCCTTTGTGTGACCGAGTTCAAAGGACGAATGCCTTCCAGGGTGGAAAATAGCAGCGCTCCGGGGAGTGCAAGGTCATGCCACGATCCACCGTTATCCTGCTGGCCACCTCGATGGTCGTCCTTCTGGGCGCCATCGGCGTCGCGCGTGCCGACACCGTTTACGAGTGGACCGACGCCAAAGGCGAGGTGCACTACACCGACCAGTGGGTGCCGGGCGCGAAGCTCATCCGCAGCGATGCGACTCACCGGCCGAAGACGGAATCGGGCGCCGCGCAGGGAATCCAAAGCGAGAGCAATGCCGCTTCCCAGGGGCTCCAGCAGCAGGCGCAGGCCCAGGCCGTACAGCAGGATGTGGCCAAGGCTCGCGCCGAGCGCTGCAGCCAGGACAAGGCGCAATACCAGAGCATGACCCAATCGCGCCGCATTTACACGACCGACAAGAAGGGCGATCGGCAATACCTTTCCGATAGCGACGCGGACGCTGCCAGGCTAAAGGCCCGCCAGGCGATGGACGCCGACTGCGGGACCGGCAGCGCACCCTAAGCTGGATCCCGTTCGGATCCGTTCCGAAACGAACGCTCGCGCACTATAGTGGCGCTCGCGGGAACGGCCGCGGCCGATTTTAGCCAATATGAAAACAGGATTCGTGGGGCTCGGGGCCATGGGCACTCACATGGCCCGCAATCTCCATCGCGCCGGCCTGCTGACGGCTGTCTGGAATCGGACGGCAGAGAAGGCGCGCTCACTTGCTGAAGAGCTACGCGTCGAGGCGCCCGGCACGCTCGCGGAGTTAGCGGCCGGCGTCGACGCTGTCGTCCTCTGCGTTTCGGCCGACAGCGATGTACTCGATGTGGTACGTGCCCTCGCTCCCGGTTTGGCTTCCGGGAGCCTCGTGCTCGACTGCTCGACGGTCGCGGCCGATACGGCGCGCAAGGCCGCCGAGCTCCTGGGCAAGCAGGGCGTGGAGTTCCTCGATTGCCCGGTGAGCGGTGGGGTGGAGGGCGCGCGCGAGGGCACGCTCGCGGTCATGGCGGGCGGCAGCAATCAAGCCTTCGAGGACGCCCGGCCGGTACTCGCGGCGATGGGCCGGACGATCACGCATTTTGGCCCCACCGGCAGCGGCCAGGCCGCGAAGGCAACCAACCAGATCATGTGCGCCGGCATCATCGAGACGATCTCCGAGGCCATGGCGTTCGCGCGCGCCCAGGGCCTGCCGCTGGAGAAGCTGATCGAGACGCTCGGCAAGGGCGCGGGCTCCAGCTGGTACTTCGTCCACCGCGCGCCCAACATGGCGCGCGGCACCTATCCCGCGGGCTTTCGCGTGCGGCTGCACGCGAAGGATCTGACCATCTGCCGCGACATGGCGGCGCGTTTCGGGGTCTCGCTGCCGGTGGTCGAGCGTATGTTGAGCGAGTACGCGGAGCTCATCTCGCGCGGCTACGGCGATGAGGACATTTCCGCCGCCTTCCGGCTGAAGGCGGAGCTCTTCGAGCCCGCGCGAGGACACGCTCCATCCGCCTGACCCGAAGCTCGATGCTGCGGCAGGCGCTGCGCGGCGGCGCGGAGTCTTTCTATCTCCCGGATTTCTGCACCTCGCGGGCCGCGCTCGCGATCGTGCTCATCGTCGAGTTGACCGCCATCGTGCTTACGCTGGCGCGCCAGGGTGCGGATCAGGGCGGAGCGCTCGATTTCTGGGCCGATCTCGCGCGTAGCTCACTGTTCCTTCTCTGGGTCGGGCTCGTTTGCGCCGCACTCCTTTGCTGGACCCGCACCCAACTCGAGCGGCTGACCGTCGCCCGCGGCTCGGCCGCGGTGTTGGCGCTACTCACCGCTGCCATCGGCGCGATCTCGGCCGCTGCCTATTTCATCGGGCGCAGTCCGGTCGCCATCGGGGCTGGGACGGTGGAATTCTTCCCGTCGGCCGCCTGGCCCTTCGCGCTGCGCAACATGGCGATCGGCTTCGTGATCATCGCGGTCGCGCTGCGGTACTTCTACGTGACGCACCAGTGGCGGCGTAACATCGAGATGCGCGCGGCTGCGCGCGTACACGCGCTGCAGGCCCGCATCCGCCCGCATTTCCTCTTCAACAGCATGAACACCATTGCCTCGCTCACCCGCTCCGACCCGGAGCTTGCGGAGCAGGCGGTGCAGGACCTGGCGGACCTGTTCCGCGCGTCCCTGAGCGATCAGCACCAGACCATCACGCTGGAAGAGGAGCTGGATGTGGCGCGCACGTACCAGCGCATCGAGGAGCTGCGCCTCGGTCCGCGGTTGCGCGTGAGTTGGGATGTCGAACGCCTCCCGAGAAAGGCGCGCGTCCCCGGCCTGTTGCTGCAGCCGCTGATCGAGAACGCAATCTATCATGGCATCGAGCCACGCCCCGAGGGCGGCACCGTCGGCATCGTGGGTGAGCTCACGGGCGATCTGGTCACGATTGTCGTGCGCAATCCTGTGGCGGAGCGCCAAAGTGAGCGCGAAGGCAACCGGCTGGCGCTCGCCAACATCCGCGAGCGCCTGGCGCTGCTCTACGGCGAGCTCGCTCTCGTGAAGGCCGGGCGCTTCGGCGAGGAGTACATCGTAACCCTGCGCTTTCCGCATGTCAGCGCGCACGCGAAGGCCTGAGGGCAGATGCTCAGGGTACTGATCGTTGACGATGAGCCCCCGGCGCGTGAGCGGCTGCGAAGTCTGCTCGCGGAGATCGGTCAGGCCGAGATCGTCGGTGAGGCCGGGACCGGCGTCGAGGCGCTGAGCCAGGCCGCCGCACGCTCTCCCGATGTCGTGCTGCTCGACGTGCGCATGCCTGGCATGGATGGCATCGAGGCGGCAAGGCACCTGAGCACCCTGGAGGAGCCGCCGGCGGTGATCTTCACCACCGCTTACGACCAGTATGCCGTCAACGCTTTCGAGACGCGCGCCGTGGGATATCTCCTCAAGCCCATCCGCAAGGAGAAGCTGGCCACCGCGCTCGCACAGGCGGGACGGCTCACGCGCTTGCAGCTGCAGCGCCTCGCGACCGCCGCGAGAGCGGAACGCCGCACACACATCGCCGTGCGCCATCGCGAGGGCCTGCGCCTCATCCCGCTCGAGGACGTGCAGTATTTCCTCGCCGAGCAGAAGTACACCACCGTGCGCCACCTGCGGGGTGAGGATCTGATCGAGGACTCGCTGCGCGCGCTCGAGGAGGAGCTCGCTCCCGACTTCGTGCGCATCCATCGCAATGCGTTGGTTGCCGTACGCCATCTCGATGGCATCGAGCGCAATGCCGACGGCCAGTACTTCGTGCGGCTGCGCGGCTGCGAGGCGCCGCTTGCCGTCAGCCGCCGGATGGCGGGAGAGCTGCGCGAGCGGTTTCGATTATGAGTTATGATCTCGCGCTGTGATGCGCATCGAGTTCACCAAGATGCATGGGTTGGGTAACGACTTCGCGGTGTTCGATGCCGCGGCCGCCCCAGCGCTCGATGAGGCGCTCATCCGCCGCCTCGCGGACCGGCACACCGGCATCGGGTTCGACCAGGCGCTCCTGCTGGAGGCCCCCCGCGCCGCGGATACTGCCGCTTTCTACCGCATCTTCAATGCGGACGGCGCGGAGGTGGAGCAGTGCGGCAACGGCGTCCGGTGCCTCGCGGCGCTCCTCGCCGCGCGCGGGCTTGCGCGCTCGGGCACGGTCACGATGGATAGTCCTGCGGGCCTGATTCGGGCGCGCACTCTGGACAGCGGCCTGGTGTCTGTGGACATGGGACCGGTGCGCTTCGATCCCCGCGCGCTACCCTTCGATGCGCAGGCGGAGGCGGAGCGCTATCGGCTCGAGGTCGCCGGCGCCGAAATCGAGATCGGCGCCGTCTCGCTCGGCAATCCGCATGCCGTCGTCGCCGTGGACTCCGTCGAGACCGCCCCCGTGGAGCGTCTCGGCCCGGCGATCGAGCGCCACCTGCGCTTTCCCAGGCGCGTGAACGCGGGCTTCATGCAGATCATCGACCGCGGACACATCCGTCTGCGAGTGTACGAGCGAGGCGTAGGCGAGACTCTGGCTTGTGGCACGGGGGCCTGCGCGGCCGTGGCGGTGGGGCGGCGCTGGGGCAAGCTCGCCCCGGAAGTGCACGTCAGGGTGCGTGGCGGCGAGTTGCGAGTAAACTGGAATGGTCCGGGAGAGAACATCTGGCTGACGGGGCCCGCGGAGGTCTCCTTCGCAGGCCACGTAGAGGTTTGACAATGACGACACGAGAAGCCCGAGGGTTGGCCACCAAGGAAAACGAGGAAGACGCGATCGCCGCGTACCTGCAGCACAATCCCGATTTCTTCGAGCGCCACCAGGTCCTGCTCACCCGCTTGCGGATACCGCACGCGCGCGGCGGCTCCACCATCTCGCTGGTGGAGCGTCAGATCGAGGTCCTGCGCGAGAAGCATGCCGCGCTCGAGGGCAAGCTCACGGAGCTGGTGAGCGTTGCGCGCGCCAACGACACGATTGCGGAGAAGCTGCATCGCTTCACGCGCAAGTTGCTCCGTACGCGCTCGCGCGCCGCTGCCGTAACGCTCATCGAAGCCAGCCTGCGGGAAGACTTCGACGCCTTTCACGGCGTGCTCGTGTTGATTGGAGAGTACCCCGATCTCGCTGCGCAGGGCTTCGTGCGCACCTTCGCGGTCGACGACGCGGGACTGAAGTCCTTCGAGACGCTGTTTGCCAGCGGGAAGCCGCGATGCGGCCAGGTGCGCGACACGCAGCGCGAGTTTCTCTTCGGCCAGGATGCCAACGACATCGGCTCCGTGGCCCTGGTGCCGCTTCTGGCTGACAGCGCGGCACGCTCCGGCGCGAGCGGCCCGCTTGGCGTGCTCGCGCTCGGCAGCGCCGATCGCGACCGCTTCCATCCGGGAATGAGCACCGAATTCCTCGGACGCATGGCCGATCTGATCGCCGACTCGCTGGCCCCCGGCCCGAGCAAGTGATACTGGCGGGAAGGCGGCCCGCCCGCCCTCCTCGTGCGCGCGGCCCGTGCCCACCCACTAGCGCTGAGACAGCGGGCCAGGGCCGTTCCCTGGCCCGCGGCGAAAGGTGTAGGGTCTCGCGCAAATCGTCTCGACGATTTGCGCCAATAAACGACAGCCCATGACGCCGGCCGCCATCGCCTGGATAGAGCGCTTCCGCCAGTACCTCACGACGGAGAGGCGTTGCTCGCCGCACACGGTGGCTGCCTACACGCGCGACCTGCGGGCGCTGGTGTCGTACTGCGATCGCACGGGCATCACAGGCTGGACGGGCATCGACAGCGGTCACTTACGAGCCTTTGCGGCCCGGCTGCATGCCGGCGGCCTCGGACCGCGCAGCATTCAACGGCGGCTTTCCGCGGTACGCAGCTTCTACGAGTTCCTGCAACGGGAAGCGCATGCGCTGCGAACCGGTATGCGAACCGTGGGGCCGGGCGCGGCTGCTGCCGGTGCGATCGATACGACCGAAACTGCCGCGGGTGGTGACAACGACCCGCGCGAAGTCGTGCGGATTCGGAGCAATCCGGGCCAGGACGTGCGGGCGCCGAAGGCGGCACGGCGATTGCCGGAGACATTGGATGCCGACCAGATGGCGCGCCTCCTGGAGATCCCGGCCGGGGAGCCTTTCGCCACCCGGGATCGCGCCATCATGGAGCTGCTCTACTCCTCCGGCCTGCGGCTCGCCGAAGTCGTAGGGCTCGACCTCGGCCATCTCGATTTGCCCGACCGCACGGTGCACGTGCTTGGCAAGGGACGCAAAGCGCGCCTCGTACCCGTCGGCCGGGTGGCGCTGCGCGCGCTCGAGCGTTGGCTCATGGAGCGCGTTGGGCTGACACGGCCCGGCGAGCAGGCCCTCTTCGTCGGCCGCTGGGGGCGGCGCCTCGGGCGGCGGGCCGTCGAGCTGCGGGTCGCGTACTGGGCGCGCCGCCAGGGCGTTCCGGCGCACGTCTATCCCCACCTCTTTCGGCATTCTTTCGCCTCGCACCTGCTCGAGTCCGGCGCCGGGCTGCGTGGGGTGCAGGAGCTCCTGGGCCACGCCGATATCGCCACGACCCAGATCTACACTCACCTTGACTTCCAGCACCTCGCCCGCACTTACGACGCTACCCATCCGCGCGCGCGTCGCAAGGTCTAGGGCGAGCGTGCAGCGCGAAGCAAGCCGGCAGGCCGCTCTCCCGGCCGCGAGGTTGGAAAGGCTGGTGGGTCGCGCTCGCGCGACGTGCCGAGCAACCGGCAGGATGCCGACTTTGCGCCAATCGACCAAGAGGACTCGATGACCGATTCGCAGCATTTCGATCCGCATGGCACGACCATCCTCGGTGTACGGCGCAACGGCGCGGTGGCGCTGGCCGGCGACGGCCAGGTCACGCTCGGCAACACCGTCATGAAGGGCAACGCGCGCAAGGTGCGCAAGCTCTACAACGACAAGGTGCTCGCCGGCTTCGCCGGCGGAACGGCGGACGCCTTCACGCTCTTCGAGCGCTTCGAAGGCAAGCTGGAGAAGTATGGCAACCTCACCCGCGCCGCCATCGAGCTCGCCAAGGACTGGCGCTCGGACCGCTACCTGCGGCGCCTCGAGGCGCTGCTGCTGGTCGGCGATCCCGGAAAACTCCTCGTGATCTCCGGCAACGGCGATGTCATCGAGCCGGATATCGATGCCGTCGCCATCGGCTCCGGCGGACAATTCGCTCTCGCAGCCGCGCGTGCCATGCTCGAGACGACGCAGCTCGATGCCGGCAGCATCGCAGAGCGCTCGCTCAACATCGCCGCCGACATCTGCATCTACACGAACCGGAATCTCACCATCGAGCAGCTGGGGCAGGATATCCCGGCCTCTCGCGCCTGAAGCAACGCAACATCATGTCATCACTGACACCCCGCGAGATCGTCCAGGAGCTGGACAAGCACATCATCGGCCAGGACGCCGCCAAGCGCGCCGTCGCCATCGCGCTGCGCAACCGCTGGCGCCGCATGCAGGTGGCGGAGCCGCTACGCCAGGAGATCACGCCGAAGAACATCCTGATGATCGGGCCCACCGGCGTCGGCAAGACGGAGATCGCGCGCCGGCTGGCGCGGCTCGCCAACGCTCCCTTCGTGAAGGTCGAGGCCACCAAGTTCACGGAAGTCGGCTATGTCGGCCGCGACGTCGACTCCATCGTCAAGGAGCTGGTGGACGTCGCCGTGAAGATTACCCGCGAGCAGGAGATGCACAAGGTGCGCGAGCGTGCCGCCGAAGCGGCGGAAGAGCGCGTGCTCGATGCGCTCCTGCCGAAACCGCGCATGATGGGTTTCTCCACCGACGAGCCGGCCCAGCCGCGCGATGCGGACACGCGCGAGAAGTTCCGCCGCATGTTGCGCGCTGGCGAGCTCGACGAGCGCGAGATCGAGCTCGAGCTGCGCGCGATGCCGATGGGCGTCGAGATCATGGCGCCGCCCGGTATGGAGGAAATGCAGCAGCAACTGCAATCCATGTTCCAGAACCTGGGCGGCAACCGCACCCGCAGCCGCAAGGTCAAGGTACGCGAGGCGCAGAAACTCCTCCTCGAGGACGAGGCCGGGAAACTCATCAACGAGGATGAGCTCAAGGTCCAAGCCCTCGCCAACGCGGAGCAGAACGGCATCGTCTTTATCGACGAGATCGACAAGGTGACGCGCCGACAGGAGACGATGGGCGCGGATGTGTCGCGTGAGGGCGTACAGCGCGATCTGCTGCCGCTAGTCGAAGGCTCTACCGTGGCCACCAAGTACGGACCGGTGAAGACCGATCACGTACTTTTCATCGCCTCGGGCGCCTTCAGCCTGTCCAAGCCCTCCGACCTCATCCCGGAGCTGCAGGGACGGCTGCCGATCCGCGTCGAGCTCGACTCGCTCAAGGTGGGCGATTTCGTGCGCATCCTCACGGAGCCCGACGCATCGCTCACCTCGCAATATCAGGCGTTGATGAGTACGGAGGGCGTGTCAGTGCACTTCACGGAGGACGGTGTGCGGCGCATTGCCGAGATCGCCTTCCAAGTGAACGAACGCACGGAGAATATCGGCGCCCGGCGCCTCCACACGGTGATGGAGCGTCTGCTGGAGTCGGTTTCCTACGAGGCGTCCGAGCAGGGCGGCACGCAGGTGACGATCGATGGCAAGTACGTCGATGACCACCTCGGCAACCTCGCAAAGGACGAGGACCTCAGCCGGTACATTCTCTAGCCGGCCTGCGTCTGCCGGGGACCTGTTGCCTCGAGCCTATGCCGGGCAACGGGTCTGCGTCAGCCCGTGCCTTGCTTGTGGTCGTGTTCCCAAGCGGCCAGGAAGTTGATCACTGAGATCAGCTTGTTCTCGCTGCCGGCCTTGCCCACGTCGGTGCTGAACTTGCCATCCACCGCGATGAAGGGCACGCCCTGCACCTGGTAGCCGTTCGTGATCTCGTCCGCCTGTTGAACCTGGGTACCGACATAAAAGGAGCTGTAAGCCTTCTCAAAGGTGCCCGCGCTGAGGCCGTTCTGCTCAGCCCAGCTCTCCTGCTGCTTGAGAGTGTCCTCCTTGCTGTTGGAGAAGAGCACGGATTCAGAGCCCGACTGAGCTTCCACGTCATGCATGTAGGCGAAGACCTTCTCCACCAGGTCGTCGCGGCCCAGCGACTCGAGCGTGTAGAAGAGCTGCGCGTGCGCGCGATGCACAGGACCCCACATCACCGGCACGCGAACGAACTGGACGTACGCGGGCTTGTTCTTGAGCCACTGGCGGATGTAAGGCTCCAGCGCGTAGCAGTGCGGGCAGCCGAGCCAGAACACTTCGAGCACCTCGACTTTTCCGGGTGCGACCGTAGTCGGCTGCGCGGGGGAAATCACATCGTAGTTGACGCCTGCCTTCCACTCGCTGCTTTCGGGCAGCGCCGAGCTCGCGGGCACGGCCGCCAAGCGCTCGAGCGAAGTGCTGTCGGCCTCCGCGGCCTGTGCGCTGCTCACCGGGCCGCCCGATGCCGCGGGCCGCGCCACGGCTACCGGTTGATGGTTGCCCGCCGCCGGTGCGGCAGTTTCGCTGGGCTGCCCCGGGGCTGACGCGGCGTTCTGGGCGGCCTGTTGCGGCGCGTGGCTGTGTCGCCACCAGACGGCGAGGGCGATCAGGACCGCGACGGATATCGTGAGGACGGCAGGCGATAGTTTTCGGGTCATAGTAGGAATCCGGTCCTCAGCGCAGGCCCTGTACGTAGGAGGCGACGTCGCGGATTTCTTCCGGTGTCAGGCGCTTGGCGATATCGAACATAATGATGCTGTTGGGCGCTGCGGTCGTGGCGCTCGGCCCGCTGTAACGCGTGCCGTTGGCGTAGCTCTGCAACTGCGACACCACATAGACCGACTGCTGCGCCTCGAGTGCCGGGTATCCCGCGGCGGGATTGCCGCGGCCGACGGGGCCGTGGCAGGCCACGCAGCCCGGTACGCCGCTGGCGGCATCACCATGGAGATACAGGGCTTGGCCCGCTTTCCAATAGGAGGGATCGGCCTCGAGACCCGTCGGGGTCTGCGCGGCGAAGAACACCGCCACGTTGTCAATGTCCTGATCGCTGAGGCCCGCGGCCATGGGCTGCATCACCGGGTTCTGGCGCGTACCGGCCTTGAAGAGATGGAGCTGCTCCGCGATGTAGACGGCATTCTGGCCGGCGAGGCGCGGCCACGCCGGATTCTGGCTGTTGCCATTCGGACCGTGGCAAGAGAAACAGACGGCGGCCTTGGTGGCGCCGGACTGCTCGGAGCCGTCCGCGTACGGATCGGGGGTGACCGGCGGAGTCGCTGCCGCCGGACCGGTGGCTGCGGCGCTCGAACTAGCGGTGTTCGCGGCCGGCGCGTGCTCGGGAGCTGCGGCGCGGGCGGCCGGAATGGCCAGCGCGGCCAGGGCGGTGGCCCAAGCGACGGACAACAGTGCGGCGGAGGCGGTCGTCAGCGGTGCTCTTTTCACCATCGTTTCGCTCTTTCCCCGGTATTCCAGTGACGCGAAAGCGCTGGATTGTACACTACGGCCGTGGCCGCATTTCCGAACGCAAGATTCCTCCTGAGTGCCGCCGCCCCGGAGCAGTATCCCGCTGACCACGGCGCGGAGGTCGCCTTCGCGGGCCGCTCGAACAGCGGCAAGTCGAGCGCGATCAATGCGATCGTCGGCCGGCAGGGGCTGGCGCGCACCAGCAAGACGCCGGGGCGTACCCGGCTGATCAACTTCTTCGAGCTGTCGCCGCAGCAGCGGATCGTGGACCTGCCGGGTTATGGCTACGCCAGCGCGCCCGAGAGCGAGCGCCGCACTTGGCCGCGCCTCATCGAGGCCCTGCGTGCGCGCGAGGCGCTCAAGGGCCTCTTCGTGATCGTTGATGCCCGCCGCGGGATCGGCGATGGCGATGAGGCGCTGCTCGCGTGGGCTTTGCCGCGGCAACGGGTCCACGTGCTGTTATCGAAAGCGGACAAGTTGAGCCGCAACGAGGGGCGCCAGGCGCTCGCCACGGCTGAGCGGCAATTGGGGGGCCGGGCCTCGGTACAGCTCTTCTCCGCGCACGCGCGCGCGGGCCTTGAAGAGACGCAGGGCATTCTGAGGACCTGGCTGGCGTCCAAAGAAAAAACCCCGATGACCTCTGGTGAGGCCACCGGGGCAGACTAACCCGGCACAGGTCTCGTGTGAACCGGGTTGACCCGCTCAGGGAGGGAAGCGGGGAGTGCCGAAGCACTCGGGGAATTAGACGGCGCAGGCGAGGGGAAGTTCCGTTGAGAATGGGCGCAAAAATACCTTCCCAGTCAATGACCTGGCTGCTTTGTCGATAGGGTCCGGGCGACACGGACGCAGCGCCGCGGCACCGCTCGCGTCTGCCGGCCGCTGGGGGGAGTCGAGCTGCTGGAGGTGAGGGGCGGGTGCCAAATATCAGCTGGCGTCCGGCTGCGCATCCGGGGCGGCTTGCACGAACCCCGGCAGCGTTTCAAGATGCCCGCAGATCCCACACAAGGTGGGGAAGGGCGCCACGTTGCAGTTGAAGCGGCGGGCGTTGAACATCTGCGGCACCAGGCAGACGTCCGCGAGCGTCACTTCGGTCCCGAACATGTGGCGCCCATCGCCGCTCGCTCGCTTCGCCTCTTCCTCGAGACCGTGGAAACCCTCGGCGATCCAGTGCCGATACCAGGTGTCCACCGCGTCCTCGTCGTGGCCGAGCGGCGAGCGCAGATACTTCAGAACGCGCATGTTGTTGAGCGGATGCATGTCACAGGCGATGGCGAGGGCCATGGAGCGCACCCGCGCGCGCTCGAGGGGCCGGCGCGGCAGCAATGGCGGCTGCGGGTGGGTCTCCTCCAAATACTCGATGACGGCGAGCGACTGGCCGACGACGGTACCGGCGTCATCCAGCGCCGGGATGAGGCCTTGTGGGTTTCGGGCCAGGTAGTCCGGCTGGCGGTGCGCGCCCGGCCGCAGATCGACCGGCACGGCCTCGTACGCCGCCCCTTTGAGGTTGAGCGCGATGCGCACGCGATATGCGGCGGAGCTGCGGAAATAGGTGTAGAGCTTCATGCCGGATAGAATACCCCCATGAGTATCTGGCGCACCCAACCCACCCCCGAGCTGCTCGAAAGTCTCTCGCGCGGTACGTTCGCCGAGCGCATCGGCATCCGCATCACCGAAGTAGGGCCGGATTATCTGCGCGCGACGATGCCCGTCACGCCGGAAGTCCATCAGCCGTATGGCGTTCTGCATGGAGGCGTTTCCGTTGCACTGGCCGAGACGGTGGGCAGCGTCGCGGCGAATCTGTGCGTCGACCGGGAGCGGCTGGAATGCTTCGGCCAGGAGATCAACGCCAACCATCTGCGCTCGATCTCTTCCGGCCTCCTCACCGCCACCGCGCGTCCCTACCACATCGGGGCCCGCACCCACGTCTGGGGGATCGAGATCCGGGACGAGCGCGACAAACTGGTTTGCGTCTCCCGTCTGACGATGGCCATCGTGCAGCGCCGGCAGTCGGCATGAAGACTGCGCCGGCCTCCGGCCTGGCGAGCGCGCCAACAGCGCGGCTTTGGATCGCCGGCATCGGGGCACTGTTGGCCTGTGCCGGCTGCGGCTTCAAGGGGCCGCTTTACCTTCCGGAGCACAATGCCACCATAGTCACGCGCGCGGGTCAGGCAGGACAGGCCGGGCAGCCCGCGCCATCGGCGAATCAGACGCAGAGCCCGGCCGCCAAGAGCAAAAGCAAGAACTCTTCGAGCCCGCCTCCGGCGTCTGCGCCACGGAGCCCACCGCCGCAATCTGTCCCGTAACAGCGCGTTCTTGCCCCATCCGCCTGATTTCTCGCCGCAGAGCCCCGCGCGCGCGGGCCGCTCGACTAGACTGCCGCTTCTGCGTGCCGAGGCGAAGGGTTCCATGGATGTCGATGATGAAGCGGGCCGAATTCTGCGTGAGGTGTTCGGCTACCCGCAGTTCCGCGGCGAGCAGCGGGAGATCATTGGCCACCTGACCGCCGGCGCTGATGCGCTGGTCCTCATGCCGACCGGCGGGGGCAAGTCGCTCTGCTATCAGATTCCGGCGTTGGTGCGCCGCGGCATGGGTGTGGTCGTCTCCCCGCTGATTGCGCTGATGCAGGATCAGGTCGCGGCGCTGCAAGAAGCGGGCGTGCGCGCGGCGGCCCTCAACTCCGCCATGAGCTGGCCGGAAGTGCAGGAGACGGAGCGGCAGGCGCGCGCGGGGGAGCTCGATCTGCTCTATGTCGCGCCGGAGCGCCTGCTCACCGAGCGGTGCCTCTCCCTGCTCGACCGGTGTTCCCTCGCGCTCTTCGCCATCGACGAGGCGCATTGCGTCTCGCAATGGGGGCACGATTTCCGCCCGGAATACCTGCAGCTCGCCGTGTTGGCGGAGCGCTATCGCAGCGTGCCGCGGATTGCGCTCACGGCGACCGCGGATATCGCCACGCGCAAGGAGATGATCGAGCGGCTGCGGCTGCACGAACCGCGAGTGTTCATCGCCAGCTTCGATCGTCCCAACATCCGCTACCGCATCGCCGAGAAGGACAATCCACGCCAGCAGCTTCTGCGATTCATCCGTGACGAGCATGCGGGCGAGTCCGGCATCGTCTATTGCCTGGCGCGCGCGTCCGTGGAGGAAACCGCGGATTTTCTCGTCCGCCAGGGCATCGACGCCCTGCCCTATCACGCGGGGCTCGACAGCGGCACGCGTGAGGACAACCAGCGCCGCTTCATCCGCGACGATGGCCTCGTGATGGTGGCGACCCTCGCCTTCGGGATGGGCATCGACAAGCCGGACGTGCGCTTCGTTGTGCACCTGGATCTGCCAAAGAGTGTCGAAGGCTATTACCAGGAGACGGGTCGTGCCGGCCGCGACGGTCTGCCCGCCGATGCCTGGATGGTCTACGGGCTGCAGGACGTCGTGCAGCAGCGGCGGATGATCGATCAGTCGGAGGCCAGCGCGGACTACAAGCGCACCGCCACTGCGAAGCTGGATGCGCTCCTCGGCTTGTGCGAGACCACGCAATGCAGGCGTGTGCGCCTGCTCGACTACTTCGGCGAGGCCGCGGCCCCCTGCGCCAACTGCGACAACTGCGTGGAGCGGCCCGAGGAATGGGACGGCACGGTCGCGGCGCAGAAGCTCCTGTCCTGCATCGCGCGCTGCGAGTCGGCCACCGGGTTCAGCTTCGGCGCTCAGCACATCATCGACATCCTGCGCGGCAAACGCACCGCCAAAGTCGAGCAGTTCCGCCACGACCGCCTGAGTACCTTCGGCATCGGCGCAGACCTCGAGGTCGCACAGTGGCGTGCCCTGGTCCGCCAGCTCGTGATGCTGCGCCTGATCCACATCGACACGGAGCGCTACAGCGTGTTGCGCCTGACGGCGGCATGTCGCGAAGTGCTGCGCGGCGAACGCACGATCAGGCTGCGGCGAGCGATCGACCGGAGCACGAGTCGGCCGGGCTCCCGCTCGGTAGACCGCACGCGAGTGACGGCCGCGCAGGCGGCGCGCGTCCTCCTATCAGAGGGCTCCTGGGGCGCAGCGGACGAGAATACGCACACGCTTCTTTTCCAGGCTCTGCGAGCCTGGCGGCTGCAAGTGGCGCGGGAGCACGGCGTCCCTGCCTACACCGTATTCCACGACTCGACTTTGGAGGAAATCGCCCGGCGACGTCCCGGCTCCACCCATGAGTTGCGTGCTGTCAGTGGAGTGGGGGCGATCAAGCTCGAGCGCTATGGCGCCGGGATTCTGGAAATATTGGCCCAGAGCCGGCTTCACTCCTTTGGGCAGCCAGCCGACTGATTCAATTGATCTCGCGGCCCCACGAGCGGCCCCGGGGCCGTTTGCTGAGGCCGCACGGTGCCAGCAGCTGACTTGCCCCGCAATGTCAGGACTATCAGCCCCGCAGCAGCCCCCTGAGCGTCCGAGCCTGACCGCTATCCGGAAACACCGAGCTCTCGAGTGCCCGCCGCGGCACCCCGAGCTGCTCCGCCAACAATCCCTTCATGACGGCGCGCAGGTCAAGCGTCGGTTTGAGATCGCGATCCTGGTACAGGCCGCGCGGCGTGAGTCCCGGCCAGTCCGCGACGACGCGGCCGCCCTTCACCGCCCCGCCGAGGAGGTAGGCCGCAGTCGCGGTGCCGTGATCGGTGCCGCGCGTGCCGTTCTCCGCCACTGTGCGGCCGAACTCCGTCGCCAGGAACACCGCCGTGCTGCTCCAAACGGGACCGAGTCCCGCCCTGAGTCCGCCCAAGGCGGCGTCCAGTGTCGCCAGTCGCGCTGCGAGTTGACCCTTCGCCCCCCCTTCGTTGAAGTGGGTATCCCACCCCATCGTGTCGAACACGGCCACCAGGGGTCCATCTTCCTGGCGCAGAAATCGCGCCGCCGCTTTGACGACCTCGGCGTACTGCGCGCCGGGCTTGCCGCGCTTCGCTAGAAGCGGGCGCTCATCGGCGTCAGCCGTGTTTTCAGCGGCGATCGCCTCGGCCGCGAGCGCCTCCGCCAGCTTCTGCCCGAGCGCCGCATCGTGCGAGTAGAGGTCCGATATCCGTTGGAGGGTGTCGTCGTCCAGCGGTGCGAGATGTGAGGGCGACCAGGACGTCACCGCCGCAGGTCCGCGCATGACCAGGGGTGCTGTCGGCGCAATACTGATTCCTCGTTCCCTCTCCGTAGCGCGCGCGGCCGGTATCACAGCCAACGCCCGATTCAACCAGCCGGTCTGAACCGCATGCGGCTGCGGATAGCCCGTCTCCAACACGTTCTGTCCGTCGAAATGCGACCGATCCCTGTAAGGGCTCGCCACCGCGTGGAATACGATGAGCTCGCGTGCGGCATATGACTGCCGCATGAAGGCGAGCGACGGATGGAGTCCAAAGGTTCCATCGAGCGCCAACGCCCCGCCGTCCGTGCCCGGGCGTCCTATCGCCAGGTCGCCGCGCAACTGCGCGTATCCGGGATCGCCGCAAGCCGGCACTGCGGCCAGTCCATCCAGCGCGCCGCGCAAAATGATGAAAACGAGGCGCGGCTTCTTGCCGCTCGCCGTGCCCGCGAACGTCACCCGCGAGCTCAGCAAGGCGCCGCCGGCGGCCAGCGCGCCCGTCGTCAGGAACTCACGCCGCTTCATACGACTCATCTCCTCATGAATTCCGGGGCGGCCAACAGCAGCACGATCGCCTGCGCCGCGCTCTCGGCATGCGCGATGGCTTCGCGGGTTCCGGCCGTCAGCACGCCCCCGAGCATTTGCGGCGCCAGCTCCATCGCATTGCGTCCGGGGCCGACCCTCTGTCCCACCGCATCCGCCCACTGGATCCGCTGCAACAGCGCCGAGGCGCCGTCCCAGTCCGCGCTCCGGTCCGGCCAACCTGCCGGCGAGCCGGGTGCCCAGATGCGTTGTCCGAGCAGTTGCAAGAGCCCGACGGGTGTTTTGTTCGCGCTGACGGGAAGCTGTAGACCGCGAAAGGACGATACGATGAAATCCGATGGGGTCTTGTATTTGGCCGTCGGCTGCTCCCACGCTTCAGGCGAGTCGATCAGCGCCCTGTAGACAGTCGTCAGGTCGCCGCCGCGCTCGGAGAATGCCGCGGCCACCCGCTCCACCGCCGGCGCGGGCGGATCATCCGCGATGAAGTGGCGCACCAGCTTGGTGGCGATGAATCGGGCCGTGGCGGGCCGGCTGGCGAGATCCCGCAGCACGGCCACGCCCTGATCGTATCCGGTATCCGGGTAGCGCTTGCCCAGCACCACTTTCGGTCCCGGCTCGTGCATCGCGGCACGGAAGAGGAAAGTGCCGGGTTGCGCGCCGCCGCGCCAGCCATCGGGCCCCGCGATGGACCAGCCGGTCAACACCTGGGAAAACACCGTGACGTCGGCTTGCGTATAGCCGCCGTCGACTCCGACGGTGTGCAGCTCCATCGTCTCCCGCGCCAGGTTCTCGTTGATCCCCGTCTTGCGGTCGGGATCGCGGCGCGCGATGTTGCCCGCTGCACGGGAGTTCGGCCCCATCGACATCTGGTTGTCGAGGTAGAGCAGCATCGCGGGATGCCGCTCCGTCGCGAGCAGCATGTCGCCGAAGTTGCCGAGGACGTAGGGGCGGATTGCTTCCCGCTCGTAGCTGCCCGCGAGCGCCGGTAGCACGCTCTTGTCCGCGGAAACGGCGAAGTGGTTGGCCCAGAAATGTGTCAGACGCTCGACGAACGGGCGGGCGGTCGCGACCGCCTCCCGAAAGCGCGCGCCAGCCTCGGCGACATAGAGGGGTTTGATGAGCTGCGGGAGCTTCTTGAATGCGCCGATCGCAGCGGCGGAGCTCGCTTCGCCGTTTCCGGCTTCATGGCCGGCGGCGACACCGCTCGCACGCGCGGCGCGAATGGCTCGCCGCAGGTCGTAGATCTGCGCGAGGATGCTTGCCGAGCTCTGCAGTCCGTCGCAGGCGATTTCCGGCGCAGGCCCATCGAGCTGCGACCGCAGCCAATCGGGTCCCGAGCCGCCGATGGCTGCCAGCTCGCCCGGTCGGGCGCCGAGCCCGAATCGATTGGCCGCAATGGCCGAGGTCAGCCCTTTGCCCATTTGCCTCATAGCGCATGGGGTCGGCCAACGGTTGACGGTAGCCGCGCACGATATACTCCCATTATGTCCATCCTCGATTCCCCCGATCTCGTCCTCGTCGACGCGTCCTCCTATCTCTATCGCGCCTTTCATGCCCTGCCTGGCCTGAGCAACTCACGCGGCGAGCCTACCGGCGCGGTTCTCGGCGTGCTGAACATGCTCGCCAAGTTCTTCAAGGAATGCCGGCCGAAGCGCATCGGCCTGGTGTTCGACGCCCCGGGTAGGACCTTCCGCGACGATCTTTTCGCCGAATACAAGGCGCATCGCACGCCGATGTCGGATGACCTGCGCTCGCAGGTCGAGCCGCTGCTCGCGATCCTGCGTGCCCAGGGCTTGCCCCTGCTGCGCATCACCGGCGTCGAAGCCGATGATGTCATCGGAACGCTCGCCTGCCGGGCTGCGCGCGCTGGCCAGCGTGTGCTCATCTCGACGGGCGACAAAGACATGGCGCAGCTCGTTGATGGCGCGATCACGCTAGTCAACACGATGAGCAACACCGTGCTCGACCGCGGCGGGGTCAAGGCCAAGTTTGACGTCTTCCCGGAGCAGATCATCGATTATCTCGCACTGGTGGGCGACAGCTCCGACAACATTCCCGGCATCGACAAGGTGGGCCCGAAGACGGCCGCAAAGCTCCTCAACCAGTACGGCACTCTCGACAATCTCATCCGCAACGTACGGGAGGTGAGCGGCAAAGTCGGCGAGAACCTGCGTGCGGGACTGGAGACGCTCGAGCTGTCACGCAAGCTCGCCACGATACACAGCGACATCGAGCTGCCTATCACCTTGGAAGAAATGGCGCCGGCGCAGCCGGATGTCGCGCGCCTGCGCGAGCTCTACACGAGATACGAGTTTCGCGCCCTGCTGCGCCAACTCGACGAGGGACCCGGCGATGGCCGATCCGGCGGCGGCGCGGTGGAGGCGACGCAGAGCCCTCCACGGGCCTCCTCGGCCGGCACGCCTGCGCAATCGGGCGGCGCTGCTGCCGCTCCTCCCGTTGGCGCGCCGCCCGGGCAGTCCGTTTCCGAGGCGCCGCGCGAAGTCGTCAGGCACTACGAGACTGTGGCTCGCCGTGAGGACCTGGAGCGCTGGCTCGCGAAACTGCGCGACGCGGAGTTGGTCGTGATCGGCGTCGAGACGACGAGTCTAGACTACATGCACGCGGAGATCGTCGGACTCTCCTTCTGCGTCGAGCCTGGCATTGCCGCGTACCTGCCGCTGGGCCACGACTACGCGGGCGCGCCGCCGCAGCTCGACCGCGCCCGTTCGCTCGAAGCCCTGAAGCCCATTCTCGAGGATCCGGAGAAGCCGAAGCTCGGCCACCACCTCAAGTTCGACGCGCACGCGATGCAGAATCACGGCATCCGGCTGGCCGGATTGCGCTATGACACCATGCTCGAATCCTACGTTTGGAACAGCGTAGGTACCCGGCACGACATGGACGCCGCGGCGCTCTGTTATCTGGGGCGCCGCACCATCACCTACGAGGACGTGACAGGCAAGGGCGCGAAGCGGATCGCTTTCGGCCAGGTGCCCGTGGAGCGTGCCTCCGAGTATGCCGCCGAAGAAGCCGATGTGACGTTGTGCCTGCATCGGGCTCTGTGGGCGAAGCTGGCGAGCGTTCCGGCGCTCGAGCGCCTCTATGAGGAAATCGAGCAGCCGCTCGTGCCGGTGCTGGCGCGCATGGAGCGCCAGGGTGTACTGGTCGATCGCGAGCTGCTGAAGGGGCAAAGCTCCCGGTTCGCGACGCAGCTGCAGGATCTGCTGCAACAGGCGCGGCGCGAGGCCGGATATGACATCAACGTCGAATCCCCGAAACAGCTGCAACAGGTGCTCTTCGAGAAGTTGGGCCTGCCCGTGCTGCGCAAGACGCCAACCGGGCAGCCCTCGACGGCCGAGGATGTGTTGGAAGAGCTCGCCGCTTCCTATGCATTGCCGCGGATCGTGCTTGACTACCGGGCGGTGGCCAAGCTCAAATCGACCTACACCGACAAGCTGCCGGAGCAGATCAACCCGGACACCGGCCGCATTCATACCTCCTATAACCAGGCGGTGGCCCAGACAGGCCGGCTCTCCTCCGTCGAGCCCAACTTACAGAACATCCCCATCCGCCGTCCCGAGGGCCGGCGTATTCGCCAGGCGTTCATCGCCCCGCCGGGCCACACTCTGCTGGCGGCAGACTATTCGCAGATCGAGCTGCGCATCATGGCGCATCTCTCGGGGGACGAAGGCCTGCTCGCCGCCTTCGCGGAAGACCGCGATGTCCACCAGGCCACCGCCGCGGAGGTCTTCGGCGTACCGCTCGCGGAGGTGACCGCCGACCAGCGGCGGGCGGCGAAGACCATCAACTTCGGCCTCATCTACGGGATGTCCCCGTTCGGGCTTGCGCGCCAGCTCGGCATAGACCGCAGCGCGGCGCAGAGCTACGTGGAGCGCTACTTCCAACGCTACCCGGGCGTGCGGCGGTTCATGGATGACACTCGCAAGCAGGCGCGCGAGCGCGGCTTCGTGGAGACGGTCTATGGCCGTCGTCTCTACCTACCCGATATCCGCTCCGGCAACGCTCAGACGCGACAGTACGCGGAGCGCGCCGCCATCAACGCGCCCATGCAAGGCACCGCTGCCGACATCATCAAGCGCGCCATGATCGCAGTCGATGCGTGGTGCGCGCGCGAAGACGCTCCCGCACGCCTCATCATGCAAGTGCACGATGAGCTGGTGCTGGAGGTGCGTAGCGACGCCGTCGAGCGCGTGAGCGAGGCCGTGCGGGACAGAATGACCTCCGCCGCGGAGCTGCGCGTACCACTGCGAGTCGATGTCGGCAGCGGCGCGAATTGGGACCAGGCGCACTGAGCGAGGCCAAGACGTTTGGCGGGTCGCCGTGTGCTGTAATTCCCTTATGGATAAGAGGCTTACGCGGTTCACCAGCCTGGACGCAATGAAGCGCTCCGAGGCGGTAGAGGACTGGAAAAGATTGCAAAAGCAGAAAACTCGGGCGAGCGATGGGGAGGCACCCGATCGCTCACAGGACGAAAAGGCGCAGAAAGAACGGGCGAAAGGCAGCAGAAAGAACGCCGCGGAAGACCCCGACCTCTAACATCGGTACCTGACGCCAGGCTTCTGTTTCGCGACGTCGCCACGGCGCGAATGGGACGAGGCGCACTGAGCGCGCCTCGCCCCCACGCGGGTCAGGGCGAGATCACCCGTGGCGGCCGGTGCCGCTTGAATAGGCCGGGAATCAGCATGGGGACGCTGCAGCGATACGCCTGATATTGCTCTCCGTGCACTGCCGCCAGATCGTGCTCCTCCAGCGCGATGCCCACCAGGATGTATGCCGTGGTCGCAATCGAGAAGATGAGGTGACCGAGCGACATGCGCGGCGTCGCCCAGAAGGCGATCACGAAGCCCAACATGATCGGATGGCGCACGATCTTGTAGAGGGCGCGCTGGGTGAAATGGGGCGGTGAATAGTCGACTTTGCGCAGGCGCAGGTAAACCTGGCGCAGACCGAAAAGATCGAAGTGATTGACCATGAAGGTGGCGAGCAACAGGATCACCCAGCCGAGCCAGAAGAGCGCCAGCAGGACGTCCGCGAGCACCCGCGAGGAAGTGACGTCCCACACCGGGGATGGAAGGGGCCGCCATTGCCAGCAGATGAGCCCGAGCAGCAGACTCGAGAAAAGGACATACGTGCTGCGCTCGATCGAGCGGGGCACGATTTTCGTCCATATGGCCTTGAAGCCTGGCCGCGCCATGACGCTGTGCTGCACGGCGAAAGCGCCTAGCAAGAGTAGGTCGATTATTAACGCTTCAGCGGACGCGGCGCTCTGACCCGAGTCGATTGTCCTGGGGACGATCACATCGCCGACGAAACCGATCGCGTAGAGAAACGACGCGAGAAATATCAGATAGCAAACGATGCCGTAGACGGCCGCGACGAAACCCATGGTGCACCTCTATGATTCGGTAAGCCCAGGGATCCTCCCTCCGCCGCGCATCCGGGATTCCAACCTCGAGATTGTTTGGACCGCAATGCGCTCTGTCGCCACAGGCGCATTCCCAGTCAGGGGGCGGGACGAGCGCATTTTGCGCGCATGTCAGCGCACAAGCCAGCGAGAGCTCAAGGCTCAAGGCTTAAGCTTTAGCCTGACAGCAACCCGCCGATAAGCCTCGCGGAAGGGGATGCCCTCGCTCGTCACCAGCCGGTTTGCCTCCTCGGCGGCGTGGATCGCCGGGTCGAGATGGATGTGCTCGGGGCGAAAGCGCATGGCATCGAGGGCGGCCGGAAGGAGATCGAGAGTCTGTTGCGCGAGGTCGATGCCGCGGAAGAGAGGTATCTTCAGGAGTTGCATATCGCGCTGGTAGCCCGAGGGAAGCTTGGCGCAGAGGCCGAGCGCTTCCATGAGGCACGCCTGCGCGCAGACGGAGCGGCCGCGGATCAGCTCGAAGACATCCGGATTGCGCTTCTGCGGCATGATCGAGGAGCCGGTGGTGAACGCCTCGGGCAATTCCAGGAAGCCGAACTCCTGGGTGTAGAAGAGCAGCACGTCCGCGGCGAGACGGCCGAGGTCCTGCATGAGGAGCGCGATCTCGAACAGCAGCGTCGCCTCCGCCTTGCCCCGCGAGAGCTGCACCGCCGTCACCGGCTCGTGGACCGCAGTGAAGCCGAGCTTTTCTTGGGTCGCGCTCCGGTCGATGGGTAGACCGGGGGTGCCGTAGCCTGCCGCCGAACCCAACGGAGACTTGCCGGCCCGGCGTTGCACCTGCCTCAAGCCCTCGGCGTCGTCGCGAATTTCGGCCGCGAAGCCGCCCGCCCAGAGAGCCACCGAGCTGGGCATCGCCTGCTGCATGTGGGTATATCCCGGCAACGCCGTCTTCTTTTCACGGTCGGCCAGATGCTCGAGCGCCTCGGCTACCGCCAGAGCACCGCCGCTCAGGTCCTCCACCGCATCACGCAGATACAACCGCAGCGCCGTCAGGACTTGATCGTTGCGCGAGCGCCCCAAATGCACGCGCCCGCCCGCAGGCCCGATGCGCTCGGTCAGCCTGCGCTCGAGCGATGTCTGACCATCTTCGTCCGCGAGCTCGATGTGCCATTCGCCCCGAGCATGCTCATCTGCGAGCGCCGTCAGGGCGCTGCGGATCGCCTCGAGGTCGGCGCCTGACAGCAGCTTCTGCTCGTGCAACATTTCCGCGTGCGCAATGGATGCGCGCACGTCGTAGCGCACCAGCCGCTCATCGAGCGCAAAGTCCTCCCCCGCGGTGTAGCGCAACACGCGCTCGTCGAGCGGCGCTCCCTTGTCCCACAAACGTGTCATGGCTGGCCCGTGGCGATGCTCAGCTTTGTGTGCCCTGCTGCTCCGCGGGCGTCAGCGCTTTGATATCTGCGACGATCAGCGTACCCGTCCCCTCGTTGGTGAAGACCTCACCGAGGATGCCCTCCGGTGCCGCGTATGACACCACATGGACGCGCCGCACGCCGCCGCGTATTGCGTCCTCGATGGCCTTCGCCTTCGGCAGCATGCCATCGGCGATGCGCCCTTCTTCGCGCAGGCGCTTCAGGCCCTGCAGGTCGATGTAGGAGATGAGCGACCCCGGATCGGCGATGTCGCCGAGGATCCCCGGCGCGCCCGTGCAGAGAATCAGCTTCTCCGCGCCGAGCGCGGCGCCCAGGGCGGCGGCCACCGTGTCCGCATTGATGTTGAGCAGCACCCCGCTGTCGTCCGCCGAGAGCGGGCTCACCACCGGCATCAGCCCGTTGTCGAGGAGCTTGCGCACTGCCTGCGGGTCGACCTCGTCGATGTCGCCGACGAAGCCGTAGTCCACCACCTCACCGCTCGATACGATCTTCACCGGCGGACGCTTGTGCGCGCGCACCAGGCCTGCATCCACCCCGCTGATCCCCACCGCCTCGATGTCGAGGTCGCGGCAGATGCCAAGGATGCGCGTGTTGATGAGCCCGTTGAGCACCATGGCCGACACATCGATCGACTTCTGATCGGTGACCCGCCGGCCCTCCACCATGCGCGTCGGCACGCCGAGCGCCGCCGAGAGCTCCGTGAGCTGCGGGCCGCCGCCATGCACGAATATCACGCGCACGCCGAAGTAGTGCAGGATCGCGATCTGCTCGATGAGGACCCGGGTGGAGGCGACGTCGGCGAACACACCGCCGCCCGCCTTCACGACGAACGTCTTGCCCTTGTACATGCGGATGTACGGCGCGGCGTTCTTGAGCGCCCGGATAGCCAAGGCCTGATCGCCCGGATGCATGATCATGTCGGTGGGTCCCTCAGATGGTTCTCAACATGCGATAGAGGACCGCTACTTGCGCGGTGAGGCGATTGTAGGCTTCCCGCTGCACGATGCTACGCGGACTGTCGAGAACCTCGTCCGCCACCGCGACGTTGCGCCGCACCGGCAGACAGTGCATCAGGCGGCACTCCGTGGCAGTACGCGTGAACCAGTCGTTGCGCACACACCAGTGCTTGAGCTCGCCGCGCAGCCGTGCATCCCCTGCAGCGTCTCCGTAGCAGGACGTCGCGCCCCATTCCTTCGCATAAATGATGTGCGCGCCGCTCAGCGCCTCGTCCCGATCTGCCGTCTCCTGCACGGAGCCACCGGAGAGCGCCGCCGCGCGGCGCGCCTTCTCCATGATCGGCGGCGGCAGCGCGAATCCTTCCGGGCGCAGCACGATGACTTCCATGCCGCGCAAGGCCGCCATGTGCACGGCAGTGGCCGGTACGGCAAGCGGCAGAGCGCGCGGATGATAGGCCCATGCAAGGACGAAACGGCCGCTTCGTGGCACACCGATATCGTCCAGGGTCTTCCAGTCCGCGAGCGCCTGGCAGGGATGGCTCATCGCCGACTCGAGATTGATGAGCGGCTTATCGACCAGGCTCGCCATCGCGTTGAACGCGGTCTCGGCGAGATCCGCGGCGAGGTCCTTGCCGTCGGCGAATGCGCGCACCCCCAGTGCATCGCAGTACGAGGCGAGCACCGGAATGCCCTCGCGCACGTGTTCCGCGGCAGCGCCGCTCATGACGGCGCCGAGCCGCGCCTCGAGCTGCCACGTGCCCTGGCCCGGGGTGATCACGAACGAGCTGCCGCCGAGCCGCGCCATCCCCGCCTGGAAGGAGGCGAGCGTGCGCAGCGACGGGTTGAGGAAGAGCAGTCCGAGGATCTTGCCCGCGAGCGCGTGCGGCTCGGGGCGCGTCTCCAGGCGCCGGGCCAGCTCGAGCAGCGCCAACACCTCCTCGCGCTCGAGCTCGGCCAGATCGAGGAAACGTCTCATGCTAGTGTTCATGCGAGGCTCGCGAGCGCGTCGCGCAGCAGCTCGACCTGCTCCTCGCGCAGGATGAAGGGCGGCAGGAGCCTGACGATGTGGCTGTCGGTCGCCGTGCCCGTGAGAATGCCGCCTTCCAGCAGCTCCGCCTGAATCTGCTTCGCTGGCCGGCTGGTACGCAATCCGAGGAGAAACCCTTCGCCCTGGATCGCTTGCACCGGCCCCACGATGCAGGTCCGGCGGATGCAGTCCGACACGCGCCGCACGTTTTGGAGTAGATCCTCCGACTCGATGGCGTCGATCACCGCCTCGATCGCGGCGCAGGCCATGGGTCCGCCGCCATAGGTCGTGCCGAGGAGCCCCAGGCTGAGGCTCGCCGACACCTTGGCGCAGGTCAGCAGCGCCGCGCACGGAAAGCCGTTGCCGAGCGCCTTCGCGACCGTGATCATGTCGGGCATGACGCCGTACAGATTGGCGGCGAACGGGTGCCCGACGCGGCCGAAGCCGCACTGGATCTCGTCGAAGATGAGCTGCGCGCCCACTTCATCGCAACGGCGGCGCAGAGCCTCGAGGTAGGGCCTGCCCAGGTCGACGGCGCCTGCGAGCCCTTGCACGGGCTCCACGATGACTGCGGCCGTGCGATCGGTGACATGCGCGGCGATGGCGCCGAGGTCACCGCGCGGCATGAAGCTGACATCGAATGGCTTGCGCGGGAATCCGTACCAGCCGTCGGAGCCCCAGGTGACCGCCCCTCCCGCAGCCGTTCGGCCATGGAAGCCGCCCTCGACCGCCGCGACGTGCGGCCGGGAAGTCATCCGCAACGCCAGCCGCAAGGCATTCTCGTTCGCTTCCGCGCCGCTGTTGATGAAGAACACACTGGTGAAGTCCAGCTGCGAGAAGCGCACCAACCGTTCCGCCGCACGCACCCGGATGCTCATGGGGATGGCGTTCGTCTGGAAATTACAGGAGCGCGCCTGGGCGGCGAGCGCGTTCGTCCAGCCGGGGTGGCCGTAGCCGAGCGCGGCGACCGCATGTCCGCCGTAGAGATCGAGCACGCGCTCGCCGCGGCTGTTCAACAGCCACACGCCGTGGGCGGAGACGACCTCGCACGGATACTGGGCAAATACCGGAGCGAGGAAGTCCCGCGCCGGGGTGGTTGCGGCCGCTGCCGGGGTTGCTGCAGGACTCATGCTCTTCTCTTTCAGGTCCAGCCGGGCGCGCAGGCCGTGAGGCCTTCCGTCTCCGGCAGACCGAATATCCGGTTCATCCATTGCACGGCGCCGCCCGCCGCGCCCTTGTTGAGGTTGTCGACGACACACATCACGGCCACGGTGCGGCCGTTTGCGACGGCAGAGAGATGCGCGTAGTTGGTGGTGGCGACTTCCTTGACTCGGGGCGCGGTGTTGGTGACGCGCACGAACTCCGATCCAGCGTAGAACTCTCGCAGCGCAGCCAGCATCTTCGGAGTATCGATCGGCGTCTTCAGCGGCGCCTGCACGGTCACATGGATGCCGCGCGCGAATGGCCCGGAGTGCGGCACGAACGCGAACTCCGCCTCCACCCCCGTCGCGGCGCGCGCGCAGGCCGCGACTTCGGGCGCGTGCCGGTGCGCCAGCGCGTTGTAAGAATAGAGATCGCTGTGGCGTAGCGGATGATGAGTGCCTTCCACGGGCTTGCGCCCGGCGCCGGTGCTGCCGGTGATGCCGGTCACGAACAGGACGGGGGGCGTGAGCCCCAGAGAGAGGAGAGGCACACTGGCGAGCAGAGTCGCCGTAGCGAAGCATCCCGGATGAGCGACGTGCGGCGTGTCGAGCTTGCGCAGGTGCTCCGGCACCGCGCAGGTGAATTCCGGCAGGCGCGCCGGCGCATCATGCGCGTGCTTGTAGACTGCTTCGTAGGCCGCCGGAGAGCGGAAGCGGAAGTCAGCCGAGATGTCGACCACGCGGGGCCGCGTTCCGGCCTGCGCAGCTGCCCGCAACAGAGAGTCGATCAAGGCAGCCGAGACGCCGTGCGGCGCCGCGGAGAACACAGCGCATTCCGCAGCGCTGCTCACCAGTGCCCGCACTTCAGCCTGCGAGCTGAAGCGCGTATCGCGGTACGCGGCCGCGAGATGCGGGAACGCTTTCGCGACCGGCTCCCCGGGTTGGCTGTCGGACAGGACCGCCGCCAGCTCGAAGCGCGGATGTCCCGCGAGCAGGCGCAGCAGCTCCCCGGCGACATACCCGGTGCCTCCCAACACGACTGTCGGGATCGGCGCGTCCGAAATCGTTCCGGACGATCGGGTCATGCTGCCGGCTCTCGCGCGAGGCCGACGGCCTCCATGACGCGGTCGCCCAGCGCCGCGCCCGCGCTGAGCGCATTGAAGGCCGGCACGCCCATCTGCGTCGTGATGATCTCGACCCCCACCTGGTTGTCCGTAGAGGGACCCGTAACCGCGCACGGCTCGATTCCGAACCGCTCGCGCAACAGTTTCACGCCGCCCCACGCGGCCACCGGATCGTTGGCCGAGAGCACGACAGCAGTGAGCGCGGCGCGGATGTCCGGACATTCCAGGATGGCATCGACGCCGTAAGTGCCGAGAATGCCGTCGCCGAGCTCGAACACGATCACGTCGGGCTTGCCCGCCGACAGCTCGGTCAGCATCGTGCGGGTGAGCGCCGGGCCGTTGACCCGGGTGGTGGTGACGACCCCCAGGTCGGTGAAGATGGCGGAGCGGCGCGCGCCGGAATCCTCCATCGCGAGCACGTCGCGCCGCAAGGACACGCCGGTGGCCTTGAATGCGTCGATTACCAAACCGCGGTGGCGCATGCGGCTGATGATCGCGCAGGCCGCCGCGGTTTTGCCCGCCTCCATGCAGGTGCCCGCCAGCGCGACGATCGGCACCTGCCGGGACTCCAGCTTCGCCTCGGGATCGAGCCGGCGCAGGCCCACGCGCGCGGGCACTCCGATGCGCTCGCCGAGATAGGGGAAGTGCAGCGCCACGCCGAGCACGCGGCAGTCGAACGGCTTACCCTTGTCGGGATTGATGGAGTCGCAGATCCCGAGCACGCCGCCGATGTTGAGCATCTGAATGACGTCGCCGGCCTGAACCGCGGGCGGGACGTGCCCCGAGTAGCCGAAGAGCGCCTTGCGATGGCCGAGGGCGCCCACCACGATGTCGCCCTTGCCCACCTTGGCCATGCGGCCGCTGGTGAGCTCGAGCGTGTTGTAGGTCGACTTGTTGGTCAGTACCTCGACGACCACCACCGCTCCTTCTTCGGAAGGGATCTCCGTCGAGATGCGCACCTCGTGCGACAGGCCGCAGGCCTGTGCGACGGAGGCGATCTTGTCGACCACGACGCTTCTCATGCCGCTTACCATGTCACGCATCCTTGGCGCGCTCGCCGGCGCGCCGGTGAAATACGCCCGTCAGGGCGACGATCTTGGAGAATCCGAGCGCATCCACGGGAGTCCACTCGCCCGCCGCCTCGCCGTACACGCCCTTGGAGGCCGCCATCAGCGAGTAGGGTGACTCGATGCCTGCGATGAAGAGGTTGCCGGGACGAAGCTGGATGCGCACCTGACCGGTCACCCGCTCCTGCGAAGAGAGGAGCAGCGCCTCGATATCGCGGCAGACGGGATCGAGGAGCTGGCCCTCATGCACGAGATCGCCGTAGGGCTGCGCGACCGTCTCCTTGACGCGCTGTTGGCGGCCTGTGAGCACCAGCTTCTCGAGCTCCCGGTGCGCAGTGAGCAGCACTTCCGCGGCGGGCGCCTCGAACGCGACCCGGCCCTTCGTGCCGATGATGGTATCGCCAAGATGGATGCCGCGGCCGATGCCGAAAGGCGCCGCCAGCGCCTCCAGCGCCTCGATGAGCGCCACGGGTGACAGCGCCCGCCCGTCGAGACCGACCGGGCGGCCTTGCTTGAACTCGACGACATGAGACTCGGGCACGCGCGGCTGACTGAAGGCGTCGCGGGTCAGCACCCACGCCTGCTCGGGAATGCTGCCGGATGAGGTCAGCGTCTCTTTGCCGCCGATCGTGACGCCCCAGAGGCCGCGGTTCACGGAATACGCCGCGCCGAAGGACGGAACCGGAAGTCCGCGCGACTGCAGGTAATCGAGCTCTTCCTGGCGTTGGAAGGCGCAGTCGCGCACCGGCGCCAGCACTTCGAGCTCCGGAGCGAGGGTACGCATCGCAACCTCGAAGCGGACCTGATCGTTGCCGGCCGCGGTGCAGCCGTGGGCGACCATGTGGGTGCCGAGCTTGCGCGCCATGTGTGCGATGGTCTGCGCCTGCATGACGCGCTCAGCGCCCACGCAGAGCGGATACATCTGGCCGCGCTTCACGTTGCCCATGATGAGGAAGCGCAGCACCTGCTCGAAATAGTCGGCACGCGCGTCGATCTGATGATGCTCGACGGCGCCGAGCGCGCGTGCGCGATCGGCAAGCGTGCGCGCCGCAGCCGCATCGATGCCGCCGGTATCGACGGTGACGGTGATGATGGGGCGGCCATAGTTCTCCTGCAGCCACGGCACCAGGAAAGAGGTGTCGAGACCGCCGGAGTAAGCGAGGACGATGGGCTGGTCGCCCTTCAAGGGGAGAGGGTTGGGCATTGCTCAGACTCGGAAGATGCCGTGCAGCCGGGCGAGGAGGGCGTCCTGCGCGCGGGCGTGGGCGGTTGCGATGAAAATAGTGTCATCGCCGGAGATGGTGCCGGCGACCTCGGGCCACTCCGCCCGGTCGATGGCGACGGCGACACTCTGCGCCGCGCCGATCGTGGTCCTGAGTATGGTGAGCGACGGGCCGGCGCGCTTCAGTCCGCGCACGAACTGCGCCAGCATGGCGAAATCGCCGTTGGTCCGCGAAACTTCATCCGGAGGCAGCACGTAGCGGCCGCTCGCCTTGAGAACACCGAGATCGCGCAGATCGCGACTGACTGACGACTGCGTCACCTCGAAGCCCGCGGTCTTGAGCAGCCGCGCCAGGTCCTCCTGCCGGGCGACGCGCCCGTCGCGCAGGATGCGCACGATCGCTTGGCGGCGTTCGAGCTGCTGAGCGTCCACGGCGGATCAGAGGGAATTGCGATTGTGCATAAACTTGCACTCATTGTGCATATTCATGCGGGAGCGGTCAAGGGCGGGCGCGGGCCTTTTCGATGTGCTCAGCGCCGAGCTCGGTCCCTGACGGAGAACCTACTTCTCCACGCTGAACACCAGGTCCGCTCCCCTGATCTGCCCCGCCTCGGTGCGCACTGTCCAATGATCGCCGAGGCTGTACCGCAGGCGGATAGCGTTCAACTGCTGAGTGATCCCGACGCCGTAGCTCACGTACAGGCGCGGCGAGAGGTACTTGCCGAGCACGAGCGAGGTCTCGTTGTTGAGGTCCGTCTCCAGGCTGATATCGGGCAGGCCGATGCGCGAGCCGAGCTGTTGCGCGAGGATCGCGCCGCCCTGGGTCAGCAACTCGCTGGCGGCGGTGGCCTGCTGGTTCTGTGCGTTGGAGGACTGCAGCATCTGCAGCGAACCGCCGCCACCGCCCCCGGATAGGATCAGGGAGACGATCTGCGACTGCGGCAGTGACGGGGTCGAGAAGAATGAGAGCCGCGGCTGCTTCAGGGTACCGCGGACGTTTATTCCAGCGGTAACGTCGGGATAGCTCTTGACCGCGCGAATCTCGATTCCGGGGTCGTCAATGGGACCGCCGGTGAATATGAGCCGCCCGCTTTGAATGTCGAGCTTGCGTGCGTACGCGGCATACTGGCCCTTTTGGACCGACAGCTGACCGGTTGCACGCGTGACCGCATCGTAGCCGCTGCGTACCGTGATGCTGCCCGTGAGCCGGCCGGTCAATCCCGTCGTATCGATGTTGACATCGTGCCCCAGTGCCATCGTGATCTGCGTCCTCACCTTGAAACGGTCGGCGGGATTCTGTGATTCCTGGCCGACCATGACCTCGTCGGAGGAGGAAGTCACCGCTCCGGTGAGGTCGGTCGGCACGATCCTGGCATGAGGCACGACAACCGTGCCGGTGATGTCGATCTCGCGTGCGGCCACCTTGAAATCGAGGTTCGGCGAGGCATCGATCTGCGCTTCCGGGATGTCCACCACCCGCAAGTTGGTCCCTTCCAGGTGCAGCTGTCCGTAGGGCAGCGTGTCGCGCCATTGCAGCTGGCCCTTGGCATGCACCGACCCCGTGCCCGCCTGCGCGGTGCCGTCGAACATCAGGCCATCGTCTGTGAGCTGCGCCGTCAGGCCGATGTGGCGCAGATGCAGGTTGGTCTGGTAGTAGTCGAGCTCACCGTCGGAGACGCTCATGCTGCCACTGAGCTGCGGTTGCCCCAGAGTGCCGGCGATCCGTGCGTTCGCGGTGAGGTTGCCGGCTGCACGGTCGATGTCGGGGACGTATACCGAAAAGAGATCGAGCTTGGAGGTCTGGGCGCGCAGGTCGCCGGTGACCGGCATGTCTTGCCAGGACTGCGGGCCGCGGCCGATCTTCACGGTCCCCGCGAGCGTGCCGATCTCCCCGGACGTCAGGGATGCATCCGCATCGATCGAATCGGGGTTGGCAGTCGCCGTGAGCACGCCCGACCCGATGGAAGTGCGCTCGACTCGACCGCTCACGAGGCGCCGCGACAGCACGGCGTCGTTCAGCTCGACGCGCAGCACTCCCTGGCCCGGGCCGTTCCCGCCGCCGAAGAGATGCGCACCGACGTTGATCGTGCCGAGGTATTCGACGGTTGGCGTGCGTCCCGCGGTCAGCGTGCTCAGCGGCAATCGGCTGGCGGTCAGCGTGGTAGACCACAGCGCCGGCGTCCAACTCATCTCTGCGCAGAGGTTGCCCGGAGTACCCACCAGGCAGAGCCGGCCGATGTTGCTCGCTGCGCGCGAGACCGTCAGCGGCACCGGCTGCTCGAGGTGCAGCCGCAGCGATTCAGCACCCGACAAGCTCAGGGATTGCAGGTTGCCGTTGAAGACGCCCCCGCGGATGGCGCCGACGGCCTTCGCGGCTAGCCGCAGCCCCGGTGCCTGCGCGTCCAAGTGAGTTGTCACCGCCGCTGCCGGACCGTCGAGTGTGAAGTCCACGCTGCGCACGTTACGTTTGGAGAAATGCAGCTTGCGCAGATGCGCGGCGATCGACGAGCGGCGGCGCGAGCTCGGATCGAAATCCACTTTCGCATCGAAACTCGCCAGCGTCACGCCATCGTAGAGGATGTCCGCCCCGTGCGCGGTGGCGAGGATGTCGGGAGCGGCGAGCGGCCCGCGGATCGTGCCGTCCGCCTGCACATGACCGCGGCTGCCCGCCGACAGCAGGCTGAGGTCCTCGGCGGTCAGCGCGAAGCGCAAGCCGGCGGCGCGATCGATACGGCCATCGAGCGCCAGGCGGGTGCGGCCCAGGCCCATGCGCACCTGTTGGAACGTCCATGCATCGCCCGCACGGGTGAGCTTGCCGCCGCCGCTGGCAGCCAGGCCCCGGAGTCGCCCGTTGAGCCCGTCAAGGGTCACGGCGATGGGATCACCGGGCTTGAAGCCGCGGCCCGCCACCGTCAGCCCGAAACTGACACTGCCCGGCAGGTCGGGGCGCAACTGGCCGGGATCGATGCCGGCCGCGCGGCCGCTGACGTCCCAACGTTGCATCGGCGCCCAGGTCACCTCGCCGTGCACGCCGGCGTGACCGCGGAAGATATCGATCCGAGCGCTGCTGAAGCTGACGCTGTTGCCACCCAACTTTCCCGTGACGTCCGCAGGAACCGGGGCGAGCCCCGGGAGGAGTGTCGGAACCTGAGCCAGCCCTTTGATGTGAAAATCGTACGGCCGAATGCCCGCGAGCTCGAAGGTCCCCGCGCTGCTGCGAAACGGCACGTTCCGTCCCGCGAGCGGCCAGCGAAAGTTGCGCCAGCTGCCCCGCAGATCGAGACGCGGGCCGCCGGGGACGGGGGCGATGCCGATCGCGCCTGAGGCGATGGCCCGCGTCCCCGAGGCCAGATCGGTGATGTCGATCCGGCGCGCGAGCAGAGCCTGCCGGGCATACCCCCCCGTGAACTGCACGCCGAAGGAGCCGGCCTTCAATCCGGCCGGATCCAGTGTGCCGCTCGCGGCGAATTCTTGCCCGGCGCCGCTCAGTGCCAGCTGGCCGCTGAGGGTGCCGAGGGTGCCGGTGAGATGCCAGGCGCGCAGGTCGAAATTGTGGATGACGGCCTCACCCTGCCAGTGCCAGTGGTGAGTCAGGTCGAGCATCACGCCCGTGAGCTCGCTCTGAAAGGGAGCCAGGATCTTCGCGCGGACCGGCAGCCTGTCCAGATCACCGGCAGCATTACCGGTGAGCCGCCAGACGGGCTGGCCGCGCGGCTGCCAACTGACCTCGCCATTCGCAGCCAGCCCCAACGGATCGCTCGCGTGCAGCTTGCCGGCGACCGAGAAATGCAGCTCGCCCATCTGCGCGACGGCGTGATCGAAGCGGATGTCCCGGTGACGCAGCAGCGCGGAGCCGGCGATCTCCGTGCCGCTGAGCCGCGCACCGCCGGGCACGACGATCACCGCCTTGCCGACACTGGCATGTCCGATGGCGATGGTCAGCCAGGATGGCAGGAACTGCGGCGCATGCCGTCGCCCGGGCTGCGGTTGCCCCGTCGGGCGCTTGACCTCGACATAAACGCTGTCGACGTTCGTATCGGGCGTGCGGATGGTCTGCCAGAGAAGCGGCTCCAACTGCACCCGTGTGTAGATGCCGCGGAACTCGAGATGCACCCGATCCTGATCGATCTCGAGCAGCCCCGCGCGGGCGCCGCCGGCGATCGTCCCGCTGACATCCTCGATCCTCAACCCGACCTTGCCGAATCGCTGCGGCAGATGGCTCACGACGAAACGCAAGCCGCTCTGCGTATAAAGGACGGCGTAGAGCCCAGCACAGGGCAGGCCGATCGCGATCAGCACGAAAAGCGCGGTGGCGAGCAGCAGGAGTCGGCGCATCGGCGGCTACCGCGCTGTCACAGCTTCGGCGAGAAGTTGATGTAGAGCCGCGGACTTCCTGACTGGGAGAGCGGCTGTCCGATGTCGATGCCGAGCGTCAGCACCGGCAGGCGGACGCGAAATCCGATGCCGGCGCCATATTGGAGCGGCGTGCCGAAGTGGTTGAAGGCGTTGCCATAGTCGAAGAAGGCGGCGATCCCGAAGTTGCGCGGCAGGTCGCGGTCCAACTCCACCGAGCCGGTGATCAGGTCTTTGCCGCCCGCCTTCTGGTTGAGAACGCATTCCTCCCGCGGCGGGATGCCTTTTGAGACCACGGTCTCGCAGAAGCTCTGCAAGGGTGAGAGATCGTTATAGGAAAAGCCGCGTACGCTGCTCTCGCCACCCGCGAAAAAGCGCATCGCGGACGGCATCTCATCGAAATGCGAGGCGACCGTCGCGCCGACTTCGTCGCGCAGCAGCAAGTGCCACTTCGGCGCCAGGCTGAGCACCCGCTCGGCCTGGATGTGAATCTGCAGGAAGTTCGCCTTCGAGCCGAAAGCGCCCTGCGAGCCGCGGATCTCGGCGAACAGTCCGTGCTCGAACATCGGCTCGCCGAGATAACCTTTGGGCACCGACGCGATGTCCACGCCCGGCACCAACATGTCGTTGGTCGCCGTACCCGCCGTGATGCTCGGGACAGGCGCTCCGCTCGAGTCCTCGCACTGCGCATAGGGCGCGGCGCTGTTCCCCGTCGGGCATTCGGGAACTCCCTGCACCGTCCCGGTGGCGTGCACTCCGTTCACGAACCAGACAGTCTGCCATCGGCCCGTGACTCGGGTGACGCTGGGGCCCAGCGACATGGTGCGCGCATTGATATCGGCCAGCTGTTGCTGCTGCACGATGCCGGAGAGAGTCAGATTCTCGACCGCCGGATCGCCGATCGGAATGATGTAGCGGCTCTGCAGGCTGTATTTGGTCACCTGGGCGGCTTCCAGATCGACGCTCATCTTGTGGCCGTAGGAGTTGACTCGCCGATCCTGCCAGCTGAGGATGCCGCGCGCGCCGGTATCGGTCTCGTAGCCGGCCGCTATCGAGTACACGTTGGGACGGTTGGGCTCGGCGCTGATGCTCACCGGGACGGTGTGATTGACACGGTCCGGCGTGCCGGCGAGCACCTCGAGGTTGCTGAAGTACTCGCTGTCGTCGAGCGCGAACTGAGTGCGCAGGACCTCAGTCAGGTCGAACGGCTTGCCTTGCCGATAGCGCAGGTAGCGGCGCACCAGCTTCTCGCTCACGGCGTGCTGTTGGATGGTCGTGTCGCCGAAGCGGTAGCGCTCGCCGGTCGCGAGCTCGAGCGCGATGGTCGCCGTATGCGCGGTGGGATTGACCAGCAGCTCGTGCCGGGTCAGCGTCGCATCGACGTAACCGTAAGTGGCAGCCGTGCGCACAAGATCGCCTTTGACTTCGTCGTAGGCGGCCTCGTCGAGGCGCGAGCCGGTGTGCAGCGGCAGCTTCGAGGTGATGCGTTTGAACCGCCGGCTCCTCGCCCCGGGGCCGACGACCCGCACGGACACGCTGCGCAGGATGGTCGCCGCCCCGGGCTCGATTGCGATCGCCACCTGCCAGTTCTCCGGCCCCAACGCCGTGACGCTCGAGTGCACCGTCGGCTCGAAGTAGCCGAAGGGACGCAGCGCCGAGTGCACCTCCCGGCCGATACGGCTCTGCAGTCTGTCGACGGTGTCGCGGGTCAGGTGCGGGGTGCGCCGGTAACGGGAGAAGCTCAGGTATGCCAGGACATTGCTGCGCAACGGATCGCTCACGCCGGTGACCGTGATGGCGACGCCGGCCCGGGCCCACGGCCCGGCGAGTACGCATCCGAGGAGCAGTACGAGGAGGCCCGAGGCTCGCCATGGCAGCCGCGCCCCGTGTGACGAATTGCGCTGCCCCATCGATGCGTGCGACGAACTCGGATAAAACGCGAATTGTAGACGTGACCGTTTCCTATGGCGCAGGTTCCTTGCGCTGGCGGAACTCAGAGGCCACGGGCTTGGGTTCCTCTTCGATCGGCGCAGATCGCTCCAGGCGATTCGCGCGGCCAACCCCCGCGACGGGGATTCATCCCGATCACTCAGTTGCTTTCGAACGGCGCAAGTCCTGCGCCGTTTACTTCGGGGCCGGCCACTCGCCGGGCGCCAGGCGGCATTCGGTCTCGCCGGTGCAGACGCCGGCCGGGTCGAAACGGCGCTCCGCCAGATAACAGGCGCCGGTGGGCTCGATGGCGACGAGGGTGGCGCAGCGCGTGCCGTAGCGCTCGTTGCGGACGAACGGGGAGGAGAGGATGCGCTCCCATTCCACCGACAGGCCGGTGCTCGGCAGGCCCTGGTCATCGGATGCGGGCGTACGGTCCGCGAGCAGTGCGAAGAGCTCGCCACCTTCTGCGCTGCCGGCTGCGCGAAGCCAGTCTTCGAAGCTGCGGCGCACACGCAGCAGCTTGGGCCAGGGAGTGTCGAGCCGCTCGTTCGACAGCCCGTGGACCCCCGGCGACAGAGCCCGCGCGAACGGCGTGCCGCGGTTCGAGGCGTACCAAAGGGATTCGCCGTCGGCCAACAGCAGGTTGAATCCGCCGTACGCCGCGGCCTCGCCCTCGAGCGCGGCGAGATGATCACCCGGCCCGGACCCGCCGCGGAGATATCCGGGGATCAAGCCTCCGCGTGACGGTGCTTCCGGCGGGGTCTCTACGAGATCGCGGAAATTGGTGACGATGCCGAAGCGGCGCCGGCGGTCGATTCCCAGCCAGGTGCCGCCCGCGCGCAGATCACGTCCGGCCAGGATCTCCTCGGGTGGCGGCCAGAGGCTGAGCGCCGCGGTCGGGCGGTCGTGATACTCATCGCGATTGGCGGCAACCACCAGCCGGTATCGCGGGTGCGCATTCCACGCGAGCACGAGCAGGCACATCCGGGTGTCCTATGCCGTCGCGTCCGCGCGCGAGGGCTGCTCCTCGAGCCAGGTGCGGATCAGGCGATACGAGATCGAATGCGCGAATGGCAGCAGGGGCGTGCCACCGGCCCGGATCTCCTCCCGTGTGAACCAGCGGGCGTCCTCGAGCTCGCCGCTGACGCGCACGGGACTACCGGGGCGCGCCCGGGCGCGAAAGCCGATCATGATCGAGGCCGGGAAGGGCCAGGGCTGGGAGGAATCGTAGTGGGCGCCGGTCACCGGCACACCGGTCTCCTCCATGACTTCGCGCGCCACGGCGTCCTCCAGGCTCTCCCCCGGCTCCACGAACCCTGCGATGGTCGAGTAGCGTCCCGGCGGCCAGGTCGCCTGCCGGCCAAGGAGTGCGCGCTCCCCGTCCGTGACCAGCACGATGATGGCCGGATCGAGCCGGGGAAAGAACTCCTGTGCGCAGCCCTCTTTGGAGCAGCGCATGCAATGTCCCGCCCGATGCGGCACGGTCGGGGCACCACACGCGCTGCAGTACTGCTGCCGCGCGCGCCAGATCGAGAGCGCCCGCGCGTAGGCGAGCAGGCCGGCCTCATCACCTGCAAGAAGCGGTGAGAGCGGACGCAGCTCTTCGAAAGAAGCGTGCCGCGGCAGCTCCAAGGTTGCCTCGTCCCCGACTTCGAGCAGAACGCAGCGCCGTTCCCGGAACCAGCCGAGGAGGACGAGCCGGCTCTGATCGGCGCCGCCGCCTGGCGCCACCCGGCCATCGAGAAAGGCGATGCGCGGCTCCGGCTGGGTGTAGACCAGGTGCCGCGTGCCGCTCCCCAATAGATAGAGAGTCTGCGGATCCTCGAGCGCGGCCCGCGCCCAATCCGCCTGCTCACGCTCCTCCGCCCGGCGGTCGATATAAGGCCCTGAAAAGAAATTCGGTGCCGATTCCATGACCGGATTGTATTCCGTCGGCGCTGGATGCGGGCTCCCTGCCCGGTCCGGCTCGCCCTGGGCCAAAAGCGTGGTTTTTGCCCGAGACGCCGCCACCTGCGGCGGCGGGGGACATTCCTGCGCCCGGGCAGCACGCTCGTCCGTCCTCCCGCATGACTTTCGTCACTGCCCACGCATGACTTCCGGCACTGGGTTGTGGGGGCTCGCGGGAACACCATGGAGCCCGACATTGAGCGAGGAGATGCACATGAGCCTGAGCGACTTCTACGAGATCTTCTTCTACGGCATCTGGGTGCTTTGGAGCATTCTCTGGGTGGTGTTGGCGCGCAACGTGAAAGTCACGGCACGCCGCCAGGCTGCGCTGCCGCGTCTGCTCAACATGGCGCTCCTCGTCTGCGCCGCGGCGGTGCTTGCGGCCCCGCATCTGCCGGTCGCCGGGCTCGAAGTGCGCCTCCTACCCGGGTCGCAGTGGAAACTCTGGGCGGCCCTCGGCGCGGCACTGACGTTTCTTGGGCTGCTGTTCACGGTGTGGGCGCGAATCACCCTCGGTCGCAACTGGAGCGGCGTGGCTGCCGTCAAGGCCGATCACGAGTTGATCACCGGCGGACCGTACGGGTGGGTTCGTCACCCCATCTACTCGGGCCTGGCGCTGGCCTTCGTCGGAATGGCCATCGCGGGCGGGCAATGGCGGGGGGTCCTGTCCATTGCGTTGGTGCTCGTCGCCATCGTGCAGCGGATCGTCGTCGAGGAGCGCTTCATGCGCCAGCAGTTCGGGGCTGTTTACACTGCGTACGCGCAGCGGGTGCGGGCGTTCGTACCGGGTCTCGTCTGATCAGCCCCGTTGCTCCCCGGCGCAGTGCTGGCAACGCTTTTCCCGGATCGGGAAGCGCTCCACGACGATCATGCCGGCGCAGTCGCAGCACCTGCCCAGCCGCAGCTGATCACCCCGTGCCAGGCATCCCGCGAGGAAGACCGCGTACTCGAAGGAGATCACGGCCGTCGGGATCATGATGGTGTAGGTCTCGAACGCGGTGCAGAGCGAATGGCCGCGGGCAATGTCCGGCAGGGCGCTGCCGGCGGCGGCGGAGGGCTCCGCCGGCACCAGCCTCCCGAGCGCAAAAAAGCTTGCCAGGACGGCGGTTTCCTGTTGGATCCTCAGTGAGCGCGTGAAGTAGGCCGCCTGGTGGGGCGACTTGCCGCGATGGCGGGGGACATAACAGGCCGCGCGCCCGAGGTACGACCGATAGAGCTTGCGGATGCGGTCGTCGCTGAGTCCCGTCCAGACGCGGATGGTCTGGGTGCGGGCCTCATGTGTCAGAAAACGCAACGCGAGCTCAAGGCGCTGTCGATCGCGGTCGTAGCGGTCTTCCGAGATGCGCATAACCGGTTCCCCCGGAGTCTATGAATGGCCGGAGCGAGGCCCGGCCTATTGTTGGGAAATTTTTCCCAAAATACAACCCATCCAATTTGGGCAAAAAAGCCCAATTTCACCTGTTGCCTCCCGCGCGCACGCAGGTACCATGCGGGAGGTGTCATGGGAAGGAGTCGCCTCATGTTGCGTAACGAAGCGCTCGTGGCGTTGGAACTTCGCGCTCTCAGCCGGTCGTGCTGGCTGCGGCGGGAGATGCTGGAGGCGCTGACGGAGGTCAATCACCGTTGCCTGGGGCTGCTCGCGGAGCAGGCGCTCGCCCCGGGATCCCAGGGACAGCCGGCGCTGCGGCAGGTGGGCGAGCTCTGGCGGGCGCTCGATGAGCGCTCACGCTGGCAGGCGGCCGCCTGCCCCTATTTGCTGGTCGACGCCTGCTTCGGGGAGCCGCAGCGCTGGCGATGGCTCAGCGGTTTACGGGTCAATGACGCGGCGCGTGCCCCGTGCGCCTCATTCTTCACGGTGCCGCAGACCGCTGCGGTTGCCCGGACGGTCTTCGTCTATGCCTGGTCGATGGTGCTCAACCATCCGGACGGCGCACCGATGGTGCTTGGGATTCACCCTGACTGCGCGGGCCTTCTCGGCGCATGCACCGTGACGCAGGCGCACGAGCTCGCGGAGCAAGGCGCGGGCTGGCTGCGGCCGCGATGGCTCAAGCGGGTCCGGTTGTGGCGACAGATGCTGGTGGCCGCCGCGCAGGACGACATGGCGACCCTGGAGCGGTCACGCATGCAGGGGCAGCAAATCATGGCGGCGGAAGCGTGGGATGCCGATCAGAGCAGGCTGAGGATGTGCACCGGACCGGGCAGGGTGCCCGGATCCAGCGCTGCAAACTAATGCAATTGCAGTGAGTCGATCAGGCTGCGCAGCGCATCGGGCGCGACGGGCTTGACCAAGTGATGGGCGATGCCTGCCTGGCGGGAGCGCAAGCGATCGTCTTCCTGACCGTAGCCGGTGATCGCGATGAGGATGGCGTCCCTTGCAGTCGGCAGCTCACGCAGTTTGGCGGCCACTTCGTAGCCGTCCATCCCCGGCAGCCCGATATCCAGGAACACGGCCTCTGGCTGCCACTGCTCCGCAGTCTTGAGCGCACTCGGGCCGTCGTAAGCGTAAGCCACGTCGTGACCCCACATCTCGAGGAGCATCGACATACTCTCCGCAGCGTCCCTATTGTCGTCAACCACCAGCAAACGACGCCTAGGTGTCGAGTCTGCAGCGCCTTGCCGCGCGAGTGTCATCGGGCCTCCCTCCTAATAGATGTCGATCTGCCGCAGCCCGCTCGAATCGCGGGTACCCCGAAACATGCCTTCAGTGCTGAAGTCCGTGACGATGCCACCGCCGCGATCGATTGCGATGACACCACCGCTGCCGCCCAGGCCACGGATTTTCTCATGCAGCAATTCACGTACCGCGTCCCGAAGGGTGAGGCCGCGAAACTCCACGGCTGCACAGATGTGGTGCGCGGCGACAGAGCGGATGAAGTACTCGCCGTGGCCGGTGGCGGACACGGCACAAACTCCATTCTTGGCGTAGGTTCCGGCTCCAATGATGGGGGAGTCGCCCACGCGTCCCTGGCGCTTGTTCGTCATCCCGCCGGTGGAGGTGGCGGCGGCGAGATTGCCGGCTGCGTCGCGCGCCACCGCCCCGACGGTCCCCTGCGACGAGGGCACCAGGTCTGAGACCGGTCGGCCGCCGCGTTCGCTCTCGAGCTGTGCGCGGCGCTCCTCCGTGCGAAAGTAGGCGTTCGGCACCAGCGCGAGCCCCTCTTCCAGGGCGAACTCCTCTGCGCCGATCCCGACCAGCAGCACGTGCCGCGATTTCTCCATCACTCGCCGGGCGAGCTCGACCGGATTGCGCACGTGCCGCACTGCGGCCACGGCGCCGGCCCGCTGTTGGCGCCCTTCCATGATCGCGGCATCCAGCTCAGCGGCCCCGTCGCGGGTGAGTGCCGCACCCCGTCCGGCATTGAAGAGCGGGTTGTCCTCGAGCGCTCGTACTGCTGCGGTCACCGCGTCGAGGCTCGAGCCGCCTTGATCGAGCGTGGTGTACCCGAGATCGAGAGCCGCCGCGAGACCGGCGCGGTAGTGGGCTTCGCGCTCGGCCGAGAGAGTGCTGCGCGGCACCGTACCGGCGCCGCCGTGAATGGCAATCGAAAGCATGGGTGAGTCCGGTAGTATGAAGCGCTGGATCCGGGCATCCTGCCCGGTCCAGCGCGGCCCCTGGCAAAAAGCGTGGTTTTTGCCCGAGGCTCCGCCACCTGCGGCGGCGGGGCACGTCCCCTGTGCCTGGCATCCTTCGGCGTCGCATGGCAGAGCGCCGGGCAACTTGGATATTAAGGGTTATAGGGGTTTCATGTCGCAGCGGATCCGCAGCATTCTGGTCGCCAACCGTGGCGAGATCGCCATTCGTGTCATGCGAGCCGCGAGCGAGCTCGGCCTGCGGACCGTGGCCATCTACTCCCAGGAAGACCGCTTCTCGCTGCATCGCACCAAGGCGGATGAGAGCTATCTCGTCGGCCGCGGCAAGGGGCCGATCGAGGCGTACCTCGATATCGAGGACATCCTGCGCATCGCGCATGAGGCCCGGGCGGATGCCATCCATCCGGGGTACGGCTTCCTCTCCGAGAACCCGCAGTTCGCGCAGGCCTGTGCGACGGCCGGGACCCTCTTCGTGGGTCCCCGGCCCGAGACCATGCGCATCCTGGGCAACAAGGTGGCGGCACGCAATCTCGCGGCAGCCGCCGGCGTGCCGGTCATGCCGGCGACGCCGCCGTTGCCGGCGAGCCTGGAGGACTGCCTGCGGCTCGCGCAGGAGATTGGCTACCCGGTGATGCTCAAGGCGAGCTGGGGCGGCGGCGGGCGGGGCATGCGGCTCGTCGAGAGCGATGCGCAGCTTGGGGAACTGCTGCTGGTCGCGCGCCGGGAAGCGAAAGCGGCCTTCGGCAACGACGAGGTCTACCTCGAGAAGCTGGTGCGCCGCGCGCGGCACGTCGAGGTGCAGATCCTGGGCGATGCGCACGGCGGCCTGGTCCATCTGTATGAGCGCGACTGCACGGTGCAGCGTCGCAACCAGAAGGTCGTGGAGCGCGCGCCGGCGGTATTTCTGAGCGACGCGCAGCGGACGGAGCTGTGTAATGCGGCGCTCGCCATCGGGCGGGCCGCGAGCTATCTCAATGCAGGGACGGTGGAGTTCCTGCAGGACGCCGATTCCGGCAAGTTCTATTTCATCGAGGTCAACCCACGCATCCAGGTGGAGCATACGGTCACGGAGTGCGCGACCGGCATCGACATCGTCAAGGCTCAGATCCATATCGCGGAGGGCGCGCGCCTGGGAACGCCGGGCAGTGGCGTGCCGCCGCAGACCGAGATCCGGATCGGGGCGCACGCATTGCAGTGCCGTGTGACCACGGAGGATCCGGAAAACAACTTCATTCCGGACTACGGCAAGATCACCGCTTACCGCAGCCCCGCCGGCTTCGGCGTCCGCCTGGACGCCGGCACGGCATACACGGGTGCGTTCATCACCCGCTCGTATGACTCGCTTCTCGTGAAGGTGACGGCTTGGGCGCCTACCCCGGAGGAGACCAACGCACGCATGCATCGTGCGCTGTGGGAGTTCCGAATCCGCGGTGTCGTCACCAACCTGCGTTTCCTCGACCAGGTGATCTCGCATCCGCGCTTCGCGCGCGGCGACTACACCACGCGATTCATCGACGAGACCCCGGAGCTGTTCCGCTGGCCGCCGAAGCGCGACCGGGCCACCCGCATCCTGACCTACATCGCCGAGACCATCGTCAACGGCAATCCAGAGACCCGCGGTCGTCCGCGCCCCCCGAGACTGGAAACGCCGCGACTGCCGCAGGCCACTTTGTCCGATCCACCGCCGGCCGGTACCCGGCAGAAGCTCGAAGAGCTCGGGCCGGAGCGCTTCGCGCAATGGATGCTGGCGCAGGATCGGGTGCTGCTCACGGACACCACCATGCGCGACGCGCATCAGTCGCTGCTCGCGACCCGCGTGCGCAGCATCGACATGGTCGCCATCGCCCCGTACTACGCGAGCCTGCTGCCGCAGCTCTTTTCGCTCGAGTGCTGGGGCGGGGCAACCTTCGATGTGGCGATGCGATTTCTGAAGGAAGACCCGTGGCAGCGCCTGACGATGCTGCGCGAGGGGGTGCCGAATCTGCTGCTGCAGATGCTGCTGCGGTCGGCCAATGCCGTCGGCTACGCCAACTATCCCGACAACGTGGTGCGGTTTTTCATCGCGCGCGCCGCGGAGCGCGGTATCGACGTGTTCCGCATCTTCGACTCGCTCAACTGGGTCGAGAACATGGTGCTGCCCATCGAGGCGGTGCTGGAATCGGGCAAGCTCTGCGAGGCAGCGATCTGCTACACCGGGAACCTGAGCGACCCGCACGAGAAGAAATACACTCTCGACTACTACCTGAAACTCGCACGCCAACTCAAGGCCGCCGGCACGCATGTGCTCGGCATCAAGGACATGGCCGGGTTGTGCCGGCCGCGCGCCGCCTACGCACTGGTCAAGGCGCTCAAGGAAGAAGTAGGGCTGCCGGTGCATTTCCACACTCATGACACCAGCGGCATCGCCGCCGCCAGCGTGCTCGCCGCGATTGATGCCGGCGCGGACGCGGTTGATGGCGCAATCGATGCGATGAGCGGCCTGACATCCCAGCCGAATCTCGGCTCGATCGTCGAGGCTCTGCGCCATGGAGAGCGCGACTCCGGCGTCGATCCGGCGCAGCTGCGCATGCTGTCATCCTACTGGGAGCAGGTGCGCAGGCTTTACGCCGCGTTCGAGAGCGACATCCGCTCCGGCGCTTCGGAGGTCTACGTGCACGGCATGCCCGGCGGGCAATACACCAACCTTCGGGAGCAGGCCCGCTCGTTGGGGATAGACAATGCGCACTGGCCGGACGTCGCGCAAGCCTATGCCGACGTCAACTCCATGTTCGGCGACATCGTGAAGGTGACCCCGACGTCGAAAGTCGTTGGCGATCTGGCGCTGCTCATGGTGACGAGCGGCCTGACGCCGAAGCAGGTGATCGACAGCCAAGTCGACGTACCTTTCCCGGAGTCTGTGGTGCAACTCTTCCGCGGCGATCTCGGCCAGCCTTACGGAGGCTTTCCGGAGCTGCTGCAGCGTAAGGTGCTGAAAGGCGCCGCGCCGCTCACCCAGCGCCCGGGCGCCACGATGCCGCCGGTTGACCTCGCCGCGGAGCGTGCCAGGATCCAACCAAAGATCGCGCGTGCGGTGACGGACGACGATCTTGCTTCTTACCTGATGTATCCGCGTGTATGGCTCGACTATGCCGCCGAGCGCGCGCAGTACGGCGATGTAGGCATTCTGCCGAGCGCGGTGTTCTTCTACGGGATGGAGCCGGGTCAGGAAGTGAGCGTGGAGCTGGAGCGCGGCAAGACGCTCATCGTACGCTATGTGGCGGCCAGCGAGACGCACGAGGACGGCACCCGGACTGTCTTCTTCGAGCTCAATGGCCAGCCGCGCTCCGTGCGCGTGCCCGACCGCAGTCAGGTCGCCAAGCGCCCGCCGCAGCGCAAGGCAGAGTCCGGAAATCCGAAGCAGGTCGGCGCGCCCATGCCCGGCACCCTCGCGACAGTCGCCGTGGCTGCCGGCCGCAAGGTGGCGCGCGGCGATCTGCTGGCCACCCTGGAGGCCATGAAGATGGAAACGGCGGTACGCGCGGAGGCCGACGGCGAGGTGGCGGAAGTGCTGGTCACTCCCGGCCAGCAAGTGGATGCGAAGGACCTGCTGATCGTATTGCGCTGAGCCAGGGTGCGAGGTCCACCGGCCAGACGTTGAAGTCGTTCCAGCCCTGCATCTGCCGCAGCGCGACGAGCGGTTGCTGTCGGACGCGGGAGAGCTCGGAGTCGTCGCTGGCGGGAAGACCCCCTCGTGGAGGGCGCTCAGGATCCTAGAAACATCCGATAGGCCGGATTGTCCGTCTCCTCCGCGTACGCGTAATGCAGCTCGTTGAGGTGCTGCAGGAAGTCGGCGCGCTCGCCGGGGGGCACCTGGATCCCGGCCAGCACGCGCCCGTAGTCGGAGCCGTGGTTGCGATAATGGAACAGGCTGATGTTCCAGCGGCCGCCCACGGCCTGGAGGAACCTGAGCAGTGCCCCGGGCCGCTCCGGAAACTCGAAGCGGTAGAGCAGCTCGTCGCGAATGCCGCGGGCGCGGCCGCCCACCATGTAGCGTACGTGGAGTTTCGCCATTTCGTTGTCGGTCATGTCGGTGACCGTGTAGCCGGCATCGCGCAGGGCGCGAATGACCGCATCCTTCTCGGTGTGCCCCTGGGCGAGGCCAAAGCTGACGAAGATCTGCGCCGCCTGCTCGCTCTCGTAACGGTAGTTGAACTCCGTGACGTTGCGGTTGCCCAGCAGCTCGCAGAAGCGCAGGAAGCTGCCGGGGCGCTCCGGGATGGTCACCGCGAGCAGCGCCTCGCGCTCGCCGCCGAGATCGGCGCGCTCCGCCACATGCCGCAGGCGGTCGAAGTTGATGTTGGCGCCGCTATTGATCGCGACGACCCGCTTGTCCCGCCAGCCCTCGCGGGCGACGTACTTCTTCAGCCCAGCCACCGCCAGCGCGCCGGCAGGCTCCACGATGGAGCGGGTATCCTCGAACACGTCCTGGATCGCGGCACAGATCTCGTCGGTATCGAGCAGCAGGATCTCATCGACATGACCGCGGCACAGCGAGAATGTCTCCTCGCCCACCCGCTTGACCGCGACGCCATCGGCGAAGATCCCCACCCTGTCGAGGGTGACCCGGCGGCCCGCCTTCAGCGACTCATACATACTGGCGGCATCCTCCGGCTCCACCCCGATGATGCGGATGTTGGGATAGAGGTACTTCACGTACACTGCGATGCCGGCGATGAGGCCGCCGCCGCCCACCGGCACGAAGATCGCATCGAGGTGACCGCCGGTCTGCCGCAGCAGCTCGACACCGATTGTGCCCTGTCCCGCGATGACGTCCGGATCGTCGAATGGATGGACGAAGATGAGATTGCGCTCGCGCGCGAGCTCCAGCGCCCGCTCCAGCGCGGTGTCGTAATCGTCTCCGTGTAACAACACCTCGCCGCCGAGGTCTATGACCGCCTGCACTTTGATCTGCGGTGTAGTGCGCGGCATGACGATCGCCGCCGGGATGCCGCGCCGCCGCGCCGCCAGCGCCACGCCTTGCGCATGATTGCCCGCCGAAGCGCATACGACCCCCCGTTTCGCCGCGCCATCCGACAGATTGGCGATGCGGTTGTAGGCGCCGCGCAACTTGAACGAGAACACGGGCTGCAGATCCTCGCGCTTGAGAAGCACGTGGTTGCCGAGCCGGCGCGACAGCCGGGGCGCATCCTCCAGAGGCGACTCGACCGCAACGTCATAAACGCGAGCCTTGAGGATGCGTTCGATATAGGGACTGGCCATGCCGCCAGCTTAGCGAATTCCAGCCAACGGCGGGGCGCCGGGCTGGCAGTCAATGCCGATCCGAACTTCCCGCAGGCTTCTCGACGATCGGTGGCCGCTTGCTGCTCGCCGTCTGCCGCGCGTTCAACAGTGCGGCCTCGGTCTCCGAAGGCGGTGCCTCGGGCAGCTCCACCACCCGGAACGGCGGCCGGTCGGGATACCTCTGCAGCAGAAGCGGCATGGCCACGTTGTACACCGGAGTGCCGGCGGCCGTTCGCCCTTCCGGCGCGCCGTGATGCGCGTGCCCGTGAAAGACGACATCGACGGGATGTCGATTGAGCGGCTCTTCGAGCCGGCTCGTACCGAGGTACGGGAAGATTTCGAGCGGCTCCCCTTCTACCGTGCCGCGGATGGGCGAGTAGTGCAGCAGCGCGATCCGCTGCCGGGTGCGCAGACGCGCCAGCGCGCCCTCGAGCTTCAGCGCTTCATCGATCGCCTCCTGTACGTAGTGCTTGGTCGCCTGCTCGCCCCAGGCGCCGAGCGTCGCGCGGCCGAAGCCGCCGGAGAAGCCCTTGGCGCCCGCGATCCCGACTCCGCCGATTTCGTAGGCCTCGCCATCGAGGATCTTGACGCCGGCATCCGTGAGGATCCGACAGACCTCCTCCTGCTGGCCGGACTCGTAGTCGTGGTTGCCGAGCACGGCCACCACGGGGATGCGAACAGCGGCGTTGAGCTCCTTCGCCAGAATCGCCGCCTCCTCGCGCAGGCCGTAGTCAGTGAGATCGCCGCACAGCAGCAGCACGTCGGCGTGGTCGTTGACCGGCGCAAGGAGCGGCTGCAGCGCCCCCTGCGAGGTCTTCTTCACGTGCAGATCTCCCGCTGCGGCCAGGCGCATCGCTTGCTTGCCCTCCCGGTGGTGTCCGTCACGGAGCAAGCCGCATGCCGCCGAGTGACCAGCGTCAGGGAGAGCTCGACGAGCGCGCCCGCGCGTTCTATCTGAGCACGCTCACCCTGCTTGCGGACGCGCACATCCCCTTTCTCGTGGGAGGCGCGTACGCCCTCAATTACTACACCGGCATCGCGAGACACACGAAGGACCTGGACGTCTTCGTGCGGCGCGCGCATTACGGCGCCGTCGAGATCGTGCTCGGTGCCGCCGGCATCGCGACGGAGCTGACATTTCCGCACTGGCTCGGCAAGGCGAGCTGCGAGCATGCCTCGCTCGATGTGATCTTCAGCTCGGGAAACGGACTGGCGCAGGTCGATGAGGCGTGGTTCGAGCACGCCGTCCTGGGAACGGTGCTGGGTGCGGAGGCGCGGATCTGTCCCCCGGAGGAGATGATCTGGTCGAAGGCGTTCATCACCGAGCGCGAGCGCTATGACGGCGCCGATATCATGCATCTGCTGCTCGCCTGCGCCGACCGGCTGGATTGGCCGCGGCTCCTCGCCCGCTTCCAGGGGCACTGGCGCGTGCTCCTCTCGTACCTCGGTCTGTTCGGGTTCGTCTATCCCTCCGAGCGTGCCCACATCCCGGCTTGGGTGATGCGGGATCTCATCGAGCGGCTGGCCAACGAGTTGCGCTCGCCGCCGCCGCCGCGCCGGGTCTGTCAGGGGACGCTGCTCTCCCGAGAGCAATACCTGACCGACGTCGGGCTTTGGGGATTCGAGGACGCGCGGCTCACGGAGGCAGGATCGATGACAGTGGAAGAGGTTGCACACTGGACTTGTGCGATCGAGGACAGTAGGTAGCGCAGGCCAAAGCGATCAAGCAAGCGCGCCAGGGCCGCTCCCTGGTCAACTACCGAAGAAAGGATTCCAGAGCCTGCGCGGCGGCTTCGGGTGCCGTCTCGAAAACCGATGCGCCCCGTTCGGGGAGCTCGACGACCCTCGCTCGTGCGGGAATATCGTGCGCCTGTCCCCTGTTAGCTACAACTTCATCTTGCAAGCGCAGCACCAGAAGCGGGGCGGACAGCTGCGCCAGTCGGGTACGCAGCGCATAGCCTCGCTCCGCGGCGGCGGCTACCGCAGCCTGCGCGCTGTTACGCAGCCGCTCCGCCATCGCGGCGGTCGCGGTTTCGGGCGGGGCATTCGATCCGCAATACGCCAGTGCCCGACGCCACTCCTCAAGTAAGTGATTACCGTCGATGGCGGAAGGCGTCGGCGAGGGCTCCGCAGCGTCCTGGGCTGGGGGTGACACCAATACCAGGCGACGAACCTGTGTCGGACGGGCCGCGGCCAGCTCGGCGGCAACGAGTGCACCGAAGCGATGACCCAGTAGGTCAATCTGCCGCAGGCGCATGGTATCGAGAAAGTCCCCAATGGCTGCCGCATGCTCTGCCACGCCCGCACGGGGAGGCGGTGGATCGGAATCCCCGAAACCTGGCAGGTCAGGAGCGAAAACAGAGCGGCCGACGCCTGCAATCGCCAGAAAGCGCGCGAAAACGCGCCCGGAATGGGGGCTCCCATGCAGGCAGAGGAGAGGCGTGGCCTCCTCGAAGCCGCCGCCGGAGGGGATAGCGTTGTGGACGTGCAGCTGGCCATAGCGGCACTCGAAGTAGCCGCGGCGGACGCGCGGCTGACTTTTGGCTGCTGGGCGGGGGGGGTGAGCTTTTGGCATGGTGACAGGCTAGATTGTGCCGCAGCAGCAGTTCGGGTTTAAGCTATTCGTATGATGCAAGCCCTGACGAAGTCCCTGACTCTGCTGGCCATAGGCCTTGCGCTCGCCGGCTGCGGTCTCGTCGAGACCGGAGCCACGGCAGCGACCACTGGCGCTTCCGCAGCCCAAGAAGCGAAACAGGCCAAGCAGACCGAAGCGAACGTGCAGCAGCAGATCAATGCCGCCTACCAGACGGATGCGGCACGGCGCAAGGCGGCGGAGGCCGAAGCTCAATAGGAGCCGTCCATGCGCAATCGCGAAGTCAGGATCAGACGGACACCGGCGACGCCCGGAGACTTCGAGGTCGTGCACGCAGAAGTGCCCCGCCTCACCAACGGCGGCATTCTTTGCCGCGCGCGCTGGCTCGCGGTCGATCCTTTCACCTGTGCGCCGCTCGGCAACGCCGCGAGCGCCAATGTACGCCCGCAGCCCGGCGATATCGTGCCGGCCCTAGGCGTCTGCGAAGTGCTGGAGTCCCGTCACGATGTCTTCGCCGTCGGACAACATGTCGTTCTCGACTGCGGCATGCGCGAGATATGCGTCTCCGATGGCCACCACGTGTGCGCGCTGCATCCCGGACAGTCACCCGTGTCGACGGCGCTGGGCGTCCTGGGGCCGTCGGGCATGGCGGCCTACTTTGGCCTGCTCGATCTCGCGCGGCTGCGCGCCGGCGAGAGGGTGCTGGTGTCAGCGGCGGCGAACGTGGCCGGCGCGATGGCCGGCCAGGTGGCGAAGATCAAGGGCGCGCGCGCCATCGGAATCGGCAGCTCACGCGAGAAGTGCGACTGGGCGACCCGGCACGCGCGTTTCGCCGGGTGCGTCGATCTTCACGCGCAGAACCTGGGCAGCCGCCTGCGGCAGCTCGCGCCACGCGGGTTCGACGTCTACTTCGATAATTCCGGGGGTGAGCTGCTCGAGGCCGTGCTCCTGGGGCGCCATGTCGCTCCCGGCGGCCGGGTGATTCTCAACAGTGTCCGCGCGGACGACCCGGCCGAATTGCTGCGGCAAGCCGGGTACGCGCCGGGTGAGATCACCGTATTGCGCCTGCATGCAGCCCGTTACGAGCAGCGCCGCGGCGAGTTCCTGAAGGATGCGATTGCCTGGTATGGCGCCGACCGGCTGGTGTGCCGGGAGGATGTGGCGGAAGGGCTCGACAATGCGCCCGCGCACCTGATCAAGGCCATGCGCGGCGAGAACTTCGGGCGCTCGTTGATAAGGCTGTGAGGAAGGCGCCACCCGCGGGCAGATTGCGAGGCCCATCCTAGGCCTCGCCCTTCGGGCCGGCGATCACCGTGCATCATCGCTCCCGGCGAGTTTGTCGGGTCGTGGGGTGATCTGCCTTCGAACCGTGCCCTTGCGACTTCAGCCAGACGCCTACCGGCGTTTGGCCGACTTTCGTGCCCCGCGCTTGGCGGACTTCCTGCCTGCGGCTTTGCGTGCCGCCGGACGCTTGCTCGCTGCCTTCCTGCCTGCGGCTTTGCGTGCCGGGGGACGCTTGCTCACTGCCTTCTTGGCCGGCGACTTTCTGCCGGCGCGCTGGGTGGCGGCAGGACGCTTCCTGGCGCGCGTGACCGCCTTCTTCGCGGGTCGATGCGGTGCTTTGCGAGCGGCCCCCTGCTTGGCGGGCGCTTTCCGCTCGGCTGCCGCAGCCGGCTTGTCGGGAGGAACGCTGGCCGCGGCAGGCTGCTTGGCCAGCTCGTGCACCGCGAATGCGCCACCCTGGGGATCCAGGATCTGCGCGATGCGGCTGCCTCCCGGCACCTCCATCGGGCCCTGGGTCACGCGCCCGCCCGCCGCTTGGGCCGCGGCGGCTGCCTTGTCGACGCTGGCCACCCGGATATAGGTCAGCCAGTGCGGCGGCTTCGAGGTATCCATCAACTTGCAGGCACCGCCGACCTGCGCCCCCCCGTGCTCGATGAGCTGGTAGGTGCCCGCGGGGCCCATGTCGTGGGCGGGTCCACGGCTCCAGCCGAAGAGCTCCGAGTAGAACGTCATCGCACCATGCTGGTCGCTCGTGGCGAGCTCGTGCCAGGTGAAGTCTGTCGCGGGCGCGGCATCGGCGGGCGCCGGGTTGGGCGTAAAGACCGCGAAGGTGGCGCCCTGCGGGTCGGCCAGCACGGCGTAGCGGCCCACGCTGGGAATGTCGGCAGGGGCTTTCAGCACCTTGCCGCCCAGGCGCGCCGCGGCCGCCGCGGTGCCATCGACATCGGGCGTCCCGATGTAGATGAGCCAGCTCGGCGGCGCGCCGGACCGGCGCGCAGTCTCCGGCTGGGTCATCAGCCCGCCGGTCATCGTCTTGCCGGTTACCCACAGCGTGTAGTCGGGCATGCCGGAGGGCTGGGTCTTCCAGCGCAGGATCTTGGAGTAGAAGGCGCCCGCGGCCTGCGGGTCGGTCGTCATCAGCTCGTGCCAGACGAATCGCCCCCGAATCTCAGCGTTGCTCATGTGAGGTTGCCTCTTCTTGACGAGCGGAGTTGTTTCCAACTCCCTACATTCTGCACTCATGTGCGTTGCAGTTCCATGTCGTCGTTAAACCACAGTGTCGTGAGCTACCGTCTACTGGTCGCAAATTAAACGAGCCCGACGAAGTCCCCCTCGAAGGCGGCCATCTGCTCGCCGCCGTAGACCAGGTAGGCGGCGAGCGTCAGTCGCGCGCGGCCGCGGCGCACCAGGGTGGCGCGGAACCGCTCCCAGGCAGGCTCATCCGAGAAATGGCACACGGCCTCGAAATCCCCCGGTATGGGCCGCGCGTACTCCATGCTGCTGCGCTGGATGAGCAGCCGCGCTTGCAGCCCCGCGCGCGCGACTCGCAGGTGCAGCAGCGCCCACGCGGCAAGGGTGGCCAGGGCGGCTGCGCTGCCTCCGAAGACGGTCTCGTGGTGATTGACGTTCGGCGCGAGCGGCGCTGCGAGCCGCACCCGCTCCGGGGTGGCCATCCTCACGCGTGCGCCCATCGCGGCGGAAAGCGGTATCTGCAGGTGCAGATAGCGCTCGAGGAGCATCTCCGGTGGATCGGACGACATCGTGTTTCACACGACCTGCTGAGGCTGGTTGCCTGCGACCAGTCCGGCGCCGGACGCTCGCGTCTTGCCCGCCTACCAGGCTCCCGTATTCGGCATCGATAGCCACGGCTCCGCGGGCGCCAGCGGCTCGCCGCGCTGCAGCAGCTCGATCGAGATCTGATCCGGCGAGCGCACGAACGCCATGTGCCCATCCCGCGGCGGCCGATTGATCGTCACTCCGTGATCTCTCAAGCGCTGGCAGGTGGCGTAGATATCGTCGACTGCGTACGCGAGGTGGCCAAAATTGCGGCCGCCGGCGTAGGTCTCCGAGTCCCAGTTGCAGGTCAGCTCGACCTGCGCCGACTCATCGCCGGGCGCCGCCAGGAATACCAGCGTGTAGCGGCCCTGGGGATAGTCTTTGCGGCGCAGCTCCACGAGGCCGAGCGCGTCGCGATAGAAGCGCAGCGAGGTATCGAGATCGGTCACCCGGACCATGGTATGCAGATATTTCACGGCACTTTCCTCAGAACATCTCCGAGGGGCCGGGCGGCTTGATATTCACCTTGTAACGCGAGGTGATGAATTCGCCGGTGATCATCTCGTCGTAGCCCTGGCCCGGGCCTACCATCGGATAGACGCCCGCGTCCGGATCGATCATGACCTCGAGGAACGCCGGTCCCTGGAAGCCGATGAACTCCTCGACGACCCGCGGCACGTCTTCTTTGCGATCGAGCCGCACCGCGTAGCGAAACCCGTCGGCCTGGGCAGTGCGGATGAAGTCCTTCTTGTGCAGCGACTTGTCGCTCGCCGACAGGCGCCCTTTGAAGAACAGCTTCTGCCACTGCTTGACCATGCCATCGCCGAAGTTGTTCAGCACGACGATCTTGATGGGGAGGTCGTAGGTGGTCACCGTCTCGAGCTCGCCGATGTTCATGCGGATGCTCGAGTCGCCATCGATATCGACAACCAGACGCCGCGGATGCGCAAGCTGCGCGCCGATCGCTGCGGGCAACCCGAAGCCCATCGTCCCCATGCTGCCCGACGTCAACCACAAGCGCGGGCGGCGGAAGTCGCAGTACTGCGCAGCCCACATCTGGTGCTGGCCTACGCCGGTGGTGATAATCGCCTCACCCTGAGTGCGCCTGTTGATCTCCTCGATGACGTAATACGGCTGGATGAGCGGGCTCTCGCGGTCATAGCCCATGGCGTGGACGCGCTTGAGCTCCGCGAGCGCTGCGTGCCACTCGCCATAGTCGCGCCTGAAGCCCGTGCGGCGGCCGTGCTCCGTGAGCGCGCTCAGCGCCTCGGCCAGAAGCCCCACGTGGCTCCATTGCACGCGCTTGACCTTGTTGATTTCCGCGCGGTCGATATCGAGGTGCGCGATCCGCTTGGCGCCGCGCGCGAACTTCGCGGGGACGCCGGCCACTCTGTCGTCGAATCTCGCGCCGGCGGCGACGAGGAAGTCGCAGTCCTCGACCGCGTAGTTGGCGAACGCGGCGCCGTGCATGCCGAGCATTCGCATCGACAGCCGGTGCTTTGTGTCAACGGCGCCGATCCCCATCAGCGTGGTCACGACCGGCACATCGAACGCAGTGGCGAACTCAGTGAGGGCACCGGCGGCGTCGGCATTGATCACTCCGCCGCCCGCGTAGATCAGAGGACGGCGCGCCTCTCCGAGCATCTCGAAGAACCGCTCGGCATCCCGGGGCTCGACGTTATGATCGGCCAGCTCCTTCATCCGGCGGCGATAGCCCGGCAGAGGCAGTGTGCCAGCACCCTGGAATACCCCTTCCCAGTTCTGCACGTCCTTCGGAATGTCGATCACCACCGGGCCGGGCCGGCCGGTGCGCGCCAGCTCGAAGGCCGAGCGCACCGTCGCCTCGAGCCGCGCCGGATCGGTGACCAGGAACACGTGCTTTGCAACCGACCCCATGAGGGCGGCGACCGGCGCCTCCTGGAAGGCGTCCGTACCGATCGAAGCGCGCGCGACCTGGCCGCAGATCACCACGATCGGCACCGAGTCGGCCATGCAATCGCGGATGGGTGTCACGGTATTGGTGGCGCCCGGGCCCGAGGTCACCAGGCACACGCCCACGCGGCCCGTGGCGCGCGCGAATCCAGCCGCCATGAAGCCGGCCCCTTGCTCGTTCGCCGGCACGATGAGCGGAATCTGCGCGCCGCCCCGCTGCCCCTGCTCTTCGTTGTAGAGGAATATGGCGTCGTAGGTTGGCAGAATGGCGCCGCCGCTGTAGCCGAAGATGGCCTCGACGCCCTCGTCGGCCAGCACCTGCATGATCATCCGCGCGCCGGACAGGGTCTGGCCGGCCAGCGGATGTCCGGCGGGGCGCGGCTGGATGACGGTGTCGCTCATGCGAACTCTCGGAATTGCCTCGGGAAAGCGGAGGTGGCCCGGCGAGACTAGCAGTTCGGTCCGCGGCACGAAAGACGGCCTGTTTTCGTGCGGTTGCTCGGCACCCCAGAATCGCTCCTGGCGGATTTTTCCGACGCGGCTCGTCCGATCCATTATTCTGCCACCTGTCCCGCCCACCCGAGCGACCATGCGTCATATCATCGCCATTCTGCTGCAGAACGAGGCCGGCGCCTTGAGCCGGGTCGCAGGGCTCTTTTCCACTCGCGGCTACAACATCGAGTCGCTCTCCGTCGCGCCGACCGACGATCCGACCGTCTCGCGGCTCACGCTGATCACCACCGGCTCGGAGTCCGTCATTCAACAGATCGTCAATCAGCTCAACAAGCTGGTGGACGTGGTCAACGTGGAGGACATGACGACGGGCGAGCACCTCGAGCGCGAGCTCATCCTGCTGAAACTGCGGGTCCGGCCGGCGGACACCGATGCGATCCGAGGCTATATCGTGCGCACGGGCGGCCGTGTCCTCGACCCAGCCCCGGATGGCTTCATCGTCGAGCTCACCGCCAGCGAGGCGGAGATCGACACCTTCACCGCCGATCTCACCCGCGGCGCGGAGCTTCTGGAAGTGGTGCGCAGCGGCGCCCTCGGGATCGGGCGCAATGCGCGCCCGCTGCGGGTCGTGCGCTGACCGGAGCGCACCGGGACCGGCGTGTCATCCCGCAGCGACACAGAGCCAGCCGCGAGCGCTCGCGCGCGGATTCTGATCGTCGATGACCTTCCCGAGAAGCGCCTCGCCTACGGCGCGATTCTCGAGGGGCTCGAGGCCGAGCTGGTCATGGCGGGCTCCGGAGAGGAGGCGCTGAAGCATGTGCTCGCGCAGGAATTCGCCGCCGTCCTGCTCGATATTCACATGCCCGGGATGGACGGACTGCAAACCGCGGAGCTTCTGCGCCAACACCGCAACGCGCGGCATACGCCCATCATTTTGGTGACGGCGTACGCCGACGACGTCGAGAGAGCGCGCGGTTACGAGCTCGGGGTCGTCGATTACATCCAGGTGCCCATCGTTGCGCCCGTCATGCGAGCCAAGGTGGACGTCTTCCTGGACCTCTATCTCACACGCGCAGCGCTCGCCCGCGCCAACCATGAGCTCGAGTCGAGGGTCGAGCAGCGCACTGCCGAGCTGCTGCGCAGCAACGAGCGGCTGCAGGCCGAGATCGAGGAGCGCCTGCGCGCGGAGAACGAGCGGGAGGAGTTGCTCGCACGCGAGCGGCTGCTGCGCGGGCAGGCCGAGGAGCTCAGCCGCCTGAAGGACGAGTTTCTCGCCACGATGTCGCACGAGCTGCGCACCCCACTCAATGCCATCTTCGGGTGGATCACGCTGCTGCGCACCCGCCGCCTGGACGAGCAGACCCAGGCCCGGGCGCTCGAGACCATCGAGCGCAACGCGCGTGCGCAGAAGCGCCTCATCGAGGATCTACTCGATGTCTCGCGCATCGTGACCGGTAAGATCGCCCTCGAGCTGGGCGACGTCGTGCCGCGGCGCGTCGTCGAAGCGGCGATCGCAACGATGCAGCCGGCGGCGCAAGCCAAGGAAGTCACCCTCACGCCGGCGCTCGGCGAGGTGACCGCAATGATCCGTGGGGACGGTGCGCGTCTGCAGCAGATCGTCTGCAACCTGCTCTCCAACGCCATCAAGTTCACAGCCCCCGGCGGGCGGGTCGATGTAGAGCTCGCGATGAGCGGCGATCAGGTGCAGATCAGCGTCGTGGATACCGGCCAGGGCATCAAACCCGAATTCCTGCCGCACGTCTTTGAGCGCTTCCGGCAGGAGGACGGCTCGATCAGCCGGCGGCACGGCGGTCTCGGGCTGGGGCTCGCGATCGTCCGCCATCTGGTGGACCTGCATTCCGGAACAGTCGAGGCTCAAAGCGATGGCGAGGGCTGCGGCTCGCGCTTCATAGTGCGCCTCCCTATGGGCTCACAACATCGCATGGAGCGATTTTGAACGCCGGGCGCAACCCCGTAGCTTTTTCGATCGCGCGGCCCCGGGAGCGGCCCGGGGCCGCTCCTTCACTGCTTCGACCTATGGGACCAACACCGTCGCACCGATCGTGCGGCGGCCCTCGAGGTCGCGATGAGCTTCTGCCGCATCCGCGAGCGCATATCGCTGCCCGATCCTGACGCGTACAGCGCGGCTCTTGACCGCAGCGAAGAGCTCACGCGCTGCCGCATCCAGCGACTGTCGCGTGGCGATGTAGTTGAAGAGCGTGGGGCGTGTCAGGAAGAGCGAGCCGCGCTTGCTGAGCTCGAGCGGGCTCACCGCGGGAGGCGGACCCGAGGCGTTGCCGTAGGCCACCATCATGCCGAGCGGGGCGAGGCAGTCGAGCGAGTCCATGAAGGTGTCCTTGCCGACGGAGTCGTAAACGACCGCCACGCCCTGTCCCTGGGTCAGCTTTCGGACTTCGGCCGCGAGCGCGTCGCGGCCGAGAATCAACACGTGCTTGCAGCCGTTGCGGCGCGCCAGTTCCGCCTTGGCGTCGCTCCCGACCACCCCGATCACTTTCGCGCCGAGCGCCTTGGCCCACTGACAGAGGAAGAGTCCCACACCGCCCGCCGCCGCATGGACCAGGATGGCCTCGCCACGAGCTACCCGATACGTGCGGCGCAACAGGTAATGCGCGGTCAACCCCTTGAGCATCAGCGCGGCGGCTTCCTCGTCGGAGATGCCGCGGGGCACCTTCACCAGCCGATCCGCCGGCACGTTGCGGATTTCACAGTAGGCGCCCGGCCGTGCATGAACATAGGCGACGCGGTCACCCATTTTGAGCCCCCGCACCTTGCGCCCCAGCGCAATGACGACCCCCGCGGCCTCGCGCCCCAGTCCGCTCGGCAGTTCCCCGGGATAGAGCCCGGTCCGGTCATAAACATCGATGTAGTTGAGCCCGATGGCGGTATGGCGCACCTGCGCCTCCCCAGCCTCCGGTCGCTCAGGTTCGACTTCCTCGACCCGCAGAACCTCAGGGCCGCCGTGCTCATGAAACCGAATCGCCAGTGCCATTCGCCCGAATTACCCGTTCGCCACTGCTGCGTCAAGCGTCGCACCGCTCGCCGCCCTCGGGCCGCGGGATGAAATGAGTCACAGGGCTGGCCGCGCAAATCGCCGGGAGCGATTCGCGCCAATCAAAGAGCCGAGTCGTCCGTTTCCCCGGTGCGGATGCGGATCACGCGCTGGATGTCGGTGATGAAGATCTTGCCGTCCCCCACCTTGCCGGTCTTAGCAGCCTTCAGAATGGCCTCGACCACCTGATCGACCAGGTCAGCGCGCACAGCCACCTCGATCCGCGTCTTCGGGACGAAGTCCACCACGTATTCGGCGCCGCGGTACAACTCAGTGTGCCCGCGTTGGCGCCCGAACCCCTTGACCTCAGTCACCGTCATTCCCGAGACGCCGATGTCGGACAGCGCAGCGCGCACGTCATCGAGCTTGAACGGTTTGATGATGGCGGTGACCAGTTTCATGTGCGAGCTCTCCGTCGGGTGTCAGTGCTTTGCCTTCGAAAGGCGGGCTGCCTCGTTCGCGGCAGGTCCGATTTTGCAGCTTTCATGCCACGCAGGGGAATACGTATAACAGCCGAGTTACGACTGTGCCCTCCGCGGCCGTGAGCTTGACCGCACCATTATGGCGCATCGAGCCTCGTGCGATGCTCGCCGCTGGTGCATGGTGCAGGCGGGGAAGGCGATACGCTAAGCTCGCGGCGGGATGTACGAGCGCGTTGTCATCGTGGGGGGCGGCCAGGCGGCCGTGCAGGCCATTGATACGCTGCGCCGCAAGGGCTTCGCGGGCAAGGTGGTGCTGATCGGCGAGGAGCCCTGGCTGCCTTATCAGCGCCCCCCGCTCTCCAAGAAGTACCTGGCCGGTGCGCTGGAGCGTGACCGGCTGCTGCTGCGGCCCCAGCACTTCTATGAGTCCCATTCCGTCGAGACCCGGCTGGGACGCCGCGCAGAGGAAATCTCGCGTCGCGAACAACGTCTCCGGCTCGACGATGGCTCGACCGTCGCCTATGACGCCCTGCTGATCGCTACCGGCAGCCGTCCACGGCCCCTTGCCGCGCCTGGGGCGGACCTCGAGGGCGTGCATTCTCTGCGGACCATCGCGGACGTGGAGCGCATCCGCGCCGAGTGGGCACCTGGCAAGCGTCTGGTCATCGTGGGCGGTGGCTACATCGGACTCGAGGTGGCGGCCACCGCGCGCGAATCTCGTCTCGAGGTCACTGTGTTGGAGATGGCCGACCGCGTGATGAATCGCGTCGTGTGCCCGCAGCTCTCCGCGTTCTACGAGTCTCAGCACGCCGGGCACGGCGTGCGGATTCTCAGCAATGCGAAGGTCCGCGCGCTGGCGGCTGCACGCGGCTCGAGGCGCGTGGCGGCAGTGCTGACCGAGGACGGGACGGAGCAAGCCGCCGACCAGGTAGTGGTGGGGTGCGGTGTCCTTCCGGCCGACGAGCTGGCCGTCGCCGCAGGGCTGGCATGCCAAAACGGTGTGGTGGTCGACGACCGCTGCCGGACGTCGGATCCCCTGATCTTTGCGGCCGGTGACTGTACCAGCCACCCGAGCCTGCACTACGGCCGGCGACTGCGGCTCGAGTCGGTCGACAACGCATTCGAGCAAGGTGCCAGTGCAGCGCTCAATCTGCTCGGCCTGGATACGGCTCACGACAAGGTGCCGTGGTTCTGGTCGGATCAGTACGACCTGAAGCTGATCATCATCGGCATCGGCGAGGGATACGACACGGTCGTGACGCGCGGCGATCCGGCGACCCGCGCCTTCAGCGTCTGTTACCTGCGGGACGGGGAGCTGATCGCCGTCGACAGCGTCAACAGCCCGAAGGACCAGATGGCCGCGCGCAAGCTGATTGCGGCGCGCGCGCGACCGAACCCGGACAGGCTGGCCGACCCCACGGTACCGTTGAAGGAGGCAGTGTAGCCAGGTAGGGGGTGGCCGCCGCTTCAGACTAATGCACCAGTCGCAGCGTGAAGCGGTGCCGGAACCGCTGCCCCTCGGATGCTCGCAGGGCACCCAGAATGGTGCCGACGAGCCATACGATACCGAGCACGATGCTGAGCACTATGCCGATGCCGATGATGAACAGGAAGCAGCAGGCGATTTCCGCCAGGAAGACCGTGAGATTGAAATTGAGCGCTTCCAGCGACTGATCGGCGACGAACGCGGATTTCTCGCGCTGAGTCAACCAGACGATCAGCGGCGCGATCACGTTGCCACCGGCCGGAAAGAGCAATCCGGCAAAGGCCGACAGATGCGCGAACATCGCGAGGTTGCGCTCGTCTTTGGTGGCGCCTCCTCCGTAGGTCGCGCGCTCTCCTGGTTCGTTCACGGTGTCCCCCCCGCGGGCTCGAGTCCGCGTCAGTGAGCATTATGGCCCGGCGCGCGGCGCTTTACCGCCAGACTGGATGAATGTACAGTGAAACGCATGGCCCCTCCGCGCGAAAGGAACCAGCCGCTCAAAGGTCGCGGCGCGCTCTCGAACCCCACCGGGCGCTTCGAGCGCCGCCAGCACGAGGCGGTCGATGACGGCTGGTATCAGGAGGAGGTCCCCGACTTCATCCCGGCCTCGATCGAGCCCGATCGCGCGCGCTCCGTCATCGCCAGAAACGAATCTCCGGACATTCCGTTCGAGCAATCGATCAATCCGTACCGCGGATGCAGCCATTCGTGCGTTTACTGCTATGCGCGTCCGAGTCACGCATACATGGGACTGTCGGCGGGCTTGGATTTCGAAACCCGCCTCTTCTACAAGAAGGACGCAGGCAAGGTGTTGGAAGAGGAGTTGGCGAAGCCCGGGTACGTTTGCAAACCGATCACTCTCGGCGCCAACACCGATCCCTACCAGCCGATCGAGCGGAAGATGCGGGTGACGCGCGAGATTCTGGAAGTACTGGCCCGCTGCCGGCATCCGGTCACCATCATCACGAAGAGTGCGCTCGTGCTGCGGGACCTCGACCTGTTGGTTGACCTCGCGAAGGACGGGCTAGCCGGCGTGGGCGTCAGCGTCACGACTCTCGACGCGGACCTCAAGCGCGCCATGGAGCCGCAGGCCGCTTCACCCCACGCCAGGCTCGAGGCGGTGAAGAGGCTGAATGCGGCGGGCGTTCCAGCGGGGGTGATGGTGGCGCCGGTCATTCCCGCGTTGACCGACCATGAAATGGAAGCCATTCTGGAAGCGGCCGCGGCCGCTGGCGCGCGCTGGGCCGGGTACGTGCTGCTGCGGCTCCCCTATGAGGTGAAAGATCTTTTTCGTGAATGGCTGGCGGCGCATTATCCTGACCGTGCGGACCACGTGATGTCGCTCGTTCGCCAGATGCGGGGAGGCAAAGACTACGATTCCAGCTTCGGCACGCGGATGCGCGGGACGGGGCCCGTGGCAGAGCTGCTGCGCGCCCGCTTCCAGGTCACCTGCCGGCGCTTGGGTCTCGGCACCAGGAGACTGCAGCCGCCGGATACGAGTCTTTTCCGGCCACCCCGCAGCGCGCGCTCGGGGCCGCAGCTCAGCCTCGATCTCTAGGCCGGCCGGGCAGGATTCTTGCTCCAGCTTGATCCAAGCTGCTCGCGAGGCCGTGTTCAGCGAGGCGACTACAGCGGACTGGGCCTTGCGACTGACCGCCATGGCAGACTTCCCGCGGAATCGTAACCGAAGCCGTAATCCCCGGCCGGATGAGGATCGGGCACTGCCGCATCGTGCTCGGGTCTGAGTACACTTAGGTGTGAGAGAAGATCGACTGAAGTCCAGTTAAGGTGGAGGTCATGTCACAGGTTCGTGCAGCCACTCAGCCGACTACCGTCGGTCACTACACCCTCCTCGAGCGTATCGGTACGGGAGGGCAGGGTGAGGTCTGGAAGGCGCACGACGAATCGCGCGGCGTCGATGTCGCCCTAAAGATCCTGGCTCCCTCGGCTGCCCGCAATCCGGCGGCTTGGGAAGCGTTGGCGCGCGAGCACGATATCGCCAGCCGCCTGCAGCATCCTGGGATTCTCCAGGTCCTGCCTCCGGAGCGATTCGGGGAAGCCGTGGTGCTGCCGATGGAGCTCGCCACCGGCGGGGATCTGCGCCGGCTTCGCGGCGCGGCCTATCTGGAGATCGTGCCGGTGCTGCTCGAGCTGGCTGAAGCGCTCGAGTACGCGCACGCGCGCGGGGTCGTGCATCGGGATCTGAAGCCCGGCAACGTGTTGTTCGACGGCCGTGGCCGGGTGAAGCTCGCCGACTTCGGCATCGCCGAGCTGATGCCTGCGGCCGGTGCCGGCGCGGCGGAATCGCGCGGCGCGGGGCACTCGCCGTTTACGGCAAGTCCCGAGCAGCTGCGCGGTGAGCCGCCCAGCGCCGCGGATGATATCTACAGCCTGGGCGCGCTCGCGTATGAGCTGCTGTCGGGCCAGCCGCCGTATTATCCCAACTTCGACCTCAGGCGAGCGCTGACTCAACCGGTTCCCGATCTCGTGCCCAAACGGCAGGTTCCGCCGGAGCTGGGCAAGATCGTGATGCATATGCTCGCCAAGAGCCCTGACGAGCGCCCTTCCTCCATGCAACAGGTCATGGACGAGCTCGATGTGACGCTCAACGCGACGCTCTGCTTCGCGCCGGAAGGCGCCGATACGGCTGCGCCCGAGGACGACGAAGATGATCGGCAGCCGAGCCCGACTCCGATACCGCGAGGGACCGAGGAGCCGGATGGTCAGCGGTCACCCCCCCGGGCAGCGGTAGCAGTCGCCGCAGGCACGGATACCCGGCGCAGCGAGCCGTCGCCACCGAGGCGGATTCGACCGATGATTCCGGAAGGCGGCCACCTTCCGGAAGCCGGACCGCTTTCGAGAGCTGCCGCCGCCGCAGGCGCAGCGGGAAGCCCGCTTGCCGGCCGTGCGCCGCCCCGGCCCGCGGACACGCCGCCGCTGCGGCATCCCTTGCAACTGCCGGATCAGAAGCAGCCGGATCACGCCAAACAGCCCGAACACACCTTCACGCTGCCGGTCGAGGCCGGCCCGCAGGACGATCCGTTCGATCTCGAGGTTGCCCACCCGCTGCTGCGGGCAACCCGGCCACCTGGACGTCGGCCACCGCTGCCGCAGTCCCGAGGCGCACGCGCCAGTCGTTGGCCGTACCTCCTTTCGGGGCTCCTCTGCGGGGCGGTGCTGATCTGCGCCGCCACCGCTGCCGCCATCTACTGGCTGCCGCGCCGGGACATTGCGGGCCTGCAGTCGATGTTGGCGAGGATTGCGCCGGTCACTACCGCGCAGTTGACGCCACCTCCGGCATCGACCTTGCAGCAGCCGGCGGCGCGGCCGCCACCGGCTACTCCAGCACCGAAGCTGCAGGCCGATACCGCCGCGCTCGCCCACTTCAATGTGCAACGCGCGGACTTCGACAAGCGGACGTCCGCTCTCGAGGCGCGCGGCGCGGCCGCGTGGGACCCGACCGATTTTGCTGCGGCGCAGATGCAGGCCGCCGAGTCGAGCGGCGCGGCTGCCGCGGGCGGTATTCCGATCGCTCTGCGGCACCTCAACCAGGCAGAGCAACTTCTGACCCGTGTCGCGGCAAAAGCGCCTGCTGCGCTGGCGCAGGAACTGAAAGCGGGAGACGCGGCACTGGCGGCCGGCCACCAGGAGGTGGCGAGCCAGGACTACGCTCTCGCGCGGCGCATCGATTCCAACAGTCGGCGGGCCATGGAAGGTGCGCGGCGCGCACATCTCCTGAGCGGCGTACTGCCGCTGCTCGGCGATGCGCAGAAGGCGGAATCGGCCCGCAACTATTCGCGCGCGGCGCAGGACTTCAGCCAAGCGCTCGCGCTTGATCCCAACAACGCTGCGGCGAAACAGGGGCTGGCACGCGCCAACGCCGCTTTCGGCGACGACAACTACGCGCGCTCGGTGGGCGCGGGCTTCGCCGCGCTCGGCGCCGGGCGGCTTCCCGAAGCGCAGACGGATTTCCAACAGGCGCTCGACTTCCGGCCGCAGGGCAAGGAGGCAACCGAGGGACTGCAGCGCGTCAGCCTGGCGATGCAGGCGAGCCAGATCGCGACGCTGCGCCAGCAGGCACAGGCCCTGGAGGGGCAGGAACATTGGAGCCAGGCGATCCCCGTATACGAGAGCGCGTTGCGCCTGGATCCGTCGCTCGAATTCGCCAAACGCGGCAAGGCGCGGGACCAGGCGCGGGTGGAGCTGGGTAATTCGCTGGAGCAGATCCTCGCTCATCCGGATCGCCTTACCTACCCCGCCGTGCGGGACGAGGCCGTGACGCTCCTGCATCAGGCACGCGAACAGGAGCCCGCCGGCCCCGTCCTGCAAACCCAGATCGAGCAACTCGAGCAACTGCTGCCGCAGCTCAATCGGCCGGTATTGCTCAACATGATTTCCGACAACGCCACGCAGGTGAGCATTCCGAGCATCGGCGTGTTCGGGACCTTCGGACGCAGGGAGATACGGCTGAAGCCCGGGACTTACACCGTCATCGGCACGCGCGATGGGTATCGCGCGGTGCACCAGGAGTTCACCGTGGAGCCCGGCCAGCAGAGCGTCACCATCACCGTGAGCTGCTCCGAACCCATTTGATGGCGCTGGATCCGGGCATCCTGTCCGGACCAGCGCGCGTTGAGCAAAAAAGCGTGGTTTTTTGCTCAACGCCCGCCACCTGCGGCGGCGGGGCACTTCCCTGTGCCTGGCCTCACAATTCGCCGATGTAGTCCGTGATCGAATTCACGAAGTTGGAATGAAGCCGGGGCGGGAGCTTGTGTGTCCCGTGCGGGGGCGCTAATACGCTCCAATGGCCGATAGCGAACCTGTCGTAGCGCTGCTTGCCGGCGCGAGCGGCTTCGTGGGTACACGCGTCCTCGATGCTTTGCTCAATGCGCCCGAGCTCGCTCGCGTGCTCGCCGTGACGCGCCGTCCTTTGGGGCGAGAGCACCCACGCCTCGCGAACCGGATCGTTCAATTCGATCATCTGGAGCGGCAGTTGGCGGGGTTGAAATGTCAGGTGGCATTCTGTTGTCTCGGCGCGCGCCCTGGTGAGCGCGACGCAGACGAGGCGATTCGACGAGTCGATCTCGGCTACACGCTGGCCTTTGCACGCGCAGCGAAAGCCGCGGGTGCGGCGCGCTTCGTGGTCTTTTCCGCATGGGGGGCGGATGTCGCAGCGAAACGCGGCTATTTGCGCGCCAAGGGCGAGCTCGAGCAGACGCTGACCGGCCTCGGCTTCGGCGCGCTCGATATCCTGCAGCCCGGCATCGTCCTCGGCTGGCCGCGCGAGATGCGGGCTACCGACCTGGTGAGGCGAGCCATCATGCCGCTCGTGAACCCGTTTCTCGTCGGTCCGCGCACGGTGCACCGCGGCATTCCCGTCGCGACCGCCGCAGCAGCGATGCTCGGGACCCTGCGGTCGGGCCGCCGCGGTCCACAGCGCTATGCCTACGAGGGGATTTGCGCGCTCGCGCAACTGCGGCCCCGCCGGCCCCCCGTCCTGGTGCCGGCGACCTCTTAGCGCTCGGAGAGCGCGAGCGAGCGCACCTCTACCCCACTATTTCATTGCAAGTCCTTTACATATCGCACGTGCGCTCTACATAAGCGGGAACGCAGCTATTTCCGTGCGGCAACAACCGCAGTGATTGAGAGCCGTACCACACTCGCGGACCTTGACTCCGTAGCGTCAGGCTTCGACACTTGGCGGCGTGACAAGGGCAAACCTGTCGAAAGGCGGGGACGCAAAGCCACCGGTCTAAAGGACGTTCCTATGACGGCGGGGCTGCCACGATCGCGTATCCGCGATCGATCGCATTCCCCATCGGCATCTCGAAGCCGCGTCCTATCGCCTGTGGCTGTTGGACTGTCCGGGGAATTTATGACACCAACGGCAAATCTAGCGTCCGCCGAGGATGCAGACCATCCGGCGGCGCCTGCCGCAGAGGCAGGGCCGTTCGTGCTCAATTTGTGCTCGTCGACCACGCCGATGGCGCTCGCGCAGACCGATCTTCCCGAGCTCAAGCGCTTCACCTTTTTCGTGAGCCGCCGTTTCGAGGAGGGGCGCGAGCGTTTCCGCCTCCACATGGGATTCTTCGAGACCCAGGCGGAGGCCGAGGAATGGTTGAACGTGGTGCGGGAAATCTATCCTGGCGCGTGGGCTGGCGAGGCGCCGGGCAAGAAGCTGCGTGCCCGCGCGGCGGAAGCTGCCGCGGCGCAGGCCCGGCACGCGCTCGGCCCGCAGCACACCACGGCTGTCGCCGCGTCAGTTTCAACACCCCCCGCAGCCTCCGTCGCGAGCCGGAGTGAGCCACGCGCCGCTGGCCCTCCCAAAGTCCCCACATTGGTTCCCACGCTTCATCCACCCGCGGCCGCAGCTGCTGGCGTCCGGCCGTCGGCACCTGCGGCTGGCGTTGCGCGGACGGTCGTACCGCAGCCCGCGAAGGCCGCGCCGCAGTCGTTTGCAAAACGCCTTGGGGCAGGCGTCCCGGCCCAGCGTGTCGCTCCAGCCCCAGCGCGCGCTGCGGCACAAACGCCGATGTCGTCGCGGGCCACGGCCGCGGCACGTCCCGCGCCCGTATCCCGACCCGCACAGCAGCCTCGCCCCGGCACCCTCTCGGCCAGCGTCCCGACCCAGGTGGGCAAGGCTGCAGCAAGCAGACCGGCAGCGCCGAAGACGCCCGCGCCCGCTGCGCAAGCAAGGCCGGCCGCGGCACCGATGGCTGCAAAAGCGGCACCGCAGACCGCATTGCATGCCGCCCGCCAGTCGCCCCAGTCGCCCCAGTCGCCCAAGAAGCCGATCTTTGCCGATTCCAACGTGAAGGAAGTGCTGGCGGCACTGGATGCGCCCCAGGATCTCACCGGCGAGACGCGCCTCATGGCCGTGCCGCTCGGTCGTACCGACACCGCCGATGACAGCTCGCTCACCGACACCCAGGTGTTGCGATTTCTCGAGACGCGCCGAGAGGAAGACGATGTCGGCAAGCCGCAATCCCCGATGCCGGGCGACGCCGGCGCTGAGTCTGGCATCTCACTGCTCAAGCCCGATGACACCGGTACCCGTCGCGCACTGAAGGAAGCCGTTTCCCACAATGAAGCGGTTTCCTTCGCCGTGCAGCTGCAATGGTCGGTCCAGCCGGTGGCGCTCGACAAGGTGCCCCCGCTCGCGATCTTCAGTGCCTACACCCTCTACTCCGTCGAGGGCAGCCGTGAAGGACGCAAGTGGTATGGGCTGCGTCTCGGCTTCTTCAACGACGCGATCTCGGCTAAGCAGGTCGCGTACTACGTGCGCTCGGAGTTCGCGTCGGTCGCCGTGGTGCCGGTGAGTCCGCAGGAGCGCGATCGTGCCACCGAGGACAACCAGCGGTTTAGCGGTGTCGGCGCTCCCCGCAAACGGCGCGGAAGCGATGACAACGAGTTCAAGCTGATCGATTCTGACGACGCGGCGGGCGCTGCGGCGCCGGCTACGCCGCCGTCTGCTGCACAAGGTTCTGCCGCACAACCTGCAGTGCCATCCGCTGCACAGCCCCCTGCAAGACAGCCTGCGTCGGCGACCCGCAACCCCGGTAAGGACAGCGGCAGGGACGGCGGCAAGGTTGGCGCGCGCGAGCGCCGAACTCCGCAGACGCTGGAAGAAACGCTCGAGATCCTCGGCGCGAACGAGCTCGCGATCGATGGCGCCAATACTGATACGGCGAGCGACACGGGCGTCCGGCATCTGCGCGTCGAAGTGCAGAAGAACACGCCGTTCTCCCGATTGCTGGAGCGGCTGAGCGAGCGCGTCAGGAAGACCTGACGCCTTGTCGCTGGCGCAAATCGCTCTCGGCGATTTTGCGCGGCCACCCCTCTTGCGGGACTCGGCCTCGCGGCCCACGGAGCGGCCTGGGCGGCTCAGTGATTTGCTTTTGAGCTACTTGCCGAAGAGCTTCTCCAGCTCGGAGCGCGCGCGATCGACTTCCGCGGAGTTGGGGGCAATGTAGGCGGCCGGCCGCGGCTTGAAGAAATCACAGAAGTTGGCCCGCGTCTTGTCGCGGACTTCCTCCGCGATGGGCTCGCGGCAGTGCTTGGCGACACTCGTGTCGTAATCGACGCACATGCGGCACACGTGCAGCTCGGACCGACACTTCGGGCATTCCTCGAGCCGGCGCAGCGGCAGCGTCAGCGCGGCGAGCGAGGCGCCGCACTTCCAGCAGAGGAGCTCGACGGCGCTTGAGGATGGCACGGCGTGAGATTATGCGCCTTTCAAACAGCAAGTCACTCACCGGTCCGGGGCCGCTCCCTGGGCCGCGGGATCGATGCCGTCAGAAGGCTGGCTGCCCGACAGGATCGCTCGGAGCGATTTTGCACGGCGGCAGCCGGTCGTAGGGCCAGGCGCAGGACGCGCCTGGCAACCGCCCTCAGGCGACTTCGCGCCATCAAGCAATACGCCCCTTGAGAAACGCCTCCAGAGCCCGGCCGGTGTGGGATTCGCGCTTGCGCCGTGCCACTTCCGCGGGGGCGCCCTGCGCGATGACGCGGCCGCCGCCCTCGCCGGCCTCCGGACCCATGTCCACGATCCAGTCCGCCTCCGCCATGACATCTAGGTTGTGCTCCACCACGACAGCGGTATTACCGGCTGCGACCAGCCGGTGCAGCACGTGGATGAGCTTCTCGACGTCTGCCATGTGCAGGCCCACGGTCGGCTCGTCGAGCACGTACAAGGTGTGCCTCGCGCCTCGCCGCACGCCTGCCGCGGGCCTATCCCCCTCGCCGCCCTCCGTGCGCACCTTGGAGAGCTCCGCCACGAGCTTGATACGCTGTGCCTCGCCGCCGGAGAGCGTCGGGCTCTGCTGGCCGAGGGTGAGATAGCCGAGCCCGACGTCCTGGAGCAGCTTCAGCGCATGGTGAACGCGCGAGTGCGCGCGGAAGAACCCGACCGCCTCGTCCACATCCATCGCGAGAACATCACCGATGCTCTTCTCGCGCCAGAGGACCGACAGCGTCTCGGTGTTGAACCGCCGCCCGCCGCAGACATCGCAGAGCACCTTCACGTCCGGCAGGAAGCTCATCTCGATGGTCTTGACGCCCTGGCCCTCACAAACCTCGCAGCGGCCGCCCGCGGTGTTGAAGGAGAAGCGGCTCGCGGTGTAGCCCCGCAGCCGCGCCTCGGTGGTCGCGGCGTAGACGCGCCGGATATCGTCCCACAGCCCGATGTAAGTGGCGGGGCAGGAGCGCGGCGTCTTGCCGATCGGCGTCTGATCGACCTCCAGCACGCGGTCGACCTGCTCCAGTCCACGCATGCCGGCACAGCCGATGAGCTGCGGCCCGCTCGCACGGCGCCGCGGCCGTGCTCCGTTGAAACTGCCTCGGCCGGCGTCGCCGAGCAGGCGGCGCAGGTTGGCGTAGAGCACATCGCGCGCCACGGTCGACTTCCCGGAGCCGGAGACGCCCGTGATCACCACCAGCCTGCCGAGCGGAATGCGCACGTCGGCGCCCCTGACGTTGTGCAGCGATACGCGCTCGAGCTTCAGATGAGGGGTGCGCGCGATCACCGGGCGATAGGGCTGCGCGGGGTGCTGCAGCGGCTGCCGCAGAAAGCGGCCGGTGGTCGAGCGTGCGTTGTCGATGAGATCCTGCACGGTACCTTCGCCCACCACTTCGCCGCCGAGCACCCCCGCGCCGGGGCCGAGATCGAGCACGTGGTCGGCGCGGCGAATGGTCTCCTCGTCGTGCTCGACGACGACGAGCGTGTTGCGATGACGCGAGAGCTCGGCGAGCGAGTCGAGCAGGACCGCATTGTCGCGCGGGTGCAGGCCGATCGTCGGCTCATCGAGGACGTAACACACTCCCTGCAGGTTGGAGCCGAGCTGCGCGGCCAGGCGGATGCGCTGCGCCTCGCCGCCGGAGAGCGTGGGTGCGGAGCGATCGAGCTGCAGGTAGCCAAGACCCACCCGGTGGAGGAATTTCAGGCGCGCGCGGATCTCCGCGAGCAGGTCGCGTGCGATCTGTTGCTCCCGCGGCGCGAGCTTCAGCCGCCGGAAGAACTCCGCCGCCTGCGCGACCGAGTCGGCCGCGAGATCCGCGATGGACCGCTCGCGGAAGCGCACGTTCAGCGCGACGGGATTCAGCCGCTTGCCGGCGCAGCTGCCGCAGGTCTGCGGCGCCTCATCGCCCAGGCCGTCGCCGTCCGTCTCAGCGCCTGCCGATTCATCGTCCGTAGCGGGCAGCTCCAGGCCGGTCCCGGAACAGCTCTCGCACCACCCGTGCTTGGAGTTGTAGGAGAAGAGGCGCGGGTCGAGCTCGGCGAAGCTGCGCCCGCAGGAAGGACAGGCTCGCTTGGTCGAGAAGACCGTCGGCCGCTCCGACTTTGGACCCAACACATGAACCAGCCCCTTGCCGAAGTCGAGCGCGCGGGCGAGCGCCTGATGCAGGGCGGTATCGGTCTTCGCCCCGACGTCGATTTCCGCGACAGGGAGCTCGATCGTGTGTTCCTTGAAGCGCGACAGCCGTGGCCATTGCGCCGTGGAGAGATGGGCCCCGTCCACGCGAAGGGTCTTGAAACCCTTCTTCGCCGCCCATTTCGCCAGATCCGTGTAGTAGCCCTTGCGCGCCATGACCAGAGGAGCGAGCAGCGCGATGCGCGAGCCCCGGTGCTCGCGCAGCAGCCGCGCGGCGATCGAGGCGGCGCTCTGCGATTCGATCGCGAGCTCGCAATCGGGGCAGTACTGGGTGCCCAGCTTCACGTAGAGGAGCCGCAGGAAATGATAGATCTCCGTCAGCGTGGCAACGGTGCTCTTGCGGCCGCCGCGGCTGGTGCGCTGCTCGATGGCGACCGTCGGCGGAATCCCGAATATCGCGTCCACATCCGGCCGGGCGGCGGGCTGGACGAACTGGCGCGCATAGGCGTTGAGCGATTCGAGATAGCGGCGCTGGCCTTCGTTGAAGAGGATGTCGAAGGCCAGTGTCGACTTGCCGGAGCCCGACACGCCGGTGATGACCGTGAGCCGGTCCCTCGGGATCTGTACGTCGATGCTCTTGAGGTTGTGCTCGCGCGCGTTGTGGATGACTACCGCATTTCGGGCGCGGCCGTTGCCGCTCTTGGCGGGTGACCCGAAGGCCGCCTCGGGCTCGTTGACCGCAGCGGGCGGCGCGGGCGCGAGCGGCATCGGCTCGCCGCCCGAAATGGCCCGCTCGTAATCCGCGAGCGCTCGCCCGGTGTGCGAATCCGGGTGGGCGCGCACTTCGTCCGCCGTACCCGCACAGATGAGGCGCCCGCCGCGCTCGCCGCCCTCGGGACCGAGATCGATGATCCAGTCTGCGGCGCGGATCACATCGAGGTTGTGCTCGATGACGAGCAGCGAATGTCCCGCGGCGAGCAGCTTGCGAAACGCCGTGAGGAGCTTCGCCACGTCCTGGAAATGCAGCCCCGTGGTCGGCTCGTCGAAGAGGAAGAGCTTGCCCTTGTGCGTGGTGCTCGACAGCACCGAGCCGGCCTCGGCGAGATGTCCGGCCAGCTTCAGCCGCTGCGCCTCGCCGCCCGATAAAGTGGGCACCGGCTGCCCGAGCGTCACGTACTCCAGGCCCACATCCGAGAGGGGCGCGAGGCGCGCGGCGACCTCGCGCGAGTCGCGGAAGAACTCGAGTGCCTCGGTGACCGTCATCTGCAGGACATCTGCAATGCTGGCCCGGCGTCCGTTCGTCCCTTCGCGCTTGATCTCCAGCACCTCATCGCGATAGCGGCGGCCGTTGCAGTCGGGGCAGCGCAGATAGACGTCGGAGAGGAACTGCATCTCGACGTGCTCGAAGCCATTGCCGTTGCAGGTCGGACAGCGCCCGTTGCCGGAGTTGAAGCTGAAGGTGCCCGCCGTGTACTTGCGCTCCTGCGCGGCGGGCTCCGCCGCGAAGAGGTTGCGGATGGCATCGAAGGCGCCGACGTAGCTTGCCGGGTTGGAACGGGTGGTCCGGCCGATGGGAGTCTGATCGACCATGACGACATCGTCGATCAGCTCCGCGCCGGCAAGCCCCGAGAACGGTCCGGGGGCCTCGGTCGGCTTGCCGTGATACTTGAGGAGAGCCGGGTAGAGCACATCCTCGATGAGGGTGGACTTGCCGGAGCCGGAAACACCGGTGACGCAGACCAGGCGCTTGAGCGGTATCCGGACATCGACGTCCTTGAGGTTGTGTTGGCGGGCGCCGCGCAACTCGAGCCAGCGGTTGGAGCGGGCTTCTGCTACCACCTCGCCGCGGGAGGCGGTGAGGCCGGTATCGCGACCGCGTGCGCCACCGACCTGCCGCTTGCCACTGAGATACTCCCCCGTGAGTGAGCGGGCGTCGCGGCGGATCTCGCGCGGGGAGCCGAAGAACACGATTGCGCCGCCGCGCTCCCCCGCGCCCGGGCCCATGTCGAGGATGCGGTCCGCCTCCAGCATGATCTGCGGATCGTGTTCCACGACGAGCAGCGAGTTGCCGGCGTCGCGCAATCGCTTCATCACCCGGATGACCCGCTGCATGTCGCGCGGGTGCAGGCCGATCGACGGCTCGTCCAGGACGAAAAGCGTGTTGACGAGCGAAGTGCCGAGCGCGGTCGTCAGATTGATCCGCTGCACTTCGCCGCCGGAGAGCGTGCGCGACTGGCGATCGAGCGTCAGGTAACCGAGCCCGACGTCAGCGAGGTAGCCGAAGCGGCCGCGGATCTCCCCGAGCAGCAGATCCGTCGCCTCATCGAGCGGCCGCGGCAACTGCAGCCGGCGGAAGAAGTCACAGGCGCGCTCCACGGGCATCAGCATCAGGTCATGGATGGACAATCCGGGGAGGCTTTGCAGCACCTCTTCGGTCCATGCGACGCCTCGCGGCTGAAAGCGCGCGGCAGTGCCCAGCGCGGCATCGGCGAGCGCGCGGTCGCCCACCCGCCACAGCAGTCCCTGTGTCTTCAGCCGTGCGCCGCCGCAGGCTTCGCAGGGCGTATAGGCGCGGTAGCGTGACAGGAGAACCCGCACGTGCATCTTGTAGGAACGGCCCTCGAGCCACGCGAAGAAGCGCCTGGCGCCGTACCAGACGGCCTTGCTCCAGTCGCCTTCGCCCTCGACGACCCACCGCCGGTGCTCGGATTTCAACTCGCGCCAGGGGACATCGAGCGGGATGCCGCGCTTCTTCGCGAACTTCTCCATGTCTTGCTGGCACTCCACGTATGACTTGGTCTGCCAGGGCTTCACGGCACCGTTGCGCAATGAGCGCGTCTCATCAGGAATCACGAGGCCGTAATCGATGCCTATGGTTCGGCCGAACCCGCGGCAGGTATCGCATGCACCGACAGGCGAGTTGAATGAGAAGAGGCTGGGCGTCGGTTCCTGGTAGGAGCGGTCGCACTCCGCGCAGTGCAGGGCGCTCGAATAGCGCCAGGTGGCGAGCGGCCGCGGCGGGTCACTGTCGTCAACGACCCGCACGTTGACGCGGCCGCGGCCGACACGCAACGCGCTCTCGAGCGACTCGAGCACGCGGCCGCGCTCCGCCTGGCCGGCGCGGAAGCGATCCTGCACCACCTCCAGCACCTTTGCGCTGCGGGCCGCGGAGCGCGCCGATTGGGCCCGCCTGGCGCGCGCGCCGCGCTTCGCAGGGGTCGGCCGCGAATCAACCGCTGCGCCGGCAGCCTGCGCCCGGCGAGCCTCGGCGGCGGAAGATCCGTCGCTCCCCTCGAAAAGCCTCGTGTAGCCTTGCTTCTCGAGCAGTGCACGGACCTCTGCCTCCTGGAAGCTGTCGGGCACGGGCACCGGAAAGGTGAGCAGCAGTCGCGGATCGCCCCCGGCCTCGCGCGCTGCGCCCCAGGCTTGCGCACGCTCCCGCAAGTCAGTGTAAATACTGTCGGCGGTGTCACGCCGAACCGGGCGGCCGCAGCACTCGCAATAGAGCGTCCCCGCGCGCGCAAACAACAACTTCAGGTGATCGTTGAGCTCCGTCATGGTGCCCACGGTCGAACGCGATGTGCGCACCGGGTTGGTTTGATCGATGGCGATGGCCGGAGGGATGCCCGCTATCGAATCCACCTGCGGCTTGTCCATGCGGTCGAGAAATTGCCGCGCGTAGGGCGAGAAAGTCTCCACGTAACGCCGCTGGCCTTCCGCGTACAGCGTGTCGAAGACGAGCGAGGACTTGCCGGAGCCTGACACGCCCGTTACCACGACGAGCTCGTTGAGCGGCACGTCGAGGTCGAGATTCTTCAGATTGTTCTGGCGCGCGCCGCGCACGAGAATCGAATCATGAGGGGCGTCGGTCATTCCGTCACCGGTGTCGACATGGCGTCTCGGGGAAAGGGCGGAAAGGGAGGGCAACGGCGAGCGGGAACCGCTCGCGGATGCGCCGATTTTACCTTAAATATGGGCTGCGCGGCGATGCGCAAGGGCACGCGCAAGCGATACAGTAGCTGCAGCCGACAATCACTGGATAGCCTCGCAGACCACTGGCGTACAATCAGGGCGCCGGCCGAAAGCAAGCCCATCAGCGGGCCAAAGCCGCCTTTGGACCGCGGGCCGGACGCAGTACATACCGTTGCCGCTCAAAGCGCTGCAGCCGACTTTGAGCCAATGCACAAGCAGGAATACCATGTCGCCGCAGTCGTACAGCAATATCCTGCAGGCGATCGGCCATACGCCGCTCGTCGCCGTCACGCGCCTCGACACCGGGCCATGCCGGCTTTTTCTCAAGCTCGAGAACCAGAATCCCGGCGGCTCGATCAAGGACCGCATCGGTCTTTACCTCATCGAGGCGGCCGAGCGCGACGGCCGGCTGCCGCCCGGCGGCACGCTGATCGAGGCGACGGCGGGCAACACCGGCATCGGCCTTGCGCTGGTTGCGGCGCAGAAGGGTTATCGGCTGCTGCTCGTCATTCCTGACAAGATGAGCCAGGAGAAGATCTTCCACCTCAAGGCCATGGGCGCGGAAGTGGTGCTCACCCGCTCCGACGTCAGCAAGGGCCACCCGGAATACTATCGCGACCTGGCAGAGCGCCTGGCGCGCGAGACGCCCAATTCCTTCCTGGTCAACCAGTTCGGCAACCCTGCCAATCCGCGCGCGCATGAGGAGACCACGGCGCCGGAGATCTGGGAGCAGATGGATCACAACCTCGACGCCATCGTCTGTGGTGTCGGGACCGGCGGCACCATCAGCGGAATCTCGCGATATTTCGCGCGCACGGCGCCCAATGCAGAGATCGTGTTGGCCGATCCCCTGGGGTCGGTACTGGCCACGTATGTCAAGACCGGCAAGATGCCGCAGGAGCATGGCAGCTGGCTCGTCGAAGGCATCGGCGGGGACTACGTACCGCCGGTCGCGGACCTCGGCCGTGTCAGGTCGGCCTATACCATCTCCGATGCAGAGTCCTTCAAGACCTGCCGCGAGCTTCTGGCGAAGGAGGGCATCATCGCGGGAACCTCCAGCGGCACGCTGATCGCAGCGGCCCTGCGCTACTGCCGCGAGCAGACACGGCCGAAACGCGTGGTCACCTTCGTATGCGATAGCGGCAACAAATATCTGTCCAAGGTCTACAACGATTACTGGATGTTGGATCAGGGCTTCCTCGAGCGCGAGCGCTTCGGTGATCTGCGGGACCTCATCGCACGGCGTCACTGGGAGCATGCGGCGGTGACGGTGAACGCAACCGAGCCCGTCATGGCCGCGTACCGGCGCATGAAGCTCTACGATGTCTCGCAAGTGCCCGTGATGCAGAACGGGCGCATCATCGGCATCGTCGACGAGGAGGACATCCTGCTCGAGGTGTTCGCCAATCCCAAGCACTTCAACGAGCCGGTCACCGCCGCCATGGTGAGTCATCTGGTCACCGTGCCGGTGGATGCCCCCGTGCAGCAGCTGATGGAGATTTTCAAGCGCGGCATGGTGGCGATCGTGATGAACGGCAGCGAGTTCATGGGGCTGGTCACCCGCATCGACCTGCTCAACTGGCTGCGCCGCAGAACGTGAGGACCTGATGACCGACAAGCAACTGCATTTCGCCACCCGCGCCATTCACGGGGGGCAGCATCCCGATCCGCTGACAGGCGCCGTGATGCCGCCCATCTACGCCACCTCGACGTACGTGCAGTCGAGCCCGGGCGTGCACAAGGGCTACGATTACTCGCGCTCCCGCAACCCCACACGCGATGCGCTGCAGGCCGCGCTCTGCAACCTGGAGGGCGGCGGCGCGGGGTTTGCGTTCGCGAGCGGCATGGCCGCCAGCGCCACCGTCCTGGAGCTGCTCGATGCCGGCTCGCACATCATCGCGATGCATGATCTCTACGGCGGCACCTACCGCCTGTTCGAGAACGTGCGCAAGCGCTCCGCAGGCCACGAAGCGTCGTTCGTCGATTTGACCCGGCCCGAGGCGCTGGAGGCGGCAATCCGACCCAACACCCGCCTCGTCTGGGTGGAGACTCCCAGCAATCCGTTGCTGCAGCTGGTCGATCTGCCGGCCGTGGCGGCGATTGCTCGCTCCAAGGGGCTGATCAGCGTCTGCGACAACACTTTCGCCACACCCTTCGTGCAGCAGCCGCTCGGACATGGCTTCGATATCGTGGTGCATTCGACCACGAAATATCTGAACGGTCATTCCGACTGTGTGGGCGGAGCGGCCATCGTTCGCGCGGACGGTCCGCTGGCGGAGCGCCTGGGCTACCTGCAGAACGCGGTGGGCGGCGTCGCGGGGCCGTTCGACTCATTCCTGACGTTGCGCGGCATCAAGACGCTGGCCCTGCGCATGGAGCGGCACTGTGCCAACGCCCTTGCCATCGCCCAATTCATGGCGAGCCATCCCAAGGTCGAGCGAGTGTATTACCCCGGCCTGCCGAGCCATCCCCAGCATGCGCTCGCGCGGCGGCAGATGACCGGCGGCTACGGCGGGATCGTGACTGCAGTGTTGCGCGGGTCTCTCGCTGACGCGCGGCGGATGCTCGAGCGCTGCCATCTCTTCACCCTGGCCGAGAGTCTGGGCGGCGTGGAGAGCCTGATCGAGCATCCCGCTCTCATGACGCATGCCTCGCTGCCCGCGGCGAAGCGCGCCGAGCTCGGCATCGGCGATGGGCTCATCCGGCTGTCGGTCGGCATCGAGGACGCGCAGGATCTGATCGGGGATCTGAAGGAAGCGCTCGGTTAGGGCGGGGCGTCTGTTACGTTGCGCGTCACAGTGCGCGCCACGTAGTCAGGGCCGCCGTAGGTACCGGAAGAGGCCGTGGATGCGAGCGCGAAGACCGTATAGGTTTGCAGGATCCCGGCGCTGACGGAATAGACCTGATGCTGCGTCGGGGTGCAGGCCACGGTCACCACGAATCCCTTGAGCGCCCCCTGAGTCAGGGTGAAGGTTTTGCTGGCGGGAGCCACGCCGGCGCAGAAGACCGGGGAATGCAGTGTCAGGTTGGCTCCCCACTCGAGCCCGGCATTGGCGGCGGCTTGGGCACGAGCCTCGAGCAGCTCCACGTTCGCCGCCTGATATTGCGCCATGGCGATCTGCACCGCGAAAGCGGCGAGCGCCGCGAGGACGACGATGAGAAAAATCACCATGACCAGAGAGAAACCGTCCTGTCGCGACGTGCGGCCGGGCGGCGCTTCGGAGTGCCGGCTCATTCGGCATACTCCGTGGCAACCTCGAAGAACACCTGCAGCGCCTCGCCATTGCTCGCGAGGGTGACCCTGAGAATGGCGAGCTGGCCATACGCGTAGCCTCCAGGGGCGGCAACGAGGGAAATCGTACATGCGGAGACGTCATGCGCGATCAGCGCGCTGCTGCCACCTACCGGCGGCACGGGCTGGGCGGGGCTGACCGCATAACCCGAATACCGCATGACGGTTCCCGCCGCCGGATTTCCTGGATTCGGATTGCAGACGTAGCTCACCGGGCCAGATACCAGGTAGGCGTTGTGAACCGACGGCTGCGTGGCCGGTGCGCCCGCTGCCTGGAAAGTCATCACTGTGCCCGTGAACGTCACCTGATTCTCCCCGGTTACGAACGGTGGCCCGGGGTTAGGGTTCACGGTGACGTGAGTGCCCGTACCCGTCATAACCTCAGGTGCGCCGTTGTAAGCGTCGTAGCCCGGAGCTCCGAGGTTTCCGATGGAAAGAAACGATGGATGGTATGGGACAGTTTGGGAGCCGAAGGAATCGAGGGTACCGAACGGTGCTGTTACGGTGCTACCGATGGTCAACTCCACCCCGGCCGGCGGCGGCGGCGCAGTGCCCTTGTCTCCCAGGTCGTAGTACCGCGCCATTCCAGCCGTGGCGAGCAATTCCAGCGCCGTATGGGCAGGATTGACCCGCACGCTGTTCGGGAGCGCGATGCGAACGTCGGCGGTGACGGCGCCGGTGATCCGGTTCGCAGAATCGACCAGATCCGAGCGGCGCGTCTGCGCGAAATACGATTGCATCGGCGCGTCGAGAAACAACACCATGAAGGAGGCCACGATCGCCGTCAGGACGATCACCACGACGAGCTCGATCAGCGTGAAGCCTGCGGCTCGAGGACATCGGCGGCTCATGGGTACAGCGTCCGGTAACCGCTGAGCGCAATGCTGCGGCCGTTGGGCGAGGTCACGGTGACCGTAACCAGCTCGGATTGTAGGGCGGGTACCTGGGGCGCCGTGCCCAGGGCGCTGTTGACGACACTCACCTGCACGGTGTAACTGTTGAGATTCGTCACCGCGGTGCCGGTCGCATCCTGCACGCCGACATCCAGGAGGCCGTTGTAGTCGGCGACCTTGTCCATATGCAGCCGCGTACAGGGGCCGCAGTCAGATCCGAAGGGCTTCTGCAGGATCTCGTTCAGATAGGACTCGCCGATCACCACTGCCTGGACTTGCAGCATGGTGTCGGCACTGCGCGTGGCGGTCGCCGATGTCAGGGCAATCACCCCGAAGACCGCAGCGGCGATCACGACGATGGTCACGATCAGCTCGACCAACGTGACGCCACGGCAGCGTGCTGGCGATGACATGGCGTCTGCTCAGGGTACCGTCACGAAGCCGCTGAGCGCATCAATCTGAAGGGTAAGCGGCGGCGTCCCGCCGGATGGCGAGCCGACTACGGTGATGCTGGGATTCGCGACAGGCGGGGGACCGGCGATCGAGCCATTCGAGTTGAAATCGAGGACGATTGCCGCCGATATATCCGCGTCCGACGGCGGTGTTCCGGCCAAGGCGGTGCCATCGACCTGCGACACCGCGACAGTGAATGGGCCGGAGCAAGTCGCGCCCGTAGCGGGCAGCTCGGCGCTGTAGCCCGTGCCGGGCCTGATGGCGAGCTGCACTTCGCAGCCGCTCGCCGCGGCGGCGGATTCGGAAGCCCTGATGGCGGAGGCCAGCTCGTCGGCGTAGCCCCGCACGTCGAACGCGGGTGTGTCGAGGAATTTAGGACCGGCCACCGCGGCCAGGATGCCCGCGATCACCAGCACGCAGCACATCTCTAACAGCGTGAAGCCCCTGGTCGAGTCTTCGCGCCGCATGGCTCGACCTCTCGCGCTGCCCCGCAAGCCTGGGCTGGTGGCCTGGTTCTAATTACAGTTGGTAGTTACCAGGGCCACGACCGGCGCAATGATTTGTGTCTGCCCGCCCGTTACAACAGCCGTCGCATTGGCGTATCTGGCGTGGCAGTTCCCGGCAGCCGTCGCTCCATTCGGCACGAACTCTCCGTTTGCCGGATTCGAATATCCGGATGCGGTGCTCTGATCCAGCAGGAGGCCGATGCTGGCGGCGTTCGGGTAGGTGTTGACAAAAGTGATCGACTGCCCTTCGATTGTGAGCGGGCTGGCGGGGCTGGCGGTTGCCTCCCAGATGCCGTGTGCCATCGCGCCCGCGCTCGCCATGCTGCCCCCGATCGCCTTCACCGCGGCGACCCGCGCCTGCCCTTCCATTCCCATGAACCGCGGCACGGCGAAGGCCGCGAGAATTCCGAGGATGACGATCACGACGACCAGCTCGATGAGCGTAAAGCCGCGCTGTGTGAAACGGTTCATGAACTTGACTCCGCAGGAGGACAGGACAGGGTCATATGGATGTCATGATAGGTGTTGCCGGCGCAACCTGTTGAAAACAGGCAATAAACTGTGAATTGAGTCATAGACGATTGCACCGGGTGTGATCTGCCTCACGGGCGGCCTATCCGGGCAGGCACACGGATGTGCCCCGCCGCCGCAGGTGGCCATCAAATCAGTGGCCGGCGCCTGCCTTGGCGATCATGTTCCACATGGGCAGGAAGACCCCGAGCGCGAGGATGAGCACCATGGCGCCGACCACTACGATCAGGATGGGCTCGATGGCCGAGGTCAGCGTGCTCAGGGCGAACTCGACCTCGCGCTCGTAGAATCCCGCGACCTCGTCGAGCAGCTGCGGCAGCTCGCCGGTTTCCTCGCCGACGGCGATCATCTGCAGCACCAGCGGTGGAAACATGCCGACGCCGGCCGCGGCGCGGCTGAGCGGCTCGCCCCGCTCCACCCGGTCCCGCAGGCGCAGCATGCGCTGGCCCATGAAGTCGTTACCGCAGACGCGCGCGATGATGGTGAGCGTCTCGAGCATGGGCATGCCTGCAGTGACGGCAATGGACAGTGTGCGGCTCAGGCGCGCCAGGATGGCCTGGTGAGCCAGCGGCCCTATCACCGGCAGACGGAGGAGAAGCGCGTGCCACCGCAGCCGTCCGTTTGCGGTGCGCACGTAGGCTCGCACCGTGCCGAAAAGAGCCGCCGCCACGGCGAGCACCCAGTACCAATCGTGGCGAGCGATCTCGGATATGCCCATGATGATGCGCGTGGGCAGGGGGATGTCATTCCCCAACGCGCGAAAGAGCGGCGCGAAGCGCGGAATCACGAAAGTGGTGATGACGCCGATTGCCGCGGCGATGGTCAGGATGACGATGAGTGGATAGCGCAAGGCGCTCTTGACCCGGTCCTGCAGATCGCGCTCCTGGCTCAGATACGCGCCGAGCCGCATGAATGCCGCCTCGAGCGTACCGGTCGCCTCGCCGACCGAGATGATGCCGAGATAGATCTCCGGGAAGATCTCCGGGTGGCGTCCGAAGCTCGTCGCCAGATCCCGGCCGGTCTCGAGGCCGCGCAGCACATCCTCCAGAGCTTGCCGCAGCACGATGTTGTGAGTAGATCCGACGAGCCCGCGCAGCCCACGCAGCAGCGGAATGCCGGACTTGACGATGGTGTACATCTGGCGCGTGAAGAGCACCAGGTCCGCCGTCTTGGGCTTTCCCACGCCCATGCGGCGCGCAAGCTCCGTGAGCGGCGCGGAGGCCACCGAGACCGCGGCGCTTGCTGCAATGCTGATCGGCGTGACGCCGTCCTGCTGCAGGCGGGCGGCAACCGCGTCTTCGGAGTCGCCCTCGACGCTGCCGCTCACCGGCTCGCCGCGGGCCGATCGTCCGCTATAAACGTACTGACTCACGGCGGATCACGTTACAAGCGGCGCGCTAGTTGCCCGCGCCCATCGCGTCCGCCTGGAGAGCTTCCTCCAGCAGCGGATCGGCCGTCCGCGCGGTGGTGGGTGAGCCATCGTCTGCGTCAGCGCCGGTGATTACGCCCAGCGCTTCGGAGACGCTCGTAACGCCGCGCAACGCGAGGTCAAGCGCGCCTCGCGTCAACGACGCGAAATTGGCGCGCGTGCGCGCGGCTTCTTCCAGCCGACCGAGATCGCCGCGCTGAATCGCATCGGTGAGTGTTCGATCGATCTCGAGCAACTCGTACACTGCGATGCGCCCGCGATAGCCGGTCAGGTTGCAATACGTGCAGCCGGAACCGGCGCGAAACGAGGCGGCAGCCGTATCGGGTCCGAACCGCGCCTTGAGCAGCGCCGCTTCGTGCGGCCCGGCCTGTACGGGACGCGCGCAGTTCTCGCACACGCGCCGCAACAGTCGCTGCGCGACGATGGCATGGACGGCCGCGGCGATCATGTATCCCGGCGCTCCCATGTCGAGCAGGCGATGCACAGTGGCGACCGCGCTCATCGTGTGCAGAGTCGAGAAGACCAGATGGCCGGTGATCGCCGCCCGCAGCCCGATCTCGACGGTTTCGCTATCGCGCATCTCGCCGACCAGGATGACGTCGGGATCCTGCCGCAACGTCGTGCGCAGCACGCGGGCGAAATCCAACCCGATTTTCGCGTTGACCTGCACTTGATTGATGCGGTCGAGGCGGTATTCCACCGGGTCCTCGACCGTGATGATTTTGGTATCCGGCTGATTCAGGTGCTGCAGCGCTGAATACAGGGTCGTGGTCTTGCCGCTGCCCGTGGGGCCCGTCACGAGCACCATGCCCGCGCTGCGTTCGATGAGCAGGCGAAAGCGTTCGAGCAGTGCCGGCGGCATCCCGACCTTATCGAGGCTCATGAGACTGGAAGACTGGTCGAGCAGCCGCATCACGACGGACTCGCCGTGTTGGGTGGGCATGGTCGACAGGCGGACGTCGATGGCCTTGCCGCTGATCTTTACGGAAAATCGTCCGTCCTGAGGCAGACGCTTCTCCGCGATGTCGAGCCCGCCCATCAGCTTCAGGCGTGTCGTGAGCGCGCCTGCCACGCGGCGGCCGCCATCGATCACCTGCTCCTGCAGATGACCATCGACACGCTGACGCACGCGCAGGGCACTGTCGCCGGGCTCGATGTGCACGTCCGATGCGCCAACCTGCATCGCGTCGTGAAACATAGTCTGGATGAGCCGGATGATGGGAGCATCGGGCGAGCCTTCTTCAGCCGCCAGCCGCTCGATATCGATGTCTGCTTCTCGCAGCTCCTCACCCACCTGCTGAGCGATCGAGGCGATTTCATCCGTGCGCCGGTAAACGGCATCGATTGTCCGCAGCAGATCCGCCTCCTTGACCAGCGCGAGGCGGATCGGGCGCTTCAGTGCGGCGGCGAGCTCGTCGTAGGCCAGGAGATCCGTGGGATCCGCCATGGCGACCAGGGCGCCGGCCTCGTCCGCCTGCAACACCAGACCCCGGGAGCGCCGGGCCTGTGCTTCGGGCAGCAGCCGTACCGCGTCGGGTGCAAGCTGCACCTGCCGCAGGTCCATGAAGGGGATGCGCAGGTGCTTGGCCAGCGCCTCGTGAAAGGCCTGCTCGGTCACCATGCCGAGGTCCGTCAGCACCCGGCCGAGCCGCCGGCCGCTGCGAGCCTGCTCGGCGAGCGCAGTCTTCAGCTGGTGCTCGTTGATGAGCTTCTGCTCGAGCAGCAGCTCCCCGACGCGAACCCGTTTGCGCCGTGGCGGGTCGCTCACGGCGCCTTGCCTTCCATCGCGGGCGACTCCTGGATGATCTTCGGCCAGTCGCCGCCGTTCACCACCATCGCCCGTAACAGAATCACGAGCTCTACCTTGCTCTTGGTGTCCTGCTCACTGCGAAAGAGCCGGCCGACTGCGGGAATGTCGCCCAGGAGCGGAGTCTTGTACTGCTGCTTGTTCACCGTGTCCTGCATCAGGCCGCCGATCACGATGACCTGGCCGCTGCGCGCCCGTACCATGCTGTCGGATTCCCGTACGGAGCTCTGGGCCATGGGCAGTACGTCAGCGCTGCCCTGTATTTCGAGAGTCACGGTCTGCGTGGTCACCACGCTGACGATGGGGTGGATGTGCAGCAGCACGTCTCCGTGGGCCCCGATCTGCGGCGTCACATCGAGGGCCACGCCGGAGAAGAAAGGCGTCAGGCTCACGTTGTTCGAGATCGTGGGCGTGGTGGCGCTGATCACCGTGTTGCTCTGCACACCGGTGACGTAGAATTGGTCGACCCCGGCCTTGATGATCGCCTTCTGGTTGTCGAGTGTGGCGACCCGCGGGCTCGACAGCACATGGGTATTGCCCTCGGTGCTCAGAAGCTGAATGAAGGCGTCGAAGTTGGTGAAATCAGCCGCCAGGGTGAACGCGCCGCCGAGAGGGTTGGTGGTGAGGCTGGTGATCGGATTCCCCGGTCCCACGGTCACCGGCGAGGTGCCGGGGGGGGTGAGTGCGTTGGCGGTGCCGAAGCCGTTCTGCGGGCTGCTCTGGCCGATCAAATAGTGGCTCGCGCCCAGCGCCATGACCTGGGTCCAGTTGATGCCCGCCTGGTAGGCATGGTCGAGGTCCACCTCGATGATCTTCGCCTCGAGCAGCACCTGCCGCGTGACGGTCGCCTCGGTGCTGCGCAGATAGTCGTTCACCTCGGCCAGCTGTTCCGGCAGCGCGCGCACCACGATGATTCCGGACTGCGGGTCGATGATGACTTTCCGTCCGGGCCCGTTGCCAATCATGGCGTGCAGGTTCGCTTCGAGGTTACCCCAGAAATCCGAGTCGTCGCGCGTCATCACCGACGTACCTGTCGTGTCGATCGTCGCTTTGTCATCGCCGTTACCGACCGTGGCGGTAGTCGGGGACTGAGTTTGAGCGGTCTGGGCGCCGCCGTACTGGGTGTTGAAATTGCCCTGGGTGACCTGTCCGGAGCTGATGAGAGTGTTGGATACCCCATAGCGCCGCACGTCGAGGTAGCTGATGTGGAAGATGCGCGTCTGCAGGGCGGCGGGCAGGATTAGATAACCGGCGGCGGTGCGTCGGTAGTCGATACCGTACAAGTCTCGTGTCGCATCCAGCAGCTGCTGCAGCGTCACCTTCTTGAGAGATATGGTGACACGGCTGGTGACGTCGGGATGCACGAGGATGTTGTACGGAGTGTTCTCGACGAGACCCTCGAAGAACACGCTCGCGGGGGCACCGATCACATCCACGCCGAAGAGTGGCTCGCCGGCGGGTTGCGAGGCCGAGACGGCGCCCGCGCAGCCCTCGAGCCGCGGTTCGGGCGCATATACGAATCGCTCGTGCGTACCACGGGAGTAGCGAACGCCCGCGGCTGAGATGTCTCGGATCAGCGCGCCGTCGAGGCGGTCGCCGACATGTACGAGCCGGTCGTCCGCGATAGCCACGAAGACTCCGGCGTGACAAAGCACTCCTTCGAGCTGCAGCCCGCTTCCGGGCACATGGGCGCCCGGGGTGGGTGGTCGGGTCGGATCAGTGAAAGACTCAGTGCGTGCGCTGCCGGCCGCGGTGTACGCGAACAGCAGCCCCAATACGGTGATCGCGAATCTGCGGCTCATAGATCGATCCAGTCGCGGCTCATGCTCACGGTGCCGAGCCTGACGGTCACTCGGGTGGTCGGGTAGTGGGTCGCATCCAGCGTGAGGCTCTGCCAGTAGAAGTGCCATTGCAGGCCCTCGAGGACCTGCAGGTATGTCAGCACGTCGAGATAACTCCCCTGGAGGACCATCTCGACGGAGTGGACGTAGGGACCCTCGGAGGAGTGGGTGAAGTCAGCGGAGGGCACAGTCTGCGACGCGTCCGAAACGGAGTCGGAAGGCTGTGCCGCAGCGCCCTTGCCGTTCGGACCGGCCGGGCTGTCTGCGCCGTCGATCAGCGCATGAGGCGCAAGACTTCGCAGGCTGATCAGCGTCACCCCCCGCTGCCGGCTCAACACGTCGTGGATCACCTGCGTCATTCGTTGCGGTGGAATCAGGCCGGCGGATCGGGAGTTGAGGCGGGCGGTAACCTGGCTGAGCTGCGCGGCGAGTGCGATCGTGCGCTGCAAGGTCGCGCCGGTCGCATCGGAGCCGTCCTCTGCAGCCGCCGTATCAGTGATGGTCGTAGCTATTTGCGTCAACTGCTGCGCGAGTTGTGTTCTGCGTATCTCGAGTCGCTTGAACACGAGAACATTGAACAGGGCAATCAGTACCACGAGCGCCGCGGCGCTCGAGAGGACGCGCTCCCGCAGGCTCAATCCGTCGAACCGCGCCGCCAGAGCCCTGAGACCGCGGAGATTCACGGCCCGCGCTCCTGCGTGTCTGCCAGCTGCTGCGGGGCACCTGCCGCCCCTTCCGCTCGGAACTTGAACGCTTGTGGGGACGGGACGGCGTGTCCGGACGCCGCGTGGTTCGTATCGGGTCGCTCGATCACGAGACTATCGAACCGGATGTTCGCGAGCGCGGGCTCGGTGGCAAGAACATGCAGGTAGCGCGGCAGCCTCTCGGGGCTGACCACCTGGCCCCCGAGGCTCGTCGCGCCGGTCAGATCCGAGAGGGTGATCTCTCGCAGCCACAGGCCCGGCATGGGATGTCGCGCCAGGGCCGCGAGCGGCGCCGAGAAGCCGTTCGTGTTGCCGGCAGCGCCCGCCTGCAGCAGTGCGAGCGCACGCTGCCGTGCCGCAAGCTGCGCACTGAGCGCCTCGACACGGAATTTCAGGTCCGCCGCGTTGGCGCCGGCGCCCGACAGGGAGCCGAGCGAGCTCAGCATCGTCTGTTGGGCATCCTGCTGGCGCTGCAAGTCGCCGACTGCGCGCTGCAGCCGATCGACTTGCCAGGTGCCGAACCCCCAGATGACCGCAAAGCCGCAGCAGAGTGCAATCGCGGCCAGGGCGAGCGTAGCGGATCCAAACGGACGCCAGGCCGGCGCGGTCTCCTGGTAGAGATTGATCTGCTGTCGCGGCTGCTTCATGCCCGGCCCCGCTCGCTGCGCAGCGCGGCCCCGAGGGCCAGCAGTCCCGGCCAGCGCGTGTCGGGCTCGATGCCGTCGGCGATGTCGAAGAGATCCGGCACCTCGAGCAGCGTGACCGAATGCCCGGTCGCGGTGCCAAGGTCGCCGAGCAGCCGCTCCGCACGGTCATCGCCGGAGGCAACTACCACTTCCGTGATCGCGGCACGATCGAAGTGACTTTCGTAGTAGTCGAGTGAGCGCTGCAGCTCGAGGGCCAGAGAGGGCACATCGACTTCAGCCGCCTCACTGGGCGATCCCATCGCGCGACGGGCGAGATCGATGCGCCGGGCGAGATAAAGAACGCCTCGGCAGGTCAGTGTCAGTTGCGCGAAGGTGTCGCTGAGCGCGATCAGGGCGACGCCCTGCTCATCCTGCGGCAGAAGGGCTGCGACGTTGCGCAGGCACATCTCCGGGATGTCCACACAATCGAAGCCACGCACGCGCGGCTTGACCAGGCTCACCACGCGCCGCACGGCATCGGCGCGTGCCGCGACGGCATAGATCATCCGGGACTCGACGTAACGGGCCTGCTCGGGGATGTCGAACACATCGACGATCGCCTCGCTCGGCGGAAAGTTGATGATGTCCTTGAGTTTCCAGCGTACCGCGCCGCGCAGCTCGTCCGGCTGGACTTCGGGCGCTTCGACCTGCACCAGTTGATACGCGTCGGTGCTCAACACCGCGCTCACGGCGGCGTGCGCGAGCTCGCGATTGTGGGCGAGGGGGGCGAGAACGTGCTCGGCGCGGATCTCCAGCGATGGATGAACCGCGCAGTGCCGCAGCAGCGGTCGCTCTGATTTAGCGGTACGCACGATTGCCAGCGCGGTCTCGCGGTCCGCCGGCATGAAGCCGACCCGCCAACCGTTGGCCTGCGCTCGATTGAACAGCGACAAGAGCTTACCCCGAGACGCGACTGCGGCGATTGGCGTGCAGTCGCGCGATAGCCAGCGAGCCTAAGGCTCGTATTCATTGCGTTTGTCTCATCACGAGCGGGGGCTCAGGCGTGCGAGACTTAACAGAATCAATGGGCCACAGGCTGCAGCCCAGCCGAACTGAGCAATGGCTCACAGGTGCCGGCGCCGCGACCGGCCAACACGCCGCCGCGGCGGGTGCGGCGTCGGCCCGCTAGCCGGGAATGGTCAGGGGCCTCGCCCGCTCGCGCTCCAGGCGGGCCGCGTGGGCGCGCACCCGCAACAGATCGCGCCGCGCGAGCAGGCCGGCGAGCTTGCCGGTGGTGCGATCGACGACCGGCACGCGGCCTACATCGGCCGACGCCATCCGGTCCGCCAGGTGTCCCACCAGCTCATCCGTGTAGCCGACGAAAACCTCGCCGACATCCGGCCTTTCCTCGAGCGTCTGGCCCTCGGGCCAGCCTTCCCGTGACCAACGCAGGACGTCGGAGCGTGACACCATGCTGACTACGCGCCCGGCATTGTCGACGACGGGGTAGCTCTTGTGGCGCTTGACATCATTCTCGGTGTCAAAAAAACTGAACGCTTCCTCGGTGGACATGCTCGCCGGAAGGGTGTTCACCGGCTGCGTCATGATCTCGCTGACCCGCATCACCTCGAACGGATCGACCGTGTATTCGTATGTCAGGTGCCGCCCGCGCCGCGCCAGCCGCTCCGTCAGGATGGAGCGCCGCATGAGCAATACCGTCACCGCGAATGAGGCGACGCACGCGACGAGCACCGCCGGCATCACGCTGATGTCGCCCGTGAGCTCGATGGCGAACACGGTCGCGGTCAGGGGACAGCGCAGCGTTCCGCCGAGCACCGCCGCCATGGCGAGAAGCGCCCAGAAGCCGGAGTTGCCGAAGGGCAGGACGTGAGCTTCCAGCACACCCACGGCCCCGCCCATCATGAGAAGAGGCGCCAGGGTGCCGCCCGATGTCCCCGAGGCGAGCGCGATGACCCAGATGATGGCCTTGACGACGAGCAGGGCGATGGCGGCGTGCATCAGCACGTTGCCGTCGATCAGCGACTGAATGTTGTCGTAGCCGACGCCGAGGGCCGCCGGATCGAATAGGCCGCCGACACCGACTACTACGCCGGCAATCGCGGGCCACCACATCCAGTGGATCGGCAGCTTCTCGAACAACTCCTCGACCCAATAGAGACCGCCGGTCGTGATGACGGATTGCAGCCCTGCCACCACGCCGACACCGGCGCAGGCCGCCAGCCCCCACCACGGCATGGGGGGAATGCCGCTGTGCGGGAAAAGCGGCCAGGCGCCCACCAGCCAGGGGCGCCATGCCATGGCGACGATCGCGGAGACGACCACCGGCACGAAGCTGCGCGGCTTCCACTCGAAGAGCATCACCTCGATGGCGAGCAGCACCGCGGCCACCGGCGTGCCGAAGATCGCCGTCATACCGGCCGCGGCGCCGGCGACCAGGAGTGTCTTGCGCTCCGCGGAGCTCAGGTGGAAGAACTGCGCGAACAGCGACCCCAGCGCGCCGCCCGTCATGATGATCGGGCCCTCGGCGCCGAACGGGCCGCCGCTGCCGATCGCGATCGCCGAGGACAGCGGTTTCAACACGGCAACCTTCGGCTCGATCCGGCTCTGACCGATGAGGATGGCCTCGAGCGCTTCGGGAATGCCGTGCCCGCGGATCTTCTGCGAGCCGTAACGGGCCATGAGTCCGACGATCAGGCCGCCGATGACCGGGATGAGGATGGAGCTCGGTCCGAGCTTGGCGTGACTCAGGTACGAGGTCGCCGTCGAGTAAACGTGGAAGTAGGCGAAGTTGGTGACGAGCGCTATCAGCTTGAGGAGCACCCACGCCGCGCCGGCGCCGAAGCTTCCCGTGGCGAGCGCCATCGCAGACAGCACGAGCAGGCGCCGGTCGGCGGTGAAGTCGCGCAGGGTATCGTGCACCCCGAGGGTGGAAACAGAGCTCTTCATGGTTCTCCGGAGAAGGCCGCGCGATCGCGCGAATGCCTGGTTTATATCGCAATACGATATTATATTCTCCCTGAGAAATCCGATGTGCGCCACCCCCAAAAGGAAGATCCCACGGGCCCCGTCACCGCACGACCTGGCGCCGCACGACTACGAAATCCTGGCGGAATTTCGCTATTTGCTGATGCGTTTCGCGGCATTCAGCGAGCAGGCGGCGCATGCGGCCGGCCTGGCGCCGCGCCAGCATCAGGCGCTGCTCGCCATCAAGGGCTATCCGCGCGGCGCGGAGGCGACGATCGGCGATCTGGCGGAGCGACTCGGCATACGCCATCACAGCACCGTCGGGCTGGTCGACCGGCTGGTGAGCCGGGGATATCTGGTCCGCCGCGCGGACCTTCACGATCGGCGCCGTACCCTGCTGGCGCTCACCGCCTCCGGCGAGCAGGCCCTCGCGGGGCTCTCCACGGCGCATCGGCGGGAGCTGCGGCGCGTCGCGCCATTGTTGAAAGCGGTGCTCGGCCGGCTGGGACCCGAGGAGCTCCACGACAGGATCTGACCGGAATCGTCAGCGGCCACTCTCGAGGTGCTGCGCGACCTCCACGGCGGCGCGGGCGCCGCTGCGCAATGCGCCGGTGACCGTCGTAGCCTCGCCTGTCGTATCCGTCGCCTCGCCGGCGAAGAAGAGCGTACCGTCCAGGGGTGTTGCCAACACCTCGCGGGCGTCGCCCCCGCCCACCGCGACGTAGCTATAGGCGCCGCGCGCGTAAGGGTCCCGCGCCCAATTGTGGAAGTAGGCCGCCTGGAGCTCCGGCGCCCCATTGCCGCCGCAGAAGACGGTGCTCACGCACTCCATCGCCTGCCGGATGATCTCTTCGTCGCTCAGCTCGCAGAGGCGTGCGGCAGTGGGCCCGCCGACCCAGGCGTTGAGAAGGGGCGCGCGGGTCGGCAGTAGCGTCCAGAAGGTCGGGAACACCTTGCCTGGCGCATGGAAGAACGACGCGCCCCCATAGCGGCCACCCTCCTGCTCTTCCCAGAAGGGGCGATGGAAACGGAGGACGACCTTCAGCACCGGACCCGAGCGCAGGCACGCGAGCGCGGGCTGCTTGGCGTCCAGGGGCGGCGCAAAACGGATCGCGCCCGGCGCATCCGCAGGCGCCTGGAGGACGCCGAGCGGCACCGTGACGATGGCCTTGCGAGCCGTAACGCGAAAGGGCCGGCCGAGCCGCAGGCCATCGACCTCCACCGAGCGATTGCTCCAGCGAACCGCGGTGACGACCGTTTGCAGCTGCAGGCGCACGTGACTGCCATCGAGCGCCGCGGAAATCGCGCGCAGCGCCGTGCCATAGCCGCCGGGCGGCCGTGATTGCGATGAATCCAACATCCCGCCGGAGCGCCATTCCTCCGCGACGGAGTGCAGGCTGACGAGCCGCGGGTCGGCGGCATCGAAACCCGACACGAAAGCGCGGGCCATCGCGCGCGCCTCCTCCGGCAGCGCACGGCCGGCAGCGCTCGCCAGGAAATCCTCGAGCGACATGTCAGGTTGCGCGAGAACGTCGGCGGCGTCGAGTGCGGCGCGGACCTTGCCGAGCAGACTCTCCGTGCGGCGCTGAAGCCGTCCATCGAGCAGAGACCAGCGCTCTCCCGAGGTGTCGACCGGGGCCGCTCCCGCCCGGCGCAGGAGCTCCGCGGTCTCCGGCGAATCGCCGTGGATGAATTCCGCACCAAGCTCGATGGGCGCCGTGAGTCCGGGCTCGAGCCGGGTCCACATTCGCCCGCCCAGGCGGTCCCGGGCCTCGAGCACCCATACGGCGCGGCCGGCCCTGCCGAGGGCAGCCGCCGCCGCGAGGCCCGCGGCCCCGCCGCCGATGACGATGACGTCGTGATGATCCACGGTCCAGATGCCCCTGGCCCGGTCAGGGCTTCGCAGAGTCGCCGATGGGAATGATGATGCGCGCGCCGCGCCGATAGCTCCAATACGCCTCCGCCCAGTCGATGAGCACGACCAGGCGGTTGCGAAAGCCAATCAGGAAATAGACATGGGCCGTGAGCCATATCCACCATGCGAGGATTCCAGAGAGACGAATGCGGCCGAAGTCGGCCACCGCGGCCATGCGGCCGATGGTGGCAAGCGAGCCGAAATGCCGGTAGCGGAAGGGGCCGAGGCGCCGCTGCGCGAGCTTCGCGAGAATGGCTGTTGCCGCATAGTGTCCCATCTGCTTGGCCGCCGGCGCGATCGCGGGCAGGGGGGCGCTTCCCTCCGGTACGGCGGTCAGATCCCCGACGATGAAGACTTCCGGGTGGCCCGCAACGGTGAGTTGCGCAGTGACGGGGACGCGGCCTGCGCGGTCTACGGCCACACCCAGCGTCGCTCCGAGAGGTGAGGCAGCGACACCCGCGGCCCACAACGCGGTCCGCGCCGCGATCCGTTCTTCGCCGATCCAAACACTCCGCTCCTCGACGCTCGTGACGGGACGGCCCGTGCGCACGACAACCCCGAGCCGCTCGAGTTGGTGTTGCGCCTTCGTCGACAGCGAGGGAGGAAATGCCGGCAGCACGCGGGCACCTGCCTCGATCAGCAGCACTTTCGCCGCGGCCGGGTCGATGTGGCGAAATTCCCGCTTGAGGGTGTGGCGGGCGATCTCGGCGAGCGTTCCGGCCAGCTCGACGCCGGTGGCGCCGGCGCCGACGATCACGAAGGTCAGCCATTCCATCTGCTCGGCGGGATCGCGCGTCGCCTCCGCGCGCTCGAATGCCGTGAGGATTCGCGCCCGGATGCGCAAGGCGTCATCGAGCGTCTTCAACCCGGGCGCGTATCGAGCCCACTCGTCGTGGCCGAAATACGCATGCGTGCTTCCCGTGGCAACGATCAGGAAGTCGTAGGGATGCGGGGTCCCGTCGACATCGACGCTCCTGCCTTCGATGTCTATGCGGCGCGCCTCCCCGAGTAGCACGGTGGTGTTGCGCTGGTCGCGCAGGATATGCCGCAGCGGGGCAGAGATGGAGGGCGCGGCCAGGCCGGCGGTCGCCACCTGATAGAGCAGCGGCTGAAAGGTGTGGTGATTGCCGCGGTCGATCAGCAGAACGTCCACGGCGGCGGCGCGAAGGGCGCGCACGGCAGCAAGCCCTCCAAAGCCGCCCCCGATGACGATCACCCGTGGCCTTGTGTGCATCGCGATCCCGCTCAGCGTGAGGGAAAAGACCGAGCCGCAATCTTAGCGCGATAAGATAATCTGTACTCGGGGGATGACGCGAGCGATGAATATCCATGCCGGGGCATGCTGAAGCCTTACTCGAACCGCTGACCGCCGGGCTCTACGTGCTCTGCGCCACCTTCAGTGCCGTGCACGCTCTGCTGACCAAGCCCGATCCGCGCAGCGCCCTGGGTTGGATCGTCACCGCCTGGCTGTTGCCCTTCGCCGGAACCATTCTATATCTGCTGTTCGGCGTCAATCGCGTCCGTACGCGAGCGCGGCAGCTGCGTGCCGGATTGAGTGCCGGCGCCGGCGGTTTTGAAAGCCTGCCGCCGCCGGAGGACTTCGCGACGCAGCTGACACGCATCGGGGATGCCGTAACACAGCGGCCAAGGCTGCCCGGCAATCAGGTCGTGGCGCTGGAGAACGGCGAAAACGCGTTTCCCCTCATGCTGCAGGCGATCCGCACCGCGCAGCTGTCGATCTGGCTCTCGACCTACATCTTCGAAACCGATGAGGTCGGGCGGGAATTCATCGCGGCTCTCCGCGCAGCCGTGGCGCGCGGCGTGCAGGTTCACGTGTTGGTGGACGGGATCGGGGAGTGGTACAGCTGGCCGCATGCCGTGCGCCTCCTGCGCCATGCCGGGGTGCGCGCTGCACGCTTCCTGCCGCCGCGCTTCGCGATGCCCGTGCTGTCGCTCAATCTGCGCAACCATCGCAAGCTCCTCATCATCGACGGCGCGACCGGATTCGTGGGCGGCATGAACATCGGCGGGCGCGAAGTCGGCAAGGCACACCACCGGCGCATGGCCGACCTGCACTTCAAGGTGAGCGGACCCGCGGTGTCGCAGCTCGCGGAATGCTTCGCCGCCGACTGGCAGTTCGCGGCCGGCGAGGCGCTGGCGCTCCCTCCGGTGGCGCAGCCGGCCGCGGGTGATTGTGTCTGCCGCGTGATCACCGAAGGCCCGGATGAGGACACTGACAAGCTGCTGTTCGTGATCCTGGGCGCCATCTCGGTCGCGCATCGACAGGTGCTGATCATGACGCCCTACTTCATCCCGCCCCCCGAGCTCACCGCGGCGCTGCAAACCGCGGCGCTGCGCGGTGTGGAGGTGTGTCTCGTGCTGCCGGCGCGCAGCAACCTGCGATACGTGGACTGGGCCACGCGACGCTGGCTGCCGCCGCTGCTGGAGCGCGGCATACAGGTCTACCTGCAACCGCCGCCCTTCTCCCATACCAAGCTCCTCGTCATCGACGGCTGCTACGCGCAGATCGGGTCGGCCAACATCGACCCGAGAAGCCTGAGGTTGAATTTCGAGATCGCCGTGGAGGTGTACGATGGCGCGGTATGCGCTCAGCTTGCAAAGTACGTCCTCTCCGCTCGCGATCACGCTGTTCGCGTTGCCGCGCTACCGCCTGGGTGGCGTCTCCCCGCGCGGCTGCGCGACAGTCTGTTCTGGCTGCTGTCGCCCTATCTCTAGGATCCTGACCCGGTGAGCGCGGTCAGCGGCTTCATCAGCGGTGCCGGCGGGCGGCGCAACCCGGTCTTCACCATCGGACACTCGACACGGCCGGTGGTGGAGCTCATCGGCCTGCTCGGTGAGGCGGCGGCCGATCTGGTCGCCGACGTGCGCGCGTTTCCCCGATCACGGACCAACCCACAGTTCAACGGGCCGGCCTTGGAGAAGGCGCTCGCGCCCGCGGGAATCGCGTACCGCTACCTGCCGGCTCTCGGCGGCCGCCGTCACGCCGGCAAGGGGCCGTCGCCCAACATGCTCTGGAGGAACGAGTCGTTCCGGGCCTATGCGGACTACGCCGGCACGGCGGAATTCCGCGCGGGGCTCGAGGACCTGTGCGCGCTGGCCGAGGAGCATCGCTGCGCAGTCATGTGCGCCGAGGCTGTATGGTGGCGCTGTCACCGGCGCATCATCGCGGACTATCTGTTGGCGGCGGGATTCGAGGTGGTACACATCCTCGGACCCGGCAAGCTCACGCCCGCGACGCCCACTCCGGGCGCGCAACGCGCAGTCGCCGGCGGGCTCGTCTATCCGGCGCCGGAGGCGCACTGAGCGCTGCGGCGACGATTGACCGTGCGGGCGGAGCCGCCGCACGCGCGCAGCGAGAGCTCGCCCGGGAAGGGCCGCTCACCCTGGTCTACTCCGCGCCCGATGAGGCGCGCAACCAGGCCGTCGTGCTGCGCGAGACGTTGTTGCACTGATTACGTGAGCCGGCACGCCGGCCGATCCGCACCGTGTTACGTCGCCACGGCAGGCGGTGAATACGCCGCCGCCCGGGGCTTCACGGCCTGGTTCCGGGTGAGACGGCGGCCCATGGGGTCACTGACTAAATACAACACGCGCGAGAAGAAGCCGTTCTTCGGGTCGGCGCGGCCGATGTAGATCAGGCCGGAATGGGCGAGCTCCCGGGTGAACACCTCCACGATCCGTTCGCGCGTGCCCACATCCATGGAATCGAGCGCTTCATCCACCAGGATCCAGCGTGGCGCGTGTAACAACAGGCGTGCGAAAGCGACTGCCTGCTGCTCGTCTTCGTTCAATTCATGATCCCAACGGCGGGTCTCGGGCAACAGCGGTGCGAGGCGGCTCAGGCCCAGCCGCTCCAGCGCTGCCGCGCAGTCTCGGTCGCTGAATCGGGCGACGGGAGACGGGTAGGCCAGCACCTCCTGCAGGGTGCCGTGCGGCAGATAGGGCGTGCGCGGCATGCAGTAGAGATCCTGGCCCCGGGGATGCACGATGCGCCCCGAGCCCCAAGGCCACAGACCGGCCAGCGCGCGAAAGAGGAGGGTCTTGCCGGCACCGAGCTCTCCCATCACGAGCACATGCTCGCCGGGTTTGACCTCCAGGCGCCCCCCCCGGAGTCGCGTGCAGCCCGAGGGCGAGGCGATCTCCAGCCGATCGATCACCAGCGCCTGCTCTGCTTCGCCGTGGCGCTCCGTCTCGCTGTCGATGAACGCGATGCGGCTCTCGGTGCGGTGGCGGACCTCGGTCCCGATGACGGCCCGCCGGAACATTGCGACGCGTAGCAGCGTCGCGCGCCAATCGGCGATGGTGCTGAAGTTGTCGACGAACCAGCGGAGCGAGGATTGCAGCTGTGTGAAAGCCGCGGCGGCCATCATGAGGCCGCCGAAAGAGAGGTCGCCGGCGAAATACAGCGGCGCGGCTACCAGGATCGGCGCCACCAGCGTGATCCACCCGTATCCGGCCGTCACCCAGGTCAGGCGCGTCAGCCCGGTCACCAGCCGGCGCATGGCGGTGAGCGCGGACGCCAGGTCGAGCTCGATGCGCCGCGCCTCGTCCGCTTCGCCGCCCGCCAGCGTGATGGCATCGATGTGCTCGTTCACGCGCACCAGCGTGTAGCGAAGGTCTGCCTCCCGCGCGTATCGGGAGGCGTTGTCGGGAATCAGCCTCCGGCCCGTCCAGTACGTGAGGAGGGACGCCGTCAGGGCGTAAATAACCGCGGCCCACACCATGTAGCCCGGCACGGCCAAAGTGACGCCGCCTATTCGCAGCGCGAAGCCGCGGGAGATCGACCACAGGACTCCGACGAAGCCGACGAGGAGGGCAGATGACTGCACGAGCCCGAGCGCGAGATCGCTCGACAGCTCGGTGAGATGGCGGGCGTCCTCGTGCATGCGCTGATCGGGGTTGACCCCGATGGGTCCGGCGCTCTCCAGTTGGAATGCCCGGCGCGGCTGCATCCACGCTTCCACGAGATCATGCACCAGCCCTTCGCGCAGTTTCACCTTCAGCATCTCCCCGAGCCAGCGCTGCCCGACGTTGAGCAGCAGGAGCGTGCCGGCGATCGCGGCAAACACCAGGAGCTGAAACGCGAATTCACGCAGATTCCGGCGCGACAGGGCGTCGTAAAAAGGTTTGTTCCAGCGGTTGAGGCGCACCTGGGCGTAGGCGGTCGCCACGACGACCGCGACCGCCGCTCCCGTGAGTGCGGCGATGGCGTCGCGGGCCGGAGAGCTCCAGAGCGCGCGGAACATCATGTCGAGCTGAGAGAAGAGGCTCGCTTCCGTGGTGCTGTCAGCCGGTCCAGCCGCCGTCACCGTCTGTCCAGAGGGTTCTGCCATACTCGATGCTCCGCCAGCGCGATCCGCAAAGATATATTGTCCACGGAAACCGGAGAGGCGATGGGAGGATTACCCCGCAGGGAGGATCAGCCCGGATGAGCGAGCACCGGGCCCGAATGGCCTCGGCAGTGTTGCTGTGCCTCGCCGGTTGCGCGTCGAGCCCGCCCGGAGCGCGCGCGCCCGGTCACGGATACTGTGTTCCCGGTCATGGTTGTTACCGCGTGCTCGCTTCCGGAGCGGGTTACGAGGCGCGCGGCCTTGCGTCCTGGTATGGCCGGGCTGATACGGGCAAGCCGACCGCGAGCGGCGCGCCCTTCGATCCCGCGGCGATGCGGATCGCCCACAAGACGCTGCCGTTCGGCACCTGGGTGAGGATCCGCAATCTGCGCAACGGCCGCGAGGCGGTGGCCATGGTCAATGATCGCGGGCCTTTCTACGGCGGCCGGGTCATCGATGGCACGCCAGCTGTCGCAGAGCGTCTGGGCTTCTACGCCGAGGGTACTGCGCCCGTCCGCGTCACCGATGTGCCGGCCAGTGAGCTCAGCGCGGCACAGCGCGAAGCAGCACGTGCCGACGAACGAAGCGCTGTCAGCTACGCACGCCGACATCCACACACTATCCTTGGAGAGGCAGGGCACGTCGCGATACGCGGGGTAGTCGACATCACGAGTACCGGAGCAAAGATTGTCGTGGGCCTCGTGCGCGGCGTGCTCGAGCTGGGATGGCACGCCTTGAGAGCCCTATGAGCTGTCTCCGTCACAGGTAGGCCGGCGCGCTTTAAAATGGGCCATGGTCAAGAGCGACTCCCCTTTTGCTTCTTTGATCCCGCATCCGGACATTCCGAGCGGCGCGGCGCGGAGCGTCACCGCGTGTGCGGAGCCGGTAGGCCCTGATTCGCTGCGGTTCCGGTACGTACTCGAAGCCGATCTGCAGTTCATCCGCATTCCACCGCGGGCCGCGGATGCGGGCAGGACGGACCCGCTTTGGGCCCACACCTGCTTCGAGGCGTTCGTCGCTCTTCCCGGCTCACCCCGGTACCTGGAGCTCAATTTCTCACCGTCGGGCCAATGGGCAGCGTACGGCTTCGATTCCTACCGGCAGGGCATGACGCCCGTGCTGGAGGAGGCCCCGCGGCTGGCGCTGCAGCGCAGCGCTGAACGGCTCGAGCTGCAGGCCGAGGTGCAGCTCGGCGGGAGCCTGTCGTCTCCGGAGCCTGTCCGGCGGGCATCCGGCGGCCGATCGCTGCGGATCGCCTTGAGCACGGTAGTAGAGGACCGGGACGGCAGGCTGTCATACTGGGCGCTGCGCCACCCGCCCGGTCGGCCGGATTTTCACCACCCGGAAAGCTTTTCGCTCGCGCTCGAGCTTCCCAGCCATCCTCTCGATTCACCATGAAGTTCGGCATCGATCGCCTGCTCGAGGAGCCGCAGCTCCGCAAACCGCTCACCGGTCGGCGCGTGGCATTGCTCGCCCATCCTGCCTCGGTCACCCGCAACCTGGTCCATTCCCTGGACGCCCTGGCGACGGTCGGCGATGTCCGGCTGACGGCTGCCTTCGGGCCGCAGCACGGGCTGCGGGGGGACAAGCAGGACAATATGGTGGAGTCCTCCGACTTCATCGATCCGGTGCACGGGATACCCGTCTTCAGCCTCTACGGGGAAGTGAGGCGGCCGACGGAGCGGATGATGGACAGCTTCGACGATCTGCTCGTCGACCTGCAGGACATCGGTTGCCGCGTCTACACCTTCGTGACGACGCTGCGTTACGTCCTGGAGGAAGCCGCGAAGCGGCACAAGACGGTATGGGTGCTCGACCGTCCGAATCCCATCGGGCGGCCGGTCGAGGGTCTCGCGCTGCTGCCGGGCAGCGAGAGCTTCGTCGGTCCGGGCCCCATGCCGATGCGGCATGGCTTGACGCTCGGTGAGCTGGCGCGCTGGTTCGTCTCGACGCTGAAGCTCGATGTCGATTGTCAGGTCATTGCGCTCGATGGCTGGGAGCCGCAGGCGACGCCCGGGTACGGCTGGCCGCTCGGCCGGCGCACCTGGGTCAACCCGAGCCCGAACGCCCCGACACTGTGGATGGCTCGTTGCTATCCGGGTACGGTGATGTTGGAAGGGACGACGCTTTCGGAAGGACGAGGAACCACGCGTCCGCTGGAGGTTCTCGGCGCGCCCAATCTCGACGTGCCCACCCTCCTGGCGACCATGCGAGAGCTCGCGCCAACCTGGATGCGTGGCTGTCGCGCCAGACCTTGTTGGTTCGAGCCCACCTTCCAGAAGCATGCCGGCAAGTTGTGCGCCGGAGTGCAGCTTCACGTCGAGGACGCGGTCTACTATGAGCACGAGGCGTTCCGTCCGTGGAGGATCATCGCGCTCGCCTTCAAGGCGCTGCGGCGTCTCGCGCCGGACTACCCGCTGTGGCGGGATTTTCCCTACGAGTACGAGCGCGACCGTCTCGCGATCGACGTGATCAACGGCAGCGATCTCCTGCGGCGCTGGGTCGACGATCCGGCCGCCACACCCAGAGATCTCGAGGCGCTTGCGGCGAAGGACGAGGCCGCGTGGAGCGCCGAGCGGCAGGCGTACCTGTTGTACTAACCGCGAACCATGCAGCCCGCCCGCGACATCACCGGCTACCGCAAGCATTGGGCCGAGCGCTTCGGCACCGCACCGTTCCTGCCCATGTCCAGGGAAGAAATGGACGCGCTCGGTTGGGACAGTTGCGACATCATCATCGTGACGGGCGATGCCTATGTCGATCATCCGAGCTTCGGCATGGCGATCGTCGGACGCGTGCTCGAGGCACAGGGCTTCCGGGTCGGCATGATCGCGCAACCCGACTGGCACAGCGCGGAGCCGTTCGCGGCGCTGGGCCGTCCCAATCTCTTCTTCGGCATCACCGCCGGCAACATGGACTCCATGGTCAACCGCTACACGGCCGATCGCCGGGTGCGCAGCGATGACGCCTACACGCCCGACGGTGTCGGCGGCAAGCGGCCCGACCGCTCGGTGATCGTCTATGCGCAGCGCGCGCGGGAGGCGTTCAGGGATGTACCGATGGTGATCGGCGGCATCGAAGCATCTCTGCGCCGTATCGCGCATTTCGACTATTGGTCGGAAAAGGTTCGCCGCTCGATCCTGCTCGATGCGAAGGCCGATCTGTTGATCTACGGCAACGGCGAGCGGCAGATCTGCGAGATCGCCCATCGCCTGGCCGGCGGCGAGTCGATCCGCGACATCACGGACGTGCGCGGCACTGCGTTCGCGCGCAAGTCGGTTCCGGAAGGTTGGATCGAGATCGATTCGGCGCATCTCGATACGCCCGGGCCGATCACGCCGCGTGCCGATCCCTACGCCATGGAGCCCGAGCGTGCCGCGCTCGCTCGTGCGACTCCGGAAGGAGCGGCTGGCCCGGACGCACACGCCCTGCGGGATGCGTCCGACAGTACGAAGTCGCAAGCCGTCGCTTCGGGGCGGGAGAAGGTCGTGCGTTTCGTGCGGCGTGTGAAGAACGCCGATCGCGGCCGCAGTGTCATCCGCATGCCTTCCTACGAGCAAGTGGCCGCGGACCCGGTGCTGTATGCGCACGCCAACCGCATCCTGCATCTCGAAGCGAACCCGGGCAACGCCCGCGCGCTGGCGCAACGTCACGGCGACACCGATGTCTGGCTGAATCCGCCGCCCATCCCGCTGACCACGGCGGAGATGGATTGGGTGTACGAGCGCCCCTACCGCCGCCGGCCGCACCCATTTTATGGGAATGCCGGCATTCCCGCCTACAAGATGATCCGCTTCTCGGTCGCGATCCAGCGCGGCTGCTTCGGCGGCTGCACCTTCTGCTCCATCACGGAGCACGAGGGGCGCATCATCCAGAGCCGCTCCGAGCGTTCCGTCCTCCATGAGGTGGAGACGATCCGGGACGAGGTGCCGGGTTTCACCGGCGTCATCTCCGACCTCGGCGGTCCTACGGCCAACATGTACCGACTCGCCTGCCGCAGCCGCGAGATCGAGAGCGCCTGCCGCCGCCCGTCCTGCGTCTATCCGGGGATCTGTCCCAACCTCGACACCAATCACGCGCCGCTGGTCGAGCTCTATCGCAAGGTCCGCGGGCTGCCCGGCATCCGCAAGGTGCTCATCGCTTCCGGCGTCCGTTACGATCTGGCCGTCGAGTCGCCCGAGTACGTGAAAGAGCTGGCCCAACATCACACCGGCGGCTATCTCAAGATCGCCCCGGAGGCGATCTCCGAAGGGCCTCTGTCGATGATGATGAAGCCCGGCATCGGTGCCTACGACCGCTTCAAGGCGCTGTTCGACCGCTACTCGCGCGAGGCCGGCAAGGAGCAGTACCTCATCCCTTACTTCATCGCGGCCCATCCGGGTACGCGCGACGAAGACATGCTGGAGCTCGCCCTGTGGCTGAAGAAGAACGACTTTCGCGCCGACCAGGTGCAGGCGTTCCTGCCCTCGCCCATGGCGACGGCGACGGCCATGTACCACTCGGGGAAGAATCCGCTGAGGCGCCTGAGCCGCGTCGGCGGCGAGGTGCGGGTGCCCAAGGGCCTCAAGGTCCGGCGCCTCCACAAGGCGTTTCTGCGGTATCACGATCCCAACAATTGGCCCATGCTGCGCGAGGCGTTGCGGCGCATGGGCCGCGCCGACCTCATCGGCAGCGGCAGGCAGCAATTGGTCCCGGCGTATCAGCCGGCGGGTACGGGCGAAACGAGTGAGGGGCACCGCGCGCGCGGTCCGCAGCAGACGTTCCGCACCCAGCACACCGGCTTGCCGCGAAATCCGCGCAGAGACCGCAGGAAATAGCCGGAGTTGCCCATGAGGAGGACGACATCGATTCGTGCCCCGCTGACAGGCGCCTGCGGCGTCCTGATGGCGCTCGTCGTCGCGACGTCGGCCGCAAGCGTCGGCACTACTCCTGCGCCAGCGCATGCGCCGGCGCAGGGTCCGGCGCTGGCGCTCGAGGTTCGGGGGGCGATCGGGCCCGCGACATCTGAATACATCGAGCATGGGCTCGAAGCCGCGCGCCAGCGCGGCAGTCCCTTCGTCATCCTCGAGATCGACACGCCGGGCGGGCTCCTGACCTCCATGCGCGAGATCATCAGCGCCATCCTGGCATCGCCCGTCCCAGTGGTGGCCTACGTTGCCCCGCCAGGCGCGCGGGCCGCGAGCGCGGGCACATACATCCTGTACGCCTGTCACTTCGCGGCGATGGCTCCGGCCACCAATCTCGGCGCCGCCACTCCGGTGTCGATCGGCGGCTCCGAGCCGGCGCCGCCTGCAGAAAATCCCAGGGAAAGTCCGGGCGAAAATTCTGCGGGAAATTCTGCGGCAAGTTCCGCGGGAAATCCCTCGGGCCACCCGGTCAAGTCTGGCAAGAAATCGGCCCCGGCCGCGGCCCCCGCTCCGGCGCCGGGTCCGCCGATGAGCGCGGAGCAGCGCAAGATCCTCAATGACTCCATCGCCTACATCCGCGGCCTGGCCGAGCTTCGCGGACGCAACGCCGCCTGGGCGGAACAGGCGGTGCGGGGAGCGGCGAGCCTGACCGCGACCCAGGCGCTGCAGCAGCACGTCATAGATTTCATAGCGCCTGATCTGCCGAGCCTGCTCACACAGTTGAATGGCCGCGAGACGCGCATCGGCAACCGCACGGTGCGGCTCGATACCCGCGGTGTGCAGGTCGCCTGGATGAAGCCCGACTGGCGCACGCGGCTGCTCGCCGTCATCACCAATCCGGAGATCGCCTACGGGTTGCTGCTGATCGGCATCTGGGGCCTGATCTTCGAGGGTTATCACCCGGGAGGGGTGCTGCCCGGCGTGGTCGGCGTCATCTCGCTGCTCATCGCGCTCTTCGCCTTTCAGCTCCTGCCGACCAATTTCGCGGGGCTCGCGCTGCTCATCATCGGCGCCGGCATGATGGCGGCGGAGTTCTTCTTCCCGACCTACGGCTCGCTCGGCGTCGGCGGGCTCATCGCCTTCATCGTCGGCTCGCTCATTCTCTTTTCGGGGGCGTCGGGCATTCATGTGGCGCTGCCACTCATTGGGGGGCTCGCGACAGTGGGTGGGCTCGTCATTCTCGGGATCGTGTATCTTGCCTCCCGCGCGCATCGCAGCCCGGTCGTCACCGGCACGCAGGCGATGCTCGGGGCCGTGGTGGAAGCGGCGGAGGATTTCGAGGTGCGCGGGCGTGTCCGCTATGGGGGCGAGCTGTGGAACGCCTCCAGTGCGGCGCCCCTGAAGGCAGGACAGGCGGCGCACGTGATGAAGGTGGAAGGTCTAACATTGTGGGTTGAGCCGTTGCGATAAGCGGCCATCCTCGCCCGGAGATTGCTCATGCCCTACGCTGTCGTCGTCATCCTCGTCATCATCGCGCTGCTGGTATTCAGCGCCATCAAGGTACTGAACGAGTACGAGCGGGCCGTGATGTTCACTCTCGGGCGCTTCACGGGCATCCGCGGGCCCGGCGTCATCCTGCTCTGGCCCATCATCCAGAGGATGAACAAGGTGGACCTGCGGGTCATCGTGCTCAACGTGCCGAAGCAGGATGTGATCACCCGCGACAACGTGTCGGTCAAGGTGAATGCGGTGGTCTACTTCCGCGTCGTCGATCCCGGCCGCGCGATCATCCAGGTGGCCAACGTCTGGGAAGCGACCAGTCAGGTGGCGCAGACCACGCTGCGTTCGGTTCTCGGCCAGCATGAGATGGATGACCTGCTCTCCCAGCGCGACAAGCTGAACGGCGACATCCAGCGCATTCTCGATCAGAGCACCGAGGCCTGGGGTATCAAGGTCGCGAACGTGGAGATCAAGGACGTGGACTTGGACGAAAGCATGATCCGTGCAATGGCCCGACAGGCGGAGGCCGAGCGCAATCGGCGCGCCAAGGTGATCAACGCCGACGGCGAAAAGCAGGCCGCTCAGACCCTGACCGAGGCGGCGCAGATTCTGGGGCAGCACGCGAGCGCGCTGCAGCTGCGGTATCTCCAGACCCTGGCCGACATCTCACATGACAAGTCCTCGCTGATCGTCTTCCCCTTGCCGCTCGATCTGATCCGGCCGCTGATGGGGGCGCTCGAGCGCAGCGGTCAGTCGAGCTCATAGCTCAGCGGCTCCGATGCGAGCCCTCTACAGCTTCGTCATCGACGACAATCCTCGTTTTATTGCGGAAGCCGGACATTTCCGGGAACTGCCGGTGGAGTACAACTTTCCCACCCACATCGCCAAAAAGGTTCCGCGGGGAACGTACGCGCGGCCCGTGATGTTGCATTACCACCGCGCGCTCGATCGCAGGGGCCGGCTGCGCCGGAGTGGCATTCGATGGGTGGATGAATCGGTACGGGAGGCTAACTGCATGATTACAGGCTTCTATGGCCGATGGGTCCTCCCGGCCGCCGGCGTGTTGCTGGCGTTGGCAACCGTTGCGGGGGCACTGGGCGCCCACCTGTTGGTCGCTCGTTGGAGCGCAAGCAGGCTCGGTATCTACGACATCGCGGTGCGGTATCAGTTCTACCAGTCCTTGGGTTTGCTGGCCATGGGCGTGCTGCTCAGAGGGATCCATCCGGACAATCTGACGTCGGCCAGGCGGCTGGCGGTGCAGAGCTTCCTGAGCGCGCCTCGGCTCCTCTTCGTCGGCATCGTGCTGTTCTGCGGCAGCCTTTACGCGCTCAGCTTGGGAGCGACGTCGCGCTGGATCGAGCTGGCGACCCCTTGTGGCGGGGCGATGCTGATCGGTGGCTGGTTGCTCTTCGCTCTTTACGTCTGGCGCTTGAGAGCTCATGAATAATGGACGCTCCGAGCGCCTCGCAAATTCCGGACTACCGATAGACGAGGCGCTACCGCAGCTGCGGCGGGCGCTCGCCGAGCATTCCTCTGCCGTATTGACGGCGCCGCCCGGCGCGGGCAAGAGCACCGTCGTACCGCTCGTGTTGCTCGATGAGGATTGGGCCGCGGGTAAGCGCATCTTGATGCTGGAGCCACGGCGACTGGCGGCGCGCGCGGTGGCGTTACGGATGGCGCAGACCCTTGGGGAGACGGTTGGGCGGACCGTTGGGTATCGAATGCGCCTGGACACGCGCGTATCGAGCGACACCCGTGTCGAAGTCGTGACGGAGGGCGTGCTGACGCGGATGCTGCAGACCGACCCGGCACTGGAAGGGGTCGCGGCGGTTCTGTTCGATGAGTACCACGAGAGGACCCTGCAGGCCGATCTCGGGCTGGCGCTGGCGCTGGACGCGCGCGAGAGCGTGGCGCCCGAGCTCAGGATCGTGGCCATGTCGGCGACGCTGGAAGGCGCGGCCGTTGCGCGGCTGCTGGGTGATGCGCCCGTCGTCAGGGCTCACGGCAGGTCCTTCCCGGTAGAGACGCGATACGCCGGCAAGGGATCGCCGCTGCTGCCTGAAATGGGAGCGGCTCGCGGGATGCAGGATTCTCCCGAAGCGCTCACGGCGAGAATCGTCCGGCGCGCGTTGGAAGAGGAAGCCGGGGATGTTCTCGTGTTCCTCCCCGGAGCGCGCGAAATTCATCGTGTGCGCGCACTGCTCGAGGCAGCGGCAGCGGCGCCGGCGGCCGGCAGCCGGCTGCAGATCCTGCCGCTCTACGGTGAGCTCGCGAGCGAGGAGCAGGAAGCGGCGCTCCTGCCGGCCGCCGCCGGATCCCGCCGGGTCGTGCTCGCCACCAACATCGCCGAGACCAGTCTGACCATTCCGGGAGTGCGGGTGGTGGTGGACTGCGGGCTCGTGCGCCGTGCGCGCTTCGATCCGGCAACGGGCATGAGCCGCCTCGCGACGGAGCGCATCTCCCGCGCTTCGGCGGAGCAGCGGCAAGGGCGGGCGGGACGGGTGGCGCCGGGCGTGTGCTATCGCGCCTGGAGCGAGAGCGCGCAGCGCAGTCTCGCCCCTTTCAGCCCCGCGGAGATCGTCGAGGCGGATCTGACGCCGCTCGCGCTGGAGCTCGTGAGCTGGGGAGTGCGCGATGCGGCCGCGCTCAGATGGCTCGATCCGCCGCCGGCCGCGATGCTGGCGAGCGCGCGCGACCTGCTCGGGCGTCTCGACGCTCTGGATGGCAACGGGCGAATTACGCCGCACGGCCGCGAGATGGCGCGTCTCGGCGTCCATCCGCGGCTGGCGCACATGCTGCTGCGGGCGCGGGAGACAGACTCGCTGTCCCTCGCCGCGGATCTCGCGGCGCTGCTGTCGGAGCGGGATCTGCTGCGCGGGACCGCAGCAGCCCGGGATGCCGACATCCGCGGCCGCATCGAGGCGGTGCGCGGGGAGGGCGAGTCCGGCGGCGTCGATCACGCCGCGTTGCAAAGAGCCCGGCGCGGCGCACGCGAGCTTCGCCGCCAGCTCGGGGCGGCTGCAGAACCCGCTTCACGCGCCAAGGCCCCGGCCGGCTCGGTCGGCGGCCTGCTCGCGCTGGCTTTTCCGGATCGCATCGGGCGCCGGCGAGCCGGCGGCGAAGGGCGCTACACGCTGAGCAACGGGCGGGGTGCACATTTCCCCGAGCCGCAGAGCCTCGCGCGCCAGGAGCTGATCGTCGCCGTCGACCTCGACGACCGCGAGAGGGACGCACGCATCCGGCTCGCCGCACCGCTGAGCCGTGCGGACATCGACGAGCACATGGCCTCGCGCCTGGAGCGCAGCGACGTCGTCGAGTGGAACACACGCGAGCAGGCGGTCCTCGCCCGGCGGGTGCTGCGGCTCGATGATCTCGTGCTGGAGGAGAGCGCGCTGCCCCAGGTGCCGCACGAGGAAGCTCGCGCCGCCATGCTGGAGGGCATTCGCCAGCTCGGCATCGCGTCGCTTCCCTGGAGCCGCGAAGCACGCGATCTGCAGGCGCGCGCCGCCTTCGTGCGGCGGCTGGGCGGTGACTTCGAGCGCTGGCCGGACCTCGCCGACGCGGCGCTCGCCGCGGCGGCCGGTGATTGGCTCGCGCCCTGGCTCGACGGAATCACGCGCCGCGAGCACCTCGCCCGCATCCCGTTGCTCGATGCGCTGACGGCGCGGCTGAGTTGGGATCAGCGGCGCGAGCTCGACGTGCTGGCCCCCACCCACCTCGCCGTGCCGAGCGGCTCGCGTATACACATCGATTACACGGACGAAAGCGCACCCGCCGTGTCCGTTCGTCTGCAGGAGGTCTTCGGTCTCGAGGCGACGCCGCGGATCGGCGCCGGACGGGTGCCTCTCACCTTCAAGCTGCTCTCGCCGGCGCAACGGCCGGTGCAGGTGACACGCGATCTGGCAAGCTTCTGGCGCGCAGCCTACGCCGAGGTGCGCAAGGACCTGCGCGGCCGCTATCCGAAGCATGACTGGCCGGAGAATCCTCTGGAGGCGCATGCTGTCAGAGGCGTGCGGCGGCGAAATTAAGCCGGTACACTGCGCACCCATCCCGCACTGCACTCGGGCGCGCTGCACGCGCCTTTGCCGGATTGCGGGCGCAGTACACATCAAGGCAAGCGTTCTGACGGATCGTCAATAACGATGATGACGAAGCCAGCGGATGCCGCCGCACCAGCGGCCATCGACTTACGTTTCGGGCAGGTGGGCCTCATGCAGGTACGCATCCGCTCGACCGATCCGGGCGCGATTCTCGATGAGCTGACCGGCCGCGTAGCGAGCGCGCCGCTTTTCTTCCAGCGCACCGGAGTGTGCCTGGACCTCACCGCGCTCGGCAGAGAGCCGCAGCTCGAGGAGATGCGCGCAGTGATGGATGCGGTGCGCCGCGCAGGCATGCTCCCGGTCGGACTCGTCGGTGGGTCCGCTGCGGTGGAGTCGTTGGCGGCGACGCTGGAGCTGCCCGTGCTCGCGCCTTCTCGGCCGCAGACGCAGGCCGTACCCGTCATCCAGGCGGCAGAGCGCGTGGAGCCCGGCATTCCGGCGCTGATTCAACACGCGCCGGTGCGCTCGGGGCAGCGCGTGTACGCGCGCAGCCGCGATCTCGTGATCACGTCCACCGTCGGTGCCGGCGCGGAAGCGATCTCGGACGGGTGTGTGCATGTCTACGGCCCGTTGCGCGGGCGCGCAGTGGCCGGGGCGCGGGGCGAGACCAGCGCGCGGGTGTTCTGTCAGGAATTCCGCGCGGAGCTGGTGTCGATCGCGGGTGTATTTCGGGTATTCGAGACCTTGCCGCCGGAGCTGGCCGGCAAACCGGTGCAGGCGTGGCTGGATGGCGACGATTTGCGTTTCGCACCCATTGGTGCCTGAAATGCAGGCGTCTCTACTGGCGCCTGCCAACAGCCAGTCAGTGACCCGGCCAAGGCCGACCTTGGCCGGCGGGGTCGCACGCAGTCAAAGGGCGGGCCGCGCAAAGCGCCGCAGGCGACTTTGCGCCAATAGATAAAGCATCGGAGACGATTTTGACCGAGATCATTGTGGTGACTTCAGGTAAAGGCGGCGTCGGCAAGACGACCACCTCCGCCAGTGTGGCATGCGGTCTCGCGCGCCGCGGCAAGCGTGTGGCGGTGATCGACTTCGACATCGGCCTGCGCAATCTCGACCTCATCATGGGCTGTGAGCGCCGGGTCGTATACGACTTCGTGAATGTCATCCAGGGCGACTGCACGCTCAAGCAGGCGCTAATCAAGGACAAGCGCCTCGAGAACCTGCACCTGCTCGCCGCTTCGCAGACGCGTGACAAGGACGCGCTGACCGCCGACGGCGTCAAACGCGTGCTCGATGAGCTGATCGCCGAGGGCTTCGACTACATTCTCTGCGACTCTCCCGCCGGTATCGAGAAGGGCGCGCACCTGGCGATGTACTACGCCGATCGCGCGGTGGTAGTCGTGAATCCCGAAGTCTCCTCGGTTCGCGACTCCGACCGTATCCTCGGTCTTCTGGCCAGCAAGACGCAGCGAGCGGAGCAGGGTAACGGTGGCGTCAAGGAACATCTTCTGCTGACGCGATACAACCCCAAGCGAGTCGCGAGCGGAGAGATGATGAGCGTGGAGGATGTGAAAGACATACTAGGACTCGACGTGATTGGCGTGGTGCCGGAGTCTCCGGACGTCCTGGCCGCGTCCAACTCCGGCGTTCCGGTGATCTTCAATGATGAGAGCGATGCCTCGCTCGCCTACGACGATGCGGTGGGCCGCCTGCTCGGCGAGGATAAGCCGTTGCGCTTCCTGGAGGAGCCCAAGAGAGGCTTCTTCGCCCGGATGTTCGGAGGTTGAGGTGGGGCTGCTAGCACTCTTTCGCCGCACGCCCTCTTCCGCCAGCGTCGCCAAGGAGCGCCTGCGCATCATCGTCGCGCAGGAGCGCAGCGCGCGCGGGAGCCCGGACTACCTGCCGCTGCTGCGCCGCGAGATCCTTCAGGTGATCCACAAGTATGTCAACGTGGATCCGGAGGCGGTCCAGATCAATCTCGGACAGGATGAAGGGCACGAGGTGCTCGAGCTCAGCGTCGCCCTGCCGGAGAAGACGCGCGCTTAGACGCGCGGCCAGCCGAGGGGGCGAGGCGACGGAGAAAGCCTGCGCCGCGGCCGCTTCGTGATAGCTTCACCGGCTGCACGCCGCGAGAGGCGGCAGATCGATGGAGTCCGGTCATGATCCGAGTCCCGCGAGCGCGCTTCCTACTCGCTGTCCTCCTGTCCATCGGCGCTGCCAGTCTTGGCGCGACGCCTGCTCGAGCCGGCGCGGCCGCGCCTGCGGGCCCGGCGGCCCGGGCTCTGCACAACCTGATGAAGACCGAGTGGCTGCGCGAGATGCGGGAAGACCCGCTCGAGGCTTCCGCGGACGGCTTTCATCAATACGATGGCCTCTGGCCGGACGTGAGTCTGGCCACCGTCGCCCGCGAACATCAGGAAGACATCCAGACGCTGCAGGACCTTGCGGGCATCGACCGGAGCCTCCTCACCGGCGAGGACGGAATCAGCTACGAGCTCTTCGAGTATCGCTATCGGATGCGGGTCGAGGCTTACGGGCTCAAAGGCTATCTGATGCCGATGAATGAGCTGGACGGCATCCAGACGCTAAGGACCCTGACCGAGTCGCTGCGTTTCGCGAATGACGCCGACTACCGGCACTTCGTCCAACGCCTGCAGACCTTCAAGCTTTACATGGACGAGACGATCGCGCTGCTCAAGCAGGGTGTGACGGACGGGATGACCGAGCCGCATGTTGTGATGGCGCGTGTCCCGCACCAGATCGACGCCTACGTCGTGGCTGATCCCGCGCAAAGCCCCCTCTATGCGCCCTTCAACGAGATGCCGGACATCATTCCGCCCGCCGAGCAGTCGCGGCTGCGCACCGCGGCCAAAGCCGCGATTGCGCAGCAAGTCACGCCGGCGTACCGGGAATTGCAGCAGTACTTCGGCAACGAGTATCTGGCGCACTGCCGCCGCAGCATCGCGGCCCAGGCGCTGCCGAACGGCAAGGCGTACTACGCATTTCAGGTGCGGGAGTACGCCACCACCGATCTGACTCCGGCGCAGATACACGCCATGGGGCTGCGCAAGGTCGCGCAGATCCATGCGCAGATGGAGCAGGTCTTCAAGCAGGTCGGCTTCAAGGGCAACTACAAGGACTTCGTGCACTATCTGCGCACCGACCCGCGCTTTTACTACAAGGATCCGAAGCAGCTTCTCGACGCCTACCGCGTCGCGGCCAAGCGCGTGGATCCGCTCCTCGTCAATGAGTTCCCGGTCTGGATCCTGCCGCGGGTTCCTTACGGCGTCCGTCCGATTCCCGCATCCCTTGCTCCCGACACCTATCCTGCCTACTCGGATCCCCCCGCCGGCGACGGCAGTGTTGCCGGCTACATGTCCGTCAACCTCTACAAGCCGCAGAGCCGGCCGAAGTACGAGATCCAGGTCCTCACCTGTCACGAGGGCCGTCCCGGCCATCAGCTGCAGATCCCGATCGGCATGGAGCTGGACAACCTGCCGGACTTCCGCCGCTTCGACTATTACAGCTCTTATGGGGAAGGTTGGGCGCTCTACACCGAGACGCTCTGCGACGACATGGGGCTCTACGACAACCCCTATTCCCGCTTCGGCTACCTGGACTACCAGATGTGGCGCGCCGTCAGGCTGGTCGTGGACACGGGCATGCATTCCGAGGGTTGGACGCGCGCCCAGGCGGTGCGCTATTTCGAGGACAACAGCGCGTTGGCCGAGCAGAACATCGACACCGAGGTCGACCGGTATATCGCGTGGCCGGGTCAGGCGCTTTCCTATATGCTCGGCGAGCTCGACATCCAACGCCTGCGGCAGAAGGCCAAGGAGGCGCTGGGCGCGCGATTCGACATCAAGGCCTTCCACGCCGCCGTGCTGGAGCATGGCGCCCTGCCGCTCACGGTTCTCGATGAGGTCATCGATCAGTGGATACGGGACCAGCAGAGTGCGAAGAGCGCGGGCGCGACAGCCCAATAATCTGCAAGATCGATTCCAGGAGACAAGCCGTGATCGGCACATACACTCTGCGTTGGGCGTTGATGTTGATCGGGATGATCATGATGGCCGGCATCGTTCGCGCGGCCGCTGCGGTCCCGCCGGCCGTTTACACCGACCCGCCCCACGACCCGCGGTATCCGGCTCGCATGGAGGTGCTGCACATTCCGACCCACGGGTTGAAGATCAACGGCTTCGTCTACCTCGCGGCAGGCTCCGGTCCCCATCCCACCGCCGTGTTCTGCATCGGTCTGCCAGGTAACGAAAAAAATCTCGATCTCGTGCAGGCAGTGCGCCGTGCCGGATGGAACGGCATCACGTTTTTTTACCGGGGCTCATGGGGCAGCCCGGGCGTCTTCCGATTCGCCCACAATCCGCAGGATGCAGAGGCGGTATTGACCTACCTGCGTTCCCGATCCGTTGCCAAAGCACTAGGCATCGACACGACCCGAATGGTGATCGTGGGCCACAGCATGGGCGGATGGGTCGCCATCGAGACCGCGGCACGAGATCATCGGTTGGCTGGCGTCGCGCTGATTTCTCCCGCTGACATGGCCCGGGACTTTCCCGGCACAATGCCGCATCCGCAGCTGGTCGGATTCCTGTCGGGCCTGATGGAGTCCCTTGCGGGCGAAACGCCGGAGCGGATGGCGGATGAGCTGGAGGCCCACGCGAAGGCATGGCGATTCGACCAGGCGTATGACCGGATCGATCACGTGCCGCTGCTCGTCATCACTGCCAACGACAGGTACGTGCCGTCAGACGATGCGCTCGTCAGCGCGCTGCGCGCCCGTCGCGATCCATTGGTGAGCACCGTGCACATCGATACCGACCACGTCTATTCCGATCGTCGGATTGCACTGCAGGCTGCCTTGATCGATTGGCTGCAATCATTGCCGCAATAACCCTGGCGTGAGGCTCGAGAAAACCCAAGCCGTGCGGCGTGTAGACACCGGCCCGGACCGTCAAGGGTAGAGCGGTGCGAGCCCGTCGCGTTGGCGCGGAACTTTGCCGGGCGCAGCCGGAAGCTCCGTCAGCGCCGCGGCGAGCGGGCCGCCTTGCCACGCGCCGCCGGCATAGCAGGCGCGATCGAGGTCACGGAGCAGGTCGACAACGGAGGAATCGCCGATCCGTGCTGCGACGGTGCTGACGCCTGCCGGAGTCGTGCCCCAGCAAGCCGCCGTCCAGGCGAGAAGGTGCGCTCTGGCGGCACGGGGATCGTTGGCTTCGCAGGCGGCGTGGAAGGCGGTTCGCTCTTTGGCAGGATCGGGCGAGAGTTGACTTGGGTCGAGTGAGCTCCCGCCGCCGGGGCGCCCGGAGGGGTGGCGCGAGCGGCGCGACCACAGCCACGCGCCCAGCGTAGCGAGCCAAACGGTGGCGAGGCCGATGCTCAGCCATTCCCACTCCGACGCAGAGCGCGCTAGTGCCGGCTTTCGTGCTGCCACTGCGGACGGATGCGTGAGCGGCAAGGGTCCGGCTGCGGCGCGCGCAGCGGGAGCCCTGCCGCCAGAGACGGGCGGCGTCGCAGCAGGCGCCGATGCGGGCGCCGAGACGGCGGACGCGGTGCTGCCGGCCGGGACGCTGCCGGGCGCGGGTAGGACGGTCAGGGTTCGTGCCGGCAGGGTCGCGACTCGCGGCTGGTTCGTCTGCGTGTCCCACCAAGTCACCGTGAGTGCCGGAATCGTGTACTGCCCCGGCGTGTCAGCCATGAGCGCGATCGTCTGGCCGCGGCTGCCGACCAGCTGCCCGCTCCGGGTGGAGTCTTCCAGTTTCGGCTGTTCCGGATAGGCCTTGAGTCCGGCGGGAAGGCTCAACAGTGACGAGATGTCGGGGAGCTGCGCCGCGCTGAGCCCTGTTGCCTGCAGGTCGAGATCCAGGGTCACCGGATCGCCTGCCGCAGCGGTGCGCTGCGCCGGATTCCAGGCGGCACTGAGAGTGACCCCACTGGCAGGCAGCCAGTAGCTGCTGACCGCGCCGGCCGGCCGTGGCCGCACGGTCAACACGATCGGGTTGCCGGTCAGGCGCACAGGGCGAACGGTTCGCAGGAAGCCGCCCGGCGAGAGCCCATTGAAGAAGCCGCCGAACGGGTCGTTGGCCATGGGTGAGCGCTGATTGACGGCAACCTCTGCATCGAGCACCGGGCCCTGGAGCGTGAGCTTGCCGCTGTGCAGCGGAAAGAGCAGGTACTGCCGCGTGACGACCTGGTAGCTCTGGCCGTTGCGCTCGGCCCGGCTGTTGTCATCCGGGCCGACTTGCTTCACGACGGCATCGCTGCTCGATGGCAGCTCGAGGTTAGCGTGGTACAAGGTTTCGGATGCGAAAAGACGCACGGTCAGGTGGACGGCAGCCTCGACATAGGGCTGCTCCGGTGACGCGCTGGCCTCGATGAACACCTTTGGCGCTGATGGGGCGCCTGACGCGCCCGATTGGCTGGCGCCGCCCGCGCCAGTCACCTCGAGGGAGAGCGGTTGGCTTCGCTCTCCATCCCACGAGAGAGGAGGGATCGTCAGTTGTCCGGTCGCCTTCGGAGACAGTGTCAGGACGACCTCCGTCTTCTCGGAGGCGCTGAAGTTGACGATCTCCACGGTTGTGCTGCTGCTGGTGCCGAGGATGTCGAAGTTCTGTTGCAGAGGGGAGAGATCGGGCTGACCGCTGGCGCGGCCGTCGTGCTCCAAAGTCAACTGCACCGTGTCGCCGGCGGCGATCTGAGAAGCGTCGAGCGAGGCTCTGACAATCGCGAGGGCCGGCGCCATCAGACCGCCAACGAGGAGCAACACGACGAGGGTTCCCGAGATGCCACGTCTCACGGGCTGCTCCCCTGCGCAGCTCCGCTCTCCTGCGACTCGTCGCCTCCCTGCTGCTTCATCATGTGCTCTATGAGGAACTTCCGTTGCAGCAGGCCCGCGGGGCTGTCCGGGATCTGACGCAGCCACTGATCGAGGGCCAGCTGTTGCTCACTCTCCGGCTTCTGCTGGGGGGCTCGTGTGCCTCCCACTACGAGGCTGCCGTTGTCGGGCGGATTCGCTGCACCCTTTGGAGCGAGCTGCGACGTGCCGTTGGGTCCCGGGGCTTGCCCCTGGGCCGTATTACCGGACCCGCCGTGCTGCTGCCGCTTGCGCGCCAAAGCGGCGGCAAATGCCGCGTCACTCTGCGCCTGCCCCGGGCCCTCTTTCGAGGAGGCGAGGCTGTTGGGGTCCGTTGGGGAGTTGCCCTGCCGATAGGCGCCAGCCTGCGAGCCGTTGGACGCCATCCGACCGCCGCCGGCAGACTGTGAGCCGTGAGCGCCTCGCTGCGGCGCCGCGCCGCCCGCCTGCTGTGCTCCCGATCCGCCCTGTTGCGCTCCGGCGGACTGCTGCGGCTGCTTTCCTGATGAGCCCGACTGCTGGCCGCCGCCCTTGCCACCGCCCTGGCCGCCGTTGCGAGGCGACGACTGCCGTGATTGCTGCTGGTGCAGCGCACGCGCGACCAGGTCCCGATTGTGGCGAAGGTCTCTATCGGCCGGAGCTTGCTTCAGTGCGGCATCGTAGGCCGCAAGCGCCAGCTGCAGCTGCCCGAACTGCGCGAGCGCGTTGCCGCGGTTGTATTCGGACTGGGCATCGGTGAAAGGTGCCAGCGCCTTTGCCGCTTCCTGATAGTGGCCCGCCTCGAGGTCGGCATAGGCACGCCGCCGCGGATCATGGAAGCGCTCAGCGGCCTGCGCCGGCTGGCCGGCATCGAGCAGCCTCTGGCCCTGCTGGTCCGGCGTGCGCCACAGGTCGGACCAGGTGTGCGGCGCACCGGCGGCGAGTGCCGCTTCGCTCATGAGACCTGCGCAGCAGAGAAGCGCTGCCGCCAGGAGCAGGGGCCGGGATCCCTTCATACCCAACCTCGCCGCGCGAGGAGCGCGGCCAATAGCAGCAGTGCCGGCAGGAGCCACACCCCATCGTTGAGCCAACTCGGGAGCTGCGCACGCGGGGCGGCAACACCGGACTTGAATTGGCGCGAGCCGGCCTCCTGCAGGGCCGAGATGAGCGCAGGCAGCGCGCTCAACGGCACGAACCGCCCGCCGCCGGCGGCCGCGACCCGCTGCAAGACGTCGGTATCGAGACGCGTCAAGACAACTTGGCCGCTTCCGTCGCGGACGAAGCTGCCATTGCCGTCAGGCTCCGGAGCACCGCCGCTCGTGCCCACGCCTACAACATTCACAACGATGCCCTGACGGCGCAACTGCTGGGCCGCAATCAGAGCTCGCGCCGGATCGGTAATCCCGTCGGCCAGCACGATGACCTGGCGATCTCTGCCGCGCGCCGCTCCCAGCAGACGCGCCGACTCCTCGAGCGCAGGCGCGAGGCGATCGCCTGCTTCCGGCATCAGACTCGGAGTCAACGGCTGCGCAAGATTGCGCACCGTAGCCACATCACTGGTCAGCGGCGCCACGGTGTAGGCGTCTCCGGCGAAGGTGACGAGCCCTACGCGGGCATCGTGCGAGGCTGACAGCAGATTGTCGATTGCGTAACGCGCCCGTGCGATCCTGCTCGGCGGCACGTCCGTGGCATCCATCGAGGGCGACAGCTCGAGCGCCACTATCCAGGCCGCGGGTGCGCGATAGGCGGGAGTGATCTGACGCTGCCACGTGGGCCCCGCGAGCGCCAGCACGGCCAGTGTCCAGAGGAGTCCGATGAGCAGCCACGGCGAGCGGCCGACGCCGGCCTCGCTCAGCCGCAGCAGCGAGAGCAGCTCGCCGTCCAGCAACCGCTGCCATGCCCCATCGCGTCCGCGGCGACGTGCCAGCCAGACAGCGAGCGCCAGGAGCGGCGGGAGCGCCAGGAGCCAGTAAGGATGGAGAAAGTGGAAAGCGCTCATGACGTCAGAACCGCTCCGCCATGAAGCAGGCGGCGGGTACGCTGAGCAGCAGGGCGAGCGCCAGCGGCCAGGTGAACCATTCGGCCGCGGGACGCAGCCACTGCTTCTGCCCCGCGGTCGGCTCGAGCTCATCGATCCTGCGGTAGACCGCTTGCAGGGCCGCCGGATCGGCGGCACGGAAGTACTCGCCACCCGTGAGGCCGGCGATCTTCTTCAACAGGCCCTCATCGAGATCGGTGTTGCCGGCGGTGAGCCCGAACAAAGACTGCTCTTCCGCCGCACCCACGCCGATCGTGAAGATGCGCAGGCCTGTTTGCGCCGCGAGGCGCGCCGCCTCGAGCGGCGGTATGACCCCGGCGTCATTACCCCCGTCGGTGAGCAGAATGAGCACCGACTGGTGCATGGGGGCACCGTTAGTCAGCTCTCGCTGGCGCAGCTCTTTGATGGCAAGCCCGATGGCATCACCGATCGCCGTCTGTGGGCCCGCGACGCCGACCACGGCCTCGTCGAGAAACTGATGCACCGTCGCGATGTCCGCCGTGAGCGGTGCCTGCAGGTACGGACGCGTGCCGAAAAGAATCAGGCCGATCTGATCGCCCCGCCGCCGATCGACGAAGCGCCCGGCAACGATCTGCACGATTTCCAAGCGGCTGGCGCCACCCATGTCCTGGGAGGCCATGGAGCCCGAGCAGTCGATCGCCAACATGATCTGCCGGCCATTCGTGGGCAAGGGCAGGGGCTGACCCAGCCATTGCGGCCGCATGGCGGCCAACACGAGGAGCACCCAGACCGCAGCCAACAGCGCCAGTACTGCGCGCGGCAGCGTCGCAGTCGCTGCCGGAGCCGGGACTGATGCGGCAAATGGCAGGTACAGCGCCGCGCCGCCCGGCTCCGCGGCACGGCGCGCCCGCAGCATGATCCAGGGCAGCGGCAGCAGCAGCGCCATCCAGGGCCAGGCAAGGTGGAACATCAGCGGCTCCCGCGGAGCGAGGGGGCGGCCGTGCCGCCGGCCGTCCCTGGCGGTGAGGCCCCCGGCCCGCGCGTCCGCGCGCGGCGCACGAAAGCATCGGCGCCCGAAATCCAACACTCGCGCTCATCGCCGCCGCGGCCGCCGAATGCGGTCGTGAGCAGCGATCGGCCCGCCTCTCCCGCGAGCGGGGTGCCGCCCTGGGCGACGACGAATGCGAGCCACGCATCGCCCGTCAGGCGGGCGACCCGCGTGCTGCCGAACACCGCGAGGGCGAAGCGGCGCAACAGACTCTCGATGGCGCGCGCGCCTGCTACGGCATCCCATTCCGCGGCGCGGATGGCGCGCAGCTCGCGCAACGCCGCGCGCCGGCTCCTGCGGTAGGCATCGCGCCACCACCACATGCCGGCAGCCGCTGCGCACAGCAGCAGCGCCGCCAACAGCCACCAGCCCGGAGCGGGGGGCCACCAGCCGGGCGGCGGCGGCGCATGGGCGGGCGCGAGTTGTGCGAGCCAGTGGGGTGTCATGCCGCCGATTGCCGCGGCCGCAGCAGCGGCCGAAGGACATCCTCGACCGCCTCGCGGGTGTCGAGTCTCACGACCGGGGCCGCATGGTGCTGCGACAGGGAGGCGATGCGCGCTTCACGCTCCCGCCAGGCTTGCCGCCAGCGCTCGCGTACGCGAGCGCCCTCCAGCACGCGTAGCCGTCCGGGTAAACCGGCGCGAAACCGGCCGTTCGGCAGGCCCTCCTCCTCCATCGGGTCGGTCACCCAGAAGAGCCTCAGGTCGCTGTGTGCGCCGAGCGCCCGCCAGAGACTGTCGGCCTCCGGCCGCAGGCCGGCGAAATCGCTGATCACAAGGATCTGGCTGCCCGGGCGCCCCAGCGGCAGGAACGCGCGCAGCGCCTCTTCCAGCGCGAGCGGCGCGGGTTGGCCCGGTGACTTCGGTTGCGATTGCAGGAGCGCGTCCAGCAACGGCAGCACTCCTGTCTGGCGCGCGCGGGCCGGGAGGATCCGGGTCTGCGCGCAGCCGTGCGCGATCACCGCGCCGACGCGATCGCCGCCGGTTGATGCAATCCATGCGAGCAACGCCGCCGTCCGTACCGCCAAAGCCGATTTCAATTGCCGCCGCGTGCCGAAAAAGAGCCCGGGCTGCAGGTCGACGAGCAGCCAGACCGGCCGCTCACGCTCTTCGCGAAAGAGCTTGGTGTGCGGCCGCCCGCGCCGTGCCGTGACTCGCCAGTCGATGTTGCGCGGATCATCCCCCGCGACATACGGCCGCACTTCCTGAAACTCCAATCCCCGGCCGCGCTGCGCACTCGAGTGCGCGCCGAGCAGCATCGTGCGCGCGGCCTTGCGGCCGTGCAACGACAGTCCGTGCGCGGCGCCGCGCAGCGCCAACAGCTCCGCGAGATCCGGCACGATCATGGCGCCGGGACCCGGGTCAGCAGCTCCTCGATGCAGGCTTGCGCCGACACGCCGCGCGCCTGCGCCGTGTAGTCGAGCAACAGACGGTGGCGCAGCGCATCGGGAGCGATCGCCTGCACGTCTTCCGGCGTGACGAACTCGCGCGCATCGAGCCAGGCCAGCGCCCGCGCACCGCGCTCCATCGCGATCGCCGCGCGCGGGCTCGCTCCCCAGCGCAGCCATTCGCGCAGCTGCGCGCTGTAGGGCTCGGGGCGCCGCGTGGCATCGACGAGCGCGGCGATGTAGTCGGCCACCGGCTCCGACAGCGTGAGGCCGAGCACCTCGCGGCGCGCGGCAAACACGGTCTCCTGGGAGACGCGCTGCTCGGGAGGTGGCAGCTCCAGCCGGGTGATCGCCTCCCGCCGCGCGAGCGCCATGATCTCGAGCGTGGTGGCGCGATCGGGGTAATCGACGCGGGTGTGCAGCATGAAGCGGTCGAGCTGTGCCTCGGGAAGCGGGTAAGTGCCTTCCTGCTCGATCGGGTTCTGAGTCGCCATCACCAGGAAGAGCGGCGGCAACGGGTAGGTCGCCGCCCCGACGCTGATCTGCCCCTCGGCCATGGCCTCGAGGAGCGCGGATTGCACCTTGGCCGGCGCGCGGTTGACTTCGTCGGCCAGGATCAGGTTGTGAAAGAGCGGCCCGCGCTGGAAGCGGAAGACGCCCTCTTCGGGCCGATAGATGTCGGAGCCTGTCAGGTCGGCCGGCAGTAGGTCGGGTGTGAACTGCAAGCGCTGGAAGTCGGCGTCGAGCGCATGGGCGAGCGCTTTCACGGCCCGCGTCTTGGCGAGTCCCGGGGGACCTTCGACCAGCAGATGGCCGTCGGCGAGCAATCCCACGAGCAGCCGCTCGACCAACGTCGCCTGACCGATGATCTGAATGCTCAGATAGTCCCGCAGCCGCAGGATGGCCGTGTGCGCGGCGCTGCCCGTGCGCGAAGTCTTGGCGGCGAGGGAGCTCAAGCCAGCAGTCATCGTCGGTGTCCTCACTTGCTCTGGTGAATGGGTAGCATGCCCGGGTCCGTTTGGCTGTGCAGTGCGGTTGCTGCGCATGCCACCGGATCCCCAGCTTCGATCCCGCTTTGCCCGGAGCGGGGTTGACCATCGGCCGGCGGCTCTGGTTCCGTGAACATATTACCCCGGACGGGGGTACCCATTACGCGGGGGGAGACGGCGGGCGTACAATCCGTCGAGACGAAGCACTCCCTGCACCGACATTGGCTTTACCGTAAGGAGGGAGACATGAGCGCAGTCCTTTTGGCCGTGTTCAATGACTTCGAGACCGCCGACCGCGCCCGCCTGGCGCTGTTCCGCGATGGCTTCCCGACCGACCGCATCGCGCTCACCGCGCGGGGCGGCCCGGGGGATGCAGCCACCGAGCCGACCCGCCCGCTCCACGACCGGCTGGCACAGTACTTCCGCACGCTGTTCTCGCATGCCGACGGCGCGCAACATGCGCATCGCCTCGCCGACAGGATTGAGCGCGGCGCTGTCGCGATCACCGTCCTGCCGCGCGGTGATATCGAGGTTAAACGTGCCACGGAGCTGCTCGGGCACGCCAGCCCGGACGAAGTACTGGACCGTGACCTTGACGACCCGTCGTGGGAGTTCGCGGCCGCGCCGCGCAGTCTGCCCTGGGTGCGCACCTTGTGGGTCGAATCCAGCCCGGACGCGCCGCATTGCGTGTATTGCCGCCTGTTTCCGGGAAGCACTCACGATACTCATTGAAGCGCTGGATCCGGGCTTCTGCCCGGCCCAGCGCGCCTCGGGCAAAAAGCGCGGTCTTTTGCCCGAGGCTCCGCCACCTGCGGCGGCGGGGCACCTCCCTATGCCTGGGGTGGGATTCTTGGCGCTTCATGTGTTTCGGGGTTGGTCCCCGGTCGATGGCGAACTACAGAGGGCTCGGCGAGAGGCGGCGCTCGGCCAGGCTAGCCAACAGTGCGGCGCCCGCCGGCAGCGCCTCGTCGTTGAAGTCGAACGACGGGTGATGCAGGGATGGGCTGCTCTCGCCCTTGCGGCTGCCGACCCAGATGTAGGCGCCCGGCACCTGCTGGAGCATGAAGGCGAAGTCCTCGGCAGTTGCTGCCGGCGACTCCGCTCGCAACGCCTCGCCGAAAAGCGCGCCCGCGGCATCGAGGGCGTGTTGCGCGCATGCAGGGTCGTTGACGGTAGCCGGGTAGATGCGGCGGTACTCGAAGGACGCGCTGCATCCGGCTGCTTTCGCGGTGAGGTCCACCCATTCGCGCAGTGTCGCTTCGAGCTTGTCTTGCACCGCGGGGTCGAACGTGCGCACGGTCCCGGAAAGCTGCACCTCGGCCGGCAGTGCGTTGAATGAAGTGCCTCCCTGAATGCGGGTGATCGAGAGGACGGCGGTCGCCCCCGGATCGATGCGGCGTGCGATGAGAGTGTGGGCGCCCGTCACGATCTGCGCCGCGCAGAGCACCGCATCCGTCGCGAGATGCGGCAATGCGGCATGGCCGCCCACCCCGCGCACCGTGATCGTGAACCGGTCGGAAGCGCCCATGATGGGCCCTGCGCGCGTGGCAATGGTGCCGGCGGGCAGTGTCGGCCAGTTGTGCAGCGCGTAGACCTCCGCGCAGGGGAATCTCTTGAAGAGGCCGTCTTCGATCATCGCTTTCGCGCCGGCAAGGCCTTCCTCCGCCGGCTGAAAGAGCAGGTGCACGCGGCCGGTGAAGCGCCGCGTCTCCGCGAGATAGCGCGCGGCGCAAAGCAACATCGCCATGTGTCCGTCGTGCCCGCAGCTGTGGGCAACACCCGCGTTGACGCTGGCGTGGGGGGCGCCGGAGGTCTCCTGGATCGGCAATGCATCCATGTCTGCTCGCAGGCCGATCGCTTTGCCGCCGCCGGAGCCGCTGCCACCGTCAATGACACCGACCAGCCCCGTCTTGCCGATGCCCTCGTGCACCTCGATACCCCACTCGCGCAGCAGCTTCGCGACCACTGCTGCGGTGCGGTTCTCGACATAAGCGAGCTCCGGATGCCGATGCAGATCGCGGCGCACCTCGCGCATGTCGGCCGCCAGCTCGTTGATGCGGGCGAGGAGAGGGGACTGCGGTGTTGACACGGGTCTGCTGGGGCTCATCGTAGTTACTCGCGGGCATTCCGGAAAAACATTGTGGCATAACCCCGGTCCGCGTGGCGGCCGGCGGATGGTAAGATACGGAACGGGAGCCTGGCGGCACTCACAAGCGGCCAGAAGCCGCCAGAAGCAGGTAGTGTAGAAAGATAAGAACAGAGGAAGGCACCATGCGTCGCATCATTCCGGGACTGCTCGCGCTGGTCTGGGCCGCCGCCGCATGGGCCGGCAGCAGCAACCTGCAATTCGGCCCGCCGCAGCAATGGGTGAAGCCAACGTTGCTGCCGGCCACGGGCGCCGCCACTCAGGCCGCCGTGAAGATCCTCCTTCTCGACTACCAGGTCGAGCTGACACCGCAGACGATACGGTATTACTTCGAGAGTGCGACGCACATCCAAACTCCCGAGGGGCTGACCGCGGCGGGCAACATCGCGATCGTGTGGGATCCGGACACCGACGTTGTGACGGTGCACAAAGTCCACATACTGCGCGGCGACAAGCTCATCGACGTGCTGGGCGCCGGCCAGACATTCACCATTGCCCGCCGCGAAACCAACCTCGACTACGAAACGCTCGACGATGCCCTGACGGCCATCCTGCAGCCGGAAGTCGTGGAATGACGGGGCGCAGCGGCTCGCGCCGCTCTACGAGGCGCCGGCCAAGCTGTCGGCGAGCTCCCCGGCGTGCAGCCCTGAGTCAACCCGCGGGCTGATGCTGAGTGGGCGGCGGTAGGGCGTCAGGCTCCGCGATCAGCACCTTGCTCAGCTTCGGGCCGAGCCAGCGCTCGATGTCGTCGATCAGGGTGAAGCCTGCCGGGACGACGATCAGGGTGAGGGCGGTGGAGGTGATGAGGCCGCCGATCACGGCGATCGCCATCGGGGAGCGGAATGCGTCGCCGAACGCCAGCGCCACCGGCATCATGCCTGCGACCATCGCAACCGTCGTCATGACGATGGGCCGAGCGCGCTTGTGACCCGACTCCAGGAGAGCCGTCATCCGGTCCTTGCCGGCGCGCATCTCCTCGATGGCGAAGTCGACGAGCAGAATGGCGTTCTTGGCCACGATGCCCATCAGCATCAGAAAACCGATCATCACTCCGAGTGACAGCGGATTCTGTGTCATCCAGAGGGCGAGCACGGCACCGCCCAGGGACAACGGCAGCGATGAGAGGATGGTGAGCGGCTGCAGCACGCGTACGAACAGGAGCACCAGGACGGCGAACACCATCAGGAGCCCGGTCATCATGGCGATGCCGAAGTCCGTGAAGAGCTCACTCATCAGTTGCGCGTTGCCCGTCTCGACCAGCCGTACGCCCGCGGGCAGGTGCTTCAGCGAGGGCAGGGCATAGATCTCCTTCATTGCCGTGCCGAGCTGGATGCCGTTCAGATCGGCGTCGACGGCGATGCGAAGGCTCTGGTCGTAGCTGTTGATGGTCGTCGGCCCCTCACCGAAGTTGAAGTCGGCGACTGCCTTCAGGGGCACCGTGCCGCCGCCCGTGGTGGGGACCGGCAGATTCTCGAGGGCGTTGAGATCCTGCCTGTCGGCGCGGTGCAGGCTGACCAGGATCGGCACCTGGCGGTCGGGCAGGGTGAACTTGGCGTCATTCTGCACCAGGTCACCGAGCGTCGCGATTCGGATGGTATTGCTGATGTTCGCCACGGTGACGCCGAGGCGCGCCGCGAGGTCGAACCTCGGATGGATGAGGATCTCGGGCTGCGGCAGGTCATCATCCGAGCCGACGCCGACGATGCCCGGCAGCGTGCGCATCTGTTCCATGATCCTGCGGGACGTTCTGGAGAGCAGTGCGAGATCATCACCCGTCAGGTCGATCGTGACGGCATGGCCGTCCGAATCGCCATTCTGTGTCTGAAAATTCATCCGCGCGTCGGCCACCGACTTCAGCAGCCCGAGAACGCGGTTCTGCCATTCCGTTTGGTTCACGTGACGCTTGTTGCGCGGCACCAGCGTGATGTAAAGATTGGCGGCATTCAGGGAGCCTTGATCCCCAACCGACTCGTCTACGCTCGCCACTTCGGGCTGGCTCGCCACGATGCGATACACGTGGTCGGCCACCGTCCTGGTGTCATTGAGCGACACTCCGGGCGGCAGCTCAATGTGCAGGGAGGTGTTGCTCGAATCCGAATCCGGAATGAAGGACTTCGGCATGAGCATCAGGCCGACGATGGAGACGGCGAAGAAGAGAGTGCCGCAGATGATCGTCTTCCAGCGGTGGCGCACGCACCAGCGCAGCACCCTGAGATATCCGGACATGATCGGGCCGTCGCTCGCCTCGTAGTGGCCGCCGTCGGACTTCAGCGCGTAAGCGGCGATCACCGGAGTCAGCAATCGCGCCACGATCAACGAGAAGAAGACAGCGGCTGCGACCGTGAGCCCAAACTGCTTGAAGAACTGGCCGATGATGCCCCCCATGAAGCTCACCGGCAGGAATACGGCGATGATGGTCGCCGAGGTGGCGATGACGGCGAGGCCGATCTGATCGGCGGCATCGAGCGCCGCCTGGAAGGCTGTCTTGCCCATCTTCTTGTGGCGAACGATGTTCTCGATCTCGACGATGGCATCGTCCACCAGAACTCCCGAGACGAGCGACAGCGCGAGCAGGCTGATCTGGTTGAGCGAGAAGCCGACCCATTGCATGAAGAGGAAGGTCGGAATGGTCGCGAGCGGGATGGCCAGCGCCGAGATCAGCGTGGCGCGCACATCGCGCAGAAACAGCCACACCATCAATACTGCGAGGATGGAGCCCTCGATGAGGGCGCTCATGGCGGAGTGGTAGTTCCTTTCCGTGAAGGCCACCGTCGTGAAGGTCTGGTCGATCCTGACGGCGGGATACTGCTTGCGGATCTGGGCGAGCGCCTTCTCCACGCCTTTCAGCACCGCGACGTCCGAGACGTTGGGGGCCTGCGATACCGCAAAGGAAATGGCCGGGTGGCCGTTGTAGAGATCGTAGCTGCGGATCTCGGCCGCGCCGTCGCGCACGTCGGCGATGTCGCCGAGCCGCGCGAATCGCCCGCCCGGCAGCACGACTTGCGTGTTGGCGAGCTGCCGGACCGTATCGGCTCCGCCCAGCACCCGGATCAGCTGCTCGCCGTCGCCGAGGTCCGCCTGGCCTCCGGGCATGTTGATGTTGAGATCGCGCAACTGATCGTTGACCTGCGAGGCGGTGATGCCCAGCGCCTGCATGCGGGCCGGGTCGAGCTCCACGTTGATCTGCCGATCGACCCCGCCGTAGCGCGAGACCTGGGCCACGCCCGGCACGGTCAGCAGGCTCTTGCTAATGGTGTTGTCGATGAACCAGGACACGGCTTGCTGGGTCATGCCGGGCGAGCTCACGTCGTAATAGACGACGGGGCCGCCGCCGACGCGGATCGGTTGCACGATCGGCGGCTGAATGTCCTGCGGCAGGTCCACCTGCACCTGGTTTACGACGTTGCGTACGTCGGCCACCGCGCGATCGATCGGTGTGCCGATGCGGAACTCGATGTCCGTTTCCTCACCGCCCTCCTTGGCGACCGAGTTGATGTGATTGATGTCGGGGATGCTGGCGACAGCGGCTTCGATGCGGCGGACGATCTGGGTCTCGACCTCCTCGGGAGCGGCGCCGGGCTGGGTGATGTTCACCGACACCATCGGGTACGCGATCGGCGGGTTCAACGTGACCGGCAGCCTGACGAAAGCCACGATGCCGGCGAACACCAGTACCGCGAACAGCACCATGGGCAATACCGGATGCCGGATGGCCCATGCCGAGATGTTCTTCATGACTGCGGTGCTCCCTCTGACGCGGCGTTCACCTTCTCCCCACTGTGCAGAAAGCCGCCGTCCATCGACACCACGCGCTCCCGTCCTGTCAAGCCCTGTGCGATTACGACGCCGGTGGGAATGACACTGCCCACGCGGACCTCACGCCGTTGCACTTCGCCGTCGCGGCCTATGACATACACAAACGATCCGGTGCTGTCCGCCATGACTGCAGTCTCCGGCAGCACCGGCCGCTTCGCGTTCGCCAGCGTCACCGAGCTGCGCGCGAATGCGCCTGGCCGCAGCGCGGCGTTGGGCGTCAATGCGATGCGAACCTCGCCGAGGCGGTTCTGCGGATCGATCACCGCACCGAGAAGCCAGATCCGTCCTGCGAACGGCTGCGGGTTGCCGATCAGATAGACGGATGCCGCCTGGCCCACCTTCAGGTTCGCCATGTCCTGCTCCGCGACCTGACCGATCATCTCGACTTGGCCGGAATCTTCGAGGTCGAACAGCGGCGTGCCGCCGGAGCCCGCGATCTGACCCACCTCCGCATTGCGTGTGAGGACGATGCCATCGACGGGTGCGGCGATCCGCGTCAACGCGAGCTTCGCGCGCATGACCGCCAGCTGTGCGGCTACCACCTTGATGTTCGCCGCATCCATGATGGAGGCGGCCTGGAGCTTCTCGATGTCCTGGGCCGACAACCCGCCCGACGGGCCGACCGCCAGACCGCGCCGATATTCCGCGGCCGAGAGAGCCGCCTGGGCGCGCGCCTGCTCGAGCGCGGCGCTCAACTGCGCGACCTGTGGTGCGAGCACCGAATCGTCGAGCTGCGCGAGCGCCTGGCCGCGCCGGACATGATCGCCTACCTGCACGTACACGGCGACGATCCGTCCCGTGTCTCCGGAGTTGCCGATCGGCAGCTCGTGGCGCGCTTCGATCGTCCCGGTGAAGTTCACCTCGCTCGCAACCGGCTGCACGCCGGGCGTGACGACGCTGACCAGAGGAATGGAGGTACGGGTCGCAAGCGGCACGACGGCCTTTGGCGCCGACGCCTTGCTCATCCAGATCGCGGCCCCGACGGCGACCGCTATCGTGATACCCGCGGCACCGAGCACCCATTTCCGCCGCGCTCCGGTCCGTCCCGGATCGAACACCAGTACCTTGGATTCGGCTTCTTCTTGCAGTTGCGCGCCCATTGAGAAACTCCTAAAGCAATCCCACACCCTTGGGCACCCGCACGACCACCGTACCGGCGATCTTGTCGTGCCAGGCCTGATGCTCACGATCGACAGCGATCCAAATGAAACCCAACCCCGCGACCACGAGGGAGAGGAAGCAGCCGAGAGCGCGGATGATCGCGGTCCCCCAGTCGAGCGGACCGCCGCCGATGCGCACCACCTTGAGGTCGCAGACGATTCCGCCGACAGTCGTCCCCTTGATCTTCCACATGATCGCGCCGTAAATCGCGAGCAGCAGCAGCAGCCCGCTGGACCCGTGGTGCAACAGCCAACCGAGCGCGACGGCGACGAGAATGAAATCGATCAGCAGCGCCAGCATCCGAATCCAGAATCCGGCACGAGGCAGCGTCGCCACATCGAGGAGCGCGTGTGCCGCGACGGCTGCACCCGTTCCGGGGGGCGGGGGCGGCGGCTCGACGCCGGCCTGTGCTCCCGGTGGTGCCATGCTTGCGGCCGCAATTGTACCCGACGGACCGGCAGCCCACGCGCCTGCAGTGGACGCAGCGGCAGGCGATGCGCCGCTCGGGCCGCCTGCGGTCGCAGCGCCTGCCATTCCCGCGGATCCGCCGGCGGCGGGCTTCGCGGGCGGCGGTCTGATGGCGAGCAACAGAGCGTAGATCACGGCGCCGAAGCCGAACACACCCAGGAGCACGTACACGAAGAAGCCGAGTATCGGAACCATGTAGAGCGCGAGTGCGATGATGCCGCCGACGAGCACGTCGAGCACGGGTTGCGAAGCGGCCTCGGTTTTGCCAAGCCGCAGGCACCGGCCGCCGAGCCAAGCGAGCGCAACCACACGGCCGAAGATCCCCGCGCAGAACAATGCGATCCAGAAAAGCGGAATCACGGCGATGCCGACCACCGTGATCAGGAGCGCCAACAACACCACCGGCACGAGCAGCACCACGATGATGGTGGCGAGGATCGACGGGCCGGGATGCTTCTCCAGCGTCTGCACGCAGCGCCGCACACCGTCATGAAACACTGCCGCTATCAGCAGATAGATGACGAGCGTGCCGAGCGCCAGCCACCATGCCCAACCGATAGCGAGAGTGGGGGCGAGCGGCCGGCCCCACAGGAGGCAATTCCGGAACCAGGCGTGCAGCCCCTCGATATCGCCGACCACCCCGGAAAGGACGCTGGAGGTGCCACCCGCCACCACTGCGGTGGGACTTCGTTCCAGATTTCCCAGGACTTCCGTGACCGCACCACCGATAACAGCCTGCGGTCCGAGCTTCACACTCCCCAACACCGCGACAACGTCGCCATTGACCTTGCCGTTGATGTAGACGTTACCCAGCACGGCCACGGCTCCGCCGCTACCGACGGTTCCGTTGACGGTGACATCGCCCATCACGGCTACGGCGTCATCGGACACATTCCCGTCCACGTTGCTGTTGCCCATGACCGCGACCACTTCCTGAGCGCTCTCACCGGCGGGCAGGTAGGAGTCGTGTCCGACGGAGACGATCTGACGATCACTCTGGGATGCCGAGGCATCGCTGTCCTGCGCCCGGGCCTGAGGCAAGCAGGCGCAGAGGCTTGCGATTAGCGCGCAGGCCACCAGCCGGCGAAGGAAGTTCTTCATGTCACGTGAACCTTGGAATATTCCGGTCGGGGGAACAGCAGCGAGTAGCCGACCGCGATGAGCGCGAAGAGGGCGGCATAGAGAGTGGCGGTGGCGATGAAGCCGCCGAGGAGCCACTCGCGTGGAATGCTCTGAACGATATGAGTGGTGAGCGCGCCCAGCGATGAGACGGTGTGTCCGGCGTCCCTGATCGTTGCGAGCGGGCCCGCTATCCGCGAGCGAGTCGCCGACACCAGATGTGCCGCCAGCCACAGTGACAAAATCCATACGGCGGGCACGGAAACGGCGCAGATCGCGATGACCGGGACACGCACGGAGGCCGGCCAGGTCGCGATGCCGCGGCGCCACCATGGCAGCCGCGCCCGGGCCGCGAGCTCGCCCAGCACACGGGTTTCAAGCGAGGCCGGCGCCCGGCGCAGAGGCTGATCCCGCAGCGCTTGACTCACCAGGCGCTCGAGCTTCTCGTCAATGGGGTCGCGTGAGCTCATGGGTGCACACTCCGCGGGGCAGAGGGATTGCGGCGCCGGTCATCCGGCGTACCGAGGCCGCCTTGGGCGAGGAGGCCCGCCATGGCGATTCTTCCACGGAGAATGTCGGTCTTGACCTTGGCGAGGGAGATGCCCAGCCGGTCAGCGATGTCCTGGTACGGCATCTCCTCGTAATGATACAGCACGAGCGGAACGCGCTGATGGTCGGGCAGACGCTCCAGAGCCTGCTCCACCCGTGCCCGCCGCTCGTCGGTCTCCAACTCCGTGAACACGGTATCGAACACGCCCGCGGCGGAATCGATCTCCTCCTCGCGGCTGTCATCGGAAAACACCTCCGAGAAGAGGCGCCAGCGCTTGCGGTGGCGGGTCAGATAGTTGAGGGTCAGATTGGTGGCGACGGTCTTCAGCCACCCGCCGGCCTTGGGGCTGGAGCTCAGGTTGTCGAAGCTCTCATAGGCGCGCAGGAAGACTTCCTGGCTGATGTCCTCAGCCTGAGCCGGGTTGGCCGTCAGCCTGACGGCGGTCGAGAAAACCATGTCCTGATAGGCGCGCATGAACGCTGCGAACTCATTCGGGTCGGTGGGCCGGGGGCTTGCCAATTGCACGGGTGTGTCATCGTTTGAGGCAAGAACACGGCGGGCGCCGAAAAGTTACAGCCCTGAAGCGCCGCCTCCATAGGTGCCGGGGACGCGGCTAAGGCTACCCCACGGAGCGGGCCGGCGTCCGGGCGGCCCCGGGCCGGCGCGCTCAGAGGACAGCGAAACGCGCTCAGGCGCTCTCGGCCCGTCCGGAGAGCTCCCCCACGAGGTCTGCCGCCCCGACGCCGAGCCGTGCAGCCGCGCTCAGCACCGCGAGGACGGAAGCCGTGATTATGTTCGAATGGATGCCCACCCCGAAGCGTGTGCCGGCGGTGCCGGCGCGAGCGGCTTCCACGATCGCCAGAGCCGAGGCGTCTGCCCCCCGACCGAGGGAGCGCTCCTCATAGGAGTCGATCCGCAGGGCCAGCCCGAGCGCATCGACCGTCGCCGCGATCGGGCCGTTGCCCTTGCCGCGCAAGCGGATCCAGGGCCCGCCGGCCTGCAGCTCGAGCTCGATTCCCTGCACGGCGCCCCCGATCTCGAACAAATGGTGATCGACGTACCCGAGTCCGGTCGCCGCGCGCAGATAGGTCGCCTGAAAGAGCGACCAGAGCTCGGCCGAGGCGATTTCCTTCTCCGCCGCGTCGGCGCGCGCCTGGACCACCGTGCCGAACTCGACCTGCATCCGCCGGGGCATCACGACGCCGTGGTCGCGCTCGAGCAGATACGCGATCCCGCCCTTGCCGGACTGGCTGTTGACCCGAATCACGCTGTCGTAGGAGCGCCCGAGATCCGCGGGATCGATGGGTAGATACGGCACCTCCCAGCGCCCCGCCGGATCCTGCGCCGCGAGGCCCTTCTTGATCGCGTCCTGGTGGGAGCCCGAAAAGGCCGTGAACACCAGGTCGCCGGCGTACGGATGCCGCGGGTGAAGGGCCAAGCCCGTGCATTCCTCCGCAACGCGCGCGATGGAGTTGATGTCGGAGAAATCGAGCCGCGGATCGATTCCCTGCGAATAGAGATTCAACGCCAGAGTCACGAGGTCGACGTTGCCGCAGCGCTCACCGTTGCCGAAGAGACAACCTTCGATCCGTTGCGCTCCGGCCATCAGAGCGAGCTCCGCCGCGGCGACGCCCGTGCCGCGGTCGTTGTGCGGGTGCACCGAGAGGGTCACGTGCTCACGGCCCTCGAGGTTGCGATGCATCCACTCGATCTGGTCGGCGAAGACGTTCGGTGTCGCGCACTCCACCGTGTTGGGAAGGTTGAGAATCACCGGCCGGCCGGGTCCGGCGCCCCAGGCGCGCATCGCCGTGTGGCAGGCCTCCAGCGAGACTTCGAGCTCCGTGGCGGAGAACGTCTCGGGCGAGTATTCCAGGAGCCACTCGGTTCCCGGCTCACGTGCGGTGAGCTCGCGCAGGAAGCGGACCTGCCGGTCGATGAGCTGCATCACCTCGCGCACGCTCATGCCGAAGACGAGCCGGCGCCAGGCCGGAGCGGTGGCGTTGTAAACGTGCACGATTGCGCGTCTTGCGCCGCGCAGGCTCGCGACCGTGCGCTCGATCAGATCCTCCCTGGCCTGTGTCAGCACCATCGGTATGACGTCCGCGGGAATCCTGTCCTCCTCGATGAGCGCGCGAGTGACCTCGAAGTCCAACTGCGACGCCGATGGGAATCCGACCTCGATGTGCTTGAAGCCGATCGCGAGCAGGACTTCGAACAGGCGTAGCTTACGGCCCTTGCCCATGGGCTCGAACAGGGCCTGATTGCCGTCCCGCAGGTCGGTGCTGCACCAGATGGGCGCCTGGTCGGTGCGGCGCGACGGCCACTGGCGGTCCGGCAGGGCGACGGGCGGGAATGCCCGGTACTTGGCGGCAGGGTCGATGAGCATGAGGGTTCCCTTGCGCGCGGCGCGAGGCGCCGGCGCGGTCGAATCAAAGAGAGAGGCTTCCCCGGTCCCCGGGGCAGTGAGAGTCCAGTCTTGTTGGCGCCGACTGGTGGCGCGTTGGGTTATTGCGCCGGGCGGCGCAGCAGCAGAGCGAGCAGCGACGGCCGCAGGCGGGTGCGGGTCGCAAGAAGTGTCGCTGTGCCGGGCAGGAGTGCCATCCCGGTCAAGCTAACACAGCGATAACTGCCACGCAAGGATGCTCACCTCTTGTCGCCAACATATAGCATGTAGACGTCGCTGCGCTCGTAGTGGGACGGCTCCGGACGTGACGCACGCACGAAACCGGCGGACTCGTAGAGGGTGATCGCAGGCGTCAGCTTGCTGTTGCTCTCGAGGAAGAGCTCGCGCGCACCGCGCGAGCGGTACTGTGCGATGAGGGCCTCGATGAGCTTGCGCCCGATGCCGAGTCCCTGATGACCGGGCGTCACCGCCATCTTGGAGAGCTCGTAGCGCCCGTTCCCCGCATGGAGCAGCGCGCCCGTGCCGACGATGGCGCCGCGGTAGCGGGCGAGGAAGATGGCGCCACCGCTGCGCACGATGCGCAATGGTTTCGACAGCACTTGCTCGTCGATGGGCTCGGCGCGGAAGTATTTCTCCAGCCATTCTATGTTGAGCCGCTTGAAGTCGGCGGCGTAGCGCGGCTCGAATGGAATGATCGCGACGGCGGCCGCGTCCTCGAGCCGGGTGCGGATTCGAGCTGCGAAGCCCCGCGTGTCCAGCGCCTGGTCCATGGCCGTCAGGTGTTGCGAAACCGGGTGGTCGGCCTCGAGATCGCCCACGGCAGCGACGATGGCCTTCCAGACCGGCTCCAGGCGGGCCATGACGCTGCGGCCGCGTGGCGACAGCGAGAGCAGCCGCCGCCTGTCGTCACGGGGATCGAGTGATTCCCGCACGACGCGGTGGCGCAAGAGCTTGCGGCTCATCTGGCTCACCGCGGGATGGGTCTGACCCAGCCGCTGCGCCAGCTCCGAAATTCCCAGCCTGCCGTGATCGCGCAGCAAAAAAAGGATCGGGAAGCAGCGCGACGGCAGATCGACTCCGGCGCTGCGATAGACCTCATCGACGCCGGCGTAGAGCGACTCGCTCACCTTACGCAGCCGCGAGCCGAGCAGGAGTGAGCCATAGTCGTGCAAGGATGTCATGCGGTCCTCCCGTGAGCCGGTCGGACTATATCCGTAAGCGCTTACGGATCGCAATCCCCGGGGACACGAGCCCGCTGCAGCCGGCGTCGGCGCTGATCAGGTGGGCCGTTGATGAGGCGATTGCCCAGCCTACAGCCCACCTCCGACGTCGAGCACGGAGGCCGTCACGTAGGAGGCGGCATCGCTCAGCAGCCACACGATGGCTGCGGCGATCTCCTCCGGCCTGCCGGCTCTGCCGAGCGGAGTGGCAGCTCCTAACTTGCGCGCCCTGTCGGGATCGCCTGTCGTGGCGTGAATCTCGGTCTCGATCAGGCCCGGTCTGATCGAATTGACACGGACGCCCTCGGGCCCAAGCTCCTTGCCGAGCCCGATGGCCAGCGTATCGAGAGCGGCCTTGGAGCCGGCGTAATCGACGTATGTCCCCGGCGAGCCGTACCGCGCGGCGCCGGACGACACGAGAACCACGGAGCCGCCCTTGCCGCCACGGCTTCGCGACAGCGCCCGCGCTGCCTCGCGCGCGCAGAGGTATGCGCCGAGGACATTGACCTGAAACATTTTTTGCAGGCGCTCCGCGGTCATGTCCGCGAGCTGCATGGCAGGCGCAGTGATGCCGGCGTTGACGACAACGCCCTGGAGCGGTCCAAGATCGGCTTGCGCCGTTGCGAACATCGCCACGACGTCCGCCTCCTCCGAGACATCACCTCGAACAGTGATTGCGCGCGCGCCCCGCTTCCGTACTTGCGCTGCCGTTTCTGCGGCAGCTCGAGCGTCGTGCCGATAGTTGATGGCAACGGACCATCCGCGCTCCGCAGCGAGCAAGGCCACGGCTCGCCCGATACCCCGCGACCCGCCGGTAATCAACACCGTTTCCATGCAGCTCGCCATAGCTCAGGGCTCTTGATGTGAATTCTACGTCGTTTGCGGCCAACGACATCCGGGATGAGGCGGACGGTTCGATTGGCAGCGAAGCGTCGTCGTGCGGGGCATGGTAACGTAAGCTACGCATGCACCCCTCGATCGTACGCCCTCGGGCCAAACCGCGCCGCAGCTTGATGCCGCGAGCGATCTTGTGCGCGATCGGTATCGGCGCGAGCGCGATGGCCGCAGCGACATCGGAGACTGGAGTGGCGCTCCGGGAATCGCTGGACGATGCCTGGTGGACGGGTCCGTTGCTGGCACCCAATGCGGCGACGTTGCCGCAGGGCCACTGGCTGCTCGAGCCCTACGTCTACGACGTCATGCCTTACGGCCATTTCGACTCGAATGGAACGCTGCGCAGCACAGGCGCGGCACACGATATCGGGTCGCAGTCTTACATCGAGTATGGTCTGGTGGATAGGGTTACGCTGGGCCTCATACCGCGCCTCGGGCTGCGCGAATCGAGCGCGGGACAGGACTCATCGGGATTGACCGTTGGTGATACCACTTTGCAGAGTGCGTTCGGCCTGACGCAGTTTCGGCTCGGTAGCTGGATACCCGCGACCTCTCTCGTGATCGGAGAGACTTTTCCGACAGGGAAGTACGATCGACTGGACGGCCGGACCGATGGTGCCCTCGGCAGCGGCGCCTACTCGACCACGGTATCACTGTATTCGCAGACCTATCTCTGGATGCCCAACGGACGCATTCTCCGCGGGCGCCTCGATGTGTCCTATCAAGTATCGCGGTGGGCGTCGGTACGTGGCCTGAGTGTCTACGGCACCTCGGGCGGCTTCAACGGAAGTGCGCACCCGGGCTCGAGCTTCGTTGGCGACCTGGCTTTCGAGTACAGCGTCACGCAAGAGTGGGTGGTCGCGACGGACGTGAATTGGGAGCACGACAGCAATACACGAGTAGAGGGAGGTTATATGCCGAATATGACTTCAGCCTCTCCCCCATACGTGGTGCAGGACTCCGGGTCGGACGACCTGCTGTACCTGGCCCCTGCAATCGAATACAACTGGAGTGCCAGGATGGGCGTCATCGCCGGAGCGCGAGTCGCAGCCGCGGGACGCAACGTCTCGGCGACGGTGACCCCCGTAGCGGCCATCAACATGGTGTTCTGAGGAACGGCGCCCGCGCCGATCAGGTCGCGGCGGCAATGGCCGCCAGTTTGGCGACGGTGTTCATGTTGCGTGCTGTACCGGTCGCGGCGCAGGGTATCACCAACTTCGAGTCCGCGATGCCGTCCGGGTATGCAACGTAGATCTCGCGTGTGCCGAGGGCGAGCAATTCGGAACGCTTTCCTCTGACCTCCCCCAGGGCGCCTGCTGGAGGCGCCTCATCGAGGAAGATCGTGACGGTGCGGTGGGATGGCACGGACCGGAAGGGGTTTGCGGCCAGCGCTGCCGCCATTTCCTCGGCGGAGCGGACCAGAACGCCAACTGGCTTGCCCGCGTAATCGGCCAGGCGCTCTTCGAGGAGCGCCTTGATCTTTCGCTCCCGCAGCCGGCTGCTGAACACTGCGTTCCCCGATGCGATGTAGGTCCGCGCCCGCTCGAATCCCAACTCTGCGCACATCTTCACGAGAGTGGCCATCGGCAGTTTGCCGGTGCCGCCGACATTGACCGCGCGAAGCAAAGCGACGTGTGTGCCCATGTCCACCCGACTCAGATGGCTATGGGCACTCATCGTATAATGGAAACCGTGCGACAGCACGATAGCTGGAAGGAATGCCGCGTAGGGTCAGACGATCCGGCGGCCGAGGGAACCTCCGTGAGCTTCCCGTCTGCGACGGCCTCGGTAGGAGGATCTGCGGTCACGCCGCATTTCGGCGCTCGAGGCTGCAGTCCAGGCGATCTGGTCAGGCCCCGGGTCTTTGTCCGGCCTGCGGGCACGGTAATGCCGATCGGGCTGGGCAGCGGCCTGCCCATCGGGGTGCAGATCATCCGGGATTTGCTTGAGGCACCACGAGCTGCGACGGAGGCTGATTCTCACCACGTGGGCCTGCCGGGCATTGCCGAGCTGCAGGCGAGCGCAAATAGCGGCGCAATTGCTACAATCATTGCGCATTGGGCCTGTAGCACAGCGGTTAGTGCAGGGGACTCATCGAAAAGGGTGCCTGTGCGCGGAAACGTGCACAGTGGACGGGATGAATTCAGGGGAACCTTCGAGCTGCGGACTCGCGAGTCCCGCTCATGGCAATCCTGAGCCGAGCCGGCGGTACACCGCTGGAAGGTGCAGAGACTACCTGAGGGCTCCAGTGCCCTTAATGACAGGCAGGAGCATCCCGCACCCACACGGACGCAGCGAGCCGCAGATCGAGCGGCGCGCTCCGTTCGCGGGTGAAGAGATAGTCCACTCCCGGCGGAAACGTCGGGGCAGAGTGAATCCCTTGGTCGTAGGTTCGAATCCTACCGGGCCCAGACTCGACCTCAATTTGCAGATCAGAGGAGCGCCAGAGCGTAGTGCCGCCTCCTTCGGGCGGGGCGCGGGCACGTTTGTCGCTAGGTCTCTGGGCGCAGGTCCGCGCCGGGCGCTGGGCTTGCCTCACGCGTGATCCGGCGCGGGCGGAGGATCCGCTTTCCCCCGGTCGCGCTCACGATAAGGCAGTTGATGGCCAGCCGGAGACTTTCCACCTATCGCGCCAAGCGCGACTTCAGCCGCACGGCGGAACCGTCTGGCAGCGGCACTGTGGCCCGCTCGGCGCATCTGCGTTTCGTCATCCAGAAGCACGCGGCCCGCCGGCTGCACTATGACCTGCGGCTGGAGCTCAATGGCGTGTTCAAGTCGTGGGCGGTGACCCGGGGACCGTCGCTCGATCCGGCCGACAAACGCCTGGCCGTCGAGGTCGAGGATCATCCTCTCGCATACGGCGACTTCGAGGGCACGATTGCGCAAGGGCAGTATGGGGGCGGGACCGTGCAGATCTGGGACCGGGGCTTTTGGGAGCCACAAGTCAAAGGTAGCGCGGCTCAGGCCTTGGCAGCGGGGGAGCTGAAGCTGACCCTCGCGGGTGAGCGGATGCGCGGCGGTTGGGTGCTCGTGCGGCTGCGCAACTCGCGGTCGGGAAAGCGTCCGAGCTGGCTACTCATCAAGCATCGCGACGAGTACGCGCGCCGGGGTGACGGCATGCTCCTCGAGGAAAAGGACCGGTCGGTGGCCTCGGGCCGAACGATGGAGGACATCGCGGCCGGCCGTGGCCGCGGACCCGAACGTTTCATCACATCGGGAGGCAAAGCCGGGCAGGCCAATGCAGTATGGCATTCCAACGCAGCGCCCGATCCGGCCGCCGGCGGCATCGCGTCCCGAGTGAATACGCGCGTGGCGGCGAAGGGCCGCCGGCCGCCAACATCCAAATCGAGTGAGGGCGGCAAGTCGCGCGCGCACGGTCCCCAGGGCCGCGGCGAGGCTCGCGGTGGCACCCCAGCCCGCGGCGCTCGCGCTCCCGTGCCGAAGTTCATCGAGCCGGCGCTGTGCCGGTTGTTGCCGCGGCCGCCGGAGGGCGACGACTGGGTGCACGAGATCAAGCTCGACGGCTATCGGCTGCAGCTTCGGGTGGAAGGCGGCCGCGCGGTGTTGTCGACGCGCAAGGGACTCGACTGGACGGGGCGATTCGCCGCGATTGCCCGCGCGGCCGCGGCTTTGCCGGATTGTCTCGTCGACGGCGAGGCAGTGGCGCTCAACCGCAACGGCGTGTCCGACTTCTCGGCCCTGCAGGCGGCGCTTTCGGAGGGACGCGACTCGGAGCTGATACTCTTTGCGTTCGATCTCATGTTTCTCGCGGGTCGGGACCTGCGGTCGTTGCCGCTCGATCAGCGCAAGGAAGAGCTGGGCAGAGTGTTGCAATCCCTGCCGAAAGCGAGCCGCGCCCGGCTGCGATATCTCGAGCATTTCACCACCCCGGGCAAGGCGGTCCTCGAGTCCGCCTGCCGTCTGTCGCTGGAGGGAGTGATTTCAAAACGCATCGATGCGCCCTATGATTCGGGGCGGACCGGAAGCTGGACGAAATCGAAGTGTCGCGCCGGCCACGAGGTGGTGATCGGCGGTTGGACGTCGGAGAGCGGCAACTTGAGCTCGCTCATCGCCGGCGTGTACCGCGAGGAACGCCTCATTCCCGTGGGGCGCATCGGCACCGGCTTCAGTGCCGCGAAAGTGCGGCAGCTGCTGCCGCGGCTGAAGAAGTTGGCGAGCAACGCGAATCCCTTCGGCGAGCGCGTGCCGGTACCCTCGGGCCGGCACATCCATTGGCTGAAGCCGCAGCTCGTCGCGGAGATCGAATTCGCGGGCTGGACGGACGGCGGCAACATCCGCCAGGCGGCGTTCAAGGGACTGCGCGAGGATAAGCCTGCTAAAGAGGTGCGCGCGGAGACGCCGGCACCGCTGGCGGGCGCGGAATCCAACGTACAGATTGCTTCCCCCAGCATGTCGACCCGGGCGTCGGCCCACGTACGCGCGAAACGGGCCCCTCGCAAGGGAAGACGCGCATCGGATCACGGGTTACAGGAGACAACGCGCTCAGCCGGACCGATACTCGGCGTTGCCATTTCCAATCCCGACAAGGTGCTGTGGCCGGACGCGGGCGATGGACGTCCCGTCACCAAGCGCGAATTCGCTGAATACCTCGCGTCCGTCGGCGAATGGCTGCTGCCGCACATCGAAGGCAGACCCTGCTCCCTCGTCCGTTGCCCGGACGGAATCGGAGGGCAGCGGTTCTTTCAACGCCACGCCATGCCTGGGCTTTCCAATCTGATCAGCCTCGCGCGCGTGTCCGGAGAAGGCAAACCCTACGTCCAGGTCGATCGCATCGAAGGGCTCGCCGCGCTCGCGCAGATTGCGGCGCTCGAGCTGCATCCGTGGAACTGCGCTCCCCAGCAGCCGGAGGTCCCCGCGCGGCTGGTGTTCGACCTCGATCCTGCGCCGGATGTCGGCTATGAGACGGTGATCGAGGCAGCGCGCGAGTTGCGTGAGCGGCTCGAGCAGCTGGGCCTGGAGAGTTTTCTGAAGACGACCGGGGGCAAGGGACTGCACGTCGTGACACCTTTCACACAGCCCCGCAGCAGAGCGCTCGACTGGGCGTTGGTGAAGTCCTTCGCGCGGGAACTCTGCGCGCGGATGGCGGCGGACAGTCCGCAGCGATACGTCATCAACATGGCCAAGCGCGTCCGGACCGGCCGGATATTCCTCGACTATCTGCGCAATGATCGCACGGCCACCGCCGTGGCGCCGCTCTCCGCGCGAGCGCGCGAAGGGGCGCCGGTGTCCATGCCCCTCACCTGGGCGCAGGCTCGGGCAGGGCTCGATCCGGGAAAGTTCACGATCCGCACCGCGCAGGCACTGTTGGAACGCAGCGGCGCCTGGGACCGGTACGCCAAGTCCTCGCGGCCGCTGCTGCCAGCCATCGAGAAGCTGGCGGGTCGTGCGCCGGGGCGGCGCGCAGGCGGCCAGTCTCGCACCCGGGGCCTCGCGCGAGCCGAGTCGCGGACGGGCGCGTCTTCATGACCCGATCGGGGTGCCACGCGAGTCGAGAGTTTTGTATGCTGTCAGCATGCCGGCAAATGATGATGAAAAAGCGTCTGGAATGAACGTCGTCGATCTCACTCACAAGCTCGCGCCGGCCACGAGCTGGCAGGAGGCCGGCGAGCGCGAACACTTCGTGCACTTCTACGAGCAGGAATCGGCACTGCTGCAAAGTCTCACGGAATTCCTGCAACACGGGCTCGAGACGGGTGCCGGCGCCGCGGTCATCGCAACTGCGACTCACTTGGAACAGCTGGAGCGAGAGCTGCGCAGCCGTGGCGTGGATGTGACGGCGGCAAAAGAGCGGCAACAGCTGGTCGTGTTGGAGGCTTCCGAGACGCTCTCCCGGGTCATGTGTCGAGGCGCGCCACAATGGAGTCTCTTCCTGGACGTGTTGGGCCCTATCATCGCAGAGCTGCGACGGCGCTACCCGCGCGTGATTGCCTTCGGCGAGATGGTGGCCCTGCTGTGGCGCGAGGGCCACCACCAGGCCGCCCTACAGCTCGAGGAGCTGTGGAAAGAGCTCGGGGAGCGCGAGCACTTCTCGCTCTACTGTGCCTATCCGCTGCCGAAGGAGGCCAGCGCGGCCGATCTGAGCGATTTTGAGAGGGTGTGCTCGCACCATAGCCGAGTGATCTCCGCAGAGAGCTCTATCAAGTCCGGCCCGCAGGCGCGCCTGCAGCTCATCGCGCAGCTGCAGCAAAAGGCACGCGCCCTCGAGTGGGAAGTCCAGCGGCGCATCCTCGTGGAGCGCGCGCTCGCCGAGCGCGACCGGGAGCTCACAGACTTCCTCGAGAACGCCCTCGAGGGCCTGCTCAAGGTCGGGCCCGACGGCAGGGTGTTCTGGGTCAACCGCGCCGGCCTCGCACTATTGGGTTGTGGGGACACCGAGGCCGTGGGCCGGTCGATCGAGGATTTTCATCTCGACCCGGGCGATGCACGGGACTCGCTCCGGCGGCTGCTTGCGGGCGAGACGCTGCGCGACCACGCAACCGTGCTGCGCCGCGACGACGGGTCATTCCGGCACGTTTGCATTGCGGCCAACGCCCAGTGGGATGCGGGCAAGCTGATTCATAGCCGCTGGTTCGTCCGCGATATCACCCACGAGCGGCTGGCGGAGAGCGCGCGTGCGCATCTCGCCGCCATCGTCGAGTATTCCGATGACGCCATCGTGAGCAAGACCCTCGAGGGCACCATCCGCTCCTGGAACAGAGCCGCGGAGCGGCTGTTCGGCCATACCGCGGAGGAGGCAGTAGGGCAGCCCGTCACGCTGATCATCCCTGCGGAGCGTGAGTCGGAGGAGAACGAGATCCTGGAGAGGCTGCGCCGCGGCGAGCGCATCGAGCACTTCGAGACCGTGCGGGTCGCCAAGAGCGGCCGGCGCATCGATGTCTCGCTCACGATCTCCCCGATCCGCAACGCGCAGGGGGTGATCGTCGGCGCCTCGAAAGTCGCCCGCGACATCAGCGAGAAAAAGGCCTCGGAGCAGGCCCAACGGCGCACGATCGGCGAGCTCAAGCGCGCTGAAGAGGCGCTGCGTGAAGCCGACCGGCGCAAGGACGAGTTCCTCGCCGTGTTGGCGCACGAGCTGCGCAACCCGTTGGCGCCGATCCGTTACGCCGTGGCCATGGCGCGAAAGGCGTCCGGACGCGAGGCCGCGCGGCTGCAGGCGCAGGGCATCATCGAGCGTCAGGTCGCGCACATGAGCCGGCTGCTGGACGACCTTCTCGACGTTTCCCGCATCACGCGCGGCATCCTCACCCTGCGGTGCTCGCCCGTCGATCTTGCCGCGGTCGTGGCCACTGCGCAGGAGGCGGCGCGGCCGCTGATCGAGGCCCACGGCCACAGCCTCATGGTGAAGCTGCCGGAGAAACCGACCCGGCTGGTCGCCGACCCGGTGCGGCTCGCGCAGGTGCTCGCGAACCTCCTCATCAACGCCGCCAAGTACACCGATGCCGGCGGCCATATCGAGCTCGAAGCCAGATGCGAGAGCGACGCGCTGGTCGTCGTGGTCCGGGACAACGGCATCGGCATCTCGGCGGAGATGATGCCAAGGTTGTTCATTCTTTTTGCGCAGGGCTCACCCGCGCTGGAGCGCTCCGAGGGCGGGCTCGGCATCGGCCTCTCGCTGGTGCGTGGATTGGTGGAGCTGCATGGCGGCACGGTGGGCGCGCACAGCAAAGGTGTCGGGCAGGGGAGCGAGTTCATGGTGCGGCTCCCAATCGGCGACCCCGGCCGCGCCGCAGACGCGGATGAGGCGGGCGCGCCGCCGGCACGCGCTGCGGCGAGCGCGCTGCGGCTGCTCGTTGCCGATGACAATCGTGATAGCGCTGCGACTTGCGCCGCTTTCCTGGAGGCGTCCGGTCATCAGGTCAGCGTCGCTCATACGGGCCGCGAGGCTTTCGATCTGGCCTGCAAGCTGGAGCCCGATGGGCTCCTTCTCGACATCGGGATGCCAGAGCTCAATGGCTATCAGCTCGCGCAGCGCATCCGCGGCACGACCTGGGGGCAGCGTGCCTTGCTGATCGCCATCTCGGGCTGGGGCCAGGAGCACGACAAGCGGCGCGCGCTGGCGGCCGGCTTCGACCAGCACCTCACCAAGCCCATCGACCCGAATGGCCTCGAAGCGCTGCTGCAGCGTGCGGCGGGTTCGGCAGGGGCCAATCCATGAAGCATGGACACAGGCAGCTGCCTGTGCCATGGGCGTACTGAAGCTGCGCCCAGGCCGGAAATACTGGCCTTAGGTCCGCGCGATGGGGCAAAATCGGCGGCAGCGGCCAAACGACAGTGCCCCGGCAGCCGCCTCCGCCACACCAGCTGCCGGTCCGGGGATCCGTCGCAAACGAATAATCAGCTGAGGAACGATATGGCTACCAAGCTCGACAAGACCCTGAAGCGCGAGATCGACGTGGACGGCAAGGCCTACATGCTGGCCATCTCCCCGGAGGGTCTGAAGCTCACCGAGAAGGGGCGACGCAAGGGGCAAGAGCTCAGCTGGAAGGGCTTGCTCAATGGCCAGTCCGCGGCGCCGAGCGCCGCCGGCGCGGGGGTGGAGGCGGAAGCGGAAGCCGCTGCCGAAGAGTAGGCAGGCGCCTCGCCAAGCGTACCGGGCACATGGAAAGTGCCAGCCGCCGCACGCGGCGAGGCGTGAGCAATAGCCGCGCGTCCGCTCGCCGCCGCACGTCCGCCTCAGCGGATACAACCGCTGAGAGGCGCTCGGAGCTTGATGGTCTTCATGCAGACGGTCGTCTCCAGCTTCTGCACCCCGGGCATGCGCCGGATCTCCATCCGCAGCAGCTGATCGAGATCCGCGATTTCCCCGACTAACACGTGCATCAGGTAATCCGCCTGACCGGCGGTCGTGAAGCACTGCAAGACGGAGGGGTGGCTGGCCGCGGCCGCTTCGAACTCCGCGTGCCGGGCCGCATTGATGGTTACGTGCACGAATGCATGAACCCGCAGGCCGAGGCTCCCGGCGTCGAGCTCCGTGCGGTAACCGCGGATCAATCCGCGGCGCTCGAGCTCCCGCACCCGCTGCCAACAGGGCGTCTTCGAGAGCCCCACCTGCTGGCCGAGCTCGGCGAAAGAGATGCGTGCATCGTCTTCGAGCACGCGCACGATTTCGTGATCGATGGGGTCCATGGTCCAGGGCGTTCTGCGACTCAAGCTTCCGCCAGGCCACTGTTCTACGCGCCGCGGCAATGGGAGTCCACTAGGGCGAGCGAGTGGCCGCCGCCATGGACGGTCAGTGGCACGGTCCGGAAGTGGAGGACTACAATCGTGCCGATGGCGACGGATGATCTGAAATGAGCAGCGGGCGGGCGAACGAGAAGAGCCTGCGCGAGTTGCTGGCGCGCGTGCGCGAGCGGCTCGGCCATGCCCGTGCCCTGGACCCGGACTCACGGGAGCATCTTTCGGCGGTGGTGAGTGACATCGACCAGGCGCTCGGCGGCACCAGCACGCGCGAGGCCGCGAGCGCACATGCGCCGAGGCTCGAGTTGATGGCGGTGCGCTTCGAGGCGGATCACCCCGGGCTTGCCGAGGTGATCCGCGAAGTGATCGATGCCCTGGCGAGGGCGGGCATCTGAGTTGACCGGGGGACGGCCGCCCGCACTCCGTAGAGGGATCAATCCTCCATGAGGAAACTGCGCAGCTGCTCGCTGCGGCTCGGATGCCGGAGCTTGCGCAGCGCCTTCGCCTCGATCTGGCGGATCCGCTCCCGGGTGACATCGAACTGCTTGCCGACCTCCTCCAGGGTGTGGTCGGTATTCATGTCGATCCCGAAGCGCATGCGCAGCACCTTGGCCTCGCGCGGGGTCAGCTGGGCCAGCACGGCGTGCGTGGTCTCCCGCAGCGACTCCATGGTGGCCTGATCGATCGGCGAGGCCACCGAGGTGTCCTCGATGAAATCCCCGAGATGTGAATCCTCGTCGTCGCCGATCGGGGTCTCCATGGAGATCGGCTCCTTGGCGATCTTCAGGACCTTGCGCACCTTGTCCTCGGGCATCTCCATGCGCACGGCGAGCTCCTCCGGCGTCGGCTCCCGGCCCATCTCCTGCAGCATCTGCCGCGAGATGCGGTTCAGCTTGTTGATGGTCTCGATCATGTGCACCGGGATGCGGATGGTACGCGCCTGGTCGGCGATCGAGCGGGTGATGGCCTGGCGGATCCACCACGTCGCGTAGGTGCTGAACTTGTAGCCGCGGCGGTATTCGAACTTGTCCACCGCCTTCATCAGGCCGATGTTGCCTTCCTGGATCAGGTCGAGGAACTGCAGCCCGCGGTTGGTGTACTTCTTGGCGATCGAGATGACCAGGCGCAGGTTGGCCTCGACCATCTCCTTCTTCGCGCGGCGCGCCTTGGCCTCGCCGATCGAGATCTCGCGGTTGATTTCCTTGATGTCGTTGACCAACAGGTGAAAGTCGCCTTCCAACTGCTCGAGCTTCTTCTGCCGCCGCTCGATCTCATCCTTGAACTTGGCGAGCGGCGCGGAGTATTTCTTGCCCGCCTTCACGTGCTTGGCGAGCCAGCGGGGGCTGGTCTCGTTCTTCGGGAAGGTGGCGATGAAGTCCTTGCGCGGCATGCCGGCATCGCGCACCGCGATGACCATGATCTCCTTCTCGAGCTGACGGATCTCCGCCACGTGGGTGCGCATGTTGAGGATCAGCGCATCGAACATCCGCGGCGAGAGCTTGAGCTCCATGAACTCATCGGCGAGTTTCTTGCGAGACTTCAGCGTCTTCGGGTCGCGCGCGCCGTGCTTCTCGATGCCGGAAAGGACGTGCGCGTACGACTTCGCAACGCTCGCGAAGCGCGAGGCGGCCTCCTGCGGGTCCGGGCCGGTGTCGATGGTTTCTTCCTCGCCCTCGGCACCTTCCTCGCGTTCCTCCTCGTCGTCCGACTTCTCTTCTTCAGAGGCCAGGTCCATCTTGGTCGGGTTCTGCGGCTGCGCAATGACATCCGGCGCATTCGGATCGACGAAGCCGACGATGACATCGACCAGGCGCGCCTGGCCGGCCTTCACCGGCTCGTAGGCCTTCAACAGGAAATCGTGGGTCGGCGGGTAGAGAGACAGCGCCCGCCGCACGGCCTCGAGACCTTCCTCGATGCGCCGCGCGATGCGGATCTCACCCTCGCGGGTGAGCAGCTCCACCGTGCCCATCTCGCGCATGTACATGCGCACCGGATCGGTGGTGCGCCCGAGCTCCGCATCGAGCGCCGCGAGTGCGGCGGCGGCTTCCTCGATCGCTTCCTCGTCGGCGGGTGCCGACGGCTCACTCGCGAGCAACGCCTCGGTATCCGGTGCCTTCTCGTACACCGGAATGCCCATGTCATTGATGGTGTTGACGATATCCTCGATCTGCTCCGGATCGACGATCTCGGACGGCAGGTGGTCATTGACCTGCGCGTAGGTGAGATAGCCCTGCTCCTTGCCGCGGGCGATGAGCAACTTCAACTGCGACTGACGATCTTCCGGCATGACGGGCGCGCGGCGCTCCAGACCCAAGGGACGCTTGTCCGGATGAGCAGCATTACTCGGACCCTCCTTGTGCGCGGCGGGGCGCGTCCCCGCCTCCGGGGTGGCCGTGCCAGCCGTCCCGGCAGTCTTCTTGTGTGCCGGGGCCGGCTTCGCATGACCCTTGTCCCGAGCGGCGGCAACGGGCGCCGCTTTCTCGGCGGACCCGGGTTTGACGGGCTTTGCCGCGTGCGCGGCCGGACGTTTCCTACTGGCGGAGGCGGACTTCTGCTTGGCTTTCATGAGTACCGGGGGGTTTGGCGGTAGGCTGTCGATCCCCTATTTGCTGGCGGCGGCGGGCCAACTCAAGGGGCGCCAAATAAAGCGTGCGATTCTATTAGACCCTATCGGAAATACCAAATTTTCATCTGTTCGCCGGCCTGTCCGGGCTGATCTTTCGGCTGGCGCGTTTTCCTATAAGTACCTGAAATTCCTGACGTTCTTCGGCAGTGAGCCCGGTGAGGCCCGCGGCGCGAATCCTGGCCTCGAGCGCTTCCAGGCGCCGTTCCACGGCCTGATCGGCGAGCTTCCCCAGGGCGGCCTTGAGCTCGAGAGCCGCTGCTTGGGCGTCCCCCAGCACTTCCTCACGCTCGAGCAGCCTTCCGAGATGCTCTCCCCCGCTTCTGTCGGCCCAACGCTCCAGGACTTGAGCGGGAACTGAGAGCGGGCGCTCGCGCAGGTCATCCAACAGCTCGCGCAGCAGGTCGATTCCCGGCTCGGCGCACGTGTTGAGTCCCGCGCGCTCCGCGCCGTTGATGGAGCCGGCAATCGACGGGAATCTCACCAGGCGCGCGATGGCCTGGCGCACGAGGCTGCCACGCCCGGCGCTGAGGCGTGCGCGGCCCTTCTCAGCCCGCGCCTGCGATGTCGACGCGTCAGCGCTGCCGGCGGTAGACCCAGCGCCGGCGGCCGGTGCAGTCGTACCGCGAGCAGGCATTGAGCTCGTGCCCGCCCAGATCTCCTGCAGCCGCTCGCCCGCCAGTCCCACGACCTCGGCCACTCTCGCGGTGAGGAGCTCCCGATAGACGCCCTGCGGCACTTTGGCGACGAGCGGCCGCGCGCTTTCGGCAAACCGCGCCCGCCCGTCGGCATGGCTGAGCTCCGTTTGCTCGGACAATTCCCGCACCAGGTATTCGGATAGCGGCAGCGTGGACTCGAGGCGCCGCTCGAAGGCCTCGCGGCCCTCTTCGCCCACGAGCGTGTCCGGATCTTGGCCCTCGGGCAGGAAGAGGAAGCGGATCTCGCGCCCCTCGCGCGCTTCCGGCAGGGCATGTTGCAGGGCGCGCCACGCTGCTGCGCGCCCGGCGCGGTCGCCGTCGAAAGCAAACACCACTTCTCGCACGAGGCGAAAAATGCGTCGGAAGTGCTCGGGTGTGGTGGCCGTGCCGAGAGTCGCGACCGCGTACGGGATACCGGCCTGGTGGAGACGAACGGCGTCCATATACCCTTCGACGACCAACAGGCGCTCGAGGTTGGTGCGCGAGCGCCGGGTCTCGTACAAAGCGTAGAGCTCGCGGCCCTTGTGGAAAAGGACCATCTCCGGGGAGTTGAGATACTTCGGCTCGCCGCGATCGATCACCCGACCGCCGAAGGCGATCACGCGGCCGCGCACGTCCCGGATGGGGAACATGATGCGATCGCGGAAACGGTCGTAATACCGGTCGCCGTCACGCATCCCGCCCGACGAGGTGCGGCCGGCATCGCGCTCGATGATGAGGCCGACGTCGGCGAGCGCGCGCCGCTGCGCTTCGTCCGTACCGAAGCATTTCAGCACGGCGTTCCAGGAGTCCGGCGCATAGCCGATGCCGAACTGCGCGAGGGTGTCGGAAGTCAGGCCGCGGCGCGTCAGGTATTCGCGCGCGCGCACATCCCGCGACAGCGCCTCGGCATAGAACCTTGCCACGCGCGCCATGAGCTCATGGAGCTTCTCCGAATCGTGCGTCGCGCCAGGCGTGCCGCCGCCTTCCTGCGGCACCTCGAGACCGAGCCGGCCCGCCAGCTCCTCGACGGCCTCAGGGAAGGCCATGCGGTCGTGCTCCATGAGGAAGCGCAGCACGGTGCCGTGCGCGCCGCAGCCGAAGCAGTGGTAGAACTGCTTCTCGGGGCTGACCCAGAAGGAGGCGGTTTTCTCGTTGTGGAACGGGCAGCAGGCCTTGTACTCGCGGCCGGCTTTCTTCAGCTGCACGCGCGAGCCGATCACCTCCACGATGTCCGCGCGGGCGATCAGCTCGTCGATGAAGCTCTGCGGGATGATGGGCGGATTCTACTGCTACTACGGGCCCGTGGGACTCGCAATGGTCACGAAGCTGGGCCGCAAAAGTCGCGCAGTTTGCGGCCGGTAGGCGATTTCCGCCCAAGGCACCGCAGGCGACTTTTTCCGAGTGACTACCGGCCCGGGCTCTGCGCCAGCTTCTCCTTCACGCGGGCGCTGACGGCCCCCATGTCGGCGCGCCCCTGCGCCTGGGACTTCACCAGCGCCATGACCTTGCCCATGTCCTTGGCCGAGGTCGCGCCGCTCGCGGCGATGGCGCTGGCAATCAGGGTGTCGAGCTCCGCATCGCTCATCCGCGCGGGCAGATAGCCTTCGAGGACGGCGACTTCAGCGTTGTACTTGGCGACGAGGTCGGCGCGGCCGCCGGCCTGGAACTGGGTGATCGCCTCCTTGCTCTGCTTGATCATCTTCTCCAGCACCGCGAGCACCTGGGCGTCATCGAGCGTGATGCGCTCGTCGACTTCGCGTTGCTTGATGGCGGCGAGCGCCAGACGGATGGTGCCGAGACGCTCCTTCTCGCGCCCGCGCATGGCGTTCTTCATGTCCTCCGTGATGCGTTCCTTGAGGGTCATGCCGCCACTCTCCGGTTCAGGATCAGCGGGAGGCGCGCATGCCCTCGCGCGAGATACGCTTCATGTGCCGCTTGATGGCGGCTGCCTTCTTGCGTTTCCGCTCCTGGGTCGGCTTCTCGTAGAATTCCCGCCGACGCAGCTCGGTGAGAATGCCGGCCTTCTCGCAGGCGCGCTTGAAACGCCGCAAGGCGGCATCGAAGTACTCATTCTCACGGATACGGACGCTCGGCATCGAAACCTCAGGGCCTTGGGGGGAGTAAGGGACGACCGGAAAAACGGGCGCGCAATTCTAGTTGAGGCTCATGACAAAGGCAAAAGAACCGCTCCGCGTGCTCGCAATCGAGTCATCCTGCGACGAGAGTGCGGCGGCTGTCCTGGACGAGTCCCGGGGCCTGCTGGCCCACGAGCTCTACAGCCAGGTGGAGCTGCACCGGATCTATGGGGGCGTCGTTCCGGAACTGGCTTCCCGCGATCACGTGCGCCGGCTCCTGCCCCTTGTGCGGCAGGCCTTGGACCGCGCCGGCACGGCTGCGGCGCAGCTCACGGGCGTGGCCTTCACGGCCGGTCCGGGGTTGATCGGGGCCTTGCTCACGGGGGCGGCCCTGGCGCGCAGCCTGGCCTATGCCTGGGACGTGCCCGCGATAGGGGTCCACCATCTGGAGGGGCATCTGCTGGCGCCGCTGCTCGAACCGGAGCCGCCCCCCTTTCCGCACGTGGCGCTGCTCGTCTCGGGCGGACATACCCAGCTCATCGAGGTGCGGGGCATCGGCGATTATGAGGTTCTCGGCGATACCCGCGACGATGCCGCGGGCGAGGCCTTCGACAAGACGGCAAAGCTCCTGGGGTTGCCCTATCCCGGCGGGCCGGAGCTGGCGCGCCTGGCGCAAAGCGGTACGCCGGGAGCTTGCCGGTATCCGCGACCCATGCTCGACCGGCCCGGCCTCGAGCTCAGTTTCTCGGGCCTGAAGACGGCGGTGCTGCATTCTCTGCGCGGGCGGGAGCTGACGCCGAAGCTGCGGGCCGACGTCGCCCGCGGTGTCGAGGAGGCGATCGTCGGCACGCTCGCCGCCAAGGCGGTGCGGGCGCTCGACAGCACCGGCCTGGAGACGCTGGTGGTTTCCGGGGGCGTCAGCGCGAACCAGCACCTGCGTGCGACCCTCACCGAAACCGTCGGCCGGCGAGGCGGCCGTGTGTACTATCCCCGCCTCGAGTTCTGCACCGACAACGCGGCGATGATCGCCATGGCGGGCCTCGCCCGGCTGCGGGCCGGGGAGCACGACAGCCTGGCGATCCAGCCACGCGCGCAGTGGTCCCTCGAGACGCTCACCGCAGTGCCTTTACAACCCAACGCGGCGGCCGCGGCCGCACGACTCCTCCACCCATGAACCCGACCCGATCCGACGACCGCATCTTCCTGCGCGGCCTGACTGCCGAGTGCCTCATCGGCTTCATCGAGTGGGAGCGGCGCGTCAAGCAGACCGTCGTAGTCGACCTCGAGCTGCCGGTCGACTGCCGCCGCGCCTCGATCAGCGATGACGTCGCTGACACGGTGGATTACAAGCGAGTCGCCAAGCGGGTGCTGGCCTACATCGAGGCGTCGGAGTTCAAGCTGGTCGAGACCCTGGCACATCGGCTGGCCTTGCTGCTGCTCGAGGAGTTCGGGCTGGCGTGGGTGCGCATCTCCCTCAACAAGCCCGGCGCGATCCGCAACTCGCGCGATGTCGGCGTCGTCATCGAGCGCAACCACGCCGACCTCACCGCGGCCGCCGCCGCCCGCATTTGACGCCATAACCCCATGCCCCAGGTGTATGTCGCCGCCGGCAGCAACATCGCGCCCGAGCGGCATCTCGCCATGGCCGTGCGGGAGCTCGAGCGCCAATTCCCCGGCGTGCGCTTCTCACCCTGGTATCGCAACCGGGCGGTGGGGTTCGCGGGAGAGGACTTCATCAACTTCGCCGCCGGCTTTGCGACGGAGCGCCCCGTGACCGAGGTGCTGCAGATCCTGCATGCCATCGAGGCACTCTGCGGCCGGCCGCGTGAAGCGCCGCGCTGGGCGCCCCGGTCCATGGACCTGGATGTGCTCCTCTACGGCGACCTGGTGTGTCAGGAGCCGCACCTCAAGCTGCCACGCCCCGACCTGTTGAAACGGGCCTACATGCTCGGCCCGCTGGCGGAGCTCGCGCCCGATCTCGTGCATCCCACCGAGCGGCAGACCATCGGGGAGCTGTGGCGGCGCTTCGATCGCGCGGCGCACCCGCTGGTGCCAGTGCGTGCCGGCTGAGCAGGCACAGGATGTGGACAACTCTACCAGCCGATGCTCCTGCCGCCGTCAACCGCGAGAATCTGGCCGCTGACGAAAGGCGCTTCGGCGGCGAAGAAAAGCACGGCGCGGGCGACGTCCTCGGCCGACCCGATGCGCTTCAGCGCCGTGCGCTCGATGATCTCGTCACGCAGGGCCGTGTCCACTCCGTCTTCCGGCCACATGACCGGTCCGGGCGCGATCGCGTTGACGCGCACCTGCGGGCCGAGCTCCCGCGCGAGCGATTTCGTCAGCATGATGAGGCCGGCTTTCGCGATGCAGTACACCGGATGGCGGCGCAAGGGGCGCATGCCGTGAATGTCGGCGAGATTGACGATGAGACCGCCGCGCTGGCGGAGCGCGGCGGCGACGCCCTGCGCCAGGAAGAGCGGCGCCTTGAGATTGGTGCCGATCAGATCGTTCCAGTCGTCCTCGTCGATGTCCCCCAGCGGGGTCGGATAGAACGACGAGGCATTGTTGACCAGGATATCGAGGCCGCCGAAGGCTGTTACGGCGCTGTGCGCCAGCTCCGTGACCGCGGCGCCGTCGAGGAGATCGCATTGCACAAGCGTTGCGGAGCCCGCCCTGATGCTGTTCAGGTCGCCAGCCAGGGCGTTCGCTTCCTCCGCGGAGCTGCGGTAGTGCAGCACCACGCTGGCACCGGCCGCGTGCAAGGTTCGTGCGGTAACGGCGCCCACGCGGCGCGCGGCACCGGTAATCAGCGCGGCTTTGCCGGCAAGAGGCGCGGGGTTTGCGGTGTCGGTGACGGCTGGGTTTGGCATGAGATCCCTAGATTATGATGCCGGCGCTGTCACCGGAAGAAGAAGCGCACTCGCGCGCCGCCACCGCGCTGATTCAGGAGCGGGTCCGCGCAGCGGGCGGCTGGCTGCCATTCGAGCAATTCATGGAGCTCGCGCTCTATGCGCCCGGGCTCGGCTACTACAGCGCGGGCAGCGTCAAGCTCGGTCCCGGCGGCGACTTCGTCACCGCGCCGGAGGTATCCGACCTCTTCAGCCGCTGCGTGGCGCGCCAATGCGCCCAGGTCCTCGGCGAGGCCGGGGAGATTCTCGAGGTCGGCGCAGGCACCGGGCGCATGGCCGCGGTCATTCTCGAGAGCCTCGCGTCGCTCGGGAAGCTCCCCGTGCGCTATGCCATCCTGGAGGTGAGCGCAGACCTCGCCGAGCGGCAGAGAGAGCGGTTGGGAAAACTGCCGCGCGAGCTGCGGGAGCGGGTGGTGTGGCTCGATCGCCTGCCGGAGCGGCCGCTCGATGGCGTGATCCTGGCGAACGAGGTGCTGGATGCGCTGCCATGCCGGCGTTTTGCGCTGCACGCGGGCGCCATACGCGAGTTGGGAGTGGCGCTCGATGTTGAGCTCCCTGGCGAGAGCGGAGCACTCGTTGCGGCTCAGAGGCTCGTCGAGCGCGCGGCAGAGCCGGACCCGGCGCTCGCGAGCGCCTGTGCCGAGCTGCTCGGCGAGCTGCCGGCGCCGCTGCCGGACGGCTATTCGTCGGAGCTCTGTCTGCGGGTCGCGCCGTGGATCGCCGGCATCGCGGATCGTCTCGATCGCGGGCTGCTGCTTCTCTTCGACTACGGCTTGCCTCGGGCGCACTATTATCATCCGCAGCGTGTCGCCGGCACCTTGCGCTGTCATTTCAAGCAACGGGCGCATGACGATCCCTACGGCAACATCGGCGTGCAGGACATCACCGCCTGGGTCGACTTCACGCGGGTGGCGGGGGCGGCGGTGGATAGCGGGTTGGAGGTCGCCGGTTTTTGCACGCAGGCTGCCTTTCTCCTGGCGACAGGCGTGGAGCAACTCGTCGCGGAGTCCGCCGAGACGCAAGAGCACGCGCGGCTCGCGGGGCAGGCGCGCCGGCTGCTGTTGCCCGGAGAGATGGGCGAGGCTTTCAAGGTGATGGCGCTGACCCGGGAATGCGATGTCGCGCTCGAGGGGTTCGCGCTACAGGATCTGCGGCCGTCGTTGTAAGAGAGCCGCAGAGCTGGGCGTCTCGCGTTGCCGCCGGTCCCCGTGCCAGCTCGCGCGCCGCGTCGTAGAACCGCGGCAGGTCGCCGTTCTGTTGCCGCAAGAGGCGCTCGAAGCCCGGGACGCAGTCGTAATAAGTGCCCACCGAAGCCAGGTCCGCGTTGTTGAGTCCGTTCGCGATCCAGTGGTCGTAGAGCGGCGCGCGGACTGCGAGCCGGCGCTCCAGCGCGTGGATGTCGGCGGCCAGGTCGGCAAAGACCTGCCGCTTGCGCAGCAGCTTCTTTTCGCGTGGAGCCTGCGATCCGTAAACCGCTGCCAACCGATCTCGGGCATGTCGCAGCAGCGCAATGAACTGCTGGTCATCGATGTGCTGCCGGGCCAATGCCTCGACGCGGGCGGACTGGCCTTTGTATTCGAGCCAGCGCTTGAGCCCCTCTTCCTCCACCGTCACCGCGAAGGCCTCATCGAACCGCGAGTCATCGGTCACGTAGAGCAGCTGGTGGGCGAGCTCGTGAAAGATCATGGCCGCGAGCTCTTCGCTCCCATAGCGCATCATCGTGCTCATCACCGGGTCGGGCAGCTTGCCGAGAGTGGAGTACGCGGGCACGCCCTCGATCACGACGTCATAACCGCGCCGCTTCAGTCCGGCGGCGCAGGCTCGGGCGCGATCCTCACTGAAGTAGCCCCGGTAGGCCACACAGCCGGCGATGGGAAAGCACCATTGCTTCGGCTGCACCGAGAGCTCACGTGCGGCAACGACGTTCCATAGGACGTAGGGACGGTCGATCTTGACGTACGTGCGATAGCTGTCGTTGTCCGGCAGATGCAGCGCGCGCGACGCGAAATCGCGGGCTTTGCGGACTTCGGCGAGCTCGCGGATCAGCGGCTCGGACGTTTGGGGGTCGTCGATCACTTGCACGATCGGCTTGCGTGCGTGCATGACGTGCCATTCACCGCCGGCTGCCTGCATCAGATACATCGTGCTGGTGCACCCAGCGAGCGCGCCGAGCAGCACGGCGGCGACCGCCAGCGGCGCAGTCTTGCCTGCGGTGCGCATTACTTGCGGCGGCGCCTTCTGATTAACCTTTTTGGTTAACATGTGCGCATTATGCAGGTGTATTTGGTTGGTGGTGCCGTGAGGGACAAGCTGCTTGGGCGTCCCGTGAAGGAGCGCGACTGGGTGGTGGTCGGGGCCTCGCCGGAAGAGCTCGAGCGCCAGGGGTTCGTCCCCGTCGGACGCGAGTTCCCGGTCTTCCTGCATCCGCGGACTCATGAGGAATATGCGCTCGCCCGTCTCGAGTGCAAAGTAGCTCCCGGGTACCGTGGGTTCACCACCCAGTTCTCGCCCGACGTGACCCTGGAAGAGGATTTGCGCCGCCGCGATCTCACCATCAACGCGATGGCGGAGACTTCGGCAGGCGAGATCGTCGATCCGTACGGTGGGCGCCGCGACCTCGAGGCACGGCTGCTTCGGCACGTGTCGGACAGCTTCATCGAGGACCCTGTGCGAGTCCTGCGCGTAGCTCGCTTCGCCGCGCGGTATGCGGCGCTCGGGTTTCGTGTGGCGGAGGAAACCGTCGCATTGATGCGTAGGATGACCGACTCTGGAGAGCTCACGGCGCTCGTACCGGAGCGCGTCTGGCAAGAGACCGAGCGTGCACTGGGCGAGTCCCGTCCAGACGTCTTCTTCGAGACGCTACACGAGTGCGGCGCCCTGCAAGTCATCTTCCCCGAGCTCGCCGCTCTTTTTGGCGTGCCGCAACCGCCCCGCTGGCATCCGGAAGTAGACACCGGTGTGCATGTCATGCTGGCGTTACGCTATGCGGCTGACACCGGCGCCGCCACGGCGGTGCGATTTGCCGTCCTGATGCACGACCTCGGCAAAGCGCTGACCGCTCCGGACCACTGGCCGAGCCACCGCGGGCACGAGGAAGCCGGCGTGCCGGTCATCGAGGCGCTCTGTGCGCGGCTCAAAGTGCCGAACGCCTTCAGGGATCTTGCGGTGCTCACCGCGCGGCATCATGCCGTCGTCCACCGCGCGGCGGAGCTGCGGGCGACTACTGTGTTGAAACTCTTCGAGGCTACCGATGCGTTCCGCCGCCCGGAGCGCTTCGAGGAGATGCTCGCGGCGTGCGAGGCGGACGCGCGCGGACGCGCTGGTCTCGAAGACAAACCCTATCTGCAGCGCGGCTACCTGCGCCGCGCGCGGGCCGCGGCGGCGGCGGTGAGCCTGGACGAAAATGAGCGTCAGGGGCTCGTGGGGGCAGCGATCGGAGAGCGTATCCGCGAGAAGCGGCTGGCAGCACTCAAGTCCTCACTCTGAGGGGTCGATCGGCATCGAGTCCGCGACGAGGTGTGGCTGCGAGCCGTGCGGAAGGGCTACGGAAAACTACTGTTCAATGGTCTTGCGGGCGGCATCGAGCTCGCTCGGCGCGGTGAACGGGCCCAGATAGAACGGCAGCACTGCCATCATGGAGTGCGGCGAGATTCCCAGCCGCGCGAGACCATCCCGGGTGCAGAGGCTGTCGATGGTGAGCGAGCGGAAGTTGTCCAGTGAGAACGGCTTCCCAGGAACCAGGCCGAGAGCCGCCCCCTGCAGGCGGCCGAGCACATCCGGGAGCCGCAGGATGCGGCAGGGGAGCTGGGCGACGGCCGCGGTCGTGCGCACGAGCTCCTCGAGTGTCAGGATCTCCGGGCCGCAGAGCTCGTACGTCTCGCCGAAGCTCCCGCGGTCGTCCAGGGCGCGGACGAACGCGTCCGCGACATCCCCAACATAGACCGGCGCGAAGCGCGCCTGCGAGCGTGCAAGCGGCAGAAACCCCGCCGGCAGGCGCAGCAGCGCGGCGAAGCGGTTGGTGAGCGAGTCGCGCGGGCCGAAGATCACCGAGGGGCGGAAGATCGTGAAATCGAGGTGCGCAGCTGCGGCGCGGATGAGGGCCTCCGCCTCCCCCTTCGACCGCAGATAGCGGCTCGGCCCGCGTTCCCGATCCGCTGCGGCCGCGCTCATCTGCAGTAGACGCCGGACCTTCGAACCGCGCGCGGCGGCAATGAGCTTCGCGGCAAGCTCCGTATGCACGTGGCGGAAAGACGACCGGCCGCTCCCGTTGAGGATGCCGACAAGATTGACCACCGCATCCATACCGGCGAGAAGCTGGCCGAGGGTACGGGGGTCGTGCACGTTCGCGGTCACGAGCTCGACCGTCGAGAGAACCTTGAGGTGCTGGCCATGGGCGGGGCTGCGTGTCGGTACACGCACCCAGTAACCCGCGCGCACCAGGCGCGTGATCAGCTCCGTGCCGACGAAGCCTGTGCCACCCAGCACGCAGATATTCGATGTCATGTCACTGCGGGAGTGCGCTGGGCGATCGGCCGAGACCGGCGCCCGAAGGGCGCGGGGCCCGCGCGGCAGCGTGTGCCGGCGTGCGGGGGAGAGTGTCGGCGAGGGTGGCGTGACGCCGCTGCCGCCGGCCGTCGCGCAGCAGATCGATGCTGACTCCATCGCCAACGCGCAGCAATTCGATCGCGGTGCGCAGGTCGGTGTTGGATCCGACGCGGTGGCCTTCTATGGCGGTGACCACATCGCCTGCGCGCACACCGGCCTTCTCGGCCGGCGAGCCGGGGATCACCTGCGTCACGATGCCGCCTGCCGCCTCGTGCAGCCCGAGCGAGCGCGCTACCGCGGGCGTGACTGCGTAGAGGCTGATGCCGAGCTGGCCGCGGTGCACCGCACCATGCTCGATGAGCTGGCGCATCACGCGCCTGGCGGTGTTGACCGGGATGGCGAATCCGATGCCGATGTTGTCGCCGCTGGCGGAGAGGAGCGCTGTGTTGACGCCGACCAGCTCGCCCTCGAGGTCCACCAGGGCGCCGCCCGAGTTGCCGGGATTGATGGAGGCATCGGTCTGGATGTAGTTCTCGTAGTCATCCGGGCTGAACCCGGAGCGTTTGAGGCCGCTGACTATTCCCGAGGTCACGGAGTGCGGCAGCCCGAACGGATTGCCGATCGCCACCACGAAGTCTCCTACCGCGAGCCTGGCGGAATCGCCCAGCCGGATCTGCCTGAGGCCGGCCGCCGTGACCTGCACCACCGCAATGTCGGAGGGCGGATCGGCGCCGATGACTCTGGCGTTGAGATTGCGCCCGTCCTGCAGCGTGACGGTGATGCTCGTGGCGTGATCCACCACGTGGGCGTTGGTGAGAATGTAACCGTGCTTGGCATCGACGATCACGCCTGAGCCGGCGGCCGCGAAGGGCTGCTCGTCGGCGCTTTGTCCCAAGGGGCCGTGGAAGAAGCGGTTGTAGAAGGGGTCTTCGCGCAGCGGATCGTTGGCGCCGCCGTCCGGCGTGATGCCCCGGATGGCGATGGTGACCACCGCGGGGGACACCTTGCGGATCATCGGTGCGAGCGATGGAACCCGCGTGCCGCTCACTGCGGCGGGCATGGCCGCGGAGGCAGCCGCGAAGGGCATCCCTCCCGCGACCGCGGCCAGCACTGCGGTACAGGCAAGATCCCGGGGGCGCATGCGAATTTCCGGTTACGGAGCCGCCATTCTACAAGCCCGCGCGCCTCGGACGAAGCGCGGCTTGGATTTATCCATCAAAGCGGCGGTCTGCCGCGCTTTTGGCGCAGCAGACCGCCGGCTGTCAGCTTGGGGACCGGCCCGTGCGAGGCTCAGGCCGCCGCGACCTCGATGCGCCGCGGCTGGAGCTTGGGCTGCTTCGGAATCGTCACCTCGAGCACGCCCTGCGTGTGCTTGGCGCTGATCGCCTCGAGATTGGCGCTCTCCGGGAGGGTGAAGCGTCGCAGGAATTTGCCACTGCGGCGCTCGAGGCGCCGGTAAGCGCTCGACCCTTCCTGCGTGCGCACCTGCCGCTCGCCGCGGATCGTCAGAACACCCTTCTCGGCGGTGATCTCGATGTCCTTCGGCTCCACGCCGGGGACGTCAACCAACACCGCGAAGCGCTCCGGCTCCTCGTGGACGTCGACATTCGGAATCCACCAGGCGCCGTCGGACTCGCCGGCGTCGGCCGCAGAGAATGCCTCATCGAGATGCCGATGCAGGCGGTTGACGAGCGACCAGGGCTCGTAGCGAAGAATGGTCATGTTGCAAACCTCCAAGTGAAAGGATGTCGGCCTGTGGGCCTCACTCTGTCGTTGGAAGCGATTTGCGGGCGCGCGGGAAAGTTTCAAGTGTGAGTTGGGTGAGGGCGGTGTATTTATCGAGGACACTTAACGTGTCCTCGATCCGCCCGAACGCCCGCGCACGGATGCGCGGGCCGGGGGCCCCGCCTCCAGGGATGGTCAGTGGCACGGCCTGCGACGTATCTATCCAGGACACTTAACGTGTCCTCGATCCGCCCGAACGCCCGCGCACGGATGCGCGGGCCGGGGGCCCCGCCTCCAGGGATGGTCAGTGGCACGGCCCTGCCCGGGTCCGAGCTTTGAGCGCGGCCGCAACCGCGGCGTGTGAGCATGCTGTGCAGAACGTGTGCATCGCCTGGGCACAAGATATTGGGTTTACCGCGCCTTGAAAAAGAGACGTCCGGCAAAATCTTATGGTAGGTCTGTCACGGCCCGCATTGCTGCAAGCTATTGTTTTTACAGGCTGTATTTTGCCGACTGAAATATGTCCGGGAATCTTGACGCCTGCCGGGGTGCTCATTAGGCTCTGTATCCCGACACAAGATCTTGTGCCCGCGAGGCGGTCCACGAGATTGCGCGTTCGGGGAGGTTCAGGGGGTTTCCGGCTGCGAGAGCAGCGTGCAGGCAATCCCGGTACGCGTCGCTCCGCTAAGTTTGCGCGGAGCCGTATCCCCTGTGATCCGTAGAGCAGGCGTGCTAAGACAATCGGAGCGCCGCGGACACATGAATACCGTCGTGAAGATCGTGCCAAAGGATATCGATGCCATTCCGTTCCAGGAGGCATCGCTCGACATCTGGGACAAGAAATACCGCCTCACCGCCAAAGACGGTACGCCCATCGACAAGACGATGGACGACACGTACAAGCGTGTCGCGCGCGCCCTGGCCGATGTCGAGCGTGAAGAAGCGCGCGAGCACTGGAACGAGCGCTTTCTCTGGGCGTTGCGCCGCGGTGCCATTCCGGCCGGCCGCGTGACTTCCAACGCCGGCGCGTTGGAGCACAAGCCCGCGACCTCGACGATCAATTGCACGGTGTCGGGAACGATCCGCGACTCGATGGATGACATCCTGCGCAAGGTTCACGAAGCCGGCCTGACACTCAAGGCGGGCTGTGGCATCGGCTACGAGCATTCGACGCTGCGGCCGCGCGGCGCCTATGTGTCGGGCGCCGGCGCCTACACGTCGGGTCCGCTGTCGTTCATGGATATCTACGACAAGATGTGCTTCACGGTTTCCTCGGCCGGCGGCCGCCGCGGCGCGCAGATGGGCACGTTCGACGTCGGGCACCCGGATGCCATGGAGTTCATCCGTGCCAAGCGGGAGAGCGGCAGACTGCGGCAGTTCAACCTGTCGCTGCTCATCACCGATGAGTTCATGGCTGCGGTGCGCGAGAACCAGGAGTGGAAGCTCGCATTCCCGCTCACCAGCGCGGAGATTGAGGGTGAGCAGCCCGATCTCACCGACAGCGCCAAATTCGTCTGGCGCGAATGGCCGATACACGACGGCTACGTCGTGAACGAGGAAGGCCTGGTCGCCTGCAGGGTGTACAAAACCCTGCCGGCGCGGCGCATGTGGGACGTCATCATGACGTCGACCTATGATTTCGCGGAGCCGGGCTTCATCCTCATCGATCGCGTCAATGAGATGAACAACAACTGGTGGTGCGAGAACATCCGCGCCACCAACCCTTGCGGCGAACAGCCATTGCCGCCGTATGGCTCGTGCCTGTTGGGATCAGTCAACCTGACACGATTTGTCAGGGAGCCGTTCACCGATCGGGCGAAGTTCGACTGGAACGAGTACCGCGAGGTGGTGAAGGTCTTCACGCGCATGCTCGACAACGTGGTGGAGATCAACGGCCTGCCGCTCGAGAAGCAGCGCGAGGAGATCATGCGCAAGCGCCGCCACGGCATGGGCTATCTCGGGCTTGGCAGCACCATGACGCTGCTGCGCATGAAGTACGGCTCGCCGGAGTCGATCCGCTTCACCGAGGAGGTCTCGCGCGAGATGGCGCTCGCAGGTTGGGAAGCGGGGCTCGAGCTGGCGCGGGAGAAGGGCCCGGCGCCGATCATGAACGAGGGGTTCAAGGTCACCAGGGAGATGCTGCGCAAGCGTCCCGAGATGGCCCGCGACGGTTGGAAGCCCGGCGACAAGATCCCGGGCCGCATCCTGCACGCGAAGTACAGCCGCTACATGCAACGGGTCGCGGAGGTCGCGCCGAAGCTGGTCGAGGATCTGGCCGAAACCGGCTGCCGGTTCACCCATCACACCTCGATCGCGCCCACCGGCACGATCTCGCTGTCGCTCGCCAACAACGCATCGAACGGCATCGAGCCTTCGTTCGCGCACTATTACTTCCGCAACGTGATTCGGGGCGGCAAGAAGACGAAGGAGAAGGTGGACGTCTACTCCTTCGAGCTGCTGGCCTATCGTGATCTGATGAACCCGAAGGCGAAGCCCGACGCCACCGCGGAGAGCGAGAAGCTTCCGGATTACTTTATCGCCTCAGAGGACGTCATTCCGACGCAGCATGTGGACGTACAGGCCGCGGCGCAGAGATGGGTGGACTCTTCCATCTCGAAGACAGCAAACGTGCCGACGAACTTCCCGTATGAGAAGTTCAAGGACATTTATCTCTACGCGCACGAGAAGGGCCTCAAGGGCTGCACGACATTCCGGTTCAATCCAGAAGCGTTCCAAGGCGTGCTGGTGAAAGAGCAGGACCTGAAGAACACGATCTACAAGTTCACGCTCGAGGATGGCTCGGTCGTGGAGGCGCGTGGCGACGAAGAGATCGAGTACGACGGCGAGCTGCACACCGCGGCAAATTTGTTTGACGCGATCAAGGACGGCTACTATGGACGCTACTAACGACGTTGTGATGCAACGCCTGCGGCCCCGTATACCGCATTGACCGGAACTCACATCATGACCATCAAGATCGACCGCAAGATCGTGAAGTACCAGGTCCAGAAGCCCGAGGACAAGGCCGCCACGGCAGCGGCGCAAGCCCCGAAGGCTTCCGGAGCGCCTACCGAGGAAGTCGTTCGCGACAAGCACGGTCACATGGCGAAAGTCATCCGGATGCACGAGAAGCTCGAGCGTCCGGAGGTACTTATCGGCTCGACATACAAGATCAAGACGCCGATCTCGGATCACGCGATGTACGTGACCATCAATGACATCGTGCTCAACGAAGATACGGAGTACGAGCAGCGCCGGCCGTTCGAGATCTTCATCAATTCCAAGAACCTCGATCACTTCCAATGGATCGTGGCGCTGACGCGAATCATCTCGGCGGTGTTCCGCAAGGGCGGCGACACCACCTTCCTGGTCGATGAGCTGAAGGCGGTCTTCGATCCCCGCGGTGGCTACTGGCAGCCGGGAGGCAAGTTCATGCCCTCCATCATTGCGGAGCTGGGCCACGTCATCGAGAAGCACCTGCAGACCATCGGCCTCATGCGCAAGCCGGTGCTCGATCCACACCAGCAGAAGCTGGTGGACGAGAAGCGAGCGGAATTCGAAGCGCGCGCGAAACAGGCGGATGCGTTCGCCAAGGCGCACTTCCCGGAAGGGGCGCAGCTCTGCGGGAAGTGCAGCACGGCCGCCGTGGTCATGATGGACGGTTGCATGACCTGCCTCAATTGCGGCGACTCCAAGTGCGGCTAGCCGACTGCAGCTGATGGGGAGCTCGAGGCGCAAGCGGGTCTGCGGGGTCACCGGCAGCGGCCGGTGCGTGCCGCCGAGCCGGTGGCGAGCCTCGTTGGGTGGCTCATTGGGCGGCGAGAGCGTGCCGTATCGCTATTGGCAGTCTGTCTGCTGCTGCTCCCGTCGGTGCTGCAAGCCGGGAATGACGGCGTTCGCGAGTTGCGGCTCAAAGACCGCGCACGCCGGCTCCTGAATTTCGGCGCGGTCAGGCTGCCCGCGCATCCATGCTCTGGTGAAATGGCTCTAGCCGACGACGACGTCGCTGATCTGTATGACGGGCTGCAGGTCCGTGTACTTGGGAATGTCGCCCAGAATCTCGCTGGCGTGCGGACCGAAGCCCGCCTCGAACGCCGCGACCGAATCGCAGAGCAGATGACACATCGCGACATAGGTGGGGGCCGTGCCGGGTGCACCGCCCGCGAGGCCCTTGTCGACGGTGTAGGACCGGCACTTGTCGCCCATCAGGCGCTGCACCATCGGCATGTGCCGGTCGCGGTAGTAGTCGTGGTCGAACCGGGCACCGGGCTTGTTGGGATACATCACGCTGACTTTGATCATCGTGCTCTCCGCGGGTGATCGCGATTTCGCCTCAGTCTACAACGCCAACGGCCGCGCGATCTCGCGCAAGATGAAGATCGAGCGCGCCTGTCTCACGCCTGGAACACGGTAGAGCTTCTCCCGCAGGAAGTGCTCGTAGTCAGCCGTGCTCGAGGCCGCGACCCGAAGGTAGTAATCGAAGTCGCCGGCGACCAGCGAAGCTTCGATGACCTGGGGCATGCGCTCGATTGCCGCCTCGAACCCTTGAAGAACGTCGCCGGTATGCTTTTGCTTATCGACCGTTACCTCGACCACGACCGTCTCCGGAAGGCCGATGGCGGCGCGGTCGATGATGGCCGTATAGCCCTTGATGACACCACTCTCTTCAAGAGCGCGCACGCGCGTCCAGCAGGCGGATGCGGAAAGCCCGATGCGGCGCGCCAGATCCGTATTCGAGAGCCTGCCGTCGCGGGACAGCTCGGTCAGGATACGGTGATCGACTTCATCGAGCCGGTGAGGCGCGGCCGGGGTGGCGACGCTGGGAGTGCTCATGCCTGCATCCGATAGTGATGGAGACAGAAGAAAATACCACGAAACGCTCATATTGCAGAAGATCCATTCTCGAACGGCCGCGCTCAGTCCCGCGTTTGAAAGCACATTCGATCAGCCGCGCACTAGGATTTTGTGAAATAGCGTGCGCGCGCCCGTGGATCGGCAGGGGTGGCGTGCGCCGCAAGGGGGCAACCGATGTCCAAGAAAAATCCGATCGGCAGGCCGGCAATCCGCGGGTTCCCGGCTTTATGCATGGCACTCTGCTGCGCCCAAGCGGCGGCGGCAAACCCCGGTCCAGCCGTCCAGCCGGCGGCGGACAGTGGTCCCACCCTGCAGGAAGTGGTGGTCACCGCCGAGACCTACACTTCCACGGCCCAGAGCACGCCCATCAGTATTTCCGCCCTGACGGGCAGTGAGCTCGAGGGCCGGGGCATCGGCTCGCTCGAGGCCATTGCCCGCGACGTACCCGGTCTCTCGATGCGCAGCTCCGGCCCGGGTCAGAGCGAGTTCGAGGCCCGCGGCATCGCCTCGAACGGCGGCAACTCGCCGACCGTAGGCTTCTATCTGGGCGACGTTCCACTCTCGCCGCCTGCCATGGGACAGGTCGGCAAGGTGGTCATCGACCCGAATCTGTACGACCTCGACCGCATCGAAGTGCTGCGCGGGCCACAGGGGACGCTTTACGGAGCCAGCTCGATGGGCGGCACCATCAAGCTCATTCCCCATCCGCCTGCGTTGAACAGCATCACGGGCTCCGCGGACGCCACGCTCTCTCACACCGACGGCGGCGGCGCCAACGGCGGCGCGGACGGGATGTTCAACTACTCGACAAGCGACTACTGGGCGATCCGCGGGGTGCTCTCGGACGGTTACCGCAGCGGTTGGATCAGCCGCACGGTGCTCAATCCCTTCCCCGCGGATGTGCTCGCGCCCAACGGTCCGCCCTTTACCCGGGGCAACGTACTCACCGCGCCGGTACAGAGCATCGTGCCTGGCGTGAACATCGATCGGCAGCTCTCCGGCCGCCTCGAGATGCTCATCCAGCCGAACCCGAACCTGCACATCAATCTGCTGGCGCTCGGCCAGCTCATGAATCTCGGCGGCTACGACGAGTTCGACCTGCCGCCTGGCCCCGACTATCAGACGCATTACCAGCCTTATCCGGTCGGCGAAAAGATCCACGACCGCGTGAGCTTCTTTTCCGCGACGGTCGTGGCGAATCTGGGCTTCGCCGATCTGACGAGTGCCACCGGCTACTTCGACCGCCGGTCCTGGCAGATCCAGGACGCCTCGGAGGCGACTTCCTGGACGCTGGAGTCTTTCCTGGTGCCGCCGGCGGAAATGGCCGCAGTCGGCATGCCAACCTACATCGATACGCCGATCTACGAGGCGGAGCCGGAGCATCAGATCAGCGAGGAGATTCGGCTCAACTCCGCGGGAAGCTCCACGCTGCACTGGGTAGCGGGGCTCTTCTACAGCAAGCTCAATTCCGCCTTCGTCGAGCAGCAGAATGCCCCCTATATCGCGCAGCTGTCGCAGTTTCTGTCGCCGCCGATGAACAACCCCACGGGCCTCACCTTCGGCATCAACAATCTGTACCAGATCTCCCAGAAGGCGGCGTTCGCGGACGCGTCCTGGCAATTGATGCCCACGTTCAAGCTCGAGGGGGGCCTGCGCTGGTTCCGCTACGACACCTCCGCCTTCAACAACGAGTGGGGTTATTTCTTCACCCCGCAGGCGGCGCCGCTCGCCAATCCCCCCGGGAACTTCTCTTCAGCAAGTGGCGTGATCCCACGCGTCGACTTTGCATGGCTGCCGAGCCGCAATCTCACGACGTACCTCTCAGCCTCCAAGGGATTCCGTCCCGGCGGGGCGAATATGACGATCCCGCTCACCGCCTGTCCGCTGGGCGGGCCGGCCTCGTTCGACCCCGACACGGTATGGGACTACGAGGCCGGTGAGAAAGCGCTGCTCGCCGGGAACCGCGTCAGGTTGAATGCAGACGTGTACTACATCAAGTGGAGCAAGGTGCAGCAGACTGCACTGCTCTCCTGCGGCACGCAGTACACGACCAACGCCGGCGACGGGCGCAGCTACGGACCCGAGATCGATCTGGCTGCGAGGGTCACCGACGAGTGGACGATTTTCCTCTCCGGCTCCTGGACCAAGGCCGACATCACCAGCCCGAATGCCAACTACGAGAGCTCGCTGGGAAACGCGGGATTCAGCTTTCCCACCTGCTCCGTCGGCGGCTCGTGCAGCAGCATACCGATCCTGAACGTACCGAAGGAGACCGCCAGCGCCGCCATCGAGTATGCGCGGCCGCTCGGGACCATGACCTTGACCGCTCGACTCGACGGGACCTATACGGGCTCGTCCTGGGACGAGGCGTTCTCGGTGATCGAGCTTCCCGGCTACGCCATGGCGAACTTCCGCCTCGGACTGAGTGCGGAGCGCTGGACGGGCGCGCTGTTCGTCACCAACCTCACCAACAAGGTGCCCTGGGTCTCGGCGAACAACACGAGCTTCAGCTTCAACATCGGGCCGCTGACGCGGATCTCGACGCTGCAGCCGATGACCATCGGCACGCAGTGGAGCTACCACTTCTGAGGAGCAGGAACCATGACGACGCGGCCTCGCAAACTGGGAATCGCGCTCATCGCACTGGCGCTCGCCTACGCGTCACTGGATGGCCCTTCCGCGGCTTACGCCGCGCCGGCGCCAGCTTCAATGCGCACAGTAACTCTCGGGGACTCGCGTGCGGATGCGCTGTGGTCGATTTACGAACGCGTGCTCGCCCGCGCGCGCTATGTTGACCTGACGCACACCTTCGGGCCCGACACGCCGCATTGGAAGGGCTTCGGCGCGATGACGGTGCGATCCCTTTACACCATTCCCAAGGATGGCTTTCAAGTCGACCAGTACACGCACGTCGGCCAGTGGGGCACGCATGTGGATGCGCCTTGCCATTTCCACCTGGGCCTCAAGTGCGTCGACCAGATCTCACCCAAGGACATGCTGCTGCCGCTCGTGGTGCTCGACGTGCATGAAAAGGTGGCGCGGGATCCCGACTACCGCATCAGCATGGGCGATGTGCGCTCGTGGGAGAGCCGCCATGGCCGCATTCCCGCGCATGCCTTCGTCGCGATGCGCACCGATTGGTCGAAGCGCTGGCCCAACCAGGATGCGATGCAGAATCGCGACGCCAAGGGCGTGGGCCATTACCCGGCGTGGAGCCTGCCGGTCCTGAAATTTCTGCTGCTGCAGCGGCATGTCGCCGCGATCGGTCACGAGACGACGGATACCGACGGCGGCATCGGGGCTTCCCGCGATGATTACTCGCTGGAATCCTACGTCCTCGGCACCAACCACTATCAGATCGAGATGCTCGCGGATCTGGATGAGGTGCCGGAGGCGGGCGCGCTGGTGATGGTGACCTTTCCGAAGCCCGGTCACGGCACCGGCTTTCCGGCTCGCGTCATCGCGATCGTTCCCGCCGGGGAATGACATGGGCGCGCAACGCGATCCCATCGAATACGCCGACGCCTCGGCCGAGGTGCGCGCGGTGTACGACGACATCATGGCGACCCGCCGTGTCGACTGGGTCAACAACTTCTGGAAGGTTCTCGCCCACGATCCGCCGACCCTGCGGCGCCTATGGGGCAACCTCAGGGAGGTCATGGCGCCCGGCGCGCTCGATCCGCTCACCAAGGAGCTGCTGTATCTCGCGGTGAGCGTCACCAACGGCTGCCGCTACTGCATCGCCTCCCATGGCGCCAGCGCGCGCAACAAAGGCATGACCGAGCAGCAGCTCTCCGAGCTGATGGCCGTCATCGGGCTGGCCAATGAGACCAACCGACTCGCAACCGGCTATGACGTTCCGGTGGATGCGAGATTCACCGCAAGCTGACTCAGGAAACCGCCATGACACCGAGTACCGGGACACTCGTTCGCCACTATCGCTGGGAGGACATGCCCGCCGAGCCGCTGAAGAAAGGGCTCAGCCGCAAGCTGATCACCGGCGAGCGCATGATGATCGCGCACGTGTATTTCAAGAGCGGTGAGGAAGTCCCGCGCCATTCGCACGATAACGAGCAGCTGACCTACATCCTGAGCGGGGCGCTGCACTTCTGGTTCGGTGCTGAGGGCGAGCAGGAAATCACCGTACGGGCGGGCGAGGTGGTGGTGATCCCCTCCCACGTGCCGCATCGGGCGGTGGCCCTCGAAGACACCTTGGACGTCGACGTGTTCTGTCCGCCACGTCAGGACTGGCTGTCCGGCACAGACGCCTATCTACGAGGCTGAATGGACGCGTACGACACCGATCCGGGAGTCGCCGCGGCGGTTGCAAGCTTCAATCTGCCGGAGCACCTGGGCTTCGGACAGATCAACGCGCCGGTGATGTTCGACGCCGAGTGGCGTAACGGGGAGTGGCAGCGGGGGCGTCTGCTGCCCTATGGTCCGATCGAGGTGTGGCCGGGCTCACGCGCGCTGCAATATGCCGAGCTGGTCTTCGAGGGACTCAAGGCGTACCGGGTCGGACGCAGCCGGCCCAATCTCTTTCGTGCCGAGGCGAACTGCAGGCGGATGATCCGCTCGGCAACGCGCCTGTCCATGCCTGCGGTACCCGAGGCGCTTTTCTTCCAGGGCATTGGCGCGGTCGTGCGCGCGTGCAGCGACATCATGCCGACGCAATCGGGACGCTCGCTCTATCTGCGGCCGTTCATCTTCGGCAGCGAGAGCGGCTACATGCTGCGCAATTCGCGCACTTTCCGCTTCATGGTCATCGCGAATCCCGTCGAGCCCTACGCCTCGGGTGCGATGGAGGTTGCGATCGAGCGCGCGGATGTGCGCGCGGCGGCTGGTGGCCTCGGCGAGGCGAAGGCGTCCGCCAACTACGCTGCTTCCCTACGTGCTTCCACTGCGGCTGTAGTCTCTGGACGGACGATTGCCCTGTGGCTGGATGGCGCCGAGCACCGCTACCTGCAGGAGCTCTCGGGAATGAACATCTTTACCGTGCTCGATGGAGAGCTGCATACGCCGGAGCTCGACGGCGCCATCCTGCCCGGGATTACGCGCGACTCGCTGCTGACGCTGGCCAGGAGCCTCGGTTACAAAGCGCACGAGCGCCGGATACCCCTCGATGAGGTGCTCGAAGGCATCGACAGCGGGCGCTGCAGCGAGCTCTTCGCCTGCGGTACGGCCGCGGTCGTCAGCCCGGTCGCCCTGCTGGCGGAAGGCGACGGGCGCGAATACAGGCTGCAGAAGACCGATGCGGTCGCGAAGCATCTGCGCGAGTCGCTGCTGGCGATCCAGGAGCGGCGGGCTCCCGATCCCCTCGGCTGGACGCAAGAGCTGACATTCGCCTGACCAGGCGCGCCGGGGCCGAAATCATGAGCTACGCGATCGTACTTCGAGAGACCGGTGGTCCGGAAAAGCTGCGCTACGAGCAGGTGGACGTCCCCGATCCCGGGCCCGGCGAGCTGCAAATCCGCCACACGGCCATCGGCGTCAACTTCCATGACACTTACGTGCGCTCCGGCCTCTACGACACGCTGCAGCTACCGGGTATCCCCGGTCTGGAAGCGGCCGCCGTGGTCGAGAAACTGGGCGCCGGAGTGCGTGGATTCGCAGTCGGCGAGCGGATCGCCTACATCGACGAGTCGTACGGAGCGTATTCGCAGAGGCGCCTCCTTCCGGCTCTGCTCGCGCTGCGCCTGCCGGACGGCGTCTCGGATGAAGCCGCCGCAAGTCTCACCATCAAGGGCTTCACCGCATGCATGCTGCTGCGCAAGGTCCACGCCGTGCGCGCGGGCGAGACGCTGTTGATCCATGCCGCTGCGGGCGGAGTAGGGCAGCCTCTGGTCAGGTGGGCCAAGCATCTGGGGGCGACGGTCATCGCGACCGTGGGCTCCGAGGAGAAGGCCCAGATCGCACGCGAATGCGGAGCTGACCACGTCATCCTGTATCGCCGCGAAAGCTTCGTCGACCGCGTCGCCCAGATCACGGGCGGCCAGGGAGTGGGGGTCGCGTATGACTCCGTGGGCGCGGACACCTTCTCAGGATCGCTGGACTGCCTGGACTACCAGGGGACGCTGGTCAACTTCGGACAATCCTCCGGCCCGGTGCCGCCGTTCGCCGTCTCGCGGCTGGCGGCGAAGTCGAACGCGATCGTGCGACCCATGCTGTTCCACTACATCCGCGGCCGGGCCGCGCTCGAGGCAGTATTCTCCGAAAGCGTCGAGGCGATCGAGAAAGGCATCATTCGCCCGCAGATTGGACTGCGCGTGCCGCTGTCCGGCGCCGCGGAAGCACACGTGCGGCTGGAGTCGCGGTCCACGACGGGGCAGATAGTGCTCGTGCCGTGAGTGTCGAGCGGCACGTGGCGCAAACAGTTCCGGCCGCACCACCCGCCCCCGGGCGGGACGACAGCTCTCTCGGCTCGCCGCCGGAGCTCAAGCGGACGCTCTCGGTGGTCGGCCTGACCGCCTTCGGAATCGGCTCCATCATCGGGACGGGGATCTTCGTGCTGACAGGCACCGCCGCGGCCAATCAGGCCGGCCCCGCTTTGGTACTGTCGTTCGTGCTTGCCGGCTGCGGCTGCGCGCTCACGGCACTCTGCTACGCGGAGCTCGCTGCGATGATCCCTGTGTCGGGAAGCGCGTACTCCTACGCGCACGCGGCGTTCGGCGAGATCATTGCCTGGTTCATCGGCTGGAACCTCGTCCTGGAGTACACCTTCTCGGTCGCGACCGTCTCGGTGGGTTGGTCGGGCTACGTCGCGAGTCTGTTGGCGCAGTTCGGCCTGCATTTGCCGCCTGCGCTCGCGCAGGCGCCCTTCGATCGCGGCATCGGCGCTTTTGCCATCGTGACCACGGGCGCCTGGTTGAACGTTCCGGCGGTGCTCATCGTCGCTGCGATCGCCGCCCTATGCTACGTCGGCATCCGCGAGTCCTCCGGTACGAACACCATCATCGTCGCCCTCAAAATCGCGGTGATCGTGCTCTTCATTCTCGCCGGGGTGAGCTACATCCATCCCGTCCATTGGCACCCGTTCATCCCGCCGAATTCCGGGCATTTCGGGCATTTCGGCTGGAGCGGTGTCGTCGCCGGCGCGGGCGTGATCGTCTTCTCCTACATCGGATTCGATACGATCTCGACCTGCGCGCAGGAGGCGAAGCGTCCCGATCGCGATCTGCCGCTCAGCATTCTCGCCAGTCTCGGAATCTGCTCCGTGCTGTACATGGCCACCGTCGTGGTGCTAACCGGCATGGTTTCATACCGGGACTTGAATGTCGCGGCGCCCGTGGCGCTGGCGCTCGACCGCTACTCCGGGCTGCGCTGGCTCGGCGTGCCCGTGAAGCTCGGCGCGATCCTGGGCATGACCTCGACCATGCTGGTCATGACCATCGGGCAGGCGCGGATCTTCATGAGGATGGGCGCCGACGGGCTGTTGCCGCCGTGGTTCTCCCGCATTCATCCCAGATTCAAGACGCCCGCGAACGGGACTTGGGTGACTGGTCTCGGGGCCGCGATCATCGGCGGCCTGTTCCCTGTCAGAATTCTCGGCGAGCTGGTGTCGATCGGCACGCTGCTCGCCTTCATCACCGTCTGCGTCGGCGTCCTCTACCTGCGTCGGAAGCAGCCGGACCTGCCGCGTCCCTTCAGGGTCCCGTGGCCCAAGTTCACCTGCATCGGTGGCGCACTGGCCTGCGCGGGCATGATCCTGGCCCTCCCGCGCGACACCTGGATCCGTCTCATCGTCTGGACGGCGATCGGCTTCCTGATCTACGGCTTCTACGGCCGCCGCCATTCAGCCCGAATCCGCTGACCCGAGACCCGCAATCGAAGCTCGCGACGTGCGAAAGCAAATAATGAAGCGGGCCAGGGCCGCTCCCTGGCCCGCGAGATGAATCCTGTCACTGGGCTGGCCCGCGCAAAGCGGCAGGATTGCCGCACTTTGCGCCAGCAGGGACGCAGAAAAAAAAGAACCCCGCCAGGGAGGCGGGGTGGTCTATCGGTCGCTTGCTTGTGTGGAGGAGTGTCGTTTTTTTTCTTCAAGGGACACAGTGCTGGAAGTGCGCTATCCCGCGCTTAATCCGGCCCGTGCTTTCTTCGTATGCGTCTAGCTGCTTCCTTCCGGACCGCTTATCGGCCCTTCGTGATGGGATACAAGCAACGCGCGTGCCAGCGCGTCTGTGACCCGCTCCGATATGACATGTTGCAACTGCGACGCGGTTCAATTGTGACGTAGTGCGCGTTGTGAGAAGTTATCGGCCCTCCGGACAGACGCCAGCCGCTACCCGATTGGAGCCCGAAAAGGGCAAAGATCGCGCCGATGTCAAATTCCTCGACACTCGGGCGGCCGCGGCGGCGCCCCGCCCGGACGGTCAACCTGCAAGTTATTGAAATTATAGTGCTTCCTTTACGGGACAATGTGTAAATGAACTCGACACAGGGGCCGCGCGCCTCGCGGAACTGGGGCTGGCTGTGGGCGGTGCTGCTGTTGCCGCTCGCCATCGCGCGCGCGCCGGCGGGGGATATGGCGCTGCCCTATCCCCCGCAACTGCAGCGCGACGTGAGTTTCTGGGTGCGTGTCTACACTCAGATCGATACCAACTCCGGCTTTCTGCACGATCAATACAATCTCGCCGTCGTCTACGACACGGTGCACTTCCCGCCGGACAGCTCGCGGCGGGCGCGCGAGCGGATCGTGAACGGCGCTCGCGACCACTACGCCGCGGAGCTGCGCCGGATCGCCTCGGGCAAGGGGCCGCTGTCGTCCGAAGACGAGCGCATCAAGGCACTCTGGGGCGCGGCGGGCACGCCCGAGCGGCTGCTCGAGGCAACGGACGACATCCGCTTTCAGCTCGGCCAGTCGAACCGCTTCAAGGAGGGCCTGATCCGCTCCGGCGCCTGGCAGCAGGACATCGCGCGTGCCCTGCGGGACGAAGGGCTGCCTCCCGAGCTCGCCGCCCTGCCGCTCGTCGAGTCCTCCTACAATTCGCGCGCTTACTCGAAGGTCGGCGCCGCGGGGCTCTGGCAGTTCATGCCCTCGACCGGGCGACGCTTCATGCGGATCGATCGTGCGGTGGATAACCGCATGGACCCGTTCGCCGCTACCGATGCCGCGGCCCAACTGCTCGCCTACAACCACCGCATCCTCGGTACCTGGCCGCTGGCGCTGACCGCCTATAACCATGGGGTGGCGGGCGTGCGCCGCGCCGTGGAGACGCTCGGCACGACGGATATCGTCACGATAGTACGGAACTATCAGAGCCGCACGTTCGGCTTCGCCTCGCGCAACTTCTACGTCTCATTTCTCGCGGCCCTGAAGATCGACCGTGATCCGCAGAAGTACTTCGGCGCGATCACGCCGCTCCGGGAGGAGCGCTTCCGCGAAGTGAGGGTACCGGCGTACGTCGGTATCGGACCGCTCGAGCGGGCGCTGGACATCGACAGCGAGACGCTGCACGACCTCAATCCCGCTCTGCGGCCCGCCGTCTGGCGGGGCAGGCGTGCGGTTCCACGGGGGTATCACTTGCGGCTGCCGCTCGACACCCCGATGCTGACCGCCGCAGTGCTGGCGAAACGACTGGGCTCCCAGACGCAGACGCTGCTGGCGAGTGCTGCCGCGTCTCGCGCGGCGAGCGGCCGATCCCGGCTGGCGACGACCGGTGCGCGCCTCGTGGCTGCGGTCATGAACCCCGCGCATGCGGCCACCGCGGCGCCGGCCGTCGCATCGGCAACGCCAGTCGTTGCTTCGGCGATGCCGCCTTATTACTCGCGGGTCGCGCTTGCTTCCTCTTCGGCCATGTCTACCACCACTCCCGCGGGCTTGGCTTCCGCCCCCACGAACCGTTCCGAGGGTAATGCTTTGCCGGAGGGCGCGCCCCAATTCGGCATCGGCAGCCAGCGCCTGCTCGACTTCCACCACCGCATCGATGGCGCGGTGCCCGATACAGGCGGCGAACCTGACTCTACGCTCATGACCCCGGCGCGACCCGGTGCCATCCCGGCCGGCTCCGACGATGCCGCCGGCGATGATGAAGGCGAGCAGCCGGTATCCGCCGCTCAAGCGGATGAGGTGAGCCCGTCCCTGGGGCCGACCGACGGCTCCACGCAGAGCGCCGATCCCACCGACTATTCCGTCGGGCACAATGGAACCATTGAAGTCGCGGCGGCGGAGACCCTGGGACACTACGCGGACTGGCTCGGCCTCCGGGCCGCCGACTTGCGGCGCATCAACCATATGAGGTTCGGCCGGCCCGTGATCGTCGGGCACCGCATCCGCCTCGACTTCCGCCGCGTGCCGCCGGGCGAGTTCGAGGCGCGGCGCCGCGAGTATCACCAGGCGCTGGAAGCGAGCTACTTCGCGGCGCACCGTATCGTGGGGACCGAGCAGTACGTCGCCGAGCGCGGTGATTCGTTGTGGACTCTGACGCGGCGCTTCGCGCAATTGCCGCTGTGGCTGCTGCGTGAGTACAACCCGGATACCGATTTCGCGGACCTTCGTCCGGGCACGCAATTGGTCGTGCCGCGCATCGAAGAGGTGTCCGCGAGCGCCGACTGAGACTGCCAAGCTCGAAACTGCGCGGACACCCCTATAATTCAGCCATGTCATTGTCGAGAGCGATTTTCGCCGCCGTCCTGCTCGGCTGCGGGCTGACGGCGGCGGGTGCGAAGACCCCCGTCGCGGCGCCGGCCACGGCGATTGCGGCGGCGTCGGTCACGGTCAGCCTGCCCACGACGATGCAACCGGCCGCGCAGCAGGCCCCCCGCGTCACGCTGCTGCCTTCGCCCGGACTGCCGCAGGTCAATCGACTGGTCGTGAGAAAGGCGCAGCGCCGCCTCTATCTCATGGACGGCGACAAAATCGTCCGCTCGTACAAAATAGCGCTCGGCCTCGAGCCGGTGGGGCCGAAAGAGCGCGACGGGGACTTTCGCACACCGGAAGGCTGGTACCGGCTGGCGCGCCGCAACCCGCGGAGCGATTACTTCCTGTCGATCCAGATCTCCTACCCCAACGTCCAGGACTTCCAGCGCGCACACGTGCATCACTGGCAGACCGGCGGCTCGATCATGATCCACGGGCTGCCAAACCGCCTGAAGAACTCGCCCTGGTATTACCAGCATAATGACTGGACCGACGGCTGCATCGCCGTCTCCGATGCTGACATGGTGGAGATCTGGCTTCTCACTCACGACGGCACGCCGATCGAAATCCTCCCGTAGAGATGGAAACCAGCGTCGTCGTCCCCGAGTTCATCGACGCGCGGGTCGGTCCGCGCGGCAGTCTGGAGAACCTATCCCAGGCGGAGATCGGCAAGCTGCTCGACTCCGGGCAGGGCGGGCTCTATCCGCTCTTTCGCAAGTGCGCGCTCGCCGTGCTCAACAGCGGCGCCGACACCGATGACGCCAAGGAGATCTTCGACCGCTACCGCGACTTCGAGATCCGCATCGTGCGCCACACGTGGAGCGTCAAGCTGGAGGTCCACAACGCTCCGGCCTCGGCTTTCGTCGATGGCCAGATGATCCGCGGCATCAAGGAGCATCTCTTCGCCGTGCTGCGCGACGTGGTGTTCATCGCGAATGAGATCCTGGCGAGCGGCCGGTTCGATCTCGCCGACTCCGCAGCCATCACCAATGCGGTGTTTCACGTCCTGCGTAACTCACGCCTGCTCGACTACAAGGCGCGGCCGAATCTGGTCGTGTGCTGGGGCGGGCACTCGATCGGCGCGGAGGAGTACAAGTACAGCAAGCGCGTCGGCTACGAGATGGGGCTGCGCGGCCTCGATGTCTGCACCGGCTGCGGGCCGGGCGCCATGAAGGGCCCGATGAAGGGCGCCACCATCGGCCACGCCAAGCAGCGCATCGAGCACGGGCGGTATATCGGCATCACCGAGCCCGGAATCATCGCGGCCGAGCCGCCCAACCCCATCGTGAACCAGCTGGTCATCCTGCCGGACATCGAGAAGCGCCTCGAAGCCTTCGTGCGCTTCGCGCATGGCATCGTGGTGTTTCCCGGCGGTGCCGGCACCGCCGAGGAGATCCTCTATCTGCTCGGCATCCTTCTCGATCCCGCGAACCAGCAGCAGCCCCTGCCGGTCGTGCTGAGCGGCCCGCGCGAGAGCGCCGCGTACTTCGAGCACATCAGCCGCTTCATCGCGAGCACGCTGGGTGAAGCGGCGGCGCAGCGCCTGAACGTGATCATCGACGATCCTGCCGAGGTCGGGCGCCGCATGGTGCGCGGCATCGAGGCGGTGCGCGAGTTTCGCCGCGCGCACAGCGATTCTTACAACTTCAACTGGCTGCTCTCGATCCAGCCGGAGTTCCAGCGACCCTTCGAGGTCACGCACGAGTCGATGCGCGCCCTCGAGCTCCATCGTGGCCAGCCGGTGCATCACCTCGCGGCGAATCTGCGCCGCGCCTTCTCCGGAATCGTGACCGGCAACGTCAAGGAGCACGGCATCCAGGCGATCGAGCGCCGCGGGCCGTACGAGCTCGCCGGCGACCGCGGCATCATGCAGCCGCTCGACGAGCTGCTCGCCGCCTTCGTCACGCAGCGGCGCATGAAGCTGCCTGGCACCGAATATCGCCCCGTCTACCGCCTCGTAGCCTAGCCAGCGGCGAAGCTGTTGCCGCGCACTCCGGCCGGCGCGTGACATAACGCGCGGCTGCTACATAACGCGCGCCCAATGCGAAAACTGTAGGCAACGGGCGACATGCTTGTGAACCAGTTCCCCGCTTGCCGCGGCCAAAAGCCGTACGCTGCGGAAAAGGTCAAGGTGCTTTCATGAGCTCAACCGACAGGAGCCGCGGCAACGTGCCCGGCAAGCAGCAAAAGGACCCGCCCTCCACCGGGCCGGCCACCGCCGGCGCGGCCGAGCCGTACCCGGACTGGCTCGACCGCGTGCAACGCGCGCGCGGGCGCCATGCCGCGATCACGCGCAACCTCAACACCTGGTCGAGCTACAAGAACTGGGCCGACCGCATGCGAGAGTCCTTTGGGGACGAGGAGCCGCAGGCGGACGCTGCGCCGCGCGGGACGGGGACCGGGCGCGCGATCAAGTCCCCAAGCCGCTAGCCCCAACCGGCGTTACGCGCCGGGCCCGGCGGGCCGAGGGTCAGGAGGGTCCGAACAACCGCCGCAGGCGACTTCGGGCCGATGGACCACAGGCTCCAGCCACTCGATCAGCGGCCGCCACTCCTCCAGGTCCTGCCTGACGATATAGGTCTTCATCTCGTGCACGCCGGTGCCGAGCTCCGCGGCGCGCAGGTAGTTCTGTGAGTCGCGCAGCGTCGCCACGATGGGAATCCCGAGCGTCTGCAGGAAGCGGATGAGTGACTGATAGGTGAGGGTGTTGCGGCGGATGCGGTTGGCGACGACGCCGATGCGATTGTCATCGCGGCGGATCTTCGCCACCAGCAGCAGGTCGCGGATGCAGCGTGAACAGGCGTGAATGTCGATATCGGAGGGCAGCACCGGCACGATGATCTTGTTGGCATCACGCGTCAGCTCCGGCAACTCGTTCGCTTCGACGGCCGCCGGCGTGTCGACGATCACGTGCGTCGAAAAATCCGGCACGCGCAGCTGGAACGTTCGCGTGGTTCGCGGGTCTTTCTCGAACGCGTTGATGAAATGAATCGGCGGCAGCTCCGGCGGGCGCTTGCGCACCCAGCGGAGGGAGGAGCCTTGCGGATCGAAATCCATCAAAACCGGCTTTTGCTGCCGCGACGCGAAGTAGCTCGCGAGGTTGGTCGCAATGGTCGTCTTGCCCGAGCCCCCCTTCGGGTTGAGAACGACGATGCGATTCATGCTGGCACTATTTTTTCTGAACGCGCACTGAACGGACCGGGGCCAAGCCTACGCACCGCCCTGCGGTCCCGCAAGCCGGGCAGGTCGCAAGTCTGGCCGATTGTGAAACTCCGCACGACAACACCCGGCTGCGCCGGGTAGAGTTGGGTCGGCATGGAATTCCTTCTGCATTTTTGGGACGAGCTGGACGATGCGGCGGGTGCCTGTCGCCACGTCGCGACCACTGCGATCGCAGAGGCTGCGGCCCTGTCGACGCCGCTCCTCGCCTGGGGCTCCGCGCTCGGTGTCGGGCTGCTCGCCCCGCAGCTTCGGGTCAATGCCGCGCTTCTCGCCGGCAGCGTCACCTGCCTCGAGCTCTACCGCCGCCTGCTGCGCCTGCCGGGCTGAGGCCCGTCGCGCGGACAGTCTCGCGCGCTCTTGAAAAACGAGCGCCGCTCCCCTAAACAGCGTACTCCAGAGGCCGTGCCACTCACCGTCCCTGGCGGCGGGGCCCCCGGCCCGCGCATCCGTGCGCGAGTGGCCGGCCGGAGCGAGGACCCTTAGAGCGGAGCGCCAGCATGTCGAGTCCCGATCACGTCACGCCTTCTACGGCCGACCGGCAGACACACGGGTTTCAGGCCGAGGTCCGCGAGCTGCTGAAGCTCATGATCCATTCCCTGTACAGCCACAGGGAGATCTTCCTGCGCGAGCTCATCTCCAACGCCTCGGACGCCAACGACCGGCTGCGCTTCGCGGCCATTGGCGAGCCCGCGCTGCTGGCGAGCGACCCGGAGCTCGAGATTCGCGTGGAAGCGGACCAGGCCGCGGGCACGCTCAGCATCACCGACAACGGCATCGGCATGACGCGCGAGGAGGCGGTGGCCAACCTCGGCACCATCGCGCGCTCCGGCACCGCGGAGTTCTTTCGCGGCCTCTCCGGGGATCAGCAGAAGGACTCGCAGCTCATCGGGCAGTTCGGCGTCGGCTTTTACTCGGCGTTCATCGTGGCGGACCGCGTGGAGGTGCTGTCACGCCAGGCCGGGCTCCCCGCGGAAAGCGGCGTGCACTGGGAATCGAGCGCTGACGGTGAGTTCACCGTGGGGACTGTGACGCGCCCGCAGCGCGGCACGACGGTCAAGCTGCACTTGAAGCCCGAGGCGAAGGAGTTCGCCGATCCGTTTCGTCTGCGCGCCCTGATTCGCCGCTATTCCGACCACATTGCCTTCCCGGTGCGGATGCGCAAAGAAGGCGAAGCGTCGCTGGAATTCGAAGCCGTCAACCAGGCTAAGGCGCTGTGGACGCGACCGCGCGCGGAAATCACGGATGAGGAATATCGCCAGTTCTACCAGCATCTCGCGCACGACTTCACCGACCCCCTCGCCTGGAGTCACAACCGCGTAGAGGGCAAGCGCGAGTACACCAGCCTGCTGTACCTTCCGGGGCGGGCCCCGTTCGATCTGTGGCAACGGGATGCCGCTCATGGACTGAAGCTTTACGTGCGGCGCGTCTTCATCATGGACGACGCGGAGCAGTTCCTTCCGACCTATCTACGCTTCGTCAAAGGCGTCGTCGATTCGAGCGATCTGCCCCTCAACGTCTCGCGCGAGCTCCTGCAACAGGAGCCGGAGGTCGAGGCGATCCGTAGCGGCCTCACCAAGCGCGTCCTCGACATGCTGACGAAGCTCGTCAAGGAGGAGCCGGAGAAGTACGCCGGCTTCTGGAAGGAGTTCGGCGCGGTGCTGAAGGAAGGGGTGGCACAGGATGCGGCCAATCGGCCCACGCTGCTGCAGCTCATGAGATTCGCCAGCACCCACGATGCCGGCAACGAGCCTGTGGTGAGCCTGGCGCAGTACGCGGAGCGGATGAAGCCGGGTCAGGACAAGATCTATTACATCACCGCCGAGAGCGCCGCGGCGGCGCGTGCCAGCCCTTATATCGAGCGGCTGGCGCAACGAGGGCTGGAAGTGTTGCTGCTTTCCGAGCGCATCGACGAGTGGGTGATGGGACAGATCGATGCCTTCGAGGGCAAGCACTTCAAGGACGCCGCGCGCGGCGACCTCGAGCTCGGGACGCTCGAGAGCGAAGCCGACCGCAAGCGCCACGACGAGGAGTTGAAGGAAAGCAAGGGGCTGCTCAAGCGGGTGAAGGACGCGATCGGCGACCGGGTCCTCGAGGTGCGGGTCAGCTCGCGCCTGGCCGACTCGCCGGCGTGTCTGGTGCTGGGCGAGCACGATCTCGGGGCCGGCATGCGCAAGATTCTCGCGGCCGCGGGCCAGCAGGTTCCGGAATCCAAGCCGATACTCGAGCTCAATGTGGGGCACCCGCTGGTGAAGCATCTCGAGGGCCTCGCCGACAGCGAGCGCTTCAAGGAGCTGTCGCTCCTCCTCTTCGAGCAGGCGGAGCTCGCGGAAGGCAGCCAGCTCGGCAACCCGGCCGAGTTCGTCCAGCGCCTCAATCGGCTTCTCGTGGAGCTCACCGCCGCGCAATCGGCGTCATGAAACCGCCGCGCGCGGAGCGCGTCAGGATTGCCGGTCCCACTGGCGATATCGAGGCGCTCGTCGAGACGCCGGCTGAGGACGGTACCACTGACGGCGCGCGGTTCGGTGTGGCTTGCCATCCTCACCCTCTCTACGGCGGTACGCTCGACAACAAGGTTGTCTACACACTGGCACGGGCCTTCGTAGAACTGGGCGTCCCTGCCATCCGCTTCAACTTCCGCGGCGTTGGCGCCAGTGCCGGCAGCTACGACGGGGGCCGCGGCGAGACCGCGGATGCGCTCGCCGTGGTTGAGTACGGCCGCCAGCGCTGGCCGGGCGCCTCGTTGTGGCTGGCGGGATTCTCATTCGGAGGTGCCGTTGCAGTGGGCGCGGCAGCACAGGCTCGGCCGGAAAAGCTGGTCACGGTCGCGCCGGGCATCACCCGCGTCGCGATGGACGGCGTTGACTCACCCGCATGTCCCTGGCTCATCGTACAGGGCGATGCCGACGATGTAATCGAGCCGGCCGCGGTGCTCGAGTGGGCGGGACGGCAGTCCAGGGCGCCCGACGTGCGCCTGCTGCCCGGGGCCGGGCACTTCTTCCACGGGCGGCTGCACGAGCTGCGTGCGGTGGTCCTGGAGTTCCTGGGGCCCCAAAAGAACCCCGTGCAACTGCAAGTCGGTGAGCGTCCCGAGGCCGTCCCCGGAACGCGAGGTCAAGAGCGGTCCTAGGGCCGCGCTGGCGCAAGTCGCCGGGAGCGATTTGCGCCAATCAAAAATAAAGCCCGAAGGACCGTCGAGCGGCCGCTTCGGGCTTTGGAAATCCTAGCAAGCTCGATCGATTACGAGTTCACCATCGCCTTCAGGCTCTTCAACGGCATCACGCGGACCTTCTTGCTGGCCGGCTTTGCCTTGAACATCATCTTCTCGCCGGTGAAGGGGTTGATTCCCTCACGGGCCTTCGTCGCGGGCTTCTTCACGACCTTCATCTTCAGCAGGCCGGGCATGGTGAACAGACCATTGCTCTTCAGGCTCTTCTTGATCACGCCGCTCAGCGAGTCGAACACGCCGCCGATCTGCTTGCGCGACAGCCCCGTGTCTTTGGAGATTTGAGTCAGGACTTCCGACTTGGTCGGAGCGCCACCCTTTTTCGCCATATTGCGCTACTCCTCGATATTTAATGGTTTGTGAGCGCGCTGTGCTGCAGTCGCGCTATGAATCGCGGCGGAAAATAGCACATGCGCGCGCCTGCGCAATAGCTTTTTTCGTGCAACCCAGCGCTGAAATGGCTTTTTTTTAAGGGTTTCCTGCGACTCTCGTTGCGGAGTCGCAGCTAAGCGCTTGGTTTCGAGGGGCGAAGACGCGATCTCACCACGCGAAAAAAGCCGGCCGGGCAAGGAAGTAGAGGATCACTTGGATGGCCAGGCACGCCCAGAGCGGTGACAGGTCGATGCCCGCGACACCGGGAATGATCCTGCGAAAAGGCCCCAGGACGGGCTCGCAGAGGCTCGCCAGCACGGATTGCAGCGGCGAGTATCCGCCCGGAGCGACCAGGCTGAGCAGCGCGTAGACGATGATCGCCCAGAAGTAGATCCACAGCACCGCGTACGCGACTGTCAGCACGACCTGCTGAATCCAGATGAGCCCGTCGGCCGGAAAGCTCTCAAACGCGAAGCCCACCGCAACCAGGATGGAGGCGACGATCGCCACCGCGACGACGGTCGCGGTATCGAGCTTGCGAATCGGCGGCAGGATGCGCCGCAAAGGAATGACGAGCGGATTGGTCAGGCGGACGATCGCCTGGCAGATCGGGTTGCGAAAATCTGCCCGCACCAACTGCAGCAGCAGGCGCATGAGCACCACGAACAAGGCGAGCGAGAGCAACTCGCTGAGGATGATTGCCAGTAGCGTCATTTCTTGGCCTGCTCCGCGAGCTCCCGGCTGCGGCGTGTCGCCGCCTCGACCGCGCGGCCGATGAGCTCGTTGAATCCCGCGGCCTGCAGGATGCGCAATGCCGCTTCCGTGGTGCCGCCCTTCGATGTCACTTCCGCACGCAGCCGTGCGAGATCGCCGTCGCCACTTTGCGCGAGCAGTCCCGCGCCACGCAATGTCGCAATCGATAAACGCAGCGCCGTCTGCGCCGGCAGACCGAGGTCCGCGCCGGCCTTTGCCATCGCTTCCGCGAAGAGGAAGAAATAAGCGGGGCCGCTACCCGAAAGCGCCGTCACCACATCGAGCGCATCCTCCGTTGCAACCCAGACGACTTCGCCCACGGATTGCATGATCTGGGCCGCCAGCGCGCGGCTGGAAGCGTCGACCTCCGGGGGGGCGAACAAGCCGGTCATCCCGGCGCCCACGAGCGCCGGCCTGTTGGGCATGGCGCGGATGACCGGGACGCCGGCGCCGCACCAGGTCCGCAGCGCTTCGATCCTGACGCCCGCGGCGACCGAGAGAACCACGGGGTGGCGTTGCTGCAGTTCCGTAGCGAGCGGCGCGAGTACGGTGCCGGCGTGGTAGGGCTTAACGGCGAGCACGACGAGGTTGGCCTTGCGGATGGCGGCGGCATTGTCCGGCGTGGCTGTGATCCCGAGTTCCCGGGAGAGCGCCGCGCGGGCGGCGTCCTCGCTTTCGCCGACGGCGATCTGCTCCGGCCGCATGCCGTGGCGCAAGAGACCCCCGATGAGCGCGCGCCCCATGTTGCCGCCGCCCAGGACCGTCAGCTGTAGCATCGCATCCGACTCGCGTTGCAGGGATCATGGCGCGGCACCGCCGGCACCGAAGCCGATGGCCGACAAACGCGCAGGAGCGTGTTTGAACGACCGAAGGTCCGCCCGAGCGGTGCCGTCCAGCGATGGAGCGGCATAAACACGCCCGCAGGCCGGCTTTTTCCATTGAGGAGAGGGCTCATGGCGGGATTGTACCGGGTGGGCTTGCCCCGGCGCGCGGGCCGAAGAGCGCGGTGCCGATCCGCACCAGGGTTGCCCCTTCCTGGATCGCTGCCTCGAAATCGCCACTCATCCCCATGGACAGTGTGTCGAGACCGAGACTCCCCGCATTCAGGGAGTCCTCGAGCGTCCTGAGCCTGGCGAACCACTCGCGCTGCTGCCGTGGATCGGTCTCCTCGGGAGGGATGCACATGAGTCCGCGGAGCGCGAGGCGCGGCAGTGCCGCCACGGCGGCCGCGAGCGCCGGCGCATCCTCGGCCGGCACGCCCCCCTTGGCAGCCTCATCCGCGAGGTTCACCTGGATGCAGACGTTGAGCGCCGGCGCGTGATAGGGGCGCTGGGCGGCCAACCGCTCGGCGATCTTCAGGCGATCGACACCGTGCACCCAGGCGAAGTGCTCTGCGACCTGGCGCGTCTTGTTGGCCTGCAGGCGTCCGACGAAGTGCCAGGTGAGCGGAAGATCATTCAATGCCTCCAGCTTGCCGAGCGCCTCGGCAAGGTAGCTTTCCCCGACTTCGGACACCCCCGCGGCAGCCGCCGCGCGGATCAGTTCCGGCGGCTGGCCCTTGGAAACCGCGAGGAGTGTGACCGAGTCGACATTCCGACCGGCGGCCAATGCGGCCGCCGCCATCCGGGTCCGCAGCGCATCGAGGCGCTCCGGTAAATTCTGCGAGGACCTTAACATATGGACGCCCAAACGCCTCCGTTATACTCCCGGGGGCTGCTCTGAACCCGTCGTCGCAGGCGGCGGGCCCCTCTGAGACCCGTCGTCACGACTGCGAGCACTCCAGGAAACCCCCAGGAAACCCCCATGGCCGTCGACATCGCGCAATTGCTGGCGTTCGCCGTCAAGAACAAGGCATCGGACCTGCATCTGTCCTCCGGTGTCCCACCGATGATCCGTGTCGACGGTGACATGAAGCGGATCAACATGCCGTCGCTGACCCACAAGGAAGTGCACAGCATGGTGTACGACATCATGAACGATAAGCAACGGAAGGCGTACGAGGAGTTCTTCGAGACCGATTTCTCCTTCGAGATCCCCAAGCTCGCGCGCTTTCGCGTCAACGCCTTCAACCAGAACCGCGGCGCCGGCGCGGTGTTCCGCAACATTCCCTCGGAGATCATCTCACTCGATGATCTGGGGTCGCCGAAAATCTTCCGCGACCTGTGCATGCTGCCGCGCGGGCTGGTGCTCGTCACCGGACCCACGGGCTCCGGTAAGTCGACGACTCTCGCGGGCATGGTCAACCACTGCAACGACAACCGGCCCGACCATATCATCACCGTCGAGGATCCGATCGAGTTCGTGCACGAGTCCAAGCGCTGTCTGATCAACCAGCGCGAGGTGCATCGCGATACGCTCGGCTTCAGCGAGGCACTGCGGTCGGCTCTGCGCGAGGATCCGGACATCATCCTGGTCGGCGAAATGCGCGACCTGGAGACCATCCGTCTCGCCCTGACGGCCGCCGAGACCGGCCACCTGGTCTTCGGCACTCTGCATACGAGCTCCGCCGCCAAGACCATCGACCGCGTGGTCGATGTGTTCCCTGCGGCGGAGAAGGATATGGTGCGCTCCATGCTCTCGGAATCGCTGCGGGCGGTGATCTCACAGACGCTTCTCAAGCGCAACGGCGGCGGGCGGATCGCCGCGCACGAGATCATGATCGGCACCCCGGCGATCCGCAATCTGATCCGCGAGGGCAAGATTGCCCAGATGTACTCCGCCATCCAGACCGGCCAGGCGTCGGGCATGCAGACGCTCGATCAGTGCCTGACCGAGCTCGTGACGAAGGGGGTCGTCAGCAAGGAGGAAGCGCGGTACAAAGCCCAAAACAAAGACGCGCTGTAAAGACGCGGAGGTCTCACCGTGGATCGCGATCAAGCAATCAAGCTGATGCAGGACCTCCTGCGTCGGATGGTGGAGAAGAAGGCTTCCGACCTCTTCGTCACCGCCGGCTTCCCGCCCGCCATCAAGATCGACGGGGAGATCCGGCCGCAGAGCGAGCGCGCGCTGACGCCCGAGCAGGCCGCCACGCTGGTGCGTGCCATCATGAATGATCGGCAGTCGCGGGAGTTCGACGCCACCAAGGAGTGCAACTTCGCCATTGCCCCACCGGGGATCGGCCGCTTCCGTGTCAGCGCCTTCGTGCAGCAGGGCGCCACGGGTTGTGTCATCCGGATGATCAACGCCAAGATCCCGAGCTTCGAGGAGCTCGATCTGCCGCCGATCCTGAAGGAAGTCGTGCTGTCCAAGCGCGGCCTGGTCGTGGTGGTCGGCGGCACCGGCTCCGGCAAGTCGACGACGCTGGCGGCGATGGTCGGCTATCGCAACGAGAAAACGCGCGGCCACATCGTCACCATCGAGGATCCTCTCGAGTACGTGCACCAGCACAAGGGCTGCGTCATCACCCACCGCGAGATCGGCGTTGACACCGATTCGTGGCACGCCGCCCTCAAGAACACCCTGCGTCAGGCCCCGGACGTCATCCTGATCGGTGAGATCCGCGACCGCGAGACGATGGAGTACGGCATTCAATTCTCGGAGACCGGACACCTCGTGCTGGCGACGCTGCATGCGAACAACGCCAATCAGGCGCTGGACCGCATCGTCAACTTCTTCCCGGACGAGCGCAGGGCGCAGCTGCTGATGGACCTCTCGCTCAACATCCGGGCCTTCGTCTCGCAGCGTCTGGTCGCGCGCGAGGGCGGCTCGGGGCGCATCGCCTCCATGGAGATCATGCTGAACTCGCCGCTCATCCAGGATCTCATCTTCAAGGGCGAGGTGGCGAAGATCAAGGACGTCATGGCGCGCTCCACGCGCCTCGGCATGAAGACCTTCGACCAGTCACTCTTCGAGCTCTACGAGACGGGCTTCATCTCCTATGAGGACGCGCTGCGCAACGCCGACTCGAAGAACGAGCTGCGGCTGCGGATCAAGCTCGAGAGCAAGCGCGAGAACAAGGCCATCGACGATGGCGGCGTGCTGAAGATCGTCGAAGAAGAGGACGGCAGGCCGATATGATCAAAGACGCCGCGGACCCGAAGCTGAGCGCCACGGGCGCGCACAGCTCCCTCGAGGCTACCGGCACCTTTGCCGCGCCGACGGCGGCGGCCGCCACTGCGGTCACCGGCCCCCACCCGCAGCTCAATACGAAGCCGCTCTTCAAGCTGATGGTGGAGAAGAAGGCTTCCGATCTTTTCTTCACCTGCAACGCACCCATCAAGATCAAGATCGAGGGACAGATCTTCCCGGTGAACAAGCAGGTGTTGTCGCCCGAGACGGTGCGCCAGACCGCGTTGGCCCTGATGACCCCGGAGCAGCGCGAGCGGTTCGGGGCCGAGTACGAGATCGACTTTGCCATCTCGGAGCCGGGGCTCGGGCGCTTCCGGGTGAATGTGTTCCTGCAGCGCAGCTATCCGGCGGTGGTGCTGCGCTACATCACGGCGGACATGCCGCGGCTCGATTCGCTCGGGCTGCCGGACGTGATCGGGGATCTGGCACTCCTCAAGCGCGGGCTCATCCTGGTCGTCGGCGCCACGGGCTCGGGCAAGTCGACGACCCTCGCGTCGATGATCAACCTGCGCAACGAGACCGCCTCGGATCACATCATCACCATCGAGGACCCGATCGAATTCCTGCATGCCAACAAGCGCTCGATCATCAACCAGCGCGAGGTCGGGCTCGATACGAAATCTTACGCGCGGGCGCTGCGGGGGGCGATGCGCGCGGCGCCGGATGTGATCCTCATCGGCGAGGTGCGGGACCGGGAGAGCATGGAGGCGGCGATCAACCTCGCGGGCACCGGGCATCTGGTGCTGGCGACGCTGCACGCCAACAACTGCGCGGAGACCCTGGACCGCATCATCAACATGTTTACGCCGGAGCAGCACAAGCAGATCTTCCTCGACTTGTCACAGTATCTGAAGGCGATCCTGGCGCAGCGGCTGGTCATGGGGAAGGACAGTCGGCGGGTGGCGGCCATGGAGGTGATGCTCAATACGCCGCATATGTCGGAGCTGGTGAAGAAGGGGGACGTGATCGGGATCAAGGAGGCGATCTCGGCCAGCAGCGAGCGCGGCATCCAGAGTTTTGACGTCGCGCTGCATGGGCTCTACAAGGAGGGGCGGGTGGATATGGCGGAGGCCTTGGTCAACGCGGACTCGCGGGCCAACCTCGAAGCCAAGATCAACTTCGGGTAGAGAGTTGGAGAATCGACGCGGGCAATTGCCAGCGGGCTGCCTGGGTGCTGACTGCTTGGGCGGCGGACCGTGGCGGCTCTCGATCCGCGAGCACATCGCAAAAGGGCCCCTTGGCCAAGGGACCCTTTTTTTCTGCGCTCGCTAGAACACTGTTAGCGCGTCGAATACCGGGCCGTCTACACAGACCCGTTTCATCGCGTCGCCTTCCGGCGTGCGCACCAGGACCGTGCAGCCGGCGCATCCGCCTACAGCGCAGGCCATGAACTCCTCGAGAGAGGCCTGACAGGGCACACCGTGGCGGCGCGCTACGGCGGCGGCGGCGGCCAACATGGGGGTGGGGCCGCAGGCAAAGAGCTCGACTTCGGCTAGTTGGGGCGGGCCCAGGGTGCGCAGCCACTCGTCGGCCAGCTCGGTGACGAAACCCTCGTAGCAGCCCGGGAAGCCGGCGCGAGTGGCCAGGCGGCTGGCGATCCCCCACTCATCCAGCAGCGGCATGCAGGCTATGGTGGCGGCGGGCATGCCGGCTACCATGATGGCAGAGGGGCGGGTGCGGAACGGGAAGGGGATCTCGGAGCCCATCAATACCAGGGGTTTGTAGCGGTTCCCCTGAGACTCGCTTCCGCCAGGATGAGTGCCCCGGGAATTGCGCTGGTCACGGAGGCGTTCGGCCAGGAAGACCATGGGGGGAATGCCGACGCCGCCGCCTATCAGGATGGGGCGGGGGCGCTCGGGGCGGACGGCGAAGGGTTTGCCGATCGGGCCGATGATGCTGACGAGGTCGCCGGCCTTGCGCGCGGCGAGCGCGTGCAGGCCGGGGCCCAGGACTTTATAGAGGACCTCGATCCAACCCTGGGCCGCGTCGGCGCGCATGAGGGACAGCGGGCGGCGCATGGGGATGGCGGGGTCGCAAGTCAGATGGACGAAGTTGCCGGGCTGCGCGCGGGCGGCGCAGGCGGGGGCGGCGAGGCGCAGCACGAATTGGTCGCCATCGTACGCCGTCTGTTTGACTACGCGTGCGTCCTCGAGGTGCAGCGTGCCGCGGGTCTCGCGGGTCATGCGCCCGTCCCGGCGGCCAACACTGCCTCGAGGACGGCCATACGGACGGCTACGCCGTTGCGTACCTGGTCGCGAATGACTGACTGGGGGCCATCGGCCACATCGGACGAAATCTCGATGCCGCGGTTCATCGGTTGGGGGTGCATGACGATCGCACCGGGCCGGGCGCCCGCCAGCCGTTCCGGGGTGAGCCCATATTTGGCGAAGTAACGGTCCGCATCCGGAAGGTTGGCGTGGCCCATGCGCTCCCTCTGGATGCGCAGCATCATCACGACATCGGCGTCCTTCAGACCAGTCTTGAGTGAGGTGTGGCGCGAGCAGCCGGCAAATTCTTCCGCCGCGGGCATCAGAGCAGGTGGCGCGACGATCCGCAGGTCCACGCAGCCGAGGGTGCGAAACGCATAATAGTCGGAGCGCGCGACGCGCGAGTGCCGGATATCGCCCACGATGGCGATGCTCAGGCCCTCGAGGCTCTTCTTGTGCTGCCGGACGGTTAACGCGTCCAGCAAGCCCTGTGTTGGATGGGATACGTGCGCTTCGCCGGCAGAGAGCACACTGACGTGCGGGGCAACGTTCGCGGCGACCGAGGCGGGCACCCCGGCTTCGGCGTCACGAATCACCATCACGTCGACATGCATCGCCTGCAGCGTATACACCGTGTCGAGCATGCTCTCGCCTTTGACTCGGGAGGAGAGCTGGACTTCGAGATTGACGACATCGGCACCCAGGCGTTTCGCGGCGAGCTCGAACGACACGCGCGTTCGGGTGGACGGCTCGGTGAAGAGATTGGCGACCGTGCGCCCGGTGAGGGATTGGCTGACCGGCGGCCGTGCGCCGAGCGGACGCACGAATCCCTGCGCGCGATCCAGCAGCCGCTCGATCATGTCGCGCGACAATCCTTCGAGGGTGAGGAGGTGCCGCAGCGTTCCATCGGGCCGCAGTTGTTCTGTCATTGCAACGTTTCTCCGCTCTCGCCCGCGAGCCAACGCTCGAGGATGACCGCCGCCGCGGCGCTGTCGAGGTCCTCGCGCCGGATCCGCCGCCGTTCGCCCCTGGCGCGCCGCGCCTTGAGGGCCGTGCCCGCTTCCAGCGAGGACCAGCGCTCATCAACCATGCTGACGGGAAGCTTGAAGCGGCGCTCGAGCTCGTCGGCGAACCGGCGGGCTGCCGGAGCGAGCGCTCCCGGGGTGCCGTCGACATTATACGGTGCGCCCACGATGAGACGACGCGGTTTGAGCGCATCGACCTCACGCGCGATCGCCGGCCAGTCAGGGCCCGCGCGAGTGACGAGGGCGGCGGGGCGGGGCGCGGCTGTGGCAGTCAGCGTGTCGCCCGCCGCGATGCCGATACGTTTGAGTCCGAAGTCAAAAGCGAGAACGGCCTCGACAGGCTTCTCAGGCATGCCCGGCGACCAGGCTCAGCCGGTCGACATCGATGCCGAGGAGCCGCCACGCGCCGATCCAGCGCTCCTCGTACGGGAGCTCGAACACTACCCGCGCATCAACCGGGATCGAGGTCCACGCGTTCTCGCGCATCTCGCGCTCGAGCTGGCCGGACTCCCAGCCCGCGTAGCCGAGCGCGATGAAGGCATCGGTCGGTCCCTCGCCGCGAGCCATCGCGGCGAGCACGTCGCGTGAGGTCGTGACCTGAATGGTCTCCGACACCTTGTGCGTGTGGTCCCACTGACCGCCCGGCCGGTGCAGCACAAAGCCGCGGTCGGTGTGCACGGGGCCGCCGCGCAGGACCGGCTGCGCCGCAATGTGCTCCGTCGAGGGCTCGAGCTTCATCTGCGTCAGCACATCCGACAGCCGCATGGGCAACGGCTTGTTGAGAACGATGCCGAGAGCACCGCGATCGGTGTGCTCGCAGACCAGCGCCACGGTCTGCGCGAAGTTCGGATCGATGAGAGAGGGCATGGCGATCAGCAGGTGGTTCGTCAGACCGCCCCCCACCTCCTCACCGTCGAGGAGCGATTCACCGCCCTCCGTCGCGCTCTCGCTGCTGTGCTCGCTCATAGTAAGCCCCAAGTATGCGGACGGAGCCCCGCGGGCTCAAGGAACGGTGGCGCTCAAGGCGCCGCGGTCACCGATCCCGTGGACAGCCGTCCGCCGACGAACTGCCACTCATAAACGAAATTGAGGGTGCGGTAGTGCCGTGCCAGCTCCGGCGGGAAGGGATCGAAGGGGCTGGCGAGCCGCAAAATCGAGAGTGCGGCCTGATCGAGCTCCGGATCACCGCTCGAGCGCCGGATCGAGGCGTGATCGAGGCGCCCGTCGGCGTCGATGGACACTTCGATGACCGGGCTCGCATTTGTGCCGGCCTGCCGCGCGGCCGCGGGGAAGTTCAGGGTGCCGATGCGCTCGACCTTCCCGCGCCAGGCGACCAAATACGGTGCGACGATGGAGGCGCGCGTATCCGGCGTCACCCAGAGCTCATCGCGCTTCGGGCCGCGCAGCTGCACGGGTCCCTCGTCCTCCGGGCCATTCTGCGCGGAGGATTGCTGCTCGAGGAGCACGGGCTGCTCCGCAGCCGTTCCCGCGCTGCCCTGGTCAGTCATGTACTGCACGATCGTGCTCCAGCCGGAAGTCGTGAGCACGCGCCGGTCGAGCGCGCCTGCCGCCTGTCCGCCCGCCGACAAGGCCGTGCCGTCCGGGGTCCCCTGCTGCGCCGGCAGGACCGGAGCCTGAGCGGGATTGCGGGGGGTGACTTCCTCGCGGGTGTTGCCGGAGCCCAGCTGCGTGCGCTGCGCGAGGTAAGTCGCGTGGTCGTTGCGATCCGCCGTCGGCACCTCGTCCGAGACCAGCAGCACCTGCAGCCCCGGAGCGCCGTCGCTGCCGGCGATCGGCGATTTGAACGTGAGCCCGAGGATGATGACCCCGTGCAGGAGCGCGACGAAGAAGAGCATGGCGAGCAGGCGGTCCCAGACAGGGGCTCTGCCTTCCCGCAGCATCAATGCCCTTCTTGCCACGTGGGGCTACTCGGCCGCGAGCCGCCGCTCGATCGCGCCGATGAGCTGGCCGGCGATATCGATGTGAAATTGCTTCTCGAGCTCGCGGATGCCGGTCGGGCTCGTGACGTTGATCTCCGTGACGAAGCCGCCGATGACATCGAGGCCGACGAACATCATGCCCTTGGCCTTGAGGGCCGGGCCGATCTGGCCCGCGAGCCAGCGGTCGCGCTCCTCGAGCGGGCGACCCACCCCGCGCGCTCCCGCCGCGAGGTTGCCGCGGTTGTCGTGCGGCAATGGAATGCGTGCCAGGGCGTAGGGTACGGGCTCCCCATCGATGAGAAGTACGCGTGAATCGCCCGTCGCCACGATCTCCGGCAGGTACCGTTGGACGATGGCGAAGCGCCGGCCGTAATCGGTGAGCGTCTCGAAGACGACGTTCATGTTCTTGTCGTGCTGCTCCAGCACGAAGATCGATCGGCCGCCCATGCCATCGAGGGGCTTGCAGACGATCTTGCCGTGCTCGCGCAGGAACGCTTCCATGTCCGCCATGTCCCGGGTGATGAGCGTCGGCGCACAACATTGTGGGAACCAGGCCGTATAGGCCTTTTCGTTGATGTCGCGCAGGCCCTGAGGGCGGTTGACGATGAGCGCACCCTGCTCCTCGGCTCTCTCCAGGACGTAGGTGCTGTAGATGTACTCGGTGTCGAAGGGCGGGTCCTTGCGCATCAGGATGCAGTCGAGCCCGCCCAGCGGCTCGACGCGCGGCTCCCCGAGGTCGAACCAGCCACTGGGATCAGCCCTCACGGTGAGCGGCCGCAGCCGTCCGCGGGCGATACCGTCGCGCAGCGACAGGTCGCGCTGCTCCATGTAGAACAGCGTCCAGCCACGCGCGTGCGCCGCCAGCAGCATGGCGAGCGTCGAGTCCTTCGCGTAGTGGAGGGCGGCGATGGGGTCCATCACGACCCCGAGGCGGATCGGCTTCGGCATGACGGACATAATGCCAGCGGCCCCCGCTACTGGCGACGTGCGGAAGCAAAATCCGTGAGCAGCCCGGCGGCTGGCGACGTGCGAAAGCAAATCAGTCAGCGGCCCGGGCCGCTCCCGGGCCGCGGATGTGAATCCAGTCACACGGCTGGCCGCGCTATCGCCGGGAGCGATTGGCGCCAATTAGAAAACGTGACGGGCGCAGCATGGCACAGGGTGGGCCGATATGTTAAAACCCGCAGCGCCTCCTTCCGGAGGTGGAGGGGTCGATGGCGAACCGCGGGTCATTGCGTGTAGTCTCCGGCCCGGCTTGCCGCCGTGCCCCATCGTGGGCTCGCGGGTCTGCCCCGGGGCGGCGAGCTCGAGCCTCAAGTCAAGTTGAAGGAGTTGCCTGACCGTGACCGGCAGCAACACGAAGCTCCAGGGCCTCAAGGTCCTGGTGATCGACGATAGCAAAACGATCCGCCGGACGGCCGAGACCCTCCTCGCCAAGGAGGGTTGCGAGGTCTTCACCGCGATCGACGGCTTCGATGCGCTGGCGAAAATCGCCGATCACCAGCCCGACATCGTGTTCGTCGACATCATGATGCCGCGCCTCGATGGCTATCAAACGTGCTCGCTCATCAAGCACAACAAGGTCTTTCGCTCGATTCCCGTGATCATGCTGTCCTCCAAGGACGGTCTGTTCGATCGCGCCCGCGGGCGCATCGTGGGCTCGGAGCATTACCTCACCAAGCCCTTCACCAAGGACGAGCTCCTGAGCGCGATCGAGACGCATATCGGGAGATGATGGTCATGCCGCTGATTCTCATCGTGGACGACTCCCCGACCGAAGTGCATGTGATGCAGAAAGCACTCGAGAAGCACGGTTATCGGACCGCCGCAGCCGCCGACGGTGCCGAGGGCGTCCGGCTTGCGCGAGAGATGAGCCCCGATCTGATCTTCATGGACATCGTCATGCCGGGGATGAACGGCTATCAGGCGACACGCGCGCTTGCCAACGATCCGCGCACGCGCACGATTCCGATCATCATGGTGACCTCCAAGGGGCAGGAGACCGACCGCATCTGGGGCCTGCGCCAGGGCGCGGTCGACTACATGGTCAAGCCGGTCTCGCCGGACCAGCTCGTCGCCAAGGCCCAGGCGACTCTGTCGCCCTGAGCCGCGCGGCGCTGCATGAGCGAAGAAATCACGCTAAGGTCTCTCAGGGATCGGCCATTCGAGCTGTTGGCGGAGCTCGAGCGGCGCGGCCGGGCGGTATCGGCGCAGGTGGCGCAGGAAGGCGCCGCCGGACGCGAGTGGGTCGGTGTGGCGCTCCGGATGGCGGGCGATCTCTACCTGGTCGCGCGTGAGGAAACGCGCGAGGTGTTCGGTGTACCGGCTGGCATGACGCGTGTGCCGGGCGCCAAGCCTTGGATCAAGGGGCTTGCTAACGTGCGCGGCCAGCTTCTCCCGATCATCGATCTGCGCCAGTTCCTCGGCAGCGGCACGACGCCGATCACGCGCAACACGCGCGTCATGGTCGTCAACCATCGGGACATCCCCGCAGGCCTGCTGGTGGATGAGGTCCTCGGCTTCCGCCGCTTCGCGGAAGGAGAGTTCACCGGCGATGCGCCGCCGACCGTCGCCCGCTGCGAGCGCTATCTCGCCGGCGCGTTCCGGCGCGCCAGCGAGCAGTGGCCGGTGCTGAGTCTGCGCTCAGTGCTCGAGAGCACGGCGTTCACGGAAGCCGCGGCATGAGCGCGGCACGCCCAACCAACACCGCGCGCCCGGGCGCCGCTCTCAGTCGGCTGCTGGCTGCCGCGGCGGCGCTCGCGTTGCTCGCAACGCTCGCCTACTATTTCTTCGCCAGTTATTCCGCGGCCGCGCTGGGCTTGCCGCCGGCGGCCCGGGTCTTCGGCCCGACCCTGCTCGGCGGGCTCGCCGTGATCGTCCTCGGCGTCGCGGCGGCCATGGCCGTGCGGCTGAATCGGACCATTGCGGACCAGCGTCTCGCGGCCGAGACGCAGCGGCAGGAGAACGACCGCAACCAACAGGCGATCCTGCGCCTCCTCGATGAGCTCTCGAGTCTCGCCGACGGCGACCTCACGGTGCAGGCGACGGTCACCGAGGACATCACGGGCGCCATCGCCGACTCGATCAACTACGCCGTGGACGCCCTGCGCGGGCTGGTGACGACCATCAACCAGTCGGCCATCCAACTCGACAGCGCCACCCGCCAGACGCAGGCGCTGTCGCAGCACCTCGCCAAGGCGAGCGGCGCGCAATCGAAGCAGATCTCCTCCGCCACGGAATATGCCGGCGGCATGGCGGGCTCCGTGGCCGAGGTCTCGGGCAACGCGGAGCGGGCCGCGGACGTGGCGCGCCACTCGGTCGAGGTCGCCCACAAGGGCGGCGATGCGGTACGCCGCACCATCGACGGCATGAACACCATTCGCGAGACCATCCAGGAGACCTCCAAGCGCATCAAGCGCCTCGGCGAGAGCTCGCAGGAGATCGGCAACATCGTCGAGCTCATCAACGACATCGCCGAGCAGACCAATATCCTGGCGCTCAACGCCTCGATCCAGGCGTCCATGGCCGGGGAGGCCGGCCGCGGCTTCGCGGTGGTGGCCGACGAGGTGCAGCGGCTCGCCGAGCGGGCGGCCAATGCGACCAAGCAGATCGAAGTGCTGGTGCGCACCATCCAGACCGACACCAACGAGGCGGTGGTCTCCATGGAGCGCAGCACCACCGACGTCGTCGGCGGGGCGCTGCTCGCCGAGAACGCGGGCGCCGCGCTCGAGGAGATCGAGCAGGTATCCAACCAGATCGCGAGCCTGGTGCAGAACATCTCCGCAAGCTCGCGCCAGCAGACCAGCGGTGCACAGAACATCGCGCACAACATGCAGGTGCTCAAGGAAATCAGCGTTCAGACGGCCGACTCGACCAACGCCACCTCGACGGCCATCGCAAAGCTCGCCGAGCTTTCCGCGGGGCTGCGGCGCGCGGCGGCGGGCTTCCGCCTGCCTGGCACGGCCACGAACGAAGCCGCCGGCGCCTCCGGCGCTTTCCGGCGCCCCCCGGATAACAAGGCCGGCGGCGCGGGCTCCGGCGCCGGTGCCAATCCCAACATCCGACCGGTCTCCGCCCTGGGCGGCACCTGAGTTGATGAGCTCCCGAGACCGCTGAATGCCGGAAGTCGCCTCCCAGACGCTGGACCTCGTCGGCCGCGAGCTCAATGCCACGCTGGCCGAGGCCCGCACGGCGCTCGAGACCTATGTCGAGCAGCCCGACAACGTGTCGCTGCTCGAGCGCTGCAAGCAGGAGCTGCGCCAGGTGCACGGAGTGCTGCGGGTGCTCGAGATCTACGGCGCAGCGCTCCTCGCCGAAGAGATGGAGCAGGTCGCGGGCTATCTGCTCGCCACCGTCACGGAGCGCAAGGGCCAGGCGGAGAGCCTGGATGCGCTGCTGCGGGCGATGGTGCAGCTTCCGGGCTATCTCGAGCGGGTGCTGGCGGGCGGGCGCGATCTGGCGCTCGTCCTGCTGCCACTGCTCAACGATCTGCGCGCGGTGCGCGGCAGCTCGCTGCTCTCCGAGGGCACGCTCCTCCTGCTCAATCTGAAGTCGGACAAGCAGGCACAGCCGATCGCCACGCGGACGGATGAACCGCCGCTCAACATCGAGCAGTGGAGCAGGCGGCTGCGCGCGCGCTTCCAGACGGGACTCATTGGTTGGATACGCGGCGAGCGCATCGAGCAGAACCTCGAGACGCTGGCGACGGTGTCGCAAAAAATCGAGCAGACCGCCACGCGACAGCCTGTCTTCCAACTCTGGTGGGTGGTCGGCGCCGTCATCGAGGCGCTGCGCGAGCACGGCCTCGAGGGCGGCCAGTCGATCAAGCGGCTGCTCGGGCTCGCGGACCGCGAGATCCGCCGGCTCTACGAGCTCGGCGAGGCGCGCTACTGTCAGAGCCCCCCGGTCGAGCTGCTGAACAATCTCCTCTATTATGTTGGACGCGCGGAGTCCGCCGGTGTACGCGTGTCCGCCGTCCGCGCCTCCTTCCGTCTGGCGGAGTTGCTGCCGGTCGATGAGAGCATCGAGCAGGAGCGCGAGAACCTCTCGGCGCCCAGCGTCAAGCTCATGCAGACCGTTGCGGCGGCCATCCGTGAGGACCTCTCGAAGGTCAAGGATGTCCTCGACATCTTCGTCCGCCGCGGCGCGGGTCAGCCGCAGGAGCTCGGCCCGCAGGTCGAGCTGCTGCGCAAGATCGGCGACACGCTCGGGGTCCTCGGCCTCGGCGAGCAGCGAGCCGCGGTGCAGGCGCAGACCGAGAAGCTGGGGAAGATCGTGGCGGGCAGCCTGCGTGCCGACGAGGCGACGCTGGTCGAGATCGCGGCCGCGCTCATCGGTGTCGAGGACCGCCTCGACGACGGCCTGGTCGGCATGATCCTGCCGAAGGCGGCATCGCCGCAGCAGAGCGAGGATCACGACTTCCAACAGGTGCAGTCCGCCGTGCTGCGCGAGTGCATCCTCAACCTCGCGCGCATCAAGGAGGCGGTGACGCAGAGTGTCGGCGGCACCCTGGATGCCGCCGGGCTCGACAGCTGGCAGGAGCTCATCCGCGGGCTGAAGGCGGCGCTGCTGCTCCTCGGCAAGACGCGCGCGGTGGAAGTCATCGAAGGGGTCACCACCCAGTTGAAGCGGGTCATGCGGCCGGGCGCGCCGGCGCTCCCTCCGGGCTTCCTCGACCGTCTGGCCGATGCCATCGTCAGCGTCGAGTACTACATGGAGACGCTGCAGGCCGGGCGCACCGATCCCTGGTACATGCTCGACAACGCGCAGGCCTGCGTGCAGGCGCTCGAGCAGCAGCAGAGCGTGCCGGTCCCTACCGTGCCGCCGCTCGAGCCGTCTACCTTCGCGAAGACGGTGCAGATTCCCGCGCCGCTGTCCCACGACGCCACTCACGTGGTGGATGTAGACGTCGGCAAGACCGCGCCGGACCTCGGTGTGCAGGCGCCCGTTCTGACGCCTTCACCCACCGCGCGGCTGGCCGCGCTGGCGGAAAGCGCCGACCCGGAGCTCGTGAAGCTCTTCATCGAGGAGGCGCACGAGGAGCTGGTCAAGATCGAGCGCGGCTTCCCGGTGTGGGATCAGAACCCGCTCGAGCGCGAGGCACTGGTGACGGTGCGCCGCTCGTTCCACACGCTGAAGGGCAGCGGCCGCATGGTCGGCGCCCGCGAGCTCGGCGAGCTCGCCTGGGCGGTGGAAAACCTCCTCAACCGCGTGCTCGACAACACGCTGACCCGCAGTCCCGCGATCCTGGCAGTGCTGCGGGATGCGATCGCGGCGCTGCCGCAGATGATCGAGCATCTCGACAAGGGCACTCCGGTCGCGGCCGATGTCGCCGGGATCGCGGCGCGCGCCCACGCTCTGGCATCGGGACGGCAGCCGGCTGCGACGGCGCGCGCTGCGGCGAGTGCACCGGCGGAAGGCACCGCGCCGGTCGCCGAGGACTCAATGGAGCAGGAGGCCTCCAGCAGCATCGTCCTGGCCGAGGATCTTCCGACGCATGCCACGCTGCCGCAACCCGTGACGGAGGCTACGGTTCGGCAGCCGGTGCTTGCGCCGCAGGCGGCGCAGCAGCCCGGAATGGACGAGGCACTGCGTGAGATCTATACGCGGGAAACGGGTGCGCATGTCGCCACCATCCGCAACTACCTCAAGCGCGAGGCAAGGTCCGGCGAGCCGCACCTCTTGCCCGAGGACGTGTACAGGGCCTGTCATACGCTGGCCGGCAGCTCGAAGATGGCGCAGGCACGGCACGGCGTGCGTCTGGCGGAGCCGTTGGATCACTGGCTGCGCCGCGCCTTCACGAGCGGCGTGGGCCTGCGCTCTTCCGACCTGACATTGCTCGCCGACTGCATGGCGGCGATGGAGTCGGTGGCGGCGCACCTCGACGAGCCCACCGGCTACTTCGTCAATCACTGGCAGCTCCTCGAGCGTCTGGGCGAGGCGGAGCGGGCGCTCGATGCGCGCATTGCGGAAGCGTCGCGAGTCGCCGCCGGCGAGCGGGACGCGGCGTCGGCCGCTGAGGCGGGCGCTACGCCTGCTCCACCGCCGACCGCGGAGCCCGTCCCGGAGGAAGTGCCTCCCGAAGGGGGAGAGCCGCCCGATTTCGATCCGGAAGTGGCGGCGATCTTCACCGAGGAGGCGCTCGAGCTCATCGACGCGTCCGAGCGCGCTCTGAGCGACTGGCGCGACAAGCCAGGCAGCCCCGAGAGCGCTACTGCGCTCAAGCGGCCGCTGCATACGTTGAAGGGCGGCGCGCGCATGGCCGGCATCATCGCCATGGGCGATCTGAGCCACGAGCTCGAGACGCTGGTGATCCACGCCGAGGGCGGCACTATTGCCGTCGACGGCCACGTATTCGATGTCATCCAGGCGAGCCTCGACGAGCTCGCCAGGATGCGGGAGTCGGTTGCCAACGGCCGACGCGTCGCGCCTGCGCGCGCGATGATCGGGCGGATCCAGGCACTGACCCGTCCCGGGGGAGCGACGCAAGCCGCGGTCCCCGCGGCGGAGCAAGCTCCGAAGCAGGAGTCTGCCGCGCCTGTTGCCGCGGTGCCGCCTGCTGTGGCCCCTGCCGTCCCAGCTGCCCCCGTCGTGGATGCTGCGCCCGCCGCACCTGCGGCCGCCTCGCCGCAGCCAACAGAGGCTACGGTTCGGCAGCCGGCCATTGCGCCGCCGGCAGCGGAGCCGCCGCCGGCCGCTGAAGTTCCGGCCGACTCGCCGGCCGGCGAGGAAACGATCGACTTCGCCGATGAGCCCGAGTTAGGCGAGCCGCCGGTGCTGGCGGCTGCCGCTGCGCCTGAGCCGCACATCGCGCCGGACGCCGCCGAGCGAGTGCCGGTCCTATCGTCGGCACCGCCGCCTGCCGAGCAGGAGCACGAGGCTCTTGCGCCGCCGGGAGGCGGGCCGGAGGAAACACGTGCGGCGGAAGCTCCGGCGGAAGATGTGTTGCTCGCGCCGCAGCCTGTGCCGCCGGGCCGGGAGCCGGTGGCGCCCGTCGAGCGGCAGGAAATGGCTCGCGTCGATGCGGAGCTGCTCGACAAGCTCCTCAACATCTCCGGCGAGGCGAGCATCGCGCGCTCGCGCCTCGAGCAGCAGATCGGCTCGATCGACTTCAACCTCGGTGAGCTGTCGCGCACCGTGACACGCCTGAAGGAGCAGCTGCGCAGCCTCGAGATCGAGACCGAGGCGCAGATCCTGCACCGGCATGAGGACGAGGGCGGTCATCGCAGCGAGTTCGACCCGCTGGAGCTCGACCGGTATTCCTCCATCCAACAGTTCTCGCGCGCGCTCGCGGAGACCGCCAACGACGTGGCGAGCATCCAGCAGCTGCTCGAGAACCTCGCCAAGGACGCGCAGAATCTCCTGGGGCAGCAGGCGAGAACCATCACTGAGCTGCAGAACGGCCTGATGCGCACGCGCATGGTGCCCTTCCAGCGGCATGTGCAACGCCTCGCCCGCATCGTGCGCCAGGCGGCTTCCGACACCGGCAAACGCGCCGAGCTGGTCGTCGAGGGCGCTTCCGGCGAGCTCGACCGGCAGGTCCTCGAGCGCATGCTGCCGCCATTCGAGCACATGCTGCGCAACGCGGTGGTCCACGGCATCGAGACCCCTGAGGAGCGCACCCGCCGCGGCAAGCCGCCCGCAGGACGCATCCTGCTGGAGCTGCATCGTGAAGGCGCCGAGGTGATGGTGCGCCTGACGGATGACGGCGCCGGCATGAATCTCGAGGCGATCCGGGCGAAGGGACGTACCCTCGGGCTCATCCCGCCCGGCCGCACGTTGAGCGACGAGGACGCCATGCAGCTCATCCTCGAGCCCGGATTCTCCACCGCGGGGGCGCTGACCCAACAGGCCGGACGCGGTGTGGGCATGGACGTGGTCGCCACCGAGATCAAGCGGCTGGGTGGCGCCCTGCACATGGAAACCAAGACAGGTGAGGGGAGCGTATTCACCATCCGGCTGCCGTTCACGCTGGCGATCAGCCATGCGCTCGTGGTGCGCACCGGCGAGGAGTTCTACGCCCTGCCGCTGCCGACCGTCGAGGGTGTGCTGCGCCTGTCGAAGGCGGAAGTCACCGCCCACCTCGGCCGCGATGCGGCGGCATTCGATTACGGCGGCCAGAAATATCGCTTCCAACATCTGGCGGTGTTCGTCGGGCTCGAGCCCTTGCCTCTCCCGGAGTCCGACGTCACCATCCCGGTGGTCCTGGTCCGCGCCGGCGAGCATTCCACCGGCCTCGTGACCGATGAGTTGGTCGGCAGCCGCGAGATCGTGGTGAAGTCCGTCGGACCGCAGATCTCGAGCATCCGCGGCATCTCCGGGGCGACGATCCTCGGCGACGGGCGCATCGTCATCATTCTGGACATTGGCGCTCTCGTGCGTGCCGAGTGGCGCGGACGCGGGCAGCTGCCGCCGGTCCAGCGAGAGGACCGGAGGACGTTCGCGTTGGTCGTCGACGACTCGATTACCGTGCGCCGCGTGACGCAGCGTCTGCTCGAGCGCAACGGTATGCGGGTGTTGACGGCACGCGATGGCATGGATGCGGTCGCGATGCTGCAGGATCACGTGCCGGACATCATCCTGCTCGACATCGAGATGCCGCGTATGGATGGCTACGAGGTCGCGGCGCACGCGCGCAACGACTCGCGGCTGAAGGACGTACCGATCATCATGATCACCTCGCGTGTCGGCGAGAAGCACCGGGCCCGCGCCATCGAGTTGGGCGTCGACGATTACCTCGGCAAGCCGTACCAGGAGGCCGAGCTGTTGGATGCCATCGCGCCTCTGGTGGAGCGGCGCCGCGCGGCACAGGAGAGCGCCTTGCAGGACGAGCCGTTACAGGCCGAGGGCGGGTGATCCATGACCGAGCGCGTACACGAGATCTACAGCCTGCTGGTTCCGCTCGCGGACGGACGCCTCATCGTGCCGCGCGCCTGTGTTGCCGAGGTGGTCGGTTTCCAGGTGCCTTCCGAGATGACGGGAGCGCCGCCGTGGTACATCGGTACGGTCCCGTGGAGCGGTAAGGCGGTGCCGCTCGTGTCATTCGAAGGAGCGTGTGGACAGGCCATTCCGGTGCAGTCCGGACGCACCCGGGTGGTGGTGTTCCATTGCCTGGGCACTCGCCTCGACGGCGGCAATTTCGCCGTCATCTCGCAAGGCTTTCCGCAGTTGGTCAGGGTCAGCTCGGATGTGGTGCGGCCGGACAACTCGCGCGTCTTCCCGGAGCGGGCGCCGGTGATCTGCCAGGTGCGGATGGTCAACGAGACACCGCTGGTCCCCGATCTCGAGAGGCTCGAAGAAATGATCGCGGAGGAAACGCGGATCGCGGCCTAGGCGTACGGAGACGCTTCTTCGCACCGTCCCCGCCAGCTGGGCTTTGACAATTGGTGCACGCAGCGCTAGTCTGGTACCGCTACCACCTGGCCGGTAAGAGCCGTCGGGTCGTGACACCGGCGCCGAGTACCCCGCAGACCGGGACGCTGGTGGAAAAAGCCTCCAGCCGTAGCGAACGTCTTTCCGACTCGCGGATGCTCGTGCGGCGCTGCGCCCCCAAAACTCTCTCGCAGCGCCGCTCGAGCAGCCCTCCCTAATAGCGGAGCATTTCCGCGGTTGCGCCGTGGAGCCGGCCGTTGCTCGCCAGGACGGTGGTCGTCTCGAGCGTGACGTCCTTGCCGGCGAGGTCGGTGAAGGTGCCCCCGGCTTCACGCACGATTACCGTCAGGGCAGCGATGTCGAGGATGTTGACGTCGGACTCGATGACGACGTCGAGCGAGCCACGGGCCAGCAGGTGATAGTGCACGAAGTCGCCGTAGCCGCGGATGCGGCTCACGCGGCGGATCAGCTCGCCGAGGCGGTCCCACTGGGCGGAGCGGGTCATGGTCTTCAGATTGCCGGTGGAGACGATGGCGGCGGAGAGGTCCGTGATCGTGCTGACCCGGATGGGCCGGTCGTTCAGAAAGGCGCCGGCGCCTTGCTCGGCCCAAGCGAGCTCGCCATAGGCGGGAGCGCTGGAGACGCCGAGCACGAGGCGGCCGCCGCGCATCAGGGCGATCTGCGTGGAGAAGAAAGGACACTCGCGGACGAAGGACTTGGTGCCGTCGATCGGGTCTACCAGCCAGACGCTCTCGGCGCCTACGGAGTGCTTTCCGGTCTCCTCGCCATAGAAGCCGTAAGTCGGGAAGCTCTCGCTCAGCACTGCGCGGATGGTCTCTTCCGCGCGCACGTCGGCCTCGGTGACCGGCGACTGGTCCTCTTTGGTGCGGACGGCAAGATTCTTCTGATAGAGGCCGCGGATCACCTCGGCCGCCGTCTGCGCGGCTTGAAGGGCGGCTTGCAGCTCTCGGGATGGCATGGTGGACGGGTGATCCTGCGCGGTGGCTTGGACGAGGCGCGCTAGCGTTGCCGGGCGGGAACGCGCTGTCAAATCCGCGGCTCTGGCAGAATTGGATCCCGGCGATTGCGCGCCGGGAGGGGCTCCATGGGCAACAGACTCAGCAAGATCTACACGCGTACCGGCGATGACGGTACGACCGGGCTCGGCGATGGCACTCGGGTGCCGAAGGACAGCGCCCGCGTCGAGGCGTACGGGACGACGGACGAGCTGAACAGCGTGCTCGGCGTCCTTCTCGCCGTCCCGGGATTACCGGGCCCGGTCAGCACACTGCTGACCGAGGTGCAGCACGAGCTGTTCGATCTGGGCGGGGAACTCTGCATTCCAGGTCATCTCGCCATCACGGCGGCGCACGTGGCGAGGCTCGAGAAGGCGCTCGATGACTTCAACGATCCTTTGCCGCCTCTGAAGGAGTTCATCCTTCCCGGCGGCGGGCCTGCGGCGGCCGCGTGTCATCTGGGCCGCACCGTTGCGCGGCGCGCGGAGCGCCGGGTGTGGGCCCTCGCGAGGACGGAGACCGTCAATCCCGACGTGCTGCGCTATCTCAACCGGCTGTCGGATCTGCTCTTCGTGCTGGCGCGGGTGTTGGCGCGCCACGAGCGCGGCACGGAAGTCCTCTGGCGACACGACCGTGACCCGCGCGGTTGAGGGATCGAGTGGATGGAGGCGCCGCGGCGGCGGGCGAACGATCGAATCGGCGGCCCACGTTGCCGGCGGTGCATGAATGAAGCCCGCGAAATCCGTGTCACGCCTGCGCCGAATCGCCACGGGGACGATCCTATATGGCGTGGCGGCGGCGCTGTTTGCGCTCTCTGTCGCGCTCCTCCTCATCTGCCTCGCGGGAGCCGGCTTGCTCGTCATGGGGGTCTTATCCTGGGCGCGTCCCGGCAACGTCGCCGCCGCATGGGCGCGCACCCTGGCCGGGCTCGGGCTCATCGGGGGCAGCGGCGGCATCTGGGCGCTCGGACGGCTGGGGGTCGAAGGACTGGTGGGCCCGCTCGGGCAGAGGCAGATCGCCATGCGGCGCAGACGGAAGTTCATCGCCGTCATCGGGATTCTGCTGGCGCTCATTTGCCTGCCTTTCGCGGCGGCGATCCATGCGAGCGCGCAGGCCTCGTGGTTGGCATGGGGCTGCTGCAGCGGCGGCGCATAATCGAGCGACCGGGAACCGCGCCTCGCCGGGCGCTGTCTCGACCTCGTTCACCCCAGGCGCAAGGGCAAGACCATGACTCTCATGCAGGCATTCAAGGTGTGGTGGAGCTACAGCTGGCGGGCGAGCATCCTGGTCATCCCGCTGTGGACCATCGCCACGGTCTGGTCCCTCATGGGGCTCGTGTCCACCGTTCAGGACATGCAGCTCTCGGGGCAGGGTCTGGACAGCCTGAGCATAGGCCAGGTTGCGCGTCTTCTATCCGGGGGCCTGACCCTGTCGCTCCTCTTCATGGTGCTCACGGCGGCCGTCCAGGTCTTCGCGATGCGCTGGACGCTCAACTCGCGCTGGTCGGACTTTCGGCTGAAGGCGGTGCCGCCTGACGCGAGTGTTGGAAGTGAGCCCGGGGCGGGAGACTCGACCAGGCCGGCCCGGGTCTGACGGGTCGCCCCTGCCTCAGTGTGTGCTCGCCTTGGCCACGAGGAACTTGACGAGGGGGATCACATCGTCAGGCGGGCTCAAGGAGTCCATGAGACACCTGCGGGCTCACGCCCGTGAGCTGGGAGTAACAATGCGCCGCATCCTCCAGTGACGGGAGCGGGTTCTTCATGCGGCTCGTGGTCGGATCGGCGATCGCGAGCTGGCCCGTTTTCCACACTGCATCAAACATCGCCTGATGGGTCCGATCTGCGATCCCCAACGACTGCGCGGCGTAGTACGCCTGCTGGAACATCGGCCAGTCTTCATCCGGCTTGAATGCGGCCGGCAGGAACACCATCCGCGCGTTGACCGGCAGGCTGCGCTCCAGCCGGTGGATGACGGGTTGGAACTGGTTGCAGAACGGGCAGGCGTAGGAGAACACCTCCATGACCTCCACGCTCCCCGCAGGCACGGTCGTGGGTTGGGGTTGGTCGACCACGATGTAGTGGGTTCCCTCGACCCAGCGCGCGGGCGCGGCACTGGCGGGAAGCGCCGAGGCGCAGACGACAGCCGTAATCAGTGCCAAACCGATCGTCTTCATGCGAGTCTCTTCGTTTGCCGGCGCTCGGCCAGCAGCTGCCGAAACCGCGGCCATTCGAAGGCCGGCCCGGGGTCGCTCTTGCGGCCGGGCGCGATGTCGCTGTGCCCGGTGATCCGCTCCGCGGACAGGGTCGGATAGGTTGCGAGCAGAGCGCTCACGAGCCCGGCGAGGCTCTCGTACTGCCCCTCCGTGTAGGGGATCTCGTCGGTCCCCTCCAGCTCGATGCCGACCGAGAAGTCATTGCAGCCGCTGCGACCCCGGTACTGGGAATGGCCCGCGTGCCAGGCCCGCAAGGCGAAGGGCACGTACTGGGTGACGGCGCCATCACGCCGGATCACGGCGTGCGCGGAGACGCGCAGCGTGGCGGTCTCACGGAAGGAAGGATGCGCGTCGGGCGGCAGATTGCCGGCGAAGAGGCGATCGATCCACGGGCCGCCGAACTCGCCGGCCGGGAGGCTGATGCCGTGCACCACGATGAGCTCGGGTGCGACGTCCTTCGGGCGGGCATCGAAATGCGGCGAGAGGACCTGGCGTACGCCGGCGAGGAGGCCGGTGGCAGGCTCGACGCGCAGCGCGGGTCGCCCCAGGGCCTCGCCCCCGCTCTGCGGGGACCGGCTCGCGCTGGCGCGCATCTCGCTGCAGATACTCGGCGCAATCCCTGCGTCCCGCCCTTCGGGCCGGCTGTCGCCGTTGCCGTTCACTCCCGGCGAATGGGTCGTTCCAGACGATTTAGTCATGCAGGTAGCGCGATAAGCCGGCCCAGAGGACGGCGAGCAGCCCCGTGACGAAAATACCATCGAATGTGCCGGCGCCGCCGATGGAGGCGACGGGAGCACCCAGCGATTGGACCGCGCCGAGGTTGAGAAGATCCGCACCGATCAGCGTCCCCAGGCTGCCGCTGATGTAAGCCAGGGGCGCCGCCCGGCGGCGCGACAGTGCCACCGCGATGATGGCGGTCGCCACCGCCGGAACGAATATCGGCAGAGCGATGCCGAAGCCCGGGACGGGCTGGGCGAGGAAATGGCATACCACGGCGACGAACAGGGTGCCGACCGCGCCGAGCAGAAAGAGGTGATGCCTGAAAAGAAGATAGAGCGACAGGCATATCGGGATGATCGCACCGCCGATGTTGATGGCCAGAACGGTGCCGTGTCCCTCGCGCACGATGGGCACGATATAGGTCATGCCGAAGAAGCTGATCTCGCCCGTGGTCACCGTTCTGTGCCCCGGAAGATAACCGAGCCGGATGTTGATGTAGCTGCCGAGAAGCGACAGCCCGAGGATCGCGATGAGGGCACTCTCGCTGATACCCATCGAGAGGGACGCAAACTTCAGCAGCCGCATCGCCGCGAGGCAGATGAGGACGATGAGCAGGCCCCCGAAGATCAGCAGGAAGGGCAGCGAGACCGGAAAATACTGTAGTTGGGAGCCGTTCATGGTCCGCTGCATCATGCCACAATGCCGCAATGACTACCGGTAACGCCTCCTATTCCGCACGGGATCTCGCCCACGTCTGGCATCCCTGCACCCAGATGAAGGACCACGAGGACCTGCCGATGATCCCGGTCCGCCGCGGCTCGGGTGTGTGGCTGGAGGATTTCGAGGGCAAGCGTTACCTCGATGCGATCAGCTCCTGGTGGGTCAATCTCTTTGGCCATGCCAATGGGCGCATCAACGCTGCGGTGCGCGCGCAACTCGACAACCTGGAGCAGGTCATCCTGGCCGGGTTCACGCATGAGCCCGTCATCACTCTGTCCGAGGCGTTGACTGCCATCGCTCCCGCCGGACTGACTCGCTGCTTCTATGCCGACAACGGTTCATCCGCGGTGGAAGTCGCGGTGAAGATGAGCTTTCACTACTGGCGCAATGTCGGCAAGACCGCCAAGCGGCGCTTCATCACCCTCTCCAACAGTTACCACGGCGAGACCCTGGGCGCACTCGCGGTCGGCAACGTCGATCTATATAAGGAGATCTACCAGCCGCTCCTCATGGACGTCATCACCGTGCCATCCCCCGACTGCTTCGAGCGTGCGCCAGGCGAGAGCTGGGCGGAGCATTCGCGGCGCAAGTTTGCCCTGATGGAGGCCGCGCTGGCCGCGCACGCCCACGAGACCGCGGCGGTGATCGTGGAGCCTCTGGTGCAGTGCGCCGGCTCCATGCGCATGTACGACCCGATCTACCTCACGCTGCTGCGTGAGGCGTGCGACCGTTACCGCGTGCATCTGATCGCGGATGAGATCGCGGTTGGTTTCGGCCGCACCGGCACCCTCTTCGCCTGCGAGCAAGCGGGCATCCGCCCCGACATGATGTGCCTGTCGAAGGGACTGACCGCGGGCTATCTCCCTCTCTCCACCGTGATCACCACGGATGCCATCTACTCGGCCTTCTACGACGAGTACGTCAAGCTGACCGCCTTCCTGCATTCCCACAGCTTCACCGGCAACCCCCTGGCGTGCGCCGCCGCGCTGGCCAGCCTCGACATCTTTCGCACCGACGACATCCTGACCCGCAACCGCAGCCTCGCCGCCCACCTCGGCTCCAAAGCACGCGAGCTGCAATCGCACCCGCACGTAGCCGAAGTCCGCCAACACGGCATGATCGTCGCCGTCGAGCTGACAGCCAACAGAGCCACTCGTGAGCCCTACCCCTGGCAGGAGCGCCGCGGTCTCAAAATCTACCGCCACGCCCTCAGCCGCGGCGTCCTCCTGCGCCCCATCGGCACCGTCGTCTACTTCATGCCTCCTTATGTGATCACGCCCGAGGAGATCGACCTCGTGGTGGAGGTTGCGCGCGAAGGCATCGAGCTCGCGACATGCGACTGACACGCGTCCACGTCGCCGAACCTCTGACCCCAGGCCACCGGCAGACGATAGAAGGCGACGCTGCCAACCACATCACACGCGTATTGCGCCTGAAGCCTGGCGATCCCCTCATCCTTTTCGACGGCCGCGGCGGCGAGCACGCCGCAAGCATCGAAGCGTTCCGAAAAGACGCCGTGATCGTGGCGGTCGGCGACCGTTCGCCGGCGACCCGGGAGTCAGCGCTCTCCCTCACGCTGGCGCAAGGTGTCTCCCGCGGCGAGCGCATGGACTGGGTGATACAGAAGGCAGCCGAGCTCGGCGTTACCTGCATCGTGCCCGTGATGACAGAGCGCACGGTCGTGAAGCTCGATGCAAAGCAGGCCGAGAGGAAACTTGCGCATTGGCGGGGAATCGCCGTTGCCGCCTGCGAGCAAAGCGGCCGCGACCGGCTTCCCGACATTGACAGCCCGCTCCCGCTGCATGATTTCCTCGCTCGCATCGATCCGCGAGCCACACTCGTACTGCTCTCCCATTCGGGTACGCAGCACGTCAACGACCTGAAGCCGCCGGACGCCGGGATCGTCGTGCTGATTGGCCCCGAAGGCGGCCTGGCAGAGAACGAGCACCACGCAGCGCAAAGCGCCGGCTTCCGGCCCGTGAGCCTCGGCCCAAGAGTTCTCCGTACCGAGACTGCGGCCGTGGCAGCACTGACACTACTGCAGCATCAATTCGGGGATCTCTGAGCCCGCAGGACTCGCGCTGCTAAGCGCTGACGAAAATGCGCCTCCCATCCTTCTGCAATTCCAACATGGGCGCCAGATAAAGCTCGCTCAGGCTCTCCGCCGTCAGCAGCTCCCTGGCCGCCCCCGCCGCCCACCGCCCATCTCCGTGGAGCAGCACCACCCGATCCGCAAACCGCGCGGCGACCGTCGGATCATGCATCGTCGCAATCACCGTCCTCCCCGCAGTACAAAGCTCGCGAAACAACCCCAAGATCCCCAGCTGATGCGCCGGATCCAAATGATTGGACGGCTCATCCAGCAAAAACACCGAAGGCTCCTGCGCCAACAGCGCCGCCACGGCCACCCGCCGCAGCTCGCCCCCCGACAACGTATCGGTCCTGCGAGCGGCGAAGTCCTCCAGATCCACCGCCGTCAGCGCCGTCAGCGCGATGCGCTCGTCTTCCGCCGTCTCCCACTGCCACAGCTTCAGATGCGGATGCCTCCCTACCAGGACCGCCTCCAACGCCGAAGTGACAAACGACTCCTCGGCGTCCTGCGCCAGCAGCCCCAGCCGCAGCGCCACCGTCCGCCGGCTCACGCTCTCCATCGCCGCCCCATCGAGATACACCGCGCCGCCCTCGGGCCGGCGCAGCCCCGCCAGCGTATGGAGCGTGAGAGTCTTGCCCGTGCCGTTCCTCCCCAGGATCGCCACGAACTCCCCCGGCCGGAACTCCAGCGACAGCCCCGCCACCAGCCGCCGTGCGCCCACCGCCACCTCGACCCCGCGGGCCGCAAGCGTACAGGGCCGGCCCTGAGTGCCGACCTCGCGCACCGGCAGGCTCCGGGAAACGCTCAGGGTTGCAGTCGCGTCGCTGTCCAGGGGCCGGTCTCGAAATAGCCGCTCGGTAGCTCCGTGAGCTTGCGCGTCCAGCGCGCACGGTCATGCATCCGTGCCTCGCCCTCCACCCACAGCTCCACGGTCTGCGCCCACAGGTGATAGCCGCCCCAATGCGGCGGTCGCGGGATGGTGATGTCGAGGTCGCTCCCCGTTCCTGGCTGCCCCGGAAGCGGCGTCCCGAAGCGCTCTGTCGCCGAGGACAGGGACTCGAGCATCGCCGCGCGAGAGGCGACCGGCTCGCTCTGCGCACTCGCCCACGCGGCTACGCGGCTCGGCCACGGCCGCGAGGCGAAGTACGAGTCGCTGTCCGCGGCAGGCGCCTGCAGCACCGGTCCCTCGATGCGCACCTGCCGATGCAGCGCGTCCCAGTGGATCACCGCCGCCGCGCGCGGGTTCTCCGCCAGCTGCCGGCCCTTACGCGACAGGTAATTCGTATAGAAGACCAGGTACCCTGGCACCTCGATCACCTCTTTACAGAGGACTACCCGCGCCGAGGGGCGCCCGGCGCTATCGCTCGTGGCGAGCACCATGGCGTTGGGGTTCGGCTGCAGCCGGTGCTGCCAGGCCTCGGCCATCCAGCGGTTGAGGATGGCCAGGGGCTCCGGCGCCAGAGGCTCGGGCAGCAGCTCGGTGTGTCGCATCACGTAGACATATTAGTTGCCCCTCGAGTCGCGCGCGACCCCGAGAAGGATGTAGCGGCACACGGGGATGGCCGCCGCCGCAGCAGCGAGCGACAGGCAAAAGTCGCGCATTTTGCCTGACGCAGCGCTGGGCCACGCAGGATGCCCGGATCCGGCGCTGGAAGACGAGGCAAATCCGCCGCCTTGGCGCCGGGCCGAGGCATACTTGCAGCGGCCACGCTGGGCCGATAAAAGGGAGTCCCACCCAAAGCTTTGGCTCCGGGAAGATCCTCCATGCCGCCGGACGAAGTGACCCTCGATGATTTGCGCCGCCGCCTGAGCGAGATCGACCGCCAGCTCCTCAAGCTGGTCGGCGAGCGCAAGGCGTTGAGCGGCGAGGTGGCGCGCGTCAAACGGGCGACCGGCTATCCGACCCGCGACTACCAGCGTGAGCGCGAGGTGATCGAAGGCGCGCGCACCGCGGCTGTCGAGGTCGGGGTCTCCCCTGCGCTTGCCGAGGAGCTGCTGCGCCTCCTCATCCGCTCCTCTCTGACCACTCAGGAGCAGGCGAGCGTCGCCGCCCGTGGCGCGGGCTCCGGCCGGCGCGTGCTCGTGATCGGCGGCGGCGGCAAGATGGGGCACTGGTTCGTCCAGTTCCTCTCCTCCCAGGGCTTCGGTGTCGAGGTGGCGGACCCGCGCGGTGGACCGGATGGTGTGCCGTGTGTTGAGGACTGGCGCACGACCGATCTCAAACACGACTACATCGTGGTGGCGACGCCGCTCGGGGTGACGGATGCGATTCTGCGCGACCTCGCGCTGCGCCGGCCGCGCGGCGTGATCTTCGACGTCGGGTCGCTGAAGTCGCCGCTGCGCGCCGGCCTGATGGCTCTCAAGTCGCACGGCTGCAAAGTCACCTCCATCCATCCGATGTTCGGACCTGATACGGAGCTGCTGTCGGGACGGCACGTCATATTCGTGGATCTCGGCAGTGCCGAGGCGCTGGCCGAGGCGCGGGCGCTGTTCGCTTCCACCATGGCCGAGCAGGTGGTGATGAGCCTGGACGATCACGATCGGCTGATTGCCTACGTGCTCGGGCTCTCGCATGCGCTCAACATCGCCTTCTTCACCGCGCTCGCAGAGAGCGGCGAGGCGGCGCCGCGGCTGGCCAAGCTATCGAGCACGACCTTCGACTCGCAGCTCGACGTCGCCAGCCGCGTGGCGCAGGAGAGCCCGGAGCTCTATTTCGAGATCCAGAGCCTCAACGATTACGGCGCGGAGTCCCTGGAGGCACTCTCGAAAGCGGTGGAACGCATCCGGGCGGCGGTGCTGTCTCGCGATCACGACGTCTTCGTCGCCCTGATGCAGCAGGGGCGCGAATATCTCGAAGACCGGCGCAGCGTCGCGCAGCGACGGGCCTGAGAAAACGGCGGGCAACTGAGGCGGGCCATGGCTGAAGACCGTTCGAGGGCGCTCGATCAGGAGAACGAGCGGCTCCGGGCGCGGCTCAGGGAGCTGACGGAGGAGGTCAGCCGCAATGAGGCGCTGTTCCGCAAGACGCAGGAGAGGGAGCTCGAGCTGCTGCGGGCCGGGTCACTGGCGCAGCTCCTCGAGCGTTTGATCCACGGCCTGCGCCAGTCCTATCAACTGGACGCCGTCACGCTGCACCTCAACGACCCGCAGCACGAAGTCCGGCACCTGATGATCTCGGGCGACAGCTTCTTCATCGAGGAGCTCCAGGGCGTCTACTTCGTCGATGCGCTGACCACTGCCGCGCCACAGGCTGCGCACCTGGAGAAGCCGTGGCTAGGGCCGTTTCGCCTCGCCGACCACGAGCTGCTGCTGCCCGGCGTCGGGCAAGCCGGCAGCGTTGCACTGATTCCGCTGACACGCCAGGAGCAACTCGATGGCGTGCTGGTCTTCTTCAGCACCGATCCGCGGCGCTTCACCAGCAATCTCGCGAGTGACTTCCTCGCCCATCTCGGGGTGGTGTCGGCCATCTGCATCGAGAACGCCGTCAACCGGGCGCGCCTGGTGCGCAGCGGGTTCACGGACTTCCTGACCGGCTTCCACAACCGGCGCTATCTGCACGCCCGATTGCGTGAAGAGCTGGCGCGCGCTCAGCGTGCCAAGCAGCCGGTCGCCTGTCTCATGATCGACGTCGATCATTTCAAGCGCATCAATGATCAGTACGGGCATCTCGCTGGCGATGCCGTCCTGCGGGAAGTGGCGCAGCGGATCGATGCGGAGATGCGCGTGAGCGACACCGGAGCGCGCTTCGGCGGCGACGAGTTCGCTATCGTGCTGCCGCAAGGCAACGTGGCCGACGGCGAGCGGGTGGCTGCCCGCGTGTTGGATGCCGTGCGCAATCAGCCTGTATCGATCAGCGGACATGCCGCAGAGACGGTGACTCTTTCGATCGGTGTCGCCGCCGCCGCGCCGGACCAGGGCACGCGCGATTACAAGGTGGTGGCCGACCGCCTGATCGCGGACGCCGATGCAGCGCTCTACCGTGCCAAGAGCGCCGGGCGTAATCGCATCGCCGCGTCCAAGAACGTCGTCAAGTAACCTTCGTCATCCCCGCCGGCGCAGGAGTGCGATGAAAAGCGGAGCGCCGACGAGTGCCATGATCGCCCCGACGGGCAGCTCGGTTGGCGCGATCACTGTCCGTGCCGCCACGTCAGCGCAAGCCAGAAGGGTCCCGCCAAGCAGGGCCGATGCCGGCGCGACCAGCCGATGGTCGCTGGTGCGGAAGGCCAGCCGCACGATGTGCGGAGTGATGAGCCCGACGAAGCCCACCGTCCCGGCGCTGACGACCGCGACTGCCGTCAAGACCGCGCACCCGACGAAGATGAAGCTCCGCCATGCCTCCAGTTGCATGCCGACGGTGCGCGCGCGGAGCTCGCCCGCCGCGAGCACATTGAGTGGGCGTGCCAGGACAACGGCACAAGCGACTGCGAAGAGGGCCGTGACCGCGCTCGCCCAGGGATTGACCGCCCATTCCAAATCACCCGCCAGCCAGAAAACCATGCCGCGCAACCGTGAGGCGTCGGCGACTGTCAGCAGCACCGTGACGATCGCGCCGCATGCGCTGGCTAGCACTACCCCGGTCAGGAGCAGACGGGTGGTGCCGCCGCTGCGTGCCAGCAAGTGAACGATCACCACCGCAACCACGGCACCCGCGACGGCAGACCCCTGAATTGCCAACATCGTCGCGCCCGCGATCATGGCGAGCAGGGCGCCGACTGCCGCGCCTCCGGACACGCCGAGCACGAACGGATCGGCGAGCGGATTGCGGAAGAGCGCCTGCAGCAGCACGCCGGCCAGCGCCAGGAGACTCCCCACCCCGAATGCCGCCAGGGTCCGCGGCAGCCGAATCCCGAGCGCCACGCTGCGGGCGACACTGTCGCCGGAACCCAACAGTGCCGCCAGGATCCGAGCCGGCGAGAGCTGGGCGCTGCCCACGAGGAGCGAGCCGATGAATACCGCGGCGGCGAGCAGGAGCAGGGCGGCAACGCCCTTCCAGGCGCCGCCGTGCAGGCGTTGAGATGCCGATATCATTAATTGCGCATCGTTTGGTGCACTCTAGGGCCAGGGATGTGCCTCGCCGCCGCAGGTGGCGGAGCTTCGAGCAAAACCACGCTTTTTGCTCGAAACTGTGCCCGGCCGGGAAGGATGCCCGGATCCAGCCCCTCAGACAATAAGCTGGAGCTTGCCCAGTACAAGCGGCGCTTGATAAAACCCTCACATGGTTGGAGATGTCATCGACTCGGATGGCTTTCGCGCGAATGTCGGCATCGTCCTGATGCGCGGCACGGGCGAGGTGTTTCTGGGTCGCCGCTCGGGCGGCAAGGGCTGGCAGTTTCCGCAGGGAGGCCTGCGCGTGGGCGAGAGTCTCGAGCAGGCGGTCTTTCGCGAGCTCAACGAGGAAACCGGGCTCGAGCAGGCCGATGTCGAGCTCCTCGGGCACACGGCTCGCTGGCTGCGTTACCGGCTGCCGGCGCGCTACGTGCGCCGCAATCAGAGGCCGCTCTGCATCGGTCAGAAGCAGCGCTGGTTTCTATTGCGGTTGCGGAGCGAGCCGGTGAGGTTTGATTTCAGGCGCACGGAAGAGCCGGAGTTCGACGAATGGCGCTGGGCGAGCTTCTGGGATCCGTTGCGGGAGGTCATCTACTTCAAGCGGGCTGTCTACCAGCGTGCGCTCCTGGAGCTCGCGCCCCTGGCCTTTCCCGAGGGTCCGCCGCCGCTGCCGAGCTGGTGGGACGAGGTCGCGCATCCTCCCCGCCGGGAGACGGCGGCGCGGGCCGATTGATCACAAGGACCGTGCACAGCGCATGAAAACCGGCCAACCGGACCTCGTCATCCGGCCCCACGCGCCCATGCGGCGAATGATCCTGGCCATCGGGCTGGTGGTCGCCGGGCTGGTCGGACTCGGCGCGGCCTTCGAGTTTGGCCAGTACCACGCCGGCTACAACGTCGTGGCAGCCATTCAGGAACGCGCGCGGCTGGAGAGCACCATCAAGCACCTGCAGGAGAGCAACAGCGCGCTGCGGGCGAAGCTCATCGAGCTCGACACCATGAATGCCGGCCACACGCGTGAGGACCAGGAGGTGAGCCGGACCATCGGCGACTTGCAGGCGCAGGTGGCTCGCCAGACCGAGGAGCTGGCGTTCTATCGCGCCGTGGTCGCGCAGGGAGCCCCGGCAATCGGAGTCCGGATCGGGACCGTACGCCTCTCCGCCAGCAAGCAGGCGGATCATTTCCTCGTCAATGTCTCCCTGGTCCGGGCCGGCAAGACCGATGGGATGACTACCGGGAACGTCAGCTTGACGGTTGACGGCCAAGGCGCGGAAGGCAAGCCCGCGACGCTCGACAGCCAGGCGCTGGCGGCCGGCGGCGATGCCGATGTGACCTATGATTTCCGCTACTTCCAGGATCTCGAGCAGACCGTCATCCTGCCGGCGGGCTTTCGACCCGAGCATCTGACGGTCAAGGTCAGCTCGAATCGCAAGGACGTCGCCCCCCTCACACAGACACTCCCCTGGAGCGCGGTGGTGGTGCCCTAGCGCCCCGCCGGAAGGAGCCCTGCATGTTCAGCCGCGACTCCAAGCCCCTGCGCATCGATACGCTGATCGCCCGGTCGGTGCGGGTCAACGGTGACGTGGAGTTCGCCGGCGGGCTGCACCTGGATGGCCAGGTGACGGGGGGTGTGCGGGCGGATCCAAAGGCCCCGACCTCCTTGTCAGTGAGCGATTCCGGCTCCATAGAGGGATCGGTGGAGGTCACCGACCTGGTCCTGCATGGGACCGTTCGAGGCGACATCGTGGCGCGCGGGCGTGTCGTCCTGGGGGCGAGTGCGCGCGTTGAGGGTAATGTGTATTACGGCATCATTGAGATGACCCTGGGCGCCCAGATCACGGGCAAGCTGGTGCGCCTGGAGCCGAGCGAGAGCGCCACAGCGACGTGAGATCCACGCCTTTTTGACGCCCGTGGCGCTGCCTTCTAGACTGGAACCCGTGAACCGTTCGTCTGCTTTCCTGAGGAGATCCGAACCGCAATGAGCACCGTAGAAGCCTCGCTGGAAGCCCCCACCCTACTCTTTACCGACGCCGCGGCCCGCAAGGTGGGCGACCTCATCCGTGGCGAGGGCAATCCCAAGCTGATGCTGCGCGTCTTCGTCCAGGGAGGCGGCTGCTCCGGGCTGCAGTACGGTTTCGAGTTCGACGAAGAGTTGCAGGACGGCGATACCTGCATCGAAAACCAGGGGGTGAAGCTCCTGGTCGACCCCATGAGCGTGCAGTACCTGACGGGCGCGGAAATCGACTATCGCGAGGGGCTGGACGGCGCGCAGTTCGTCATCAGAAACCCCAACGCCTCGACCACCTGCGGTTGCGGATCCTCCTTCTCGGCCTGATCCCGCTCAAATCGCGTGCGCCCGGCCAGCCCCGTCCGCGACAGCCCGAAGGCGGACCGGGAGCCGGCGGCCCGCCCGGTCCCCGATGTCCTCGCCGCGGTAGACCTCGGCTCCAACAGTTTCCACATGGTCGTGGCGCGCTACTCGCACGGCCAGCTCGTCATCATCGACCGTCTGCGTGAGATGGTCCGCCTGGCCGCGGGCGTCGCGGAGAACGGCCGGATCGACAAGGAGGCGGCGGCCCGCGCGCTGGCCTGCTTACAGCGCTTCGGGCAGCGGCTGCGCGACATGCGCGCCGACAGCGTGCGTGTCGTGGGGACGAATGCCTTGCGCCTCGCCCATCGCAAGCAAGCCTTCCTCGAGCGCGCCCGCGAGGCGCTGGGCCACCCCATCGAGATCATCTCCGGCATGGAAGAGGCGCGCCTCATCTACGCGGGCGTGGCGCACACCATGCCGAGCGAGCCCGGCAGGCGCCTGGTGGTCGATATCGGCGGCGGCAGCACGGAGATGATCATCGGCGAGGGGCCGGCGCCGCTCGACCTCGAGAGCCTGCAAATGGGCTGCGTCAGCCTCAGCGAGCGCTTCTTCCGCGACGGTAAGATCTCGGCCAAGCGCATGGCCGGCGCGCGCCTCGCCGCGCGTCTGGAGCTCGAGCCCGTGCAGGCGGCCTTCCGCCGCCGCGGCTGGGACCGCTCCGCCGGCAGCTCCGGCACCGTGCGCGCGATCGGCGAAGCCATCCGCGAGCTCGACCCGCAGGCCCTGCTGATCACCCCGGCAGGCCTGGAGCGCGCCATCGCCTACGTGATCGCGGCCGGCCACGTGCGCGAGCTCAAGCTGGTGGCGCTCACCGAGGATCGCCGGCCGGTCTTCCCTGGCGGTATCGCCATTCTGGCGGAGATCTTCGCCGGCCTGAATCTCAAGGAGATGCGGATCGCCGACGGCGCCATGCGTGAGGGACTGCTCTATGACATGGTGGGACGCTACACGGACGAGGATGCGCGCGACCGCACCGTGCGGGGCATGCAGCAGCGCTATCACGTCGACTTCACGCAGGCCGAGCGGGTGGAGGTGACGGCGCTGAATTTCCTGGAGCAGACGCGGGAGACCTGGAAGCTCCAGGGCGATCCTGTGGCGGACCGGGTGCTGCAATGGGCCGCGAGACTGCACGAGATCGGCCTCGACGTTTCCCACAGCGGCTATCACCGGCACGGTGCCTACCTGCTCGAAAACGCCGACATGCCGGGCTTCTCACGCGAGGAGCAGCGGCTGCTGGCGCGCATGGTCGGCGGCCATCGCCGCAAGCTGGCCCTCGAGGGTTTGGACGAGCTCGTCCCGCCCTGGGACCGTAACGCCGTCTATCTGATCATCATCCTGCGCCTGGCCGTGCTGCTGCATCGCGGCCACAGCTCCGTCGCGCTGTCGCCGATCGTCCTATCCGCGGCGTCGCGGTCGCTGGAGCTCCACTTCCCAGCGCGCTGGCTGAAGGATCACCCACTGACCTCGGCCGACCTGCAGCAGGAAGTCGATTACCTCCGCGCGGCAGGGTTTCGGCTGCGGGTATTCAGTCGCGCGCGTTAGCTCCGGGGCCGCTCACCGAATGCTTGCGAACGGCGCCAGTCCCTAATCGGAGGTGTCGACAGGCGGTACGATCGACATCCCGGCCGCGAAAGTCCCCAGCAGCTCCGCCTGCGCATTCCTCGGCCGGTCACGGCCGGGCGAGAGCCGCTCGTAGCGGCCATCGGCACGCAGCGTCCACGCCTGCGAGTTGTCCTCGAGATAGCGGGTGAGATCCTCGAGGATGCGCTGCCGGTGCGAGGCGCGCTGGATCGGGAACGCCACCTCCACGCGGCGAAAGAAGTTGCGCTCCATCCAGTCCGCGCTCGCGCAGTAGAGCTCGGGCGCGCCACCGTTCTCGAAGTAGAAGGCCCGCGAGTGCTCGAGGAAGCGGCCTACGACCGAGCGCACACGGATATTCTCCGAGACCCCCGGTACCCCTGGCCGCAGGGCGCACACGCCGCGCACGATCAGGTCGACCTTCACGCCGGCGCGCGATGCCCGGTAGAGCGCCTCGATCGACTGCTGCTCCACCAGAGCGTTCACCTTGAGGATCACGCGCGCTGGCCGGCCCGCACGCGCGTGATCCGTCTCGCGGTCCAGCTTGGCGATGAACGCGTCGTGCATGCCGAACGGCGACTGGATGAGGCGATTGAGCTTCGGGGTCTGCGTCAGGCTGGTGAGCTGCAAAAAGAGCTCGTGCACGTCCTGGCCGACCTCATCGCTGGCCGTGAAGACACCATAGTCCGTGTACTGGCGGGCCGTCCGCGGATGATAGTTGCCTGTGCCGAGGTGGCAATACCGGCGGATGCCGCCCGGCTCGCGGCGCACCACCATCGCGAGCTTCGCATGAGTTTTGTAGCCCACGACGCCGTACATGACGTGCGCGCCGGCTTCCTGCAGGCGGTTCGAGAGCTCGATGTTGGCTTCCTCATCGAACCGCGCGCGCAGCTCGATGATCACCGTGACGTCCTTGCCGGCGCCTGCTGCGGCGACCAGCGCATCCACGATCGGTGAATCGCTGCCCGTGCGGTAGAGCGTCTGCTTGATGGCGAGCACGTTGGGGTCGCTGGCCGCCTGGCGCAGGAAGTCCATCACCGGCGCGAAGCTCTGATAGGGGTGGTGCAGCAAGACGTCTTTCTGGCGGATGCTGGCGAAGAGGTCCGTGTTGCCTGCCAGGCGCCGCGGCACGCCGGGCGTGAACACCGGATATTTCAGGTCCGGCCGCTGCACGAGGTCATATACCGCGGAGAGGCGATTGAGGTTGACGGGGCCCGGCACGCTGTAGGTATCCACGTCATGCAGCGCGAACTGGCGCAGCAGGAACTGCACGATGTCAGCCGGGCAGTCGTTCGATGTCTCCAGCCGCACCGCGGCGCCGTAACGCCGGTGTGCGAGCTCACCTTCCAACGCCCGGCGCAGGTCGTCGATTTCCTCCTCGTCGACGAAGAGATCACTGTTGCGGGTCACCCGAAACTGATAACAGCCGACCACTTCGATCCCGGCGAAGAGCTTCTGCACGAAGGCCTGGACGATGCCGGTGAGGAGCACGAGCGTACGCCGCGCGCCCTCCAGGGGCACCGGCACGACCCGCGGCAGCGAGCGCGGCGCCTGCACGATGGCGAGCTCGCTGTCACGGCCGAACGCGTCCTTGCCCTCCAGGCGGACGATGAAGTTGAGGCTCTTGTTCTGGATGCGGGGAAAGGGGCGCGCCGGATCGAGGCCGAGCGGACTCAACACCGGCTCGACCTCGAGCTCGAAGTACTGCTCGAGCCACTTCGTGGCCTCGGGACTCCAGTCGTCGCCGCCGATGAGGGCGATGCCGCGCGCCGCAAGCGCCGGCATCAACACCTCGTTGAGACAGCGGTACTGCTCGGCCACGAGGCCGGCGGCGCGCTCGTGGATGCCGGCGAGCTGCTGCTCGAACGACATGCCGTCGGCGGCGAACTGGGCAGAGCCGAGCTCGAGCAGCTGCCTGAGGCCTGCCACCCGGATCTCGAAAAATTCATCGAGGTTGCTCGAGGAGATGCAGAGGAAGCGCAGCCGCTCGAGCAGCGGCACCGACTCGTCGAAGGCCTGCGCCAGCACGCGGCGGTTGAACTCGAGGAAGGAGAGCTCCCGGTTGAAGTAGAGGCCGGGCGACTTGAGATCGGGGACGTCCATCCCCCCCAGTACAGCAGACTGCAGGGGCATATGCACGGGCGGGATGGCCGCTTGTAACAATTGGGCGGGCGGCCCATCGCGCCGCCCTTGATTCAGCAGTCCCGCTATTATCGAATAGCGGCGCCAGCCGGCGGCTTCATCCCATCCAGGAAATTCATGAACTTCGACGACCCCATCGCCGAGCTCGAACGCGGCGCCCAGGAGGTGCTGCTGAAAGCCGACCTCGCCCGCAAGGTGGCCCGCGGCCAGCCGCTGAAGGTCAAGGCCGGCTTCGATCCGACCGCCCCGGACCTCCATCTGGGGCACACGGTGCTGCTCAACAAGATGCGGCAGTTCCAGCAGCTCGGCCACGAGGTGATCTTCCTCATCGGTGACTTTACGGGCCTCATCGGCGACCCGACGGGGCGCAACCAGACGCGTCCGGCGCTGACGCCGGAGGAGATACAAGCCAACGCGCGCACCTACGAGCGGCAGGTGTTCAAGATCCTCGACCCGGAGCGCACCCGCGTGGATTTCAACTCGCGGTGGCTGTCACCCCTGCAGGCGGCGGATTTCGTACGCCTGGCCGCGCATTACACGGTGGCGAGGATGCTGGAGCGCGACGATTTCGCCAAGCGTTACAAGGGCGGTCAGCCCATTGCAATCCATGAATTTTTGTATCCGCTGGCGCAGGGTTACGACTCCGTCGCGCTGAAGGCGGACGTCGAGCTCGGCGGCACCGATCAGAAATTCAACCTACTGGTCGGACGTCAGTTACAGACGGCCTACGGCCAGGAGCCGCAAGTGGTGATCACCCTGCCGCTCCTGGAAGGCATTGACGGCGTCAACAAGATGTCGAAATCACTCGGCAACTACATCGGTATTGCCGAGCCGCCGGACGAGATGTTCGGCAAGGTGATGTCGATCTCCGACGAGCTCATGTGGCGGTACTTCGAGCTGCTGTCATTCCGGCCACTGACGCAGATCACGGGTCTCCAGCGTGCGGCCGGGGAGGGGCGCAACCCCCGGGACATCAAGCTCGAGCTGGCGAAGGAGCTGACGGCGCGCTTCCATGGGCCGGCCGAGGCGCAGCGGGCCGAACGGGAATTCCTCGCCCGGGTGAGCGAGCGCAGCGTGCCGGCGGACCTGCCGCCCAGGGTGGTGCAGGTGGATGCCGGGGGTATCCGGCTCCCCAGTCTCCTCAAGGCGGCGGGCCTCGCCGCCAGCACCTCCGAGGCCACCCGCAAGATCGAGGAAAACGCGGTGCGGATCGATGGCGAGAAGGTGAGCGACCGGGCGCTGGCACTCCACGCCGGGGCCGACCACGTGCTCCAGGTGGGCTCGCGGCGGTTCGCGCGGGTGAAACTCGAGCCCAAGGGCTAGCGAAAAACGGCGGGACTTGAAACCCTCGCCCCTCTCCCTCATTTAGACCTGCAAGGACCGCACGGACGACCGATAAGGAGCCCCCGGGGATGCGGGGGCTATTGGCCTCTCCCAGGCCTAAGCCCAAGGACGGGCGCAGGGACGGGCTGCAGCGGACGCGGAAGACCCCTTCGGGCCGTTCTGGCCACCCCAAAATTGATGGTGACAATGCGTTGACAGGCCCCCAATCGGGGCTATACTGCGCGCCCCTTGCAGCCTGAGCCGCGATGCGGTGCGGGAAGCGAGGCGAGCCTGAAAAAGGCTCAGCCGAAGGTTGACGGAAGATGGCAGACCGCTATACTTCCGCCCCCTTTCGGAGGCCACGCGGCGACGTGTGACCACCAATCTCCCAGGCCTACAGCGCCGCGGGATGCTGTTTAAAAATTCGGCAGGTAATTTGTGTGGGGACTCGTGTCAATGAACCCTTTGGGGTGCAAAGACCGAGTGACCAAAATGTCCAGCAGTAGTTGGAGCCATTTTGGATTTACTCTTGCTGATGATTCTCAAAATCTTCAAGTGAAGAGTTTGATCCTGGCTCAGATTGAACGCTGGCGGCGTGCCTAACACATGCAAGTCGAGCGGTAACAGGCGTAGCAATACGTGCTGACGAGCGGCGAACGGGTGAGTAATGCTTCGGAATCTACCCAGTAGTGGGGAATAACCATCCGAAAGGATGGCTAATACCGCATACGTCCTACGGGAGAAAGCGGGGGATCGTAAGACCTCGCGTTATTGGATGAGCCGAAGCCGGATTAGCTAGTTGGTAGGGTAACGGCCTACCAAGGCGACGATCCGTAGCTGGTCTGAGAGGACGACCAGCCACACTGGGACTGAGACACGGCCCAGACTCCTACGGGAGG
>JANWJS010000021.1 GCA_025451845.1 Steroidobacteraceae bacterium
CGCATCTCCCGAGCAAAGCGCATCTCCCGAGCAGGACGCATCTCCCGAGCAAGGCGCATCTCCCGAGCAGGACGCATCTCCCGAGCAAGACGCATCTCCCGAGCAGGACGCATCTCCCGAGCAAGCTACATCGCCCGGTGAGGCCTCGCCGCCACAACCGCTCGCACCGTCGTCGATTGACGAAGATACCGGCGAGATCGAGATAGAGCTCGATCCCAGTATCATCGTGACGTCCGCACGCGCGCCCACTGCGCATGGAGCGGTTGCGGCGCACGAAATCCTTATGCGTGAGCCGCATACCTCTGTGAGTAGCAGCCTGCCCGCCACCACGTCCGCACCGGCGCGCGTACCAGCACCGGCAGCCTCACCCGTCTCATCTGCATCTGAAGCATGCGCACCTGCGCCCGCGTCCGCTCCTACACCTGCACCCGCAGCGGCGCAGGTAACGGAGTCACGCACTCTGCCGACGCCGGCCACGCCACCACAGGAATCGCCTCGGCACACACTGCGCGATCCCCTCCAGCCGCCGGCCAGCACCGACTCTGCCGTGACGGAGCAGGCGTCGCACGCACAGCAGACTAACACCCCGCAGAACGACCCCGAGCACGCCTTTGAGCTTGAAACGCCACGACCTCGCGCGGGTCTTGCTTGGAAGCTCGGTGCAAGTGCGCTGGTGGTCGCTCTGGCACTGCAGATCGTCAATCACTATCGCGACGCCCTGGCAGTCAATCCCGCTCTAGCCGGTCCCTTGAGCACCGTTTATTCGACGCTGGGCGTGAAGCTTGCTCCGCGCTGGAACATCCACGCGTACGACGTGCATCAGCTTGGCGCGTCTGTTGCCGGTACTGCAGCAGGTGAGATTGTGGTGCGTGCAAGCGTCAAGAACTCCGCGAGCCGCGCACAGCCGCTGCCGCTTCTGCGGGTGACGCTGCAAGACAGGTTCGGTAATCGCATTGCCGCTCGCGACGTGCCGCCCGGAGATTATCTGCCTTCGTCGGTCACGCCGAGCTCGCTGCTGGCGGCCGGCGGCCGCGTGGATGCGACCATGGTGTTCGTGGATCCGGGACCGCAGGCGGTGGGCTTCGAAATCGACGCCTGCCTGCGCCAGCGAAGTGGCGAGGTGGCATGCGCGCACGGACCTTAGTGACAGCAAGAGCGTGATATGATTTGCCGCTTCCCAGAGGGGCATTTATGACAGAGATAAAGAGGGGTCGGCAGCGGGACGCCTCTGGCGCCAGAATCAACGGGCACGGGCGCACACTCAACGATCTGCTGCCGCAAAGGCCGCTGCTGCCCTTGCGCAGCCACGCGGAGCGGGCTCTGAGCGATTATTTCACCAGCCTCAACGGCTCGCGGCCAGCGGACCTGTACGATCTGGTGCTGCGCGAGGTCGAGGAGCCGCTCTTTCGCGTGGTACTCGATTACGCCGAGGGCAACCAGAGCCGGGCGGCCGGGATTCTCGGCATCAATCGCGGCACCTTGCGCAAGAAACTCAAACGGCTCGGCCTCGGCCATTGACTGCGAAGGTGTTGCGCGTTCGCCGCGCATTACTGTCCGTCTCCGACAAGACCGGCCTGGTGGAGCTTGCGCGCGCGCTCGCCGCATACGACGTCGAGATCCTCTCGACGGGACGCACCGCGCGCCTGCTCGCGGGCAGCGGCGTCGCGGCTCGTGAAGTGTCGGGCTACACAGGATTTCCCGAGATCATGGACGGGCGCGTCAAGACGCTCCACCCGAAGATCCATGGCGGACTCCTTGGCCGGCGCGGCATCGACGATGCGGTGATGGCGCTGCACGGCATCCAGCCGATCGATCTGCTCGTTGTGAATCTCTATCCGTTCGCGGAAACGGTGTCTCGCCCGAATTGCGGCTATGCCGAAGCGATCGAGAATATCGACATCGGCGGTCCCGCAATGCTGCGCGCCGCCGCGAAAAATCACGAATCGGTGGCTGTCGCGGTCGATCCGGCGGACTACGCCGATCTGCTCGCGGAGCTGACGGCGCACGGCGGTTGCACGTCGGCGGCGACGCGCTCACGGCTCGCCGCCAAAGTGTTTGCGCACACAGCACGGTACGACAGCATGGTCGCGAGTTATCTTGCGAACCGCCAGGAATCGGCCGCGGAGCGCTTTCCCGCGACGCTGCCGCTCGTCTTCGACAAGGTGCAGGACCTGCGCTACGGCGAGAATCCGCACCAGCGGGCGGCGCTCTATCGCGAGCCGCTGGCGCGCGAGCCGAGCGTCGCATCGGCGCGCCTGCTGCAAGGCAAGGATCTCTCGTTCAACAACATCGCCGATGCGGACACGGCCATCGAGTGCGTGCGTCAGTTCGAGGTACCGGCCTGCGTCATCGTCAAGCATGCCAATCCGTGCGGGGTAGCAGTGGCCGGCTCGGTGCGCGACGCATACGATCGCGCGTATCGCACGGATCCGACCTCGGCGTTCGGCGGCATCATCGCCATAAACCGGGAGCTGGATGCGGCGCTCGCCGCCGCGATCCTGGAGCGGCAGTTCGTGGAAGTGCTGGCGGCTCCGGCCGTTGCGCCGGACGCGCTGCTGGTTCTCGCCGGCAAGCCCAACGTCCGCGTGCTCGCCATCGGCGATCTCAACCGCGTCTCTGTCGAGGAGCCTGAATATCGCAGCGTTACCGGCGGCTTGCTCGCGCAAACGCGAGACCTGGCATGGGTGAGCGCTGCGGACTTGACAGTGGTCACTCGCCGCAAACCCACGGAGCAGGAGACCGCCGACCTTCTCTTCGCTTGGCGCGTATGCAAATTCGTGAAGTCGAATGCCATCGTCTTCGCCCGCGATGAGGCCACGGTGGGCGTGGGCGCGGGACAGATGAGCCGGGTGTACTCCATCCGGCTCGCCGCCCAGAAGGCGGCCGACGAGAAGCTTGCCGTCGCCGGGACGGTGATGGCCTCCGACGCCTACTCGCCCTTCCGCGACAACATGGATGTGGCCGCCGGGTACGGGGTCCGGGCGGTAATCCAGCCCGGCGGCTCGAAGCGAGACGCCGAGGTCATCTCAGCGGCCGACGAGCATGGGATGGCGATGGTACTCACAGGCATCCGCCACTTCCGGCATTAATGAAGGTCCTCATCGTCGGCTCCGGCGGCCGCGAGCACGCCCTCGCCTGGAAATGCGCGACATCCCCTCGCGTCACGGAGGTGTTGGTGGCACCCGGCAATGCGGGCACCGCGAGGGAGGTGAAGGTGCGCAACGTGCCGGTTCAGGCAACCGACATCGATGCGCTCATTCGGCTTGCCCGCACCGAGAGCGTCGCGCTCACCATCGTCGGGCCTGAAGCCCCGCTGGTCGCGGGACTGGTCGATGCCTTCCAGCAGAATGGGATGCGCTGCTTCGGGCCCCGGCGGGCACCGGCGCAGCTCGAAGGCTCCAAGGCCTTCGCCAAGGAATTCCTGCGGCGCCACCACATTCCAGCCGCCGCCTCGGTTACGGTGACCGCGGACACCTACGATCCGGGCCTGCTGCGGCGCCAGCGGACACCCATTGTCATCAAGGCGAGCGGCTTGGCGGCGGGCAAGGGTGTGGTGATCGCGCAGACGGCCGCGGAGGCCGTCGCGGCCGCCGAGGCGATGCTTGCGGGAAAGCTGGGCGAGGCCGGACGCGAAGTGCTGATAGAGGAGTTCCTCGAGGGTGAGGAAGCGAGCTTCATCGTCATGGCAGACGGCTCACACGTGCTACCGCTCGCGACGTCGCAGGATCACAAGCGGCTGGCGGATGGGGATCGTGGTCCCAACACCGGCGGCATGGGCGCGTACTCACCGGCGCCTGTGGTGACGCCGGCCATTCACGCACGGATCATGCGCGAGGTCATTGAGCCTGCAATCCAGGGTCTGGCGGCGGAGGGGATGCCGTACACCGGTTTTCTCTACGCGGGTGTCATGGTCGCGCGCGACGGCACACCGAATGTTCTGGAATTCAACTGTCGGTTCGGGGACCCGGAGACGCAGCCCATCCTGATGCGGCTGCAGTCGGACATCACGGTGCTCTGTGAAGCCGCTCTCGACGGCCGGCTCGACCAGGTCCAGGCGACCTGGGATTCGCGGGCCGCCCTCGGCGTCGTTATGGCGGCGGAAGGCTATCCGGACGCTCCCCGCTCAGGCGATGTGATCTCAGGTCTCGATCTTGCCGCAAAGCTTCCTGGAAAGATCTTCCACGCCGGGACACGGCTCAGCGAAGATGACGTGGTGGTGAGCGGCGGCCGGGTGCTCTGCGCCACAGGGATGGGCGCGACGGTGGCCGAGGCGCAGAGGATCGCTTATGCACTGGCCGGTGTCGTGCACTGGCCCGGGGCACTCTACCGCCGGGACATCGGATACCGCGGTTTGTAAATTGGCGCAAAAGTCGCCTGCGGCGCTGTGCGCGGCCAGCCCTGTAGCTTTATCCACCCCGCAGCCCAGGGGAGCGGCCCTGGGCCGCTTGATTACTGGCTATTGGACGGTGCCGATCGCTGCAGGCGAGGCGCATAATCGCCTCGCTGGTATGGTCGTTGCATGCCCAATAGGGTGGACGGGAGGAGCACTGCCGATGACCACGATTCAAATTGCTCACACTGCGCCGGACCCTTTGGCGTCCTGGCTGGAAACCGAGTACTGCGCCTCCGTGGCGGCAACGATGCTCGCGCGTACAGAGTATTTCGAGCTGTTGGAGGATGCGATGGTCTCGCCGGCGCGCCTCGCGCACGCGCTCACCGCCTGGCGCGAGCACGCCAGTCACACCGAGGTGATCGGCGGGCTGGTCGGTACCGCTTGATTCGCGGCAACCATCGGGACGATTTCCGCCAATGGGGAACAGCGGGCCAGGGCCGCTCCCTGGCCCGCGGCGAAATGTGTAGGGTCTCGCGAAAATCGTCTCGACGATTTTCGCCAATGAAATAGCGGGCCAGGGCCGCTCCCTGGCCCGCTATCTCTTCATCGCCTCGAAGAACTCGCTGTTGGACTTGGTGTCCTTCATCTTGTCCAGCAGAAACTCGATGGCGGCGAGCTCGTCCATCGGATGCAGGAGCTTGCGCAGGATCCACATCTTGGCGAGCTCCCCCTGATCGGTGATGAGCTCTTCCTTGCGGGTGCCGGAGCGGTTGATGTTGACCGCGGGGAACACACGCTTCTCCGAGACACGCCGGTCGAGATGGATCTCGCTGTTGCCGGTGCCCTTGAACTCCTCGTAGATCACATCGTCCATCTTCGAGCCGGTGTCGATCAACGCGGTCGCGAGGATCGTGAGGCTGCCGCCCTCCTCGATGTTGCGCGCAGCGCCGAAAAAGCGCTTCGGGCGCTGCAGCGCGTTCGCGTCGACGCCGCCGGTCAGGACTTTGCCCGATGAGGGCACCACGGTGTTGTAGGCTCGCGCCAGCCGGGTGATCGAGTCGAGCAGGATGACGACGTCCTTCTTGTGCTCGACGAGGCGCTTGGCCTTCTCGATGACCATTTCCGCGACCTGCACGTGGCGAGCCGCCGGCTCATCGAACGTGCTCGAGACCACCTCACCCTTCACGGTCCGCTGCATCTCGGTCACCTCCTCCGGCCGCTCGTCGATGAGCAGGACGATGAGGTGGACCTCGGGATGGTTGGCCGTGATGGCGGTGGCGATGTTCTGCAGCAGCATCGTCTTACCCGCCTTGGGCGGTGAGACGATGAGGCCACGCTGTCCCTTGCCGATCGGCGCCACGAGATCGATCGTCCGGGCGGTGAGGTCCTCGGTCGATCCGTTGCCGCGCTCGAGCTTCAAGCGCTTGGTGGGATGAAATGGCGTCAGGTTCTCGAAGAGAACCTTGGTGCGCGAGCTGTCGGGCGAGTCGAAGTTGATCTCGCCGACCTTGAGCAGCGCGAAGTAGCGCTCGCCGTCCTTCGGCGGGCGGATGAGCCCGGAGATGGTGTCGCCGGTGCGCAGGTTGAAGCGGCGGATCTGACTGGGGCTGACGTAGATATCGTCCGGCCCGGCCAGGTAGGAGCCGTCGGCCGAGCGCAGGAAGCCGAAGCCGTCCTGCAGGATCTCGAGCACGCCGTCACCGTAGATGTTCTCCCCATTGCGCGCGTGCGCCTTGAGGATCGAGAAGATGATGTCCTGCTTGCGCGAGCGGGCGATGCTGTCGAGTCCCATGGACTCGGCGACCTTCACCAGTTCGTGGATGGGCTTCGCCTTGAGCTCCGTGAGGTTCATCGAAGCCCGCGACTGGATGAGCTCTGCGGGACTGATGATCTCCGAGTCGTCGGCGTCGAAAGCCTCTGCCTCGTGCATCACGTCATCGGGGCGGCCGCCGCCGTTGCCATTGGAGCGGTTGCCGTCACGGTTGCCGTCACGGTCACGATTGCCGCCGCCGTGGCGCGGACCCTTGGGCCGATTGCGGCCCTGATTGCCGAGGTAGCCTCTCACAGGTTGCTGTCCAGGAATGCTGATAGTTGCGATTTCGACAGGGCTCCGACCTTTTGGGCCTCGACCGTGCCGTTCTTGAAGAGGATGAGCGTGGGAATGCCGCGGATGCCGTACTTCGGCGGAGTATGCGGGTTCTCGTCGATGTTGATCTTGGCGATCTTCACGCGGTCCTGGTATTCGCTCGCGATCTCATCCAGGATCGGCGCGATCATCTTGCAGGGACCGCACCACTCCGCCCAGAAATCGAGGAGTACGGGTTTGTCGGACTTGAGGACATCCTGGGCAAAGGTGGAGTCACTGGTATGCACGATGTGCGGATTGCTCACGCGGTTGAACCTCCGTCGAATACAGAGTGCGAAAGTTGTCTTCTTCGTCTTGCGAAGGACTGGAATTGGGGGTAACGAGCGGGGGACTGGGAAAGTCCGTGCCAGAAGCGCCCGTCAAACGGTTACACTAACTCGCGAAATGAGTATCGAGCTTGAGCCTATTAGTAGGAAAGAGCCTGCTGGAAAAGAAACCGGGGCCGGCAGGTGGGGGCCGAAGGCCCGCCGTCTTGATACGCTTTGTAGCGCTTCCGGGCCGAATTTGCAAGGCCCGCCAACCCATCGGTGAAACAATATAAGCCTTTATTGATGACTGATCCACACTCTCCCACCTTCGACAGCTTCGGCCTTGCCCCGCCCGTCTTACAGGGCATACGCGACGCCGGATTCGCAAACTGCACCCCGATCCAGGCCCAGACGCTCCCGATCGCGCTCGCGGGGCGGGACGTCGCCGGACAGGCGCAAACCGGCACGGGCAAGACGGCCGCGTTCCTGGTCGCCCTGTATCACACGTTGCTCACGCACCCGGCGCCAGCGAGCCGCAATCGGACATCCGTCCGGGCGCTCATCGTGGCCCCCACGCGTGAGCTCGCCGTGCAAATCCATCACGACGCAGAAACCCTCGGTCGGCACACCGGCCTCGTGCACGCCGTAGTCTACGGGGGTATCGATTACGAGAAGCAGCGGCGACAGCTGGAAGAAGGCGTCGACGTGCTCATCGGCACGCCGGGCCGGCTGATCGACTACTACAAACAGCACGTCTTCGAGCTGAAGCATGCGCAGGTCCTCGTGCTGGACGAGGCCGACAGGATGTTCGACCTGGGCTTCATCGCGGATATCCGCTACATCCTGCGCCGACTGCCGCCGCCGGAGCGTCGGCAGTCGATGCTGTTCTCGGCAACGCTCTCGTACCGGGTGCTGGAGCTCGCCTACGAGCACATGAACAACCCGGAGCTGGTGCGCATCGAGCCGGACAAGATGACCGTCGATCGTGTCCGCCAGATCATGTACTACCCCGCGATGGAGGAGAAAGTTCCGCTGCTCGTCGGGCAGCTGCGCCAGAGCGAGGCCCGGCGCACCATGATCTTCGTCAACACCAAACGCATGGCGGAGCGGCTGGAGAGCGTTCTGAAAGCCAACGGGTTTCACGCGCAAGCGCTCTCCGGAGACGTGCCCCAGGCCAAGCGCCTGCGCTTCCTGCGCGATTTTCACAATGGTGACCTCGCGGTACTGATCGCTACCGACGTCGCCTCGCGCGGGCTGCATATCCCCGACGTCAGCCACGTCTTCAATTTCGACCTGCCGCAGGACGCGGCCGATTACGTCCATCGTATCGGGCGCACGGCGCGGGCCGGCGCGGAGGGGGACGCGATCAGCTTCGCGTGCGAGGAGTTCGCGGTATCCCTGCCCGATATCGAGGCCTACCTCGGCCACAAGATCCCTTCCGCGTCGATCGGGCCGGACATGCTGGCCGCGGGACTCGCGGAAGGAGAGCTGGCGCCGCGGCCTCGCCGCCGCATGCACGGCGGGGAGCGGCGGCCGCATCACACGGGCCCCCGGCCCCATTCAGGCGGGCATTCGGGAGGGCACGGCGGCAGCCCTTCCGGCGGCGGCTCGGGCCATTCCGGGCGATCAGGGCGCTCGCGGCGAGGTAAGCGTCCTGGGAAGCCGCGTGGCACGCCCTAGGCGCCGGAATGCGCTCTTCGCATTCGCGGCGAGCGGCGGACAAAAGTCGCGTCTTTTGCACGCCGTCCGCTGGGCCGGGCAGGACGCCCGGATGCAGCGTCATTGATAGTAGCCGCGGCAGGCGCTTTCAAGGCTCCGCGTGCCGTGCAGGCGTATGATGAGGCGACGCCGGTCAGGTTTCGCATTGGGCTTTGGCCCCCTTGCGACCCGCCACCGTAAGCGGTAGTGCCCCGGAAAACCCATGGCGGAAATCGAAGACAATGTTGACCGCGAGCTGTTCCGCAACATGGAAAAGTTGCGCCAACTGCGCATCGAGCACCGCGATCTCGATGACGTGATCACGCGCCTGGCGCTCGACGCGCACGTCGATGAGCTGCAGCTCAAGCGGCTGAAGAAGCGCAAGCTGATGTTGAAGGACCAGATCACGCGTCTCGAGAGCGAGCTCATCCCGGACCTCAACGCCTGACGTCTGAGCAAAGGGATAGCTGCGACGTGCGAAAGCAAATCACCCAGCGGCCCAGGACCGCTGCCTCGGCCGCGAGATGAGTCCCCATCACCGGGCTGGCCGCGCAACGCCGCAGGATGCCGACTTTGCGCCAATGGACAAGGACCTCGCATGGTCCTTCGTGCGCTCCTCGGGGCCGGGCGGACAGAACGTCAACAAGGTCGCCACGGCGGCGCAGCTCAGATTCGATCTCGCGGGTACGGAGTCGCTCGAGCCGGCCGTGAAGCAGCGGCTGCGATCCCTGGCGGGCCGCCGTGTGACCGACGACGGGGCCCTGATCATCGTGGCACGCAACCAGCGCACGCAGGAAGGGAATCGGCGCGAGGCGCTCGAGCGCTTGACGGAGCTGGTGCGGCGTGCCCTTGTGGCGCCCAAGGTGCGCAAACCCACGCGCCCGACGCGTGGAGCACGGGAACGGCGGTTGGAGACGAAGACCCAGCGGCGCTCGACCAAGCAGTTGCGTGGCCGTGTGCGCTGGGACGATTGAACCTTCTCGCCGCGCGCCGCTGCCTCAGGCAGCGGAGTGACCTCGGGCAAACGCCGCGGAATCCTGCGCGAAGCGCATGACGGAATGGCGGATCTGCTCGCTGAGGACGAACTGAGCGTCGGCCGCTACCCGCATCAGGACCTCATCGAACTCCAGCTTGCCTCCGGCACTGCTGCGAATCACGTCGCGGCGGCGCAGCAGATCGATGAAGTTCTCGAACAGAGTACGGTCGAAGAACTCGGGCGAATTGAGGCCATAGAGCATGGCGATCCGCTGCGCGTTCAACTGGCAGCGCTCCTCGAGCACCGACTGCGTGACCTCGCCGCTGCCGGCCGCGACGAGCTGCGCGATGACCAGGTAGTAACGCTCGATCGTCTGGATGGTGGCTTGCGCGAGCACGGAGAGCTGCAGCGCCTCACCCGAGGAGGGCGGCGGCCGGTGCCATACGGTGCGCGTGGCGTCGGGCTGGATGAGCCCATGCTGCCGCATGCAACCCAACATGCTGTCGACTACGGCGGGGAGCTCATCCTCGCTCCAGGCGAGGAACAGCTCCGCGGCGATATAAGGATAGATTCGCCAGGCGAGACGGTGGATGTCTTCGTGTCGCACTTCGGCGTTGCTCGAGAATACGCAAGCGAGCAGCGAGGGCATGGCGAACAGGTGCAGCACGTTGTTGCGGAAATACGTGGCGAGCACAGCGCTCTCATCGCTCATGCTGACGATGTCTCCCAGCACATGCTTCTGGCGCTGCAGCACCTTCATCGCCTCGCCGTAGGCGATGATGCCGGCGCCGCTGAGGTCGGTGAGAGTGATGCGGGCGCTGTAGGGAGATTCCCGCAGCAGCGCGCGATAGAGATCGATCTGACGCTCGAGGTCGCCTTCCGGAAGCGCCTGCCGTGGCATCGCGAGGAGGATGATGGCGAGCAGGTTGATCGGGGTGACCGCGGCGGCCGCGTTGATATTGCGCATAATGCGGCCGGCGAGGTCGTCCACCGCAGCGGCAATCCATGGGGCACGCGCGTCCTCGTCAAACGCGCGGGTGCGCCAGTCCGCGTCATGGCGATCCAGAACGTCCCCGAGCGCAATCGGCTCGCCAAGGTTGACGTACACACGCCCGAAGCGCTCCCGCAGCCTGCGCAGCGACCGCAAGAGGCCGAGCACGCTTTCCTTTTCCTTGGCCTTGCCCGAGAGCTCACCCACGTAGGTGGCGCCTTCGACGACGCGTTCGTAGCCGAAATACACCGGTAGAAAAACCACGGGCCGCGCAGGATCGCGGACGAAACTGCGCACGGTCATCGAGAGCATGCCGGTCTTCGGCTGCAGCAACCGACCGGTGCGGCTGCGCCCGCCCTCGATGAAGTATTCGATCGAGTGGCGCCGCGCCATGATCGCGGCGAGGTACTTCATGAAGACCACGGTGTAGAGCCCGTTGCCGCGGAACTTGCGGCGGATGAAGAAAGCGCCCCCCATGCGCAGCAACCGGCCTACGATGGGCAGGTTGAGGTTGATCCCGGCCGCGATGTGTGGCACCGGGTAGCCGTTGACGTAGATGACATACGACAGGAGCAGGTAGTCCATGTGGCTGCGGTGGCAGGGCACGTAGACGATCTCATTGCCCTGGGCCGCGCGCTCGAGAGTGTCCAGATGTCCCACCGCGACCCCGTCGTAGAGGCGATTCCAGAGCCAGGTCAGCAGACGCTCGAGGAATCGGACGAAGGCATGCGAGTAGTTGGCGGCGATTTCTTCCGCATACCGCTTGGCCTGAAGCAGTGCCATGCGGCGCGTGAGTGACTTCTCCCGCATTTCCTGAGCAACGGCGGCGCGCACGGCGCGCGTTCGCAGCACGCGGGTGACAATGGTGCGCCTGTGGGAGAGATCGGGTCCGATGCGCGCCGCACGATGTTGGCCATAAAGCGCGCGCAGCGATCGCGCGACGCGGCGCCCGCGCACGGCAAGCCCCGTCTCGTCGCCGAGCAGGCTGCGCAGGGAGATGGGCTCTTCCAGCTCGACGAGGGTGTTGCGGCCGTTGAAGAGCACTTGCAGGAATTTGCGGGCGCGGCTGGTGAGAGCCCAATTCTCCACCAGCAGCAGCCGGATCCATGAGGCTTCGCGCTGCGGGGCGCGTCCCCAGTACACGGCGGCGGGCACCAGCTCGACGTCGAAGTTGGGGTCGGCATCGAGCGCCGCGAGCATTTGCTGCAGCTGCGGTGGCGGACGGCGGTCGAGCCGCTCGTCCCAGAAGCCGCGGGGCCGGCTAAGGTAGAAGTAGGAGCGGAGGTCCGAGGATCCGCGGAGGAGGCGCTTGCGAGGACGCGGGAGCCGCAGGCGCACGCAGGCGCGCTGCAGGACGGCGAGGTCGGTGATGCTGCGGCTCTCCAGCACGTAACAGACGGCTGCCGCGCGGCCCTGCAGGCGAGCCGGGATGTCCTCGGGCAGGATCCGGTACCGCACCCATATCGCGAGTACGCGATGCAACAGCCAGTTCAACCCCGCCCCCTGGGCCTGCTATTCGAAGGCAAGCGCCGGAAGATCTAGCGCGATCAGAAAGTACTCGAAGAGATACTGGATGACGCGAAGCTGATTGTGCAGGGGGTGGTCGCTCTCCAGAAGGTGAAGCGCGGCCCGATAGGTCTGCGCGAAGCGCACGCTGTGCTCGAAGGGAACGACATCGTCCCGCCAACCGTGCACGACTGTTGCCGGACAGTCCAGCACGCCCTGGCGCAACTCCGGGAGGCCGGGCATGTAGAGAGCCGGCGCCATCAAAAAGACACCGCGCGCGTGCAGCAGCGAAGCCGAAGCCACCGCGATGTAGCCGCCGAGGCTGGAGCCGACGAGCACCAGGTCGCCTGCGAGCTCCTTGCAGAACTCGACCAGCTTGGCGACACGCTGGCGCGGATCGTCAAGACCGCGGTAGTCGACGGAGTGCGCTTCGTACCCTTCGCTGCGGGCGACTTCGGCCAGCGCGCAGATCTTTCGGCCCCACGGTCCGCTCTCTTTGCCGTGCGAGAAAACCACGTGCCGGCTGGCCAGAACGGTCTGTGCCGCGGCGGCGTCTTGCGGATCGGTTGCAGGAGGGATATCGCCCTGGCTCATCGGCGAATCATGCAGGCAAACCGAAGACTAAGCTAGAAGGTCGCTCGCGCGTGAACGCTAGAAATGGAATCCGTAGCCGAAGAAGACAGTCTGGATCCCCATCAGAGAGAGGCTGCCGAGCCCCAGCCCGATGACGATGAGCACGAGCGGCACCTGCAGCGCCACCCGGACCGGCCAGCTGTCCCAGCGGACGTGGTGCAGGATGGGGAGCATGAGGTAGCCCAGGGCGAGGCCGAGGAAAGGGAGCTGAACGGTCACGCACGCGAGGGATACCAAAATCGCGCCGCAGACGAGCTCGATTCCCTGTACGAGAGGGTCGTCGGGGTGGCTGCGCCGCGCGAAGTCCAGCAAGGACGTGCGCAGCCGGCCCGTCATGCTGCGCCATGGCCCGGGTGGCCGGCCTCTATCGGCCGTGACGTGGAAGACCGCGCGCCGGGTGAGAGCGAACAGCACGACGCCGATCGAGGAGAGCGGGCCCAGCGCACCGTAGAGCGCGGTGCTCTGGGCGAGGAACGACCAGAGTCGCCGAGGATGCCGCGCCATGTCGATGACGAAGCAGAGCACCGGCGAGACGAGCGCGATCAGAGTGACGACGTAAAGATCGGCGCGATCGAGTACATCGAACGCGGGATTGAGGCGCAGGACCGGCACGAGCCAGGGTCTACCGCCGATGACCCAGGTCATGGTCGCGATGTTGCCGTAGAGGCTCGTGAGCACCAGATTGGCGTCGAGCACGAAGAGGAAGAATAGAAACGAGAGCGGCAGGTTGAGGGTCGGCAGCAGGATATCGAGCTTCTCGATCCACGTGATGCGCCGCGACCGCAACAGGCCTCCGGTCTCCCGCAGCAGGAACTCGCAGGTGCCGCGCGTCCACTTCATGTGGCGGACGCGAAAGGCGCGGACATCTTCCGGGAACTCCTCGTAGCAGACCACATCATCGGCAAATCGCCCGCGCCAACCGGCTTCCCGCGCACGCAGGGCGAACGCGAGGTCCTCGCTGACGAGCTCAGGGAAGCCGCCGGCATCCAGCCATGCCTGGCGCCTGACGAGGGCACCGTGCCCGAGCAGCATGACGAAGCCATAGTCGTTGCGCAGCGGGTGATACCAGCGCCAGTGACTATCGACGCCCGGGCCGATATCCCGGGCGAGCGAGCTCGTGGTGTGCGGGTTGCTGCGGTGAGTCGCCTGCACGAAGCCATAATCGGGCTCGGACAGCAGGCGCGGCACCAGCGCACGGAGGAAATGGGGCGGCAGGATCTCATCCGCATCCACGAGCGCGAAGAGTGGCTCACGGGCGATGGTCGCCAGAGCATGATTCAAATTGCCGGCCTTGTAGCCCCGGTGATCGGACCGCCTGATCACTCTAACACGTCCCGGATGGGCACCCGCGAACCGGTCGATGCGCGCACGGCACTCGGGATCGGTGCCGTCATCCAGAATGTAGACGCGGTGCTCCGGATAATCCTGCTCGATGCAGGAGCGCACCGAGCGCTCGACGAAATCGTTGCACGTCGTGTAGAGCAGCGCCACTGCGGGGCACTCGCTGACGGTAGCCGCTTCCCGGGGCGCGCCAGTCGCGCGTCGCGCGTACCGCGCACCGAACAGGATCACGCTGATGTTATAAGCCGCGTAGCCCCAGGCGATGTCGATGAAGAGAACGAAGAACCAGAGAGCGCCCTTCGCCCAGAGGGTCTTGCCGAGGGCCGGCAGGGTCGCAAGCTGCGGATGAAACCAAGCGACGGCTACCGCCCAGAGTGTCAACACGGTGAGATAGAAATGCGGTTTGGGGCGCCAGCGGGACTCCCCGGGAGCGATCTGACCGGCAGCGGCACCCATGAGCAGCGGGGTGTCGGACTGCGGAGTCAGCTCCATCGTGGAACGCGCCGCCGCGATTGCAGGCTCGCTGGCCATGGCGCTCAGAGATAGGCTTGGAACCCGGCGGCCACGACCGTCTCGCCAGGGAATCCCTGGGTGGTCTCGTGCCAGGCGTAGAGCAGAAAGGTGACGCGCTGGCCGATGGGCACGGAAACGTTGCCGAAAACGCGCGTGATGCTCTTGCCGCCCGTAGCCGACTGCTTGCTGCCGGCCGCGACGCCGAGCCCGAACTGGGCCTGCCCCTGCGTGTTGAAGGTCGCGAGCAATGCGCCCCGCGTCTCGTGGTAGGTTCCGTCGTAGGCGTAGTACACCGTCGGCTCGAGGGAGAAGTAGTCGTTGAGCCGCCGATAGAGGTCGGCGTAGGTAATCCACTGCGAGCTGGCCGGGGTGTGGGTGTACCAGAAGCCCACCTTGGGCACGGTGTTGCCGAGGAAGAAGACCTGCTCCGCGTCCACGACCGGATCGGTCTCACCCGGCAAGTGCCGCTCGCCCGCATCGACTTGCAGCCCGAGCTTCGGCGTGTAGTTGTAGAAGGCGCCAGCGGTGACGGTCTGGGCGTTGATGAAGCGGCGATCGGGCGTGAAGAGGTCAGCCCCCAGTCCCCGGTCATCGATCACCCACAGGCGCAGGTCGTGAGTCACCTGCAGCGACAGCTGTGCGTAGCGCAATCCCGTGCGACTCCGGCCGCCGCCCTCGGAGCTGCGCCCCCCGAGCACCATGACGGCGGGATTTCTCTGTGTTCGCGCCTGCGCAACCGCCGCGAGGCCCGAGCGGGCAGCCGTGAGGTCGGGCTTGAGCTTCAGCGCCTTTTCGAAGGCGGTTTGCGCCGCATCGAGTTCGCCTTCCTGGAATGCCGCCTGGCCGATCGCGAGCGCATAGTCGGGATTCTCGGGATCCTGGCTGGCAAGCGCCTCGAACTGACCGCGCGCGTCCCGTGCGTGCCCGCGCCAGAGCGCGACATAGGCAAGTCCTTTCTTCGGATCAAGATCGTAAGGCTGCAATTGCGCAAAGCGGCGGAAGACCGCGACGGCATCGTCGAACCTGTGGCTCCAGGCGTAGGTCCAGCCGAGGCCGCTCAGCGCCTCGGGGTTGGCAGGCTCGCGCCGCAGCCCTTCCTGGTAGTCGGCGATGGCCGCATCGAATTTACCCAGCCACGAGCGCATGCGGGCGCGCCCGAACAGCGCTTGCGTGTTGGCAGGCTGGCTCCTGTAGGTCGCGTCGTAGAGCTCCTGCGCGCGCGCGTACTGGCCGTGAGCCTCGGCCCGCTGTGCCGCGACGAAAGTGGACGAGGCAACCGGTTGCATCTGCGCCTGCAAGCGGGCGCCCGTGGCCAGTAACAGCAACGGGGCAAGCAGACGGGCAAGGGTGGCGGCTCCCCGGGCGGCGTGCGACACGCTTCTTGTTGGCATGGCCAGCCGCTCCAGCAGGAATCATACCTATGTGTTGACTGGGGTGTCTATCGGTCCACGGCCCCGATAGCGGCTCCGGGCCGGCAATGGCTTGCTGCGCAGGCTGCCTCCTGGTGAGGCTCAGCGATAGTCCATTTTCTTCAAAATGGTGGTTTCGATCTCCCACTCCACGCGCTGGCGGGAGGTGGCCAGCCGGTTGACGCTGACCGGGCGCACGCGGCTCGCTGCGGGGTGATGGGCCACCAGCCACGCGTCGAACTCCCCTGGCCTGCTGGCAGCGACGCCAAAGAGGAGATTGACGCGGCCGTCGGCGATGGTGTCCGGGCGGTTGACACGCTCGTCGCAGATGACGAAGTAGCGGTCACCGGCATCGGCGCCCATGAAAGCGCCCTGCTCCGCCAACACCTCGAGAAACGTCTCGACGAGCGCGCGCGCGCGCGCCCAGGTCGCCGGGCCGTTCTGCTCGAGCAGCACCCAGCGGGTGCCGTGCTCGATGCTGGCGGCCACCCACAACCCCAAACGCCTTGCCGAGAGATATTTCCAGTCGGCGAAGCCGCTGCCGCCCACCGCGAGCGTGCGCGCATCCACGCGCGCGACCGCCCCTGCCGGCCCCGGGCGCGAAGCGGATAGCGTATTGATTCCAACCTGAGCGAGGCGGAGGCGATCAGCGTCGGAGACCGCTACTGCAGGCTGGGTGCCGGAGCGCAGGGTCATTTCCTCGCTCGCGGCCCTCCACAAGGCAGAGAGGTCGTCGGAGCGCGCGAGCAAGCCGGCCGCCGCACCGCACGAAGCGAAAGTCTCCAGCCGCCCGCGCAACCGATCGAGTGCCTGCACCCGCGGGTAGTACATCACCGCGTTGTCGCTGCGAAAGGGCCAGCTGCGCATGCCTTCGAGGGCCGTACGCGCTGTGCTCCAGGATGCCGGTGGGTCCACTATCAGCATCGCATGACGTTCACGGCAATAGCGTCCCGCGACGAGGAGTGCACTGAGACCGACGTCGTGGTCTCGCGAGAGCGGAGGTATGCAAAGAAAGTTGAAACCATCGGCGGCGCTCAGCGCGAAGAGCCCGGTACTCGCTGCGGCGGAACCGATGATGTCGTAGTCGGTCAGCGGGCCGCCATCATCGCCGTCGGAGTTGGAAAAGGTGTACCCGATCGCCGAGCCGCCGGGCCCCGCTGACCGGTTCGGCCGCTGCGCGGGAAGCGGCTCGACCGCACGCGTCAGCCGTGATTGCGGCAGCAGATCTGAAAGGCAGCGGCCGGAGTCCGGACGCAGGGAGACACGGCGGAAGATTTCCTGGTCCTCGATGAGCTCCGAGCCCGCCGAACGGACCCGCTGGATGATGAGGTTGAAGCGATCGGCATCGCCTTCGGGGATGCCGTCGTAGTCGACAGAGGCGCGCAGATACTCCCTCGAACCCGGGTTGACACCGGCGAGCCGGAGCGCACTGGACCCGGCCGGCAGCGTGATGGTGGGCGGCCGGGCGCCGTTGGCGACACGCACGATGACGGCGCGGCTGCCACCGTGGTCGAAGAACTGCTCGACGGCGTAGGAAAGGGTCGAGGGTTGCCACAGTCCCCCGAACATCTGTTGGAATTCCGCAAAGCTCGCGACCGCTACCGGACGCTGCACCGGTCCCTTCAGAGTTCGGCCGACGAAGGCGGTGACGGCACTCGGCAACCGCGCGATGATCGGCTCGGTCCGGCTTCGCGCGAGCTCCAGGCCGGGCGCGCCGCGTTCAACCACTGGTGTGAATCCCCGCCGTGTTCTTCTTGTAGACGGACTCTACCACAGCGCCACATTGGGCGCCGCAGTGCTTGGCGGTCAGCGGGTCGCGATCAGCTGCCGGAAGGAGCGGGAGCCGGCGCAGACGTGGCGCCGTGGTCGGAATCTGCAGCCGGCCGCGCCGCAGCACCTGCGCCGGGCGCGGCAGCGGGAGCAGCAGCGCCGTGCTCATCTCCAGGCGTGCCGCTGTCAGAAGCATCCTGATCGGTGCCGGACATCAGCTTGTTGAACTCGGCATCGGTCATCGGCAGGTCCGTCTTGCCGTCCCACGTCGAGCCCGCGGGCAAAGTGTTGCGCACGAGGTGGGCCTGGGCGACCACCTGTGCGAGGCCCTGACCCCCGCTGCCGTCGATGCTCTGATCGAGGCCGGAGACCGGTATCGGGATGCCGACCGGCGTAGCGACGAGTTGCCCGACACGATCCCAGTCGATCTTCTGATGGTTTCGCTTGAGGTTCGTGCGCTGGTCATGGGTGAGTGTCACGGCGAGCAGCCGGCGGGACTTCTTCTGCCAAGGGCGCTTGTCGTCCTCCAGGGGCCCGGCCGACTGCAGATAGAGGTGTCCGTCTTTCCAGCCGAAGAGGTAGGGCTCGTTGACGACGCGGACTTCGGTGCCGTTCGGCACCATCTTGAAGATCTGCGCGATGTCTTCGGGAAACAGGTGAACGCAACCGTGACTGACCCGCAATCCGACACTGACCGGCTTGTTGGTTCCGTGGATCAGGTAGCCTGGCCAGCCGAGGTGCAGCGCATAGTCACCGAGCGGATTGTCCGGACCGGGACCCATGATCTTCGGCAGGACATCGCCTTCCTGACGGTGCTCGGCGATGATCGAGGGCGGGACACGCCAGACGGGATTCTTCTCGTGCCACAGCACGTGCGTCACCCCTTGCGGAGTCTTCCAGCCCTGCCGGCCGATGCCGACGGGGTGGGTAATCACGACCTGCGGCTTGCCGCGCTTGCGGGGCGGGAAGTAGAAGAGCCGCATGGCGGCCAGGTTGACGACGATGCCGCGGTGCGGAGCGTCCGGCAGAACGTACTGCGTCGGCACCACCACGGATGTGCCGGGTTTGGGTATCCAGGGATCGACATTGGGGTTGACGCGGGTCATCTCACCCAAGCCGACATTGAAACGTCGGCCAATGTCGCTGAGTGTCTCGTCCTTGCGCACCTTGATGATCTGCAGGGTTCCGACGACGTCCTGCCCCGGCGCCAGCACGAACCGCTCCGTCTGGACTGGAAGGGGCGCCGGCGGCTCGGCCGGAACGAGCTTTTGGGCAACGACCGGCGCGGGGCGCTGTGGCGGGCGCAGCAGCGAGCAGGCGCCGGCCGCGAAAGCCAAGCACACCACCAGGGTGATGCGGACGGGGGAAACCTTCATCGTCCCTGGATTATGGCATTTCAGCCACGTTCCTGAGCATGCCGTCGGCAATTGGCGACTGCGGCCAGCCCGTGCGAAAGCAAATCAGTAAGCAGCGGCGCGGCGCAGGGACGGGGCCGAGCGAATCGCCGGGAGCGAACGGCGCCAATAGAAAAAAACCCCCGGTCCGTCAGGACCGGGGGTTCGAAATGCGGACTTTCGATGAAGGGAAGGAAGTCCGCTAGGGGATACCGACTCTCAGTGCAAACGCGCCCAATGCAGAATCTTGATCTCTTCAGAATCCAAGTCGAAGCTCTGCGCGAGCAGAGATCGCAGCTCGCGAGTCCCGCCGCCGCTCTCCAGCGGATGCCGCAGCTCCACCACGCCACTCCACTCGTTCGAAGGCACCACCGCCAGTGCTCGCGGGCGGCCAGTCGTGAAGTGCGTGTAGTACTTGGTAGCCACGGCAGAAAGCGTAGTTTCGGGAAGCAGCGGCGTCCGTGAACGGTTCCACAGAACACTGGGGTTTTGACAAAATCGACGACATGGCACGATTCCAGGCACCCGCAGCGGCGGCTTCGAAATACATCACACCCGAGGGAGAGCGGCGCTTGCGCGAGGAGCTGGAGCAGCTCTGGCGCAAGGAGCGGCCCAGGGTCACACAGGCGGTGGCTGAGGCCGCAGCTCAGGGCGACCGGTCGGAGAACGCCGAATACACTTATGGTAAACGCCGCCTGCGGGAGATCGACAGGCGCGTCCGCTTTCTGCGTAAGCGCCTCGACGGCATAGTTGTCGTCGATCAGCCGCCCGCAGATCGCAACAAGGTGTATTTCGGCGCTTGGGTGACCGTGGAGTCTCACGACGGCGCACAGTCGCGCTACCGCCTTGTGGGACCGGACGAATTTGACCGCGAGCCAGGCTATATCAGTATGGACTCGCCGCTCGGACGGGCATTGCTACGTCGAAGCTTGGACGAACAGGTTACCGTGGAGGTGCCAGGCGGGACCCGCACGCTGATCATCGTCGAGATCAAATATCCGCGAGACGCATGACCTCGAGAGGCCAGCGCAATCCCTGCGCCTCGGCCCTTACGGGCCCGACTGGCCGGGCCAGGCGTGCAAAATCGCTCCATGTGATTTTTGGCAGCCAACCGACGAACACTACCAGGCCACGCGGACGTTCTTGAACTGCCAGGGATCGGTTTTGTCGAGGTCTTCGGGGAACAACCGCTCGCGCTCGTGCAGCGGCGTCCAGTCGGTGTAACGGCCAACGACCGGCCCGAGATACGGCATGCAGATCTCGAGGTTGCGCCGGAAATCGATCTCGTCCGGCTCCACGATGCCGCAGTTCGGATTTTCCATTGCCCACACCACGCCCGAGAGCACCGCCACGGTGACCTGGAGGCTGGTTGCGTTATTGTAGGGAGCGAGCTTGCGCGCTTCCTCGATGGGCAACTGCGAGCCATACCAGTAGGCGTTCTTCTTGTGCCCGGCGAGCAGCACGCCGAGCTCGTCGACGCCGCTCACGACCTCGTCCATCAGGATGCGCTGGCGCTCCTGCTGCACGTAGTTGCGCCCCGCCAGCTCATACACTGACATCACGGCGGAGTCGCACGGATGGTAGGCGTAATGGACCGTGGGGCGATATACAACCTGTGCGCCGTCGCGGACGGTCATGTAGTCCGCGATGGAGATGGACTCACCGTGCGTGATGCAGAAGCCATGGAAATGTCCGGCTCGCGGTGTCCACGTCCGCACGCGTGTACCGGCGCCCGGCTGCATGAGGTAGATCGCGGCCATGCAGCCGAAGTCGTGCCGCTTGCCATCACGCGGAAAGTTGCGCTCGTGAGTTCCCCAGCCCATCTCGCTCGGTTGCGCGCCTTCGCTGACGAAGCCATCTATCGACCAGGTGTTGACGAACTCACCGGGCTGCTTGGGCACGCCCGCGACCTGGGTGTCGCGCTCGGCGATGTGAATCACCTTGACGCCGAGCTGGCGCGCGAGCTCGCCCCAGTCGCCCCGTGAGGCGGGGTTACCGGCATCCACCTGGGCGTCGGCGGCGATATCGAGCAGTGCCTGTTTGACGAAGTGCGACACCAGCCCCGGGTTGGCGCCGTGGGTGAGCACCGCGGTCGGCGAGCGGGCGTTGCCCGGACGCAAGGCGAGCGCCTCCTCGCGCAAGGCGTAGTTGGTGCGGCGGCCGGCCGGGACGGTCGGATCGGTATAGCCGCCCGGCCAGGGCTCGATGCAGGTATCGAGGTACATCGCTCCCTTGTCCCAACAGAGCTTGACGAGCGCGATGCTGGAGACCTCGACGGAGACGTTGATCAGGAAGTCGCCGCGTCCGAGCAGCGGATTGAGCACCCGGCGGTAGTTCTCGCGCGTGAGGCGCTCCTTGATGAAGCGGATACCGTAGTCCGCCGCCTCGGCGTTACCGCGGTCCTCTGCGGTGATGATGGTGATGCGATCCGGCGTGATGCCGATGTGCCGGAGGATGAGAGGCAGGACGCCCTGCCCGATGCTGCCGAAGCCGACGATGAGAATGCGGCCGGGAAACTCTACGTGGATCTTGTGCTCGGTCATGATCTCGATAGGTTACCGTATCAACGCCGCCAATGCGGCGGATACGTGCGCTCGTAGCCAGGGAGAGACTCGATGCGAGCGACCCAGCGGGCGACGGCGGGATAATTCACTTCCACGGGCATGAAGCGGGAGGCGAGCTCGCGCGCCTCCGGGCGCTCGAGTGCGCGCTTCAGCAACTGAAATCCGGGGAAGATCACCATGTCTACGGCCGAGTAACTCTCGCCGACCACCCATTCGGATTTGGACAGGCGACCCTCGATCGTGCGCGCTTCGCTCGCCGCCGCGTGCATGGCGCGCGTGATCGCGTCGCTGCGCAGGTCGACCGTCTTCGAGAAAACCGCCTCGACGATTCTCGCGAGGTGCGGCTCGATGTAGGCCTGGTACTCGCAGATGACCCGCATGATGGTGCCGGCTTCCTCGGGGCTGCGGCCGAAGATCGGCGGATCGGGATATTTCAGGTCGAGGTAGTAGAGTATGGCGAGTGACTCGAAGCAGACGTACTCCCCGTCCTTGAGGACCGGGACCCGGCCGCGCGGATTCATGTGGAGCATCTGCGGCGATTTGTGCTCCTGCTTCGAGAACTGCAGCAGGTGGGCCGTGTAGGGCAGGCGCTTGTATTCGAGCGCCAGCAGCACCCGCCAGGCGTACGGGCTGCCGCTCCCCCAATAGAGTTCAATCGCCATTTGTGGGAATTGTAGCTAAAGACGCAGGGAGCGAAAGCAAGTCAATAGGCGGCCCAGGGCCGTTCCCTGGGCCGCGGGATGATTCCCGGTAAAGGGGCGGGCCGCGCAAGCGGCAGGATGCCGCCCTTTGCGCCAATTTTAGGGATGGAGAAAACAGGTATGTCTCAGACGACGCTCATAACTCCGCGGCAGCTTGCCGCGCGGCTCGAGGATCGGGATCTGGCCGTGATCGACTGCCGCTTCGATCTCATGCGTCCGCAGTGGGGCCTCGAGGCGTACGCGAGCGCCCGGATTCCGCACGCCCTGTACGCACATCTGGACCACGACCTGTCGGGGAAGACGTCTGCCTCGACGGGACGCCATCCGCTGCCGCCGGTCGATGACATCGCAGCGCGGCTCGGGCAGTGGGGTATCGATGCTCAGGTGCAGGTAGTTGCTTACGATCAGGGCTCCGGGGCATACGCTGCGCGCCTGTGGTGGCTGCTGCGCTGGCTGGGACACACGCGGGTCGCCGTACTCGATGGCGGCCTCACGGCCTGGCAGGAGGAGCGGCTGCCGCTCGATACCGCGCCTCTTTCCAACGCCGCGGCCCAGGTGCAGCCGGGCAGGCCGGCGCGCCGCTTCGCCCCGCGGCCCGACGAGGAAATGGTGGTGAGCACCACCGGGCTCGAACACCTGATCGCCTCGGGACAAATGGCCTGCGCGGACGTCGTGTTGATCGATGCGCGCAGCACCGATCGCTTTGCCGGCCGCAACGAGACGATCGACCCGGTCGCCGGCCACATCCCCGGCGCACGCAACCATCCGTTCACCGGCAACTTGGACGCCGCCGGCCGATTCCTCGACCGCGGCACGCTGCGCCAGCAGTTCGCCAGGAGTCTCGGGGGCGTGCCGCCCGATGCGGTGATCTGCATGTGCGGCTCGGGCGTGACCGCATGCCACAACCTGCTCGCTATGGAAGTGGCCGGCCTCCAGGGCGCCCGCCTCTACGCCGGCTCCTGGAGCGAATGGATCCAAGACCCCAAGCGCCCCATCGCCACTGAAGCGTAGCGGGCCAGGGCCGTTCCCTGGCCCGCGGTGAAATGTGTAGGGTCTCGCGTAAATCGTCGCGACGATTTACGCCAATAGATCACAGGCCAGGGCCGTTCCCTGGCCCGCGGCGAAATGTGTGGGGTCTCGCGTAAATCGTCGCGACGATTTACGCTAAAGGACGACAGGCGAGGCAGCGGTCCTGGCTCGCTGTGTACTGCCAACCGATCGGCCGCGCGCGTGCCACACAGTTTTGATATCGTGCGCGGCCAAGTGAACTCACCGAGACGGACAACGGACTCTCGCACGTGGCCGTAGACCCGAAGAGCGCTTTGAACGGCGCTCGCAGGTTCAACCCTGCCCAGCCCTGGCGCATCGAGGACTCCCTGGAGCTCTACCACGTCAATGCGTGGGGCAAGGGTTACTTCGGCATCAACGCTGCCGGCCATGTCGTGGTGCGGCCCGACACGCAGACTGGGCGGGACATCGACCTCCACGACGTCGTCGAGGGTCTGGAAGCTCGTGACCTGACCACGCCCGTCGTGGTGCGCTTCTCCGACATCCTGGCGCATCGCTTGAAGCATCTGCACGCTGCTTTCGCGCAGGCGATCGCCGAAAACGACTACCGCAACCGCTATGCGGCGGTCTTCCCCATCAAGGTGAACCAGCAGCGCCTGGTCGTCGAGGAGGTCTACCGCTACGGGAAGGAGTTCGGATTCGGCCTCGAGGTCGGCTCGAAGCCGGAGCTCCTCGCGGTGATGGCGATGACCGAGAACGCCCCGGAGCGGCTGATCATCTGCAACGGCTTCAAGGACGACAGCTACATCGAGGCCGTGACCCTCGCCACCAAGCTGGGGCGGACCATCATCCCCGTCGTCGAGAACTTCGATGAGCTCGGCCTCATCTTGAAGCATGCCGACCGCTACCAAGTGCGGCCGCGCCTCGGCGTGCGGGTGAAGCTCTTCACCGAGGGCTCTGGCCGCTGGCGCGAGTCGGCGGGCGAGAAGTCGAAATTCGGCCTCTTCATCACCGAGATCGTGGAGCTCTTCGGGACGCTGAAGGCGCGCGGGATGCTGGACTGCCTGCAGCTCGTGCACTGCCATCCCGGCAGCCAGCTGCAGGACATCCGGCGCGTGAAGGATGCCATCAACGAGCTGGCGCACGTCTACGCGGAACTGAAGCTGATGGGCGCGGGGCTGCAGTACATCGATGTGGGAGGCGGCCTGGGTGTCGATTACGACGGCAGCGGTACGAACTACTCATCGTCGATGAACTACACCCTCAACGAGTACGCGCGCGATGTCGTCTACCGGATCGCCAGCGTCTGCGACGCGCGCGACATTCCGCACCCGATGATCATCAGCGAGTCCGGCAGAGCGATCGCCGCATATCACAGCGTGCTGGTGTTCGATGCCCTGGGCTCCTCGGCGCTCGACAAGTTCCGCGTGACCGGGCGGGAGGATGAGGACTACGCGGGGGAAGAAGAGCTGCCGCAGCCCATCGGAGACCTGTTCGAGGCGTTCCGCTCAGTGAGCGAGCGGCGGCTGGTGGAGTGCTATCACGACGCTCTGACGGCTCGCGATCAGGTGCTACAGATGTTCAACCTCGGCCTCCTGTCGCTGGAGCTCCGCGCGCTGGCCGAGCGCCTCTTCTGGGCGACCTGCGCCCGCGTGCGCGACTGCTGCCGTCGGCTGGAGCGGCTGCCGGAGGAGCTCGAGGGACTGGAGTCGATCCTCTCGGACACGTATTTCTGCAATTTCTCGGTATTCCAGTCGCTGCCTGACAGTTGGGCAATCGACCAGCTCTTCCCCATCATGCCCATCCACCGGTTGAACGAGCGGCCGGAACGCACGGGGGTGCTGGCCGATATCACCTGCGACTCGGACGGCAAGATCGACCATTTCGTGTCCCTGCGGGACATCAAGCGGACGCTGGAGCTGCATGAGCTGAAGCCGGGAGAAAAATACTACCTGGCCGTCTTCCTGGTGGGTGCCTACCAGGAGACCCTCGGGGACCTGCACAACCTGTTCGGCGACACCCACGTGGTGCACGTGCGGCTGCACGACGAGGGGGGATGGTGGATCGAGGAGATCGTCAAAGGCGACACGGCCAACAAGGTGCTCGAGTACATGGAGTATGACGTCGCAGAACTCTACCCCGCCCTGGCGCGCGATTGCGAGCGGGCCATCCGGGATGGGCGCATGACGATCGCGGAAAGCCAGATGCTGAAGCGCTTCTACGAGAGCGAGCTCGACGGGTATGCCTACCTGGAGCCGGCCGGCAGCTGACAAGCCGGGGCCGCTCCCTGCGTTGTTCGAAAGCAACGGATCGGTCGGCCGAAGGGACTTTCCCGGAGCGCCGTTCGAAAGCGAATCATAAAGCGGCCCAGGGCCGCTCCCCGGGAGAGAGTCACGGGGCCGCGCAAAGCGGCGAAGCCGACTTTGCGCCCATAAACAGACAGGAGTAGCATGCTGGAGCGTTGGTATCCGCACGCTTGAGTTCCGTTGTTTGGTTCGAATCCCTTCCCAGTCACGTAATCCATGATCACGCGGCACATGCGACCGCCTCGCGCGGGTCGCCGCTGTGCGCATTGCGAAGAGAGACTCCCGGATGACGACGATCTACGTGGGCAATCTGCCCTTCAATGCCACCGAGCAGGATGTGAAAGCGCTGTTCGAGCGTCACGGCAAGGTGGAATCGGTCAAGCTCATCAATGATCGGGAAACCGGCCGCCCACGCGGCTTCGGTTTCGTCGAGATGCCGCAGAGCGAGGCCCAGGGGGCGATCCAGGCCCTGAACGGCTTTCAGATGGACGGCCGGGCGCTACGGGTCAACGAGGCCCAGGAGCGTGCACCGCGCGCACGCCAGGGCGGCGGTCCGTTCAGACGCTGAAACCAGCGTCCGCTATACGCCTTTGCACAAGCCCCGCTCCGGCGGGGTTTTTTTTGTTCCGGCCCCCCTCCAGAATTACGCACCCATGTACACGCCGTCGCGAACCACCGCCATCGCCCTCATGTGCCTCCTGAGTGCCGGGGGACTGGTCGCGGGGTGCACCACGACGGGCGGCCGGGAGCCGACCGCAAATGCCCTCGATGCCATCCTCGCGGGTAACCAGCGCACGGTAGCCGACCGTAGCCGCGACCCGTACCGACATCCCAAGGAGACGCTCCTCTTTTTCGGCATCCGTCCGAACACGCGGGTATTGCAGGTTTGGCCGGAATCGGGCTGGTACACGGAGATTATCGCGCCACTCGTGCACGGCAGGGGACGGTACTACGCCGGTGTCATCGCGCCCGACCCGGGCAGCCGTTTCCTCACGGCGCGCCTCGCCAACTACCGCCGGCTCCTCGCCTCTCGCCGGGATCTGTACGGCGCAGTGCAGGTAGTGACTTTTCCGCTGGATGGGACCGATGTGCTGCCGCCGGGCTCGGCGAGCATGGTGCTGAGCTTCCGCGGCCTGCATGAATGGATGGCGCTCGGGGATGCGCAGCAGGCGCTCGCCACCCTATATCGCGTGCTGGCGCCGGGCGGGGTGTTTGGGGTGGTGGACAACCGAGGGAATCCGGCCGCGCCGCAGGATCCGCGGGCGAAGAGCGGCTATGTCAGGCAGGACTATGCGATCCGGATGATCGAGGCCGCGGGGTTCAGGCTGGTCGCGACTTCGGAGGTGAATGCCAACCCGAAGGATACCAAGAACTACCCCGCCGGCGTGTGGGCGCTGCCGCCGGATTACCGGCTGGGGAATATCGATCGCGCGCGGTACCAAGCCATCGGCGAGAGCGACCGATTCACCTTGAAGTTCGTGAAACCCGGCAAGTAACGGCTCCGCCGCTTCAGCGGAATCGGGCTGCAGCTACCACATCTCTTTCAGGCGGGCGCTCACATCCAGGGCGGCGTCGCCGCTCTCCGCCGTCATCAACACTTCGCCGGCCGGGCGGGAGCCGTGGAAGGCGGTGGCTTCGAGCGTCTTCAGCACCTTTTCGGTGAGGAAGCGGCTGCGGCCGCCATAGACATGAGCGTCGCCGAGGCGATGTTGGGCCGTCAGGTGGAACTTCAGGGGCGCGAGCAGCAGAAGGTCGTTTTGAGCGCGAGTGAGGCCGACGTACAGCAGGCGCCGCTCCTCCTCGATCAGCTCGGGCTTGCCGGTGGCGAACTCGCTGGGAAAGCTGCCGTCGACCACGTTGAGCAGGTAGACAGTGTCCCACTCCATGCCTTTGGCGGAGTGGATGGTGGAGAGGATGAGGTAGTCCTCATCGAGCGCGGGCCGGCCCGCGAGGTCGCTGGTGGCATTTGGGGGATCGAGGGTGAGCTCGGTCAGGAAGCGCTCGCGGGACGGATATTGGCTGGAGAGTACTTCGAGCTGGTCGAGATCGCCGAGGCGCGTATGAAAGTGCTCGAATTGCCGCTCGAAGTGCGGGCGATACCATTCCCGGGCGAGATGCACCTGTCCGTTCCACGGGCGCTGCGGATCCGCGAGCGCGAAGAGCAGCTCGAGCAGCTTGCGCCAGTCCTGGGCCGCTCCGGACGGCGGCGTGAAGCCCTGCAGGCAGACAAGCGAGCCGCCGTTGGCTTCGAGGTGATCGAGCGCGCGGCGCGCGTTGGCGGGTCCCATACCGGGCAGAAGCTGCAGCGTGCGGAAGGCCGCTAGGCTGTTGCGGGAATTGTCGGCCCAGCGCAGCACGGCCAGCAGATCCTTGATGTGCCCAGCCTCGAGGAACTTGAGGCCGCCGTACTTCACGAACGGGATCTGACGCCGTCCGAGCTCGATCTCGAGAACATCGCTGTGGCTCGAGGAGCGATAGAGCACCGCCTGCTTGCGCAACGGCACATTGGCTTCGCGGCGCTTCAGCACCTCGCTGCAGACACACTCCGCCTGCGTTTGCAGGTCTTCCACGGTGACGAGGCGCGGCCGCGGTCCTTCGCCGCGGCTCGACAACAGATGCTTTCGGTGCTGGCGAGACGCCTCTGCCATGACCGCGTTGGCGACGTCGAGAACCTGTTGGGTGGAGCGGTAGTTTTGTGCCAGCGTGATCACCTCCGCCCGCGGCGTAAAGCGGTCGGGGAAGCCGAGGATGTTCTCCACCGCAGCGGCGCGGAACGAATAGATCGCCTGCGCGTCGTCGCCTACGATGGCGAGCCCGGCACCATCGGGCCGCAAGGCGTGCAGGATCTCCGCCTGCAGCTTGTTGGTGTCCTGATATTCGTCGACCAGCACATGATCGAAGTGGCCGCTTACGTGGGCGGCGAGCTGCGGATGGGACATCATGATCTGCCAGTAAAGCAGCAGGTCATCATAGTCGAGCAGGCTGTTGCGCTGCTTGCGCTCGACGTATGCGCGATAGAGCCGCGTCAAGTCCGATTCCCACTGTGCGCACCAGGGGAATTGCGCTTCGAGCGTCTCCTTGAGCGGGCGCTGGGTGTTGACGCGGTGGGAATAGATCTGCAGGCAGGTGTCCTTGCGCGGAAAGCGCTGCTCCTTTTGCGCGAGCCCGACCTCCTGGCGCAAGGTGTCGATCAGGTCGGCGGAGTCGCCGCGGTCGAGCACGCTGAACTGCGGATCGATCTTCAGATGCCGGGCATAGTGGCGCAGGAGGCGGTTGCCGACGGAATGGAAGGTGCCGGCCCAGCTCATGCGTTGCAGGATGCTCTGGCTGACTCCGCCGAATGTCTCGTTCAGCGTCGATTTGGCAAGCTCGTACGCGCGCCGGCGCATCTCCGTCGCGGCTCGTCGGGTGAAGGTCAGCATCATGATGCGTGCGGGATCCACTCCATGGATGACGAGATGCGCGACGCGGTGGGCCAGGGTATCGGTCTTGCCGGTCCCCGCCCCCGCGACGATCAGCAGCGGGCCGGACTTGAACCCCTTCGGCGTGCCGGCACCATCCGGCTGCGGCTCGCCATAGGTCACCGCACGGCGCTGGGGGCCGTTGAGCTTTGCTAAGTGTGACGCCGTCGACATGACGGCGGGGGACTATACGTAATCGGGTGACCTGCTGTCACTGAATGCCGTCACGTGCCCAACGTACAGTGCTTGCGCAATTGCCCTGCAAGCCCGAGACGTTCCAAAGTGTAAGCATGCTAGGCTCGGCACCGATGACACCTGAGAGGCAGACGACGCACTTTCGTGGACGAATCATATCGCTCACCACCGACGAGGTCCGGCTGCCCAACGGACATATGGCTTCGCTCGAGGTTGTTCACCATCCCGGCGGCGCGGCGGCAGTCGCAATCGACGCGCAGGAGCGCGTGTGTCTGCTGCGGCAATATCGCTATGTCGCCAATGGCTGGCTGTGGGAGTTGCCGGCGGGAAAGCTGGAACCGGACGAGCCGCCGCTCGTGACCGCCCGGCGCGAGCTCATCGAAGAGGCGGGCGTGAGCGCACGTGAATGGCGCAGCCTCGGCTCCTACCTCAGCTCTCCAGGGATCTTCACCGAGGTGCTGCATCTCTTTCTTGCGACGGGCGTGGAGCCGGCAGCGGTCGCGCATGAGCAGGTAGAGGTGATCGAGGTTCACTGGGTGCCCTTCCGTGAGGCGTGCGACTGGGCGGAGAGCGGGCAGATCCGCGATGGCAAGACGGCCATGGGGCTGATCCGGGCACGTTATGTCCGTACCCGCGCACCGCCAGAAGTGGCCCCGGGCTGATTCGTGACGGCTGTCTCGGAACAGCGACAGACGCGCTGCTAAGGTCTATTCGTCCGCAAACCGCGGATTGCCGTTTGCACTGCTCCTTGGACGCCAGTACCAAAAAGATCGACTGCGCGGAACACCGCCAGCAGGACAGCACTGGCGAGCGCCGCCGGCTCTCCCAGATCCGCCACGACGAGCGCGGGAACGCTTACGTCGAATGGGTCGACGCACCTGCGGACCTGATAAAGCGCCCGAAGCTCGAGATCCAGGGCGACTCCGGTGAATTGCAGCTGGATACGCAGCGCAGCGCCTACGATCCGTACTCGAACGCCACCGGCGCCGCGCGCAAGACCGGCAACACGACACGCACCGACCTGCGCAAGCTTTCCGAGTGGATCAAGATGATGCGCGAGCTCGAGGAGCGCAAGCGCAACGGCGAGGACGGGCAGTAGCTCCCGCCCGCTCGACCCTTCGATGGGGCACGACTTCCGATGGACACTTCTCACGCAGGAAGCGCCGCATCCACCGTCGCCCGGCAGGCCCTCGACCCGACCCCCCGCGGAATCGTCAGGCGGACCGCTCGATGTGCGTGAGCTTGCGCGCATTGCTGAGGCGGTAGAACCGCCGCAGCTCGCTGAGCACCTCCCCCTCCGTGGCGGCCCCGGCACGGCGCAGCGAATGCTCGAGCCGGCGGCAGAACTTCTCCGCGTAACGACTGGCTTCGCGGTAGAGGTCCTCGCGCCCGTCTGCGAGCCGTGGATCGATGTGCGCGCGCTCGAAAAGAATGCGGCGCAGCTCTGCCGGAAACCGGCCCGGCAGCTGGCGGCGGAGCAGCCAGTAGCTGGCGACGTACTTGTCCACCTCCGCCTGCATTTCGAGCTCCAGGATCGAGACGGGACGGTCGTGGTCGGCGTTCCAGGCGAGGTAGAGGAAGTGACTGACCCCTTCGAGCGCCTTGCAATAGTCCGCGACGTTGCCGTCGTGCAGGCGCACCATCGGGTCTTCGCGCCGCAGTCTTTCCAACAGCTGCGCATCGAGGTAGAGCGAGACCCCCGCTTCCTCGCCGGCGGTCGCGGGCTGCGCGACGATGAGATCCTCCTCCGAAACCCTGGCCCGCACCGATTCCGGCAGACGCTTGCGGTCAGTGACGAGGAAGTCATAGACGTCGTGAGCGATGCTCACGTCGTATATGCCGCCGATGAGTTGCTGCAGCTGCGTGAGGATCACGGAATCAGTGCGCGAGCTGCGCTCCGGCGGCCACGGTCGGATCGACCCCGAGGCGCTTGAGCAGCGCGTAACAGCGCCGGCTGCCGGTCTTGAGCCAGATCTCGTACAGACGCAGGATGTCCTTGTCGGAATGCGTATAGGCGGTCTCCGCGAGCTCGTTGAGCGCATCGACCATGGGCTGGAATTTCTGCGACAGTTCGGCGAACACGTCGCCGAGGACCCGGCCCCTGCCCCGGGACAGCGCTTCGGCGAGGACGCCGTAGGCGCGCCCCCCCATCGCGATGTGGTAGTCGATATCGATCAGCTTGCGCGCAAAGCTTTGCGCAAAAAACCCTGCCACGAAGAGCGAGACGTCGCCCAGCCGTTGCAGGTTGCGGTTGCGGTCGCCGGTGGAGCGCGCCTCGAGCGCCTCGGACAGCATGACGACGAGCGGCTTCAGGCGCGGGCCCTCGGGAGTGCTGTCAAACAAAGCCTCGGAACGGGCGAATAGAGTCAACAGGTTGACGACGTAGTGCTCGGTCTGGTCCTCGACCGAGAGCTGCTGAGTGGCGAGCGCGCCGTGCAGGGCGTCCCTGAAGTATTCCTTCAGGTTGACGACGGGCTGCACCCGGCTGGATGAGTGAGCGTCAGACATGGCTGTTAAGACCTCCTGAGCACGCCTCCTAAGGAATAAAACGGCAGGACACGCCTAAAGTTCACCTCACCTATCGGGTGAATACCGTGATGTATTGTCCATTGGCGCAAATCGCTCCCGGCGATGTGCGCGGCCAGGCCTGTGACTCGTTCGATCTCGCAGCCCAGGAGCGGCCTGGGCCGCTCATTGGCTGGCTTTCGAGCGCCGGCGGGGTCGTATCTATTTGGCGTTCAGCTTTGGCAGCTGAGAGTGTCGACTGCTAACAGTTCGGCCAGGCGCAGGCAGTCGGCAACATCGACGTCGGCTGGCTCCAGGTGGGCCGGCCAGGGCGCCTGGCTGCGGTTCATCCAGGCGGTGCGCAGGCCGGCCTCGCGTGCCGCATTGACGTCCAGGAATGGGTCATCGCCGACATAGAGGATGTCGTGGGGATCGAGACGCAGGTCACGCACAAGCTGCTGGAAGCAACGAGGATGCGGTTTCGCGACACCGATCTGGCGCGCGTTCAGCGAGACGCTGAAGAGCGGGCCGAGTCCGATCAGGTCGAGGTCCGCATTCCCGTTGCTGAGGGACGCGAGCGTGTAGTGCGCATGCAGGCGTTGCAGCGCGGGCTGAACGTCGGCGTAAGTCTGCAGCTGGTTGCGTGCGGCGAAGAATACCTGGAAAGCGCGATCGGCCACTTCTTCGCCATATCCACAGTCGCGAGCGTGCGCGGCCAGCGCGGTGATGCGCAGGTAGGTGAAGTCGTGGGCATTGTGAGGCTCGCTACGGGCAAGCCGCTCGCGCGCACCGCGCATTTCCTCGAGCGAGACCCGCTCAATGATCCGCGGGCAGTGCTCGCGCAGCCAAGCGAGCAGGCACTGCTCCGCGTGAACGATCACCGGACCAACATCCCACAGTGTATTATCGAGATCGAAGGCGATCGCGTGCAAGTCGCCGAGCCCGGCCGCCCGGAAAGCGGCGGACCCTAAGCTCAAGGTTCCCGTCGTCATGCTGTGAAGGTTACCATTCCATGTCGGATCTGACTCTGGTGATCGGCAACAGGAACTACTCGTCGTGGTCGCTGCGGCCGTGGATGCTCCTCAAGCGCCTCGGTGTCGAATTCCGCGAGGTTCTGATCCGGCTGGACACGCCCACGACGAAAGACGAGATCGAGAAGTACGGGCCGAGTGGGCGAGTCCCCGTGCTGCTCGATGGTGACCTCTGCGTCTGGGACTCCCTGGCAATCTGTGAATACGTGGCGGAGCTCACAGGGCGCGGCTGGCCGCAGGAACGGGCCGCTCGCGCCGTTGCACGTTCGGTCTGCGCGGAAATGCATTCGGGCTTCGCCAATCTGCGCACGGAATGGCCGATGAATGCGCGCGCGCGCAACCGCCACACGGTCCTCACGCTGAGCCTGGAGGCGGACATCGATCGGGTTGACGAGATATGGAACGACTGCCGCCGGCGCTTCGGCGCCGCGGGGCCCTGGCTCTTCGGGGAGTATTCCGTCGCAGATGCGATGTATGCGCCCGTGGTGCTGCGCTTCAACACCTACGGCGCCGCCCGGATCTCGCAGACGGCACGCTGGTACATGGCTGCGGCACTCGAGGATGCCACTCTGCAGTCGTGGCTCGCGGCCGCCAAGGCGGAGCCCTGGACGCTTCCCCAGAGCGAGGTGGGGTGAGGGTGTCCTACCCATACGTAGCGCGCCATTCAGCCCGGTACGACATCCCCAACGACATCAACCGCTCCAGCAGATCCGGATAGCTGATGCCGGCCGCGCGCGCGGACTCGGCGAAATCTTCGGCCGCTTCCAGATTGGGATTCGCGTTGGCTTCGAGCGCATAGACCTCGCCGCCGGCGGTGGCCCTGAAATCCATGCGGGCGCAGCCCGAGAGCCCCAGCGCCCGGTATATCCGGCGAGAGAGCTTGTCGAGGCGCGTGAGCACGGCCGGTGCCAGATCCTCCGCGGCGCGGGTCGTGATGCCGTACTTCGTCTGATATCGCTTGTCCCATTTCACCTTGCGGGTGGCGATTGCGGCCAGGGAGTCGGGCATCGAGCCGAACACCATCTCCCACACCGGCAGACGCGTCAGCCGGTCGTTGCCCGTCACTCCGACGTAGAGCTCGCGGCCCTCGATGTACTCTTCGACAAGCGCGTCGGAACCGATTTGCTCCTGGACGAACTCGATCCGTTCCTTGAGCCGCGCTGCATCCTCCACCACCGACGCCTGCGCAATACCGAGCGAAGCATCTTCGACGGTCGACTTCACGAAGAGCGGGAAGCGGAGCTTGCGCGGAACATGGATGCGCGCGCCCTTTTGGAAGACGGCGAACTGTGGTGTCGGAATGCGATGGAAGGCGAGGAGCTGCTTGCACAGTGGTTTGTCACGCGAGAGCAGCAGACCCCGGGGATTGCAGCCCGTGTAGGGTTGGCGCAGCAACTCGAGAAAGGCGACCACGTGCTGGTCATATGTGACGATGCCGTTGAATTCCTCGAGCAGGTTGAAGACGATGTCGGGTTTCCAGTCGGCAATGCTGCTACGCATCTCGGTGAGGCTGTCGAGGACACCGAGGCAGCGGACGTCGTGTCCGCTAGCGCGCAGCGTGCTCGTGACGTCGTATTCGGTACGCCACTCCTCGACCTCTTTGTCGTTGTGTCCCTCGAGAGATTCCGGCGGCACCAGGCTCGCGTGCACGACGACGAGCGTGCGCAGTTTTCTCATAGTCGCAGGTGGGGAGTCTCGCCTTGCGCGTAGAGGCTCGCAAGCCGCTCGAGCAGCCATCGGGCACTGCGGATGGCATCGCGGCGGCTGCCGCGGACATAAAGCTTCAAGGTGTCACTGCGCTCGATGAGCATCCGGACGATCTGCTGCACACTATAACGCTCAAGGCCCAGCTCGCGCGACACGGACGCAATCAGCAATTTACGATTGGCGCGCAAGAGAGTTGCCGCGCGGGTAGCGGCGCGGCGCGGCGGCGCCGGCGCGAACAACCTGTGCAGATATTCATCGGCCAAGCCGCGGCGGTAGTAGCGCTGCCGGGCGAGCTTGCGCCGGTAATGCTGGGCCAGCGTGCGGGTATTCGTCTCGATGGGCTCTACGCGGATGCGATTGCGCACCGGCGGGCGGCGCCCCCGAACCTGCGCAAGCAGCGCGTCGACGGCGCTCAGCTTTTGGAAGGCCGGCCAGTCAGCGTAGCTCTTGCGCCACCCGGATCGCGGCTTCAGCCAGACGGCGAACGTTTCTGCGAAGTCCTCCGTCGGGTGTGACTGCGCATACCACTCTCCCAGGTGGTGTACGTAGCGCCGGCTGCCGGGCCGTGCCTTGTACCGCGCGGGATATTGCAGCGAGGCGGGACCGAAGATCTCGCGCCAGCGTTTGCGGCGACGAAGCCTGTAAGCGTTGTCGAGTGCATGTCCTGCTTCGTGGCGCAGGATGCGCATGAACCAGCGCGTGTTGCCGCCCTCCGCTTCGCGCATGATGCGGCGCTCGAGGCGCTCCAAACGGGGGTGCGCCAAATAGAAAGGGATCGCGAGACCGGGGACGCCATCCGGCGAGAACCACTCTTCGGACAGCCACACGTGCGGGTGGAAGCTGATGCCTCGAGCCTCGAGCTCAGAATAGAGCCGCTGTACGCGACGCTCGAGCCGCGAGCCCTGAACCCGAAGACCCAGATCGCAGAAGCGCAACGACAGCAGGCTCGCGTCAGGAAGACGAGTCCATGCCTGTTTTTTGACGGGTTGAAAGTCGCTCCCGGCGCTTTGCGCGGCCCGTCCTGCGCCTCGTCCCTTCGGCGCCGATGCGCGACCAAAATCGCCTCGGGCGATTTTGTCAGCAGCCGGCCGTCGTAGCCGTTTCGAGCCTGCCGGCAAAGGGCGGCCGGTGCCGGCTTTCTTGATCGCTTTCGGGGCCACGGGCCCGCAAGCCTAACCCATCTCGAGCAGAGCGTGCTGCAGAAGGCGATCGGCGTAAGTCTCGATGAGATCGCGGTGCGCGAGGCACTGCCGCCAGGGGGCCGGGATCGCGGCCGCGCCGTAGTGGGCGCCGGCGAGCTGACCACAGGCAGCAGCCGCCACGTCCGAATTGCCCCCGTGATTGGCCGCATGGAGCACGGCGTCGCGGAAATTGCCGGTCGCCGCGAAGGCTTCGAGTGCGACGGCGAGGGCCTCGGACGCCGCGCCGCTTCTCGGCCGGCGCCTGGCCGCAGTGGCGACCGCAGCGAGGATCTGCGCCTTCGGCCGTCCTGACAACGCCAGAAAAAGAGCGCGCGCGAGATCGCGGCAGGCGGCGAGGACCGCTGGAGCCTGGCAGGTAGTTCGCGCCGCCTCGCTGGCGAGCTGGACGGCCTCCTCTTCCGCGGCGAAGAAGAACATCACCACCGGCGCCACCCGCGAGAGCGGCTCGGGGTCGAGCTGGTCGGGAACGTGCGAGCCGGAGAAGAGCTGGCGCCGCCACTGCGCCACGGCGAGGGCGCGCGCAGTGCTTGCCGTGATGCCGAGACATTGACCGGTCGCCGAAAGATAGCCTTCGCGCTGCCAGCGCCCGTAGCGCTTCACTTGGTCGCGGGCATCGAAGCCGTCGGTGGCCAGCAGGCTGTCCGCGAGACACAGCGCCATCGCCGTATCGTCGCTCCAGCCGCCGCGGGGCAGCGCGAACGGGCCCCCGCCGAGCAGATCGCCAACCGCGGTGAAGGTGCCGCGTCGGCGGTACTGGGTCGGGGCAGCAACGGCATCACCCGTGGCGAGGCCGATCAAGGCGCCCAGGAACCGCTCGCGCAGGCTCCGGGCCGCGGCAAGCGTGGCCGGATCCAACAGCGGGTCCGGAGCGGGCGCCGCAGGTGCCGTCTTGGGCCCGGAACCTCCGAGGGGTGGCGCGAGGGGGGCGGCGAGCGCGAAGTTCAGCTTGCGCGCCTTCCACAGGCGCACGTAGCCGGTCTGGGCCTCCGTTTCCGGCACGCTCGGCCAAAGCTTCGAGCGCTCGCTTTGCTGCCAGAGCCGCGACAGCTCATCGAGCGCCTGCTCACCGGTTAGACCGCGCTCGACGAGCAGGCACCCGACCACCGTCCCCGTGCGGCCGATGCCGGCACGGCAATGCACGTACACGGCCCTGCCGGAGCCCAGTGCCTCGTGCAGGCAGTCGAGGATCTCCATCATGTGCTCGCGCCTCTCGGGAAGACCGTGGTCACGGATGGGCTTGCGGAGGTACTCGACGTTGAGAGGAAGCGCCTGATCGTAGGAGTCGATCTCGCTCGGCTGGGTGAGATCGAGAAAGCACTCGATCCCGCAGGCGAGGAGGATGCCGAGGCGTTGGCGGGTGGCTTCGGCGGTGAGGCCGCAAGGGTGCTCGCCGGCGAGGAGCAGGCCGGGGAGAGCCCAGTAGGTGTTGGGGAGCGGCGGAGCGACTGCCATTGCCGATTATGGGCGTGGAATCGCAGCCTCTATCAAGGCATCCTCTTCTTCCATGGTCATCGCGGCAACGTGCGCGGCCCCGGCCTGTGCGGATTGAGTTCGCACGCGCCGCTCATCGAGAGCCGTGAAGTCGAAGTGGCGCGGGTCGGCCAGGTGCTCGAGCTCGACATGGCGCAGGGCGGAGAAGATGCTCTCGGTGCGGCCGGGATGGGCGTGCTCCCAGGCGGCGAGCATGTTTTTGATGGCGACGCGCTGCATATTGTCCTGCGAGCCGCATAGGGTACAAGGTATGAGGGGGAAACGACGGCCGCGAGCGTAGCGCTCGATGTCGCGTTCCGCGACGTAGGCCAGGGGGCGAATGACGATGTGGCGGCTGTCGTCGGAGAGAAGCTTGGGCGCCATGGCTTTGAGCCGGCCGCCGAAGAACAGATTGAGGAAAAGGGTCGCGACGATGTCGTCGCGGTGATGCCCCAGGGCGATCTTGGTGATGCCGTTCTCCGCGGCAAATCGGTAGAGCGCGCCGCGGCGCAGGCGGGAACACAGCCCGCAGAGGGTGCGGCCCTCGGGGATCACCCGCTTGACGACGCTGTAGGTATCCTGCTCGATGATGTGGAACGGGACTCCGAGCGAAGTCAGGTACTCCGGCAGAATGTGCTCGGGAAACCCCGGCTGCTTCTGGTCGAGATTGACGGCGAGGAGGTCGAACGCGACCGGCGCGCTACGCTTGAGCGACAGGAGGATGTCGAGCAGGGTATAGGAGTCCTTGCCCCCGGACAGGCAAACCATGACCCGGTCCCCGGGCGCAATCATGCCGAAGTCTTGGATCGCCTTTCCCACCGACCCGCGCAGGCGGGCCTGCAGCCGCGCGAGCGTGCGCGACGGCCTTCCGTCTGGCGGTGGCATTTTTGTCGTCCCGTGCGCGGCTCTCGGAAGGCTGCCGGGCATCTACGCGGCCGCCTCGCTGGGCGCCGCTTCAAGATACTTCGCCTCGACGTAGCGGATGAAAGCTGAGGCGGACACGGGCTTGCCGGTGGCGCCGCGCAGCAGATCCTGCACCGGCAGCAAGGAGCCGAGGCCGTGCACGTGGGTGCGCAGCCAGGCCAGGAGGCCCGAGAACTCGCCGCGCGCGAGCTGCTCATCCAGCGCCGGTACCTCCTTGCGCAGGCTCTCGTAGAGCTGACCGGCGATGACCGCGCCCAAGGCGTACGAGGGAAAGTAGCCGAAAGAGCCGACGGCCCAGTGCACGTCCTGGAGGCAGCCTTCGCTGTCGTTTCCCGGCCGGATGCCCAGACGCTCCTCCATTCCAGTGTTCCAGGCGTCCGGCAGATCTCTTACCGCAAGCGAGCCGCTCAACAGCTCCTTCTCGAGCTCGTAGCGCAGCATGATGTGCAGGGGGTACGTGAGCTCGTCGGCATCCACTCGAATCAGCCCCCGGCGCACGCGCGTGAGATGAGCGTAGATGTTCTCAACGTCCCATTCCGGTCCGCTGAGGCCGAAATGCTTCACGATGAGCGGCTGCACGTAGCGCACGAACGGGCGGCTGCGACAGATGATCATCTCCGTGAGCAGGGACTGGCTTTCCTCCAGCGCCATCCCGCGATCGCGGCCGACAGGCTGGTCGCGCCAGTCCTGCGGCAGGCCCAGGTCATACATTGCGTGGCCGGTCTCGTGGAGCGCACCGAGGAGCCCCGAGAAGAGGTCATTGGGATCGAGGCGGGTCGTGACGCGGATGTCACCGGGGACGCCCTCGGTAAAGGGGTGCTCACTGTCATCGAGGCGCCCGCGGTCGAAAGGAAAGCCGATCTGCTTCATCACTTCGACGATGAGCGCCCGCTGCTTGCCAGCCGGGAATTTAGCATCGAGCGGCGCGGGCGGGCGGCTCTCCTGAGCGGCGATTGCCTCGCGGATGAGCGAGGGGAGCCGCCGGGAAAGGCCCTTGAACATCGCGTCGATGTCGGCCGTGGTGATGCCCGGGCTGAACTCATCCACCAGCGCGTCGTAGGGCGCCAGGTTCAAGGCCTGTCCGAGCAGCGCCGCCTTGTCGCGGACCAGGTGTACGACCTCTTCCAGATGCGGCGCGAACAGCTCGAACTTGCCCTGCTGGCGGGCCTCGAGCCAGCGAACCTCGGCCCGCGAGGTGGCGCGCGCGAGCCGGGAAATCAGCGATACCGGTGTTGCGATCGCATGGTCACGCTGGCGGCGCATCTCGCGCAGGTTCGCCACCTGCCAGTCCTGCAGTCCCTGGATATTGGCTTGCGCGCGGTCGAGCAGGCGGGTGATGCGCGGCGCGGTGAGCAGCGCGTGGTACTCCGTCTCCAGCGCGGCAAGCTGCTCGCCGCGCACATCCGCACTGCCACGCGGCATCATCACGGCAGCGTCCCAACGAAGAACCGACAGAGCCCCCCGAAAGGCGTGTAGTCGCTTGAACTCCTGCTCTAGCTGTTTGTAAGGCGAGGCCGACATGATCTCTTCCCGTCCGTCCGCTCCGCGCCAGGCCAAAGCAGCCCTGATGGTGCCCCGAAAGGAGCGCATCGATGCCCGGATGGGGGTGGCCGGGGGCGGGAGGATGGGCATAGTCTACCAGGGAGCGGCGGCGCGGCCGGCCTCCAGAGGATAGAGACCCTTAAAAATCAATAACTTAAATAGAGCCGCGACGGATTGACACTCCGTACGGGGGGTCAGGCCCTAGAAGACCAGGTGCCGCCACTCCGGCCACCGGGCCACGGCGACACCGATACCGATCGAGACGATGAGCAACAGAGTGAGCGTGAGTCCTATGAGAAAGCGTTGCATTGTTGGACAGGTAAGGCTCGCGGACGCGGACGCAATGATAGCCCGCTGGCGGGCCGCATGAGTTTGGCCATCTGTCTGCTCGCCGCAGAGGTGGCGCCGCTGTCCAAGACCGGCGGGCTCGCAGATGTCGCCGGCGCGCTGGCGAAATACCTGACTGGCGCCGGTCACGATGTCCGGCTCTTCACGCCCCTCTATGCGTCCATAGACCGCGCGAGATTCCCGGTGCAGCCCGTCGATGAGCTGCAGCACGTGCCGCTGCAGATCGGCCCGCATCACTATGTCTTCTCGGTCGGTACGACCCGGCTTCCCGGGTCCGAAGCTCGGGTGTACCTGATCGACTGCCCGGTGCTCTATGGGCGGCCGGTGATCTACACGACCGATCCGGACGAGCACTTGAGGTTCCTGGCCTTCACCCGGGCGGTCCTGGCTGCCTGTCAGCGCATGGGCTGGCCGCCGCAGATTCTGCATTGCAACGACTGGCACACGGCTTTCGGGCCACTGTTCGTCAAGGCGCTGCTCGCGGGCGACCCGCTTTTCGCGCGCACGCGCTCGGTACTGACGATCCACAACATCGGCTACCAGGGAATTTTCTCGTCCGCGGCCATCGCGGACCTGGAGCTCGGTCCCAAGAGCTACCTGCTGCACCAGGACGATCTGCGCACGGGCAAGATCAACCCGCTGCGCCATGGGATTCTGTACGCGGACGCGATCACCACAGTCAGTCCCACACACGCCAGCGAGATCTGCACGGATCAGTACGGGATGGGCCTGCAGGACTCCTTGCGCATGCGCGGGGAGGCGCTGACGGGAATCCTGAATGGCGTGGACTACCAGGTGTGGGATCCGCGCATTGACAGATACCTGCCGCAGCATTACGGCGCGGACACTCTTTCGATCAAGGCGGGACTGAAGAGCGCGTTCATCGAGCGGCTGGGCCTGAGCTTGCCCGTGACGACACCGCTCGCGGGCATGGTCAGCCGGCTGGCCGCGCAGAAGGGCATCGAGCTGATGTTCGAATCGCTGCCGCAGGTGTTGGAATGGCGAGATCTGGGCTTCGTGGCGCTGGGGAGCGGCGAGCCGCAATACGAGCGCTTCCTAGCCGAGCTCGAGCGGCGCTTCCCCGAAAGAGTGGTGTTTCGGCGGGGTTACGACGATGAGCTGTCGCACTGGATCGAGGCCGCCTGCGACATGTTCCTGATGCCCTCGCTCTACGAGCCGTGCGGACTCAACCAGATGTACAGCCTGCGATACGGCACCGTGCCGATCGTGCGGCGCACGGGCGGCCTCGCGGACTCGGTGGAGGGGTACGACCCTGATTCGCGCGCAGGCACCGGCATCGTATTCAGCGACTTCGATTCGGAGGCGCTCGAATGGGCACTCAACACGGCGCTCGACCTGCACGCGCAACCCGAGGAGTGGCGGCAGATCGTGCGCAACGGCATGGCGAAAGACTTCTCCTGGGAACGGCAGGGTGAGAAGTACGTCGCGATATATCGGCAACTGGCGGCATGAGCTGCTCCGGAGAAATCCCGTTGCCGCAGTGAACTGCGCGGCACTGCGCGACTTCACCGCCATTACTCTGTTGGGACGCACGACCCGCGCGAGTTTGCGCGACGGGCCGCGGTTCGCAGCCGTGATCGTGAGTTGTCTGCCTCTTGAGACATTGCGCTCGCGCACGAGGTAGCGTTTACTGTCTGCCAAGCCAAGGGCAAACCCGCCGTAAGGCGGGGACGCAAAGCCTCCGGTCTGAGTTTTCAGACAGCGGGGCTGCCGGTTCGAAGCCGCCATCGAGCGGCGTAGCGCCGTCGCGCGATCCGAGCGGCTCGACTCGCACTCGAGCTGCATCCGGCGTGTTTGCCGCCCCTGGTGAAATCAATTCGGGTTTCCGTACGGGGTGGTCACATGTTCCCTGCAAAAAAAGCTGCAGCGCGCCTGCAGCATGCGGCGCTCTGCGCGCTGGCGTCTGTTTCCCTGCTCTCCTCGGCGCTCGCACGCGCCAATACTCTGCCGACGATCAGCGGGGCGCCGGCCACCAGCGTCATGGTGCAGCACGCCTACGCCTTTCAGCCGTCCGCCGCCGATTCCGATCACGACAAGCTGACGTTCTCCATCAGGAACAAGCCCTGGTGGGCGGCCTTCAGCTATTCCACGGGGCGGCTGTCGGGTACGCCCGAACACACCTCCACTTTCGGCAACATCTCCATTTGCGTGAGCGACGGGACGTCTCGCAGGTGCCTGCCGACGTTCGGGCTGAAGGTTTTCGCGCCCAGTGCTTTTCCGGTCATTTCCGGGACGCCGGCCACCGCCGTGACCGCCGGCAACGCATATTCATTCAAGCCCACGGCCCATGACCCCAACGGCATGCGGATCACCTTCGGAATCTTCGACAAGCCCAACTGGCTCAACTTCAATCACACGACCGGCCAGCTGTCCGGCACGCCGACGGCGGCGGACGTAGGCAAGTACGCCCACATCGGCGTCACCGCTTCCAACGGCCTTCACCAGGCGGCTCTGCCCTCCTTCTCGATCACGGTAAACTCGGGAGGAGCCCAGCTGCCACCGGGCAACGTGACGATCTCCTGGACGCCGCCCACGGAGAACACCAACGGCACCACGCTGACCAACCTCGCGGGCTACCATCTCTATTACGGGACGAGTCAGTCCAGCCTCAATCAGAAGGTGAACATCACCAACGCCGGGCTGGCGAGCTACGTGGTGAGCAACCTGACGTCGGGAAAGTGGTACTTCTCGCTCACGGCGGTGAACAGCCAGGGCGTGGAGAGCCCGCGCTCGGCGGTTCTGACCACCGCAGTCGAGTAGCCCTTCAATGGAAGAGCATGTGAGGCATTTCGAATGAAATCAACATGCCGCCGCCCAGCCGGTGGCAGCCATCAGCGCAGGGCGAATGTGCCGCTCTGCTCGAACGGGATCGAGAGCAGCCAGCCGTGGGCGAGTTCCACAGTGCCCTTCATGCGGTAGTCGATGCCCTGGCCGCGGGGCTTGCTGAAGAGGGTGAAGAGCGCGCCGGCGGCGTTCGCGTTGACATCCATGTTGAATTCAGCCGTGCCGAGCGCCGGAACGACGAAGCTGGCGTCCGACGCGCCGGTGGCGAATGCCTCGCCACCGAGGTAGACAGTGTAGGAAAGGCCCTTGACGGGGAGGCTGCGGTTATTGGGATTCTCGACGCGCATGCGGACCCGCAGTTGCTGCTGGAGGAGGTTGGCCCTGAGCACCTCGATGTCGACGATGGAGAGTCTCGGGGTCTGGAGCTTCGGCAGAAATAGCGCGCAACCGGCGAGCGCGACGACAATGAAAAGAACCGCTACGGAACGCATGGCCCGGATGTTAGCGAACATCACGCGCGCCCGTACGAGCCGTTGAGTTGCGCGAAATGCCGGGCAAGATCTCCTGTCAGCGCGTCCGCGGGCAGGCGCCAGAGCCAGTTGCCCTGGACGGTGCCGGGTGTGTTGAGCCGCGCCTCCGAGCCGAGGCCGAGAAGGTCCTGGGCGGGGACGATGGCGAGCTGGCCGACGGACCCCAGGGCGGCGCGGATCAGCGCCTCCGGCATGGAACCGGGCGCCACGCGTAGCATGGAGTCGACGCGGCGGCGCGTCTGCTCATCGAGGCTGCGATACCAGCCCAGCGCGGTGTCGTTGTCATGCGTCCCGGTGTAGACGACGCTGTCGTGCTCGTGCATGTGCGGGAGATGCGGGTTGTCGCTGTCGCCGCTGAAGGCGAATTGCAGGACCCGCATGCCGGGCAAGCCGAAGCCCTTGCGCAGCGCCACGACGTCTTCGGTGATGACGCCGAGGTCCTCCGCGAGGATCGGCAGGCCGCCCAGCTCGTCCATGAGAATCCGCAGGAGATCTTCGCCAGGCGTCAGGTGCCACTCTCCCCCGCGGGCATCCGCGGCGCCGGCCGGTACGGCCCAGTGCGCGGCAAGGGCCCGAAAATGATCAATGCGCAGCAGGTCGGCACGGTCGAGCTGCTCGAGCACGCGCGCGCGCCAAAAGGCGAAGTTGTCGCGGCGCATCATCTGCCAGTCATAGAGAGGATTGCCCCAGAGCTGCCCGGTCCGCGAGAAATAATCGGGTGGGACGCCGGCCATGGCGGCGGGACGTCCCTCGTCGTCCAGCTGAAACTGCTCGGGATGAGCCCACGTCTCGGCGGAGTGCGGCGCGACATAGAACGGCAGATCGCCGACGATCCGAACGCCCCGCATCCGGGCGTGCTCGCGCAGCCGGCGCCACTGGACGAAGAAGGCGAACTGCTCACGCTTGGCGCGCTGCAGCTCGGCCGCGCGCTCGCGTCCCACCCGATCCAGTGCAGCGGGGGTCCGGTCGCGCACGTCCGTGGGCCACGTCCACCATACTGCGCCGGAATGCGCGGTGCTCAGGACCTCAAACAGTGCGTAGTCATCCAGCCACTGCTCGGTTTCGTTTACAAACGCTGCGTACTCTGCGGGTAATACATCCGGTATCTCCGCCGGGTCGAGGAAAGCAGGACTGCCGGCAAAGTCGGAGCGGACCCAATAGGGGGAGCCGTCGGGCCCCGTCGGGCCGGTAGGCAACACCTGCCAGACGGTGAAGCCGGCGTCCGCCAGCCAGTCAATGAACGCTCGCCCACCGCGGCCCAGCGGAGCCTCGAGCGAGCCGAGATGTAGCAGTACTCCGGCACGACGTCGGTCGAGCACGGGTAAGCGCATGTCGAATACTCCTTCATAGCATGCATAACCGACGACCAGGCACATGGATGCGCCCCGCCGCCGCAGGTTGCGGAGGTCGCGAGCAAAAACCGCGCTTTTGCTTGCGACCGCGCTGGGCCGGGCAGGATGCCCGGATCCGGCGCCTTAAACAACATGGCGCAGCCTCGGGCAAAAAAACTGCGCACTTTGCCCGAGCCAGCGGGTGGATCGCGCAGGAGGCCGGATCCAGGCGCTTCAACTGGCGGAGGCCCGCCGCATGACGCCGCCGTGCTCCGGGCTGCCGCGACCCACGGAAATCGGCTGTGCCAGACTCTCGGGCGGCGGCAGGCCGAGAAGGCGGTAGAGAACGACGAGCTGGCGCCGGTACAGGCTGTCGAACTGGCTCACGGCATCGGCCGGGTTGTAGTCTCCAAACCACCAGAACCAGTCGGAACTCTCGCAGAGGGCGAGCTGGCGCTCGACCGCGGCCCGCTGCGCAGTATCGAGGGCGCCCGATGACAGCACGCGGTCGAAGGCGAGCTTGGCCTCGCAGAGAAGATCCCAGGCGCGATTCTTGGCTGGATCGCCCATCCAGGTAGCGAGCGTGCCGTGTACCCAGCTCCCCGCCACTACGTCCGGCAGGGGGAGCGGCTCCAGTCCGCGCGCGACGCAATCAGACAGCGTGGTCAGCTCCAGCAGCGGGTGCGCGGCCAGGAGCGAATACAGCGCGCGCAGGAAGTAGAGGCCATTGAACGGGTAGTGCTCCCACGCATTTTCGCCATCAAGGGCGATCAGCACGGCGTGACGGACGCGCCTCTCGGAAGCGCTTCCCGGTGTGCTTTCCGCCTCATGAAGCTGCGTCACGGATGACTCCGCGGGCACGGAGGGCTCGGCGTACTGCCTGGCGAGATGCGCGAGCTCGTTGACGAGATTGTGAGCAGCATCGTCACCGTGCCACGTCGCGTACGTGAAGCCGACGAGGTCGGAAAGTGTGTCGTCGCGAAAGAATTCGACCATGTTACCGCCGGGCAGGCGGTAGGGTTGGTTGTAGAAGCGCGAATCGCGCGCGGACTTGGCATCGCTGCGAGCAAGAGCGCCCTGCAGGACGTTGGCGCTGCTCGCCGCCCACTTGAAGCCGGCGCGATCGAGCAGCTCCAGCGTGCCGCGGCTGATTGCCCCCTCCGACGGCCAGCAGCCGCTCGGCTCCGTGCCGAACGCCTGTTTGAAAACGCGGAGCGACTCCCGCACGTGCCACTGCGCGCGCTCCGCCCCCCCCGGATAGGACGAGTGTTGCGGCAACGGCATGTTGGGTACGGCATCGCGTGCGGCCTGGAAGTCGAGCAGCAGCGGTATGATCGGATGCCCGTATGGGGTTATTGACAGCTCGCACTGCCCGCGCTCGGATAGCTTTCGATAGCGCGGCACGATGGAAGCGACGAGGTCTCCGACCAGCGACAGGAGGCCGCGCCGCTGCTCGAGCGAGAACGCCCGCCCCTGTTGGGTGAGGCTGCTCACGAAAGTGTCCGAGCGGCGCACGGTTTCGCCCAACCAGGCAAGGTGGTACCACACGGCGAGATCGTGGATGAGCTGATCGGAGGCGTAGTTCACGCGCTCCACGGTGGCGAGCGTCTCGGCCAGCGTGGCGAGCTCGAGGTACGGGCCGAAGCGCTCGATCATCTGCTTGCGCTGGGCCTTGAGGCACGCCCGCAGCAGCTCCAGGCGCTCCGCGGGATCGGACGGCACCGGATCCGGACCCAGGAGCGCGAGCACGGGGTCCGGCAGAGGGTTGCCGGCGCGCAGGTGATCGGCCACGCGGCGCGCGATCTCCTCGATCTGCTCGAGCAGCACGGGCGTGAAGTTGACTACCGCGCGCGCTGCCGGGTTCGCCTCCAAGTGCGCGGCCATGTCGGTGTAATCCTTGATCGCGTGGAGGTAGGTCCACGGCAACACATATCGTCCTGTGAGTGCGTCACGGTACTGTGGCTGGTGCATATGCCACAGGAGGACGACGGGCAGGCGTGGGTTGGATCCCATGGGACTCAAGGGGACAGCCGGCGAAGCATGTCAGGGGTCACGAGCACGACACCTCTCTCGGTAACGACGAACCGTCGGGCATCGTCCACTCTGTCGAGACCGATGCGCATGCCGTCGGGAATCTCGCAGCCCTCATCGATGATGGCCCCGCGGATCTGGCAGCCGCTGCCGATGAGGGCATGCGGCAGGACGACGGAACGCTCGATCACCGTGCGCTCTTCCACGCGCACGTCGGAGAAGAGCAGCGACTCCCTCACCATCGCCCCGGAGATGATGCAGCCGCCCGAGACCATTGAGTTGATGGCTGTGCCGCGGCGTCCGTCCTCGTCGAGGATGAACTTGGCCGGCGGCTGATGCATCTGATAGGTCCAAATGGGCCAGTCCTCGTCGTAGATGTTGAGCTCGGGCCTGACGTGCACCAGCTCGAGATTCGCCTCGTAGTAGGCGTCGATCGTCCCCACGTCGCGCCAGTAGCTTTGCGCACGTGTCTTGACGTCTTGGAAGGGATACGCGAACACCTGCAGGGTGCTGCTGAGAGTCTTCGGGATGATGTTCTTGCCGAAATCGTGAGCGGAAGCATCGTCGACTGCGTCCTCTTCCAGTAGACGCTGCAGAAGACGCGTGTTGAAAACGTAAATGCCCATCGAAGCGAGAATCGTGTCCGGCCGGCCCGGAAGCGTATCCGGGACGGCAGGCTTCTCCGAGAACCGGGTCACCCGGTTCCATTCCGTCGCAGTGAGGACGCCGAAGTGCCGCGATTCGCCCGCGGGCACTTCGACCACGCCGACCGTGATGTCAGCGCCCTTCTCCACGTGGTAGGCGATCATCGGACCATAGTCCATCTTGTAGATGTGATCTCCTGCAAGCACGAGCACGTGCTTGGGCCTATGGGCGAGGATGAGGTCAATGTTCTGGTGGACGGCATCGGCCGTGCCCCGGTACCACACCGGACCCTTCTGCTGCTGGGCCGGGATGGTCTCGATGAATTCGCCGAACTCGCCGCGCAGGTAGCTCCAGCCACGCTGCACGTGCGCGATCAGTGACTGGGCCTTGTACTGGGTGAGAATCGAGATCTGGCGTATGCCCGAATTGACGCAGTTCGAGAGCACGAAATCGACGATGCGGAACTTGCCGCCAAAGGGGGTCGCCGGCTTGCAGCGGTGCTCGGTGAGGTCCTTCAGGCGCTCCCCGCGCCCGCCGGCCATGATCACGGCAAGGGTGCCGCCCGTCAGGCGGCTCACATAACGTCCGGAAGAGGCGCGCGCAGGCTGTCGAGGCATGATAGACCGGGCAGCGGGCTTGTTAGGGTCCAATCTTAGCGTGCGCGCAGGCTAAAGCCACTTCATCAGACCGAGGGCATACTCGTGCGACAGCAGGTCGTGCCGCGGGTAGACACGCACCTCGGTGGCGAACTGGCCGCATTCCGGCGGCTCCGTATCGAGCGCGAACACGGCCGCGCCGTCGGACTCCTGCTCGCCGGTAGCCGCGAGGGGCACGACCCAGAGGCCGTCGCGCTCCGGCGGCACGAACGAGCAGAGCGGCGGGGGGCCCCGCTCACCTTCGGGCAGGAGGCGCCGGGCCACGAGCTCCACGCGCACGTCGGAGGGTTGCAAGCCATTGAGGCTGGCCGCGACCCGCAGCCGCAGGTGCTCCCCCTGCGGCAGCTCACCGGGGGCGTCCGCGACCACCCGCAGACTGACCCGGTTCCAGGCCTGCCGAATCCGCTGCTGCCATTCCGCCAGCCCCCTGGCGCCGGCGAAGCCACCCTCGGCGAGCCGCCGATACTGCTCCGCCGCCGGCCGATAGAGCCCGCGCTTATAGTCCTCCAGCACCCGGCTCATATTGAAACGGGGTATGACAGTCATCATCGCGCGCTTGGCGCGCGCAACCCACTCCGGCGAGCAGCCAGCCTCACCCTCCTTCCGGCCGTTGGCGTAATAGAGGGGAATGATCTCCTCTTCGAGAGCGTCCAGGATCAGCTCCGCCTCGAGCGCGTCGCGGCGCTCGGGGTCAAGCACGTTGGCCGGTGGAATGCCCCAGCCGTTGTCCTGCATCCAGCCCTCGGCCCACCAGCCGTCCAGGATGCTCAGGTTCAGGCGCCCGTTGATGGCCGCCTTGATGCCGGAGGTGCCGCTCGCCTCGAGCGGCGCGATGGGATTGTTGAGCCAGACGTCGACCCCGGAGACGAGCGAGCGGCCGAGCTGCAGATCATAGTCCTCGAGGAAAATGATGCGGCCGACGAACTCCGGCGAAGTCATGAGCTCGCGAATCTCGCGCAGCACTTGCTTGCCGGGCTCGTCCGCCGGGTGCGCCTTGCCGGCGAAGAGCAGGAGCACGGGCCGCTCCGGATCGTTGACCAGACGCGCGAGACGAGCGCGATCCCGCAGCAGCAGCGTCGCCCGCTTGTAAGTAGCGAACCGCCGCGCGAAGCCGATCGTCAGCACATTCGGCCGCAAAGGATCGAGGAACCGTGTGACGTGGCGAAGCTGCGCCGGGCTCATGCCCTTGCGTGCGTACTCGCGCTGCAAGCGCTCGCGGACGCTGGCGAGCATCCGGGACTTCACGGACTGGGCCGCGGCCCAGAAGCGCTCATGCGGCACGGATTCGAGCGCGCTCCAGAATGGGACGTCGCTCAACCGGTCGCGCCAGCCCGCCCCCAGCTCCGTGTTGAAGAAGTCCATCCATGTATTGTGCAGGAAGGTCGGCACGTGCACGCCATTGGTCACGAAGCCGACGGGGTTTTCTTCGGGCCGGATCTCCGGCCACTGGTCGGAGCACAGTCCGGAGGAGACACTTCCGTGGATCCGGCTGACGCCATTGATGTGGCGGGCACCGTTCAACGCCAGCCGGGTCATGTTGAACAGACCCGGCGCCGCCGGGGTGCGCGCCAGATCGAGGACGCGCTCGACGGGAATGCCGAGCTCGCGCACGAAATCGCCGAAGTGCCTGAGGATGAGATCGTGCCCGAAGGCATCATGGCCGGCGGCGACTGGAGTGTGAGTCGTGAACACGCACGCTGCGGCGACCGCCTCCAGCGCGGCCTCGAACGGCAGGCCGAGCGACAAGTGCTCGCGCAGCAACTCGAGGATGAGGAATGCAGCGTGGCCCTCATTGAGATGCCATACGGCCGGCTTGATGCCCAGTGCGCGGAGCGCGCGAATGCCGCCGATACCCAGGATCATCTCCTGGCGAACGCGAGTGGACTCATCGCCCCCGTAGAGGCGATGGGTAATGTCGCGATCGGTCGGGGCATTCTCGGGGGTGTTGGTATCCAGCAGATAGACTGGCACGCGGCCGACTCTCGCCTTCCAGAGGCGGGCGACGACGTCGCGGCCAGCTATGGGTACGGTGACCCTGATCCATTCCCCGGCGGCATTGCGTGCTGCCTCCACGGGCAAATCGCGTGGGTCATGCTCACGGTATTCCGCGTGCTGGACCCCGTCGTTGTCCACCGTCTGGGTGAAGTATCCCTGCTCGTAAAGGAGTCCCACTGCGACGAAATTGGCACCGCCGTCGCTCGCCGCTTTGCAGTAGTCGCCGGCCAGAACGCCGAGGCCGCCGGAATAGATGGGGAAGCTTTCGTGAAAGCCGTACTCCGCACAAAAATAGGCCACCAGCGGCTCATCGCTCCGGGATACCGGCGCGGTCACATAGGCATCGAGCGCCTCGAGCGCTGCGCGGTAACGGGCCAGGTACATTGGGTCGCGGGCAGCGCGGTCGAGGCTCGACTGCGCGATGCAGCGCAGGAGCAGCCGCGGATTGCCGCTCGTCTGCGTCCACAGCTCCGGGTCCAGGTCCTCGAAGAGCGCGCGGATCGGGCGATGCCAGGAGAAGAACAGGTTGCCGGTCAGCTCGGGGAGGCGCTTCAGGGCCTCCGGAACGACGGGGGTGATCTCTAGGAGCGTATTGCGCATTGGTTCCAGGCTCGGGCTTCCTGCAGCGAATGAGACCGCGCAGTCTAGCGGGTCGGACCGGGGTCTGCTCGTGGAGCACCGCCCGCGAAAGAGCCGCAGTCGAGCTCGTGCCGCGGCTCGGGACATTTTCCTGCGGGCTTACCGGTGACCGGTGCTCACCTCCGAGGGAACCCGGAGCCCCCGTCGTGGCATAGTGCCGAGCCTGCGTGGCGTGGCCACAGGCGCGCCGCAATAACAACGTATATATGAGGAGCAACTCGTGAAACGTGCGCTGCCCCTTTCCGCCACCAGTCTGCTGCTGCTCGGCGTGTGCATCCCCCGACCCGCGCCGGCGGCTGAGCCCAATGCCAACGCGCGCCCCTACGCGACCCAGTCGAATCCCGAGACTCTCGTGCTGGACGCGCGGGATGTCGGCCGGGGCCTGATGACTGCCACCATGCGGATCCCGGTCGAGCCCGGAGAGTTCACATTCGTTTATCCGAAGTGGACGCCCGGGGAGCACGGGCCGACCGGTCCGATCGCCGATATCTCGGAGATCAAGGTGACGTCCGGCGGCCAGTCGCTCACGTGGCGGCGCGACCCGATCGATATGTACGCCTTTCATGTCGACGTCCCGAGCGGGGTGCATGCGCTCGACGTGCGGTTCACGGTGCTCGTCAATGCGCCCGCGGACACCATGTCCACCCCTAACCTCGCTATCGTCAACTGGAACCGGGTGCTCTTCTACCAGGCCGACACCAACTCCCACCATGTCTATTTCAAGCCCAGTATCATCCTGCCGGATCGCTGGAGCTACGGCACCGCGCTCCCTGGCCCGCAGCAGTCGGGACAGCGGGTGGACTTCGCCGAGGTACCGCTCAACATGCTGGTCGACTCGCCGCTCGACTGCGGCCGCTACGCCAAGCACATCGAGCTGTGGCGCCAGGGCAGCGCCTACCAGATGCTCGATGTGTTCGCCGACAAGCCGCAGGACCTCGACATCCCGGACAAGCTGATCGCGAAGTACAAGCGCATGGCCCCGGAGGCGTTCGCGCTCTATGGTTCGCGGCATTGGAACTACTACCATTCGCTGCTGACTCTGTCGGATGCGATCGGCTTCCAGGGCGTCGAGCATCATCAGTCGAGTGACAACCGCGGGCCCGATGACTTCATGACGAATCCCAAGGAGCAATTCGCGGCCGGCGACCTGCTGACGCACGAGTTCTCGCATTCCTGGAACGGCAAGTACCGCCGTCCCCGGGATCTCACCACCCTCAACTTCCAGATCCCGATGCAGACGGACCTTCTCTGGGTGTACGAGGGCATGAATCAATACATGGGGGATCTCCTCTCCTTCCGCACGGGAATCAGGAAACCCAGCGACTACGCGGAATACCTGGCGGCTCTCTATGCCCGCCTGGCAAGCGAGCCCGGGCGGAATACCGAGCCGCTGATCGACACCACTACGGCCGCGCCCTACCTCTACCAGGTAGACGGCTCGTATCCGAGCATCCGCCGCACCGCGGGGGACTTCTACGCGGAGGGAGAGTTGTTCTGGCTCGACGTGGACACGCTGATCCGCGACAAGACGCAGGGCAAGAAGTCACTCGATGACTTCCTGCATCTCTACAGCACCCCGTCCGTCACCGGGCCGATCACCAAGACCTACACACGCGCCGACATCGAGCGGCTGCTGAACGAGGTAGTACCGTACGACTGGCATGCCTTCATCCAGCAGCGCGTGTATGAGCTCGCCCCGACGCCGCCGACCGGCGAGCTGGCGAGGGCAGGCTGGCGGTTGGTCTACACGAGCAAGCCGAACGAGTTCATCGAGGCTTTTGAGACGCTGCGACACAGCAACAGTCAGTGGTACAGCTACGGCCTCGAGATCGGCAAGGACGACACGGTGGCGGACGTGCGCGAAGGCTCGCCTGCATGGGCGGCCGGCATGGCTCCGGGCATGAAGATCGCCGCCGTCGACGGGCAGGCCTATAACGATGACGTGCTGAAGTACATCTCCACCCAGGCGGAGCACTCAAACGGATCGACCAGGTTCCTGGTGCAGCAGGACGGTTGGTACCACACGTATCAGGTGACCTATCACGGGGGACCGAGTTATCCACATCTCGTGCGCGTTGCCGGCAAGGCCGACATGCTGGCCAAGATCATGGCGCCGCACGCGGGCTCCTGACCGCATTTCGACCGAGCGCTCGCACTGACCGAATACCCCACCGCCGGAGGACCTACTCCGGTGGAGGGTGGCGAATGAGACCTCGATCGGCCTCAAAAAAATCGGCCCCTGAAGGGCCGATTTTCTGTTACCGATCAGCGCGCGCCGCCGTCACCGCAGCATATACGCGATGGTCGCGTAGACGAAGCGTCCGTAAGGATTGCCGTAGGAGAGATCGTACCCACCCACGAAGTTGTTGACGGTGGATGCGTAGTTCCCGTAGGGCGGATTCTGGTTGAAGAGATTCTTCACTCCGACCGTGAAGTCGAAGTGATTGATCCCCGTATAGGAGCCCTGCAAGTCGATGGTGTCGTACGCCGAAACGTGGCGCGGCGTCTCGGTGATTGTCGAGGGCTGGTCTATGTAAGGTTCCTGGTAGTTCTGCGTCACCGAGAGCTGCCAGGAGGGCGCGTCGTACCCGAGCGTGAGGCTGTGACGCCACCGGACGATGACTCCGCCGCCCCCAGCGACCTGCGAGTCGCCCTGATTGATCTGGCTGATCCAGGTGCCGTCGAACTGTTGCGCATCGTACTTGTAGTAGTACGAGCCGTTGCCGCGCAGCAGGAAGTATCCCGGACCCGCCGGTATGTCGTAATCCAGGTTGACGTCCAAACCGCTGACATAGGTCTTGAAGAGATTGGCGTTGGTCTGGCTGATGAAGACGATGTTGCCGTTCGCATCGCGAGAGATATAGCTCGCGAACTCCGTGGCATTGGCCGCATTCTCCAGGATGACGTTATAGGGGAGCCCGCCGGGCGTGATGGCATTGCGCAGGTAGATCCAGAACGAGTCCACGTCGAGAGTCAGGTTCGGCATCGGCTTCAGCACCGTCCCCAGCATGTAGCTGACCGACTTCTCGGATTTCAGGCTGGGATTGCCGCCCGCCAGGGTCTGGAACTGAAAGCTGCACGCCGGATTGTTGGGATCGAACACGGCGCACTTGATGGGATCGCGCGTCCCGTTCGACGTGACGCTGGGGACCTGAGGCGAGTACAGATCCGTCAGCGACGGCGCGCGGAAACCCGTGCCCGCGGCGCCGCGCAGCAGCAACCATCGCAGCGCTTGCCAATGGAGCGTCAGCTGCGGATTGACCGTGTTGCCGACCTGCTGATAATGGTCCCAACGCACGGCAACATCCGCGCCCATTGACTGAAACATGGTGCCGCTGAACTCGAAGTAGGCGGCCTCCGCGGTGCGCGCAGCTGATTCCGGATACTCATTGCCTGCCAAGCCGGCGATGTCACCCGACAGAAGGGCGGGCGAGGGCGAGAAATCGTAAGTCTCCCGCCGCAGCTCTCCGCCGACCGCCATGCGCAGGGCGCCGCCCGGCAGATCCGCGATCTTACGGCTGGCGCTGCTGTCGAGGCTCGTGAGCGACGTTCTGGTCGAATAATCTTCGTTGTCGTAGTTGGCCGCCATCGCCGCGGCCGCTGCGCCCGCGTCCGTCGTGGGACCGAAGGGATTGATGACGCCGGAGTCGAGCAGCGGCATGATCTTCGAGTACGACGCCCATCCGCTCTGCAGGTTGTCGTACACGGCCACTCCGCTGAAGAGGAGCGAGGTGTCGTAATCCCACCCGGCGGCAGTGCCTTTGACGCCTCCCACCAACCGTGTGGTATCGGCCGTATCCTCCGTCTGTCGCAGGCCGGTCGCGAAGCTGCGATAGATCAGGTTGAGAGGCTGACCGGCGAGTCCGTGCGAAGCCGCCCAGGCCGTCGGATAGTAAGGACTGCTGGGAGGCAGCAGGAAGGCGCCCTGTCCGGCTTTGACGGCCTTGTATCCGGGATACTGGGTGGCGAGGAGGTTGGCCAGGTAGGCGATGTACGGGTCGCCGGCCACCATCGGATTCTGATACGAGAGCGGCACCGGCTGCTCCCACTGCGTCGTCCGATTCTGCGAGAACAGCGCATTGCCGTAGAGTTGGCTAGTGTCCGACAACTTGAAGGCGGCGTTGAGGTAGATGCTGCCCCTTTTCTGCAAGGGCTCGAGCGCATCAGACGATGAGTTGTCGAAGCGGCACTGGGCGGGGTAATTCACGTCGTTCAGGGAGTGCGGCCCGCAATTGCCGGCCATCGGACTGCGCGTGCTCCCGTTGGGAAACAGCGAGTTACCCGTCGGAATCCTTACGTTTGCCGGGAAGGCGAATGATGAGGTCACGTCATTGCCGTAACCGGGACTGTACCGGGTCGCGAAGGAGCGCGACCGACCCATGAGGGGCGATGAGTGATTGAAACTCAAGCCAATGCCTATGTTGTAGCGGTCGCTGTCGAGCGACCCCATGCCCGCATACAGGGATGCGGTCTCCTGGGTACCGCCTCCGGCCTGCGTCGGCGCACCCACCGTTGCGCTCGCATCCAGCCCCTGGAAATTCGACTTCAGGATGAAATTGACCACGCCCGCGATCGCGTCACTCCCGTACACCGCCGAGGCGCCGTCCTTCAGGACCTGGACGTCCTGGATCGCTGCCACCGGAATGGCGCCGATATCAACCGCGTCGTCCCCAGCGCTGCCGCCATAAAGCGTGGACCGCAGGCCATTGATGAGCACGAGCGTACGGTCGTCCCTGAGGCCGTGCAGCGAAACCGTGGCAATGCCGCCCGTCGTAAAGCCCGTTCCCTGCGCCGGCTGCGTACTACCCACGCTGCTGACGGCACTGACTTGTTGCATGAGCTCCGGGACACTCGTCGCACCGGTGCGCGCAATGTCTTGCGCGCTCAATATCTGCACGGGCAATGCGGCCTGCGCGTTCCCTCCCCTGATGGAGGTGCCCGTGACCACCACTTCCTGCAGCGTGCCACCGGCGGTGCCGGTAGCCGCAGGACCCGTATTGGTGTTTGCCGCGCTGACCGACTGCTGCTGCGGGTCGGCGGGCGCCCCCGCGACGGCAATCGCCGGCAACCCGGTGATCAGGGCGATGATGCCCAGGGTCGGGATCTGGCCCGCAACGCGCGCAGTGATCCCGTGGATATTCATATCGACGCCCATGTTGCCCTCCCACACAGCTCTGAGGCCGCTTTCGATGCAACCGCCTCACTCTATCATGCGGTTCTCTCCAGATTCCCCGCGCGGCGGCGCTGCATCCGCCGTTCGTCGCCGGGATTCCACTGCTCGCCGCAACGGTCATGCGATTGAGCCGTGAGCCCGCCGCCTTGGATCTGCGCAAGTCCACGGCTGCGCTGCCGGCCGCAACCGTTACACTAAGAAGATGTGGATGAGTTGTCGTGGAATGACGGCGGGCGCCGTCACGGCCCTTGCCGCCACGCTGGCGGTTGCGAGTGTTCCGGCGCCGGCACAGCAGCCGCCGGCGGCGCAGCAATCAGTGCTGGGCGCCGGTTTGCCATCGGTTTCGCTGGGCGGGCCTTGCCTACGGTCCGGCAAAGCATACTTGCGCGCCCGCATCCGCGGGGCAGTGCGGCTCGACGTCGACCTGCATGGACCGGGATTGGCTTGCGAGGGCGGACCACGCCTCGACGGTAGCGGAATCCGCATGGGCTTCGAGGGACGAGTGGGCGTGGGTCCCCGAAGACGGCGGATACGCATCGTTTTCGGCATCGACGGTGCGAAGGAAGATCGGGCCGGGCGCGAGCTGCCGACCAACCTGACGGTGTTCTTCGAGGGCGAGAAGCTGCTCTTCGCGACGCAGGGCGATGACAACTGCACGGTGGATCGTCTGACACAGCAGCCTATCGTCGCCAACGGAAGCCGCACTCACACGTACCGAATAGTGGCGCACGGCTTCTGCATCGCGCCCGCCAACAACCTGGGCGGCGATCGGCGCATTCTGGTGACCACCTTCGATTTTGCCGGGCGTGCGGATTTCAATAACAGATGAGAGACGAGGTTATCGGCCCGTGAAGAGTCACTCGCGCCCCGCGCATTTGCCCACAATCCGCCTGACAATGGGCCTGATGCTCGCCTGTGCGCTCGCGTCTGTCTGTCTGGCACAGACTGCCCCGATCGAGATCCTGACGCACTTTCCGCGCACGACCCTCGAAATCGTGGCGCGCGGCCATCGGGACCACTTCGAAATCTGGATCGCCGACACGCCGCAGCGGCAGGAGCAGGGTCTCATGTTCGTGCGCGACCTGCCGGCCAGCCAGGGCATGCTCTTTCCGCAGGGCGCGCCGCAGGTGGCGCACTTCTGGATGAAAAACACCTACATCCCCCTCGACCTGGTGTTTGTCGGCAAGAATCGGCGGGTCGCGAAGATCATCGCCAACGCGCGTCCGTTCTCGCTGGACCTCCTGTCCTCAGACGTACCCGTCATCGCCGTTCTCGAGATACGCGGCGGCGAGGCGCGTGAGCTCGGGATCGGGGTCGGCGATCGCGTGAGCTGGAAAGCTCGGCAGCGGCCTCATAATCTGGCTCCAAAGCTGCGCCCAAACCTGGCTCCATAGCGCTCCGCTCCCACCCGCGCTCCACGTTGCATAGCAACAACGCGAGCATTCCCGACTGCTCTGCAGCGGTCCCTTAGCAGCCGCAAACGCCGGTTTCGAGGCCTGCGGAGCTGCAATCCCTCCCCGGCCGTTGCTTTTTTGCAAAAAAAGAGCGGGTGCGGAGGGGTAGCGCGCTAGCTAGAATCCGACCCCGCAAATCCAGCCGGCGGCATGATTATGTCTACTGTCAGTGTCATTTGTTGTATGGACGCGACATCTGCTCTGTCCGCCTAAACGAGCAATCGATCCGCCGCTCTGTTGCTTTTTTACAAAAAAGTATCTCCTTACAGCGACACGCTGCTAAGATCCGCGCCACGCAGACGCGCCTCGGGCTTGGCCTGGGACGCAAGAATCCGCAACCCTTAGACAAAGCCGGCTCAGCCTCCGCCAGGAGACCCCGGCAATACTCTGAGGCGGCCGAGAAAGCCGCCCGATAGGAGACTTTGGATGAGAACGAACCGTGAACTGGCGCTCGCCGTCAAGCGGGCTCTTGCAACCGGCACCATAGCGCTCTGCGGCGCTGGCGCCATGGTCGCATACGCACAACCGGCCACCACCGCCCAGGCAACCGTCCCGCAGGCTACGGCCGCGAAGGCAACCACCCAGCGCGCGACCACTGCGAAGAAGCCCATCCTCCTCGCACAGGCCACCACGGCAGAGTCGAGCACGGCGGCAGCGCCGGCCACCGTCGCCGCTCCGCAGCTTCAGACCGTCATCGTCACCGGCTCCCTGATCGCGAGACCGGCGGCCGAGACCGCCGAAGCCATTACGATCCTGAAGGCGGATGTCCTCAAGAATCAAGGCATCACGAATATCGAGCAGGCGCTCAATACCGTCACGTCCAACACACCGTCGGTCAACATCTCCTCGGCCATCGGAAGCTTTTCCGGAGGCGGCACATATGCCAACCTGCGCAACCTCGGCCAATCGCGCACCCTGGTGCTCCTAGACGGCCAGCGGCTGGCCCCCAATGCCTTCAGCGGCAACGCGGTCGACCTGGGCGGTATTCCGTTCTCGGCCATCGACGGTGTCGAGGTGTTGCGCGAAGGCGCCTCGGCGCTTTACGGCTCGGACGCAATCGCAGGCGTGATCAACTTCAAGACCAAGAGGAATTATCAGGGGCTTCAGCTCCAGGGCAATTTCGACCACCCGCAGGAGCACGGCGGCGGCTCGATCGAGGGCGATATCGCCTTCGGACACGGGGACCTGGTCAGCGACGGCTATAACTTCATGATCACGGGAAGTTTCCAGCACCAGCAGGAAATCCAGGCGACGTGGCGCAAGTTTTCGGCCCAGGGTTATGATCCCGCGCGCGGCGTGACCAATACGAACGATCCGGGAACGTGGCCGGGCACATTCGTCGACTCGGTGGGCAACTTCTGGCAGCCGAACTATCCGACCTGCCCAGGCAATCCCTTCCTGGAAATCGATCCCAATAATCTCGGCAACACCTGCGCCTACCGGTATTCCGCCGCGACGGATGATATCCCGGACTCCAAGGAAACCTCGGGGCTGGCGTCCTTCACCAAGGCGCTGCCGGCTAACAACACCCTGCAGCTGCAGTACTTCTATACCCGCTCCGAACTGACCGCCTGGTCCGGTCCGATGTTCTATGCGCTGCCGATCAGCGATACCAACCCGTACATCCCGGCACCCTCCGCGTTGACCTGTGAGGCTGGCTGTACGGTGGACGGGTCGGCGACCGGGGCACCGACGGCGACGCCCATTATGGCCGGCGGCTACACTGCCATCTGGAGCGATCCCCTCAACAACCGCTACACCGGCAACATCAACACCGAGCAGCGTGCGCTGTTGACCTTCGCCGGCAGCAACGCGGGTTGGGACTACGCCGTGTCTGGCAACTACAGCCAGAACAAGAACAACAACAACAACGTCTCGAACTTCCCGGATGAGACCGTGCTCGCGCCCACGGGCGCCAAAAAGCCCACTTTTGGGGCCCCGGGCGTCCCGGGCGTCCTGAGCGACCTGATCAATCCCTTCGGTCCCCAGAGCGCCGCAGGACAGGCTTTGATCAACCAGTCGTATATCGCCGGTACCTACCTGCTGGGCGAAGACAAGCGGTGGAGCATCGACGGCCATGCCAGCCACGAGCTGGGCGATGCCTTTAACGCAGGCACTCCGGCGACCGTGGCGCTCGGCGTCAGTGTGGGAGGCGAGCACTTCCAGTCCGACACCTCCCTCTACAACGACATCACCAGCGCCGCAACGGGGCTTTCGGACAGTGCGATCTCCAAGAGCCGCCAATTCCAGGCGGCGTTCCTCGAGGTGGACGTCCCGATGGCGAAGAACGTCGACCTCGACGTCTCGGATCGTGAGGACCGGTACAGCGATTTCGGCAGGACCAACAACGCGAAACTGTCGGTGCGCTATCAGCCCGCCAGTTTCCTGACCTTCAGGGGAACAGCCTCCACCGGCTTCCGGGCGCCCACACTCAACGAGCTGTATGCGTCGAATGCCATTGCAGCTTCGACCAGCGGCACCATGGGACAGGGGAACCCGGACTGCCCGCCCGCAAGCGGGGCCCACGCGATTGCACCGTTCACCGACGCGACCTGCACGACCCAGGGACTGGGCATCACCGGCGGAAATTCCAACCTGACGCCTGAGACATCGCAGAACTTCGATTTCGGCATCATCATCTCGCCGATCCGCAACCTGGGCATCACGCTGGACTACTACCGGATCCTGCTCAAGAACACGATCGGATCAATCCCCGCATCGGCGATGTACGCTAATCCGGGCGAGTTTACGAAGTACTACGTGCTGGCCACTGGCTCGAACCCTGCTACCGGGGTGCCCTACCCATCGCTCACGCCGTCGGTAGATTCGGCCACGAGTTGTATTCCCTTCTCCAAGCCGAGCTGCGGATATCTCGTTCTGACCAATCAGAATACCGGCAGGAGCACGACGGACGGGATCGACTTGAGCATCCTGTACTCTCAGCACACGCCGATTGGAACGTTCCACGAGGACCTGGAAGGGACCGCGGTCACGAAGTTCGAAGCGCAGCAGTACAACGGCGGCCCGGAGCGCAACCTGGTCGGTTGGTTCAACCACCTTCCGCCGTCGTATCGGTGGGAGCATGACCTGCGGCTGGATTGGACGAGCCCGGAGGGCATGTGGGGCGGCGGGCTCTCCAACCGCTTCTACTCGACCTACATCGACCAGTTCAAAGATGGCAACGGCAAGCCGCGGATCGTGGGCAGCTATTCGCTCGTGGATGGTTACGTGAGCGTCAAGCCGATTCACAGTCTGACGGTGTTGTTCGGTATCAAGAACATCCTCGACAGGAGTCCGCCGTTCACCAACGCATCGCAGAACAACTTTACGGCGGGGTACAACTCGCTGGTGGTTGACCCCCTGATGCGGAACTTCTATGTCAACGTGAAGTACGACATCTACTAAAGCCCTTCGCGAAAGTTGATTTGAAGCCCCGCCTCGCGCGGGGCTTTTTTTTGGCACTCTTTCGTATGGCCGGCAGGTGCGGCCGCCATTGTGGCTGCAGTTCGTCCTTCCAGCCGCACCATTCATCGCAACGCCGTGCGCCGCTGGCCGACCAGTTCGGACTGTACTGCCACCAGCCATGGCATACTCCGCGGCCATCGCGCGCGCGGCGGCCCCGAGGTCGGCGCAAGAACAGCTTCGAGGGAGGAGCATTTCGTGAAACGCCTTGTTCCCCTGCCCTGCGCGTACATTGCCGCAGGCGTGCTCTGTTGCCTTACGTACGTGTCCGCCGCGGCCGGCTACGACACGGTCTGCAGGTCAGCCGCTGAAGAATCCGCAGACCTGGCGGCGCAGCGGGTCACCTCCCAAACCCTGGTCGCCGACTATAGGGCGCGGATCGCAGCGCACGACGGGCAGATCCATGCCGTCATCGGCTTGAACCCACAAGCTACGGCGCAAGCGCGCGCCTCGGATGCGCGCCGGGCGAGCGGCAAGGCACGGGGACCCGTGGATGGGCTCCCCATCCTGGTCAAGGACAACATCGGCATCGCCGGCCTGCCGACCACCGCCGGCTCGCTCGCGCTTGCAGAGAACGTGCGCGGCGTGAGCGCCACGGTCGTGCAGAATGTGACTCGCGCCGGCGCCGTGATCCTCGGCCGGACCAATCTGTCGGAGTGGGCGAACATCCGCTCGGAGCACTCGAGCAGCGGCTGGAGCGGGGTGGGTGGGCTCACGCGCAATCCCTACATGCTGGATCGCACGGCGTGCGGGTCGAGCTCCGGATCCGCGGCCGCGGTGGCGGCGGGAATGGCGGCCGCCGCCATGGGAACGGAGACGGATGGCTCGATCAGCTGCCCGTCTTCCATGAACGGCCTGGTGGGACTGAAGCCGACAGTGGGACTCGTCTCCCGGAACGGCATCGTGCCGATCAGCCATACGCAGGACACGGCGGGACCCATTACCCACACGGTGCGCGACGCGGCGATACTTCTGACCGCAATGGCTGGGAGCGATCCCGCCGACCCGGCCACGGCGAGCGCAGATGGGCATCGCATCGACTACACCACCGCGCTCAACCCGCATGCGCTCAAAGGGGTCCGCCTGGGCGTGGCGCGGTTCCTGGCCAAGGGCTTCACGCCTGAAACCCTCGGCGTATTCAACCGCGCGCTTGCCGTGCTCCAGGCGCAGGGCGCCACGCTGGTGGACGTCAAGGATTACGACATGGCGAAGATCGGCAAGCACGAGAACCTGGTGCTGTCGACTGAGCTCAAGGCTGACCTCAACGCATACCTCGCCGGGTCGCCGCCCGCAGTGAAGACCCGAACGCTCGCGCAGCTCATCGCTTTCGACGATGCGCATCCGGAGGAAATGACCTGGTTCGGCCAAGGCTATTTCGTCAAAGCGGAGCGCACCAAGGGTCTGCAGGACCCCGCCTATGTCAAGGCACGCGCCACCAATCTGCGGCTCGCCGGGCCGGACGGGATCGATCGGCTGTTGCGCGAGCATAGGATTGTCGCCCTGATCTCCCCCACCACGAGTCCCGCCTGGGTGATCGACCTGGTGAACGGTGACTCCGGGGGCGCGAGTGACAGCAGCTTGCCGGCGATCGCCGCGTATCCTTACATCACCGTGCCCATGGGGGAAGTCCACGGACTGCCTGTGGGACTCTCTTTCATAGGACCGAAATGGTCGGAGGCTCGGTTGCTCGGTCTCGCATATGGCTACGAGCAGGCGAGCCATGCAGCTCGTCAGCCCGCGTTTGCTGCGGACGCGCTGCATCCGCGGGCCGCTGAATCCTGCCAGTGATGGCGAAGCCCTGACACCGGCCGGCATCGGCTCAGCCGGTCAGCGGGATGCGCCGGCTCGGGTCGTAGGCATGCGGCGCGACGCCGAGCTGCGCGTGGCGGAAATGGGATGAAGAGAGGGAGGCAGGCGGCAGGATGGATTCGGAGTCGGACGTGCCGAGCGTAGTCTTATGCCTCAGAAAAAGGGGGAGTACTGCATGACGCCGAGGCACCTCGATATTTCCTGCCGCGAAAGCACCATTCTGGGCGCGCTGGCGGCGCTGCTATTGACCACCAGCGCGGCTGGGAGCGGACGTGCCATGACGGCACTGGACTACGCGGGCGCGGAGCGCTTCATGCCCTACAACACGGAGCCGCTCGTCGATCATGCCGTCCAGAAGGTGCACTGGCTTGATGACCGGCGCTTCTGGTACGTCGATCACGATTCCGGCGGCGATCGGTACCGGTTGATGACTGCCGCCACCGGCCGTGTCAGCCCCGTGTTCGATCAGCCGAAGCTTGCCGCCGCGCTCGGCAAGGTGACGGCTGAGCCGGTCGCCGCGACCAAGCTCGCGATCGATGCGATCGACATCAGGAGCGCCGGCCGGTTTGAGATCACCCGCGACGGGAAGGTCTACCTGTGCGACCTGACCGGGGCCGGCCATTGCGCCGACAAAGCGAGCGTTATCAAGACCGGGAAGGAGCCGGGGATCGCCTCGCCGAATGGCAAGCTCGAGGCCTTCCTCCGCGACTGGAACCTTTGGGTACGCAACGTGGCGACGGGCAAGGAGACTCAGCTCACCTTCGACGGCAAGAAGGACTTCGGCTATGCGACCGACAACGCGGGCTGGCGGCAATCCGACAAGCCCGTGCTCAACTGGTCGCCGGACTCGAGCGAGATCGCCACTTATCAGCAGGATCAGCGCCAGGTAGGAGACATGGACCTCGTGAGTACGCGGATCGGACACCCCGAGCTCAAACAATGGAAATATCCCCTGCCCGGGGATACGCACATTTTCATGATGGAGCCCGTAGTCGTCGTTGTCGCCACCCGCCAGGTGGTGCGGCTGAAGCTCCCTCCCCAGCAGCGCATCTCGAGCCTCTGCGATGACATCACCTGCAAGTCCGATGGCAGTTGGGATGATGCCAAGTGGGCTCCCGACGGCAAGACCCTCGCACTGGTGAGCACCTCGCGGGACCGCATGCACGAATGGTTTCAAATCGCCGACGCCCGTACCGGCGCGGTGCGGACTGCCTTCGAGGACAGCGCCCCCAGCTACTACCGCAGCGGCATCGACGCGGTGAGCTGGCGCTATCTGCCCAGCTCGGACCAGGCGATCTGGTACAGCGAGCGCACCAACTGGGGCAACCTCTATCTCTACGATCTGAAGACCGGCAAGCTGGAGCACTCCATCACGACGGGTGAAGGCGATGTGACGGAAGTTCTGCACGTCGATAGCAAGACGCGAACGGTGTGGTTCCGCGCGGTTGGGCGCACACCGGGTGTCAACCCGTATTACCAACAGCTGTGGAGCGCCAGCCTGGATGGAGGCAAGGCCAAGCTGCTGACGCCTGAGCCGTGCGATCACGCCATCGGCATGTCGCCTCACGGCAAGTACTTCGTCGACAGCTGCTCTACCTCGAGTCAGCCGCCCATCACTACGCTGCGCGACCCGCGCGATGGACTCATCCTGGCACGGGTCGCCACCGCGGATGTCTCCCGCCTGAAGGCCACCGGCTGGCAGCCGCCGCAGCTCATCACCGTCAAGGCGCGCGATCACCAGACCGACCTTTACGGCCTGCTCTTCAAGCCCACGAACTTCGATCCGCACAAACGCTATCCGATCATCGACTATGTCTATCCCGGTCCGCAGATCGGCTCGGTATTCAATTTCGATTTCGAGCCCTCGCGCTACGACGACCAGTCACTGGCCGAGCTCGGCTTCATCGTGGTGGCCATCGACGGCATGGGCACACCGTATCGCTCCGCTGCCTTCCAGCGGCTCTGGTACGGCAACATGGGTGACAACACCTTGCCCGACCAGGTCGCTGCACTCAACGAGCTGGGCGCGGAATACCCGTGGATAGATCTGAGGCGGGTGGGCATTTGGGGACATTCGGGCGGCGGCAACGCCACCGCGGACGCGATGTTCAGCTATCCGGACTTCTTCAAGGTGGGCTGGGCCGAGAGCGGCAACCACGACAATCGCAACTACGAGAACCCCTGGGGCGAGATGTACCAGGGGCTGCTGGTGCGCGGCAAGGGTGGCAAGAGCAACTATGACAACCAGGCGAACGAGCTTCTGGCGCCTCGGCTCCGGGGCCACCTCATGCTCACCTTCGGCACGATGGATGACAATGTGCCGCCGGAAAGCACCCTTGTCGTGGTGCAGGCGCTGATCAAGGCGAACAGGAACTTCGACATGATCGCCATTCCCAATGCGCGCCACGGCTACCTCTACGCGACGCCGTACATCACGCGGCGGCGCTGGGATTACTTCGTGCGCTATCTCGCGGATGACGTCCCGCCCGAAAACTATGCGCTCAAGCCGTGGCCGTGGAAGTGATGGCGTCCGCACGCGATGGGATGCCGCACGTCGGTTTGGAGGTCCGATGTGACGCGGCATAAAAGACGGTTTACAAACACGCCTGATCGTACAGCCTTTCGCTCCAACTCAGGTCGTGAGAATCTAGGCATATAGGCCAATTTCTCCGGCTTCACTCTAGCCGCAGCGCCTGCTGAGATATCTCCGTTGCGCGCGAATGCGCGTAGAATCCCAGGAAGACGGCAATGGCGGCGATGGCGCTGGCGGATACGATGGAAGTTCGGATGACACGGCTCGAATCGGATGTGGCGCACATCCGATCAGACGTGGCCGATCTGAAGACAGATGTTCGCGGGCTCCGGCAGGAATTCGGAGAGCTTCGCATGGAGCTCCGGGTGGGATTCGAGGAGATGCGCAGGGAGCTGACCCGGGGGCTGCTCCAGACCCGCATCTGGATGCTGCTCCTCTGCGCGGCCATGCTCGGCGTCATTGCCCGCGGACTGCACTGGCTGTAACACTCACCCCCTCCCGCCGTGAGGCGAGTTACGCTGCTCCCTCGAGCATCGCGATCGCGCGCTGGCGCGCCCCGGTCTCGTCGATGCGGCCGGCGGCGATGTCAGCGACCAAGCGAGCCTGCTCGCGGTAGCGCAGGATGTAGAGCGAAGCGCCTAGATTGCGCGCCGCCTCGGCGAGCGCGGTACGGACGTCTGGAGCGAACTGCTCCCCGGCCCGCGGGCGGCAGATGACCGCGCCGCTCAGCATCTCTCCGACCGTCATCGGAAATGCGTAGCCATAGCCTCCTATGGCACTTGCATGTCCATGGAGATCGACCTCCTGCCTGCGGGCTCGCAGCGAGACGAAGGCCGGATCGTCGACGTCGACGGTTTCCGGCCACGCGCGACCCGTCGAGCTACGGAGTTGATAGCCCGAGAGCGTGCGCTCATAGATGGCCACCGCATCACAATGATCATGCAGCCGCTCGACCGCCGTCTCGAGCAGCCGGGCCTGTTGCTCGATGAAGGCGCATTCGGCCGCGAAGGTCCTGAGGCTCGCGAAGGCCAGACGTTGCTTGCGGAAGAAAATCCTCTCGACCCCGTGCTCCAGTCGGCGATGCAGCGGGCTCAGCGCCATCGCCAGCAACAGCGCGGCGATCGCCTGGAGCGCCCAACCGAGCCGGTCACTCACGGCCAGCTCGTGCAGCCCCAGCTCGAGCACGGAGAAGATGCCGAAGAGAAAGGCGGTGAGCCCCGCGTACACGAGAGCGCGGTTCACCACGAAGGAGACGTCGACCAAACGTGTTCGAATCGCGGCGTAAAGGTAGCCCCCCATGGTTAGAAACCGCGCCGTAGAGACGAACTCGAGCAGAGTCGGATAGCGTGTCTTGACCGGCTCCAGCACCAGCATGGCCAGGACGGAGGCGAGCAGGAGAGCCGTGCTCCAGAGTACCCAACGGATCCTGAGCCGGCTCTCGTGCGGTGCTCTGCGGTAACCGGCGAAGAGCATCGATACCGGGACCGCCAGCAAGATCAGAAGGAGCGCGCTAATCGCTGAAGCGACCCTGGCGCTGAGCGCGAGTCCGAAGTATGTGGCCGCGATGTCTCGGGTCAGCGAAAGGCAGAATGCCGCCAGGGCGAGGCAACCCACCACGACGCGCGCGAGAATCCGCGTCCGGGCCGACAATCCGGCGCCCGCCAGCGCCTCGGCCATGACGTAGAGCGCCGGGATGGCCACCACGTATTGCGCCTCGAGGAGGAACTGCACCAGCCCGGCGCCCACGAGCGGCATGCCCAGCGCCTGGGCGAGGGCCAGCAGCGCGCCTGCGACCAGCACGTACATCGAGAAGCCGAAAAGCCCTGCAGCCACGCGGTCCCGCCCGCGCCAGAGCGTCAGCAGGACCAGTGCCGCCAGGAAGGGCGTGATCACGAAGGCGTTCAGCGCCCGGGCCAGCCAATCGCGACTGAAGGACGGGGCGGGCTGCGCCGGAATCGAGGCGTGCAGAATGCGGCCGATGCGAACCACCGCGATGTCGACCGAGGAGCCGGGAGCAACTCCCACGCCGTAGAAGGCGACCGCGCGGCCGGCTGGAGTCATCTCCTTGAGCGCCAGAACATCACCGTCGACGAGAGGCGGTGGAAGCGGAAAGTCCGTGTCACGGTGCACGATCCAATGCCCGTCAGCTTGCTGTTGGAAGTCGAGCGGCAGGACGTCCGCGCTCCACAAGCCCAGCGTTTGCAGCAGTATCACCACAATGCTGGCCAGAGCGAGGGTGCTCAGCGATAACCGGACGGCGAACGCACGGGTCATTCGGACTCCCATCGGGGGCGGACTTCGTTTTAGGCCCCTCGTGGCCCGCAATCGTACCGAATAGGGACCCGGGTTTGGGGCCCGACCCGTTGCGCGAGATGGCCGGGGCCACCCAGATGCGCCCGCCGATTGGACAGCGGGTGCGGCCGCCTGTCGAATTCCACTGCCGCCGTTCGGCTACGCACAAGACCCTGGGAGACTGATCATGAAGCATCTCGGAATGTTCGTTCTCTGCCTTGCCGCGACTCTGGCCGCCGCCCGCGCCGCCGTCTACCCGCGCATGGCTCCCCTTAGTCAGTACGAGATGGCCAGCCGGACAGAGGAGATTGCGCTGGCGCGCAGTGCAGCCCCGGCCTCCATCTCAGGTCAAGCGCAGATCCTGATTCTTGGCAAACGTGGCTACGAGACCGCGGTCGCCGGAAAGAACGGCTTTGCCTGCCTGGTGGTCCGGGCGTGGGATGTGAGCTTCGATAATCCCGAATTCTGGAATCCAAAGGTCAAGGCGCCCCAGTGCTTCAATGCCGCCGGCGCCCGATCGGTGCTCGCGCATTACCTCGAGCGAACCCGGTGGGTGCTTGCCGGCTATTCCCTGGACAGGATGCGCGCCCGGGCGGAAGCGGCACGCGTGTCTGGCCAGGGCATGAAGCCACTGCCCGGCTCCATCAGCTATATGATGTCGAAGAAGGGGTACCTGAACGACGCTGTCGCGGGCCCCTGGTATCCGCACATCATGACCTTCGCCCTTGGAGTCGAGCCCGCGGCTTGGGGGGCCAACTTCCCCGATTCCCCGATGGCCGCCGACGATACCAACTACAAGCCGGTTACCATTTTCATGGTCGTCGTGCCTGCCTGGTCAGATGGCACCCTGATCAGGTACGACGCGGCTGGAGGACACTGATACCCTGCGCAGATGGGCTTCGCCGTTCGCAAGCTGACGCGGGCCGACATCCCGCAGCTCCGGGAGTTGAATCTGTTGTTCGGCGACGCGTTCTCCGACTGGGAGACATATAGCTCCGCGCCACCGGCCGATGCCTACCTCGGTGACTTGCTCGCCGAGCCGCACATCATCGTCCTGGTGGCGCTCGTGGAGGCCCAGGTGACCGGCGGGCTCGTCGCCTACGAGCTGCGCAAATTCGAGCGGCGGCGCAGCGAAATCTACCTCTACGATCTTGCCGTAGCCGAGCCCTTCAGGCGCCGGGGCATCGCCTCGGCGCTGCTCCAGCAACTGTGCGCGCTGGCAGCAGAACGAGGCGCTTCTTCGGTATTCGTGCAGGCGGACTACGCCGACCAGCCGGCGATCGCGCTCTACACGAAGTTCGGCGCGCGCGAAGCAGTGCTGCATTTCGACGTCAAGCCGGCTCGCCCGTGACGAGGGCCGCGCCGCCCGAGGCTATCCGGTCCGGCCGCGTGTCACGTAGAGGTAGATGACGGCGCAAACTGCAATGCCGGCCGACCAGAGCAGATACAGCCCGGTCGTCGTCAGCAGGAGGATATCGAAAACCAGCGCCACAAGCGCCGCCCGCCTGCCCCAGGTACCGGGCTCGAGCAGGCGAAGCGCAGCCGCCGTGCCGGCTATGTAAACCACGACGAAGGCGCCGGTAGTCATCAGCACCAGGGCCTCGACACGCAGATGTGCTACCGCAGTCGCGACGAGAACGATGAGCGTGAGAGCCGCGAGCGAAAGGAGGCTCCGTCTCGGTATGCCTCCTGCGTCGCTGCCCTGCGCGAACCATCCGGGCAGCGCTCCGTCCCGGCCTAGAGCCGCTCCGAGCTTGGCCGCTCCGGCGAAATAGGCGTTCATGGTCCCGGCAGTCAGGAGGAGCGCCGCTATGGCAGCCAGCATCTTGACGGGTCCGCCCAGTCCGGCTGCCAAGAGGGCCGCCAGCGGCGCTGCAGTCGCTGCGGCAGCAGTACCCAGGACCAGGATGGTCGCACTGGCGACGGCGAAATAAAGGATCCCGATGACGACCACCGCCGCGGCAGCGGCCCTCGGCATGTCGCGCGCGGGTTGGCGAAACTCCCCTGCCAGGTACGTGATGGCCTCCCACCCCGCAAAGCTCCATACGAGCAGCCCCGCGGAAGAGGCAACGGCGGGCCATCCATGCGGCGCGAACGGATGCAGGTTCTGCAGCCGCACGTGGGGCATCGAGGCACAAAGAGCCGTCACCAGAAACGTGATCAGCAGACCTGCGACGATGACCTGAACCTTTCCCGAGAGTGTCACGCCAAACGCGTTGATCAGTGTGATTCCTAACACGAGCGCAAGAGCCGTCAGCATGAGAGTCGATGCACCGCCCCCGATCGCAGCCTCCACGTAAGCTCCCGCAAACATCGCGGCAGCAGGCGAGCCGACCGGCACGGCGAAGAGAAAACACCAGCCCACGACCGCCGCGGGATAAGGGCCGAAGGCGAGCTTGACGCACGTGGATATGCCTCCCGCGTCGGGATAGCGCGCGCCCAAGGCCGAAAAGGTCGCGGCCAAGGGTATCGATAGCAGAATGAGGGCGAGCCAGCCGAGCAGCGAGGCCGGTCCGGCCATGTTCGCCGCCAGGGCCGGCAGAGCGATCACTCCGGTGCCGAGGACCGCGCCGACGTAAAGCGCCGTACCTTGTAGCCAGGTCAGGCCGGCAGCGGTCGCACCGGTTTCCCGCATACCGGCGGAACTGCTGGAGGCTTCGATCCGGTCGCTCTGCAGAGGCATTCGCAGACCGGGTCAGCTAGGGCGACGCGGCGATTTCATCAAACATTGTCCTCACCTTCGATCAACGGAAAGCCTTCGTCCTGCCAGCCCGTCACACCGCCGGCCATGATCTTGACCGGACGCCCCAATGCGCTCAGCCGAACGGCTGCCCGGGCGGCACCATTGCAATGCGGGCCTGCGCAGTACACGACGAAGAGCGTGTTCGGCGGCCACGCCGCCATCCTGGTTGCAATGATCTTTCCGTGCGGCAGGCTGAGCGCGCCTGCAACATGACCTTTCCTGAAGCGCTCCGGGCTGCGTACATCGAGAAGGACGAACCCCGGCCGTCCGGATGACAGAGCGTCGTTGACGTCCCAGCAATCGGTCTCGAACCCGAAGAGCTGCTCGAAGTGCGCCAAGGCTTCACTACTCGGCGCCGCCGCGCGTGAAATGACATTGTTGGGCACGAGCTCTCTCCCGGAAGACTCGGCACAGCTTCTCGCGGCTCTCGGGACGTGACAATCGGCAAGAATGCCATATATCATCGAGATCATGCCAAAGTCGCGCCGAGCCCCCAATCGCCTGGTTGCAGCTCTCCTGCATGAGAGAGTCGCCACCTTCGAGCTCGGAATCGTCGCGGAGATATTCGGCTTGCCGCGGCCGGAGATGGGGCCGGACTGGTACCGTTTCGTCACGGTCGCGGAGGAACAAAAGCCGCTGCGCGCTACGGGCGGCTTTCGGGTGTTTCCGGAGGCCGGCCTCGAAATGCTCGCGCAAGCCGGGACGATCGTCATTCCCGGGTGGCGCACCGATGGCGTTGCGCCTGCTCCCGCCGTGAGGATGGCTTTATCCGAGGCGTATGGCCGCGGCGCTCGCCTGGTTTCCATTTGCTCGGGTGCATTCCTCCTCGCGGCCTGCGGCTTGCTCGCGGGCCGCCGCGCCACTACGCATTGGCTCTATGCCGATCAGCTTCGGACGCTCCACCCCGATATCGAAGTCAACGCAGCCGTCCTCTATGTCGATGAAGAGCAGGTCCTCACCTCTGCCGGCTCCGCGGCAGGCGTGGATCTCATGCTACACATCGTGCGCAAGGATTTCGGCGCCCAGGCGGCGAATGAGATCGCGCGCCGGATGGTCATGGCGCCACATCGCGAGGGGGGTCAAGCCCAATTCATCGAACGTCCGGTCCCGCGGCGCGCAGACGACCGGCTCGCGTCACTGTTGGAAGCAATCCGACGCCGGCCGGCCGAGCACTGGACGATTGCCCGCATGGCGCAAAGGGTAGCGATGAGTCAGCGAACGTTCATCAGGCGCTTTCAAGAGTCCACCGGCATGGCGCCGGGGGAATGGGTGATTGCCGCCCGCCTCGAGGTGGCACGCCTTCTGCTCGAATCCACGGTGACGGGGCTTGACGAGATTTCCCTGAGCTCGGGCTTCGGCAACCCCGCCGCGCTCCGACACCATTTCAGGCAGCAGGTCGGCCTGACTCCCACGGCGTACCGCGCTTCATTCAAAGCGGCCTGACGCGGGCATCGTCGATGCCGCCTCGCCCGGGGCGAAGATCGCGACCGCCCGCTGACTCGACTGTCGGGGTGCTCGGGCCACGCCGATGTGCTAGAATGTGTACATTCCACTACGGGAAGTCGCCTCCATGTCTTCAGTCACCATCACGGTTCGCCTCGAGGATGAGATCAAGGATAGGCTCGCGCGCCTCGCAGAGTCGACGCAGCGGAGCAAGTCGTTCCTCGCTTCGGAGGCGATTCGGGAGTTCATCGAGAACAACGAATGGCAGATCGCCGAGACGCACGCCGCGCTGAAGGAGGCCGACGCGGGCGACTTCGCCAGCGGCCGTGAGGTGGCACGCCTGCGGAAGAAATGGAGGTTGAATGCGGATTAGGTGGCTGCGCCAAGCGCTGCGCAACCTCGACGAGGAAGCCACCTATATCGCGGCTGACGACGAGGCCGCCGCAAAATTGGTCGTGGACCGTATTTTCGAGGCCGTCGGGCGGCTCGGCGAGCATCCGGGCGCCGGCCGGCCCGGCCGTGTCCCCGGCACCCGTGAAATCATCGTGCGAAATACGCGGTACATCCTGCCCTACCGAGTTCGGGGTGACACGATAGAGCTCCTGCGGGTGTTTCACGCATCGCGCCGACCACCGAAGCGGTGGTAGCTCGCCGCGGTGTGTGCGGGACGAATCGTTTCAGCCGCGCACGCAGCGCTCGAACCGGCCGTTGACCCGTTGTGCATACCAACCCGTTGTCAGCCGCCGGGCAATCTTCGGTCCTTCGAGCCGAATCCGTGGCAGGACGGCGCGCGGCAGCCGGCGGCCGCTCTTGTGCTCGGCCAACTCGAATGTGCGGCGATACAGCGCGGTTTGCTCGAAGCTCGCCGCCGTGCCTTGCGCCAGCGCATCGTGGATTTCGGCGTCGCTCAGGCGAAGCTGCCCCGCGACCGCGAATAGCAAGCGCTCCGTGCTGCCGGCACCTTTCGCATTCCTGTCGTGAGCGAGCAGCGCGCCATCGGCGGTCAGCGACCGTCCGGCGACGATACTGGCCGCCTGCTGGAAGGCGGCATTGCGGCTGGCGTAGCGGCCGGCGTTGTAGTCGGCGAATCGGTAGAGATAGTGGCCGTAAGGCGGGTGGTAATCGAGCAGATGCGCGACGCCGAAATAGATGCTGGCGCGACGCGTGAAGAGCTCGTCGCGCAGATCGCGTGCGCTGTCGTGATGGGGATAGGGCTTGATGGCCTCGAACTGCTCGGCGAAGGCCACATTGACCTGCATGGGGCCACGCGTACGGATGGGATTCCAGCTGGCGAACAACCGGCGACCCAGCGGTACGCGGCCGATGAAATCTTCATAAACGTCGCTCAGTTGCTTCTCGGTGTGCGCGGCCTCGATGCGCGCGCGATAGGTTCGTCCATCGGTGGATTTCACCTCGAGCGCGGCGTGCACGAGGACGAGCGGGAGTCCAGCGTGCGCCGCGCGCTCGTCAATCTCACCTAAAGCGAGTCTGCCGAGACCGGGGGTGACCGGATCGACCTGGAAGCCGGACTCCTGCTGGATGACCGCGACAACTGCGCAGGCATTCTGCCGCGTGGGCGGCAGGCCGAGCTCGGTGAAGCTGCTCGCGATGTCGGCGGACCAGCCGGCCCGGTCGGAGATCGCGGGCGGCAGGGCGCCGTCGACAACGGCCCGGACGTCCGCTTCGCGAGCCACTCTCGGTCCTGGGCCTGCGCAGCTCACGAGCAGCCAAGCCAACAGCGAACACGCGCCAAGCCGCGAGGGCGATAACACGCCCCGCCGATCGTGAGCTGCCCGGGACACGCTCAACGGGCTAACGCTCGCGTAGCTGGTGACTGTCCTCCGCTCGCAGGTCGAGATCATAGACCCGCCGCAGATCGGCAATCTTCTCGAGCGTGGCGGATTTGAAGGGCAGCTTGTTGTCCAGGGCGTGCAGCGCGACGCCCTCGAGAAGATCGCCTAGAGAAAGGTCGAGGTACTCGGCCAAACCCTTGAGCACTTTGAGCAGCCGCTTCTCCAAGCGGACGCCGGTTTGGACGCGTTCCACGATCCGCGCGGACTCGGGGGATTTGGCCTTGGGTGTGGGCATGAGCGCATTTCCGCTACGGTGGCGGCAAGAGCATTGCACAACTTGCGACGGGAGTTTCGTTGATGTACATTGGTACGTATGTACCTATCGCCTCCTCCTGCTTGCCCTGTCCTGTCTGGCTGCCACGCGCTGTCTCTGGAGTTCCCGCGCCATGTCCGCGACCCCTTCCACGCAGGTTCGTGCCTTTCACCTGGATGCGCCCGTCGCAAGGGTGTTTCCGCTCTTCACGGCTCTCGGCGAGAAGACATGGGCTCAAGGTTGGGAACCGGAGGTCCTCAGCGGAGAGGAAGAACGCGGATCGGTCTTTCGCACCGTCCATGGCGACCGCAAGGCCACGTGGATTGTCGTGGACTACCGCCCCGCAGAGGGGCGGGTGAGCTACGCACGCCTGGTTCAGGGCTCGAACATGGGCCTGGTCGATGTCCACTGCAGCGCCGCATCAGGCGGCACCCAGGTCAGCGTCCGCTACACACTGACCGCCGTGAGCTCCCAAGGGCAGGCGTTCGTGACCGAGTTTCTGGATCCCATCTCCTACGGCCACATGATAGAGGACTGGCGCAGGGCGATCAGCAAGGCGCTGGCAGCCGCGCCCCGGCCGTGACGGTCGTGCCGGGATGATGCCCGGCGCACATGAGGAGCATCGCGGCGTAGGCGCGCCAGGGGCTTCCATGCTTCGGCGCGCCGCACCAGCTCGCGCCGAGCCCGGATCTCCTCGAAGGCGCCGCTCAAGTCCGCGGCTTCGAGAGGCAGCGCGGATATTAGCCAGACCCGCCAACCGCCGCGCGCTTGACGAACAGGATGTCGAAGGCCGGCCGCCAGGAGCGGCCGGCATCGTTCGAAACGACGGCGGTCTCCTGCACCCCGCCATCCTGGCTCTTCCAGCTGACGCGATACCACACGCGTTTGCCGTCCTTGCCCCAATTGCTGCCGGACATCGTGAGTACGCCGCGGCTGAACCGGCCCTCGAGGATCAGCAGCTGGCCCGAGTTGGTGACCCAGGTTTGATGCCAGAGATTTCGCGACGCGTCATAGATCGTGACTCCATTGCCGTCGAGACCATCGTTCTGCCGGTACTTCTCGAGGATGACGCAATCGCCGAGAAGGGCCGTGACTTCGTCTCGGGCGACGTAAGGTCCTTTACCGTCGTTGTCATAGGCCTTCCAATTTCCCAACCAGAAGTCCAGTTGCCGGTATTCGGGAGCCTTGCAGCCGGGCGACCCGGCCATCGCTCGTCCCGTCGCGAGTGCCACGACTACCGTCGCAGATACCGATAGCAGCACTCTCAGCGGGCCGACGATGGCGCGGGTCATAGGGCGCATATACGATCCTCGAATCCTCGAATCATTCGACCGGGATTTGCCCTAAAGGCCACCTGCGCCCGCGGTGCTCGGGTCGGTGGCCCGGCCGGTGATCGCACCGCGGTCATCGGTCGATGCCCGCCCGAGGCGCCCCCAGGTAAGTCACTTACATGCGGGCAGCCAGCGCAGCCGCGACCGTTTTGCCGGGTTTAGTACCAGGATTTCGGGTGGCCGCCGCAGCATCCCCGTGATCGTCAACTCCTGCTTCGTACGCGCGACGAGCGGATCGAACGTGTCCTTGAGAACGGACTCATTGCGCAGGATATGCAGCGCCACGAGGAAGGGGCCATCGGTCCTGAACGGCAGCAATGGGAAGTTGTTGGGTGTGTCCAACGTCACCAGCACACCCGCCGGTCTGATCCCCGGCACATCGTAGTGCGAGAATGCGCGCAAGGCGCGTGCGGAGAAAGGCTGCAACTCCTCTTTCTTCACGGCGTAGATCTCCGCGACGACCACACCCTGCGCACCCGCGGGCTCGGTAACCGGATTCACGGCAGGCATGGCAGGAACTGCCGTTCGGGCATTCAGCGCATGCAGTTCCAGCACGTTGTCATCCACGCCCGGTAGGAGACTGTTGGCGAGATCCTTGTGCTCCCGCCAGACCGGCCCGTAGTAGAACTCGGCATCGACAATGGCGCGATCTTCCACCGTATGGAAGCCTCTCATCCAGGTGAAGTTATTCTGCGTGCCGCGCTCGAAGAACTCCCCGAAGATGAGAGATCCCAACTGCTCGAAAGCTTCGGGGAACCAGGACTCGTAGTACGTCGCGAAAGCCGGTCGCTCCCCCGGCGCGACCGGATATCGGCGCAGCTCTATCACGTCGAAGTGCCCGAAAAGCGATGCCGGGTGGGTCGCCGCACCGCCCATGCACTCGGAAACGGCCGCGGTGGCCCCGAAGCTCGGCGAGCTAGCGAGGAGCAGAGCGCAGAGCGCCGGCAGGTGTCGACGCATGAGCGTCCTCCGCGATACGAGTGAAGTCCATGATCCAGTTGGTTTCCCAGGTTGCGCCCTTGTCGCGCGAGAACGCCTGGCTCCAGCGTGCGTGATCGTGATCGAAGCTCCGCCACGTGTAGCGCACGACGATGGGGATCCCGTTGAAATGGTCCGCCCCTTCGAATACGCCGCGACCGCCTTGGAACGAGCCCGTGAGAGGCGGCTGCAGAACGCCGCGGCTGAAGCGATTATCACTCCAATAGATGCGCCACCCGCCTGTCTTGGGATCGTAGAGCCGAAGAGCCATGCCGACGAAGTCGGGCCAGTGGTTCGTGGTGTAGTATTCGAGATTGCCGGTACCGGTCCGCAGGGGACTTTCGCTGGCGGTGGACCGGAATTTCAGCCACTCGTGCGAGTGTTGCAGGCGCTGGGCCAGCGATCTGTTCTGCACGCTCCACGTGCCCATGAGGAAATCGAAAGCTCTCGCTTGCGCATCCAGGGAGGCATGTTTCGGGGATGGGGCCGGCTCATGGGCCGCGCTCGTGCCGGCTGCCAGCAGACATGAGAGAAGTCCGGCCAGCCGTACGGCGCACGGCACGGGTTTGTGCATCATTCCCCCTTCCATAAACAGACCGGTCGTCCGGTTTATTTAAGTGTGCGCTCCGGCCCGTATGCATGTCAAGAAGCTCGAAACGGCCGGCCGTCTACGATGCAAACCGATGCTGGTGCAGCCAATGCGACAGCAAGTCGGCAGCATCCGCCAGCGGCACCGCGCTTTGCATCGCCTTCGCCAGGTTCATCGCGCCGGAGTACACCGAGATCACGAAATTCGCCGCGGCCGCCCGCTCTTTGCCATCGAGTTTCGCCCCGCCCCGCGTCGCACCGATGCGTTCGGCGAGCGCGGTCCGCCATTCCGCGAAGATGCTCTCGACATTCCGCCGCAGATCAGCGTCGGTCAGGGCGAGCTCAAGCGCAAGGTTGTTCAGAGGGCAACCCAACACGGCGCCTCGCGCCCTTAGCCCGGCGATAATGCCGCCAAAAACTTCTGCGACGCCCTTCCCCAGCGCCGGCGCCTCGCGAACGGGATCGATCCACGCCGCGCGAACCGCAGGCCCGACGCGATCCGAAAGAACGGCGAGGCCGATGGACTTCTTGGTCGGGAAATGATGGTGCAAGGCGCCCGCGGATACGCCTGTTACCTGCATGAGATCGTGCATCGACGTCGAGTGATAACCCCGCTCCTGAAAGAGGTCGGCAGCTTTATCCAGAATGCGCGCACGAAGCCCCTCCGGGTCGTTGCGCCGCCGCTGAAGTTTTTTACTTTTCGACTTTGCCGTCATCGAAATTCCGCCGTCGAGTGGTCACCTTGCATCAACGAACGCGGTCATCGTAAGGCTCCGGTCCGGACCTGGAGGTGGGGACAGGCGCTCGTTGCATCGTCACCCGACCCTCGTCACCGAGCCTACAGCTTTTTGATCGAGGTCGGTTCTCTCTCGAGCAGCGACGGGCCCTCCGGGGCCTTTTCTACTCAGCGGGAAGATAACCCGACGGTAGCTCCGTGAGGTGTGCGATGGTATGCGTCTTCCCACGCGCTCTTGCGCTCGCAAAGCTCATCTTGCCCTACGGCGCCCTTGCCGACGAGAAGGGATTGCAATGCTGCGAGCCAGCAGTCGAAGTAACCGGCTTGCGCCACGGGTGCATCGCCATCCGACGCTCGATGCATCTCTCGACTCAACGCACGAGTCCATTCAGACCACGTGAAGCAGTGCTGCCTGCAAGCCAGGATGGCAATTGCGAAGGCGCGTGCCTGCCAGGGCTCAGCGAACGCGGCATCGGACTGGGCGGCCTCGGGAGTTGCATCAGGCAGGATCAAGGTAATCCTCCCACAGATCGATGTAGACGGCATCGTCCGGCCCCGCGCCATCGCCCCAGAGCTCCCGCGCCTCGAATCTCACCGAGTAGAGATGCTGCGGGTGCTCTCCGCGGAAATGTGCGTTGGTGTCGGGAAACACGAAGACGCCGTGAACCCGGTCGATGGCCCCAATCTTACCGCGAGCGTACCGCGGCAGCCGCGTATGCCCCGTGGGATTGAGATTGCGCGCCCGAACACGCTGCCCCCGCCGGAAGCGCGGCGGGGAGCTCGCGCTGCGTGATGCCGGGGAGCCACGGGTTACCAGTCCCGGCACCTTCTGCGCCGGCAAAGCGGGACTCTGCTTGGCCGGCGCCGGCGTCGCCCTACCGCTCGCGAGCTCTTCGGCACTGATGAAGCTGTGCCGCAGCAACAGCTCCGTCAATCCGGCCAGCCATTTCTCGTAGTAGCTCATCCGCAGCTGGTCCGCGGCCGCAATCAACTCGCGCTGATGCCGCGATGCGTCGATATTCCATCTGCCGAATGCGCCCATCGCGCGCACGAGAGCGAAGACCCTCCCTTCCCAACGGTGGTGAAACACAGGCTCATCGCGTTCGGGTAGGACAGCACCCATCCCATGCATTCCGCCCATATCATGCACACCGTTCACTACGCTCCTCCTGCCTGTGGCACCGCGACGAGCGCCACGCCGATCATGGCATCCCGGGTGACGAGCGATGCAAGCTGCTCTTCGCCCATGGCCTCCGTTGCGGCCGGCCGCTGGGGCAAAACGAGATAGCGCAGCTCCGCGGTGCTATCCCATACGCAAATCTGCGTGTGCGCGGACAGCTCGAGCCCGAATTCCCGCAACACACCGCGCGGGTCGATCACCGCCCGTGAGCGATACGCAGGCGACTTGTACCACACGGGCGGCAGGCCGAGGATCGGGTACGGATAGCACGAGCAAAGCGTACAGACCACGAGGTTGTGCACCGTCGGAGTATTCTCGACCGCGATCATGTGCTCACCCTGCAGACCACCGAAGCCCAGCTCCGCGATCGCTGCCGTGCAATCGTCGAGCAGGCGGGCCTTGTAGGCAGGGTCGCTCCAGGCCTTCGCCACCACTTTCGCGCCATTGCGCGGACCGACTCGCCGCTCGTAGGTGTCGACCAGGGCATCGAGCGCCTCCTGCTCGACGAGTCCCTTCTCGACCAGCAGAGACTCGAGCGCCATCACCTGCAACGCCGGGTCCGACGGGAGACGCTGCGCGCCATCGTGATGGGGAGTATGTTTCTTCATACCGGGCCTCCTCAATGCTTCGGCATCGGCATCCGGGAGTGAATCAGCGACTGCAACGAGCGGACACTGGCGAAGATCTGCCGCACGTCGAGGTTCGCGTAACCCGGCATCAGACCGGCCCGAGCGGACGGCCTCACGTGGCAGGGCGTCAGCGGCTTGGACCGCGAGAGC
>JANWJS010000022.1 GCA_025451845.1 Steroidobacteraceae bacterium
TGATGTAGGTGACGGGCAATCCCGTGTAGTCGTGGAGCTTCTTGGCCACCGCATTGAACTGGTCCTCGGGCAGGTTCGCTCCCTGATCCAGCGCGCGCGCGTAATCGCCCATGGCGAACTGCTCGACCTCCTGCAGCAAGCTCTGCAGATCGTCCGGCTGCGAGGCGAGTTTGTGGTGATACCAGGCGGAGGCCGCGAAGGTGGGCAGCTCGACCACGTAAGGCAGCTCGACACCGGGGTTCGTCTGTGGGTCATCGGAACCCAAGTCGAAGTTGAGGATCTGGGAAAGAAGGATCACGCCGTTGAAGTCGATGTCCCGATCGGTCTCGAGCTCGTTGATGACGACCGCGGAGCGCGGGGTGCCATAGCTCTCGCCAAAGAGATATTTCGGCGAGTTCCAGCGGCCATACTGCGACAGGAACTGGCTGATGAAGGAGGTGAACGCATAGGCATCCTGATCGACGCCGTAGAACGCCTTCTCCTTATTCTTGCCCTCGATGCGGCTGAAGCCCGTGCCCGGCGCATCGATGAAGACGAGGTCCGAGGCATCGAGCAGGCTGTAGGTGTTGTTATCCGCTGCATAGGGCGCGGCAGGAGTGTGCGAGTCGTTGCGGGTCATGACGCGCACCGGGCCAAATGCGCCCATGTGCAGCCAGATGGTCGACGAGCCGGGACCGCCGTTGTAAAGGAAGGTGATCGGACGGTTGCGCGGGTCGACGCCCTGCTTGAAATAGGCGACATAGAACATGGAGGCGGCCGGCGGGCCGTCCGCAGTGCCGATCTCGTCCTTCGCGCCTTGCGGCTTGGCGGCATCGTCCCAACCCTTCGGGTGCACGATGATCGTTCCGGCCATCGAGTCGTAGGCGATCTTGTGGTCTTCGACCGTCACCGTGCCGGTGCTCTTGGCCGTCCGCGCCGTGAAGACGCTGGCTGGGCCCGCTGCGGTGCCCGGCGGCGTCTTCGCTGGAGCCACTCGGGGCGGCGCGGCCAGGGCAGCGGTGGCCAGTGTCAGCGCCGCAACAAATGAGACCATCTGCTTCATTTGCAAAAACCTCCGATGCAGCCGGCGGGCCAATGGAGGCCGCGGTGCGAGTCCGCCTATGATGCCCGATAAGCAGTCCCGCCCGAGCACCCGGTGGTGAGTTTGGAGGCGATCTGCGGCAAGCGCCCCGGGCGCCGCGATGAAGCGAGTGCGTCGGGGATGCGGCAGGTGCTTGACTGGCTGCAGGAGGGAATCGCGGATGAAACTTTTGCGTATCGTGGGCGCCGCAGCTGCGGTTTTGCTCCTCATGTCACAGGCGCGCGCGGCGGCTCCGGGCGTCCCCGCGGTGACACAGGAGATCGCCGGGCACGCGCGCTTCGAATTCCTGACGGCTTCGCTCGTGCGCATGGAATACGCGCCGAGCGGCAAATTCGTCGATGCGCCGAGCGCAGTCGTGCAGAAAAGGGATTGGCCCGCGGTCGCGGTCACCCGCGCCCGCAGCGGCGGCTGGCTGATTCTCACCACGGCCGCCATGACGCTGCGCTACCGGTTGCAGTCGGGCGCATTCGGCGCGGCCAATCTCTCAGTGAAGTGGCGCGACCGCGCCGGTGGGCGGCATGCCTGGCTGCCGGGGCAGGCCGACCCCGGGAATCTCGGTGGGCTCACGTACTCTCTGGACAACATCGAGAGCGCCAATCTGCCGCCGCCCGGGGATGATCTGGGCAGCCCCGTGCAGGATGTGATCCCCGGCATCGACGTCCTGCTCCAGCCCGCCATCCCGGGCCTCCTGAGCCGTAGCGGCTATGCCTTCCTCGATGACAGCTCGAGCCCGGTCTGGAACGCCCAGCGCTCCTGGATCGAGCCGCGTCCTCGGGGGCGCGGCCCCAAGGACCAGGACTGGTATCTCTTTACTTACCACCACGACTATCGCAAGCCCCTCGCGGCGTACGCCGAGCTCTGCGGACCGGTGCCGATGATCCCGCGGTATGCGCTCGGTCCCTGGATCACCGATCTCAACTTCGAATACTTTCCGGGCACGGCGGCGACGCGCTCGCCCGCGATGCGCCGGTACGGGGAGCAACATCTCGAGACCGAAGTGGCACGCCTTCTCGACAGCCGCATTCCGGTCGCGGGGCTGGTGCTCGATTTCGCCTGGCACAACTACGGTTGGCAGGGCGGATACGACTGGAGTCCGCTCGTCCCGCAACCGCAGGCGCTCGTGGGCTGGCTGCACGCGCGCGGCGTGAAGCTATCCCTCAACGACCATCCGGGCTACGCCAACACGGAAGAGAGCATCGTTTCGTACAGCGACAGCCATGCGCCCCAGGTGCTGCGGGCGCTCGGGCGGCCGCTGCCGCCGATGCCGACGTACGACCAGAGCCTCGCGGGAGGTTGGAAATTCTCCCCCGATCCACACGATGCGGGACTCGCGGGTCACTGGTATGCCCGTGATCACGACGCTGTCCACTGGCATCCGATCCAAACAGGCGACCCCTGGCAGCAGCAAGGCTTTCCCCACTACCAGGGAATCGGCTGGTACCGGGTCTCCTTCCGCGCACCGGCTACGCTGCCGCGGGCCGTTTACCTTTATTTCGGTGAGGTGGCCGGTGCCTACCGGCTCTTCGTCAACGGCGCGGAGGTGAAGCACAGCCATGTGCAGTGGCCGCGCCGGCTGACGTACGCCGACGTCACCGCCGCGCTGCATCCAGGGCAGCGCAACATCATCGCCCTGCGTGTCGAGCCACCGCCGCCACCCCAGGCACCGCAGCGGCCGCGGCCGGCCGGCATCCTGCGCGGGCCGGTCGCCCTGCGCGATAGAGTGCCGCCAGCGCGCATCTACCTGAACCTGGCCGATCGCAAGGAAGCGCAGATATCCATGAACGACCTGCACGCGCCGCTCATCGGCCAGGGCATGGATTTCTGGTGGGTCGATGGCGGCGGCGGCGCCGCGCAGATGCCGGGGCTCGATCCGCAGCTTTGGACCAACAAGGTCTTTTATGACGCCACCGAGCGGCAAACCGGCGAGCGCGCCTTCATCCTGAGCCGCTACGGCGGCTGGGGCAGCGAGCGCTATCCCGGCTTCTTCACCGGCGATGCGTATTCCGAGTGGCGCGTGCTCGCCTACGAGGTCGCCTACACGGCACGGGGCGGTAACGTGCTGGTGCCCTATATCAGCAACGACATCGGCGGCTTCCACGGCGCGAAGATCCCTTTCGACCTCTATGCGCGCTGGATCGAGTTCGGCACCTTCAGTCCCATCCTGCGCATGCACAGCGCGCACGAGAATCCGCTGGAGGGCAACGCGCGCATGCCGTGGCTCTACGGGCCGAAGGGTGTCGCGCTCATGAGGAAATACTTCACACTGCGGACGCAGCTCATTCCTTATCTCTATACGTACAGCTGGCAGGCGCACCAGCGCTCCCTGCCGCTGCTGCGCCCGCTCTACCTCGAGTGGCCCGACCTCGACCAGGCCTACCATCACTTCCACGAGTACTACTTCGGTGCGCAAATGCTGGTCGCGCCGGTTCTGGAGGCGGACGGCCAGCGCGCGGTCTACCTGCCGCCCGGCAGTTGGATCGACTTCTTCACCGGCAAGCGCTATCGAGGCGGCAGCACGTTCAGCGCCCATTATGCGGTGGATGCGACGCCGGTCTTCGTGCGCGCGGGCGCGATCATTCCCGAGCAGGCAGTCGCCGGCGCCCAAGCGAGCCCGCTGTCTGCCGGATTGGCGATCAATGTCTTTGGCGATGGCAACAATCGCTTCGATCTCTATGAGGATGACGGCATCTCACGCGATTATGAGCGGGGTGCCTATGCGCAGACGCCGATGACGTATAGCACGTCCGGCTCGGATCACCGGTTGGTCATAGGTGCGACCACCGGCACCTATTCCGGGCAGCAGCAGGCGAGGGGCTACGAGCTGCGCATTCACGCTGGCCGCCGGCCCGCAGCAATCGCCGTAGACGGCAAACCCTCGGCCGGCTGGCGCTGGGACTCGCACGATTCGACCGCATATCTGATGCTGCCCGTCGACAGCATCCGCCGCCCGCGCACGGTCACATGGTAGGCTTCGGGCGCCTTGAGGAGGTGCCCGATGCGAAGCAAACACTCGGCTCGTGGGGCGGTGATCTTCGCCGCGATCCTGCTGGCGATTGCGCCGGCCATGCTCGTGGGTCCCCGGGCCCGCGCCGGCGATGCCAACCCTTATCTATGGCTCGCGCAAACCCATGGCGGCAAAGCACTCGCCTGGGTCCAAGCGCAGAGTGGCCATAGCGACCTGGCGCTGGAAAGCGACCCGACCTACGCCCGCGAGCGCTCGCAGATCCTCGATGTGCTCAATGCCAACACCCGCATCCCCGAGGGCAGGCTCGATCAGGGTTGGGTGCTCAACTTCTGGCAGAGCGCCGATCACGTGCGCGGCATCTGGCGCCGCACGAGGATCGCTGATTACGCGCACCAGACGCCGCACTGGCAAACCCTCCTCGATGTCGACCGGCTCGACCAAGAGCTCCACAAGGACTGGGTGTGGGAGGGCGCCGATTGCACCCCCGCCTTCGACCGTTGTCTCGTGAGTCTCTCTCCTGGCGGTGGCGATGCCGCCGAAACCCGTGAATACGACCCCAAGACCCGCAGTTTCGTTGCCGGGGGTTTCGCGCTCCCGGTCGCCAAGGGCGGGGCTGTCTATCTCAACCCCGACGCCGTGCTCGTCGCCACCGAGTTCGGGCCGGGCACCATGACCCCGTCCTCGTATCCGCGGATCGTGAAGTTGTGGCGTCGAGGTGAGCCGCTCGCCGACGCCAAGACGGTCTTCGAAGCCAAGCCCGATGACATGGCGGTCCAGCCGCAGGTGTTTCGCGGACCCTATGGCAGCGTGGCGTTGATAACGCGGTCGCCGAGCTTTTTCGAGTCCGACTACTACGTGGTGCGCTCCGACGGAACGACGCTCAAGGTTCCGTTGCCGCAAGATGCGCAGATTCAAGGCGTCACCCGAGGACAGTTGATTGCAACTCTGCAGGACGCCTGGACGGTCGGCGGTCGCAGGATCGGCCAAGGCGCGCTCATCGCCTATCCGGTGCTGGCTTTCGCGCGCACGGGTCATGCGCAGCCGGTGTCGGTGCTCTACACGCCCGGCCCGCATGCCACGATCGATGAGGTGTCCGCCGGTCGCGACGCGGTTTACGCCTCGATCTACGAGGATGTTACCGGCTCGATCCACGCGTTCCGGCCCGGGCCTGCAGGTTGGAGGGGCACGCGCCTGGCGCTGCCACGTGGCGGCTCGACCGCGGTCGTGGCGACCGACGATTGGGGTCCGCAGGCGTATTTCAGCTTCGAGAGCTTTCTTGCGCCGCCGTCACTTTATGCCTACGGCGGCAGCGGCTCACCGGCGCGCATCAAAGCGCAGCCGACCGTGTTCGATGCGCAGGGCATAACGGTCCGTCAATACTGGGCGACCTCCCGGGACGGCACGAAAGTACCGTACTTCCTCGTGCGGCCGAAGCACGCGAAGGGCGCGATCCCGACGATCCTCTACGGTTACGGCGGCTTTCAGATCTCGCTCACGCCCTGGTACTGGAATGACGGTCAGTTGGTCGATGCGGGTCAGACCTGGCTCACCCGAGGCGGGGCCATCGCCGTCGCCAACATCCGTGGTGGCGGGGAGTTCGGGCCGGCCTGGCATCAGGCCGCGCTGAAGTATCATCGCCAGCGCGCGTACGATGACTTCGAGGCGATCGCGGCGGACATCGAGCGGCGCGGTCTGGCGACTGCGCGGCAGCTCGGCATCGTCGGCGCCTCGAACGGGGGGCTCCTCGTGTCCACCGTGATGGTGGAGAGGCCCGACCTCTTTGCCGCCGTGGTCTGTCAGCGCCCACTCATCGACATGCTGCGCTACACGCACTACGGCGCCGGGGCCTCGTGGACCGGCGAGTTCGGCGATCCGGCCGATCCCAGGATGGCGGCCTATCTGCGCACTTATTCCCCGTTTCAGAACGTCAAGCGCGGCGTCACTTATCCGCCGATCCTCTTCATCACCGAGACCACGGATGACCGGGTGACGCCCGTGTTTGCGCGCATGATGGCCGCCAAGATGGAGGCGCAGGGGCACGAGGTGCTCTATAACGAGGCCCTCGAGGGAGGTCATGGCCCCGGATCTACTCATCTGGAGGAGGCGCAGTACTGGGCGCTCTCGTATACCTTCTTCGCGAAGAAGTTGGGACTCAAAGACTGACGTCCGCAATCGGCGCAGGGACGTGCCCCGCTGCTGCCAGGTGGCGCCGACAAAAATCTGGCGGAGCCTCGGGCAAAAGACCCGCGCTTTGCCCGAGGCCGCGCGGGGCCGGGCAGGGTGCGACGCAGGTGTCGCACGAGTAACCCTGGCTGGACAGCCCGGGCTTGCAGGGACTGCGCAGCGCAATGCCCGGATCCAGCCGCTTTGACTAGGCGCGCGGCTTGCTTATGGTCGGCCCACGGGCCACGTCTGACGGGAGGGTGCCATGGCTGCTCGTCTCTTCCTCAGTGCCGCCGCTGCCGGCGCCATTTCCATGTACCTCCTCGATCCCGATCACGGCCGCCGCCGCCGCGCCGTGATGCGCGACCGGCTCGCGAGCGGCATGAGCCTGCTCGACAATGCGACGAGCGTCGCCTCGCGCGACCTGCGCAATCGCGCTCGCGGCGTCGCTCACGAAGTCCGCTCGCGCTTCACGCAGGAGGAAGTGCCGGACGAGATTCTGCGCGAGCGCGTGCGCTCGCGTCTCGGCTGGGCCGTCTCGCACCCCGGCGCCATCGAGGTTGCGGCGCTCTGCGGTAGGGTAACCCTGAGCGGCGCGGTGCTCGAGCGCGAGTATGTGCGCCTGCTACGCACGGTTTGGGGCGTCCGCGGGGTTGCCGACGTCGAGGATCGGCTTGCCGTGTACGAGAGCCCGGCCGGGATCTCAGCGCTGCAGGGCGGCAGCAGACCTCCCGGGCGGCGCTTCGGGCCACTGCAGGAGAATTGGGCGCCTGGCGTACGCGTGGTGATGGGCGCGACGGGTGCGGCGCTCCTGATCCACGCAGCCGCAGGCAGGCGCAGCGCCATGGGGCTGCTCGGCGGTCTCGCGGGCCTGGGACTCATCGCGCGCAGCAGCACCAACATGCCCGTAGACCGGCTGGTCGGGGTGCGCGGCCCCGCAATGGAGCTGCAGAAGTGCATCGAAGTGGCGGCTCCGATCGAGCAGGTGTTCGAGACGTTCTCGCAGCTCGAGCGCTTCCCCGAATTCATGACTCATGTGCGCGCAGTCCGTGTGCGCGGGGACGGCACCTCGCAATGGGTCGTGGAGGGACCGGCGGGGCGCACGATCTCCTGGGAGGCGGTGACGACGCGTCTCGAGCCCAACAGGCTCATTGCGTGGCGAACGCTTCCAGGTTCCGCAGTCGAGCACGCCGGGCTGCTGCGCTTCGAGCCGACCGAAGGCGGAACACGTGTTTTCGTGACGATGAGCTACACGCCGCCGGCGGGTGCGCTCGGTCACGCGGTCGCACGGCTCTTCGGCGCGGACCCGAAGTCAGAGCTCCACGACGACCTATTACGGATGAAGGTGTTTCTGGAGACCGGACGCCGCGCTCACGACGCCGCCGCCACGGAACGGCATTAGTGCAGGATCTCCTCCACTGCAA
>JANWJS010000023.1 GCA_025451845.1 Steroidobacteraceae bacterium
ATCGCGGTTGGCGAACATATAGATCTGGCTGATGAGCGGATACAGGCGGTCGCGCACCGTCGTCAAGGTGTAGGGGATGCATTGCCCTCCCGTCCGGTTGGAAATCGCCAGCACTTTGAGCTGCGGCGCCAATTTGAAAGTGGGCGCTGCGATCCAGGCGATGCCATAGCGGTCGTGGGCGAGATCTGCCTCCAGGTCACGTCCCAGCGCCCCGTTCTTGGCCACGAAGTTGGCGTAAATGCGCAACCGCTCGTTCCACTTGTCGCTGCCCTTGAGGATGTCGTCCGACATCTCCGCCGCCTGGTGGTAGCGCTGGTTGAGGCCATAGGGCGTGATTCGCTCGTGCGCCCAGTCGCCGGTGAGCCCGAGCTGGCCCCATGTGCGGATATTCTCCTGCGGTCCACGTGCCCACTCGGGATGCCAGGTCGTCCCGTCCCAGCCGCCCAGCCGCTCGGCGCCGAAGATGCCGTCGAGCTGCTCCATCGAGAGGCATGTCAGCGGGTTGTCCTTGCTCACCACGATGCCGTAGCCCGGCTGCCAACCGGTGACGTCGTAGGAGCCTGTGGCGGCGGTGACGATGAGCGGATCACGGTTCTGATAGCGCTCGTAAAGCAGCTGCTCCGCGAAAGTGATCTTGCGGCCGACGCCGATGTCCGCTACGCCGAAAACGAGCGCGGGCACCGCGGCGGTTGCCGACTTCATGTGAAATTCGATGTGCGCGCCGGGTTGGTATTTGCGGAAGCCTTCTTCCCAGTATTGGCCGAGGTCGCTGTCCTCGATGTAGTTGCTGCCCCACATCCGGATCGTGCCACTCACCTGCTGCTGCGGCTGGTAGGCCGCCAGTCCGCTCAGGTTCCAGCGCTGGGTGTAGAACACTTTCTTCGCCTTGACCACGACGAATTTGGCGCGCGCGGCCTGCAGGGCGAGGCCATGCGCCACCTTGTTGGCTTGGGCGGCCGCGGGCGTCGCGCCGGCGAGCAGGGAGAGCGCCAGCAGCGCGCCGGCCACTCCGCTGGCGGAGACGAGCACGGGGAAGCGAAATCTCATCGGGATCTCCTCTTGTCTGTTTTCAGTTCAGCTTGTCGAGCTCCCGGGCCGCGGCGGGCGCCAGGATGGGGAGGTAGCCGCGGCCGTCGCGCAGCACGGCCTGTTGGCCCTGGCGGCTCAGCACATACCGCAGGAACTCGCGCAGTTTCGGGTCGACGGGCTTGCCAGGCCGGCGGTTGAGAAACATCGTGACCATGCGCGTGAGCGGATAGGCGTGATCCATGACGGTATCGCGGGTCGGCGCGACATATGGCTGTCCAGTCCGCGCCGCGAGGGCGACGGGCCGCACCTCGGCATTCTGATAGAGCATACCCGCGTAGCCGACGCTGTCGGGATCGCCGGCCATCGCATCGAGCATACGCTGGCCGCCGTCCGTGGCGCCTCCCTTCGAGCCCTTGAGATCGGCGAACTCCCGCAGCGATGGCCTCCAGCGCTCGTCGCCCACGAACACGCGCTGCTCGAAGAATCGAGCGAAGCCGCGCGCGATCGGCAATCCATAGAGGTGGATCGGCCGGTCCCGCCAGGGCCCGCCGAGCCCGAGGTCGCCCCACGTGCGCACCGAGTGCGCGCCTGGGGAATCAGACACGGCGAAGAGAGCCCGCAACTGCGCCAGGGTCAGTCCCTTGATCGGGTTGCGTTGCTGCACGAATACAACGAGGGCGTAATCACGGTTGCGAACATCGAAGCTGCCGGTGACCACGTCAACGCCGGTAGGCGGATAGCCGAATACTTCCTCGAAGGCTGCGACCTCCGGCGGCCAGATCTCGCGCCCCATGAGGGCCAGGTCCCCGCGTCCGGTATAAAGAGAGCCGATGGCTGCCGCCGTGCCCACGAGATGATTCTCGAAGCGGACAGCGGGCTCGTATTGTTGGAAGCCGCGCTCCCAGGCGCTCACCAGGGCGCCGATGAAGTCGCGCTTGCGATCGTAGGCGCCGTGTCCCCAGATGCGGAGGGTGCCCGACACAGTCTGGTCCGGATGATACGCGGGCGGCAGATCGACGGCGACGGCGCGGCTTGACAGAGCCGCGGCGGCGAGGGCGAGTCCCATCGCCATGCCGAGCGACCGCACGGTTCTCATTGCAGGCGCTCGAGCTGCTCGCGCACGCTTACCGCGCTGAGCGGCAGATAGGCGCCATCACTGGCGACGATGTGCTGTCCCTCACGGCTCAGGATGAAGCGCAGGAATTCCTTGACCTGCGGCGCGAGGACCGTTCCCGGTGGCCGATCCAACGCCACATCGACGGTCCGCAGCAACGGATAGCGACCCGCCTCAGCGGTCTGCGCACTCAACGCATAGCAGCCACTCTGTGCGCCCGCGGCCAGCCGTAGAGCCTTGGCCCCCAGATTCCCGGGCACCGGCGGCGCGAACGCAATGCCGTTGGGGTCGCGCGCCACATTCTCCAACACTTCACTCCACCCTCCCGCGACCGTGCGGTAGCCGCGATTCCATTTGCGGCTGCCGCCGAGAGCGGCCCGGCGGACATACACGGCGGCGATGCTGTCCGGCGCCGGCCCGTAGACATGGATCTCGCGCCTCGCCCATCCCCCGGTCAGCCCCAGCCCGCCCCAGCGCCGGATATCGGCGCCGCCGCGGCGATGGTCGGAGGCGAAAATGTCGTCCACCTGCTGCAGAGTCAGGCAGGAGAGCGGATTCGCCTTGTTGACGAAGAACGCCAAGTCAACCGCCAGGCGGCCGGCCCCGTGGTCGGCGCCGAGACCTGCGTTGGCGATCGCGACTTCGAAGGGCGGATAGTGATGCACCCATTCGAACCCCATCGTCTCGAGCGGCACGCGTATCTCGCGCGCCATGAAGGCTATGTCCGCAACGTCCATGTATACGGCGGCGAACGTCGACTCGGGTCCATGGAGGGTGTCCTGGAATTGCACCGCCGGCTGGTGCCTGCGGAACCCGGCCTCGAGCTCTTCGATCAGCCAGCCGTCGTCAGGACTGCCCCAGACGCGAATCGTGCCGCTCACCCGCGCCACGGGCCGATAGGCGAGCAGATCGCCGGCCCAGACGGCGCGGATGGGGCCGAGCGAGACGGCGAGACAACAGATCGAGGTGAAGAGCGAGCGGGGCACGGAGAGCGGCCGGTGATCAGGCGCCGACGGCAGCGGGCCGCGCGTTTGCGCGATCGCGCCCTGTGCCGGCGCGGCGGCGAATGTAACTCGAGAGGCCGGTGTACCCGAGCACGAGGATACCGAGCACTCCGACCAGCAGGGCCATCTGCGCAGGCACACCCGCCTGCCCGGAGTGGATCGCGATTCCCCAGGCCACCACCTGGTTCGCGAGGCTGCTCGCGCCGTACGGCTCGAAGGCGAGCACCCGCCCGCTGAAGGGATTGAGGTAGAGGAAACTGACGGCCTGGTGGTGGGGTGCGGAGCGCTCGATGATGTCGAGCTCCACGGGAGCCGCCGGTGCTTTCGGCAGGAGCAGCAGCGCCTCCTGCGGATCCGGCGTCACGCGCTGGGCACGCTGCCAGAGAGCCTGCAAACTCAGGCGTGGCCCTGCCACCCCCACGGCAGCCGCCTCCTGCTGCGAACCGCTCGGCGCCGAGTCCGTAACGGCTGCGATCGCGCGTTGGTACCAATGGAAGCTGTCGAGGGGACCCGTGAGCGCGCTACAGAGCACGATCAGGCAAACCCAGAACCCCGTGGCCCGGTGGATCCGCATGAGCCGTGCACGCCCGGCCGGCCGTGTGGCGAACGTGATCGACCAGCGCAGCCCCTTGAGCGACACCGGCCACCAGATGGCGATTCCGCCTATGACGATGACCAGCGCGAAAGTGAGCGCCACCGTGCCGGCCACCGCATGGTCGGCGCCCGACAGGAACTCGAGGCGGTGCAGATACTCCAGCGTCCCAAAGACACCCCGGTACTTGTTTAACTCTCCGGCGACGCGTCCAGTGCAGGGGTCGAGGTACACCGTGTCGCCATTCGCGAAGCGAACCCATGTGGTGCGCGTAGCGCTGCCCTCGATTCCGACCAGACGGAGCGCGCCAGCCGGATGAGCGGCGCGTGCGCGCGCAAGCAGCTCATCCAGGGATTGGGGCGTCCGACACGCGGCGACCGTGTCCAGGCTGCCATCGACCGCGGGCTCGAGCTGGCTCTCGAAAAGGAGTCCGAGCCCCGTCAGCGCCATCCACAGCACCACCAGCCCCACGGTGAGGGCGGTCCAGCGATGGACGGGCAGAACGATGTTGCGGATCAGGGCTCTCATTGCGGCTCCGGGGCAGCCTCGAGGGCCGCCGCAATGAGAGCAAATAGGCGAAAGCGAAGCCTTTCGCCATAAGCATTTGGGATTAGCGTGGGGCTGCGGGCACTGGCCTGTGCCCGGATTTCACGCCTCGAGGGACGCTAGGATGCGCGTTCGAACTGTTGGTCCTCGGTGCTACCCCGGAGCGCGGTGAGCGAAGACCTGCCGCCTGAGACGGCTTGGGTAACCTCATCGAAGTAGCCCGCGCCGACCTCGCGCTGGTGCTTGGTGGCCGTGTACCCGTCCTGCTCAGCCGCGAATTCGGCCTGCTGCAGAGCCACGTAGGCGGACATCTGCTGCGCCTTGTAGCCGCGGGCGAGCTCGAACATGGAAAAGTTGAGCGCATGGAAGCCCGCGAGCGTGATGAACTGAAACCGATAGCCCATCGTGCCGAGCTCGCGCTGGAATTTCGCGATGGTCGCATCGTCCAGCTTGCGCTTCCAATTGAAGGACGGCGAGCAGTTGTAGGCGAGGAGCTTGCCCGGAAAGCGCTCGTGCACCGCCTCGGCAAAGTGCCGCGCCTCCTCGAGATCCGGCTTGGCCGTCTCGCACCAGACCAGGTCCGCAAAAGGCGCATAGGCGCAGGCGCGGCTGATCGCCTGCTCGAGGCCCGCCTTGACGCAGAAGAAACCCTCTGCCGTGCGACCCTTGGCGGTATCGAGGAAGGGCCGGTCGCGCTCGTCGACGTCGGACGTCAGCAGGTTCGCGCCTTCGGCATCCGTGCGCGCCACCAGAATGGTGGGCACGTTGCAAACGTCGGCCGCCAACCGCGCCGCAACGAGCTTATTGATCGCCTCCTGCGTCGGCACCAGGACCTTGCCCCCCATGTGGCCGCACTTCTTCGCGGACGAGAGCTGGTCCTCGAAATGCACGCCGGCCGCCCCGGCATCGATCATCTGCTTCATCAGCTCGAAAGCATTCAGTACTCCGCCAAACCCTGCCTCGGCGTCGGCGACGATCGGTTTCAGCCAGTCCATGCCGCCGTTGCCCTCTGCGTGATGGATCTCGTCCGCACGCCGCAGGGCCGAGTTGATTCGCCGCACGACCGCGGGCACCGAGTCCGCAGGGTAGAGCGATTGGTCGGGATACATCGCCCCGGAGAGGTTGGCATCCGCCGCAACCTGCCAGCCGGATAGATAGATCGCATCGAGGCCCGCCTTCACCTGCTGCATCGCCTGGTTGCCGGTGAGGGCGCCGAGCGCGTTGACGAACGGCTTCTCGTTGAGGTAGCGCCACAGTTTCTCGGCCGTGATCCTGGCGATCGAGTACTCCACCGGGATGGTGCCGCGCAGGCGCACCACGTCTTCCGGCCGGTAGCCGCGCTCGATGCCGCGCCAGCGCGGGCTCTCGCGCCAGGCGCGTCGCAGCTCATCTGCCGTCGGAAGCGGTCGGGTCGCTGTCATGTCTCGGATCTCCTTCGCCTGTCAATCGAGCAGGTCGTAGGCGGGAAGTGTCAGGAATTCGTCGAACTCGTCCTGCTTGGTCATTTGCTCGAAGAGGCGCACGGCCGTGGGGAACACGCCGTTCAGCAGCCTCGCCGGGCCGACCTCGTCATGAATGCGGTCGATCTCTTCCGTGAGCAGGGTATCGAACCGCTCCGGCGTCACCGGAACGCCGTCGTTGGTGCGTGCGCCGTGATGCAGCCATTGCCACAACTGGGCACGGCAGATCTCCGCGGTGGCAGCGTCCTCCATGAGGTTGTAGAGCGGCACGCAGCCCGAGCCTCGCAGCCACGCTTCGATGTATTGCACGCCCACACGGATGCAGCTGCGCAGTCCGGCCTCGGTGATCGCCCCTTCCGGAACCCGCAGCAAGTCCCCAGCCGTGACGGCGACCTCCTCTCGCAGCACGCTCAGCTGGTTGGGGCCCTTCATCACGGTATCGAATGCGTCCCGCGCAATGCCCGCGAGGCCGGGATGGGCGATCCAGGTGCCGTCGTGCCCGGCGCTTGCCTCCCGCAGCTTGTCGGCACGCACGCGTGCCATTGCCGCATCGTTGGCCTTCGCATCGTGGCGGATCGGGATCTGGGCAGCCATGCCGCCCATGGCGTGGGCGCCCCGGCGATGACAGGTCTTGATGAGGAGGTTGACGTAAGACTTCAGAAAGTGCCGGTCCATGGTGACGCTGGCCCGGTCGGGCAACAGGAAGCCCGGGCGGTTGCGGAACTTCTTGATGAAACTGAAGATGTAGTCCCACCGCCCGCAGTTCAGTCCCGCCGAGTGCTCGCGCAGCTCGTAGAGGATCTCGTCCATCTCGAAGGCGGCGAGGATGGTCTCGATGAGCACGGTCGCCTTGATGGTGCCGTGCGCCATACCGAGCGCATCCTGGGCGGCGAGGAACACGTCGTTCCAGAGGCGCGCTTCGAGATGACTTTCCATCTTGGGCAGGTAGAAATAGGGGCCCGTGCCCGCGCGCGCCAGCGCCTCGTGGTTGTTGGCGAGGTACACCGCGAAATCGAACAGCGCACCCGAGACCGGCTCACCGTTGACGAGGACGTGCTTCTCCGGCAGGTGCCAGCCGCGCGGACGGACAATCAGGGTTGCGGTCTCATCCGCCAGACGATAAACCTTCCCGGTGGCCGCATCCGCGTAGCTGATCGTACGGCGAATGGCGTCGGACAGGTTCACCTGGCCGCGCACGATGTTGTCCCAGGTCGGCGCGCAGGAGTCCTCGAAGTCCGCCATGAAACAACGCACCGGGGCATTCAAGGCGTTGATGACCATCTTGCGGTCCACGGGGCCCGTGATCTCGACGCGGCGGTCCTGCAGATCTGCCGGTACGGGCGCGATCCGCCAGTCGCCGGCGCGGAGGTCGGCGGTAGCACGCAGGAACTCCGGCAAAGCGCCCGCATCCAGCTCCTTTTGGCGCTGCTCCCGCGCCGCCAACAGCTCCAGGCGGCGGGCATTGAACCGCCGGTGCAGGCTGGCCACCAGCTGCAACGCCAGCGGCGTCAGAACCTCCGCGGATCGCTCGATCCGCGGTCCCAGGATGTCCACCGGGGAGCCGGCGGGCTCCCGCGAATAGACGAGCTCGTCGGGTCTGGCGTTCATATTGAGAGGGAGCATACCGCCCATTTGGGGCACAATTTGACTAAAGAAACTTCACAATGTTAATTTCACAGGAGACTGTTCCAGCGGAGGCACGCTCCCATGACACCCCTGCTGCGCAAGGGTCACCTGCTCGGTGCCAAGCTTCGCTCCATCCGCAAGCGCAACGGACTGACTCTGGAGGAGCTGTCCGCGCGCTGCATCCAACGCGATGCGGCGCACGCGCCCTCGGTGTCATATCTCAGCATGATCGAGAGCGGCAAGCGCGCGCCCTCGACGGAAATGCTCGAGCTGCTGGCCCAGGTATTCCAGCGCGACCCCGAGTGGTTTCTCGATGAGAGCGCCGACCTCGAGCTGCCGACGCCCGCGACGCCCACCGGCGGCGCCGCGAAGGTCCCGCTCGAGCCCGCTTTCCTCTTCTCCAAGGATGTGTTGCAAGCGGCGATCCCGGAGCTGCTCGCCCAGACGGGCACCAGCGGGCGGCAATTCGCGCATCTCCTCATCCGCTCCCACCAGGAGATGTCGCGCAACGATTTCCCGGACCTCGAGCGCGCAGCGGACGGCGTCGGTGAACGCCAGTTTCCGCTGTCGGTCGATGACCTGCTGCGCCTCTGCAAGCGCCATGGCCTCGAGGTTCGTTGGTTCGACCGCAAGCCCCTGCTCGCTCGTGACAAGGACCGCGAAGTGCGCAGCATGGTGCGCTCCTTCTTCGAGCCGCCGCGTGTCATCTATGCGAACCGCGCGCTGCAATCGGACCCGGCGCGGCTGAAATTCGACCTGGCGGCGCACATCGCGCACAAGTTGCTACACGGCGGTGATGGCTTCAAATCGGCCCACGCCACGGGCGGGGAAATGGGCGGCAGCCCTGAGGGCGGCTCGGATACCGCCGGCATGAACGCGCACGACGTATTGCACGCGTGGCGTGACTTCGAGTGCACCTTCTTCGCCGGCGCCCTGCTCGCGCCGCGCGTACCGTTCCGGCGCTTTCTCACCCGGGAGCGCTATCGCATAGAGCCCGGTACCCGCCTGGAGCTGACGCCGGCAGTCATCATGCGGCGCATGACCAAAGTCTCCCCCTATCCCTACTGGCATTTCTTCGACGCCTACCCGCCTGGTTATCTGCGCGCCGTCTATCGCGGCAACGGCATACCGCTTCCCTGGGGCAACCTGGCCCAGGTGAGCGACCCCTGCCCCAACTGGGCCGTCTTTCGCATGATCGACGGTGCACGCGGCAGCGAGACCGGCTCCCAGATCTCCGTGCTCCGCGACGGCGATCGCGCCCTCCTCTATTGCTGCCACTCGCGCCGGGTGAAGGACATGGCCGGCAACCCACACGTGCTCTCCGTAGGCGTCGATCTCGCCCCGGCGTTGGATGCCAACGGGGTGGCCAGCCACGGCTTGGTCGACAGCATCTTCAAGGAGTGCCTTCACCGTCACGGTGAGGGCCGCATTCCCAAGGCGGCCACCGAGGCATTGGTGGCCGTAGCCAATGTCCTCAACATCGCTTGGATTCAAGACGCTCTCGAGCATCCCGCCCGCATCATCTGCCCCCGCAGCTCCCGCTGCCCGCGCCCGGAGCGGTGTGAGGGGGCCCGGGTGCGGCCATCACGCGCAAGGGAGATCGACGATGTCAGAGATGAGATCCTCGGGAGAGACCTCCCTGATACCTAGCGCGACTTCATCGGGAATATGCATTCGTAGATCCAGACTTCCGTTCCGGCTGGATCTGTCTTATCGAGAGGATCGTTGCCCACATAGGCGTATAGGACTGGCTGGTGGAACATTCTCCGCGCAATCCGCGTACCGAGGTAAGTGGCTACTCTGTGTGCGGCGAAAAGTGGTTAATCAGTCGATAATGCGTCTGACCCGCCGTCGAGAATTGACGCCAACTTCTCGAGCGCATCGGAGAGCAATTCCATCGGTGGAGCGGAGAGCGCCAGGCGCACGGCGTTGGGGACGTGGCCCGGCGTGACCGCGAAAGCGGATCCCGGAGTAACGGCTATGTTGTGTCGCGCCGCGACCGCAACGAAGGCATCAGCCCGCCACGAGCCCGGCAATGGCAGCCAGCAGTGGTACGCCTTGCGATTGCCGACCAGATCGAAGCGACCGAGCCATTGACGCGCCAGCTTCTGTCTGGCCGCGGCGTCAACCCGCTTGGCATCGACTATCTTCATGGCTGTGCCATCCGCCATCCAACGCGCGCAAACTGTTTGTGCGAGTGACGACGCCACCCACGCTCCGGAGTGAAGAGCTCTCGCGATGTCCTCACGAAGGCCTTCCGGGGTGACTATGACGCCCAGCGTCAGTCCGGGCGCGAGACGTTTAGAGAGGCTTTCGATGAGGATGACGTCGTCGCACAGAGGTGAGTAGAGCGGAGTCGCTCCCGCATCCAGAAAGGCATATATGCGGTCCTCGATTGCCACGATGCCTTCCTTGGCAAGGATCTCCGCGATCTGGCCGATCCGTATCACAGACATGCTGGCGCCCAGCGGATTGTGCAAAGTGGGCTGCAGGTAGAGTGCACTGAGACCGACCTCATGGTGGGCCTCGATGAGCGCCTCGGGAACGATCCCCTCGTGATCGAGAGGCAGCGGCAGCAGCCGGATGCCGAGCTTTTGCACGATCGTCTTGATGAATGGATAAGTCAGTGCCTCCACCCCGAGAACCTCGCCGGGCCGAACAGTGGCGGCCAGCGCGGCCGCAATCGCCTGTTTGCCGTTGCCGGCGAACAGCAAATGCCGAGCGCGCAACGGTCGGCCCCCGCGCGAGAAGAACGCGGCCGCAGCGCTCCGCAGCGACGACGTGCCGTGGGCGGCAGGGGGACCGAACGCTGCCCGCCATTCGTCCTGCCGGCGCATGAGCTCGGCGAGACTCCCCGAGAGCAACGCTTCCTGTTCCGGCACGGTCGGAAAATTGAGATCGAGGTCGATCCGCAGTGAGGTGGGCTCCGCCAGCGCCGGTTTCACCGGTCCGGCCGCCAGGCGCACGAAGGTCCCACGCCCGACCTCGCCGGATACCACTCCGCGACGGCTCAGCTCAGCGTAGACGCGCTGCGCGGTAGAGGGCGCAATGCCTCGGGAAGAGGCGAACTCGCGCTGCGGAGGCAGCTTGTCGCCTGGACGCAGCCGCCCTGCATGGATGTCGGCGACGATCGCGTCGGCGATCTCATGGTAATTAGCTAATTGCACCGAGTGTAATATATCGATTGCACCGATCTTCTGGCAATGCTTCACTTTGCCCCCTTCATACTGGGGAGGGCGGGAATGCGGGCGAATACGGGAAACAGGTTCGAGCTTGCTTTCGATGATGTCGGAAGCGGCCCGCAGACGTTGCTTTTGGTCCACGGACATCCTTTCGACCGGACGATGTGGCGGCCGCAAGTCGACCCGATCGCACGCCTCGGCTGGCGAGTCGTCGTACCCTGTCCATGGGCGGCCAGATCGTGATGGAGCTCTGCCGGCTCTATCCGCTGCGAGTGCAGGGTATCGTGCTGGCCGCGACCTTCCCGCAATCGGAGACCTCTACGGGTAAACAGCAGCGGCTTGCCGCGGCAGACCGGCTGCAGCAGCAGGGCATGGCTGCCTACGCCGCTGATGTGCTGCCCAAGATGTTGGCGGCGCGCTCGATCGAGACTGCGCCGGATATCGCTCGTCATGTACTGAGCATGATGCGTAGCGCGCCCCCCCCGCGGGAGCGGCAGCGGCGCTTCGCGGCCGCGCTGAGCGCCCCGACTGCCCCGCGCTCATCATTGCCGGCGACGAAGACCCCTTCACCACCCGACACGAGGCCGAGCGCATGCACGCGCTGGTGAAGGGCTCACGGCTGCTGTGGCTCTCCGGCACAGGGCACATGCCCAATCTGGAACAGCCAGAGGCGTTCAACGCCGCGCTCGCGGATTTTCTCGATCAGTTCAGCCGACGAAGATCGTCGCCGGCTGCTCGAGGCGCTCCTTGAGAGCCTGAATCATCGCCGCGGCATCGTAACCGTCCACAAACCGATGATCGAAGGACGAGGACAGGTTCATCATGCGCCGCACCGTGATAGCACCGTCCACGACGACGGGCCGCTCGACCGCACGATTGATCCCGATGATGGAAACCTCGGGCGCGTTGATGATCGGCGTGCTCGCGATACCGCCCAACTTGCCCAAACTGGTGAGGGTGAGGGTAGAGCCGGACAGCTCCTCGCGCGTCGCCTTGTTGGTGCGGGCCGCTTCCGTCACGCGCCGCATCTCCGTGGCGACATCCCACAGCGACCGCAGCTGCACGTCACGCACGACCGGCACCTTCAGTCCTTCAGGGGTCTGGGTAGCGATACCGAGATGCACCGCGCGATAGCGCACGATGACGCCGCGCTCCGCATCGTAGTGCGCGTTGCACTGCGGAAAATCCTCCAGCACCCGCACCAGGGCAAGGGCCAGGAACGGCAGGTAGGTCAGCGCGGGCGTCTCCGCCTCGAGCTTCGTGTTGAGGTGCCGCCGCAGCGACTCCAGCTCCGTCACATCCACTTCTTCGACATAGGCGAAGTGTGGGATGTTGCGCTTGGCATCGCTCATTCGCTGCGCGATGAGGCGCCGCAGCCCGATGACTTTGATTTCCTCGGTGCCGCCGGCAGAGCGTTGCGCCGGAACCGGTGCCCGTGCCGCAGGCAGGGTGGTCACTGCCGCGACGGCAGACGAGCGGGCCGCGGATCGCGCCGCTGCATACGCCTCGAAGTCCTGCCGCACGATGCGGCCCTGGGGCCCCGATCCCGAGACCTGCCGCAAGTCGATGCCGGCCTCTTTCGCCTTGCGGCGGATGGCCGGTGAAGTCGACACGCGACGGCTCGGATCGGGCGCGGCGGCAGCCGCGTCCGCACCGCTGCCGTTGGCACCGGCCTGCGAAGCTCGCGCCGTCTGCTGTGCGCCACCGTTTCCAACTGGAACACTCTTCTGATCGCCTTGTTGCGCCCGGCCCGCGCCGCCTGCGGTGCCAGCGATGTTGACTGACTGCGCAGTCGCGACAGACCCTGCCGCAGACCCCACGGCCGATGCCGTTTCCAGCACGACCAGCTCCGCCCCGACAGGTACCATGTCGCCCGGTTGCCCCGTCGTGGAGACGATCTTGCCGGTCACCGGCGCCGGCACTTCCACCGCCGCCTTCTCCGTCATCACCTCCACCAACACGTCGTCCTCCGCGACCTCATCGCCCGGCTTTACGCGCCATGAGATAATCTCCGCCTGGACCGTGCCCTCGCCGAGGTCCGGCAACTTGAAGACGTAACGGCTCATTTGTCCTCCATCACGCGCGCCAACGCGTCGGCGATGCGGGCCGGCCCGGGAAAGTACTCCCACTCGAAGGCGTGCGGGTAGGGAGTATCCCAGCCGGTGACGCGGGTGACCGGCGCCTCCAGGCGCCAGAAGCACTCCTCCTGAACCGTGGCCGCGAGCTCCGCGCCGAAGCCGCTGTAGCGCGTCGCCTCATGGACGATGACACAACGGCCCGTTTTGCAGACCGACGAACAGAGCGTATCGGTGTCAAGGGGCGCGAGCGCCCGCACGTCGATGATCTCCGCATCGACCTTGGCCAGCCTGACGGCGGCCTCCGCAACGTGCACCATCGTACCGTAGGCAAGGATGGTCACATCCTTCCCGGGGCGGACGACCTCGGCCTTCGACAGGGAGACTTTGTAGTAACCGTCCGGCACCGCGCCCCGCGGATGTGCGCTCCAGGGCACCGCCGGCTTGTGCGGATCGCCGTCGAACGGGCCGTTGTAGAGCCGCTTCGGCTCGAAGAACACGACCGGGTCCTCGTCCTCGATGGAGCTGATGAGCAGCCCCTTCGCATCGTAGGGATTCGAAGGCATCACGACCTTGATCCCGCAGACGTGCGTGAAGACGCCTTCCGGGCTCTGAGAGTGCGTCTGGCCGCCGCGGATGCCGCCGCCGCAAGGTGTGCGGATGGTCACCGGGGCGGAGAATTCCCCCGCGGTGCGGTATCGCAGCCGCGCGAGCTCGCTCACGATCTGATCGAAGGCGGGATAGATGTAATCGGCGAACTGAATCTCGGCGACGGGCTTCAGCCCATTCACACCCATGCCGATGGCCGCTGCGACGATGCCGCCCTCCGCGATGGGCGTATCGAGCACGCGCTGCTCACCGTACTTGCGTTGCAGTCCCTCCGTGCAACGGAACACGCCGCCGAAGTAACCTACATCCTCGCCGAGCACCACCACGCGCGGATCACGCTCCAGCATGATGTCCATGGCGGAGTTGAGCGCCTGCACCATATTCATGTTGGCCATTGCTCAGCCCTCCTTTGCAACGGCCGGGTGGGAATCCAGGCTCTGCTCCTCCCCGGATCCTTTCGCCGGCTGCATGTCCGCCAGCCGCTTGAGTTCCTCCCGCTGCCGCGCCAGGTGCGGCGGCATCTCGTGGAAGACATCGTCGAACATGGTGGTCGGATCGAGGGTCGGCCCTTCCGTCAGCGTGCCGAAGCTCGCTGCCTCTTTCCAACTGGCAACCACCTGCGCCTCCAGCTGCTTCTCGAGCGCCGCGTGGCGCTCCTCCGACCATTCGCCGAGGGCGATGAGGTGTTGCTTCAGGCGTGCGACGGGGTCTCCGAGCGGCCAGGCCGTCCACTCCTCCTTCGGCCGGTAGCGCGACGGATCGTCACTGGTCGAGTGCGCGCCCGCGCGGTACGTGACGTGCTCGATCAGCGTCGGACCACCGCTCTGGCGCGCGCGCTCCGCTGCCCACCGCGTGACGCCGTAAACAGCAAGAAAGTCATTACCATCGACGCGCACCCCGGGGATGCCGTACCCCGGTCCGTACTCCGCGAAAGTGCGCCGCTCACCGCCGGCGAAGCCCTGGAAAGTCGAGATCGCCCACTGATTGTTGACGATGTTGAGAATCACCGGCGCGCGGTAGACGGCAGCGAATGTCATGCCGTGATGGAAGTCCGCCTCGGCGCTCGCACCCTCGCCGATCCACGCCGCGGCGATGTGATCCTCGCCCTTGATGGCCGCGGCCATCGCCCAGCCCACGGCCTGCGGAAACTGCGTCGCGAGGTTGCCGGAAATCGAGAAGATGTTGCCCGCTCCCCAGTGATACATGATGGGCATCTGCCGCCCGCGGCACATGTCGCGGGTGTTCGACAGACACTGGCACATCAGATCGACGAGGCTGCGACCGCGGACGATGAAGAGCCCCTGATTGCGATAGGACGGGAAGAGCATGTCGCCCGGCTGCAGCGCCATCCCTTGCGCGACCGATACGGCTTCCTCGCCGGTCGACTTCATGTAGAAGGAAATCCGCCCCTGACGCTGCATGCGCTGCATGCGGTCATCGAAGAGCCGCGTGAGCAGCATGTGGCGCAGCGCGACCTGCAGCTCCTCGGGCTCGAGGTGCGGGTTCCAGGGACCCACGGCGCGCCCGTTGTCATCGAGCACCCGCACCAGGTCGCGGCCGAGATTCTCGACCTCCCGAACCGGCGCCTTGGCGTCCGGGCGGGCCACGGCGCCGGCCGGGGTCAGAGTCACATAGCTGAAGTCCGGCTTCTCACCTGGGCGGGCCGGTGGATGAGGAACGTGCAAACGCGACCGCTGGGCCATCGGGAACGAGCCTTTTCACCACAGCCAGGTTCTGGCGCGGCGCGAATTTTACCGCCCCGAAAGCGCAATGGGCGTTCCAATCGCTGCGCCATTCGACCGGATGGCGCAACGAAAGTGCCAGGACCCCTCCCCGGCGCCCTTCCGGGAGCCGCATGCCGGCAGACCCTCGGGGAGGGATGCCTGGGCGCAGGCTGCTGCTACTTGCTGCTACGCCGCATATGCATCCAGTAGTGGTCCGCCTTCGCCCGCCAGGCGTGATCGGAGCTCTTCTGCAGCTCTTCCTGCGAGACTTTCGGGGCATGCTGGAAGTGCGACGAATTGAGGATTAGCTTGCCGCCGCGCACCATGGAGCTCGCGGTCGCGTAAGGTACCGGGACGCTCATCCCATTGGCGCCGGACACCAGGACGTAGCCTGAGGTCTCCTTCCCGTCGAGGCCTGGGACCACGTTCGCCACCGATCCGAGGGACTGCCCGGACGGGCTCTCGACCTGCATGCTCGACCAGGAGTGTCCGCCTGGACCGGTTTCGGCCAGCCGCACGGCCTGGGCGTGATTCCGGTCCGAGCTCGACGAGGTGGTGAGCGCGGCCCCTGGAGGCGACCTGCCCTCCTTGGCCGGGGCTGACCCATTGCCCGGGGTGCTCTGCGTCTGGGAGGTGGTGAGTGCCGCCCCGGGGGCAGGCCTGGCGTTGGGGGAAGCCGCCTCGTTGCCCGGAGCGCTCTTCATCTCGCGCTTATGCGGGTTGGAAGTGTTGTAACCCGGAGCCGCGCTCGGCTGAGTAGAGGGAGCGGGCTGAGTCTGGGCATAGACGGTGCCGGCGAGGATCGAGGCCGCGAGAACCGTGAGTAAGCGTGCAGTGATCATGGGACACCTTGAACTGATGTTTGACTGAGGGATTGCGCCGGACTATCAACACGCAATCGCTATGCCGAACGCTTTCCTGAGCGTCGGCGACGCGGGCTTGCGGCGGCGCGGCGCGGCGGACGCCGTGTCGCAGTGCGATCACGCGAAGGCGCCTGTCCCGAAGCGCTCGCGCCCCGCTCCAGACTGGCTTTCAGCGCCGACATCAGATCGACCACGTTGCCTCCTGGCATTTCGCGCGGCTCGGCGACGGTGACCTGACGGCCCTCCACCTTGCGTTGGATCGCCTCCTCGACCCGCGCCTTGACCTCATCCGGAAAGGCGGCCGGATCGAAGCTCGCGACGCTCTGCTGCTCGATGAGCTGACGAGCGAGCTTCAGCTCCGCATCGCGCACCTTGGCGCTCTCGACACCGAGCGCCGCGACGGATTGCACTTCGGGCGCGAAATGCAGCTGGTGCAGCGCGAGTGCGTTGTCCGTGGGACGCAGGATGACGACGTGATCGCGTCCATGACTCGCCCAACGACCGACCGCGCAGCGCCCGCTCTCGCGCAGCGCCGTGACAAAGAGGGTGAAAGGCTTGGCGCCACCCTGATCCGGCGCCAGATAGTACGTCCTTTCGAAATACACCGGATCGACGGCCGCAAGCGGCACGAACTGAGCGACCTCGATGCTGTGCGTGCCGGCTTCCTCCAGCGCCCGCAACTCCTCCGCGGTGAACATCACATACTGATCCTTGGCGAACTCGTAGCCCTTGACGATCTCCTCCCGGGACACCACCTCCTGCTCCTCCACGCAGACATACTGCTGCTTCAGACGCGAGCCGTCCTTCGCATGCAGCAGATGGAAGCGCAGCCGCTCGGAGCTGACGGTGGCCGAGTAGAGCTTCACCGGGATTGCCACCAGACCGAAGGCGATGGTAAGGGATGCAATGGATCGTGCGGCCATGTCGGGTATTCCTCGACCTGGCGGCGAGCAAGTTCTGCGCCACCGCCGAGCATAAGGTTTAAAGTAAGCCCATGTGCCCCTCGAAGAGCCCGCAGGCCGCCGCCCCTGCGCGGGTGCGCGTCGGCCGCGAGGTGGCCGGGCGCGGCGGCAAGGCGGTTTCCGTGATATCAGGTCTGCCGCTTGCCGCCGCGGATCTGGAGGCGCTCGCCGGCCGGCTGAAGAGGCTGTGCGGGGCGGGAGGCGCCGTCCGGGACAGAGTCATCGAGATCCAGGGCGACCACCGCGACCGGCTGGTCGCGGAGCTGCGCCGGCTCGGCTACGAGGCCAAGCGGTCGGGTGGCTGAGGTCACGGTGACGAACAGCCGGAACCTGCGCATAATGTAGGAGTTTGCAATGAGCATCACCCAGGCAGAGCACAACGTGTCGAACAACCAGCCAATACCAAGCCGGACACGAACCGGGGACGCCCTGCTGTTCGCCCGCAATTTCTTTCGCCACCCGCGCATGCTCGGCTCGATAGTCCCGAGCTCCAGATTCCTGATCAAGGAGCTGCTGCAGCCGATCGACTGGAATCAGGCGCGCGTGATCGTGGAGTACGGACCTGGGGTCGGCGTCATCACCGCGGAGATTCTGCGGCGCATGCGCTCCGATGCGACCCTGATCGTCATCGAGATGAACCGCGACTTCGTCACCCACCTGCGCTCGGCGCTGCCCGATGAGCGCCTGAAGGTGGTGGAGGGCTCGGCGGAAGCGGTGGTCGAGATCCTCGCGCGCTACGGGCACGACAGCGCCAACTACATCATCTCGGGAATCCCGTTCAGCACCCTTTCGGCCGCGGTGCGCGAGCGTATCCTGCGCAATACGTCGGCGGCCCTAGCACCCGGCGGCGCCTTCCTCGTGTTCCAGTTCTCGACACGTGTGCTCGAGGATCTGCAGCGCGTCTTTCACTACGTCCGACGCAAGTTCGAACCGCTCAACGTCCTGCCGGCGCATCTTTTCTTCTGTCAGTTGGGAGCCGCGTAGCCGCGGGAAGCTGCCTAGCGCGAGGCGATGGGCCTCTCGAGAGGGGCCGCGGCCGATTCGCGCACGACCAGCTCGTGTGGCACCAGATGATCGACGGCCGCTGCGGGTAATCCGTCGCGACGCTTGCGGATCTCGCGGATGAGCAGGTCCAGCGCCACTTCCGCCATCGTCGCCGTCGGCTGGCGAATGGTGGTGAGCTCCGGCCAGACCGTGGTGGCGATCGCAGTGTCGTCGAAGCCTACGACCGAGAGATCGCGCGGCACATCGAGGCCGCGCCGGTGCGCCACGGACACTGCGGCCGCCGCCATGTCGTCGTTGCTCGCGAATATCGCGGTCGGACGCGGGTCGTTCGCCAACAGCTTCTCGGCGGCCTCGAGGCCGGAGCGATAACTGAAGAAGCCCTGCTCCATGACCGGCGGGTGCGGCTTGCAGTCCGCCTCGCGCAGCGCCGTCTCGAAGCCGAGCCAGCGCTCGCCGCTGGCAGTCTGGTTGGGATGCCCCTTGATGAAGCCGAGACGCCGGTGGCCGAGCGAGAGAAGATAACGCGTCATCTCGTAGGCGGCCTTGAAGTCATCGATCCGCACACAGGAGGCATCCGACCGAAATCGTCCGGTCGCCACCGCGACGGTGGGGATCGCAGCCTTCTTGAGCTCTGCGAGAATGACATGCGACTCGCAGACCGGCGGCGGCAGAATGACGCCTACGACGGAGCCATCGATCAGTCTGCGCACGGCGGCGCGCTCCGCCGAGGGCGAGCTGACCTCACACTTTTCCAACAGAAGTTGTGCGCTCTTGCGGCTGCTCTCATCGAGGGCGCCCAGGAGGAATTCACTCAGGTAAGCAGCGCTCGGGTTGGCGTAGAGCAGCCCGATCCGCAGGCTTTGCGCGCCGGCGAGGCTGCGCGCCGCCGGGTTGGGGGCGTAACGCAGTTCTTTGACGGCCGCGAGCACCGCGGCTCGCGTCGTCTCCCGCACGTTTCGCTCGCCATTGACGACGCGGGAAACCGTCATCGGGGAGACGCCCGCCCTGCGGGCCACATCGTGGATGGTCGTGCCGCGCCGGCTGCGACGGCCGGTTTTGCGTGCGGGTGATGCGCGCCCCGAAGCCATGATTTCGTATTCTCGTGCGGCCGCCAGGAGGGCCGAGGGGGGCATTCTACCGGAGTCCCGGCAGCGCCAGCGCGCTTTTATTGCCGTTCGTATTGTCATTCCGCAGGCCTGACCGCCTTGCGGCCGTCCGGGCATGGGATGCGCAGGTCCGGTGTGGCTGCGCAGGGCGGCAGGCGCCGCCGGAACTGCCCGAGCGTGCGCTTCCCCCGGCCGGGACAATCGAGCAACCGCACCGCGGCACGAAGTCCCCATGTGACTTGCTGTTGGTCTCGTTCCGGACATCACCGCTTCTCCAGCAATGATGTTGGAGCAAAAGGCATCCTGGCTCCGCCCCGTCCCGCCGGGGCGACTCTCAGGGAGACTTGCGATCGTGGGTGCCCGCCCGACGGCGGCGCGCGATCACGCGATATCGACGGAGCCAGAGCACTCCGCGATAACAGCTGCGCGGGTCGGTTCGGGCTTTGCGGCGAGGAGCCCGAGATAGAGACGCTCGAGACGTTCGGCGCTGTGTGTCCAGGTGAGCAGCCGCTCTGCCCTGGCTCGGGCGGCGCTGCCCATCTGGCGCAGCCGCGCTGGATCGGCTGACATTTCACGCAGCGCGCTGCGCAAGGCGCACGCGTCCAGCCGTGGAACGAGCCTGCCCGTCACACCATCATCGACGAGCTCCGGCACGCCGCCGCTCGCGCTCGCGAGCACGGGCACGCCGCACGCCATCGCCTCCGCCACGGGCAGGCCGTACGATTCCTGCCAGATCGAAGGTAACACGAGCAGGTCGGCGACGCGGTAGGCGCGGACCAGCGCGGGCAGAGGCACCGTACCCAGGAACCGCACTCGCGCCGCCGCTTCCGGCGAGAGTCGCGCGCGCAGCGTGTTGCCGTAGCTGCGGCCCTGCTGGAGGATTTCCTTCCTGACCCAGCTGCGCAGCGACCCGCCATAGAACGCCCGTATCGCTGCGAGCGCTTCCCCGTCGCCGCCCAGCAGCCGGCTCAGGAGATCGTACGGCATGAGGCCCGGTTTGCCGATCAGCGTCAGCTCCAGATTGACGCCCTCGCGTATCAGCCGGTCGACGGTTTCCGTCAATAGATGGACTCCCTTGTCGGGCGCGATCCGGCCGACGTAGAGCAAGCGAAGGGGACTCCCACGAAGCTCGCGCGCGCGAACCGCGCGGGCGCGGAGTGCAGGCCTGAACCGGAGCGTATCCACGCCATTGCCCACGGTGTGTATTCGGGCGGCCATGTCGGGCAGGCGCGCACGTGCGCGCCTCGTCACGAAGTCGGAAACGGTCGCGACCGCATCGACGTCTGGCAAATCGCGCCGCAGCAGCTCGAGATCGAGCATTGCCAGCTCATCCTGGTGAGCATGCACCACGACTTTCGCTCCCGGCAGCCAGAGCTTGAAGAGCGACGCGAATTGCGTCTGGTTGGGGATATGTATGATGTCCGGGCGGCTCGCCGCGAGATCGCGCGCAACCTGCGAGAAGTACTCTTTGTAGTACAGCCTCGAGGTGAAGTACGGCGCGCCGCGCCGCAATCGTCCCGCGAGCAGCTGCACCGCCTTGTGGAAACGGCGCGCGACGAACGGGATGCGGCGGATCTCGATCGCGCCCCAGCGCTCCCGGGACATCTGGCCGCGCGCTTTCGGCGCGTACACGAGCACCTCGTGACGGCGGGAGAGGCAGCGGGCCAGCTCCCAGTTCACGATCGCGACCGAGCCGCGCTGCTCCTCGCCGGCCGCCATCGAGTCCTGGGGCTGATTCAGGATGGCTATCTTCATGGCTTCCGCGGCTCAAGCGGCCAAAGAAGCAGCTCAGCAAGATACAGGCCAGCCTCGCGGCGCGCCGGGCGGGGCAAGAAGCCCGGATCCAGCGCTTCAGACTACTGCCGGGCGGCTACCGGGAAATGCAGGAAGATTTGATGCGTAGCCACGTCGATGGACTCCGCTGGATGGTCGAGCATGTGGCGCGTGAGGTCTGAAGACGCCGTGCCGCTCCAGGCGACGGAATTGTCCGCCTGGTTGATCAGGTCGATGCTCAGCGAGACGGTCGTGACGGTCTGCACGTCGCTGTAGTAGCCGGGGCCCCATGGCCCCCACGGGCCCCAGCGATAAGCCCCTCCCCAGCCCGGTCCCCATCCCATGCCGAACGCCGGTCCCGCCGCCATGCCCACCACGCGGTCATGCGCGCCTTCGGTGAAGTTCACCAGCAGATCGGCCTTCTCGCCCGGCGCGGCCGGAACGTACCCGCGGGATTGGAGCTCCTCGCCGACGTCCTTCTCGAGCTGCTGAGTGGTGAGGGACTTGTAGGGACCCGTGTCGGTGCCAGGCTTCGGCACGAACGCGAACGTATGGAAGCTGGCGAGGTTCACCTGCTCGGCCACCCGCGTGCGCACCACCGGCCCGGTGGTGCAAGCCGTGAGCAACGCCGTCGCGGCGCACCAGGCGAGCACTTTGACCCGATTCATTTCTACCTCTCGCATCCTCAGACCCCAGAAACGGCCTTGGGTTCGCACGGTTGACCCGAGCCGCGGTGGCGCTACCGCCCACTCTAGTACACTCCGGGCCGACATGACCATCAGGGTCCCACCCCGCCCGCTCTTCGCCCTGCTCGCCGTCCTCTACGCCTCGCTTGCGGGCGCTTCCGCGGCACCCACGACAGGCATTCCCGCCATCGGCTCGCAAACCTCGCTCCTGGTCGTCTCACCCCACCCCGACGATGAGACGCTCTGTTGCGCCGGCGTGATCAGACGGGTCGTCGCGGCCGGCGGCCGCGTCAGTGTCGTCTGGCTCACGAGCGGCGACGGCTCCGAGCTGGACTCGCTCTTCGTCGAGAGGGCGCTGCGGGTTCATCCGCTGAAGATGCGCGATCTCGCCCACAAGCGGATGCGTGAGGCGCGTGCCGCGTCCTTGATTCTGGGCGTGCCGCCGCGGCGGCAATTCTTCCTCGGTTATCCCGATGGAGGACTCCTGACCCTGCTCACCGACCATTTCACAGTACCGTATTACTCCAAATTCAACGGCGCGGTCAGCGTGCCCTACGGCGATACATTCGCCGCCGGCCATCCCTACACGGGTGAGAGCCTGGAACGGGACTTCGCCCGCGTGCTCGATCGCGTCCACCCGACACTCGTACTCGCGCCGAGCCCGCTGGATGCGCATCCCGACCACCGCGCCGCAGGCATCCTGACATTGCAGCTCCTCAGCCGCCGCCACGAGCTGGCCGCGGTGCGCTTCTGGATCGTGCACGGCGGCGCCGACTGGCCGACCCCGCGGGGGCTGCGCATGAGACTGCCCTTGGCCGAGCCGCCTCGGGGCCGCGGTCTCGGACTCGCCGCCTTCGCGCTCAGCCCGCTCGAGGAGGCGGACAAACTGGAGGCCATACGGCAATATCACACGCAGCTGAGCGTGATGTCTTCTTTGCTGCTCTCCTACGTGCGCACCAATGAGTTGTATGGCTCGCTTCCCGTGCCGCCCGGCGCCGCACCCCGCACTGCGACCCCGCACTGAGCGCGTCTTGCCCATGCTGCGCGCCGCGCTCCTGGCGCTGCTCCTCTGCCCGGCGCCAGCTCTCGCCAACGCCATCGCGGCGGTAAACGGCGCACGCACGGCGTATTGCGGTTTGCCGCGCGCGACTCACCCTGCTCTCATCGAGAGCCGACCGCTCGATGCACTCGCGCGCCTGCTCGCGCAGGGCGAGCCACTCGAGCAGGCGCAGCTACGCGCCGGTTATCTCGTCGCCAGATTGGTGCGGATCCGGATCACCGGCGCGCCCGACGATGCGTCCGTCGAGCGGCTGGTGGGGCAGCGATTCTGCGCTCAGCTAGCCGATGCGCGTCTGACTCAGATCGGCACCTACGGCCGCGGCGAGAGCGGCCTCTGGATCCTCGTGGCGCAACCCTTCACCACTCCGCGTCCGCAGGAAGCCGCTGCCGTCAGCCGCCTGGTCCTGGCCCTGACCAACGAGGCGCGCGCACACGCGCGGACCTGCGGCTGGCGGCACTTCCAGCCGGCACGGCCCCTTTCGCTCGCCCCAGCTCTCACGCGTGCCGCGGGTGCACACGCCCGCGATATGGCTGCACACGACCTCTTCAGTCATATCGGCAGCGACGGCAGCACTCCCGGACAGCGCGCGACCCGCGCCGGTTATAGTTGGAGCATGGTGGGCGAGAACATCGCCAGCGGCGTGAGAACGCCGCAGGAGCTCGTCGCCGGGTGGCTCGCGAGCCCGCACCACTGCGCCAACATCATGACCGCAGGATTCCGGCAGATGGGAGTCGCTTTCGCCGTCAACCGGTCGAGCGCGGCAGTGATCGATTGGACCGAGGACTTCGGCAGGGCGCGTTAGGGGCAGCGCGCGAGTCAATCCAAAACGGAGGGCGCGGGGGTGCGCCGACGCCAGCGCACGATGAGGATGCCTGTGGCCGTGTACAGCACCGCAAACCAGGCCGCGGTCCGCGTGAGCAGCAGATAGAACAGGCGGTAGCTAGCGGTGAGGTGGGGCAGGAAGTGCGCCACGGTCTCGAGGCCGCCCGCGACGGCCGCTCCCGCGAACAGCGCCGCGAGCAGCAGCGGCCCGCCGGCGCCGCGCTCGTCGTTGGAACGCTCCCGCGCCGGTGCCGGTAGCAGGGCAAACCAGATGGCGAGCACGGCGAGCCCGAACACGGAGCTCGCGTACTGCAGTACGTGACAAAGCTCCCCGGTATACGAGAAGAGCGATACCGGCGCGCTCAATGCCGAGATCCGCTGGACCATCAAACCGTCCGGGTGCGTGAACGAGTCCCACAGGAGATGCGTCCAGGCGCCTATGAGGAGCGACAGCGGCGCCAGCGCCCAGTTGAGTGGCTGGCTCCCAAACCGCTCCAGTGCCCCGAGGCACTTGCTCCGCGCACCCGGCCCCAGCGGCGCCGCGAGCGGCACCCGCAGCAGCCACAGGAAGAGCAGCAACGACACCCCGATCCACAAGTCCAATGTGTAGCTGCCGAGGAACGTGTGCGTTGTTTCCGGCAAATGTTTCGTGATTCGCCACGGCAGGAAATACGGCACATCCGGAGTCATCGCGCCGATGATGAGCGGCACCGTGCGCATCAGCCGCATGTGCCGCAGCGGCAGAACAGCCGCGGGGTGCGCGAAGGTGAAGGGCATGCGGGAAGCCTCTCAGGCTTGCCCTTCTGCCGCAAGTACCGTCTTCAGCGCGTCGCCGGCACCACCGTAATCCGGAAATCGCGCCCGGCCCACTCTTCATTCGGCTCGAGGCGGTACGTCAGATCGACCGCGCGGCCACTCTTCAGCCGCGAGGTGTCGATTTCCACGGTGTGCAAACCGAGGATTGCCGTGGTGCGACGCTCTTCGATGTCCTTCCAGCCGTCGAAGCCCCACCGGAACGTTGCGGGCGCGGTAACCGCCACCGTCAGCGCCGCGCCTTCGGGAAGCTCCGAAGCCGGCGCATGCGCACACCAAACGACCCGCTGGAGCCGCGGGCGCTTGCCAGCGTAGCGTTCCCAAACGCATTGGGGGCGGTCGAACGGTTTGCCCAGCGAGCGCGAAACGGCGAGCTTGATGTACTCGGCGTGCGCCCAGGCGAGGGGCATGGCGCTTCCTGTGGGGCGTCCCGGCTCCAGGCCCCGGGAAGGCACGGGTGGAGCGTCCCAGATCTGTTCCGGCAACATGCCTCCGGGCGAAGCCATGCCGACCATCGCGACCAGGAGCGGCAACGGGTCGCGTCCGGCGGCGAGCTCATAGTGCCCCCGCTCCCCTGTCAGCAGCGGCCACGCACGACCCTTGCCGGTACCGTCGTACGCAGAACCGTCATCGTGCTCTCCATAGCCGTCATCGTTGTAACGGTGCCAGCAAGGCCCAGTCGGCGTTTCGACTTTGAGAAGCATGTCCGCCAGCAGCACGGTGGCCGTGATCAGCGGGTCATCGGCACGGCGCAGCCCGAAGCGTACGAGCTGCAGGAAATCGACACCGATTTGTGCGGCCGCAGGCAGTCCCGGGTCCACGGCCTGATTCCTGACAGGCAACACACGCTGCAGCGCACCGCGGTCGCGCACCGCCTCCCGCGGCGCCACGCGCACGTAATAACCGGGAATATCATGGCTCCCGCAGAGCGGAGTGCCGGTGACGGCGGTCCAGTCCTCGAGACTCGCGTTCCAGTAGTCGGCTACGGCGAGCGCCAGGTTGCGCGCCTCCGGGTCCAGGTACCGCGCTCCGCAGACGAGGGCGGCGATGCACGCCGCCAGCGTGAAAGTGTTGAGCCCCGCGTCTTCCTCCCAGCGGTCCTGGTCGCTCGCCGGACCATTGCAGACGATGAAGGCCAGGGCGCGGCGAATCATGTCTGCGACCTCGACGCCGTCCAGCGCGCCCCTCTCCTCGAGTTGGGAGGCAAGCAGCACCGGGAAGGCGGTCTCGTCGAGCTGCACACCGGTCCAGTACGGCTTGCCGCCGAGCCATTGGTTCTGATTCCAATGACCATCGGCGAGTTGCGTCGCGCGCAGGTAGCGCAGCGTGTCGAGTGCCTCGCGCGTGGCCCCCACCGCCAGGAATGCACCGGCACATTCGCAGAGATCGCGCGGCCAGACGAGGTGATAGCCCTCCCGCTCTTCCTTGGTGTTGCCCCAAGGGACGCTGAGGCTCGCCACCAGCGCTCCCGGGTAGGTCTTGTCGAGATGTGCGCGCAGCGCCATGGTCGACAGCGTGAACTGACTCAGGCACTCGGGCGGCAGCCCACCGGACAGCGTGGAGCGTGTGGCGCACTCCCGGTGCCAGCCGCTCCAGTCGTCGATCTGCCGCTGCCACGTGGCCTCGAAAGGCTCGAAGAGCGCGCTCAACGCCAGTGTCGCGGCCGACTCCGTGCTGCTGCCAAAGCCGAGCGCGAGCACCGAATTGCGCGGCAGCTCTCCCGCCAGCGCGATGTTGCCCGGTCCCGCGTTCGCATACTCCCACGTCATCGCGGCATTGCGCGCGAAGTCCTGCCAGCCGTCGCTCGCTCCGACGAACCCGCAGCTTGCGCGGCCCCAGGCATCCTGCTGATCCGCGGTCACCGCGGCGAGCGCCAGCGCATAAGGCCCCTGCTCCGCCCACAGCACGCGATGGCCGCGATGGCCGGCGATCGCCGCGGAGTTGTTGTTGCCGGTGCCGCCCAGATGCGGGGCGAGCAGCGCATAGGGCCGCAGCGACTCATCGCCTGTCAGCTCGATCTCCATGAGCAGCACGTCGCGGTCGCGAGAAGGGACGATGCGCAGCGTGAGCTCGAAACGCTCGTGTTGATGCACGATGCGTACGGCGGGCACTCCCGGCCCGGCGAGCGCCAGAGTGTGGCGGTACATCCGCTTGACCTCCACCCAGAACCCGCGGCCGTCGGCCACGATGATGCCGAGATCGCGAATCTGCGGAATGTCGATACGCGGGTGATAGACCTCGTTGAGAATGCCGCCGCCGATGGTAAACCACAGCCGCGAGGGCCCGAGTGAGCAGCCCACCATCTCCTTGGCGCTGCTCGACCAGGTGGGCGGCAGACCGGGCGCGCCCGGCGGGTTGCCCGTGCTCATGGGCGGGAGCTCGCCCGCGGTGCCCCCCGCTGGCGGCGGGAGATGCCGATGGCAAGCGGGTCATCGCCGCGCCACAGATACAGGCCGCCCTTGAAGGCGTTGAGGTTATCGCCGCGGCGCGCGCCCGGGGGCAGCTCTTTCAGGCGCGCCGCATTCCCTCCTCCCAACACCACGTAGTCCACTTCCAGCACCTCTTTCAGCCGCACCACCACTTCGGCCACGGCCTTGCGCCATTTCTTGTTGCCGAGCCGCTCGCGTCCACGCTCGCCCGCGTAGTCCTCGAAGGTGCGGCCGCGCTTGTACGGCATGTGCCCGATCTCCATCGGCTCCACCGTGCCGTCCAGAATCAGCGTCGCCCCGAGCCCCGTACCCAGGCCGAGGAAGAGCATCCGGCCGCCTTCATAACTGCCGAGCGCCTGCATGGTCGCATCGTTGATCACCCGCACCGGCTGCCCGAGGGTCTTTTCGAAGTCATACCCGACCCACCCCGGACCGAGGTTGAACGGCTCAGCGGCGATCCGCCCGCGCAGCACCAGGCCCGGATAGCCGATCGACACGGCCTCGTAGGGCAGATCGCGGGCGCGCTTGCGCACCTCGCGGGCCATATCGGCGGCAGTCATGTCGGGACCGGACACGAACCTGCGGATCGCGCCGCGGCCGCCCATGCGGAATTTGATATGGGAGCCGCCTACGTCGATGACCAGGACATGCGCCGGGTCGGGCGGCTGCGGTGTGGCCGGGCGCTTGAGGCGAGAATGGGACGGCATGGCGGATTGTCACTCGAATCCATGCCTGCGGCCAAGCCGACCGGTTCTGCTCTTAAAGGTTCCCTCCGGCACTGGCCCCGGGCGCGCGGCCGACACCCGCCGGCAGCGCGTGCCGCTTCGATTCCATTTAGACTGCGGAATGCTCTGGCTCAAGGCCTTTCACATCGTCTTCGTCGTCACCTGGTTCGCGGGTCTTTTTTATCTGCCGCGACTCTTCGTGTACCACTCGGCCGCGACCGACGCCATCGGCCGCGAGCGTTTCGTGGTCATGGAGCGGCGGCTCTTCAAGCTGATGACGGTGGGCGGCGTGCTCACCATCGCATTCGGTATCTCGATGATTGCCGCCGCGCCCGGCTATCTGTCCTTCTCGTGGCTGCGAGTGAAGCTCGCCCTCGTGGCCGGTCTCATCGTCTACCACTGCTGGTGCTACCGGCTGATCTGCGATTTGCGCGACGGACGCGACCGCCGCTCGCAGCGCTGGTATCGGCTGTTCAACGAGGTGCCGGGGCTCTTCCTCATCGCTATCGTCGTGCTGGCAGTGGTCAAGCCTTGACGCTGCTCTCATCGCCCCAGTAGCTCACCCGGTCCGCCCACTCGGCGCGCGTCGGCGGCGGTACGCCATCGGCCGCCGGCGTCCCGAGGTAGAGAAATCCCACGATTGCATCCTCGGCCGCGAGCCCGAGCGCCGTCTTCACCGTATCGTCGTAGGCGGCATCACCGGTCTTCCACATGGCCCCGAATCCGAGTGCGTCAGCAGCAAGCATCAGGTTCTGCGCCGCCGCGCCAGCCGCGAGGATCTGCTCGATCGGCGGAATCCGGGCCGCGGCGTTACGGACGGCCGCCACCACGACGATGAGCGGCGCGCGCAGTGCCTTCTGCCGCTCGCGCTGCAGCGTCTCCGCGCTTGCGCCCGGGAGCTTGCGCCGCAGCTGATCGGCCAGCAGCTCGCCCAGGCGTTCCCGGGCGGCACGGCGGATTACGATGAAGCGCCACGGGCGCAGCCGCCCGTGATCAGGGGCGCGGGACGCGCATTCGAGCAGCAGCTCGAGCGCGCCCTCATCGGGCGCGGGGTCGGTCAGAGCCTTGGCGGAACGCCGCTTGAGGAGCGCATCGATCGCTTGCATGGTCGGAAGAGACCCGTGAGAGCGCCCGGGGGGGGGGCAGATCGCGGCATTTTCACAGATTCCCGCGCATACGGCTCGATGCCATCCCAGAATCGCTTCCGACCTCGCACAGACGAGATCCCCTGGGGTCGCTGACGCCGTAGAAAGTTGGCGTTATCTCGCGGTGCGCGCCGCGACCGTAGAGCTGTGCGCACCGCTTGCCACGGAGGACTACGTAGTGCAGTCGATGCCGGACGCCAGCCCGGCAAAATGGCATCTCGCGCATACCAGTTGGTTTTTCGAGGAATTCGTGCTGGCTCGCCCCGTGGCCGATTATCGGCCGCACGACGAACGCTTCCGGTATCTCTTCAACTCTTATTACAACACGGTGGGTCCGATGCACTGCCGCGCGGCGTGCGAGATCCCTCCCGGCCCACGGTCGCGGAAGTCACTTCAGCGTCCAATATCTCGAAACCATGTAAAGTCGGGTGATGGATCCGACTGACCTGCAAGAGCTCAAAGCCTCCATTCGCACCATCCCTGACTACCCGCGCGCGGGGATCCAGTTCAGGGACATCACGACGCTGCTCGGCAACGCGCAGATGTTCCGCCGCGCCGTCGACGAGCTCGTGCGGCCCTGGACCGGCTCCAAAGTCGATCGTGTCGCCGGGATCGAGGCGCGCGGCTTCATTCTGGGGGGAGCCATCGCCCATCAGCTTGCCGCTGGCTTCGTGCCCATCCGCAAGAAGGGCAAGCTGCCGCATGAGACCGTGCGCGTGGCGTACTCGCTCGAATACGGCCTGGATGAGATCGAGATACACCGGGATGCGGTAGCTCGCGGGGAGCGCCTCATCCTGGTCGATGACCTCGTCGCCACCGGCGGCACTGCCGAGGCCGCCGTGAAGCTGCTGCGCTCCCTGGGGGCGCAGATCCTGGCCGCCTGCTTCGTCATCGACCTGCCGGACCTGGGCGGCTCCCGCCGCCTGGAGGCCCTGGACGTGCCGGTGCGGACCCTTGTCGCTTTTCAGGGACACTGACCTGTTCGGTGGCAGAACATTACTTTCCGGTCATGCAGCCCTGAGCAGGCCGGCTTACGGGGATAATGCGCCCCGGTTCCGGTGCCTGAGCGCCCGGGTGTTTTGCAAGCCTGCTCAATCCTCGCAATTTTTGGAGATTTTGATGCTTAAGAAGCTCGTTCCCGCCCTCCTCGGCGCCCTGCTGGTCGCCAGCCCGGTCATCGCGGTCACCGCCGCTGCTGCTGCCCCCCAGGCTGCCGCGCAGTCCTCGGACAGCATGAAATCCGGCAGCATGAAATCCGACAGCATGAAGTCGCATAAGGCCGCGAAGCACAAGAAAGCTTCCCACCATGCGATGAAGAAGCATTGGAAGAAGTCGAAGAAGGCCCCGGCCTGATAAGCCCGCCGGGCCAAAAAGCCCCGCCTTCGTGCGGGGCTTTTTTTTGCGTGCGCGAAGGCAAAAGATAGGGAGATGGAATCGCGTATGCCGGCCGCCGACCTCAATGTCGCTGCACGCCTCGAGCCGCAGGCGCACGCGCGCCAGCCGATCACGTGGTCGGCGCTGAGATTGCTGCCCGTGCGCGCATGGCTCGCACTGCTCGGGTTGCTCTTCGCGGCGCTCGGCTCGGCGGCGATCGCCGAGCGGCTGGCGGAAGAGCCGCAAACCCAGGCCGCGGTCATCTTCCTCGCGCTGCTTGCGGTGGGACTGCTGGTTGCGCTTACCCGGCTTCTGGCCGCGGATGTCGTCCGACGCGAGGGCTTGCGCGCCGCTTCCGAGCGTCACGCGAAGGACCTGGAGAGCCTGATCGAGGCGCGGACATGCGAGCTCTCTGCTCTCTCCATCCATTTGCAGGAGCTCTCCGAGAAAGAGAAGTCTGAGCTCGCCCGCAATCTCCACGATGAGCTCGGCGGACTGCTGACGGCGGCCAAGATGGATCTCTCCTGGCTGCAGTCGCGTGTGCCCGACTCCGCTCTACAGGAACGGCTGGGGCAGCTCGGCGGGGTGCTCGATGAGGCGATGGACCTCAAGCGCCGCGTGGTCGAGGACCTTCGGCCCTCGCTGCTCGATCACTTCGGCCTGCCAACGGCGCTGCGCGCCTACGTGGACTCGGCATGCGCCAAGGCAGGGCTGCGCGCGCAGCTCGCGCTGCCCGAAGATGCCGCGCCGATGCCCAAGGAGACCGCCATCGCGCTCTTCAGAATCGTCCAGGAAGGCGTCACCAACATCATCCGCCACGCCGGAGCGCGAGGGCTGACTCTCCGGTTCGTGCTGGAGCGCGACACCTGCCGCATCACTCTCAGCGACGACGGCCAGGGCTTCGATGCCGCCGACCCCAAGTTCCGCTGGTCGCACGGCATCACCGGCATGCGCCAGCGCGTGCGCGCGCTCGGCGGTCAGTTCGACCTCGAGTCAGCCCCGGGAGCCGGCACGACGCTGCGCGTCAGCATCCCCCGCCAATGAGCTAATTCGGACTCCACTTGGATTGACCGTCGACAACTACCGCTTTCAAAAGCGCGATGTCGCGCATCTTGTCCAGGAAATAATCGGCGCCTGCCGCGAAGCAGTGGTCGCGCACGAAATCCGACGCATAGTTGGTCAGTACCACGACCAGCGGCTGCGCATCGGGCGGGTAGAGCTGCCGCACCTGGCGGATGACCGCCACCCCGTTGCCCTCGGCCAGCTCGATGTCAACCACGAGCACATCGTACGTGGCCTCCTGCAGGCGCAGCAGCGCCTCCGATTGAGTGGCCGCCTGCGCTGTCACCGAGACTCGCCCGGGCTCCGACAGCAGGTCGACCAGGCGGCGCGACAGTACCGCGGAATCCTCGATGAGGAGGATGCGTCGCTCCACCCTGGAGGAGCCATTGCCGCCGTGCGATTGCGCTTCAGCGCCCACCACGTGCCTCACTGCACCAGGTTGTTCTTGATGGCGTAATAGGTGATGTCGGCGTTCGTCTTCATTCCCATCTTTTCCAGTATCCGTGTGCGGTAGGTGCTGACGGTCTTGACGCTGAGGAAGAGGCTGGCGGCAATCTCCGAAACGCTGCGTCCCTCGGCCAGCTTGCAGAAGATCTGGAATTCCCGCTCGGAGAGCGCGCTGTGCCGCGGCTCGCCCGGGGCGCCGCCCTGCATACCGCTCACCAGCATTTCGGCGAGCTCCGGGCTGACGTAACGGCCGCCGCGCACCGCGGCACGGATCGCACGACAGAGCTCCCCGTCTTCGGCGCTCTTGCTCACGAAGCCGCTCGCCCCCGCCCGCAGCACATTCAGTCCGTACTGGCTCTCCGGATAGGCGCTCAAGACCAACGTCGCCACGGTTTCGTGGTGCGACTTGATCTGCCGGAGCACGTCCAGTCCCGACATGTCGGGAAGCGATAGGTCCAGCAGCAGCACATCACATGGGGCTGTGCGCAGCAGCGTCAGAGCCTCGCGACCTGTCTTCGCCTCACCGGCCCAGACGAAATCCGCTTGCGCCTCTATGATCTGTTTCAACCCGATCCGCACGAGCTGATGATCGTCTACGACTGCGACTCGAATGGCCGGCATGGGTCCCGTTCAATGTGTGTGCGGCACGATCAATTGCGGCCCCCATGCCCCCCCGGAGGGTAGACGCCCTTGCGCGAGCACGCCTATGGGAATTGCGGAAGCAGCAAGCGGAGCTGCAACGCAACGGACTGTAGGAATCGTCCGACGCAGCGTCAACGCAGCGAGTCCCGGTCGCTTTCGGCCTCCTCATCCTTCGCCGACGAAGGGGGCCGACCGCTCGGATCCCGGCCATTGTAGGTCTCGAGGCGGTTGTACAGCGTTTTCAGGCTGACGCCGAGGATCTCCGCCGCCTTGCGCTTGACGTGTCCGCAATATGCCAGCGTCGCCATTGTGACCCGGCGCTCCACCTCTTCCAGGGGGGTCCCGACGCGGATGGTAATGGTCGTTCCGTCGTCAGGCTTGGGTGGTGCGTCGTTCAATGTTATGTCGCATTCGATGACATCGTCCGCCATGATGAAGGCGCGCTGCACGAAATTGCGCAGCTCGCGGACGTTGCCGGGCCAACCGTACTGGTACAGGCGCACCAGGGCATCGCGCGAGAACGTTTTGTGGGTTCCCTCGGCGCGGTTGAGCTCATCGAGGAAGAACTGTGCAAGCTGCTCGATATCGGTTTCCCGGTCCCGCAGCGGCGGCAGGCGAATGGGGAAGACGTTCAGCCGGTGGTAGAGGTCCTCACGCAGCTTGCCGTCCGCGACGGCCCTCTCCGGCTCCCGGTTGGTGGCGCAGATGACTCGTACGTCGCTCCCGATCGGCTGCGTGCCGCCGACCCGGTTCACGGTGCCGGTCTCCAATACCCGCAGCAGCTTCACTTGCAGCTCCATCGGCATTTCGGTGATCTCATCGAGAAAGATCGTGCCGCCATTGGCGCGCTCGAAGAATCCCTTGTGTTGCCGATCGGCACCCGTGAAGCTGCCGCGCTCGTGGCCGAAGAGCTCGCTCTCGATGAGCTGCGGCGCAACTGCGCCGCAGTTGAGCGGCAGGAAGGCGCTGGCGCGCCGCCGGGAGAGCTCGTGGAGGGTCTGCGCTGCGAGCTCCTTGCCGGTGCCGCTCTCCCCAATCAGCATGACCGTGGCCGAGGTCGGCGCGACACGCGTCAGCTGATCGTACAGGACCTGCATCCGCTGCGAGCTGCCGAGGATGCGACCGAAGCGGCCCATGCGCCGCAGCTCGTCCCGCAGCGCGCCGATCTCGTGTTGCAGTGCGGAGGTCCGCTTCGCATGCCGCAGTACAGCCTGCACGCGCTCGAGGTCGGCCGGCTTGACCAGGTAGTCGCTCGCTCCAGCGCGCAAAGCAGCGACGGCACTATCGACGGTGGCATGGCCGGTGATGACGATGACTTCGGTGGTTTCGGGCTTCTCGAGCTCGCGCAGCAGCTCGATTCCTTCACCGTCCGGGAGCGCCAGATCGGTCAGCAGCACGTCGGGGCGCTGCCGCCCTAGCTCGATGCGGGCATCCCGCAGGCTTTGGGCGCGCGCCACCGTGAAGCCTTCCATGCGGGCCACCTCCTGCAACCAGTCCACCACATCCGCGTCGTCGTCGATGATCAAAGCGTGTGCCATGTGCTCGCCTTCAGCCCTTAAAGGGCGGTCAACTGTATGCTCTCCGAAGCGCCACGCCAAGCGCCAGCGGAACGGTATTTGCGCTTCGAACGGACGGCTTTCTCCGTGCAGTGTCTCTTGTTCGCCGGCTCAAAGCGCGGCGCCCGGGCTGGGCTTTCTGGCGGTCAGGGCAGAGGCCGCGCCCGAGATGATCGATACGACGATTACCACCAGAACGGCATTCTCGAGTTGTCTGCCGAACGCCGCAGGCAGATCGTGACCGGCGACGAGCGCCAGGCAGTAGAGGGCCGCCGGCCCGCGCGCGGCAAAGAGCTCGAGCATCCGCCGCTGGGCGGGCGCAACCACGGGGCGACCGAGGCCGAGCCGCACTGCGAGCGGCCGGACCAGAATCAACAGCAGCACGGCAAAGAGCACCGTGTGCAGGGTGAAGTCTGTCGTGCCGAGCAGTGTGCCGAGTAATACCATCGCGAGAAGGGTCGCGCCGCGCTCCGCCCGGCCGGCGAACCTGAGCACGCGCGCCCCGAGCGGCTGCTTGCGCGTCATCCGCCGGCGGCCGCCGTGCGAAAGTGCCAGCCCCGCGGCCAGAGCGGCCAGAAGCGCATCGCTTCGCAGGGCGAGCGCGCAGACGTAGGCAAGCACGCCCGAAGCGAAAACGGTCATCTCTTCCAGCAGGTCTCCCTGCCGGTCACGGTCTATCAGCGCCAGCCAGCGCGATGCGGCCATGCCGATCAGCCAGCCGACGAGCGCACCCCCGGCGAGGGACCAGAAAAGAGTGAGCGTGAGGGACCCGAACACGACGGCGCCCGCGCTCGTGGCGCCCATCCTGGTCAGCACTAACACGACCACGGGCGCCACGACCGCGCTCGTCACGGCACCCTCACCCGCGAGAGCGAACGGCACCAGCTCGTGCTCGCCGTCCCCAGATGCGTGCGCGTCCGCGGCCAGCGCCGCATCGGTGGGCGCGAGGACGATTGCCAAAAGCAAAGACTGCAGCAGGCTCATGCCGAAGATCAGATAAGCCGCAGCCGCCGACAGCAAGGAAGCCGATACCGTCGTCACCGAGGCGAGTTGCAGCGGCGCCCGCCACGGTGCCCACTCGAGCGGTGCGCGCAGGCGCAGGCCGGCGCAAAACAGGCAGATCAACAGGACGGCTTCGCTCAGCGACTGGACGAGCGCGTCGTCCTCGGCGAGCTGCGGCTCGATGAGCTTGAGGCCCAAGGGGCCCGCGAGCAGGCCCACGCCGATCCCGAGGATGACCGGGCTGGTGGACCAGCGTGTCAGGGGAAGCTCGGTCCTAGCGTTGGCCTGCTTGCGCACCGGGAGCCGCCGCCGCGTCGCCGCGGACAGGTCGCTGGGCGCGACAGCCGCGGATCGCATCGTGAGTGCTCATCAGGATCTCGAACTGGCGCAGCACGGCGTCGCGCACGAAATCCGGGAGGTGATCGTCCAACGCGTTGCGATACGCCTCCAGGATCCAGCTCTCCCCGCGCTCGCACGCATCGAGAATAGCCCCATGCTCACCGCGCGCAAGAGCCGCACGCAACCCGGCCCAACCGCTGCGCCAAAAACCGGAGACTGCCCCATGTGCCTGGCGCCCGCCGCCCAGCCGTTCGAGCAACGCCTCCAGCTCGCCGATGGCATCGGCGCACTCCACGGCGCCCCGGATACAGAGCTCGCGCAGCGCGCCCGCTGCGAGCGACGAGGCGCATAACCTGAGCGCCTGCTCGCTGTCGCGGCGAACCGAAACGAGGTCCCTCAGCGCGGCCATCGTGTACTTATCATTCATGCGCATCTCCGTCTCTTCTACTGGCGCAAAGAGCGGCATCCCGCGGTCAGGGAACGGCCCTGGGTCGGTTACTGACTTGGCTGTTGGAGGGTCCGGCAGGACAAGGGCTGTGAAGTAAGGGCGAATGCTCAAGCAGGAGATGTGCCGCGATCCGCAGCCGTGCGCCGCCCACACCCGCGGCGCCAGCTCGGCCGCCGTCTCGTACGGACCGCCTGCACAATTTTCACCTCCTATCCCTTTTTACAGAGGCCACGGCTTCAGCCGCCCCGGGGAAGCGCCATTACGAGCGGCAATGACACTGGCATGGCGGTTGCAAGGACTTGCTAGACCCCCCGTTTGGCGGGCTGTCGTGCGACCAGCCCGCTCTTTTTTTTCTGAGTCATGCTGCGCAAAGCGCGGCATCCTGCCGCTTGCCCGGGATACGGCCGGCGGCCCCCATGGGCGGGCCGCTCCACTATTCGCTCATGGACGGTGCCGCCAGACGGCCAGGCGCCGGACCAACGGCACGAAGGTATCGAAATCCACCGGCTTCGGCACGTGTAGATCGAACCCTGCATCCATCGCCGCTGCGACATCGCTTGGCGACACGTACCCGGTCACGGCGATGGCGAGCATGCGCCGTCCCGCCTGACTCGAGCGCAGGCTGCGCACCAGCGAGTAGCCATCCTCCATCGGCATGCCGATGTCGGTCACCACGATATCGAAGTGCGCGCCTTGCGCTTGCAGCTGTCGCAGCGCCGCGGGTGCCGAGTCGGTGACAGTGACCGAGGCACCCTCGAGCCGTAGCATCTCTGCGACCACGGTGCGCGCTTCCAACTCATCGTCCACCACGAGAATCGACAGTCCTTCGAGCGTTTGCCGCCGCTCCGGCAGCTCTTTCTCCATACCGTCCACATTGACAGCCGATCCTGACACTGCCCTGATCGCAGGCAGGCGGACGGTGAAAGTCGCGCCGGCGCCGGGTCCGGCGCTTTGCGCGGAAACCGAGCCTCCATGTAGAGTGACGATCTCCCGGACCAGCGTCAGACCGAGCCCGAGCCCCGACACCTGGCGGGTACTCGAGTTGCCGCCCTCTCTGAAGCGGTCGAAGATGTGCGCCAGCAGTTCCGGCGCAATGCCCTGACCGGTGTCTTCGACCGTGAGCTCCGAGGATGCACCATCCTCGCGCAGCCCGACGGTGATCCGCCCCCCGGCGCCGGTGAACTTCACCGCGTTGGAGAGTAGGTTGCCCATGACCTGCTGGAGGCGGTCGGGGTCGGCGCGCAGCGCCCCGGCGCCCGGCGCGAAGCGGGTGATGATCTCGATGCTCTTCGCCGCTGCCGCCGGCCGAGCGGCGTCGATCGCCAGCCGCGCCACCCGCGCGAAATCCGTCGGACGTGACTCCAGCTTGAGCTTCCCGGTGCTCACTCGCCCAAGGTCCAGCAGATCGTTGACTATTCTCAACTGCGCCTTCGCGCTCTGCTCGATGCGTGGCGTGATCGCCGTGACTTCCGGATCCTTACCGCACTTCAGGGCGAGAATGCGGTTCCAGCCGAGCATCGCATTGAGCGGCGAGCGCAGCTCGTGCGAGATCACCGACAGGAACTCGTCTCTCGCGTGGCTGGCGGCTTCAGCCGCCTCGCGCAACCGCCGCTCGCGTTCGAGGAGCTGCACGCGTTGACTCAGGGCAGCCTCCGACGTGCGGCGCTCGCTCGTCACATTGCGCGAGGTGATCACGAGATCCGCGGCCTCGGCCTTCTCGCCGCGGCGGACCAGGCAACCGCGCAGCGCGAGCCACCGGGTGCCGCCGTCCCCTTGCGGCGGCCGCACCCGTACGGTGAGATCCAACGCAGAAGCGCCCGCGAGCGCCTGTCGCACCGCGTCCGAGAACCGTGCCCGATCCTCGCTATGCACGCGCGACTCCACGGCGTCCCAGGAGAGCGGCTCATCCGGCGCCCAGCCCCACTCCGCCTTGAATTGCGAGTTGGCCGCGAGCACGGCGCGCGCGGCGACGAGCCGGCAATAGCCAATGCGGCCCGCGGCGAGCACCGTCTCGAGCTCATCTTTGCGGCGCTCGAGGCGCTCCCATTCGGATGGCAGCAGGCACGCAGCGGGCTCCCGCGCGAGCGCGCTATCTGGGCGGGAACCGGGGTCGTCGTCGTGAATTGATGTCATGTCGCTCGAGTGGGAGTCTGAGCCGGGGCTTGGCACACATGGCGTTCTTACACGCCCTTGCAAGTTCTCCCCGGCGGCACGCGGCCGTCAACGCCGCGCGGCTGCGCGGAGCGCGGGGTGGTGCTGACTTGTAAGAGAGGGTCCTCGAATGTCCAACGCCGTATTAGGACTGCGCCTGAAGCAGCAGCTCACGCTGACACCTCGGCTGCAGCAGTCGGTGAAGCTGCTTCAACTTTCAGCCTTGGAGTGCGTGCAAGAATTGCACCAGGCGATTGCGCAGAATCCCTTCCTCGAGGAAAGCGCCGAAGCGGAAGCGGCGGACTCGCGCTCCGAGCGCGAGGAGGCGGCCGACGAGAGTTCCCGCGCGGACCTCGATTTCTCTTCCAGCGGCGGCGGTGGCGGCGAGGATACGCCGGACTGGACGGAGTGGACCGCGTCTCCCTCGACCCTGCACGACTCGTTGCGCGAGCAACTGCTCCTTCTCGGATTGACGGAGCGGGATCACGTGCTCGCAAACCTCATCATCGATGCGCTGGACGATGACGGTTTCCTGCGCCTGCCACTCGAGGAACTGGCGGCGCTGGCACCGGGCGCGGCGCCGGGGGAGATAGAGACGGCGCTTCGCATCGTGCAGACGCTCGAGCCGAGCGGAATCGCGGCGCGCAGCCTGGGAGAGTGTCTCGCGCTACAGCTCGAGTCAATGAATGGCGACACGCCCGGACGCCATATCGCACTCGATTTGGTGCAGAACAGGCTGTCCATGATGGCCGCGCGAGACAACACCCGCCTTCGCGATGCGCTCGGCTGCTCAGAGGAGGAGCTGCGCCTCGCGATGGAGTTGATCCGCAGCCTCGATCCGCGCCCGGGATCGAAGGTCGGCACATTCGAGCCCCGAGCGATCGTTCCCGACGTGATCGTGCGCAAGGAGAAGAAGCGCTGGCTGGTGACGGTGAATTCCGCCATCTATCCGCGTATTCGCGTCAATCAACAGTACGCCGATTACTTCCGTCAGGCACGCGACGGCGAGACCGCGCTCCTCGCTCAGCACCTGCAGGAGGCCCGCTGGCTGGTGCGCAATCTAGAGCAGCGTTTCCTCACCATTCAAAGGGTGGCTGAGGCGGTGGTCACACGGCAGCGCAATTTCTTCGAGTATGGAGATCTCGCGATGCGCCCGCTCACACTGCGCGAGATCGCCGACGAGCTCGGGCTCCACGAGTCGACGGTATCGCGGGCAACCAGCCACAAGTTCATGGCTACGCCGCGCGGGGTGGTGGCCTTCAAGCGCTTCTTCTCGCGCCAGCTCGCCACGACGAGCGGCGGATCGTGCTCCGCGACGGCGATCCGTGCGCTGCTGCGGGAGTTCATCGCCGCTGAGGACCGGCGCAACCCCCTCTCCGACGTGCAGCTCACGGGGCTCCTTGCCGACCGCGGCGTGAAAGTCGCGCGGCGCACCGTGACCAAATACCGGCGCTCGATGCAGCTCCCGGCAGTCGATTTCCGGCGCGCATAAAAAACACGGTCTGAAAACGCAACGGCCGCCCTGCCGATGACCGGACGGCCGTCCCGTCGCAGCTGCTGCTAGCGCTTTGCGCGGATCCGATTCTCGATGTCCTGCACTCCGGGACAGGCATCCACCAGGTCTTCGATCGCGTGTTTCATCCGCCGCTCCGGCACCGTGCCGTCCAATACCACCTTCGCGCCGGACACTTCTACCGTCACCTCGCTCGAGTCGAGGTGTTGAGCTTCCATCAGCCGTTCCGAGATGTCCTCCCGCAGCCGCTCGTCCGAGCGCTGATAGCCTTTCGGCCCCGGCGGATAGCGGCGGCCTTGCTCGGATCTCATCGTCATCACCGCCTGATTGCATCCTGACGTGAAAGCGCCGCCCGGGCCACCTGCGTACTCGCGCGTACGAGCTGGGCAGTGGGCTTCGGCCCGCTGGCGCAACCGACCAGAGCCGATGCAGCCAACACGGCCGCGGCGAAGAGCGCGGCAGCGCGCATGCGGGGTGACGGTATGTTGGGAATAGCTGCTTCTGACATGTCCACTCCATTCAGCAGGCGTTAAGCGATTGTCCAGATGCTGACTCCATGCGCCGCCGATGCACCATCGGCCGGCAGGCCTCAACGTTCCAAATTGGCTCCGATGCCGGCGTAGGAGCCGTCCGACCCGTCGTCTGCGGCCCACGGGGCGCGCCGCGGTAGGAATCGTCCGACAAGAGCTTGGGAGGCAGCGCCCCGCGGTTACGCGCTCTTGCCGACTTCAGCGCCGCCCGGCAGCAAGTACCTTGCCGCATGAGCATTGAAACTCGAATCGAGCCCCAGTACGGGGTCGGGGAAGGGGTGAAAATGGTGACCGATGACATGGTGGCACTGGTGCCGCAGCTTCACACTTTCGCCCGCTCGCTCTGCCGTGACGGCGTGCGCGCGGACGACCTGGTGCAGGAGGCGCTGATGCGCGCGATCAAGAACATCCAGCGCTTCAAGCCGGGAACCAACCTCAAGGCGTGGCTCTTCACGATCGTGCGCAACGAGCACTACTCGCAGTTGCGGCGCAGCAAGTTCGAGGCGCATGGCATGGACATCGAGCTGCTGCCCGAGCCCAGCGTACCGCCGGATCACGACGGCAAGCTCGAGCTGCGCGACCTGAATCGCGCGCTCGCCGCGCTGTCGCCGGGTCAGCGCACGGCGCTCATCCTGGTGAGCGTGAGTGGCTTCTCCTACGAGGAGGCGGCCGAGATCTGCGGATGCGCCGTGGGAACGATCAAGAGCCGCGTCGCCCGCGCGAGAGAGACCCTGCTCGAGCTGCTGGAAGGTCGCCAGCCCATGGCCCCCGCGGCCGACGAGGATCTGCAGGTCGATGATCCGCTCCTGGCCCAAGCCATGGGCGGCGGCAGCCATTCTTTGATGGACCCCAAGGCGGTATCCGGCCGCGTGGCGCAGCCAGGGCTTTGATGACGGGTGCAAAGCCGGCGTCCTGCCGCTTTGCACCGCGAGCCGTTTGATAAGAGACTGTGCGGGCGTGGGAGCACATAAAATGTGCCCATGCAGCCGCTCAGCCAGGTCCTGATCCTTCTCGCCGCCGCGGTTCTGCTCGTCACGGTCGCCCGCCGGCTCGGGCTACCGACTGCCATTGCTTACCTCCTCGTCGGCCTGGGGCTGGGGCCCCATGCACTCGCGGTAGTGGACAGCACCGCCACGACGGCCCTCCTCGCCGAGCTGGGCGTGGTGTTTCTTCTCTTCACGCTCGGCCTCGAATTCGCCCTGCCCCGCCTGATCGCCATGCGGCGCGAGGTATTCGGCCTCGGCTCTGCACAGGTCGCCGCGACCGCCGCGGTGTTCGCGGTACTCGCACGACTGGGCGGAATCGCCTGGCCGGCCGCGATAGTCGTGGGCGGCGCGCTCGCCATGAGCTCGACCGCCATTCTCTTGCACCAGCTCACGGAGCGTGCCGAGCTCAACCGCACCCACGGACGGCTCGCCTTCAGCATGCTCCTCTTCCAGGACCTCGCCTTCGTCCCTTTCCTCGCCCTCGCCTCGGCGCTTACCGCCGGCCCGGATCGCGCCGGAATACGCGCTAGCCTGGAGGCGGTGGCGGGCGGCGTCCTCGCCATCGGGGGAGTGCTGGCTGCGGGCCGCTGGCTGCTGCGGCCGCTCTTTCGGGAGATGGCCCACAGCCGCCTGCGGGAGCTGTTCACCCTGGCCGTGCTGCTCGTGGTACTGGCGGCCGCCTGGATATCGAGCCTCGCCAGGCTTTCGCCGGGGTTGGGTGCCTTCCTCGCCGGCATGATGCTCGCCGAGACCGAGTACCGGCATCAGATCGAGTCGGTCATCCGTCCGTTCCGCGACATCCTTCTCGGGCTATTCTTCGTCTCGGTCGGAATGCTGCTCAATGTGCAGCTGCTCGCTGGCGAGCTGGGCGCGGTCCTCTACTGGCTCGCCGCCATCGTCATCCTGAAGACCGCGATCGCGGCGCTCGTGGCCCGGCCCTTCACCGGCTCGCGCTTCAAGGCGCTGCGCACCGGCATCGTCATCTCGATCGGCGGCGAGTTCGGCGTGGCGCTCGGCACCCTCGCGCTCGCGACGGGCCTCATCCCGGTGAACTTCGGCCAGCCGCTGCTGGTCGCGATCGTGCTCTCCATGGTCTTGAGTCCACTCCTCCTCAACAACAATAAGCGCATCGCCCGCCTGCTGTTGTGGGAGTCGGGACCGCCGCACACAGCGTTTGAGCGCGAGAGCGCTGCTACGGGAGAGATCGGGCGGCGGGATCACGTCATTCTCTGCGGTTTTGGGCGCGTCGGGCAAAACGTGGCGCGCGTGCTCGAGTCGCAGGGGTTCGAATACATCGCGCTCGACCTCGATCCGGCACGCATCGCCGCGGCGCGCCAGGCCGGCGACCCGGTCATCTTCGGCGACTCGGCCGATGAGCAGATTCTCGTCAAGGCGGGCCTCGAAACGGCAACGGCCGTGGTCATCAGCTTCTCGAATCCGGCGATCTCGGTCGGCATCCTGCGCAGCATCCGCCGGTTGCGCCCCGACGTGCCCGTCCTCGTGCGCACTCAGGATGACGCCAGGATCAAGGAGCTGCAGGAAGCTGGCGCAACGGACGTCGTGCCGGAAGCCTTCGAAGCCAGCCTGATGCTCGTCTCACACGTGTTGATCCTCTTACACGTTCCGGTGTCACGCGTGGTCCGCACGATGGGCGATATACGCAGCCACCGGTACTCCGTCCTGAGAAACATCATCCGCCGGGGAGATGCGCGGCCGCTGGACGAGAGCCACGAGTATCGCGAAGAGATCAAGTCCGTGGTCGTGCCGCCGGGAGCCTGGGCCGTGGGACGGACGCTGCGCGACGTGCGTGGGCGCGGTGTCGGCGTGACCTTCACGGGCATCCGCCGCCAGGGAATATTGGGGCGCGAGCCGGGCGGCGATACCGTGCTGCGCGACGGCGACGTCGTGGTGCTCTACGGGCAGCCGGAAGAGCTGGAGCGCGCCGAGTCCGTCCTGCTTGCTGGATAGCCACCTGCGGCGGCGGGGCACTTCCCTTTGCCTAGGCGACAGTATCGTGCCGCTGATAGGATTCGCCGTTCCGTGAACCGCAGCGACATTCATTTTCCGCCGAAGCACGAGGCCCTGCGCGAGGACGTACACGCGCTGGGCGCTCTGGTCGGCGAGATCCTGCGCGAGCAGGGCGGACGGCAGCTCTTCGAGCTGGTGGAGCTCGACCGGCACGCCGCCATCAGCCGCCGCGACGGCGACGAGCAGGCGGCCCGCGAGCTCGCCGCTTCGGTGCGCGATCGTCCCCCGGCGCTCGCCCGTGATCTCGTCCGCGCCTTCTCCATGTGGTTCCAGGCCGTGAACCTTGCCGAGAAGGTCCATCGCATCCGCCGCCGCCGGGAATACTTCCGCCAGGACAGCGGCCGCCCGCAGCCCTCGGGAGTGGAGGATGCCATCGCCAGCCTGCGGGACCGCGGCCTGGGCTTCGAGGAGATTCTGGCGCTGCTCGGGAGCCTGCGCATCGAGCCAGTGTTTGCCGCGCATTCCATGGAGTCGACCCGCCGCACGCTGCTGCGCAAACAGCAGCGCGTGGCGCAGCACCTGCTCGACCGCCTCGATCCGATGCTCACGCCGCAGGACTCGCGCAATCTCTGGAGCAGTATCCGGATTGAGCTCACCACGGCCTGGCAGACCGAGGAGCTGCCGCGCGAGCGGCTGACCGTGGGCGATGAGCGCGAGCAGGTCCTCTTTTATCTGCTCGAGATCCTCTATCGCGTGGTGCCCGCTTTCTACGAGGAAATCGCCTTGGCGCTCGAGAGGCACTATGGCGTACCCGCCGATTCCATCGAGCTGCCCCCCATCCTGCGGTTCGGCTCCTGGGTTGGCGGCGACATGGACGGCAATCCCGACGTACATGCCAAGACCATCCGCGAGACTCTCGCGCGGCAGCAGCAGGTGATCCTCAACAGCTACTTCGAGGACTGCCGCAAGCTCTCGCAACGCCTCTCGCAGAGTGCCGGGCGCGTAGCGATATCCGCGGAGCTGACCCAGCGCGTGGAGGATTACATGACGCTGGCGCCCGGCGCGCGCAGCGTGACCCCCGCACGGCACGACCGGATGCCCTACCGGGTGTTTCTCGCGCAGATCGGCGAGCGGCTGCGCCTGACCTACGAAGGACGTGCCAACGGCTACGAGAGTGCGCGCCAGTTCCGCGACGACGTGAAGCTCATCGCCGCGAGTCTCGGCGCCAACAAGGGCGCGAATGCCGGACTCTTCTATATCCGCAGGCTCCTGCGCCGCATCGACACCTTCGGTTTTCACCTCGCCAGCCTCGATGTGCGACAGCATGCGGGCGTACTCCATGAGGTCATCGCTCGCGGGACCGACGATCCAGGCTGGCTCGAGCGCCCCGGCACCGAACGGCGGAAACTGCTGGCAGCAATGATCGAGAAGGATGCAGGTCCGCGTGTGGACCTCGACGCGCTCGCTAAACGCAATCTCGCCGTGTTCGAGGCGTTTGCACAGTCGCGGCACCGCTACGGACCGGACGCCGTCGGTTACTTCATAGTGAGTGGCACGCGCGGCGCAGATGACGTTCTCGCGGCTCTGACGCTCGCGCGTTGGGCCTCGGTGTACGACAAGCGTACCGGAGAGGTCGCGCTCGACATCGCACCGCAATTCGAGTCCCTCGATGCGCTGGAGCAATGCGGCGACACTCTTCGCGAGCTTCTTGCCGAGCCCGTCTACCGACGGCATCTCGAGGCGCACGGCCGCCGCCAGTGTGTGTTGCTCGGCTACTCCGACAGCAACAAGGAGGGAGGGCTGTGTGCGTCGCGCTTTGCTATCCATCAGGCGCAGCGCGCGCTGGCGAGCATGCGCGAAGGCGACGGCGAGAAATACGTAGTGTTCCATGCGCGCGGCGGCAGCGTCGCCCGCGGCGGGGGCCGCATCGATGCGTTGGTGAAGTCGGCACCGGCCGGCACCCTGAACGGAATTCTGCGCCTGCGCGAGCAGGGCGAGATGGTCAAACAAGGCTACGGACTGCGCCCGATCGCGATGCGAACCCTGGAGCGCGCCTTCAACGCGCTGAGCCTCGCGACCGTGGCAGGCCGGGCGTCGTCCGAGCCTGCAGACGCGGGACGCGGTGCCGGCGCAGAGCCGGGCTCTGCGGCGCACCTCGAGTGCGCCGCCACGCTGGCCACGGCGAGCCGCGAGGCATACCGGCGCCTCATCTATGGCGAGCATGAGTTCCACGACTACTTCCGTGCCGTCACGCCCATCGATGTGATCGAAAGAATGCAAGTCGGCTCGCGGTCGGTGCACCGCGAGGATGGCCGCGGCATCGAGGGCCTGCTGCCGGTACCGTGGGTGTTCGCGTGGACACAGACGCGCCACATGCTGCCCGGCTGGTTCGGAGCGGGCACCGGCCTCGCTGCGGCAATCGAGCGGCACGGGGGGGAGCGGATGCGCGCGGCGTACGCGGAGTGGTTCTTCCTGCGCAGCCTGATCGATGATGTAGAGGCGATGCTGGCTCGCGCCGATCTCGAGATCGCCGCCGCGTATGACGTCCTCGTGCCGGAGCCGCTGCGCCGATTCTCCGCCGGGATCCATGCCGAGTTCGAGCGCGCGCGCGAGCGCGTGTTGTGGCTGAAGGGCAGCACCGACCTGCTCGACAGCGACCCGACGCTGCAGCGCTCCATCAGATTGCGCAATCCCTACATCGACCCGATGAACCTCATGCAGGTGGACCTGCTGCAGCGCTGGCGCGCCGGCGGCCGCAGCGACCGCGATCTCTTCGAGGCGCTGCTCACCAGCGCCGGCGGGATCGCGCAGGGACTGCAGAGCATCGCCTGACGAAATGCGAGCACTACGATGAAGAAGGCCAACTCAGACGATACGATCAGCATCCGCCCGGCAACTCGCGACGACGTCCCTGTGGTGCTGGAATTCATCCGCGATCTGGCGCGGTACGAGCGGCTGGAGCACGAGGTGTCGGCTTCCGAGACGGAGCTGCGCGAGGCGCTCTTCGGCGAGCGCCGCTACGCCGAGGTGGTGCTCGCCTGGGGCGACGGCCAAGCCTTGGGCTTCGCCCTCTTCTTCTACAACTTCTCCACCTTCAAGGGCCGGCCGGGAATCTACCTCGAGGATCTGTTCGTGCGCCCGGAGGCCCGCAGCCGGGGTGTCGGCAAGCGCCTGCTCGCTCACCTCGCGCGCACCGCCGTGGAGCGGCGCTGCGCGCGGCTCGAATGGGCGGTGCTCGATTGGAACGAGCCCTCCATCGGCTTTTATCGCAGCCTCGGCGCGTCGCCCATGGACGAGTGGACCACCTTTCGCCTCACCGGCGACGCCCTTGCGTTATTGGCTGGGAGCGTTCCCGTCAACGGCTAGGGGAGACTCCGCAGCCGGCGCCGGCGGTGGCGACCCGGGCGGCGGCTCCAATCCCTTGGAGTAAATCACGCGCCCCTGGGGATCGATGAAGACGGCATCGTACTGCGGCATGCTGTTGATGATCGCCAGAGTCTTCTGCGGGCCCAGCACGAAAGCGGTCTTTGACATGCCATCGGTCTGAGTCGCAGTGGGCGCGATGACTGAAGCGCTGCGCACCAGTTGTGCGGAGTGTCCGGTGAGCGGGCTCAGGATGTGATCGTAGCGCACACCATTCTGCACGAAGCCGCGGTAGTAGTCGCCCGATGTCGAGATGGCTTCGTTGGTGATCGGTATCAGCGTCACCACCTTGCTCAGATCCCAAGGATCCCTGATTGCAACCATCCACGGCCGCCCGCGGCGGTCGCCGAGGATGCGGGTGTCACCCCCGGCCGTGACGATTGCGTGCTCGATGCCCATCGCCTTCAGGATGTCGATGCTGCGGTCGACCACGTAGCCCTTGGCGATGCCGCCCAGGCCGATTGCCATGCCCGGCCGGGCAAAGCGGATGCTGTGATGGCGGTCGTCGAAGATGAGCTGGCGCCAGCCGACAGTCGGCATCAGTGCCTGGATCTGGGCATCGGTGGGGCGAATGTGTTGCCGGAAGTGGTAGAGCTTCCAGACGGACTCCACCGTGATATCGAAGGCGCCGTCGGTGATCTGCGAGTAGTGGGTCGAGAGCTTGATGAGGTGGTAGAGCTCCGGGCTCACCGCCACCGGATGCTGCGCCGCATGCTCATTGATCCGTGAGAGCTGACTCTCGGGCTTGAAGTCGCTCATCACATCGTCGACGTGATGCATTTCCGCCATGACCGCATCGATGGCGGCGTTGGCGTGCTTGGGGTGGGTATCCCACAGCTCGACGTAGATCCGGGTATCCATGATCGCTTCCGTGCGGGAATACCACGTTGCATGGGCGCGCGTGGGCGCAATCGCGAGCCAAAGAACGCAGCCGCCGAGCGCCATGGCGCGCCGCAGGGCCGCAGCCGCGGGCCGCCTGATTCCCTCACTGCCTGTCATGGATCCCCCGGGTCGTCAGGCCGGGAAGAAGTCGATCGGCTTGGTCGCGGTGGTGGGATCGACTTTTTCCGGCTCAAAGCGGAACAGCATCACGCGCGCGACGATCTCGCGCTCGAGAGCCGGATCGTGCAGCTCGCTCGAGACGACACGGCACCGCGTCACCACGCCGCTCGGCGAGACGGTGAACTCTAGCACGAGCTTGCCCTGCAGCATCGGGTTCATGCGCAGCGCGCGTTCGTAGAGTGCGTAGATGGCCCCCTTGTTGCGGTCGAAGACCATGGCGATCTCCTCCTCCGAGCGGCCCGCAGCTCCGCCGCGGCCGCTGGACGGCGAGCGCGCGTTGAGTCCCGACTGCATGATGGAGGAAGTAACCCGGGCGGCATCCTGTCCGTGCAGCGACCCTGCCCCGCCGCCAAAACCGCGGCTCATCGGCGCCGAGGTGATTCCTGCACTCGCCTCACCCGCCTGCGCGGTGATGAGAGACCGCTCGGCGTGGGATTGCGCGCCGACGGCGCCCGTGAGATTTTTCGTCTGCGCAGGCGTGTCGGACATTTGCTGCCGCAGATCCGCGAGCTGGTCCTTGAATCTGTCTATCGAGCGCTCGGCCCGCCTGCGGGCAAGGTCGGCGCGCTCCGGCGCCGGCCTGACGGCTTCCTTCACAGTCGGACGGGCCGTCGGCCTTGGCTTTGTGATCGGCTTCGGCGGCACCGGGGGCTTCAATTTCTCGATCATGATCCGCGCGAGCTGCGGCGGTACTTCCGTTTCCACGGCCGTCGGCTCGGGTGTGGGCAGGAGCGGGAACGCTATTCCCAGGATCACCACGACGACGAGCAGAGTCCGCAATATGCGGCGAAAACGCCGGCTGGACTCGGGGTCCCCGTCCCAGGCGAGCTCGTACAGACGATGATAGGCGGCAAGGGCCATGCGCGACTCAGCGGTATGGAGTTAGGACGATCGCAGCTCGCCGGCGGAGACCGGCTTTTCCTTTTCGAGGACGGCGAGCGCGATATGGCTGTAGTCGGCGCCGGTGCAGGTGGACATGACCTTCTTCAACACCTCGTAAGGCAACGTCTTGTCGGCCATGATGGTGAGCTCCCTCTGCCCCGCGACCGCGGACGAGGTCGTCGCTCCCACTACGCCCGGGCTGACGAGGGCGGCCCTGAGCGAGGCGATGTCGTCGCCGGCTTGCGCGAGGACCTGCGGAACCGTAGCCACCCGCTCCCCCTGCACGTAGATATCGCTCTTCGTAACGGTCACCACCACCGTGGGATGCGGCTGCCGTTGCGCGATCGACTCCGGCAGAGGAACGGCCTTGGCGTTGTGAATGACCTCGATCTGGGTCGCGTACACGAGGAGGAACGCGACCATCACGGTCAGGATGTCGATGAACGGAACGAGGTTGAGCTCCGCGTCGGCCCGGTGCCGCAGGTGATGCTGCGCCATGCGGCGCGCCCGGTTGGACAATCTCATCTTGACACCTGCGTGACTGGCGGCGCATCCCCGACGGAGACGTCCGGGAAAAGCTCCGCCTGCTCCGTCTGGAGTCCCTGGCTCGTCTCGAAGACGCGTACGTGATCCATGACCTGCACCAGCGTGTCATAAGGCGTATCGGGCTCGAGCAGGATGCTGGCCGCGGTCAGCGTCGGGAACCGCGCCTTGACCTGCTCCAGGTACTGAGTGAGCCCCGCATAGTCATAGCCTTGCGCGGTGTTGGGGAAGGTCGCAAGCGGCCCGCTGTTGCGGTCCGCTACCTGGAGGAGGTCCTTGCGCACCATCACCTCCAGGACGAGACCCGGCGGCGGCTCACGGAACTGCGACTGCGGCTTGGGCAGGTGCAGCTGCAGGATCACCGTGTGGGAGAACACGGCGGTCATGAGAAGGAACGTGACCAACACCGTGAAGATGTCGATCATCGACACGAGCATCAGCCCCGCGGACTTGTGCTGGTGCCTCAGGAGTTTCCGCGCCTGATAGGAACGGCGCATGGGGTGATCCTCGTCGGTTGCGGCGCGAGCGAAGCGGGCTCTGATCAGGCCAGGGCCGCAGCCGCGGGCGCGGCGGACCTGGCGGCGGGCGCGGCTACCGGCGCCTTCCTTTCCACGATGGAGTTCAGAAACTTCACCGAGGCCATCTCCAGACTGTCGATGAGCTCCGTGGTCTTCGTCTGCAGCACGGCGTGGATGAGCAGAAGCGGCACGGCCGTCATCAGGCCGAAAGCGGTGCAATTCATCGCGACCGAGATGCTCGCCGAGAGGAGGTTGGCCTTCTGCGCCGGATCGATGGTGGCGACCGCGGCGAAGGCGCGGATGAGTCCCATCACGGTACCGAGGAGTCCGAGGAGCGTGGCGAGATTGGCGAAGGTAGCGATGTAGTGCGTGCGCTTCTCGAGCCGCGGCACGACTTCCATCATGCTCTCCTCCATCGCCTTCTCGATGTCGTCGCGCCGGCGGGCGGACTGTACCCGCGCCAGGCCGTAATCGAGGATATGCCCGATGAGGGTGTCGGACTTCGAAGTGACCTGCACGACCTGGCGGAAGTTGCCCTGCGACAGCAGCGGCACGATCTCGTTCCACGTTCTGCGGTTACGGGCCGCCGTGTAGGTCAGGTAGAGATAGCGCTCGAGTGCGATCGCCGTGCCGACCACGAGAACCGCCGCGATCGGGTACATGAAGTCCCCGCCGCCCTGAAAGAATCTGACGATCAAGTTCCAGAGACCCATGATGACACTCCGCTTCAGACCCGACGTGAGGCTCGCCGGGTTATCGGCCCGGACCCGCCCAAACTGACTGACGACCGTCGAAAAAGATGCGATCCCGCTCCCACTTTACTGCGCACATCCCTCGGCTCCGCCCCTTTCGGGGTCGCCAGGCGCAGTCGCGCCTCGCGTTGTAGATTGCTCCCGGCGAACCAGACTGCCACCCTGCGTCAGTGGCTGTCGCCAACTGGCGCCACCTCTGTCGGCTCGAGCTGGCCGTAGTACCGGATCCGGCGCTGAAACACGCTGCGATCGACCGGCTGCAACATTTCGTCGAGCAGACTGTCGGTCGGCTTGACCACCCCGCCCGCGCCCAGGGAGTCCTTCCAGGGGACGATGACCATGACTTTGGGCAACTCCTTGTTGCCCGTTATGTCCGTGGCCCCGAGGTCCAGCACGCCGGTGGAGTCGGCCGCCCGCGAGCTCGCCCGGGCAATGCCGCCGGTCCGCGGCGCCGGCGACTGCCGGGAATGCGAGGGGCGCGGAGCATGAGCCGTCACGCGCTCGTGGGCCGTGACAACGGTGGGCTGGGTCACGGGCTGGCCCGCAACCGGCGCGGCGAAAGCCGGCCGACTCACCGCTGGCCCGATCGTAGAGGGCTCGGTCGCAGCGGTGTCGGCCGCTGCACGTGCGGTCGCCGCCGGCATGGCGACAACGCGCTGCGCCGCGGCGGTCCGGGGCGGAGGCGCCGTCTGCGCATTCGCAATAGCCATGAACGCCAACGCGGTGATGATGAAGAGCGGTCGCGGCGCGCGCATGTCAATTCCTCGCCTGAGGCGGTGACGCAGGAGCCGCACTGCCGGTGCGCGCCGCGGCAGGCACCGACGGAGCGCTCACGCCGGCGGTCCGCGGCGCAATCTCGCCACCGGCCGGCGCCTTGATGCCCGTTCGGTGTTGCAACTCGGCGATCCACATGGCAACGGGCTTGTCCCGGCCGTTCAGCTTCCGATACTGCTCGAAGTCGTTGAGGGCCGCCGCCGGCTGATCGAGATAGAGGTCGCGAAGGACTCCCCGGTCGCGATAGGCTGGCGCATACGTGGCATCGGCTGCGATCGCGCGGGCGTACGACTGTCCCGCATCCTGAAACTTGCCGCCGAGACGCTGCGTGACTCCAAGCTCGGTCCACGCCGCTGCGCTGTGCGGGTTGCGCGCGACCGCCTGCTCGAGAGCACGCGTCGCCGCACGGAGATTGCCGTTCTTGCGATAGAGAATTCCGAGGTCCACGAGCGGTGCGCAGAACTGAGAGTACTGCTGCGCGAGACGCGCGAGCTGCGCTTCGGCCGCGGTGTCACTGCCGGCGCGGGCGAGCGCGAGGGCTTTGGCAAATTCCAGCTGCGCCTCGGGCGGTATCGGCGCCGGACCAGGGGCCGCTCCCGGTTGTGCAACCGCGCCGGCAACCCCGGCCTTGCCTCTGACCGCCGGATGCGCAGCGGTCGCCGACACCGCGGGTGCCGCCCTGCGCTGCGGAGTGACCGAGCATGCCGCCAGGGCCGCGAGCAGCGACACGCCGGCGAATATCTCAATTGAGCGTCGTGACCACATCTGACATCAGCTCTGTCTTGCCATAGCGCGCCGGATCGAGCTGCGCGAGTGCAGCGAAGCTCTTGCGGACCCACTCGTCGTAAACGCCCTGACTGGCTCGCGCCGCATTCCCGCCGTAAACCTTGATGGCCTGCTCTTCGAAGGGAAACACCTGATCCTCGAGCAGGGAGTTGTATTCGTCGAGCTCCTGAGCGGTCAGGTGACGCGGCCGCTCGGAGGCGAGGACATCGTTGGCCAGAGTCTGATAGAGACCAGCCATCTCGTAAGTTGCTGCCGTGGTGACCTCGGCGACGCCATATGCCGCTGCCACCCGGTAAGCTGCCATCGCACGCTGCATGGCTCTGCGCTTGGCTTTGAGGGTCCGAGCGAGCGGCAGAGTCAGGCGGATGGAGCGGAACTCGTCCCGCGGCTCCCCGGCGAGCGCGAGTTGTGCCTTGGCGGCGAGGTAATGTGTTCGTGGCGTGCGCTGCGTGCCGGCTTCGGCGTCAGCCTTGACGATCTCGCGATACCACCGATCGCGGCCCGTCAGGTCATCCCCCTCGAGGGCATAGTCGGCCAGCTGCTGGCGCTCCTCCTGCGCATCCGTGAGCGGCGCGGGGTACCGCGATATGAGCTCCTCCAGCACCGCCGTCGCCCGGGGGACATCGTGGGCCTGCGCATAGAGATCCGCCGCGCGGCGCAGCGCCTCCTTCCTGACGGCCGGCGTCTGCGCAGGCGACGCGGCGATCGTTTCGAACTGTTGCGCCGCCTGCATGGGCTGGTTGGCGCCTGCATACGCCACGGCCAACTTGTCGTCGACGTCGGCGGAAAGAGTGTGGTGAGGGAAGCGTCCGCGGAAGTCCTGCAGCACTTGGATCGCGCGGGGCCAGTCCTTCAGCCGGATGAGCTCCGCCGAGGCGTCATAGAGCGCAGTCGCGCAGATGGTCGACGCGGGGGCAACCTGCTCGACGCGTAGGAAATCCCGGACGGCTCCCTCGCCATCACCCGCCTGCCGCTGCGCGGCGCCCTGCCGGTACACCGCCGCGGCAATGCGCTCGGTGAGATCGGCGCTTGTTTTTGGATCCGAGGCTGCGAGTCCGCGCGCCTGGATGAAAGCGGGTTCCGCCGCGGCAAACTTACCCTGGGTATAGTTCGCCTCACCGACGATGGTCCAGGCGATGCGCCGCTTGGCTGCATCGGCAGGCGGATTGCGCGCCAGGAGCATCCCGGCGATCTGAACGGCCCGGGGCATGTCACCCGCGGCAAACACCGCCTCATCGGCGCGCGTCAGCACGCCGGCGCTGTCGGGATGATCCGGAAACGCCTGCGCGAATTTGACGCCGGAATCGATGGCACGCCGCTTCAGGTCGCTCAGCGCACTGCCGGCCAGCCCCGCCTCGGCCTTCTCATACGCCGTCAACGCCGCGTAGCCCGCGCTCTCCGACTGAGGATTGCGTGGGTAGTCATACGCCGTATGCTCGTATTCCGTGGCGGCGTCTGCGTAATGCTGCGCAGCGAACAGAGCGTCGGCAAGGTGGTGATGCAACTGCGCAGCGTCGGGCGCCGCGGGGAACGAATCGAGGTATTCGCGATACCAGTGCGCCGCCTGCGCATAGTCGCGGACGTCGTGGGTGCGCTGCGCCAGCGCATGATCGTAGGTCGCGACATCTCTGAGATTCGTCTCGAGCTCCGCGACGACTTCCGGGTGATCCGCCCGCGCGCGCGTACGCCAGTAAGCGGAGTTGAACCCGTAGTGCTGCACGAAGTCGCGCTTCGCCTGGAAGACGAGCTGGCTGAAGCCTCCTTTGGAATAGGCTCGAATGGCCCGGTCCGCGAGGTCCGGCGCTGCATCCGATTGCGGATTGCCGTCGACGTAAGCCAGGTAGGTCGCGGCGGCATCCTGATAGCGTTGTTTCGCGACGTAGAGATCACCTAGGCGCGAATAGAGCAGCGAGTCGTAGGGCCGGCCGCCATAGTGGCCCACGAATCGATGGATCGACTGTGCGCCTGAGTCCTCGGAGAACGTGATGCTCATGACGCGCAGGGAGTCCCCGACCAGCTCCCGGTCCGCCCGCCTGAGGTCGGTCAGCGGCCGGACGGTGCCGTCGGGTCCCAACAGCTCGCAGTCGAGCAGCTGCGCGAACAATGGCAGACCCTGCTTCGGCAGAGACTCCTTGTAGAGGGACCAGCCGCCCTTGTAGAGGCTCTGTACGTAATAGGGTGAAGCCGCGCCGCGGGCGATGACCGCCGCATAAGCCTGCTGCGCCTGCGGATACCGGCGGGCCGAGAAGAGCAGCTCGCCGCGCCGAAACTGCACTTCATCGAGGTCCTTGGCGCCGGGATAGCGCTGCACGATGAGATCGAGTGTATGCAGCGCCTGGTCCGGCTGGCCGGTGGTGTCATAGGCTCGCGCGAGCTGATACAGCACCTCGTCGTTGTGCTCGTAGTCGGGATAAATGGAGAGCAGCGTCGTATAGAGCTTGATGGCCTCGGCCCCGTTCATGTCGAGCGAGGACAGCTCGGTTTGCATGCGCTGCAGGTCACCGGCATCGAGATTCAGATCCCCCAGCCGGCGCATGGCTTCTGCGCGCAGCTTGGGATCGGTCACCTGCAGCGCGAGGAATTTCTGATAGCTTGCCATCGCGGTGGAGTCGCTGGCGCTGACCGTGCCTCCCGGCACCACCTGGACGGGATGGGATTCGAGGTCTTGGATGGTCGGCGCACCGGGAGAGTCGCTCCCCCGAGGCACGGCAATGGGACACAACGCCAACCACGCGGTCAGCACCCCGAGAAGCGCAATGATCGCGCGCGCGTGCCTCACGACTGTGGTAACCCGGGTGAGGCGGCGGGCCGTGGAGCGCCCGAGGATGTCTTGCCGCCGGTGCCGGAATGAGCGGCCTGATCGTAGAGTGTGGCGAGGGCGAACTGCGCCTGGACGCGGTAGCCCTGCAACCGCCTCTTCTGCTGCTCGAGATCATGGACGGCCAGTTCCGCGAGCGCGCGGCTCTGTGCCGTCTGCGCCGCCGCGAGCCGGACCTGAAGAGCGCCGATGCGCTGCTGCAAGCCGCCCACCCGGCCCGCGAAATCGCCCGTCTCGATCGGCAGCGCCTGCTGTCCCGTATCGAGCTGCGTCCAGCGCTGCTGCGCCCGTGCCAGCCCGAGATCCAGATTGCGCAGCTCCTTGCGCTCGCTCCACGAGCGCGCCGCGAACTCCTGGTCCATCTGATAGAGCAACACTCCCTTCACCAGGGCCAGGCGCTCGCGCAGCCTCATATAGGCCGGCGTGTCGGGATCGTGCGCGAGCTTCCCCTGATCGCGCTGCACGCGCGCCCACAGCGCCGCCTGATCGGGAGTGGCCAACGCCGCTACGTCTCGAGTGCGGGACACCTGTTCCAGCCGGCCCGCCAGTGCGGCGCGCTGCTGCTGCAAGGTGTTGAGCTTGCCGGAAGTCAGCAGCGCCTCGACCCGGGGGAGACGCTCCGCGTAGGCGCGGCGGCGCGCCGCGATCATCTCCTGGAAAGCGTCCATGCTGGTGGACCACTCACCCAACATGCGTCCCATGAGCTTCAGATCGCGATAGTTCCTCAGTCCCTCCTGAAAGTCGGAGCCGGCAAACACCGTGTACAGGTAGTGCGATTCCGGATCATCCGGCACGCTGCCGAGCTGCCAGAACCAGCCGTAGCGCAACCGATCCGGCAGCGCGTCATCATCGAGCGGGTCGTTGCCGACGTCTCCGGAGGTAGCAGAGTCGCTTTCGCGGGCGAGGAGCTGCGCCAGGAGGCTCCCGCCGCGGATGCGGGCAATGGCCGAATCGATCCGCGCCGACTCCTCGTCATAGGAGTGCAGCGCGGTGCGGTAGTACCGAGCGGCCTGTCCTGGCGCTTTCAGCTCGTAGAATGCGTACGGTACGGTCAGGTTCGCCTCTTGTACCGATTCGTCGGATGCACCGCGCCCCCGCAGAGCCAGCCAGGGAGTGAGCGCGGCGCGGTAATTTCCACCAGCTGCGTCCGCCCAGCCCGCGCCGAGGAGTGCTTCGCCGGAGAAAGGCCCGTCGAGCCGTACGCGATCGAGCACTTCTCGCGCCTGAGCCGGCTGCCCGACCCGCAGGTAGGCGAGGCCCAGCGCCAGATTGGCGCGGTCCTTGAGGGCCAACATCTCGGGCGCAAGGGCGTACATGGTGCCCACGGTAGTGAGAACGGGCGCCGCTTCCGCGACCCTGCCCTGACGCACCAGCGCGATCCCGAGATTGAGCCGCGCATATGCCGTCCAGCCCTGTTGCGAGCCACGCCAGTTGCCGAGCAATTGGGCGGCCCGGTCGAACCGTCCCTCGCGCATCCACACGTTGGCGAGCAGCAGCTCCTTCTGCGGCTCGAGCTCCGGCGACATACGCTCGCTGATCCGGGTCAGATCCCGCTCGGCCTCGGCGTACTGCCCGCGGGAATAGAGCGCCTGGCCGAGGTAGAGCCACGCGCGGTCGCGAACGCCCGTGGGAACATCGCTCGTCAGCAGCTCTTCGAACGAGCTGTCCGCCCGGTCGTACATCCCGAGCGAGAGATAGAGCCCGCCGAGCAAGAGGCGTGCGTCGGCGTCGTGATGGGGCAGCCCTTGCCAATGCTCGTACGCCAGGAGGCGCGTGGCCGCCTCGAAATCCTTGCCCTGGTAGTAATAGAAGAGCACGTCGCCATACGGCAGGTCGTGGATGCGCACCTCGGGCAGCGCCTCAGGGTCGTGCAGGCGAGCCGCGGCGGGTGCCGCTGCGGCGAGCAGCGTCACGACCGCGAGGACGCACAGGCACGCCGAGCGGACCAATTGTTACTCCCAGTCCTTGATCCGGAACTGCGGCTGCAGCTTGCGTTGCTCGTCGGTGATCGTGAGCTCGAGATACCGGGCGCCGATATCCTTCTGGAAATCCAGAGTGGCGCCGCGGGTGTAGTCGAGATTGTGCGGCCCCTTGCCGGTGAGGAAAGCCACGAGCTGGTGCTTGCCGACTTTCAGGTTGCCGACGTAAAGGCGCTGCACGCCGCCCTGCGTCAGCGCGTGGACCTCCCTTGGCGTATAGAGATAGTCGGCGACCTCCTTGCCGTCGATCTTGAGTTGCACCGAGTCGAGGGCGAAGAACGTCCCCGCGTCGATGGAAACGAACACGGCCACCTGGGTGTTGGCGGGATACAGCAACTCCTGCTCGAGCACGAAGAGATCGCGATTCAGGTCGAGTACGTCGCTTTTCAGCGACTGGACCTGCTCATCCACCGGCCCACCCTGCCCGGGAGCGGATTGGGGGGCAGCCGGCGGGACCGCGGCGGCGGTCGCGGGCGCCGTGGTCGGGGCGGTCTGAGCGAATGTGGGCGGCGCCGTCGCCAGGACACCGAGTCCGGCGAGCAAAACGAGTCTGGCGGTCAAACACCTGCCTGCCGGCCGGCGTGCGAGAGGCGACGGGACTTCGGGCATGGTTGTGGTCCGTTCATTCGGCTAGGAGCGTGCGCAGCTCATCCTCGCAGGCTCGGCGGTTCGTTTCATTGAAGTCGCGCACTACCTGACGAATTTTTCCATCGCGACCGATCAACACCGTCATCGGCAGGCTGTCGACGTCATACAGCCGGGCGACGGTCTTGGCCGGATCGAGCAGCAGCGGAAATGTGACATGCGTCCCGCGCGCAAAGCTCAGGGCTCCCACCTGATCGTCCGCGACCTCCACCCCGTAGACGCGCAGTCCCTGCGCGCCGTAGCGGCCGAAGTCCTGCTGCAGAGCCGCGAGCTCCCCCCGGCAGGCATCACAGCCGACACCCCAGAACGAGATCACGACGACCTGGCCGATGTGCTCGGACAGGCGCACGTTGGGCCCGGCAAAGGCCCGCAGGGCAAAATCCGGTGCCGCAAGACCCGGTGCGGCGTGAATTCGGGCGGCGGGCGCCGGTAGGGTCCAGGCGATCGCCAGTGCGGCGGTCAGCGCGCCCCAAGCGGTCGAACGGCTGCGAAGGACACCCCGTTGTCGCTGGCCCGCCATGTCAGACGATCGGCGGGAAGGCGATGAGCGACTGCTGATCGCTGCTCGAGCCTAGCCCCTGCTGCGGGAACGCGGTACCGAACGACCCCAGGAACTTGGTGTGCAGCGACAGATAATTGAGCACCACCATCTCGACCAGCTGCACGACCGAGTTGGCCCCCGGGCTGGAGGTGCTCACGACCGAGCCGTCGGCGCTGAAATACCCGATCTGCTGGCTGGCGGCTCCTTTGAGCGGCGTCGTCCGGCCCTTCGGGTTGTAGAGAAGGAAGAAAGTCGACGCGACCGACGAAGAGTCGCCCTGCCACGCGAGCTTGTCGCGGCCGGCCGGCGTCGAATCCACCATGCTGCTCGAGGTGAGCGAGCCGTCGCTGAAGACATAGATCATGACGGGCGAGCCAAGGCGCTGAGCGTACTCCAGCACGGCACCGATCAGCTGTCCGGCCTTGAAGTTACGTGTCTCGCCGGTCGCGCGCGTATTGTCGTGATAGTCGAACCCGCCGAGCGAGATAGTGCCCGCGCCCGCGAAGCCGTTCAACACGAGTTTCATGACCGTTGCCGTCATGGCGATGTCGTTGTCGCTGAAGTCCGAGGCGGTGAAGATCGGCGTTCCACCGCCGGTGATCTTCGAGTCCTGCCTGGGATCGAGGTCCGACGGATTGCCGAAGTTGGCCGAGTTGAAGGCCGCCTTGACGTAGTTGCAACGCACCTGGTTCTTGAGCTGCCCATCGGACGCCGTGTCGGTGTACAGCTGCACTCCGGCGGCTCCGTTCGGCTCCGAGAGGACACCCGTGAAGGCGGCTGCGGGATCGGACGCGCTCGTGTCATAGAGGCCCTGGCCGGTCCCCAGATTCACGTCGCCGCTGCTGATGCGCGACTGCGTTTCCTGTATTTCCACGGAAAGCGCGTCGGCGCTCGCGCCGCCCGAGCTCACCAGACCGATGGCATCGCTCGGCTGATCGATGGTGCTCGGCTGCAGAGCGGGGTTGATCGGAACACCGCCGAGATTCGGCGGCGCGACGGAGTTGCCGCCGGAGACCGTGGGCTCTGTGCCCACCAGCGTCAGCAGCGACCCGTTGGCGCCCACCCTCGCAATGCCGTACATGGGGTTGTGGGGATTGATGTTGGTGTCATTTTCAGACAGCGCGGGGAACACCGCTCCGTTGGTGCCGGCAGCCGTCGCCGGGCTGGTGGCCTTCGAGAGGATGCCCCGCAGGATTGCCCCATCCGAATGCCACAGGAGGCCGAGGGCACTGCTCACGAAGCCAGCCGCGCTCGGCACCATGTTACCCGGGACACCCATCTTGCCGTAGCCGGCGGTCGAGAGGAAATTCGCCTGTCCGCCCTGGACGCCCACGATCACCTCGGAGCCGACCAGATTGGCACCGCCGGCGAGGTCGAAGCAGATGAACGGGATCAGGCCGGCGCCGTTCGATATGGCGCACTGGGCCGTGCCATCGGCCGCTTTGCCCGTTGCCAGCGTCGCGATGTCCTGGTCGAGCGGTATGCCGCCCGCGCGCGCGTTGCCCGACTTCAGCAGCGCGCCGAGCCATGCCGGCGCCATGATCAGGCCAGAAGCGCCCATGAAGCCCGCAGAAAGCAGCTCGCGGCGCGTGACCGGACGCGGGTGGTTCTCGTGCAGGAGTGGCTCGTTCGGAGCGTGCGGACGGGGAGGCTTCTTGCGAATGAGCATGGCGTGCGATCTCCTCGTGCGCGGTCACTTCAGCGTGAGAGCGGCGCTGCCGAGCGCCGCCTGGCAGGCCGCCTGGGCCGCCACTGAAACGGTGTAGCTCGGATTCAGGCCCGGGACCCCGTCGAGCAGTTTGCTGAGCTCGGTCTGCAGGGCCGTGGCGTAGGTCGGATCGACGGTCGTGCCGACCGCCAATGCGGTCACCAGCGGCGTAATGACCAGGCTCTGGTTGGAATTGGACCCGGACGTGCCGAAGAATGAAGCTGAGGTATTCGCGAGAGAGCTGTCGAGCCCGGCACCGAAGAACTGGTCGCGGTATGGGCCCTTCACGACGAGCTCGCTGCAGTAGGCCCCCGCAAGCTGCGAGATGGCGGTCTGCTCCGAGGCCGTGAAGGCGCTGATCTGCGGCACGGCCGGCAGCGACTGCTCCAACGCGGTGTAAGCCGCCGATACGACCGAATCGTTGACCGGAACGCCGGTAGCGACCGACATCGCTGCGTTCAGCTCGGCAAAGGTATGTACTCCCAGATCGGGCTGCGGCGTATTGTCGGTCGCGACCGGATTCGGCGGGACAACGGGCTCGACGTAGACGTTGCTCTGGTTGCCGAGCTGATCGAACGACAGGAAGATCATGTCGCTGGTCACCCCTGTGTCGACGCCGATCACCGCGCCGACGCTCGAAAGCAACTGTCCGTTGGCGGCCGAATAGGCCGAGCCGCCGATGGTGGTATTGATGGTCGAGAACGACTGACCCACCGTCGGGAGCTGCCCGTTGATGCCGATCCGAATCCCCGAGACAGAAATGTTCTGCGGCTGGGCGTTGGCTGTAAGAGTGATGAACGTCGGATCATAGAAGAGATAGCTGTAATTGTCGTACTGGGTCGCCGTCATCATGATGTAGGACTCGGGGATCCCCACGATGCTGCTCACGTCGAACAGCAGGAAGTACTTTTGCCCGACCCCGGCGCTGTAGTTCTGCTGTATCTGCGCCTGAGTGAGCGCCGAGTCGTGGATGGCGAGGAACCGGACCTCGCCCAGCCACTGCCGATCGCCGGTGGTCTCATTGCCGAGCACCAGGGCGAAGGTATTGTCCCAGTTGGCAAGCGAACCACCGCTGTTCGGGTCGACGTCACCGGTGAATTGGCCGTCGACGTACACCTTCTCTCCATCGACGGGGTCGTAGGTGAGCACGATGTGTTGCAGCGCTGCTTGAGCGAAAGCCCCGGTCAGCGAAGTCAGCAACGGCGGGTCGCCGTTAGTATCTGTTTTGTCGCTGCGAGTCTGCGCCTGGTACTGCACGGCGTCCTGGCCCAGGGTGACGTTTCGCGCGGTATCGCTGCCCGAATAGCTGACGATGTTGGCCTTCGTCTGCGTAATGTTGGCGGGAGACGCCCATACCTCGATCGAGTACTCACCGGTGGTCTGGACAAGGTTCGCGAGCTTCTGACTGCTCGTGGTCAGCGCCTGGGCCCGGCTTCCCTCGCCGAAGATAACCCCCCAGGCCTGATCCCAGATCACATTGCCCGATACGGTCAGATCCGCTTCGGGGCTGACGCCGCTGGTGTCGTAGGCGACGCTGCCCGATCCCTCCTTGAACTCGTATTTCGCGATCGTATCGGCATCGTACCGGCTGCCGCCCGAGGCGATGATGCCCTGGTGCAGCAGCAGCGCCTTCGATATGACCCACGATGAAGGCACGTTGGTCGCGGTGATGGTGTTGGCGTATGCAGTGATGGCCGCCAGCATCTTCGCCGCACTGCCGGGGCAGTCCGGAGCACCGCCGGGGGTGGTCGCCCAGCAATGGTGAGACTCCGTGGCCAGGCGTTCGACGAAGCGCGACGCAGCGGGGTCATCGAGATTGATCTTTGCCTGCGCCTCCAGATACGCCTGATTCGGATCGGAGCTGGCGAAATAGGGCGCCTGGGGCGTAGAGGATGTCGGATCGTGGCACTGCCAGCAGAATTGCCTCAGGATCGGAGTCCAAAGGAGTGTCTGGAAGTTGGTCGGGTCGCTCGGAAAGGTCTTCGTCCCGCCGACCGACTGCTCGGGCGGCGGCACCAGTTGCACCTTCTGCGCGGCACCGGCGCCGCCGCCGATCCAGTTCTGAATCCAGGTGAGCATGGTGTCGGCGCACGCCTGTGGCGAGGCGACCCAGCAATTGTGTCCGCCGCCGACCCGCATGACCAGCGTCGACTCACCCGGTTGCGAGGTGTTCACCAGCGGCAGAGCCGCCTGGTAAGCGAGGTTGACGTCATCCGAGCGCGCGAACTGCGGGGATTGTCCGCCTGCGTAATGGCAGCCTCCGCAGCGGTCCGTGGAGCGTACGTTGTTCCACAGGCTGACCTGGAAGGCCTGCACGTCCTTGCTCGCCGGCGCCGGCCCGGTGTAGGTGCTCGCGGCGGTGGATCCGCTTGGCTGGTTGACCTGCGTCGCCGGACCGCTCGGACCGCAGGCGGCGAGCATCGTGGCGAGCAGAAGCCCTGCGGCCACTGTGAGCAGCGGCCGACTCAGGGGAGTGCACTCGGTGCGTATCATCGAAATGCCCTCCGTTGGGGATCAGGAGCCCGCGCAAGCGGCGGCGGACTGCTGAAACACCTGCTTGAGGTCGTAGCCGTTCTGGAAGCCCGACTGGATGGCCGCGATCGTCGTCTGATCAGCCGTGCTCGTCGGCGCCCGCAGGCACACCTGCTGGAAGACCTTGACCACCTGGCAGTTGGCGAATGCGGTGGTGTTCTCGAGCTCCTGGCCGAGGGATTTTGCGCCCTCTCCGCTGCCCGGAAGGCCCGAGCTCCAGCCGAGATCCGCGTTGGGTCCCGACCGCCACCGGTTCGACCAGCTGTCGTTCGGCGTGACGAATCCCCAGATGAAGTTCTGCGGGTTCTTCACGTACTTCGGCTGCACTTGTCCGGCCGTATACACGAGCTGGTTGGTCGTGCTGCTGAAGTCGTAATAGGCGAACGCCTGCGCCATCGGATCCATGCCGCTGTGGCAACCCGCGCAGTTGTTGAGAAAGACCCGGCTGTCCCCGCCCGGTGAGCGCGCCACGTCCTGGCGGACCCGGTCGGTCGGCCGCGTGTTATCCATCACCGTCTGCATGTCGTGACAGAGGTAGTTGAGCATCGTGAAACGGAACTGCGCCCGGTTCGTGCCCAACACGAAGAACGCCGCGGCGCCCGCCCGCGTGGTCCATACACCCGCGGTTGCCTGTGTGGGCGTGCCGTAGACCGCCGACTGGGTGGTCTGCGTCAATGCGCTCGAGAAGTCGATGCCATTCGCCTCGGCCGTCGCGTAGTGATCATTGTTGGCAGGAGAGGGCGCTGGTAGCCCAGACGCATTGACCGTGTAGAGGATATCCGCCGACAGCACCGTATTGAAAGGTATGTCGTCCCGGATCATGCCGATCACCGTCGCCGTGTAGTCGTTGAACGGCACGAAGGCGGACTGATTGCGGTTGGTCCAGGGATTGATGAATTCCTTCAGCGTCGCGTTGTAGAAGTCCGGCGCGTATTTCGGGTCGGTGGCGACTGCAGCCGCGGCGATCAGCCCCGGCTGCCCCGGCTGGCTGATGATGTCGTTCTCCATCTTCTGAAGCACGGCGGCGGAAGGGGGAACGCCGGCCAGGCGCTCGTAGATGCGTCTTGCCTGCTCGTACGAGCCGGCGAACACGGGAGGAGCAGCCTGCGCCGCCAACAGCGCGAAGGCGACGGCGCTGCAAGTGGCGCGCTGCGCCAGGCCTTCGCGGCGACGTCGAATTTTCGCTCGATGTTTCATGGCACCCGCTCACTCCCAAATGCCGACGCACGGCGCGCACTATACCGGCTAAAAAAAACAGAAACCAACGTCGCAGGACGCAGACATCGCTGCTGTTTGATGTCACTTTTCAGCCGTCTTCGTCCGCCACCGCCGCCATGCACGTTGTTGGTCGTGCCGGTGGGCGCCAAAATGCGAGTCCGTTCACGGCGGCACACTGACATAAGAGGGCCTACTAGCGACGTCCGGAATTGCGGACCGGCCGAAGCGTGACCGGATCGACACGCCAGGAAGACGGGCCGCGACCCTTCCCGAGGTTATGTTACGTTCGCCCCTCGCCGGAGTCGGGCGCGACGGGCCCATCCGGAGTGGCTGGCATGAGCTTGCAGCGTGAAATCGTGACGCCGTTCTCACAAAGACCGCAGGTCCGGGCACCGCGCGTTTGCGCCGCGGCGGCGCTCTTCCTTTGCCTCGCCGTGATCCTCGGCGGCTGCGGCGGCGGCAGCGTCAACCTCGCCAACAGCCAGGGGCCCGATCCGGGCACCGTCGATTTTCCGATTTTCTATGTGAAGCGGACGATCCCCGCGAACGCGGGCGGCACCCTCGTGCAGGACGACCTGCGCATGATGCGCGTCACGTTCCCGTCGGCGGATCTCTACATGCGCTCCGCCGCTTCGCCGGCAGCGCCGGAGACGAACATCACGGCGAGCATGAGGAAAGGCGATCCTTACGACGTGAAGGATGTAGATGTGTCGCCGGACGGCACCAAGGTCGCATTCGCGATGCGGGGCCCGCTCACCGCAAACATGAACCCGGCAAAAGCTCCCTCCTGGCGGATTTACGAGTACACCATCTCGACCCATACGCTGGCGCCGATGATCGACCCCACGGCGGACACGGCGCCCGATACCGTGAACGATGTTTCGCCCCACTACCTGCCGGACGGCAGCATCGCCTTCTCCTCTACCCGCCAGAGGAATTCACAGGCGATCCTGATCAACGAGGGCAAGCCCGAGTTCATCGCCGAGGACGAGAGCCGCACCGAGCCGATCTTCGACCTGCATGTGATCAGTCCGGACCGGTCGAAGATCGATCAGATCTCCTTCAATCAGAGCCATGATCGCGATGCCACCGTGCTGGCGAGCGGGCGCATCCTCTTCACGCGCTGGAACCACGCTCCGGGCAAGGACCAGATGGATCTCTACACCATCAACCCCGACGGCACGGACCTGGAGCTTTATTACGGCGCACAGAGCCACATGACCGGCACCACCGGCAGCATCATCGAGTTCTCCCATCCGCGCGAAATGGAGGGTGGCGGGATTCTCGCCATCGCACGGGAGTACACCGGCGTGGATTTCGGCGGCCAGCTCGAGATCATCGACGGCAATCACTACGTCGAGAACACGCAGCCGCTGCTCGCTTCGCGCACGCTCACCGGGCCAGCGCAGAGACCGGGGACGCCCAATCAGGTCAGCACCCTCCCCGGCCCCTCCGCGGGCGGCAGATTCAACTCCGCGTGGCCGCTCTGGGATGGGACGGGGCGCATCCTGATCAGCTGGTCCGAGTGCCGGCTGCTCGACAGCGCGCAGAACCCGCCGACGATCGTGCCCTGCACCACGCAGGCGCTGCAGGATCCCAACGCGAAGGCCGCTCCGCCCCTGTACAGCCTGTGGATGTTCGATCCCGCCCAGAACACTTTCACCCCGGTCATTCAGCCCACCGAAGGTGTAATGGTCACGGACGTGGCCGCGGCGCAGCCGCGGACGACCCCGAAAATCATTCCGCCCATCACTTCGGATCCCGAGCTTCAGGGCGAAGGCGTGGGCGAGATCGATATCAGGAGCGTCTATGACTTCGACGGCGTGGATACCGCACCAGGCGGCATCGCCGCCCTCTCCGACGGGAAGACGCCGGCCAGCGATCGCCCCGCCCGTTTCATCCGCCTGGTGAAGGCGGTCTCGATCCCGGACCGCACCGTCATCAATCTCGCTCGGGAGGCGTTCGGCGCATCCGACTACATGCGTGAGATCATGGGCTACGCCCCGATCGAGCCCGACGGGTCGGTCAGAATCAAGGTTCCGGCCGACGTGGCTTTCGAGATCAGCATTCTCGATGCCAACGGGCGGCATGTGGCCGCCTTTCCGGATCATAGCGACTGGCTGCAGGTGCGAGCAGGCGAAGTGCTGACGTGCAACGGCTGCCACACCCCGCCGACCCCGGCGAAGCCCTACTCTCATGGCCGCGTGGGCCTGTTCCCCGCCGCCTACCCAGGAGCTGCCGGCGGCGCGCCGTTTCCCGACAGCGTCGCCACTTATCTCCCGGAAGCCGGGCAAACCATGGCTGAGGCACGCGCGGCAGTCACGTGCGTGGGCAGCGCCCTCTCCACGGCGCAGTGCAGCATGACGCCGAGCATCGACGTCTTCTACACCGATGTCTGGACGAACACCTCCCAAGGCCTGACTGCGAGTCCAGCCATTGCCGATCCATACTCTGGTTTGTCTGCCGGCGAGGTCGCGCCCATCCCGACGGCCACTCCCGGCTGCGAGGGCACCTGGGCCTCGAACTGCCGTGTCGTCATCAACTACCCGGAGCACATCCAGCCGATTTGGGACCTGCCGCGGAAAGTCACGTCGGGCGCGATCACAACCGATCACACCTGCACTCAGGGGGGTTGTCACAGTCCGACGAATGCAGCTGGGGCTCCGGCGCAGCCGGCCGGCAACCTCGATCTGTCGAATACGGCCTCCAATGCCGATCCGAACGAGTTGGTCTCTTACGTAGATCTTCTCTTTGCGCACAACGTTCCCGGTCCGCCGGATGCCAACGGCAATCCGACCACGATCTCCGTGGGTCCGTTCCTCGATGCCGGCGACGCCAACGGCCCGGACTCGAGTGCCTCGCTGGCGTTGTTCGCAGCCGGCAGTGGTGACGCCCAGCACGCCGGCGTCCTGACGCCCGACGAGCTGCGGCTGATCTCCGAATGGCTCGACATCGGGGCCCAGAATTTCAACAATCCGTTCGATCCAAAAGTGCCGAAGAACTAGGATTTGCTTGCGCAGCGCCCCCACCGCCTTCCTCCTGCTGCTCGCCGCACTCATGGGTCCCGCCGTGTGCAGCGCGCATCTCTTTACGCGCCACGCGCGCGGCGACGTGCAGGTGTTCGTCAAGACTCCCTACCTCGAGCTGCATACGGGGCCCGGCCGCGGCTACCCGGTATTTGACGTCGTCCCGCAGGGAGACAGCGTCATCGTGCTCTTCCGCCGTACGCAATGGCTCAAGGTCCGCACGCGGCGCGGCGTCGAGGGATGGGCTTCGGAAGACGACATGTTGCAGACGGTGCTCGCGGACGGCGAGCCGCTGCCCCTGGACATCGGCAACCGGGCCGGCTTCACTTCCCACCGCTTCGAGGTCGGAGCCTTCGCGGGTGTCTTGGGCGGCGCCAATCTCGTCTCCGCCTATTCGTCCCTTTCGTTCAACTCGCAGATGGCCGTCGAGGCGGCGGTCGGCCAGTTCCTCGGCAGGTATTCCAACGGACTCACCGCCGACATCGGCCTCATTCACGAGCCCATGCCGCAGTGGCGCCTGAGCCCATTTCTGTCGCTCGGCATCGGGGTGCTGCACGTGGAGCCGAAAGCCACGCTGGTTCAGCCCTCGAACCGGACGGAGCAGACGGCTTATGTGGGCGGCGGATTCAAGTATTACATCGGCCGCAGCTTTTTTCTGCGTGCCGAATACAAGACGCACGTCGTCATCACGACACAAAATCGAAACCAAGTGGAGGACGAATGGAAACTCGGGTTCGCGGTCTTCTTCTGACGGCGTTGCTGCTGACGCTGCCGCAATTGCCTGGCTGCGCCACGGTGCATCGCTGGCGCGAGCACCGTGCCGAGGTGCGCGCGGCCAGGGAAGAGGCGCGCACGGAGGCCGCGCAGGCGAACCCGTCGGCGGGCAGCGACAGCGTCCCGCCCAGCGTGGTGCAACCTCAGATCGAGCGGCGCAAGGTCAAGGTGCCCAGGATCCGCAGCTCCAACTTCGAGCTCGGCGCCCATTACGGCGTGGTGTCGATCGAGGACTTCGGGTCGCATCCCGCGTACGGATTCGATCTCGCCTATCACATGACGGAAGACCTTTTCGTCCGGGCCGAGGTCGGCCGCTCGAAGGGCGGACTCACCAGCTTCGAGACGCTGGGCGGCAACGTCCGCCTGCTGACCGAAGGTGAGAGGAGGTTCACGTACTACGATCTCGGACTGGGCTACAACTTCCTTCCCGGTGAGGCGTTCCTCGGCCGCAGCCGTGCCATGACCAGCTCCTTTTATGTCATCGGCGGGGCGGGCGCCACTCAGTTCGGGGGTGACAAGAAATTCACCGTGATCGTCGGCGGCGGCTACCAGGTGCTGCCGACGGACCGGCTGGCGGTCCACGTGGGTTTCGAGGATCACATGTTTCAGACGGACCTGCTCGGCGCCAGCAAGCTGACGCACAACCTGGAAGCGGGCGTCGGCATTTCGCTCTACTTTTGAGGCTTGGGAGGATACGACATGAGGAATCGAATCGCCGCCATCGCCGCCATCCTGGCGTTCGCGCTGCCGGCGTGGGCCGGAAGCGGCGCCGTGCAGGCCCCCGCCTTCACGCTGCAGTCCGTCGACGGCAAGCAGGTGAGCCTCGCTCAGTTCAAGGGCGATGTGGTCATGATCAATTTCTGGGCGAGCTGGTGCGGCCCGTGCCGGCAGGAAATGCCGCTGCTCGACAGCATCTACAAACAGTACAAGGACATGGGCTTCACCCTGCTCGGCGTGAACGTCGAGCCTGACGCGCACAATGCCGATGCATGGCTGAAGAAGACGCCGGTGAGCTATCCCGTTCTCTACGATCCCAAGAGTGAGGTGAGCCAGCTCTACCACGTGCAGGCCATGCCGACCACGGTGATCGTCGACCGCCGGGGCGTGGTGCGCTTCGTACACAACGGCTATCTGCCCGGTGACGAGAACCAGTACATGAACAGCATCCGGACTCTGATCGTCCAGTAACCCATCATGCGCCCTCCTTTCGTTGCTCATTGGCTCAAAGTCGCCGGCGGGCGCGGCCCTGTCACCGCTCTCGACGCCGCGGCCCAGAGAGCGGCCCTGGGCCGCTCAACGGTTCGCTTTCGAACGTCACTGGTCGCGATCTCTGCACTGGTGGCCCTCTCGGCCTGTTCGCCCATCCAGCCGTGGGTGAAACCATACGAGCGCGAGCATCTGGCCGATCCAATCATGGCGCTCGACCGCAATCCGGTCTCGAGCACCTACCTCGACCACGTGTTGGAAACCCGTGAGGGCGCACGGGGTGCCACGGGCGCCGTTGGCGGCGGCTGCGGATGCAACTGAGCGGCGACACGCAGAAAGCGCCGCGGGAGAGCCATGCCGTTGGCTTTTCCGCGCGTCGGGTGCGGGCGCCGGCCGTCGCTCGCGCCCTTGCGGCGCTTTGCCTGGTCGCCGTCCCGGCCGTTGCCGGCGTCGTGCCGGAAGACCGCGCCGACCTGCTCTATCATCGCTACCAGGGAGGCGGCATCACCGTTCAGGGACCCTCGATCCTGGTGCAGAAGAGGATCGGCGATCACTTCGCGGTCAATGCCAACTACTACCAGGACATGATCTCCAGTGCATCGATCGACGTCCTGCTGTCCGCGAGCCCGTACAAGGAGACGCGCACGCAGAAGAGCGTCGGCGCCGAGTACCTGCACGGCAAAACGACTTACAGCGCGGGATTCATCAACAGCGTGGAGCCGGACTACAAAGCAAACACCGCGTATTACTCGGTCAGCCAGGACATGTTCGGCGACCTCACCACCGTCACGCTCAGCTACAGCCGCGGCCAGGATCAGATATACCGGGACATCAAGGTCAACGGCGTGATCGTCAACGATCCAACGTTTCACCAACGGGCCGATCACCGCGTCTACGGCCTGAGCATCAGCCAGATCCTGACGCGCAGTCTCGTCGGCACCTTCAACTATCAGCTCTCTACCGACGAAGGTTATCTCGCGAGCCCCTATCGGGAAATCCGTTACATCGATCCGAACAATCCGCTGGGCTACTCGCTCGCCTCGCAGATCTACCCCCGGACGCGTACCATGGACGCGCTGTCGGCTTCGCTGAAGTACTATCTTCCGTACCGCGCGGCCCTCACCGGCAAATATCGCTTCTTTACGGATTCGTGGGGCATCGTCGCGCACACCCTCCAGCTGGACTACGTGCAGCCGGTCCGGCGTCACTGGACGATCGACGGCAATGTCCGCTACTACCGCCAGGGCGCGGCCAGCTTCTACAGTGACATCTTCCCCTACGCCGGCTATTCCAACTTCATGGCCCGCGACCGCGAGCTGGCGGCGTTCCACAGCATCACGCTCGGACTGGAGGCGTCGTACTCGTTCTCCATACCGCGCCTGACGTGGATTCAGAAGAGCACCGCGACGCTCAGCGTCGATCGAATGATGATCAATTATCTCGACTACCGCGACGCGCTCTACTCGAAATTCGATCCGGCCGTGATCAAAGGCGGCAAGGAGCCGCTCTACACGCTGGACGCCAGCATCTATCAGGCATACGTGTCGTTCTGGTTCTGAACGGCCGCTGAACGCAAACTTTGCCGGCCGGGCAGGCCCTTCATCGCCCTCCTGGCTCACTCCAGACTGTCGATCTGCGGTAAGCTTTGCGTGTTCGTTGCCGCCGGCTCCGGCTTGTCGGTCCCCGGCGACAGCATAGGGGATATCAGGCAATGCTTACCCGTACTCGCTTACTCTCCACCCTCGTCGGCGTTTCGCTTGCGTTCACCGCAATCGCCGCGCACGCGCAGGCGCGGGAGGAAGGACGCCTCCTCCTTGCCACGCAGGTGCTCAATGATGCCCGCGACGCACGCGATCAAGGCATCCCTGACCGGCTGCTCGAGCGCGCTTACGGCATAGCGGTCATTCCCGATTTCACCAAAATCGCCTTCTTCCTCGGCGGCGCCCGCGGCCACGGCGTGCTCGTGGTCAGGGATCGAAGCGGACATTTCTCCAACCCGGTCTTCGTATCGCTGACGAGCGGCAGCTTTGGCTTCCAGTGGGGCGTCCAAAAGACGGACCTCGTCCTGGTTTTCACATCCGAGAAGGGCATCGAGGGCATCACCGGCGGCAAGCTGACGCTGGGCGGTGACGTTTCCGTGGCAGCAGGACCGGTTGGCCGGCAAGCGTCGGCGGCAACTGACCAGGCATTCAACGCCGGGGTGTACTCGTACTCACAGACGCGGGGCGTTTTCGCTGGGGTCTCGCTCTCGGGCGCCGCGCTGACGATCGACGATTCCTCTAACGCAGAGCTTTATCACCATCCCGGCCTCCTGGCTTCCGACATCATCTCGGGCGCGGTGCGCACTGACGACAACGCCGCGCAGCGATTCATGACTGCCGTATCCGAGGGCACCGGCTTGCAGCCAGCATCTTCGGTGGCGAGCTCCGCCACGGCTCCCGGCCAGCCCGGCGCAGCGCCCGCTGCCCGGCCGAGCGGACCGCCCGCCCAGGCCTTCCCGCTGCAGGACAGCAATCCGGGCAGCAATCCGAATCCGAACTAGCTGAAACGCAGAGGAGGGCCGTGCCATGGGCCCTCCCGGCCTGCGGCCCCCGGCCCGGTCCTCCATTCCCCGGCCAGGCCCGAAGCCTGGTTCCCTACCGCAACCCCCATCCGCCTGCGCCAAAGGAGAGATGGGATTCCGTGCCGCAATGCGGCACAGTAACCTGCGGAACCCCCCAGGAAACGCAGTGAACGAAGCCGCAGCAAGCATGAGCCGGGCCGATGCCGCCAGCCGCACTGCCTTCTCCGTGCTGGCCGCGATCAGCTTCTGCCATCTGCTGAACGACATGATGCAGTCGTTGCTTCCGGCGCTGTATCCGATGCTGAAGACCTCCTACTCCCTGACCTTCGGGGAGATCGGAGTCCTCACCTTCACCTACCAGATCACCGCGTCCCTGCTGCAGCCGATGATCGGCCGCTACACCGACGCCAAGCCCCGCCCGTACTCTCTCCCTGTGGGGATGACTTTCACGCTGGCTGGTCTCGCCCTCCTCGCCTCGGCACGTACCTACCCACTACTGCTGCTCGCGGCAGCGATGATTGGCACCGGCTCCTCGGTTTTCCATCCGGAATCGTCGCGCGTGGCGCGCATGGCCTCGGGCGGCCGGCATGGCCTGGCGCAGTCGGTGTTCCAGGTCGGCGGCAATTTCGGCTCCGCGATCGGGCCGCTGCTGGCCGCCTTCATCGTGCTGCCGCACGGCCAGTCCAGCGTTCTCTGGTTTTCCTGTGCGGCGCTGCTCGGGATTTTCGTGCTGCTCAACGTGGGGCGTTGGTACAAGCTTCACGGCATGGCGCGCCTCAAGCCCCGGGCCGCCGACGCCGACGCCGACCCCCATGCGGCGCCGACACGCAGGCAGGTGACCGTGGCCATGAGCGTGCTGCTCGCGCTCATCTTCTCCAAGTACTTCTATCTGGCGAGCCTCACCAGCTACTACACCTTCTATCTCATCAGCCGCTTCCACGTGTCGGTGCAAGCTTCCCAGATCTACCTGTTCGTGTTCCTCGGCTCCGTCGCGCTGGGCACGATACTCGGCGGACCGGTCGGGGACCGCTTCGGACGCAAGTACGTGATCTGGGGCTCCATCGTCGGAGTGTTGCCGTTCACACTTGTCCTGCCGCATGCCAACTTGCTCTGGACCGCAGTGTTGACCATTCCCATCGGGCTCATCCTGGCCAGCGCGTTTCCGGCAATCATCGTCTACGCGCAGGAGCTGCTTCCCGGCCGTACCGGCACCGTGGCTGGGCTCTTCTTCGGCTTCGCCTTCGGCATGGGTGGCATCG
>JANWJS010000024.1 GCA_025451845.1 Steroidobacteraceae bacterium
CCGCTTCTAGACGGTCTACTTCGACCAGCTCGCCGCTCCTGGCGCGCCCGATGGGTGTCAGACGACAGCGTGTTGCCGCTCGGCTTCCCAGCCCTTCAGGGCGAGTAGCACCGTGCGCGGCACTTCCTGCTCGCCGCTTTCGTAGTAGGCCACCATTCGACGGGACAGACCGAGTGCATCCGCGGCCTCGGACAGACTGAGCTTGTTCCGCCAGCGCCAGCGAATGAATGCGGCAGCGTCGGTACGGCCGTTCTGCTCAAGCGCCATTTCGTAGAGCTGGTCAGCGCCCACGTCAAGATCGCCCGGCCACACGAGGCTGAACCCACCCTCGCCGACACTGGCACGCGCGAACACGGCCGGATCGCGCAGCGGCCCGCAAGCCCTTGAAGCATTGCACGAAGTCGCGCAGGTCCACCGTGAACGACTTGCTCTTCTTGAAAGCGACGGTAAGCGTGTAGTCGCGCACGAGCTTCACGCCCGTGATGCGAACCGGCTTGGTTTCACTCATGGCTTGCTCTCCTCGGAATACTCGCGCCAGCGCGCCCTCAGTTCCTCCCTATTCGATGCTGCCCATTCCAGCGCTTCAACCGTATCGCGCGGATCGGCTTCGCCTTTAATGACGGCGAGAGTTTCGATCTCGACCTGGATCTCCTCGGCACTTCCCGTAATGACGTGGAGTGCGGTGGCGGATGGTCGCCGAAGTACATCGCAATACGGCTGCGGCTGAACCGCCTTACCGTAGGCATAAGGCCGTGTGGAAGGAGCAGATCCGATGCGAAGACCGAGACGAAACCATCCCCCCCGCGTACAAGGCGCGCGTAGCGCTGGATGCGTTGTGGGGTGAGAAGACCGTGGCCGAGCTGGCCAAGCAGTACGACGTGCATCCGACGCAGGTGACGGCCTGGAAGAACGAGCGTTGCTTCGCCCGGCGGCCCTCGGCCCGGACCGCACTCGCCGCGTAGACGAGCTCCTGGGCGGTGAGCTGCAGGCGCGGGTCGGGCATGCAGTGGACTGTACCGCTGCCAGGGTGACCATCAGCAAGGGCGCCGTTACCGACCTGGATGCGATTCGCCGCGACCAGTTCCCCTTTTCAACCCGCGCCTCTCCATATCGCGTGCACGCAAAGCCGATGTTTGAGCAGCAGCGCTCGCATCTGTGAGCGGTGGCCTAACGGGTGCTGGGCTCGCTCGCCGAGGCCGAGGACGCGGTTCAAGAGCCGTGGCTACGCCATAGCCAGTCCGACACCGCGCACTGACAATCGCCCCTCAAGGGCCGCGAAGCGCCGCCCTGCCGATGGGGTGGCGTCTGCGTTTCCTCTATCTCCGCTGTTAGCTATTGGGGCGAAGCCAGAAACACGTTGTTTGAGCCAGGCGTCGAGCTGTACCAGGCCCCGACGATTTCGGAGAGATCATTCACGCCGTAGACAACTAGACTCTGGGCGCCGGCAGGCCCCTGTATAACTGTTTGGATCTTCGCAGTGGTATCATATAGCGCGTTGCCGCGAGCAAGCACGAGACTATTGTTGAGAGGTACGATGGAGTGGTAATCCTGTTTGAGCGCAGTTGGGGTTGAAACCTTGGATACAGGATTGTAGACCACGACCTACTCAACTAGTTGGCTGCCATGCACCCTGCATCTTGGGTACGGCGCTACCTCGGAGTCGGCACTGCCTCCGCCTACGTGATCGGCTTCGAGTCGGGCCAATCCTAGTGGACGCTGTCCTTCGATCGACTCCGTGAGATCCCGGCGCCCGGCATCGAGGTATGGAAGATTGACTCTTACGACAATACGGGCCGGAGCTGGGAGAGGCGCTTCTGGTACTGGCTCAACGGGCGCTGGCAGCAGGTATCGCCCCGCGACGCGGCGTAATGCAAGGCTACCGCAGCACTACGCCAATGCACACCGCGGAAGGTCGATGGTGAAAATACAACCTGACCCGGGTACGTCGCGGACGCGGACAATTCCATTGTTTGCTTCGACACCGCGCCGGCAGATTGCCAGCCCGAGCCCGAGCCCGGATCTATCCGTGGCGCCCTGCTCAAAGGGCACGAACATTTGGTCGGCGCTGCCCGGTGGCAGACCACCACAATGATCCTCGACATCGATCAGGATCCGATCTGCGACTGCATAGGCGTGCACCGAGACCTCAGTGCCGTGCTCCGTGAACTTGAACGCGTTCTGCAGCAGGTTTCCGAGGGCCGAAAGGAGCATGTCGCGGTCGACATCGACCGCAAGACGCTCGTTGACAACGGATACTGTGAACTTACACTGCCGCGCACTCGCCTCGAGCGCTGCGGAGATCCCGATTTGGTCCATGAAGTCGGCGAGAGAGATGAGTTCGTGCCGCGGCGGCAGTCCGGCGGCGACTCGCACGTCGGCAACGGATCGATCGACCAGCGTACGCAGACCGATCAGGGCACCCTCCAGCGCCTTCCCGGTTGCCCCACTCACCCCGAGACCGCTCACTTTGATGGCGGTGAAGGCGAGCGTGGCCGTATGGGTGAGGTTGCGCAGCTCGTGCGCGAGAACCCCCAGCCTTGCACTGAGCGCCTGAACGCCGTAGTTCGCCACTGCAGAAGAGCGTTGGTAAGAGTATTCCGTCACGGCATCGGCGATCCCGTTGTCGAGGCAGCGGTTGAGCGTTCGAAATTCGTCGATTTCGATCGGCGCTTTGAGCTCAAACGCCAGATCCGTGATGGCCTGGCACAGATCGCCATAGTCGTGAACCACCTGATCCACCGTAAAGCCCTGCTGCATCAGCTCGCGCCCGTGCAACGCCGCAGCGGCGCCCATCTCCGACAATACCGGCGGCCCGCCACCGGCGGGACCGGAAACCCTGCGGCTAAGCATGGGGTCGGAGGTCTGCTCGACCTGGAGCGTCTTGATCAGCTGATCAAGAAACAACGGAATTCCGTGGGTGAGCTCAGCTTCGGTCACTCGGGGTGCGGTCCTTCGAGCAACCTTGAGACGGCAGCGCTCGATCAGATCGGCGCGATTGCCGGTGAGAAACTCGTGGAGCATCTGGTCAGTCTACGCTGTGTCGTCTGCGCCATATGTGCGGTTCCGTACGCAAGTTCCGAGGCTGAGGTATCGGATATCAGTGCGAGGCCCGGGAGCTGGCGGGCAACGGCCTGGGGAAAACCAGCTGTCAATCGCCTGCGGATAGAGCGGGCGCGGCCGATCGCATCGAACTGGCGTCCAGACCAACCAAGTGCCGCTCCCTACCGCTCCGCTAGTTCCTCGGCGTCCAGACCTTCAGCCTGCCAGCAATGGCGCGCGGGGGTCCTCGGCAAACAGAGATCGCATTCCAAAAGAAGATTTCAGCCGGGGGCTCGGGTGCTCGCAGCGTTGATAACTTGCAGCGGCGCGCCACCCCTCTCCCCACGCCAGGAGTGGCCGTTACCATATAACGTGAAGGAAAGCCAGATCGCACACTGCAGACCAAGAGTTTGGCCACCGTTCCGGCCCGCCGCCGGAAGACCGGACATCGCGCAGTCATCCTGCTGCCGCCCGCAGAAGCTTAGGGAGACCAAGATCTCCTACTCGCACATTGGCGGGGTCTTGAAGACCTACGTCAGGTCAAAGCCGCGCTGCGTGCAGATTCATTGAAAGCTTCGTAACTGCGTTTTTGCCCAGCAAGGGCCACGCGCGGAACCGAAGGCGGCCGAAACAGTCGTAGCAAGCCTGCCCCAATCATCACGGGCGGCCTCGCTGCGGGATCAAGTCGTGGGTGCCGCGAGGTTTCCACACGCAACGGTCAACTCAGTATTGGTCGGCGAGGCTTGAACGCTCACAAAGTAGTTGCCATCGGTCGGGGTGTCGAGCGTTACCGTGGCGCTCGAGGAGCCAGTGCCATCCCTTCCGATTCGCAGCGACGGGTAGTCCTCCAGCGCACCGAACACTCCCTCATCCGCGCCACACTGTCCGCGGTGAAGGGCCCAAGGGTGCACGCCGCCCGGCGATGTGTTGCCGAGCTTCAGCACGACCAGCGTGGTTTCCCGTTTCTTCCCCGGCGCCATGGAAGCCGATCCATTCATTTGCACGGCGCCCGCAAGCTGCGATGGGCTGGCGATACGCGCGTGCCAGCTGCTATTGAGAGTTACATCTGCGGCGCTCATTTTGTCCGCCGCCTTCGGTTGGATTACGCTGCAGGCGCCGAGCGCGAGCGCTGCAGCGATGAGAACGAGTGATCGAAGGTTTTGCATAGGAACTTCAACACCGTTACGCTTCATGAGTTTCTCCTGTTCTTCCACAGGATATGCTTCCGATCACGTGCGCTCTGTGCGCCGGCGCACCATCACGGCGATGTGAGGCTGGAAAGAGGCCGACGCGCGCCGAGGTGCCCGTGCGCAACTTCGGCTTCGTACTCGATCTCGGCCCCTACGCTAACAGGACGTGACCCACGCCCGAGACCCCCTGCCTTACGAATCGTGCCCGCGCGTTGCCTTTCCTGGATAGACCTCGGCTCGCACCGGTGACCATTGCCCGTCCATTGCGGCGAGGCCGAATGGGGCCGCGCGCGCTCAAGCGGCACGCGGCGAACAGCCACCAAAGGTCCTCAAGAAAGTCGGCAACACCTCGCCGGGCGAAGTGCCCTCTGGGAGATCCACCGCGCAGACGCTTCCTGGCGGCGTCCTCGATGACAATGATCAGCGTGGAATTCGGTTCTGCGCTTCGTGCCCGGCACGATGTAAGCCGATCCGGTCACTTGTATCTTGTATCGCGATAAGCGCCGATTGCACGTTGTCGTTCGGCACCTGTACTCGCCGAGAGCCCAGTCATGCGGTCGACCGCGCCGCGGCAACCTTGGGCCGGGGCGGCTCGACCGCCTCGAGAGCTCCATTCGACTTCAGCGCATCATTCCCCGCCAGCGCAAGTGCCAACATTACCGCTGACGGAGGGTTCAGGCTGTCAACCATCGAGGTCGGCATGAGTATCGTCGCCCCTCTGGTCTCGTAGATGATGTTCATGGCTCGAAGTTGCAGCGCCATGGGATGCCCGGTGTACGTATCCGCGGCTGCGACAAAGGTGCTCGCGATCGCGGCCTCCGCTGATCCGAGAATCACCCGCGCCTGCTTCTCACGCTCCGCTTGGGCCTGGCGAGACATCGCATCCTGCAGGGCCACCGGAATGGCGACATCACGGATCTCCACCGAGCTCACCGAAATACCCCATGGAGCGCTCTTCTGAGCGATTTCGTCTTTCAGCTGCGCGTCAGCCTGTTTACGATCGGACAGCAACGTGGCCAACACCGATGAGCCGATCATCTCGCGAAGCGACGTTTGCGCGACTCGATCGATGGCTTGACGGTAATCGGTTATGGCCAGGGCAGCCTTTTCGGCATCGTGCACGTGCCAGAAAATGATTGCGTCGACGTTGACCGGTACC
>JANWJS010000025.1 GCA_025451845.1 Steroidobacteraceae bacterium
CACCGAGGAGGCAAGCCATGCCTTTGTCCCTGTACGCCGCCACGATCCCTTCGTATCGCCAGACCCTCGGAGCCGTTTTCGAGCTGGTCCGCAAGGGTCAGACGTTCTGCGCCGAGAAAGGCATCGCCGCTCCGGAGCTCATCCAGGCGCGCCTCGCTGCGGACATGCTGCCCTTCGCCTATCAGGTAAAATCGACCGCAGTGCATTCGCTCGGCTCGATCGAAGGAGTTCGCAGGGGAGTCTTCTCTCCCGACATGACGCCCCCGCCGGACACATTCGCCGCACTCGAGGCCCGGGTTGCCGAAACGCTGTCCGCTCTGGAAGCCATCGAGCCGGCCGAGATCGAGTCCTTCATCGGCCGCAACATGCGTTTCGAGAAGGGTAGTTTCAGGCTAGAGTTCAGCGCCGAGGATTTCCTCCTCTCCTTTTCTTTGCCCAACTTCTACTTCCATGCGGCCACAGCCTATGACATCCTCCGCTGGAAGGGCGCGCCGATCGGCAAGCGCGACTTCATGGGCAGGTTGCGATTGAAGGGGTGAGCGGCGCTGCGGTGATCGAACTGGCGCCGGCTGGCTGCGCTCATCGGCGGACCGCGGCTGCATCTCCTGCCGCGCAGCAGGGATCAGCGCGAAGTCCGCGTGCGCGCGGTCCGCGCTGGACCGCCTTCGTGGGACTGCTCATCACGTTGCTGCTCGTGCTCAGCGGGATTTTCCTGATCCGCGATCTGACCCGCGCCGGCCGGCTGCAGGATTGCGTGATGTCCGGCCGCACGAACTGCGCGCCGATCGATCCGGCTTCCGCCCGGTGACCATGACACTGCCGCAGAATTCCCGCCGGGGTCCCGGGGGAACTGCGGCAGTGCCTGCTGCCTGGGTACGCTACTGCAGCGTCACACGAGTTGCAGTAAAACTGCCGGTGATGCTGGCGAGGACCGTGTTCTGGTCGAACTCGTGCCCCGCCACGGGCGACGCCAGGTAAACGACGGTTGCGAACCAACCGCTATAGTGGTTGCCGCTCCGGTCCACCGTTACGCGCGCCCGGATGTTGACCGGTCCTGTGTAGGTTCCATTGGTCCAGGCGAGTGCATAGTGGTTGAGGACGAACGTTCCATCGCCGACTCTCTGCCATACTCCCTGACATACGTCGCCATCACTCGGATTGCGAATGCCGGACGTCTGGAGTTCGGTTCCATCTGCGTGCCACGCGGCAGTACCAAAGTCGATCAATGTTCCATCGGGCATCGGGTTCGCGTGAGTCGGTGTGCTCTTCGATATCATTTGGAACTTCCACAGACCGACGATCGTCCGTCCGGAATCGCGGTCGGAGACCTTGATGAAGTTCCCCAGCGCATTGCTCATTGCCGCGCCGGGTGCGGGCGCCGCCTGGGGCGCTGCGGACCATTTGGCAGCGACGCAACCGGCATGGCTCGTGCCGGACAGGCCGAGTGTCGCGACGCCGGTCAGGAGGAGGGTGGCGAGAGTGATGCGGGAGTTCCCTGCTGGCTTTGTTTTCATGGTAATGACCTCGAGCGGTTGGTGGCGGGCCTGGCGCGCTGCCGAGGCCACGGGCGAACGATAGGCGCAACCTCCCTGCCATAGAGCGAGGCGGATGTGAGGGTTTCGTGAGGGAGCGTTCCGGCCGGCAGCCGGGCGCTGTAAGTTGGCCCTCAAAGGGCGCAGTAGCCTGCACGGTGCGGTAGCATGCGTGCACAGACTCCCTTCTCATCAGTGGGGAATTGCCATGGCGCAGAATCCGGGTCCGCTTCAGCCTGAAGCCTTGAAGGCGTTGCAGAGTCACGTGCGGGGTGAACTCCTCCTACCGGGTGATGTGAGATATGCAATCGGGCGACGGTGCTGGAACGCGTCTGTCGATCGTAAGCCGGCCGCGATCGTGCGCTGCGAGGATGCGGAGGACGTAACCCAGACGCTGCACATCGCGACCGAACACGGCCTGCCAGTCACGGTTCGTGGCGGTGGGCACAACGTGGCCGGTCGCGGGATCGCCGACGAGACGCTGCTGATAGACCTATCGCGCATGCGAGCCGTCGCCGTGCACGCCGAGAGTCGCGTGGCCGAAGTGCAGGGAGGCGCGCTATGGCACGATGTCGACTTGGCGGCGGCGCGCTGCGGACTCGCAACGACCGGAGGGTTGGTCTCGAGCACCGGGGTAGGCGGGTTTACCCTGGGTGGGGGTGCCGGCTGGCTCATGCGCAGGTTCGGGCTGGCGATCGACAACCTGCGTACGGCCTCGGTCGTTCTCGCCGACGGCCGATTCGTTCGGGCCAGCACGGACGAGCATCCCGACCTGTTTTGGGCATTGCGCGGCGGCGGTGGCGGCCTGGGTGTGGTCACCGGGTTCGAGTTCGCGTTGCATCCCGTACGTCAGGTGTATGCGGGCATCGTCGTGCGGCCGGCGGAGGAAGCGGCTCTCATACTGCGGACCTTCCGGGATTTCACGATGGAAGCTCCGGACGCCTTCTGCGGTATGGTCGCCCTCATACACGCGCCTCCCTTGCCGTTCCTTGACGCGGCGTGGCACGGACGACCCGTCGTGATCACTGTGCTTTGCTGGTCTGGCGATCTTGCCTCGGCAGAAGAGGTCCTCGCTCCCCTGCGGCGGGTGGGCTCGCCGATCGTCGACCATCTTGGTCCGATGCCGTACGTGCAGTGGCAGCACTTGCAGGACGTAGGCGCCCCTTCGGGCCGACATCACTATTGGAAGACGACGAGTTATCGGTCACTGCCCGACGCGGCGATAGAGACTCTCGCGGCCGCGGCTCTTGCGCTCCCGACGTCGCTGTCGGAGATCCATGTACAGCATCTCGGCGGCGCAGTGGCACGCGTTCCGGCAGAAGAAACGGCTTTCGCCCAGCGTGACGCTACCATTTTTGTAAACCTGATCGGCACCACCCAGTGGCCTGAGGAATTTCCCCCGATGCGCGAGCGGGTACGCGCGCTTCACGACCGCATTGCCGGTGGCTCCCTGCAGCGCCTGTTTCCAAATTTCAGCGATCGGGACGACGGGCGTGTCGCCGACCAGTTGGGGCCGGCGTCCGCGAAGCGTCTGCAGGCGCTGCGCCAGCGCTATGATCCTGCGGGGCGATTCACACCTACGTGACCCGGGGCAGCGTCGCCACCGTCGAATACGAGCGCAGAAGCGCCGCCGCTTCATTGGTCGCATCTTCGTGACGCAGCGCAGCCCCTGACTGCCAACTCGCTTCGAGCTCGGTGGGGCTCAGGTGCGCGCACAGCTCGCGCATCGCAGCCGCCAGGTGCGGACGCCAGAAGCTGAACAGTGGAAGCTGGGTGCGCTCGCGAGTCACACCGGCGACCGCGAGCAGCCGCGCGGCGGTGCGCCAGTCACCGGCAACAGACGCCAGGTAGCCACAGCCCTCGATGGAACCGGCCATACCGCGCACGTTGCCGAGGCCGATACTGACGTTCAGGCTCGCTAACCACACCTGCGCCGCCTGCGGATAGTGACCGAGCGCAAAGTGCGCGAGTCCGAGATACATTCCGATGAAGTGGCGCTGATGCGAGTCGCAGCCCAGGTCGCGGGCCGCATAAAGCTCGGTCAGCGCACGCTCTGGTTGTCCTCGCGCCAGCCAGACCCAGCCATGTGCGAGACCGGCAAGCCCTCGCAGCAGGTCGTCATTGTGTCGCTCAGCGGCTGCCCGGATGCGCTGCGCGTACGGCTCGGCCTCGTCAGGCCGAGCGCCGTTCGCGCAACCGAGTGCCGAGTAGCCGAGTGCGTACGCCTCCGTCCACCAGTCGCCGTGCCCGGCGGCGATCCGCGCCGCCTCAGCCAGTGCGTCCGCCATCCACGGCGCATCGGATTGGAGATAGACCTGCACCACACCGAGCGTCAGCAACGCGCGGGCGCGCGCACGCGTCGGAAATTCAGATGCAGGGTCGAGTACCAACTGGCACCAACGGAACATGGCCATATAGTCGCCGTGACCCTTGGCGAAAAGGAGTAGCGAGCCGACGATGCTGAGCGCCTGAGGATGGTCTTGCCTGCTGGCTGCAGCTGTCCCGAGGGCTGCAGCGATATTTCCTCGATCGAGCACAAACTGCTCGATGCTCGCGGTAATGCGTCCTGCCAGCATTTCCTCGCAGGCTTGCGCGCACACGTGCGCCATCGCATCGAGGTGAGCCGTCCGCCCGTCCTCCTCCTCGAGGCCACTTTGCAGCTGCAGCAAAGCGTACTCCCGCACGCTTTCCAGCAGCCGGTACCTCGGCGGCGTCACGTCCGTCAGCACGCTGACCAGCGAATGGCTCACGAGACCTGATAGCAGATCGATCGCCGATTCCGGCTCGTGTCCAAGAGCCGCTGCCAGTGCGACAAACGCCTCCACGGACCAGGATTGGACGAACACCGAAGTCCAGTTGAGCAGCCGCTGCTCCTGCGCGGAGAGCAGACCGTAGCTCCATTCGAGTAGTCTGCTGAGGTTGCGGTGACGCTGATCGCGGCCGGCCGAGTCGCTCTCCAGGAAGCGGAAGCGCTGCACCAGACGCTCGAGCACTTGCTGCGGCGACAGCAGCGTGAAGCGGGCTGCAGCGAGCTCGAGCGCCAGCGGCATGCCATCGAGCCGCAGGGAGATCTCGGACAGCACGGCCGCATTGCCGTCATCGAGGTCGAAGTCCGGGCGCGTGGCGTGAATGCGCATCAGGAGCAGTTGGACTGCTGCGTAAGCGCTGGCCTTCTCGGGCGTTATGTCAGCCCACGTTTCGGAAGCGGGCACCCGTAGGGGTGGCAGCCGTAGCGTCTGCTCACCCGTGAGATTGAGCGGGCGTTGCGACGTCGTCAGGAATCTCAGCGCGTTGGTGGCCCGCAGCAGCTGGAATATGAGAGAGCCGAGATCCGGTGCGACTCGCTCGCAGTTATCGAGCACGATGAGTGCCATGCGATCCTGCAGCAGCGCGCCGAGCTGCGGGATGAGCGCTTCCGGAGCCGCGGCCGGCATGGCGAGCGCCGCGCCGAGCATGTTCAGCCACTCACTGGCATGGCTCACCGGGGAAAGGTCGAAAAACCAGACACCGTCCGCATACGCCGGTGCGGCACGCCGGGCGGCCTCGAGCGCGCAACGGGTCTTGCCCATGCCACCGGCGCCGAGGACCGTGACGGCACGGTTCTTCTGCAGAAGCCCGATGAGCATCGCGAGCTCGGATTCGCGGCCGATCAAGGCCTCGACCCGTGCGGGCAGGCGCGCCGCGAACGGCGGCTCGAAACGCGCCCGAAGGTTCAGCGTCTCAGCATCAGAGCGAGTTACCGGCCCGACGTAGCGGTAACCGGCGCCGTGGACGGTCTGTATGTACCGCGGCTCGGAAACGTCGTCGCCAAACGCGCGGCGCGCCAACGCGATGAGCCGGTTCAGTGTCGAAGGCGTTACGTAGCGATGACCCCAGACCGCATCCAGCAGCTCATTCCGTGTCACGAGCTCATTCGATCGCTTCAAGAGCTCCGCGATCACCGCGAATACCCGCGGCTCGAGCGCAACCTCGCGGCCTTGATGCACGAAGCGCCGATTGCCCAGATCGACCAGGAAATCGCCGCAGCGATACTGGAGGGCAATCAACTTGAGCGCCCCCGGGAATTGTGGGCGAAGAGACCGGCGGTGCTATCGGCAGTAATCAACAGGGGTCAGCGGGCGGGAGTCGGTGTTACGAATTCGTTGGGCGCTTTACCTCTTGCTGAATCATAGCAATGATGATCCAGCCGCAGTGACTGTTCCGAGCGCCTCAAGCTGCCTCGTAGGTCAGTTGAGGAATAGATCATAATGTATTGAAAAATAAAGAACTCTTGTCATCAGTCGAGCCTCAGCGAACCCGGCGACCCTGCTAGGATGTCGCCGAGTAATGCACGGCGCGTGCGAATCCGCAGGAGAGATACAGTGGCTAAAGCATATTGGATGGTCTTCTATCGCGAGGTGAGAAGGCCCGATGCTCTCGCTGCGTATGCGAAGCTCTCGGGTCCGGCGCTCGAGGCGGCTGGTGGGCGCATGTTGGCCCGCGGTATGCCCGCAGAGGTTCGCGAGGCAGGACTCGCCCAGCGTACGGTGCTCATAGAATTTGACAGCCTCGAGAAGGCGGGAGCTGCATATGAGAGTGCCGCTTATCGCGCGGCCCTCGCCGTGCTCGGCGACGCGGTAGATCGGGACATCAGATTCATCGGCGGTGTCAGCTGACAGAAGCCTGCGGAAGAAAGCGCGCTGAAACCCAGGAGGCCGGCTCGTCATGCCGTTTCCGATGGTCCGTTGCGGATTCCCTTGCTCAGCCAGTATTGGCGGTATACGCCATAGCCGAGACCGCACGCCCCAGTGAGCACGGCAGGTATCAGCAAGGCATGCTCTTGCATGCGTGCGAACAAGAGCCCACCGATTGCGCCGCCGAACATGAATGTTGTCGCTACGACGATGCAAACGCACAGGCGCAGCTGTCTACGGGCAAGCCGCGTAGCAAGTGGCCAAGCCCTATGCCCAAGTCGGCAAAGACTCCGGTCACATGCGTAGTCCGAATTACCGCGCCGCTGTAGGCGCTGACCATGCCGTTTTGCAGGCCCATGGCGATCGATGCCAGGTAAAGCCCCACTGAATTCGACGCATCCAAAAACGGAATGGCTACGAAGAGCAGCAACGACTCGAGTGTCAGCGCCACACCATACCGACGCCCGAGCTTGAGGGTACTCTGCTGTACGATCATGCCACTCAACATGGTGCCGAGCACAAACGCCCCGATTGCCAAGGCCCAGTGCGCCGCCTCTCTGCCATCCGCTTTGCCCAGTGCAATGCCAAGCAGGCTGGTATTGCCGGTCATGTTGCTGATGGATTCGTGGCGGAAGCCGAGATAGCCGACCGCGTTGACCCAGCCGGCGATGAACGCCAGCACTCCCGTTCCGAACCACGCCCAGCGTGGTAATTGACGCAGCCATGGCATTGTTGCAGGTCTTCAATGATCCGGTCGATGGCCTGTCAGTTTACCAGTAGCCGCCGCTAGTGACTCCGGCAGTGATTCCCCGGCCTGCCCGCCACGCCATTGCGACTTTTCTGCCATGGCTCTTGCAGATTGTTCGACCAGAATCCGGGCAGAAGCGCGGGGCGGGAGCGGTAAAGAATGCAGTCGGGGGCTGACTGTGAGGAGGTCGGTGCGAGTTTCACCGGCCTCGCGATCCGCCCTGAATTTCGGGCGTTCCTGCCGGGGCGCACCGGCGCTGGCATTCCGTACTCGACTGCGCGGCTGCGCTCCAGGACAATCCAGGTCTTCGACCGGCATCTCGGCGAGGGCCTGAGGATCGCGACCCATGGAGCACGTACACAGCCTTCTAGCGGCGTGGGTGGAGGAGAAGTCCCTTCTGGCCAGGGGAAAGAGCCTCACCGTAGGCCTGTGCGGCAGTCAAGGCAGCGGCAAGACCACTGCTACACAGGCGATCAAGGCGGAACTGGAGCGTCGGGGCAGGCGAGTCGCAGTCCTGTCACTTGACGACTTTTACCTGACGGGAAGTGAGCGGTCTGGACTCGCTGCCACGGTGCACCCACTGTTGAAGACGCGTGGGGTACCGGGAACTCATGACGTCGCGATGCTGTTGTCGACCATCCGCGGCTTACGACGGGGTATGGATGTGAGAGTGCCCGCCTTTGACAAGGCGAGCGATGATCGGCGTCCTCGAGAGGAATGGGCCCTGGTCAGCGGTGTCGTGGACGTGATCATCCTCGAAGGCTGGTGCGTTGGGGCAGTGGCGCAGAGCGATGAGGCTCTGGAGCAGCCCGTCAACGATTTGGAGAGACTCGAAGACCCGCTCGGTACGTGGCGCGGGCACGTGAACCGAGAGCTGGCGGGCCGGTATCGGGAACTCACGGAAGAGCTGGACTACCTGGTACTGCTCGCTGCGCCCAGCTTTGACGTGGTTTATGACTGGCGCCGCCAACAGGAAAACAGCCTGCGCAAGGCCGGGCTCAAAGGCGGCCCTATTACCTCCGGAATCATGAATGACCGAGCGCTCGCGAGGTTCATCGCACATTACGAGCGTCTGACGCGACACATCCTCGCGGAAATGCCGGCGCGGGCGGATCTGGTAGTCCTGCTCGACTCCCAGAGGCGCATCGTGCGGACTGCTCCCGTTCTGAGGTAACCGGTTTTAGGCGCTCGCGGCCCAGGTCCCGCTGCCGATCGCGCGTATCTGGGCCAGAGCCGGGCCGAAAGCGGTCTCGCAAGAGGCCCCCGGACGCCGAACAAGGTGAGTGCCGTGTGGCACGTCCCGGGTTCGAGACATCCTCGCCGGGAGCGTAAATTTACGCGGAGCTCGGGCGACTGCGCGGCGCTCCTCTATAATGTCCAGCACTCGCGGTGACATAAGATGCCATCCCGAGAGAGAGGGTTGGGATTGGCCGAATCATTCGAGGTGTTCGCTATGAAACGTTCGCTGTTTGGTGCGCTACTGATGAGTGCCATGGCCCTGCCGGCGCTGGCTGCCCTGAAGCAGGGCGATTCGGCTCCCCAGTTCAAGGCGCAAGCTTCTCTTGCAGGGAAGGCGTTTACGTTCTCGCTCGACAAGGCCCTGAAGAAGGGCCCCGTGGTCGTTTACTTCTACCCTTCCGCGTACACCGGGGGCTGCGATCTCGAGGCGCATACATTTGCGCAGGACAGCGAGAAGTTCGCGACCGCCGGCGCGACGATCATTGGCGTATCGCTCGACAGTATCCAGCGGCTGAATGATTTTTCCGCCGACCCCAAGTACTGCGCGGGCAAGTTTCCCACCGCCTCGGACGTGGGCGGCGCGATCTCGAAGTCCTACGACATCGAGGTTCACCAGGGTGAGGCCGGTCTCAAGGATGTACGCGGCATCGAGATCGGCCATGGATTCGCGGACAGGACGACCTTCGTCATCGCCCGTGACGGCAAGATAGTGAGCGTGATCACTAATGTCGCGCCTGATGAGCATGTTGCAAAGGCGCTCGGGGTGGTCCGGCAGCTGCAGGCTAAATCATCGGGAGCGTGAAGGGGCTCGAATTACAGGCTCTCGCCCTCCCGGCGGACAGGTGAGTCGAATGCGCTCAACGAACCCCGTCTGGCCTCGCGTGACCCCGATTCTCAATGAGCCCAGGTGCTCGTCTGTTGCTACGACCTCGGGCGACCAGGCTGCACAGGCGCTGCCTTTGACACTTGCGCGGCGAAGCTCGCCGGGTGATGCAGTACCTGATAGCCGGGTATGAATAGAGTATGAGTTATATCGAAGCAAGCCTGGTTCCGGGAGAGACCATCGTCTACCAGACGCGTCTGCATTGGGTCGTCATGCTTGGGCACATTCTCCTCGGTTTGGTGCTGCTTGCTGGCGCCGGCGCGCTGGCTGGCTATCTTCTCAATCAGCCGCGACTCAGCATTTCCAGGGAACATCTCGTACAGGGCGGCGCGGCAGCCCTTCTGGCATGCGGCGTCATAGCGATCGTCGCGGGCATGGTGCGTCGAAATGCCACGGAGATGGCGGTCACCACTCGCCGTGTCGTGATCAAGCAGGGCCTGGTGAACCGCAAGACCATCGAGATGCTGCTCAATAAAATCGAGACGATCGAGGTCAACGAGACCATGACCGGCAGAATGTTGGGCTATGGAAGCATCACGATGGTTGGAACGGGCGGCACCTCGGAGCCATTTCATAAAATTGCGCATCCGCTGCAATTTCGCGGCGCAGTGCAGCAGGAACTCGAGAAACTATCCGCGGGTTCGGCGCTGTCGGCAAATGTCGGCAGGCCCAGGGGTAACTGAGATGAAACGTATCCGTACGGCTGCTGCCGTCGCATTGCTTATACTGACTTGCGTGGCGCGCGCGGCCCCGTTACCGCCGTCACCCTCACTTAGCGAAGTCATCGCCGGGCCGCAACGCACTCCGGCGTTCGAGGCCCGCGACCGTTACCGGCATCCGCTGGAAGACCTGGAATTCTTCGGGCTGAAGCCGGACATGAGTGTGGTCGAGATCTGGCCCTCTGGCGGCTGGTGGACCGAAATCCTTGGCCCATACTTGCGCGCACGCGGAAAATATTACGCGGCCGCGCAGCCCCCGCTGCGAGACACGGCATTCCACAATAAGCTCGCCGCGGCGCCGCAGTACTACGACCGCGTGATCGTGACCGAGGCGGGATCACCTGATCACTGGCGTATCGCCCCACCCGGGACCGTGGATCTGGTGCTCACTTTTCGAAATGTCCACAACTGGTTGGCGGGCGGTTACGAGAAGAAGATGTTTGCGGCGATGTATCGCGCGCTCAAGCCCGGCGGAGTGCTCGGCCTGGTGGAGCACCGCGCGGCGCCCGGCACCACGCGTGCGGACTGGGTGAAGACCGGCTATGTTTCCCAGGACTTCGTGATCGGGCTGGCCCGCGAGGCGGGCTTCCGCCTGGTCGCAAAATCCGAGATCAACGCCAACCCGAAGGACACGAAGAACTATCCGAAGGGCGTATGGACTCTGCCGCCGACGCTGGAGCTAGGCCGGAAGGACCGCGCGAAGTATTTGGCGATCGGCGAATCGGACCGCATGACACTGAAGTTCGTCAAGCCGTAGAAATTCATTTCGCGGTCGCGGCCGAATGTCCGCGCCAATTGTTTCCGGGACTATTCTCATCGCGGGTCTTCGGAAGGAAGGTTCAGGTGAGCGCATCGCGGCGATCCGTCTTCACCCGATCACCCGGCCTACGCGGTCTCTTCGAGGGCGCCACCACCTCGCAGCGGTAGCCGCTTGCCCGCAGCTCCCGCGCGAGCGCAAATCCGCAGGGCACTGCCTCGTACACAATCAACAGCTGAGCCGCATCGCCCAGCTTGGCCAAAGCCTTGGTCAGCTCAGCCAATTTCGGACCTACCGTCCCCACGAAGCGCGCTGCGGCGCGCCCCGTCTCTGCAACGCCGATGGCCGTGGACTCGGCGTGCGCATCCAGCCCGATAAAGGCCGTGATAGTCTCGTGCATGGTCTGCCTCCTGTGCTCGGTGTAGATGACGCCTTCGCGGCGCTCTCATGTGGCTCGGCGCACGACAGTGCGCAACCCCCGGTACTGCGGGAGGCAGATCCCTTAGAAGAAACCTGATCAGTAACCCGCCTTTTCACGGCGGGCCATGATGCCTAAGGAGATTCCAATGGCTTGGATAGAACTCACGGACACGGCCGGCAATTCGGTTGGACTCAGCGTCGATCAGATGGTACGTGTTCGGACTCCCACCCCGGGAGAGGTCGAAGCGGCAGCGAAAGCCGTGATCGACCTATCCAATGGGCAGGTGCAGGCCGTAAGAGAAACGCCGAACCAGATAGTGCAGATGTTGCCAAAATAACCGCACTTCGCCGGTCGAATTCGTTATCCGGGCCTGGGTGAAGCCCGAGCGGTCCGGACGCCCCTCTTGGATGGGAAACCCGGGGTGAGCAGCGTGGATCGCGCTACCATGCGCAGGGTCTTCAGCAGCTCCGCTTGCGCTGCCGTAGGCTGCCAGTCCAGCCGCCGCGTGAGACCGATCTCTCGGACCACGCGGCCTGCGGGGTGCGGTAGCGCAATGAGGTCGCCGGCCGCGAGCTCATGGTGAGCCTGCTGTGCCGAGAGGAGCATGGCGCGGTCACTACCCAGCAGCAGTGCGCGGGCCGCTATGAGAGAGTTGCATTCGATGGCCGCCGCGGGCGGAGTCTTCGTGGCGCCCCGGAACAGGCGGTCGAAGTGGCGGTGTAGCGGCGAGCCGGGGCGTGGGGCGATCCACGGAAAGTCCGCGAGCGCGTCTGCGGGCGGAGCGCCTCGCCGGGAACTGCTCATTCTCACCAAGGGGTGGCCCTTGCGGACGATGATTGCCAGAGGGTCCTCGAAGAGCACCTCCTGCACGACATCAGTCGGCACCGATTCCCGCAATGCTCCCACCAAGACGTCCGCACGTCCCCGACGCAGCGCATCGAGCAGGCTTTCGTACGGCCCGTCGAGGATCGAGATCTGGTGGCCCGGCCGCCGCGCCGCGAACTGCAGGACTGCCTCCGGCACGATGAAGCTGCGCCCGAGAGGCATCGCCCCGATCACAGTCTTCCCGCGCTCGCTGCCACCGAGCGCCGCGACTTCGGCGCGTGCCTGGGCGAGCTCGGCAAACGCGAGCTGTAGCTGGCGGCAGAGACGCAACGCTTCACGTGTAGGGCTCAGGCCATGGCTCGTAGTCTCGAACAGCCGTGCGCCGATCCTGCGCTCGAGCTCCCTCCCGGCTCGGTGTAGCGTCGCGCGAGTCATGTCGTGGGTGCGGGCTGCCGCCCCAAAGCTGCCTGACTCCACGACGGCGACGAGTGCATGCAGTTGTCTAGAGGTTATCCCATGGAGCGAGCCCCGCGAGCCGCTGGTTTGAGGCGTGGCTGCGGCGACTGCATCCGCGATGCGCTGCAAAACGCGAGCGGCCCGCTCCGCGCAGAGCCGCCCGGCCTCGGTTGGCTCCATCCCCTGCGCCGTCCGCGCGAAAAGCGGACGCTGAAAATCGCGCTCCAGCGAGGCGATCGCCTGCGTGACGGCTGGCTGGCTGAGGTGTGCTGCGCGTGCCGCGGCGCTTACGCTACGCAGCTGCGCGACCGCAGAGAACACCGACAGATGCCGGAGGTTGGGTAGGGGAAGGGTCATGCGGCGCTCGAGGACATGCGACGCTCTCAACTATGCCACATGTATGCAATTTCTTATACCCGGAGCAATTTTGCAATTGGCGCCCTCCGTGGCGCAGGGGGGAGAATATGAGCCCGGACGCGAAAAAAGGCTTATCGTCAGTGAACGTGGTTCACACCAACATAGCGCGGGCGGATCGCGCCGCGGTCGAGCGGCTCGCCGCCAGCGGCGTCGCCACCGTCCATGAGGCGCAGGGCCGGACCGGCCTGCTCGCGCCGCACATGCGTCCGGTCTTCCCCGGCGCACGCATCGCCGGAACGGCGGTCACCGTGAGCCTTCCTCCCTGCGACAACTGGATGATTCACGTAGCCGTCGAGCAGTGCCGCGAGGGAGACGTCCTCGTCGTCGCGCCGACCTCGTATTCCGAGGCCGGCTATTTCGGCGAGCTGCTGGCCTGCTCGCTGCACGCCCATGGCGTGCGGGCGCTCGTAATCGATGCCGGAGTGCGCGACGTCCGCGATCTCAAGGAGATGGGCTTCCCAGTCTGGTCGAAGGTCATCTCCGCCCAAGGCACCGTGAAGGAGACTCTGGGCAGCGTGAACGTCACGGTCGTCTGCGCAGGCGCTCTCGTCAACCCGGGAGACGTGGTCGTCGCTGACGACGATGGTGTATGCATCGTGCCCCGGCTCAAGGCGACTGAAGTCGCCGATGCCAGTGCAGCCCGCGAGGCCAAGGAGGCGAAAGCGCGCACGAGGCTGAAGGCGGGCGAGCTCGGCCTCGACATCTATCAGATGCGGGAGAAGCTCGCGCGCCTCGGGCTCATCTATCGCGACCGGCCGCCCGAGGAGTGAGCGCATGCTCCGGGCCATTCCCGCGACCCTGATGCGCGGCGGAACCTCGAAGGGGCTCTACTTCAACGTGCGCGACCTGCCCGCCGAGCGGGACATCCGCGACCGGGTCCTGCTCGCGGCAATGGGCTCTCCCGACCTCCGTCAGATCGACGGCGTAGGCGGCGCCCACCCGTTGACGAGTAAAGTGGCAGTCATCGGTCCCGCGACCCGCGCGGACGCCGATGTCGACTATCTATTCCTGCAGGTTGTCGTCGACAAGGCGCAGGTCAGCGACTCGCAGAACTGCGGCAACCTGCTCGCGGGCGTGGGACCGTGGGCGATCGAGAACGCTCTCGTCCCTATCGCCGGCCCGACCACCTCGGTGCGAATCCATATGGTCAACACCGGCAGCATCGCTGTCGCGCAGGTGCCGACGCCGAACGGCTCGGTGCAGTATGAAGGCGATGCACGCATAGACGGCGTCCCCGGTACCGCCGCCGGAATCAGCATCGATTTTCTGGATGTTGCGGGCTCATCCTGCGGCTCGCTGTTTCCGACGGGCAACGCTTCGGACCGGATCGAAGGAGTGGAGCTCACCTGTATCGACAATGGCATGCCCGTCGTGTTGCTCGATGCGGCGGATTTGGGCCTCAGCGGCGCGGAATCGCCGGAGGCCCTCGAGGCCGATGCAGCCCTCAAGGCGCGGGTGGAGAAGCTCCGTCTGGCGCTCGGCCCGCGCATGAAATTGGGCGACGTGGCGAAGAAGACGGTTCCGAAGATGTCGCTGATCTCGCCCGCGCGTCATGGAGGCGATCTCAGTACCCGTACGTTCATCCCTCATCGTGTGCACGAGGCAATCGGAGTCCTCGGAGCGGTGAGCGTTGCTACGGCATGCATGGTCCCCGGGACAGTAGCGGCGCGGATCGCCGATCGCGCTGCCTTTCCGGGTCTGCGGCGCCTCGAGATCGAGCATCCCACCGGTTTCTTCACCATCGAGATGGATGTGACGGGTACAGGCGCCGAAATACGGGTGAACCGCTCGGCGCTGCTGCGGACGGCCCGAAAACTGATGCGAGGCGAAGTGTTCGTTCCGTCCGCAGCCTGGCCGAACTCATGACGCCCGCCGAGCCAGTTCCGGGCTCCCCCCCAGTTCAAGCGACTGGGCATACAGCGCCGCGCATTGCGCTGATCGGCTACGGTGAAGTCGGTCAGATCCTTGCAGCGGATCTGCGTGCTGGCGGCGCCGACGTCGTCATCTGGGATCGCCTCTTCGCCGTGCCGTCGAGCGCACCGAGCCGAGTCGCCTCGTCGTCCAAGGTGCGAATCGCAGCGTCAATGGCGGAAGCTGTGGCGGGCCGCAGCCTCGTCATTTCGGCTGTCACGGCGGCCAATTGTGTGGCCGTCGCCCGCGAAGCGATCAGCTCCCTCTCTGCGCAGGCGATCTATTTCGATCTGAACTCCGTCGCACCGCAGACCAAGCGCTCCGCCGCATCGGCGGTCGAGATGGCGGGCGGCCGGTATGTCGAGGCCGCGGTGATGTCGCCGATTGCACCGAAGCGGATCGGCTCGCCCATCTTGATCGGCGGCCCGCACGCCGTCGCTTTCGAGCCGTTGGCGCGATCGATAGGCTTCACGGGCGTTTGCGTGTTCGATACCGCGGTGGGGCGGGCTTCGGCGGCGAAGATGTGCCGGAGCGTGATGATCAAGGGACTCGAGGCGCTGCTCGCCGAGGCGCTGCTCGCCGCCCGGCGGCATGGGGTGGAGCGAGCCGTGCTCGAGTCGCTCGGTGATCTCTTCCCCAACGAGGACTGGGAGCGAATCGCG
>JANWJS010000026.1 GCA_025451845.1 Steroidobacteraceae bacterium
ATCGGCCCGGCTGTGTACACACGCTTCAACCCTGGGTTCCCCACGGCGGGGGGGCGGGGGGCGCGCCGGCTGGCGCACCCCCCCCGCGAGCCGATCTTTCATCGCCCGGAGCTCGGCAACACCCGGACGGACTTCGAGGCAATGACCGAGGACGGCTTCTGGGAAGTGGGCGCATCCGGCCGCCGCTACAGCCGTGAGCACGTTCTCGACGTCCTCGAAGATCGGCACCAGGTCGCGAGCCATCTGGCGCTCGAGGATACCTGGGAGGCAATCGACTTCGCCTGCCGGGAGCTGGGAAGCGACACGTACCTGTTGACCTACACCCTGCAGCAGGGGCAGCGCAAAACGCGGCGCGCGACCGTTTGGAGACGCAGCGCGGATGACTGGAAGATCCTGTTCCATCAAGGGACGCTCGTCGAGGACGACACGTCGGAATAGCAACGGTGCGATCCTCGCCTGTTCCCGCGAGCGTGTGCCGCGGCCCTATGAGATCAACGCTCGGCTGTATCTCACCGTATCCACCGTAACGTTCCAGATCTGCTGCGCCCGGCGCTGGCCATCGGGCGTCCACCCATCCGCCCGATAGAACTGCTGCGCGCGGGCATTGCCTGCGACTACCCACAGCATCGCCTGCCTGAATCCCAGGCCGTAGAGGTTGCTGCCGGCCGCAGAGGCGAGCGCACGCCCTACTCCACGCCCCCACAAGCCGGGCTCGACGTAAAGTGCGCAAAGCTCCCCCTGGCCGGCTGCGTCCGCGTCGCGGGCCGGCGCGGTCGTGGCGAAGCCGAGAATCGCGTCTGCTTCGACGGCCACCACGGTTTGCGGCTGTGTCGGATCGGCGCTCGCGAAGTTGTAGCGCCGTGCCCGCTCCTCCGGGCGCAGCGCCGCTAGATAGTCAGCGTGCATCAGACCGTGGTAGGCCACCTGCCATGCACGCACGTGAACCCGAGCTACCCCCATTGCGTCCCCAGGGACTGCGGGGCGCAGATTCATGACCGCGTTGCGGGCCGGCTGGCTGCGCCCAGCGCCTGTTCGAGTGCGCGGGTCAGCGGCTTGAGGAAGAAGGCCTCCTCGGGCATCAAGCGCGCCTCGATTCCATGCCGGCCCAGCGTGTTGGCTACCATCGGCCCGACGGCGGCGACCCACGTGTTGGCCAGCGCCGAGCGGGCGCCTTCCTCCGAGGCTACTGCGATCAGACGCTCGACCTGCGCGGAGCTGGTGAACGCCATGGCATCAACTCCGCCCGCGCGCAGCTGATCCAAGAGGCGCCGCACGGCGTGCTCGTCGGCGGCATCGGCATACACGTATGGCGACACTGTCGAGGGCATTGCGCCGGCACTCTGGAGGAAGTCGATGAGCGGTCGATTGGGCTCGGTGCCGTAAAGTTGTACCCCCACGCTGCGGCCGTGCAGATCGTGTGCGCGCAGGCTTGCAACCACGCCGTCCGTCGTAGGCCGTTCGGCGGCAATTTCCGGCTGCAACCCGAGCTGGCGCAGGGCCTTCGCGGGCTTGGGACCGCGCGTGATCTTGCGCACCCGGGCGAGCGCGGTCACGAACGGCGCCCGCAACGCTGGCTCGTGCTGCGCGATGCACGAGAGGATGCGGGTCAGCCCTTCTCCAGTAAGCAGGATCAGGTCATCGAGCGCGCCCGCGGCCAGACGACGGCTCCATTCGAGCACCGGTACCGGATCAGGGGCATCGCGAATCGCCACCAGCGGACAACGGATGACGCGGGCGCCACGCCTCTCGAGCAACGCCGCAAAGACCTCGATTGCGCGGGTCTCGGGTACGGCGATGGTGCGGCCGGCCAGGGGCTGAGCGGTCATGGGCCCAAGTGTACCCGCGCCCGCGCCTGGCGCCTCATTGCAACAGCGCGAGCGCTGCAGGCGCCGAGCTTTTGCCCCCCGACTGTGCAGAGCGCCCGCGTAGTGCTCTGTCAGCGGGCAACGAAACGGCGTTCCCCGCTCGCAACAGGAGCCGGCGTGCCCTAAGTGCCTGGCGGCGCAGGGACTTCGCCCGAAAGCGCCCATGGCACGCTCATTGCAAACCGTTACTTCGCGGGCCCAATGGAGGGCTCGCAGGCAACGCAGCCGACTCGGGCGCATCCGCAACGTAACGCCCCCGACCGGGCAGCGCTCTTTTTGGAGTATCTGCAAATGACCGCGCGGACGCGCATCGTCGTGGTTGGCAACGGGATGGTCGGGCAACGCCTTCTGGAGAAGTTGCCTTCCCCCAAGTCATTCGACATCACAGTGATCGGCGAGGAGCCGCGGCCGGCCTATGACCGCGTGCAGCTCTCCTCGCTGTTCGCGGGCAAGACGGCGGAGGATCTCAACCTGGTGCCGCCGGGCTTCTTCGAGGCGTGCGGCATCGCGACGCGCCTCGGCGAGCGCGCAATTGCGATCGATCGCGCCAAACATACGCTGCAGACCTCGAGTGGCGGCTCCATCGCCTATGACAGGTTGGTGCTTGCAACCGGCTCACAGCCCTTCGTGCCACCGGTGCCCGGCCGCGATCGCAGCGGCTGCTATGTCTACCGCACGATCGAGGATCTGGAAGCGATTCGCGTCGGCGCGGCGGGCGCGCGCGTCGGTGTGGTGGTAGGCGGCGGTCTGCTCGGGCTCGAAGCGGCGCGTGCCCTGCGCGATCTCGGCCTCGAGACCCACGTCGTGGAGCTCGCGCCCCGTTTGATGGCGCTGCAGGTGGACGATGGCGGTGGCGCCATGCTGCGGCGCAAGATCGAGGCGCTCGGTGTGCGAGTGCACACAGGCAAGATCACCTCCGAAATAGCAGATGCTGCAGCAGAAGACGAGCCTCGGCGTGGCCGTCATCCCCATGCCCTCACATTCGCGGACGGTGGCGCCCTACAATCTGACATCATCGTCTTCTCCGCGGGCATCCGGCCGCGTGACGAGCTTGCGCGGCACGCAGGGCTGAATGTCGGGCAGCGCGGCGGCATCGTGATCGATGAGCTGTGCCGTACCTCGGATCCCGACATCTACGCCATCGGAGAATGCGCACTCTGGCAGGGCCGCATCTATGGCCTCGTCGCTCCGGGTTATCAGATGGCCGACGTAGCAGCCCGTCACATCGCAGGTGAGGCCGGCGCCGCTTTCACCGGCGCGGACATGAGCACCAAGCTGAAGCTCCTCGGCGTCGACGTCGCTTCCATCGGCGATGCACAGGCAGCCACCCCGGGCGCGCGCAGCTATGCCTTCGTCGACGAGCGGCGCGGGATTTACAAGCGGCTCATCGTGGATGGCGCCTGCAGGCGGCTGCTCGGAGCGGTGCTGGTGGGCGATGCCGGCGAGTACGGCACTCTCCTGCAGACGATGTTGCACGGGATGCCGCTGCCGGAGCATCCGGAAGATTTGATCCTCCCGGCGCGGGCAGCGGGCGCCGCGGCCGCCGGCCTCGCCGCGTTGCCTGAAGCCGCGCAGATTTGCTCCTGCAACAACGTGACCAAGGGAGCAATTTGTGCCGCTGTTGAAAGCGGTTGCACCACCGTTGGCGCGATCAAGGCCAGCACGCGTGCCGCCAGTACCTGCGGCGGGTGCGCGCCGCTGGTGAAGCAGATTCTCGACGCACAGCTCAAGCGCCGCGGTATAACGCTCGAGAACCATTTATGCGAGCACTTCCCGCATTCGAGGCAGCAGCTCTTTCACCTGATCCGGATAGGCGCCGCGAGGAGCTTCGAGGAGGTGCTCGCGAAGCATGGCCTATCCGACTCTCTCGGCTGCGATGTCTGCAAGCCTGCGATCGCCTCCATTCTCGCTTCCTGCTGGAATGAGTTTGTCCTCGCCGATGAGCGCGCGCCGCTGCAGGACACCAACGATTATTTTCTGGCCAACATGCAGAAGGATGGCACCTACTCCGTGGTGCCGCGGATCCCGGGAGGTGAGGTCACCCCCGAGAAGCTGATCGCCCTGGGCGAGGTGGCGCGCAGGTTCGGCCTCTACACCAAGATCACCGGCGGCCAGCGCATCGATCTATTTGGCGCGCGGATACACGAGCTGCCGCTCATCTGGGCGGACCTGATCGCCGCGGGATTCGAGTCGGGCCATGCCTACGGCAAGGCGTTGAGGACGGTAAAGTCCTGCGTCGGATCGACATGGTGCCGTTACGGAGTGCAAGACAGCGTCGGTCTCGCGATCGAGATCGAGAACCGCTACAAAGGCTTGCGCTCGCCGCACAAGCTGAAGCTTGGCGTGTCCGGCTGCACGCGCGAATGCGCCGAGGCGCAGGGGAAGGACGTCGGGGTGATCGCTACGGAGAAGGGTTGGAACCTATACGTCTGTGGCAACGGAGGCATGAAGCCGCGGCACGCGGAGTTGCTCGCGGCGGATCTCGACAAGCCGACGCTGATCCGCTTCATCGACCGCTTCCTGATGCTCTACGTTCGCACGGCGGATCGCTTGCAGCGCACCTCGACGTGGCGCGACAACCTGGAGGGCGGCCTCGACTATCTCCAGCAGGTGGTGTGCCAGGACTCGCTCGGCATCGGAGCGGAGCTCGAAGCCGACATGGCGCGTGTGATCGCGAGCTACGAGTGCGAATGGAAGAAGGCCGTCGCAGATCCGGCCACGCGCCGGCGCTTTCGCCACTTCGTCAACAGCGATGCCGGCGATAGCAACGTGGTATTCGTATCGCAGCGGTCGCAGATCCGTCCCGCAACCGCTGCCGAGCGCCGCTTGCAGGAGGGTGCGGGATGAGCGCCTGGACCGCCATCTGCGCCATCGAGGATATCCTGCCCCAGAGTGGGGTGTGTGCGCTCGTCGGCGGGCGGCAGATCGCCGTGTTCCGCGCCGGCGAGGCGCTGTATGCGCTCGACAATATCGACCCGGCGAGCGGCGCGAGTGTCCTGTCGCGCGGCATCGTCGGCGATGTGAAGGGAGAGAGGGTCGTCGCCTCCCCGCTGTACAAGCACCATTACAGTTTGCAGACGGGGCGTTGTCTCGAGGATACGGGCGAGTCGGTCAACGTCTATCCCGTCCGATCGCTGGACGGGCGTATCTGGGTCAGCGTCGAGCCGCAGAGGGCGGAGCGTGCCGGCCGCCGCCGGCTGGTCGTCGTCGGCAACGGCATGGCCGGGATGAGAACGGTGGAGGAGCTGCTGCGTCTCGTGCCCGATGCCTACGACATCACCGTATTCGGGGCGGAACCCCACGGCAACTACAACCGCGTCCTGCTCTCACCCGTGCTCGCGGGTGAGCAGCGGCCGGAGGACATCATTCTGCACGGTCCCGAGTGGTACGCCGAGCATCGGGTTACCCTGCACACAGACGACCCGGTGGTGGAAATCGACCGGCGCCGCCGGCTGGTCCGCTCGGCGAAGGGAGTCGAGGCGGGCTACGATCGGCTGCTGCTTGCGACGGGGTCGAGCCCGATCATTCTGCCCATCCCCGGCAAGAGCTTTCCGGGAGTCGTGACGTTCCGCGATCTTGCGGACGTCGAATCGATGTTGCGGGCGACGAGGCAATACCGACAGGCCGCAGTGATCGGCGGCGGTCTCCTCGGCCTCGAGGCTGCCAACGCCCTGGTGAAGCGCGGCATGGATGTCAGCGTCGTCCATCTGCTGCCGACACTGATGGAGCGCCAGCTCGATGCTCCCGCGGCCGCGCTGCTCCGAGCCTCTCTGGAATCCCGCGGTCTGAAGTTCCGCATGCCGGCCAAGACGGTTGCGGTGCTGGGTGAGAATCGCGCCACCGGACTGCTGTTCGAAGACGGCAGCGAGCTCGCGGCCGACCTCATCGTCATGGCAGCGGGCGTGCGCCCCAACATCGAGCTGGCGAGCCGGGCCGGGTTGCGCTGTGAGCGTGGCGTGCTGGTCGATGACACCCTGCAGACGTTCGATCCCAGCGTCTACGCGGTCGGAGAGTGCGTCCAGCACCGCAATACCGTGTTTGGTCTCCTGGCGCCCCTGTGGGAGCAGGCGCGGGTCTGTGCCGCCCACCTCGCGGAAGTTGGCATCCGCCGCTACCGAGGATCCCTGACCGCCACGCAGCTGAAGGTCGCAGGCATTGAGCTCTATTCGGCGGGCGACGTCTCGGAGTCCGAACGCAGCGAGTCCCTGGTACTGCGCGACCACCGGCGCGGCATCTACAAGCGTCTGGTCGTCCGTAACAACCGCCTCCAAGGAGTCGTGCTCTACGGCGATGCGAGCCTCGGATCGTGGTACTTCGAGCTCATGGGGAGCGGCGCCGACATCAGCAGCTTGCGCGAGCAGCTCCTCTTCGGCCCCGCGGCCGGAGAGGGGGGCACGGCGCGGGCAGGGTAGCTCTCCATGTCAAGTGCTGTGCGCTCGACCTGCCCGTACTGCGGTGTGGGGTGTGGGGTCATCGCCCGCGGGCGCGCGGATGGAACGCTCGAGATTGCAGGTGACCCGCGTCACCCGGCGAACTCGGGAGATCTCTGCTCCAAGGGTTCGGCGCTGGCCGATACCTTGGGGACCGAGGGGCGGCTCCTCAACCCTCTGATTCGAACGCGGGGGGGTACGCCACAGTTCGGGGACAACTCCCGCGCCGACAGCTCGCGTGAAGAAGTCAGGCGTGTCGGCTGGGATGAGGCACTGACCCATGTCGCGGCAGGATTCGAGGCCACCATCAGACAGCACGGGCCCGATTCTGTCGCCTTCTACGTTTCGGGCCAGCTGCTGACCGAAGACTACTACGTCGCCAACAAGCTCATGAAGGGCTTCATCGGCAGCTCCAATATCGACACCAATTCCCGCCTCTGCATGGCTTCGGCCGTAGCCGGCCACAAGCGGGCCTTCGGCGAGGATCTGGTGCCGGGCTGTTACGAGGACCTGGAGCTCGCAGATCTCATCGTCCTCGTGGGGTCCAACATGGCCTGGTGCCACCCGATCCTCTTTCGGCGGATCGAGCGTGAAAAGCAGCGCCGTGCGGACTTCAAGCTCGTCGTCATCGATCCGCGTCGCACACCTACGGCGGAGATGGCGGATCTACACCTGCCGATCCGCGCCGGCACGGACGTGACCCTGTTCAATGGCTTGCTCCGGCATTTGCAGGAGCATGGCGCAGCAGACGAGCGCTTCATCGCAATGCACGCTACAGGCGCGCAAGAGGCCCTCGAGGCTGCACATGCCGCAGGCGACCCCGCCGCGGTCGCCGTCGTCTGCGGCGCTGACGCCCAGCGCATCGGGGAGTTGTATCGACTCTTCCTCTCCAGTGAGCGCGTCGTCACCCTCTTCTCTCAGGGAGTGCATCAGTCTTCGGCGGGCACCGACAAAGTCAACGCCATCATCAACTGCCACCTTCTCACCGGCCGTATTGGCCGCCCCGGCATGGGGCCGTTCTCCCTCACCGGGCAGCCCAATGCGATGGGCGGACGCGAGGTCGGAGGTCTTGCCAACACGTTAGCGGCACACCTAGATCTTGAGAGCGGCGAGCATCGCGGCGCCGTGCAAGCATTCTGGGGCGCTCCGAGGATCGCTTCCCGGCCGGGCCTGAAGGCGGTCGACCTCTTCGAGGCCGTACACGCCGGCCAGATCAGGGCGCTCTGGATCATGGCCACCAACCCGGTGGTGAGCCTTCCGGACGCGAACCGGGTGCGCGAGGCGCTGCAGCGCTGTGAGCTGGTCGTCGTATCCGACTGCGTGGCAGACACTGATACGACGGCGCTCGCTCACGTGCTGCTGCCGGCGGCGACGTGGGGCGAGAAGGACGGGACGGTGACCAATTCCGAGCGGCGCATCTCGCGCCAACGCCGCTTCCTGACAGCGCCAGGTGAGGCGCGCCCCGACTGGTGGATCCTCTGCGAGGTCGCCAGACGCATGGGCTTCGCCCCACAATTTCCTTATGCATCGTCCCACGAGATCTTCGACGAGCATACGCGTCTCTCCGCGCTTGCGGTACACGACACGGCCGCGCCCCGGCTGTTCGATATCAGCGGCCTAGCCGGTCTCACAGCCGAGCAGTATGACGAGCTCGAGCCGACTCAATGGCCCGTCGGCTCGGGCAGCGTGGGACGCGACTCGGTAAGTGGCGCGCCCGCCGTGCGACTCTTCCAGGACGGTCGCTTCGCCCACGCGGACGGCAAGGCGCGGCTCGTGCCCGTCCAACAGCGCCCGCCCGCCCACGCGACGGACCAGACTTACCCGTTCGTGCTGAACACCGGTCGAATCCGCGATCAGTGGCACACCATGACGCGAACGGGCCGTGTGCCACGGCTCGCCGAACATCTGCCGGAGCCCTTCGTCGACCTGCATCCTCATGACGCTCTCGCTGCGGCGGTGCGCGAAGGGGAGCTTGCGAGGGTGAGCACGGAATGGGGCTCAATCGTCGTGCGCGCCCGCGTCAGCGGCGAAATGCCCCGAGGCACGATGTTCGTCCCAATGCATTGGAACGACGCTTACGCGTCGGAGGCGCGCGTTGGCGCGTTGGTTAACCCAGCTGTAGACCCGATCTCCGGCGAGCCGGAATTCAAGCACACACCGGCTAGCGTCGAGCCCTTCCCGGTGGAGTGGCATGGCGTTCTGCTGACACGCCGTACGATTCCGACTCACGAGATGACGTGGTGGTCGCTGGTGCGGGGCACCGGCTTCCTGCGTTACGAGCTGGCCGGCCGCAAGCGCCCTGCCGACTGGAGCGAATGGGTGCGCGCGCTGCTCGCGATCCGGACGCCCGCCTGCGACTATCTCGAATATAGCGATGCGGCTTCCGGGGTCTACCGTGCCGGGTACGTGGTCGATGACCGGTTGCAGGCTTGTGCCTACATTTCCCGTCGGCGGGAGCTCCCGGCGCGGAGCTGGCTCGCATCTCTTTTTGCCAAGGACCGTCTGCCGGCCCCCGACCGGCTCGCGCTTCTCGCCGGCCGGCCGCTGCGGGCTGCCGACGATGCCGGTCCCCTCGTGTGCTCCTGCTTCGCTGTCGGCCGCCACACGATTTCGCGCCTCATCGAGAAAGAAGGCCTGAGGGATGCGCACCAGGTGGGCGAGCGCCTGCGCGCCGGCACCCACTGCGGCTCCTGTCTGCCGGAGATCAGAAAGCTGCTCTCCATGAGCCGCGAAGGGACCTGACCGCCTGCCAAGTGAGCAGTGCCCGAGGTCACCCGCAGCAGGAACCCACGGAGAGGATCTGAAATGCCCAGGGCCTGGAGGCACGGTAGCAATCTTCGGCCTTCAGGCCGGGGAGGGCGTCAACTTGCCGTAGTCGTACCAGACCGCCTCGATGTTGTGTCCATCGTGGTCGTACACGAAGGCGGCGTAGTAGCCTGTCCAATAGTCCCGATATCCCGGCGCGCCGTTGTCTTTCGCGCCTGCGGCGAGAGCGGCGGCGTGGAACGCATCGACCTGGGCGCGGCCGGCGGCCTCGAAGGCAAGATGAGTCGGCGCCACGGAATCCTTGCGGGCGAGCCAGAAATCGGTGTTCTTGCCGTCGTTGAAGCCCCCGGCCTCGCCGAACTCCATGTTGTTGCGATAGCCCAGCGGCGCGAGCGCCTTCTTGTAGAAGGCTTTGGATTTACGGTAGTCGCTGACCGGCAGGGTGGTGTGTGCAATCATGGGCTTGGCGTCCGGGGAATGAGCGGTCCGGTGAGCTTACCGCCCGCAGCCGCCTGCTGACCACCCGGTCCGCCTGGTGCCCGCGCGGGGTCCCGGCCTGAGGCGAGGCGGGTCGAGATTTCTCGTTATCACTCGCCCCGCAGACGCGGACCGCGCTATTCTTTCGCGTGACGAGGCCGTCGATAGTGCGGCCCGGGGGAACATGTACCAGCGTTCCGCTTCGCTTCCCGCCGCGCTCACGCGACCGCCCGGCTGGGCACGACTGCTCTCGCCGCGCTACTGGCTGACTTGGGCGGGTCTTGGCGTGCTGCGGCTGCTCAGCCTGCTGCCTTTTTCCGTGAAGCTCACGGTCGGCGCCGCGCTTGGGGCCGCGTTGCGACGGTTGCCGATACGCTTCGTACGCATCGCCCGGCGCAACATCGAACTCTGCCTGCCGGAGCTGGACGCTGCGGCACGCAGCCGGCTGCTCAATCGGCACTTCGCCAGCCTCGGCATCGCGCTCACGGAGATGGCGACGGCGTGGTGGACCCCGACGGCACGACTCGCGAAAATATCCCGCCTCGAGGGTATGGAGCACCTGCGCGAAGCGCTTGCTCGCGGGCGCGGCGCGATCCTGCTCAGCGCGCACTTCACGCCCCTCGAGATCGGCGGACGGATCCTGGCCGCTGCGACACCGGTCAACATCATCTATCGACCGACGAAAAACGAGGCGCTCGCCCGCGTGCTTTGCCGCGGCCGAAGCCGTAATGGCGGCCATGCGATCCCGCGGGATGACATCCGAGCGATGATCGCGGCCCTCAAGAACAACGAGTGTGTGTGGTACGCCCCCGACCAGAGCTACCGCAAGAAGGGCGCCGAGATGGTCCCGCTCTTCGGCATTCCCGCGGCGACCAACACCGCGACTTCGCGGATCGCGCGCATGACGGGCACCGTCGTGCTGCCGTTCTTCGTCGAGCGGTTGCCGGGCACGGCCGGCTATCGTGCGGTCATCCGGCCTGCACTCACGAATTTCCCGAGCGAGTCACCGCGCGCCGACGCGGAGCGCTTTCACCACCTGATCGAAGCGCAGGTGCGGGCGGTGCCCGATCAGTACCTGTGGATCCACCGCCGCTTCAAGGGCCTCACCGCGGCAGACCCCGACTACTACGGCCGGAACCCCCCCACTATCGCTCGCCGCGATCACGTCAGCGCACCCCAGCCATCAGCCTCTTCACCGGGGGCGTGATCAGCAGCATCGCGGCGCCACCAGCCGCACTCCACCAACAGAGCTTCAGGTACAGCGCCGGAAGCGTCGCGAGGTCATGGGCGTTGTAGTCGCCAGCCAGCAAGCCGGCGAGGAAGCTTCCCAGCGCCAGGGTGAGGAACCACAGGCCCATGCTCTGACCGCCGAAGCGCGCGGGCGCCAACTTGGTGGTGGAGGAGAGACCGACGGGCGAAAGGCACAGCTCGCCGCAAGCGAACAGGAAGTAGGTTCCCGTCAGCCATAGCGGCGAGACTTGGTTTCCGTGCAGTACGCGCAGCGCCGCAACGTACATGACGAGCATGCCCGCCGAAAGCAGCAGCAGTCCCCAGGCGAACTTCGCCGGCGGCGAAAAATCCCGGCCCCGCTTCCCCAAGCCGACCCATAGCGCCGCGAACAGCGGCGCCAGCGCGATGATGAAGACCGGATCGACCGTCTGCATGTCCCCCGCCGGCATTTTCCAGCCGAAGATGTTGAGATCGGTATATCGCTGCGCGAACAGCGTCAGCGAACCGAATATCTGGAAGTAGGCCATCCAGAAGACAGTGGACGCGGCAAACAGCGTCATCAGCGCGAATACGCGGCCGCGCTCTTCGCCGGTGAGCCCGCCGAAGAACGCCATGTACAGCAGATATCCCACCATCAGTGCGCCAACCGCCCACGAAACCTGGGCGGCAAGCGCCACCGGATGAATCGTGACGGCGCCGCTCACAGTCATCGCCGTGAGCGCGGCGATCGCCACCACGATGATCCACAGGGCGAGCCATGCGCGCGGCTTCGTGCTTGCCGGAGCGGCGCCGGCAAGCCCCAGGTAGCGGCGGGTGGCTAGAAACTGCACCACGCCAAACAGCATGCCGAAGGCCGGGAGGGCGAAGCCGGCGTGCCAGCCGTAGTGCTGGGCCACGACGGGGACAAACATCGGGGCGAAGAGCGACCCGATGTTGATGCCGACGTAGAAGACCGAAAAGCCGGCATCGCGCCGCGAGCCGCCCTCAGGATAGAGCTCGCCTACCGTGGTGCTCACATTGGGCTTGAGCAGGCCGACGCCGAGCACGTTGAAAATCAGGCCGAGGAAGAAGAGGCGCGTGCCGCCCGCGGCGAGCAGGCCATTGCCAACCGTGATCAGCACGCCACCCGAGGCGACCGCCAGTTGCCCGCCGATCAGCCGGTCCGCTACCCAACCGCCGAGCAGCGACAGCAGGAAGGTGCCGCCCAAATAGAGCCCCCAGATGGCGCTGGCGCTCTGGTCGCCGAATCCCAGTCCTCCGCGGCCGCTCGCGGCGACGAGGAACAGGATCAGGATCGATTGGATGCCGTAGTAGGTGAACCGCTCCCACATCTCCGTGAAAAAGAGGGTGGCGAGGCCGCGCGGATGTCCGAAAAGCGTGGCTTCCCCGGTGCCGGCGTCCGCGGCTGTTGACGCTCCTCTCCCGGGTGCCGCGGCCGCGCCGGTTTCTACGACCCGGCTCATGCGAAAGCGCGTTTCATCAGGAGGCCTGCGGCTGTTGTGCGTCTTGGCGTTTCGATCGCTGCAGAATGCGCGCCATGATAAGCCCGCCTTCGAAGAGGAGGTACATGGGGATCGCCAGCAGCGATTGGGATACCGCGTCCGGAGGTGTCAGAAACGCCGCGACGATGAAGACGCCCAACAGGACGTAGCCCCGGTAGCTCTTCAGCTTATCGAGCTCCACGAGGCCCGTCAGCACCAACAGCACCACCGCCACGGGTAGCTCGAAGGCGGCGCCGAACCCAAAGAACATCAGCAGCACGAAGTTCAGGTACTGGGAGATGTCGGTCATCATCGTGACGCCTTTGGGCGTCGTGCTGGCGAAGAAGTGGAACATGGCCGGGAATACGAAGAAGTACGCGAACGCCATGCCCCCATAGAAGAGCAGGATCGAAGAGAGGAGCAGTGGCAGCGCGAAACGCTTCTCGTGCCGATACAGCCCCGGCGCGACGAATGCCCACAGCTGATAGAGCACGTAAGGCATCGCAAGAAAGAGTGCGACGAAGAAGGACAGCTTGAAGGGGGTCGTGAAGGGAGCCGCGACGCTCGTTGCGATCAGTGTCGTGCCCTTCGGCAGCCGCTGGATGAGCGGCTGCGAGGCGAGCGTGAAGAGCGGATTTGCGTAGAACGCGCACGGTACGAACACGATCCCCACCACTACCAGCGCCCGGATCAGCCGGTCGCGCAGCTCCAGCAGGTGGGAGATCAGCGTGCCTTCGGCGAGCTTCTCAGGTTCCTCGCTCATGACTGCCCGTGGTGAGAGGCTCGGGTGGCTGGTCACCACTCGAGGCGGCGGCCTCTGGCCGCAGGTCGGCCTCAGTCTGCCACGGGGCGGAGAGAGTCGAAACCGGCTCCGTATGTTCCGGCGTCATGGCCGAGGGAGCATCCGGGGGTACTCCGCCCACCGGCCGCACGGGCTCCGGGCGCATCGTCCGGGTGCGATCGACATCGACCTCGTCTTCCAATTGCTCCTGGAACTGGCGCGCCATGGCGCGTGCGCGGCCCACCCAGCGGCCGACTTCGCGCACCACGCGGGGCAGCTTCTCCGGCCCCAGCACGATGAGCGCGAGGACGAAGATGACCAGGATCTCGGAAAATCCGATATCGAACATGCAGTGATCAGCGTCGAAAAGCGTATATGCGTGGCGCGGCTCGAGCAGGTTGCAGAGACCCGCCGGCCAGCCTGGCGGCCGCGTCGGACCCTCTGCCCGCCGTCACGGGGAGCTCAGGCGCTCCGGTCGCTCTTGGCTGCCGCCTCGGCCTTGGGGGCGACTTTGGACTCAGGAAACTCGGCGTCGGGGGTATCGGACTGGATCTGCCGGCGGGGCGATGCGTTGGCGGAGTCCTCCTGCTCGCCGTCGTTCATCGCCTTTTTGAAGCCGCGCACGGCATGGCCCAGGTCCTCACCGACGCTCCGGAGCTTCTTGGCCCCAAAGACGACGAGCACCACGACCAGGATGATCAGCAGCTCCTTCATTTCCATAAGGCTTCGACTCCGCTCCGCTTACGCGGGAGAGAACATAATGGAGTGGGAATCATAGGGCAAAGGACTCGTTCCGGCCGAGAAAATTCGTAATTTCGCGACTTTCTCCGCGTCCGGCTGCGGCTTCAGGTCTCCAGCCAGAACGTCACCGGTCCGTCGTTCACGAGCTCGACCTGCATCTGCGCCCCGAATTCGCCCGCCGCGACCGACGAGTGCGCGCTCCTCGCTCGCTCGACGAGATACGCGAAGAGCTGCCGCGCCTGCTCGGGGGCCGCCGCGGCGCTGAACCCGGCGCGGGTACCCTTGTGAGTGTCGGCTGCCAGCGTGAACTGTGGCACGAGCAGCAATCCCCCGCCAATCGCCTGCAGCGACAGGTTCATCCGATCCCCGGCATCCGGAAAAATACGATATGCCAGCAGCCGCTCGAGCAGCCGGTCGGCCGCAGCCCGATCATCATCCCGCCGCACGCCGATCAATGCCAGCGTGCCCCTCCCGATCTCTCCGACTGGCCGCCCGCCCGTGCTGACGCAGGCTCGCGATACGCGTTGGATGAGGCCGATCATCGAGTGCTCCACGGGTGGGCGGCACCGGCGACTCTTTGCTGCACGCGGTCCGGTTGACTGGCGCCCGACACGGCGGGTCCTATAAGATGCGGCGCGGTTTTGCGCAGCGGGGCGGAGATCACGATGGCGGGACGTTGGTTGCGTTCACAGGCGAGTTCGAGCGTACGGGTTGCTGCGACAGCCCTCAAAGCCGGGGTGGCGATCGGCATCGTGTCGCTCGCTGCTGCGACGGCCTTCGCGCAGCAAGCGCAGCCAATGGGCGATGCGCAGCGCGGCGCAACCCTTGCGTCCACGTGCCTCGGTTGCCACGGCATCGAAGGCTACCGCAACGCCTATCCGGATTATGCGGTGCCGCGCCTGGCGGGTCAGCACCCTCAATACCTCGCCGACGCCCTCAAGGAGTATCGCAGCGACGCACGCCAGTACCCGACCATGCATCTGCAGGCGCTGTCGCTCTCCGATCAGGACATCGCCGACGTGGCCGCTTATCTCGCCAGCAAGCCGCTCGTCGCCACGAGCAGCGCCAGTCCGCCACAGCCGCCGCAGCCAGCAGTCGTCTGCACCTCCTGCCACGGCCAGAACGGGATCGGTGTGACGCCGATGTATCCGTCACTCGCCGGGCAGCACGCCAGCTATATCGCGCGCGCGCTCCAGGAGTACCAGACGGGCTATCGCAAGAATCCAATCATGAACGGAATGGCCGCCTCCCTGAAGCCCACGGACATCACCGCCATTGCCGACTATTTCAGCAGCCTGAAGCCGGGGCTCCACACAGAGTCCCGGCCCTTCTTCCGCTGGACGGACCACTCGGCGAAAGCCAGTCACTGAGCGGCCCAGGGCCATTCCCCGGGCCCCGCCATTAACGAGCCGCTGCTGCGCTCACCTGCACGGGTACGAAAATCCGCGTGCCGCCGCGCTGGATGAGCAGGGCCACGTGACCGCGCGACTTCTCCACGGCGGAGCGTAGCGCCTCGACCGTGGAGACCCGCTGGCCGTTGGCCGCGAGCACCACGTCGCCCGGCTGAATCCCGGCATCTTCCGAAGGACCGGTGACACCCTCGACGAGCAGGCCGCCGTGAGTATGGGTCTGCTGCTGTTCATCGTGACTCAGCGGCCGCACCGCCAGGCCGAGGCTGCCGCCCTGCTGCTGGGGATGCTGGGCCGAGGCCACTGTCTCATCACCCATCGATGCCAGCCGCAGGCTGACATCGTGCTTGGCGTGATTGCGCCAGATCGTCAGCTGCACCGTCGTGCCCGGCATGAGGGTCGCGACCCGCACCGGCAGCTGGGTCGAGGCCTGCACCGGTTGGCCGTTCAAGGCGAGGATGACGTCACCCGCCTCCACGCCGGCGCGGGCCGCGGGTCCGCCCCGCTCCACGCTCGAGACGAGCGCACCCTCGGGCTCCGGCAGGCCGAACGAGTCGGCAAGGCCCTGGTCGACGTTCTGGATCACGACGCCGAGCTTGCCGCGTTCCACGTGCCCCGTGCTCAACAGCTGGTGCGCCACCTGCATCGCGACGTCGATCGGGATGGAGAAGGACACTCCCATGTAGCCGCCGGTGCGGCTGTAGATCTGCGAGTTGATGCCGATCACCTGGCCCTGCATGTTGAAGAGCGGTCCGCCCGAGTTGCCGGGGTTGATCGGCACGTCGGTCTGGATGAAGGGCACGTAGCCGGAGTCAGGGAGCGTGCGGCCCTTGGCGCTGACGATGCCGGACGTGGCGCTGTTCTCGAAGCCGAACGGCGCGCCGATCGCGAGCACCCACTGCCCGACCTGCAGCGAGTTGGAATTGCCGAGGGTCACGGTCGGCAGATGGTCGGCGGGGATCTTGATCACGGCCACGTCGGAGACCTTGTCCACGCCGATCACCTTGGCGCTGTACTCGCGCCGGTCCGTCAGCTGGACCGTCACGCGAGTGGCGCCCTCGACCACGTGGGCGTTGGTCAGGATGAGGCCGTCAGGCTGGATGATGAAGCCCGAGCCCTCGCCTCGGATCGGCTGCTCCGGCGGCGCTTGGAACGGCAGGCCGCGGAAGAATGGCGCGAACGGGCTGTTGGGCCCGAAGGGGTTGTTGTCACCTTCCTCGGCCGCCTTCTCGATGACCCGGATGTTGACGACCGCGGGCCCGAACTTCTTCACCAGGGTGGTGAAGTCCGGCAGCATCACGGCTACGCCGCCGCGAGGTTGGGCCGAGGTCACCGCGGCCGGCGGCGGGGATCCTTGCGCATGCGCCATGGTCGGCGCGGCGATGGAATACAGGGTGGCCAGCGGCGCGGCGCCCAGCACGGCGCCGACCACGCCCGCGACCAGGGGATTGCGAACTGCGGTCCTCACACTCATCTCTCACTCCCGCCGATTTGTCTGGGGTCTACGGCGCACAGAATAGGCCGCGGACACTTAAATGACCCTTAAGGGGAAGGGATCCCTCAGCCGCCGTGTCTCGCCAGCCAGACCATGAGTCCCTGAGTATTGAGCTCGAGGTCCCCCTCGAGGAGCGCCAGCACGTGCTCCGGAGTCAGCCGGCAGCCGTGCCGGACCGCAAGCTCCCGCCACAGCTCGCTCATCCCGGCGCGGATCGAGGCCGCCCGATCTGCCGCCCCGGCGCTTTGCCGGGCAATGCGGGTGAGCTCCCGGACCTGCCCCTTCAGCGATTCTCCCAGCCGTGGTACGTCCGTGACGCGGCTGAAATGCATGAGGTACATCGCCGCGGGCGAATAGGAGAGCATCCGGTCGACCGAGGCGATCAGCTGCTCCGGGTCGAACTGGGTCGGCGTCGTCGTCGGGATGATGAAGGCGCCCCGCGGCGAGTCGAGCTCCCGATAGGAGAGCCCAAAGGTGTCGCCGGTGAAGATGGAGGCATGCGCGCGATCGACGAACACCTGATGGTGCAGCGCGTGACCGGGTGTGTGCAGGATCTCGAACTCGCGGCCCGCGAGGCGCAACCGATCACCGTCCTGCGTCGTTTGCACGCGCTTCGCCGGGATCGGCAGGATATCGCCATACAGCCGGCGGAAGCGCTCCTCGCCGTACACGGCCTGTGAGCCGATGACGAGCCTCGCAGGATCGATCATGTGTGGCGCGCCGCGCGGATGCAGCACCGCCGTCGCATTCGGCAGCTCGCGCATGAGCCGTCCCGCGCCGCCCGCATGGTCCAGGTGGACATGCGTCAGCAGCAAGTAATCGACCGACTCGCGGGCGATGCCGAGCACTTCCAGTGCCGCCAGCAGGTACGGCACCGAATAGTTCGTGCCGACATCTACGAACGCTGCGCGACCGCCGTGTTGAACGATATGCGCCGCCGCATGTCCTGGATGCACGTACTCGGTATCGACGGCCGTGATCCCATCCGGATGATGGAACAGTCGCGGGGTGGGCAGCGCAGCGGCGCGATCTGGCATGTCGGATAGGGTAGCAGGTGAGGAGCACACACTCCTCGCAGTCGTGGATTTCAGGCAAGCTTGGCGCATGATCCAATCTCTCCTTTCCCGCCGGGCGGCTGCCGTCCCGGTGCTGGCCGCGCTTTTCCTCACCCTCGCTCTCGAGGCTCATGCCGAGCCGCCCAGCGTCCCCACCCATCGGATCGACGGCACTCTCGTTTTCGACGGCATTCCACCGGCCGACCCGACGCTTGCCTCGCAAGTGGAACGGTACGAGGAGTGGCGGCAAGCTACCTTCCTGGACTGGCTGCCCGACGGCAGCATGCTCGTCGCGACGAGCTTCGGCGGGCAGAGCGAAGTGCATCGCGTCGCTTCTCCCTTGGGCATGCGCGAGCAGGTCACCTTTGGTGATGGCTCCGTCCTCGAGGCACGTGCGCCGCAAAGCGGCGCCGGTTTCGTTTTCGTCAGACAGACCAACGGTTACCCGCAGCTCTTCGAGTACTCAGGTCCCGGCGCGGCCCGCCAGCTCACGCAAGGCAATTACCTGCACGGCAGTCCCGTCTGGTCCCACGATGGCAAGCGCGTCGCCTTTTATGGAACCGACCGCACCGGCGCCAATGATGACATCTACGTGGCCAACATTCCCGCGGCAACGCGCCCCCGGCTTGCGATCGCCGGCTCCACGGGCGACTGGCGTCCGCTCGACTGGTCGCAGGATGACAGCAAGCTGCTCCTGTTGAATACGGTGTCCCCGGAGAAAAGCGCGCTCTACGTCGCCCAGGTTGCAACAGGAGCCCTGACGCCGGTGGCCATTCCCGAGTCCCGCATCACCGCCGCGAGCTTCGCCGCCGACGGCGTCGGCTTCTGCCTGATCTCCAACGCGCAAAGCGATTTCGAGCAGCTTCTCTATTTCAACCCCATCACGCATGTGACTCGCCGCGTTTCCGCCGACGTGCCCTGGGACGTGGAGACATTCGCGGTCAGCGCGGGTGGCCACTATGTTGCCTATGTGGTGAATGACGACGGCCAGAGCCATCTGGCGGTTCTCGACACGCTGCGCAACCTGGAATTCAAGCCTCCCGGCCTGCAGGACGGACGCATATCGGGCATCGGCTTCGACGACAAGGGCGAGAAGCTCGCCTTCTCCTACGAGTCGGCGCGATCGCCGCGCGATGTCTATGTCTACGACGTCGCGCAAGGCACGGTGCAGCGCTGGACGCACAGCGAGATCGGTCCTCTCGACCCCGCCAATCTCGCGGCGGCGCAGCTCGTTCATTATCCGACCTGGGACCGCTTTGGCCTGAGCCGGCGGACCCTGTCCGCGTATGTCTACCTGCCGCGCGGACCGTCGCCGTGCCCGGTCCTGATCATTCTGCCCGGCGGTCAGAATTTGCATTCGCAGTTCCGCCCGGGCTGGAATGCTTTCATCCAGTTCATCGTCAACGACCTCGGCTATGCCGTGATCGCCCCCAACGTGCGCGGCTCATCCGGCTACGGCAATACGTTTCGCGCGCTCGATGGCGGCAGGCTTCGCGATGACGCGGTGCGGGACGTCGGGGCGCTGCTGGTTTGGATCGGGCTGCAGCCCGGTCTCGACTCCCACCGCGTGGCAGTCATGGGCCATGCCTATGGCGGCTTTCTGGCGCTGGCTTCGCTCGCGACCTACAGCGATCACCTGCAGGGCGCCATCGACGTCGCCGGCATTGCCAATCTGGTCGACTTCGTCGGCAACTCCCCCGCCGCCGAGCGCGCCCAACGCGCCGCGGAGTTCGGCAACGTACAGGATACTGACATGCGCGCCTTCCTGGACCGCATCTCGCCGCTGGACAACGTCGCCCTGATCCACCGGCCCGTTTTTATCGTCCAAGGGCTGGATGCCCCCGGCTCCCGCGCCGCCGATTCCCAACAGCTCGTCTGGCGCCTGCGCTCGCAGGGCAATCAGGCCTGGTACCTCAGCGCCACCGATGCGGGCAACGACCTCACCACCCCGGCCGACCGGCAAGCCTATCTCGAGACCGCCGCCCAGTTTCTGCGAATGTTGGCCAAGTGAGCCAAGATGTCGGTCAAGTGAGCGTCTGAAGTCGACATGTCGCTATACCTGCCTATAGCATTCCTTTCACTTCAGGTCGTCGTGTTGACCTTCTTCCCGCCGTCGGTGACCGTACCCGCGGCGTATATCCTGATGGTGATCGCGCCCCTGCTTGCCGCGGTGGCGGCATTCCGGCGCGGGCGATCGCATGCTCCCTCCATCCGCTCCTGTTGGTACGCCATCTCATGGTCGCTTGCGATCTGGGCGGTGGCCGCCTGCGGCAATCTATGGCAGGAGATGATCCTGCGCCGCCCGGACGAGGTGAGCCGCTGGGCAATGCTGGCATTCAACCTGGCGGTGGTGCCGACCACCTTCATGCTGGCAAGCGACTGGCAATTGCGCGGGCGGCAGCTGTTGCGTGTGGTCGATGCGCTGGTGGCGCTCGCGCTGGGTTACGCGTACTTCCAATATACCTGGCGCATGATCAACGCCCATGCGGGATTGATGGACGCGGGCGTGATCGATGTTGCGTGGCTGTTGGATCTGCAAAACCTGTACCTTTCGGCCGCTGGCTGCGCCCGCTGGTACGCGGCGGTAGATCGCGACGAGCGCGACCTGTTCCGCACATACGCCGTATACAAGCTGCTCTATCTGGTCATTGTCTTCGTCAACGACCATTACTTCGCGCCCAATCCAGCCTTCGGCCCGCAATACGCCACGATCGTCACGCTGGCCTTTGCGGTGCTCGGCGGCTTCGCCTTGCGCGCCCCGTCGAGCTCGCCGGTGCGCTCCGTGACGTCCGTCGTGGTGAGCGCGGTGCGCAGCGGCAGTCCCATTCTGCTGGCGCTGGCATTGCTGGCGGCGTCATTGTTCCTGATTCGCGTGGATTACCCCTGGGGCTGCGCCGGTATCCTCATCGCCGTGCTCGGACTGGGCGTAAGAGCCACGCTGACCCAGGTACTGCAGATGGAACGGGGCGAAGCCCTGCAACGGGAGACCTCGGCGCTCAAGACCATCGCCTGGACGGATGCGCTGACTGGCATCCCCAACCGACTGTTCTTCACCGAGGCACTTGCCCGGCTTTGGCGTGGCGAGCGCAGTCGCGAGCGGCCGGCGATCCTGATGGTGGACATCGACCATTTCAAGCTGCTCAATGACCGGTACGGCCACCCCGCGGGCGATGGCTGCCTGCAGGCGGTCGCCCAGGCTTTGCAACACGCGTTGACTCGTCCCGATGACGTGCTGGCGCGCTACGGCGGGGAGGAATTCATCGTCCTGCTGCGCGACAACCCGGAATCCGCCGTGCGGCTCGTGGCGGAGAGGTTGCGAGCCGCCGTGCAGAGCTTGGGCATCGGGAATCTGGACAGCCCCGATCGCGTCGTCACGGTCAGCATCGGCGCCGCCAGCGCAGAGCTCACCGACGAGAACACGGCCGTGCGGCTGGTCGAGAGCGCCGACCGCGCCTTGTACGAAGCCAAGTGCGCGGGGCGCAATCAGGTGAAATTGGCGACGGAGCCCGCCTATGATCCGGATGCCACCGACACCAGCATTACTGCTCGCCGGCGGCGCCTGTTGCTGGGAAGGAGACCGTAACCGCTAGCCCGCGCCCCGCCGCGCTTTCTCCCAACTCCACCGCGGCTCCGTGCGCCGCCGCGATCGCCCTGACGATCGCCAGTCCCAGGCCGCTGCCCGGCGACCGCGTTCCCGGCCGGCGATAGAACCGATCGAACACCCGCGCACGCTCTTCCGGCGCAATCCCCGGGCCGTTATCCATCACCTTGATGACGGCCTGCGACGGCGTTGCGGCTGACCGTTCGACCGACACGTCTACTCGCCCCCCTGCCGGCGTATAGCGCACGGAGTTGTCCACGAGGTTTCTGATCAGTGTAGCCACCGCCTCCCGCTCTCCGCGTACCAGTACCGACTGCGCCTCCGAGATCCCCAGGTCGATCTGCCGCGCATCCGCGAGCGGCACCAGCTCTGCCACGACTTCGCGCGCTAACTCATCGAGCGCGAACCGAGTGCGTGCCGGCTCTGCGCGCGGCTCCTGCCGGGCGAGCGCGAGCATCTGCTCGACCAGCCGGATCGCTCTCTGCACTCCCTCGGACAGCTTGCCCATCGCCTCGCCGCGCTCCGCCTCCGTTCCCGCCCGCGCCAGCGTGCCCAGCTGCAGATGCAGCGCCGTGAGCGGCGTGCGCAGCTCGTGTGCGGCATCGGCCATGAAGGCGCGCTCGCGGTCGAGAGCCGCGGTCAAACGCCCCAACAGGTCGTTGAGCGCGCTCACGAGCGGGCCGACCTCTTCCGGCAGTCGTTCGTCCGAGAGCGGCTCGAGCGCGTTGACCCGGCGCGCCTTCACTGCCTTCGCCAGCCGTTGCAGCGGTTGCAGCGCGCGACCCACCGCGAACCAGACGAGGAGCCCCAAGAGCGGCATCAGCAGCGCAAAAGGCGCCAGTGTGCGCAGGGCGAGCTGCGCCGCCTGCTGGCGGCGTGCGCTCATCGGCTGCGCCACCTGCACGACTTTCGTCGGCGAGACGGTGCCGTAGACCCGCCATTGCCCGCCAACGGTGTTGACTGTCGAGTAGCCGATCGCCGTGGAGTTGGGCAGCACCGCCTGCTCCGGGCCGATGTAGATCCGCCGGCCGTCGATCGTCCAGATCTGGACGACGAAGTCATAGGCGACATCGTTGGGTGGGATGGGCGTCGGAAATTGATACTCGACCGGCTGATCGCGCAGGAAGAGCGCCGTTTCCTTCAGGTGGTAGTCGAAGAACGCGTCCGCCTCCGCAAGAGCGTTACGGTACACGACGAGCCCTCCCGCCACGCCGACGAGCACCACGCCGCCCAGCAGCCACACGAGCAGACGCGCACGCAAGCTTGTCCGCAGCGAGATTGCCTTCATGCGGGCGGCACCCGATAGCCGACACCGCGCACGTTGCGGACGAAATCCGCGCCGAGCTTGCGCCGCAGCCCGTGAATGTGGACTTCGACGGCGTTGCTCTCGACCTCCTCGCCCCAGCCATATAGACGCTCCTCGATCCGCGCCCGCGAGAGGATCGTCCCCGGCCTCTCCATCAGCAGCTGCAGCAGCGCGAACTCCTTCGGCGAGAGCGCGATCTCCCGGCCATCGCGCGTCACGGTGTGCGTGGCGGGATTGAGGGCCACGCCCAGATGCTCGATAGCGGGCGCCGTGCGTCCGGACTTGCGGCGCAGAAGGGCGCGTATGCGTGCCGCGAGCTCGTCCAGATCGAACGGCTTGACCAGATAGTCGTCGGCTCCGGCATCCAGTCCCTGCACTCGGTCGGAGACGGCATCGCGTGCAGTGATGATGAGCACCGGAAGCTCCTGCCCATGCGCGCGAGCGGTGGCCAGGACCTCGAGGCCGCCCTTGCGCGGGAGCCCCAGATCGAGCAGCAGCAGGTCGAAGGCCTCGGTCCGCAGGACCTGGGATGCGCAGTCCCCGTCATGTACCCAGTCCACGGCGAAACCCTCGCGTCTGAGGCCCTCGCGGATCGCCTCGCCGATCATGGCATCGTCTTCTACGAGCAGCAGTCTCATGGCCAAGAGAATATGATCACTCGATGCTTCAGCGTCTCGTACACGATGCCGCCGCTCTGGGCGTGGCGCTGACGGAGCACGATGCCGCCCGGCTGCGCCAGCTCCTCGAGGAGCTGGCGCGGTGGAATCGCCAGTTCAATCTCACCGGCATCGCCGACATCGAAGCCATGGTCAGTCATCATGTGCTCGACAGCCTGGCCGTTCATCGTCATCTGCATGGCGCCGCCATCGCCGATGTCGGTACCGGAGCGGGATTTCCCGGCTTGCCGCTCGCGCTGGTGAACCCGGAGCGACGCTTCACCCTCATCGACTCCAACGGCAAGAAGATCCGCTTCGTCTCACACGCGATGCGCACCCTGGGACTGATGAACGTGGAGCCGCTGCAGACGCGCGTGGAGACGATGCGCCCCGAACGGCCGTTCGACACCGTAGTGGCGCGCGCGTTCGCGCCGCTGCCGGAGCTGCTGGAAACCGTGGCGCCGCTTTGCGGCAGCGACACGCATGTACTTGCCATGAAAGGCAAGTGGCCCCAGGCCGAGCTCGATGCCTTGCCGCGACTCTGGCGGGTGGCCGAGTCGTACACCCTCGCCGTCCCCGGACTGGCGGAGGACCGCTGTCTCATCATGCTGATGTCAGGCACCTCGCACTGACTTATTGGCGAAAATCGCTCCCGGCGATTTTCGCGGCCAGCCGTACGGCTTTTTCGACCTCGCGGCCCAGGGAGCGGCCCTGGGCCGCTTGATGATTTGCTTTCGGTCCGAAGCACGGGAATCAGGTGGGCCCACGGAGCGGGAGGGCGGTGGTCTCCTTGATCACCGACAGCGCGATGGAGGAATGGACCGATTGCACGCCCGGAAAGCGCGACAGGTGATCGAGGAAGAACGCCTCGTAGGCCTTGATGTCACGGCAGACGATGCGCAGCAGGAAGTCGGTCTCGCCCATCAACGTGTAGCACTCCAGGATCTCCGGATGCTGGCGCACCGCCTGCTCGAATCTGAGCAGCGCATCGCGTCCGTGGCCGGCCAGTTTCACGTGTGAGAAGACGAGCACGTTGAGCCCCGCTTTCTCGCGATCGAGCAGCGCCACTCGCTTGCGGATGACGCCCAGCTCCTCGAGCCGGCTCACGCGCCGCCAACAGGTCGAGGCCGTCATGCCCAGCCGCTCCGCGATCTCTGCCGCCGAAAGGTCTCCATGATCCTGGATCAGATCCAGGATCCGCACATCGCCGCGATCGAGGTCCGCCTGCATTGCCCATCTCGCCCATCAAGCCCATGGTGAAATGAATGATTCACCGCGCCGCGCTAAAGGGCAACCTTTGTCACGCGCAGTGCAGGACCCGGCGGGTATCGTGGGCGCTCCCCGGTTGGCGGAGCTCGGTGCGATGGACCTCTTTCAGATGCGCGACTTCGACGCCCACGAGCAGGTGGTGTTCGGCTATGACGCGGCTTCGGGCCTGCGCGCCATCATCGCCATCCATTCCACCGCCCTGGGGCCGGCGGCAGGCGGCTGTCGCATGTGGCCCTATGCAACGTCCTGCGACGCGGTCGTGGACGCGCTCCGGCTTTCACGCGGCATGAGCTACAAGAACGCCATGGCCGAGCTGCCCTTCGGCGGCGGCAAGGCCGTGGTCATCGGCGATTCGCGGGACAAGACCCGCCAGCGCATGGAGGCATTCGGGCGCTGCGTCGACTCCCTCGGCGGACGCTACATCACCGCCGAGGACGTTGGGACGAGCACGACGGACATGGAGCATGTCGCTCGCGTCACGCGGTTTGTGAGCGGGCTCGCTGGGGAGTCGGCGCGCGGCACGGAGGCAGGCGGGCCGGCTGGCGGAGATCCGGGCCCCAAGACGGCGCTCGGCGTATTTCTCGGCCTGAAAGCTGCCGTCCGGTTTCGTCTCGGCCGCTCGAGCCTCGAGGGGCTCAAGATCGCGGTGCAGGGGCTCGGCGGCGTCGGCTATCCGCTCTGCCGGCAGCTCGCGGCCGAGGGCGCATCTCTTCATGTCGCGGACTCTCGCGTCGGCGTGGCGCAGCGAGTCTGCGAGGAGCTCGGCGCCCACGAAGTACCCGCGGAGTCGATTCTCTCGCAGGATGTGGATGTCCTGGCCCCGTGCGCCCTGGGCGCGGTGCTCGATTCGCGCTCGATCCCGGCCTTGCGCGCGCGGATCGTTGCCGGCGCTGCCAACAACCAGCTCGCGCGCGTTGAGGACGGCGAGGCTGTGACACGCGCAGGGATCCTTTATGCCCCTGACTACGTCATCAACGCGGGCGGCATCATCAGCGTCGCCCATGAATATCGGGGCGGCGCGACTGCGGCCCAGGTGAGGGCGGAGATCGAAAAGATTCCCGGGCGCCTCACCGAGATCTTCGAGCGCGCCCGGCGCGAGGGCCGGCCCACGAGCACGATCGCCGACCAGATGGCACGCGAGCGGCTGGCGCGGGGCGCGCGCCGAATGGTCGCCTAAGCCTATTTGTCCATTGGCTGGAGCGGACCTGCGGCCGTTCCAGCGAGCCTCTGCGGGTACTTGCCCGGTCCCGCGGGTGCGGCAGCGGCCCGCGCCTGCTTCCCGCGAGCTTGAGGCATGTACACTTGGCGCATGAAGCGCGTCATCGCGGTCGCCAATCAGAAGGGCGGCGTCGGTAAGACCACCACCGCCGTCAATCTGGCCGCCTCTCTCGCGGCCACTCGCCGCCGCGTCCTGCTCATGGACCTCGATCCGCAGGGCAACGCGACCATGGGCAGCGGAATCGACAAGGCGCAGCTCGCGCGCGGCACGCTCGAAGTGCTGCTCGGCGAGGCGGCGCTGGAGTCGGCGCTCTGCAAGGTCGAGCATGGCGGCTATGCGCTGCTGCCCGCCAATCAGGACCTGACCTCCGCCGAGGTACGGCTTCTCACCCAGACCGTCGGTCGCGAGACTCGTCTGCGCCGCGCGCTCGCGCCGGCGCGCGGTGCGTACGATGTGATCCTCATCGACTGCCCGCCGGCTCTCAACATGCTCACGGTGAATTCGCTGGTCGCGGCGGACAGCGTGCTGATTCCCATGCAGTGCGAGTACTACGCACTCGAAGGCCTGTCGGCGCTGGTCGGCACGATCGAGCAGATCCGCGTGGCCGTCAACCCGGCGCTCGAGATCGAGGGTATCCTGCGCACCATGTTCGATCCGCGGAACAACCTCGCGAACGAGGTGAGCGCGCAGCTCCTCATGCATTTCGGCGACAAGGTCTTTCGCACCGTCATTCCTCGCAACATCCGCCTCGCGGAGGCGCCGTCCTTCGGGCGGCCGGTGTTGTTTCATGACAAGGAGTCGCGCGGCGCGCTGGCGTATCTCGCGCTCGCGGGCGAGATGATCCGGCGGGAGGAAGAGGCTCTGCAGCCCGCCCGCGCGGCGTCTGCGGCCGATGCCGGCGCGGGTCCGGCCGCTTCGGCGCCGGCTGCCGGTGCCTCTGCCGAGAATCCAGCCGCGGCCGAGCCGCAGCCCGGCGGCGCGGACCAGGCCGAGGCGACGCGCGTGGACGACATCGCCGCCGGGAGCGGCGCCTCGTGATCCAGAAAAAGCCAACCCTGGGCCGGGGCTTGGCCGACCTCCTCGGCCAGATGAGCGCGCCGCGGCCGGCGGCTGCCGGCGAGCAGCCGCACCCAGCCTCCGCTTCTGCTGCAGCACCCCTGGACGAAGAGCTGGCGCGCCTGCCGCTCGATGTCCTGCAGCGCGGGCGTTATCAACCGCGCATCGACATGCGTCCGGAGACGCTCGAGGAGCTGGCCGCCTCCATCAAGGCACAGGGCGTGGTTCAGCCGATCGTAGTGCGGCCGATCGCGGCACCCGCTCCCGGGGAATCGCAGCGCTACGAGATCATTGCCGGCGAGCGCCGCTGGCGCGCCGCGCAGATCGCCGGCCTCGCCAACATTCCCGCGGTCATCCGCCGCATTCCCGACGAGGCGGCGATCGCCGTCGCGCTGATCGAGAACATCCAGCGCGAGAGCCTGAATCCTCTCGAAGAGGCGCGGGCGCTCGAGCGCCTCATCACTGAGTTCGAGCTCACCCACGCGCAGGCCGCAGAGGCCGTGGGCCGCTCGCGCGCGGCCGTCAGCAACCTGCTGCGCCTGCTCGAGCTCGCTCCGGAGGTCGGTGCGCTGCTCGAGCGGCGCGAGCTGGAGATGGGCCACGCCCGCGCGCTGCTGGCTCTGTCGGCCCGGCGGCAGCAGGCGGAAGTGGCGACGATCGTGGCGAAGAAGAGTCTGTCGGTGCGCGAGACCGAGGCGCTGGTGCGGCGCATGCAGCGCGGCAAGGACGGCGAAGCCGGCGCAGGGCGCGAGAATGGCGTGGCGGGTGATCCGGATGTGCGGCGGCTGGAGCAGGAGCTTGCCGACAAGCTTGGGGCGAAGGTCCTCATCCAACACTCGCAGGCCGGCAAGGGAAAGGTCGTGGTGAGCTACAACAGCCTCGACGAGCTCGACGGAATCCTGGCGCACATCAGCTAGTAGAAGCGCTGGATCCGGGCACATTGCGCTGCCCTTTCGTGCTGCGCGCGAGCCCCGGGTGCTCCAGGGGCACCCGCTCGGCGGAGCCAAGCGACGCTTTGCCGAAAGGCACCGCCTCGCCCTGGCACTCGGGTGCCCGGATTGAGGTCACTTCTTTCGAGCCTACCGAGACCTGGCGCGCCGTGTATGGCCTTTTCGGAACGGGATCACTATAATTCCGCGACTTTGCCCTTCGATCGGGCGCAAGTGCCTGTCGGATAAGGCAAAAACTGCAGACCGGTGCTGCAGTTTTCGAGCCGGCGGGCGCCCTGATCGAACCCCACGTGACTGAGTGACACGCTCGAGCGTGCGGGGCGGGGTGCGGGCGTGTCGCAAGACTTGGGGTTATAGAGTGGCGGTCGCTATCGATCTGCCAGCCGCGAGGCGGCTGGCGTTCACAATCGTGCTGGGACAGGCGGGAGTGACCCTCATCGCGGCGCTCGTCGGCTGGCTGCTGGCAGGCCGCGGCGCGGCACTGTCCGCGCTGCTCGGCGGGGGGATCGCGACCGTGGCGAGCTTTGCGATGGTCGCGGTTGCCTTCCGGCAGTCGGCGGCCGTGAGCCCGGCACGACTGCTTGCGACCTTCTTTGGCGGGGAAATACTGAAGCTCGTAGTGGTGGTGGTGCTCTTCGTGGCCGTCCTGCACTGGCTGCATCCTGCCCCCCTCGCGCTTCTCGTCACCTTCGGGGTGACGTTCATCGTGTATTGGCTGGCGCTCGGATTGGCGCTGCCGGCCAGATTGCCGATGCGGCCGCTGCGCGGCGCGCAGGGTTGAGGACGTCACCATGTTTAGTTTCATGTTCGTGAGCGAGGGGACGCCGGCCGAGAGCCCGGGCGTATACATCACGCATCACATCACGTTCCTGACGAATCACGCCCCGCGCGGCATCGTTGACTTCTCCCTCCTCAACTTTGACACGGTGATTTTCTCGATCCTGCTGGCCGTGGTCTTCGGCGGCTTCTTCGTCGGTGTGGCAAGACGCGCGACCTCCGGGGTTCCCGGCAAACTGCAATGCTTCATCGAGATGATCGTCGAGTTCGTCGATGCCCAGGTGAAGGACGCTTTCGCAGGCGCGAGTCCGCTCATCGCACCGCTCGCGATCACCATCCTCTGCTGGGTGTTCCTTTTCAACCTGATGGACATCATCCCGATCGATCTGCTGCCGAGCGCGGCCCAATCCGTCGGCCTGGGGCACCTGCGCATCGTGCCAAGCACCGATCTCAACGTGGTGTTCGGACTGTCGCTCCCTGTTTTTTTCCTGATCATCTTCTACAACATCAAGATGAAAGGGCTCGGCGGCTTCATCGGCAGCCTCACCCTGCATCCCTTCAGCAGCAGGAATTGGGTTGTGCAGGCGCTCTTCGTGCCGATCAACTTCGTCATGGAGTTGCCGAGTTTCCTCGCCCGCCCCGTTTCGCTCGCGCTGCGTCTCTACGGCAACATGTACGCGGGTGAGATGGTGTTCGCGCTGCTCGCGCTGCTCACGCTGTCGAGTGCCTCCACCGCGCTCATGTCGGCGACCGGATGGCTGCGGATCCTCGGACAGGTAGGGCTCGGGCTGGCCTGGACGTTTTTCGACATATTCGTGGCGGCGCTGCAGGCCTTCATTTTCATGATGCTCACGATTGTGTATCTGTCGCAGGCCTCCGAGCATCACTGAAGCACCCCAATGTCGCAACCAATTCCGGTATCACCCAACGGAGATTTGAATGAGTAACGTTGCATTCGTAGAAGCAATGACCGCGCTTGCATGCGGACTGATTTTCGGCATGGGAGCGTTTGGCACCGCCATCGGCTTCGGTATCCTCGGCGGCCGTTTCCTCGAGGGCATGGCCCGCCAGCCCGAGCTTGCGCCCGCCTTGCTCGTCAGAATGTTCATCGTGGCGGCCCTGCTCGACGCCGTGGCGTTCATCGGCATCGCGTTCGCGCTCTTCTTCATGTTCGCGAATCCCTTCCTTTCGGGAGTGCATTGAGTCTGGCCGACCACCGCGAGCATCGACGTGAGTCCTTGAGGAATAGAGCGTGAACATCAATCTCACTCTCATCATTCAGATGGTCGTTTTCGGCCTGCTCATCTGGATTACGATGCGCTGGGGCTGGCCGCCCCTCATGGCCATCATCGAGGAGCGCCAGCGCAAGATCGCGCAGGGGCTGGCCGCAGCGGACAAGGGAGAGCATGAGCTCGCACAGGCGCAGGAGCGTGCCAACGAGATTTTGCGCGAGGCGCGTGAGCGCGGCGGACAGATCATCGAGCAGGCGCAACATCGCGCGAACGGCATCCTGGAGGAGGCGCGGGTCAACGCCAACCAGGAGGGCCAGCGTCTCGTGGCTTCCGCGCAGCAGCAGATCGGCCTCGAGGCCTCGCGCGCGCGTGAGAGCCTGCGGCGCGAGATCGGCGAGTTCGCCGTCGCGGCAGCCTCCAAGCTCCTCGAGCGCGAGATCGATCCGCGCGCGCACCAGGAGCTCATCAGCAAGCTCGCGGCGCAGATCTGACGGAGCGATGACGGATGGCGGATAAGAGCACCATTGCCCGGCCCTACGCGAAAGCGGCCTTCGAGGAGGCGCGCGACCGCAAACGTCTCGGCCCCTGGTCGGAGGCGCTGCGGACCTCGGCTGCGGTCGTTGGCGACTCGAGGGTCGAAGAGCTGCTCGGCAACCCTCGTGTCACGCCCGAGGAGCTGGCCGCGCTCATCATCGGGATCGCGGGCCCGCAGCTCGATGAACAGGGTGGCAACTTCGTCCGCACACTCGCGGCCAATCGACGACTGGCTCTGCTGCCGCAGATCTCGGCGCGCTTCGATGAGCTCAAGGGTGAGGCTGAGGGCGTCATCGACGTGACGGTCACCTCCGCGGCGCCACTCGATGATTCTCAGCGAGACAAGCTGGCCGCTGCGCTCGAGCGGCGGCTGGGACGGTCGGTCCGGCTGCAATGCGCCACGGACCCGGCGCTCATTGGCGGCGCCGTACTACGGGCCGGGGATCTGGTGATCGACGGCTCGCTGCGCGCACGGCTCGAGCGCATCGCTTACGAGCTGACAGCCTAAGTAATTTTTCGGGGAAACACTCTCATGGCCATCAAGGCAAGCGAAATCAGCGATCTGATCAAGCAGCGGATCGAAGGCTTCAAGTCCGTCACGGAGGCGCGCAACGTCGGCACGATTGTGTCGGTCACCGATGGCATCACGCGAATCCATGGTCTGGCCGACGCGCGCTACGGCGAGATGCTGGAGTTTCCGGGCAACACCTTCGGTCTGGCGCTCAACCTCGAGCAGGACTCCGTCGGGGCCGTGGTGCTCGGCGACTACAAGCACCTGCGCGAAGGCGACCAGGTCAAGACCACGAGCCGCATCCTCGAGGTGCCGATCGGCCGCGAGCTTCTCGGGCGTGTGGTCGATTCGCTGGGCCGGCCGATCGATGGCAAGGGTCCCATCAACGCCACGCGCACGGCGCCGATCGAGCGCGTGGCGCCGGGCGTCATTTACCGCAAATCGGTCAGCCAGCCGGTGCAGACCGGCTACAAGGCGATCGACTCCATGGTGCCGGTCGGCCGCGGCCAGCGTGAGCTCATCATCGGCGATCGGCAGACCGGCAAGACCGCGCTCGCGGTCGACACGATCATCAACCAGAAATCGTCGGGGGTGAAGTGCATTTACGTCGCGATTGGTCAGAAGCAATCGACCATCGCCAACGTGGTGCGCAAGCTCGAGGAGCACGACGCCCTCAAGCACACGATCATCGTCGCCGCTTCGGCCTCGACCCCGGCTGCCATGCAGTACATCTCAGCTTACTCGGGCTGCACGATGGGCGAGTTCTTCATGGACAATGGCGAGGACGCCCTGATCGTATACGACGATCTGTCGAAGCAGGCGGTCGCGTATCGACAGATCTCGCTGTTGCTGCGGCGACCGCCGGGCCGCGAGGCATTCCCCGGCGACGTGTTCTATCTCCACTCGCGCTTGCTCGAGCGCAGCGCGCGTGTCAACGAGGAGTACGTCGAGCAGGTCAGCAAGGGCGCGGTGAAGGGCAAGACGGGCTCGCTCACCGGACTGCCGATCATCGAGACACAGGCGGGCGACGTCACGGCGTTCGTCCCCACCAACGTCATCTCCATCACCGACGGGCAGATCTTCCTCGAGACCGATCTTTTCAATGCCGGTGTCCGCCCGGCCATGAACGCCGGCATCTCGGTGTCGCGCGTCGGCGGCGCCGCGCAGACCGACATCATCAAGAAGCTGGGCGGCGGCATCCGTCTCGCCCTGGCGCAGTATCGTGAGCTCGCCGCCTTCTCGCAGTTCGCTTCCGACCTCGATGAGGCCACCCGCCGCCAGCTCGAGCGCGGCCAGCGCGTCACCGAGGTGATGAAGCAGAAGCAGTACGCCCCGATGTCGGTGGCGGAAATGGCGCTTTCCATCTATGCCGTCAACAATGGCTTCATGGACAAGGTGGAGTTGAAGAAGCTGGTCGCCTTCGAGGCGGCGCTGCAGGCCTTCGCGCGCACCAGCTATCAGCCGATGCTCGATCGCATCAACAAGGACCCGAAGCTCAAGGACAACGAGGCGGAGCTGAAGAAGTGCGTCGAGGACTTCCTCAAGACCGGAACCTACTGACCTTCTGCCGTCATGCCAGGCACCAAGGAAATACGCTCCAAGATCGCGAGTGTGAAGAACACTCAGAAGATCACCAAGGCCATGCAGATGGTGGCCACGAGCAAGATGCGCCGTGCCCAGGATCGCATGCGTCAGGCGCGCCCTTATGCGGAGAAGATGCGCGTGGTCATTGGGCACCTGACCGAGGCCAACCCTGATTATCGCCATCCCTTCCTGCAGCCGCGGGACGAGGTCAAGAGCATCGGCATCATCGTGGTCGCCACTGACCGCGGGCTCGCCGGCGCGCTCAACGCCAACGTCTTCAAGCAGACGCTCTATCTCATGCGCGAGTGGCAGCGCAAGGGCGCGACGGTCAATCTCTGCCTGATCGGCGCCAAGGGGCTCGCCTTCTTCCGCCGTATCGGCGTGCCGATCCTCGCCAACGTCGCGCACCTCGGCGACCGGCCGCACGTGAAGGATCTCATCGGCACCGTCAAGGTGATGCTGGACAGCTACCGGGAGGGCAAGATCGATCGGCTCTTCCTGGTGAACGCCCAGTTCGTCAACACCATGACGCAGAAGCCCGTGGTCGAGCAGCTGTTGCCCATCGAGGCCATGGACACCGAGGGATTGCAGGAGCACTGGGATTACATCTACGAGCCGGAAGCCGCGCAGATCCTCGACGGCCTGCTGATGCGCTACATTGAATCGCAGGTCTACCGCGCGGCGGTCGAGAACGTCGCTTCCGAGATGGCGGCACGGATGATTGCCATGGGGGCCGCCTCCGACAATGCCGGCAAGCTGATCAACGAGCTGCAACTCATCTACAACAAGGCCCGCCAGGCCGCGATCACCAAGGAGCTCTCCGAGATCGTCGGCGGAGCTGCCGCGGTATAATTTTCTATTGAGGAACCTCCATGGCTAACACAGCCGAAGGCACCATCACCCAGATCATCGGCGCCGTCATCGACGTCGAGTTTCCGCGCAATGCCATCCCGCACGTCTATGAGGCGTTGAAGCTGAAAGACTCCGACCTCACGCTGGAAGTGCAGCAGGAGCTCGGGGACGGCATCGTGCGCGCGATCGCCATGGGACCCTCCGAGGGCCTGCGGCGCGGGCTGTCCGTGGTCGCGACGGGTGCGCCCATCACGGTGCCGGTGGGCAAGGCTACGCTCGGCCGCATCATGGACGTGCTCGGCCATCCGCAGGACAACCGTGGCCCCGTGGAATCGCCGCAGCAGTTGTCGATCCACCGTGCGCCGCCATCCTTCGAGGACCAGGCGGGTGGCCAGGATCTTCTGGTCACGGGCATCAAGGTCATCGATCTGCTGGTGCCGTTCGCCAAGGGCGGCAAGGTGGGCCTCTTCGGGGGCGCCGGCGTCGGCAAGACCGTCAACATGCTGGAACTGATCAACAACATCGCCAAGCAGTACAGCGGTCTGTCGGTGTTCGCGGGCGTCGGCGAGCGTACCCGCGAGGGCAACGACTTCTATCACGAGATGATCGAGTCGGGCGTCATCGACCCGAAGACCCTGTCGAACTCAAAGGTGGCGATGGTCTACGGTCAGATGAATGAGCCACCGGGCAACCGCCTGCGCGTGGCGCTCACGGGCCTCACGATGGCGGAGTACTTCCGCGACGAGACGCGCGAGGACGGCGGCAAGGGCCGTGACGTGCTCTTCTTCATCGACAACATCTATCGTTACACGCTCGCGGGCACCGAGGTATCGGCGCTGCTCGGACGCATGCCTTCGGCGGTGGGCTACCAGCCGACCTTGGCGGAGGAAATGGGCGTGCTGCAGGAGCGCATCACTTCCACCAAGACGGGGTCCATTACGTCCATTCAGGCGGTGTACGTGCCTGCGGACGACCTGACGGACCCCTCGCCCGCCACGACCTTCGCGCACCTGGATGCGACCGTGGTGCTGTCGCGGCAGATCGCCTCCCTCGGCATCTACCCGGCGGTGGATCCGCTCGACTCCACCAGCCGGCAGCTCGACCCGCTGGTGGTTGGCGAGGAGCACTACAACACGGCACGCGGTGTGCAGGCGGTGCTGCAGCGCTACAAGGAGCTGCAGGACATCATCGCCATCCTCGGCATGGACGAGCTGTCGGAGGATGACAAGCTGACGGTATATCGCGCGCGCAAGGTGCAGCGCTTCCTGTCGCAACCGTTCAATGTCGCCAAGGTGTTTACCGGGCAGGACGGCAAGATCGTGCCGCTGGCCGAAACCATCCGCGGCTTCAAGGGCATCATCAGCGGCGAGTTCGACTCGCTGCCGGAGCAGGCCTTCTACATGGTCGGCTCCATCGATGAGGCGGTCGCCAAGGCGAAGACGCTGCAGTAGAGGTTCGTCCATGGCCGATCCGCACACTATTCATGTTGACATCGTCAGCGCCGAGGGGCAGATCTTCTCCGGAGAGGCTGCGATGGTGTTCGCCCCGGCTTCCGAGGGAGACATTGGGGTGGCACCGCGGCATGCGCCGCTGCTCTCGCTGCTGAAGCCGGGGGAGGTGCGGGTGCAGACGCCGGATGGGCAGGAGCAGCACTTTTTCGTGGGCGGCGGCGCCATCGAAGTGCAGCCTTCCAAGGTGACAGTGCTGGCGGATACGGCGCTGCGGGCCAAGGACATCGATGAGGCGGCGGCGTTGGCCGCGAAGCAGCGGGCGGAAGAGGCGCTGAGAGATCGCGGCGGGCACATCACGCAGGCGGAGGCGCTGGCGGAGTTGGCGCGGGCGGCGGCGCAGTTGAAGATCATCGAGCGGTTGCGCAAGCTGCGGTCGTAAAAAGGTACTTTGCGCAGTCTTCGGGGCGGGCAGTCCCGAGAGTCGGGCGGGAAGCCTTGCGAGTTCAGGCAGGCAGTTCTAAAAGCCGTCCGGACAGTTCCTGCAATGCATGCTCCCCTTACGGGTGCGACATGACTAAATCAAACTCGGGGCGTACTGCCCCCTTGTCGGTCATCATCCTTGCCGCAGGCGAGGGGAAGCGGATGAAGTCCGCACTGCCGAAAGTCCTGCAGCCGCTCGCCGGGCAGCCACTGCTCGCGCACGTCATTGCTACGGCCCGGTCCTTGGACCCCGCGGCAATCCATGTAGTGTATGGACATGGAGGTGAGCGCGTACGCGAGGCGCTCGCGGCTGACGCAGTGGAGTGGACATTGCAGGCGCAGCAGCTGGGGACGGGGCATGCGGTGCTGCAGGCCATACCCAAGGTGCCGGAAGACCATGTGGCCCTCATTCTGTATGGAGATGTGCCGCTGCTCGGCCGGGAGAGGCTCGTGCAGCTGGTGGCGCTTGCCGGGCCGCGGCAGGCCGCGCTGCTTACGATGACAGTGGACGATCCGACGGGGTATGGACGGATCGTGCGCGACGCCAACGGGCGCGTGGAACGGATCGTGGAGCAAAAGGACGCCTCGGCGGAGGAGCGCTCGATCCGGGAGTGCAACACGGGGGTGATTGCTGCGCCCGCCGGACTCTTGCAGCGCTGGCTGCGGGGGCTGAAGGCGGACAACTCGCAGCGCGAGTACTACCTCACCGATGTCATCGCGATGGCAGTCAAGGATGGCGTGGCGGTCAATCCATTGGGGTGTGCCGATGCCATCGAGGCACTCGGCGTGAACGACAAAGTGCAGCTCGCCATGCTGGAGTCGCAGTGCCGGCAGCGGGCCGCGCGGGCGCTGATGCTGGCGGGAGTGACGATCGCGGACCCGGCAAGGATCGATGTGCGGGGTCGGGTGACCCATGGGAAGGATGTGTTCATCGATGTCAATGTCGTGTTCGAAGGAACCGTGAAGCTCGGGGATCGGGTGCGCATCGGGCCGGGCTGCGTCGTTCGGGACGCGCAGATCGGCGATGACACGCAGCTCTTTCCCCATTGCGTCATCGAAGGAGCGGTGATCGGGCCAAAGTGTAACATTGGGCCGTTTGCCCGGTTCAGGCCGACATCGCGGCTGGCCGGCGGCGTGCACGTCGGCAACTTCGTCGAGGTCAAGAATTCGACGATGGCGGACGAGTCGAAAGCCAATCACTTGTCTTACGTGGGGGACGCGCACGTGGGGGCGCGCGTCAACATCGGCGCCGGCACGATCATCGCGAACTATGACGGTGTCAATAAACACCGCACCGTGATCGAAGACGATGCGCACACGGGTTCCAACAGCGTCCTCGTGGCTCCCATCACTGTCGGCGCCGGGGCCACGGTTGCCGCGGGCTCGACGGTCGCGAATCAAGTACCTGCGGGAAAGCTCACCATCGCGCGCGCGCGCCAGACGACCATCGAGAGCTGGACGCGGCCCACCAAGCAAAAGAAATAGCATCGAGACACCGCGCTTATCGGGCGCGGCTGAGTCACGCGACGGCACTTCTGCCGTCCGCATAGCAAGCTGATGTCTCGTAAAGAGAAGTGCCCGAAATGTGCCTGAGCACATTTGGGCACAAATGTCGCCACCGAGCATATGTGGCGCATGGGGCGCAGGGAGCTCCTTCCCCTGAAGACTTGCTCTAAGAACGCCACATAAAACTGGGCTCGATGCCGAGGACGCGCCCCGACGGCGGGAAGAGATACAGTCTCGTTATGGGTCTGCTCCTCCATTTGCTCGAGTTTCGCAGGCGGCTCTTTCGATCACGCGTGCAACTGCGCCGGGGTGGGAGATGTACACCAAATGACTGGCCTTGATCTGCGTGATCTTTGCTCTTGAGCGTCTGTACATCCAGTGCGCCAGCATCGGGTTGAGCTCGCGATCTTCCGTGGCGATGATCCCGTAACTCGGTTTATGGTGCCACGCAGCGACCGTCACCGGCGCATCGAATGCGGCTGTCGCCACCGGCACTTGTGCGTTCGCCATGAATTCCGCCTCCGGGCGAGGCAGATCGGCTGCCACGTCGGCCGTGAATTTGGTTGGGTCGATGAAGATGAAGCCGTCCTTGGTCTGCTTGAGATCGCTCGCAGGGACCGTTCCTGGCATCGACGCGGCCAGCCTGTTGGTGGTTTCGCCTCTGTCGGGCTGTAGCGCCGCAACGTACACGAGCGCTCGCACCTTCGGATCGGCGCCAGCAACCGTGATGATGGTGCCGCCATAGCTGTGGCCCGCCAGGATGACAGGTCCATCCTGTAGGTCGATGACACGTTTCGTCGCCGCGACGTCATCGGCGAGACCCGTGAGAGGCTCCTGGACGACGCTCACGTGGTATCCGTCTCTCGTGAGGATCTCGTAAACGCCGCGCCATCCTGAGCCATCCGTGATAGCGCCATGCACCAGAACGATGTTCTTCACCGTCCCAATCGCTGCGGTCGCTGCTTTAGCAGCCGGACTGCCGGCGAGCACCAAAGCCGCGAGAACAAGGCAGAGAATGTCAGCAGCCATAGCTATTCCTTTCCGGAGAGAGCGATGGAGCCCGTCTCCAGCAGGGATTTGAGGTTGGAGAGGATCTTGGGCCAGCCGCCGGATACCGCCTCGATCAGCTTCGAAGGTTCGCACTCAATGGTATGAGTGATGGAGAGCTTGACCGCGGTGCCAATCTGTTCCAGCTCCATCGTGCAGATCGAGTCACCTTCAGCCTTGAGCTCGGGCCTTTTCTGATGCTGCCATCGGATCACCAACCGCCCCGGTGGTGCGGCCTCGATGACCTCGCCGGCGTCGGTGATGGTTCCATCGGAATACACCATCTTCCACGGGGAACCCGGCGTCCATTGGCTGTCACAGTGTGTGCCGAACCAGTATTGTCTCATAAATTCCGCGTCCGTCAGCGCTGACCAGAGCTTCTCCGGCGTGGTGCGAATGTACGTCACGTAGACAAACTTCGATCTAGCCATTGGATTTCTCCAGTCGTTTCTTCAGATCCGAAAGGGCTTTCAGGCGGGGCTTTTCGAACTTGGCGATCCACCGCTCGTAGATCTCCTGCAGCGGCACCGGATTGAGGAAGTGCAGCTTTTCGCGCCCGCGTCGGACGGTGGTGACCATGTTCGCTGCCTGCAATGCGTCCAAGTGCTGCGTCACGCCCTGCCGCGTCATATCCAAGTGTTTGCACAGCTCGCTGAGCGTGCGTCCGTCGTGCGCATGCAGCAGGTCCAGGAGCTTCCGCCGGCTGGGATCCGCCAGGGCCTTGAACAGCAGGTCGGTGTCGTCGCTTTCTGCCACGTGTTACATGCAAGGATTAACTTGCCCTAATAATAGGCAAGCGGAATCTTGCCTGTCAACTGCCCTGTCAATATATGAACGATCGCTCCTAGGTCCACCGGCCATTCTCGGCATCCGACGCGCTTGGCCACATAAGTGCTCTCGCCACATTTCGCTCGCGAGCGCGCCGGGCTAACCACAATCCAGCGGGGTCACCGTGCCGACCGTCGCCAGTTACTCTCTCCTCAGCGGAGGATCTGTTCGGGCTTCATTCCACCGGGCTCATCTTACCCGTCGGCCAATCCTATGGCCGATCGCCGTAAGCTCCTATATCGCCGCTTCCTGCGGCCCCGGTGTTGGTCTACCCTCTCCCGTGCAACGCAGGCGTAGCAATCATGCGCTAGCGTGTGTGTGTCTCGCCAAGAAGAATGGCGTTTTCCCCACTCGAGAGGCACCGCATGTCCATGATATCGATCTCCCGTACCGTACTGGCGGCGGTGGCCGCTTGCGCCGCAACGGTCGCGTTTGCCCAGGGCGCGGACGATCTTGCCCGCAATCACGACGGCAATGAGCTGCATAGCCGGCACGTGCTCCTGATCAGCGTCGACGGCATGCACGCCGTTGACCTGAAGAATTGCATGGCATCGGGCACCTGTCCCCATCTCGCCGCGCTCGCGACAACGGGCGTGAATTACACGAGTGCCGCAACGTCGAAACCCTCGGACTCTTTTCCAGGCCTCATGGCCATGGTCACCGGCGGTTCGCCGAAGCTGGTGGGCGTCTATTACGACGTTGCCTACGATCGAGTGCTGGCCCCGCCTGCCGATGACACCGGCAATGGCGTACTGCACGGCAACTGCATTGCGGGGCAGCCCAACGGGACCCGCACGGAATACGAGGAAGGCGACGACTACGATCAAACGAAGCTCAACGGTCTCGATGACGGCACGGGGACCTACAGCAGGTACGACGGCGGGGTGAACGCCATCAACCCGCTGCGCCTGGTGCGTGATCCGTACGAAGGCTGCATCCCGGTTTATCCGTGGAACTTCGTCCGCGCGAACACTATTTTCGGCGTGGTGCACGCCGCAGGCGGCTACACGGCATGGTCCGACAAGCATCCGATCTATGCCGCGGCTTCCGGTCCCACCGGCACCCGTGTGCCGAGCAACCTGGATGATTTCTACGGCCCGGAGATCAACTCCAACCTCATCCCCTTGCCGGGTATCAGGACCGCGAAGGGTCTGGATTGCTCCAGAATCCCGAACAACAACGGCGGGGACTGGACGGGCGACTTCGACAACATCAAATGTTACGATCAGCTCAAGGTGAATGCCGTGCGCAACTGGATCGCCGGCCGCAGGCACATGGGCGCTGCAGGCGCCAAGGTGCCGAATGTATTCGGCATGAACTTCCAGTCGGTGAGCGTCGGGCAGAAGCTGATCGAGCGGATCAACGGGCAGGTCGTCAAGGGCGGCTACCTCGATGCGGCGGCTACCCCGAGCGATGAGCTGAAACGCGAGATCGTGTTCGTCGACACGGCCATCGGGCAATTCGTCTCCGACCTCAGAGCCCGGCGCCTATTGGATTCGACCACTATCATCGTCTCGGCCAAGCACGGCCAATCGCCGATCGATCCGAACCGGTTCGATCCCATTCCGGGGCACTCCGGCGCGAATGGAGTGCCGCCGTCGAGCGTGCTCGGTGCCGGGTACCTGCCGGACTCCGAGCTGAACCAAATCGGTCCGACGGAAGACGATGTCTCCCTCCTCTGGCTGAAATCCGGCGTGGACGCATCGGATGCCGTGGCGCTACTGGAAGACAGTGCCGGCACGATCGGCCTCGGGCAAATTCTTTACGGACCCCAGTTGGCGATGATGTTCGGCAAACCGGGACTGCCCGCTGAGAGCGGTGACCCGCGCACGCCTGACATCATCGTCACGCCGAACGCGGGCGTTGTGTACACCGGAAGCCTGAGCAAGCAGGAGGAGCACGGCGGCTTCGCGCTGGACGATACCAACGTGGTGCTGCTAGTCTCCAATCCGTCGCTGCGCGCTCGCACGATAACGGCCCCTGTTGCGACGATGCAAATCGCGCCGACGATCCTGAGGACGCTCGGTTTGAATCCTCGCAGTCTCGATGCGGTTCGCAAGGAGGGCACGGCCGTCCTGCCGGATCTCGCCCTCGGCGACTGAAATAAGGGGCTGCGCGGCATCGGAACGGCCCCGACCGGGGGCCGTTCCGGTCCGGCTCGCGCGCGCCGCGGATCAGCGTTACAGTGCGCCCCGCCGGCGCTGTGCCGCAGAATCGTCTCTTCATTGACATGGTGAAAGCTACCGCTCGATTCGTCCCCGCGTTTCTTTGCGCGCTCGCAATTGCGCTTCTCGGTCTCGCTGCCGCAAACCCGGTGCGCGCCGAGGATCTGCATACCGGCACGCTGCCGCCGATTCGCCATGTATTCCTCATCGTGCTCGAGAACAAGTCGTTCGATGCGGCCTTTGGACCGGGGTCGCCCGCTCCGTACCTCGCCAAAGTTCTGCCCGCCCGCGGCGCGCTCCTGACCCAGTACTATGCGACCGGGCATTGGAGCCTCGATAACTACATCGCGCTGGTCAGCGGGCAGGCGCCGAATCCCGCGACCCAGCGCGACTGCCAGCAGCCGATCGAGTTCCAGCCGATCCGCCGCGGTCTCGATGAGCATGGCCAGGTGATCGGGTTCGGCTGCGTGTACCCGGCGATCGTGAAGACCCTGCCGGACCAGCTCGAGCAGGCAGGGCTCGAGTGGAAGGGCTTCATGGAGGACTTGGATGGCAACCCGACTCGCGACGATCCCCAGACCTGTACTGCGGCGCGGATCGGGCAAAAAGCCGATGAGACCGAGCGGGCCGCAGTCGGCGATCAATATGCCGCCAAGCATGACCCGTTCGTCTACTTTCACACCATCCTGGACGACCCCACCCGTTGCGCGGCGCACATCGTCAATCTGAACGAGCTGAGGATCGACCTGCGGCGAATCGCGACGACCCCCAACTATTCGTTCATCACTCCGAACCTTTGCAACGACGGCCACGATCTCCGCTGCGTCGACGGCACGACCGGCGGCCTGGCGGGGATCAACGGATTCCTCGAGGAATGGGTGCCGGTCATCACCAGATCGCCCGCGTTTCGCAAGGACGGTCTCCTCATCATCACCTTCGATGAGTCCGATGGCGCCGCGGCCGACGCCTTCGATGCTTGCTGCAATGAGGAGCCTTTGCCGACGGCTCCGGATCAGCCAGGTTTCCGCGGACCTGGAGGCGGCAGGGTCGGTGCGGTGTTGCTGTCGCCGTACATCCGTCCCGGGACGGTATCTTCAGTGCCCTACAACCACTATGCGCTGTTGCGCAGCGTGGAGGATATTTTCAACCTTGGGCACCTCGGCTACGCGGGCGAGCCGGGTCTGCGCCCGTTCGGAAGAGACGTCTTCACCGTCCATTAGGCGGCCTGTGGCCGGCTAGCGGATCGGGCCGCGGCGCAGGAGATTTCACCAAGCCGACAAGGACGCCTCCCAAGCTTACGCTCCCGCTGTTCCCGGGGGTCCGTCGCGAGCCGAATTCAGGCAAACTGGCGTATCCAGAACATCCAGGGCCTGCCCACTATGTGCGGAATCGTCGGCGCCATCGCGGAGCGCAATATCGTCCCCATTCTCATGGAGGGGCTGCGGCGCCTCGAGTATCGCGGCTATGACTCCGCGGGCATTGCGGTCCTCAATGGGACCGGACATCTCGCCCGGCTGCGCACCGTCGGCAAGGTGCGGATGCTCGAGGAGGCCCTCGAGCGCAGCCCCGCCTCGGGGCTGCTGGGGATCGCCCATACCCGCTGGGCGACCCACGGAGTCCCGAGCGAGCGCAATGCGCACCCGCATGTCTCCCTCGACGGACTGGCGATCGTGCACAACGGCATCATCGAGAACCATGAGGAGCTGCGTGCCGAGCTCGAGCGTCGCGGCTACAAGTTCGCCTCCGAAACCGATACGGAGGTGGTGGCACACCGGATCCACCACCACCTGGAGACTCTCGGCGATCTCTTCAAGGCAGTGCGTGCCACCGTCGCGGAGCTGGAAGGCGCCTATGCGCTGGCGGTCGTCAGCGAAAAAGATCCGGAGCGCGTGGTGGCCGCACGCCAGGGCTGTCCGGTCGTCATCGGTTTGGGGGTGGAGGAAAACTTCGTCGCCTCGGATGTCGCCGCGCTGCTGCCGGTCACTCGCCGGTTCATGTTCCTGGAGGAGGGCGACGTCGCCGAGATCCGCCGCAAGTCGGTGCGCATCATCGACGGCAACGGCAACACGGTCGAGCGGCCGGTCCACGAGAGCGAGCTCAACGCGGATGCCGCCGAGAAGGGGCAGTACCGCCACTTCATGCTGAAGGAGATCCACGAGCAGCCCCGCGCCATCGCCGACACGCTGCAGGAGCGCGTCGCCAACGGACATCTACTCGAGGCCGCCTTCGGCCCGGCAGCCAGTGAAGTGTTCAAACGGACGGCTGGCGTGCATATCGTCGCGTGCGGAACGAGCTTCCACGCCGCCGCGACGGTCCGCTACTTCATCGAGCAGATCTGTCGCATTCCCTGCGCGGTGGACATTGCGAGCGAGTACCGCTATCGCAACCCCCTGGTGCCCCCCGGCTCCCTCTTCGTCACGATCTCCCAGTCCGGTGAAACGGCCGACACCCTGGCGGCGCTGCGCCTGGCGAAGGAGTCCGGCTACCTCTCCACGCTCGCCATCTGCAACGTGCCGGAGAGCTCCCTGGTGCGGGAATCGGAGCTCGTCATGCTGACGCGCGCCGGTCCGGAGATCGGTGTCGCCTCCACCAAGGCGTTCACGACCCAGCTCGCCGCGCTCTCCATGCTCGTCATCGCTCTCGCCCGGCATCACGGGGCGGACCCGGAGCGCGAGCGCGGGCTGGTGACACGCCTCGTGGAGCTGCCTTCGATAATTGAGAAGACTCTGGCGCTCGACCCTGTCATCCACCGCCTCGCCGAGCGTTTTGCCGACAAGCACCACACCCTCTTCCTCGGCCGCGGCGCCTTGTACCCCATCGCCATGGAAGGAGCGCTGAAGCTCAAGGAAATCTCCTACATCCACGCCGAGAGCTATCCCGCCGGCGAGCTCAAGCACGGCCCCCTGGCACTGGTCGATGCCGACATGCCGGTCATCGCCGTAGCGCCCAACAACGATCTGCTCGAGAAACTGAAATCCAACCTGATGGAAGTCCGCGCCCGCGGCGGCGAGCTCATCGTCTTCGCCGACCCGGAATCAGGCTTCCAGCCGAGTGACGGCGTCACGGTCATCGAAATGCCGAAGCACGTGACTTACTTCCAGGCCCCGGCTGTGTACACCGTCCCCCTGCAGCTCCTCGCCTATCACGTCGCCATCCTCAAGGGCACGGACGTTGATCAGCCGCGCAACCTCGCGAAGAGCGTGACGGTCGAGTGAGTGTAGAACGGAGAGAGTGATCCTCGGCGCCTGAATTAAAGTCGTTTCCTCGAAATTAAAGTCCTTACTTCGGAATTAGAGTCGCTAACCCCGAAGCAAAGTCGTTTCCCGGGCATTCGACATAAATCGCCCGAAAATCCGTAGTGCTCCGCCACCGAATCTGCAACGAAGACTGCTCCGGTGGGGTATTCGCCGGGTGGAGAGCTGCTTCGGCAGGCCCTCGAGTCGTCAACGGCTGTCCACGGCTCTCCCATAAGCGCGGCGCCGCGGGCTATACAGCACCGGCATTTCTCTAGACAGCGCTAGCCTTGACCGCTCGTCGTGGGCGACCGGCGGGTATCGGACCCCAACGCGTCACTCGTCAACGACCGCTATACGGAAGGCCAGCACAGCCCTCTATCAGCTGTTCAACCATTCGCAGGCTTGTGCTTCAGGGTGTAGATATCAAAATGGCAATTCTGGCAAGTGCGCCCGAACCAGACGAGCGAAAACTTAGAAGTAAACTGCCGATCGCAGCTTGGAGATTTAAATAGGCCGAGCATGCAGCCTAACCCTAAAGAAAACCAGATAGGGCCCCACACGTACATCGCAAGACCAAAGGGCCGCCAAATTGCACCGATCACCAGCGGACTGATTTTCGGAAATATCCAGCGAAGCAAATTCAGCGCGAGAATCAGAGCTATCAAAAGCCAAAACGCGTTTATGGTGCGTCTGTAGATGCGCAGCCGCTTGGCGCGAGCTGCCAACCAGGGAGAAAAAGTCAATTCCTGCACGAGCGACCCCCTCGAAATGCATGTCAGCTCAAGTTTGGCGCCCTTGACTGCCGGCATCGACTTGCCTTCGCCTATGTTCCTCCAAATCGTTGCGTGTCGGGCGAAAGGGGTACAGACACACTCCTATCACCACGACGACTGCCATTATGAGCTGTGCGGATCTTGGAAACACAAACTCAAAGTGCCAATTTGCAGCTGCAGCAATGACGAGTACCGTCACAATTCCCGCGACAACGCGCTTCTTATCATAGGTCGTCATCTGTGCCCTACGGTCAATCTGTCACTCGTCAGTGTATCCTGAGTGTCTGGTATGGAGAAATCTGGCCCCAGAGGTCGAAGGTCGGCTCATTGCCGTACCGGGACCAACCTAGGGTGAGGAGCACGGGACGAAACGGGGACCGTGGGCCGTCGCCAGCGGCCGGACCTGCCCATTGCTCGAATCGACCGAATTGAGAGCAGCGGCCGTGGCGCTGATCGACTTTCGCTCCTCGCGGCGCAGGGGATAACGCGCCCCGCGGCGCGCCCGCTCTCATCGCGCGAGCTGCGCGATCTGCTGCCTCGCCCTCTGCCACGCTCCGCGCGTGTCCTCGATGCGCTCATCGAGGAGCGTGCTCGCGACCGATAACGCGCCGATGCGGTATTGGGACAGCTCTGCAATTCTCCCGCTCGTCGTCGATGAGCCGACTCGCGAGCGGCTTCTCGAGCTCTACCAAGAGGACTCTCAGGTTCTGGCTTGCTGGGAAACACCCGTAGAGATCGCTTCGGCCGTCGCGCGTCGCGAACGTGAGGGCACCGTGAGGGCAGAAGATGCTGACGCTGCGCTCAAAGCCGCGAAGCGGTTGGCAGCAGCATGGCACGAGGTCCTTCCGAGCGATGCGGTCCGTCGCACGGCCGAGCGATTGCTTCGCGTCCATTCCTTGCGTGCTTCTGACAGCCTCCAACTCTCCGCTGCCCTGATTGCCGCTCATCACGATCCGGCAACGCTGGACATGGTGTGCCTCGATAGCCGGCTCGCGGCCGCCGCGCGGCGGGAGGGGTTTACGGTGATCGATTCCTGATGCACCACAGATCAACGCCAACATATCGTACGCGCCCCACCTGGAGCACTCCCGCCACGCGCCGCCGGCAGCCGATACGCTCGGTATGCCCCACGCCCCGCATCCTCGAGGAGGAACCGTGCGATCTCGCACCAGTTCGACACAACGGCAGCCGTCGCGCTTGCCTCTTACTGAGCGTCGATGGATTCAACCCGAAGTAGGTGCTCCCGTGGACGATAGTGCTACCGGCCTGTCCCGTGGCGACGAATCGGGGCCTCACGTGAGGGCGCGTTGCTCCGCTCGTGCCGTCTCGTCGATTCCATTGGCAACGCCGAGCGCGCGGAACACCACGGTCAGCACGAAGCCCACCCCGATATTCACGATCAATGTCAGCAGCGCGATGTAGATAGGCACGACCGTGCCGAGCATGTGCAGTGGGTAGACGGCGCCCTTGAACTGCAGGCCGATTTCGAGCCAGGTGCCCATCGTCATGCCGGCGAGCCATCCCAGCGCCAGTGCCCATCGGTGGAACCAGCGCGTGTAGAGACCGAAAGCCATCGCAGGTGCGGTCTGGATGATCCAGATGCCTCCGAGGAGCTGCAGGTTGATCGCGTAGGTCGCCGGGAGGCTCAACACGAACACCAGCGCGCCGAATTTGACCACCAGCGAGACTAGCTTCGCCTGGCGCGCCTCGTCGGCGTCGGTGCAATCGGGACGGATGTATTCGCGGTAAACGCTTCGCGTCCACAGGTTGGCCGCTGCAATCGACATGATGGCCGCGGGCACCAGGGCGCCGATGGCAATGGCCGCGAAGGCGAGCCCGACGAACCAGCCCGGGAAGCTGTGCATGAACAGCGCCGGCACCGCGAAGTTGCTCGAGTAGTGGCGGAAATAACCGGCGTACTCCGGCATCTTGTCCACGCCCGCGGCGATGGCCATGAATCCGAGCAGCGCGATCAGTCCGAGCGCGAAGCTGTAGGCCGGTAGAAAGGCCATGTTCCGGGCCAGAGTCCTGGGGTTGTCCGCCGCCAGCGCTCCGGTCAGCACATGCGGGTAGACGAAGAGCGCCAGCGCCGAGCCGAGCGCCAGCGTTGCGAAGGCACTGTAGCTGCCCAGGCTTCCGTGCGGCGGTGCCGCGAGCAGCAGCTTGGAGGCCGGCACGGCATGAAAGATCTTGTCAAAGCCGCCGAGCTGGACGGGGATGACGATCACCGCCGTGATGATGGTGATGTAGATCAGCAGATCCTTCGCGACAGCGATCAGCGCCGGTGCGCGCAAGCCGCTGGTATAGGTATAAGCGGCAAGTACCACGAAGGCGATGATGAGCGGCACATCGCCCACCCACCCGCTGGTCGGGAATCCCAGCGCCGCGATCACCACTTCGATGCCGACGAGCTGCAAGGCGATGTACGGCATCGTAGCGAGGATGCCGGTGATCGCGACCAGGAGTCCCAGGAGCGGGCTGCCGTAACGGCCGCGGATGAAATCGGCGCCGGTGACGTAGTTGTGCCGGTGGGCAATGCGCCACAATTTCGGCAGCACGGCGAACACCAGCGGATAGGCGATGATGGTGTAGGGCATCGCGAAGAATCCGATGGCGCCGGCTCCGAAGACGAGCGCAGGAACCGCGACGAAGGTATAGGCGGTATAAAGATCGCCGCCCAGCAGGAACCAGGTCACCCAGCCGCCGAAGCGGCGCCCGCCCAGCCCCCATTCATTGAGCTGATTGAGGTCGGCCTTGCGCCAGTGTGCGGCGATGAAGCCGAGCAGGGTGACCAGGCCGAAGAGCAGCAGAAAGACGATGAGCGCCGATATCTGCATGCTGCCGCTGTCAGATGAGATCACGCGTCTTGAGATAGACCACGCCCGAGCACACGGCGCTGACGGGAACCCAGGCCATCAGATACCAGTAAAAGAAGGGCACCCCCACCAGCGCGGGTGTGGCGCGCGCGTACCACGGGGTCAGTAGCGTGACCAGCGGAAAGATCAGCAGCAGACGCCACCAGAGGCGAGGGGTAACGCGTCCAGCTGGGGAGGTGCTCATGCTGCGACCAGCGTCGGTGTGCGTGGCTCTTCGCCACTGTTCGCAGAGTATCCCACGGGCTTGATCGGGAAACCGCTGATTCCGCTGCGACTCAAGGGGATGGCTTGAAGATCAATATTTGAGCCATCGTCTCGCCCAAATGGGGCACCGAGACGTACAGGCGATCGAGCTCGCTCGAGTACACGCTCGTCTTGGCCATTACGGCCGTGTCCACCGAAGCCTCGCGTCGATAGGTGTCGTGGGCTCCGATAGCATAAGTGTCGATGTGGCCTACTCCGGTAGACACATAAATACGGTGCCGCTTGTGGTCGATGGAGATCCCGTCAGCCCAACCGCCAATCGGCAGCTTCGTGACGGCGCGGCCGTTGGTGGTATCCAGCACGATGAGTGACCCGTGCATCGCGCAGTCACGCGATGCCACATACAGCCGAGCGTGCGCGGCATCGAGCGCCATGGCGATGTTGTTGTGGACGCCCGCGGGAAGTTTCCAGGTGGTCAGTACCCGCCGCTTTCTCAAATCGACGACAGCCACCTCGGCCTCTTCGACCAGATTGACGTAGAGCAATTGCTTCGCCGAATCAACGGCCGAAGCCTCGAGATCAGGGGTCGCAATGGGAATGTCCGCGACCTTTTCCATTCGAACCGTGTCCACTGCGGAGATGAGCGCGTGGCTCATGCCAGCGTCTTCGCCGCCATTGTTCACGTAGATGTATTTTGACTTCGGATCGAAGACGAATCCGTCGGCGCCGCGCGCCAGGGGGATTGTCCTGATCAGCGAGTAGTCCTTGCCGCTGAAAACCTTCACATCGCCACTCTCACCGTCCGCCACGAAGAGTCGCTGCAATGTTGGGCTGTAGAAGACTCCGTGTGGATTGCCGATGCCGTGTATCATCTTCAACAGGCGCCCATTCTTCAAATCGAGAACGGCAACCGCCTTGGCGGCCTGGGGCGTGGCGAACAGCCGCCTGCCGCTCAAATCGATGTACAAGTAGTCTGAATAGGGCCCCGGTGGAACGGCCGGTATCGTCATCGATCCCTCCGGCACGAGGGGACCGGCCGCCGATGCTTGCGCAGCTCCCACTGACCAGAGGCATGCGAGCAATACGGCCGTCGTGACGAGCAGCCGAATGCTCGAGCCGCCAGGCGCGGTGCGATCGGTAAGGTAGTTCATATCAGCGGTGCCTCCACGGTAGACTGCCTGCGCTCATTTTTATCGCGGTGCGCAGATCCATAGTTCGCCTGCCATAGGCAGTGAGACGGCTGGGATCTCGGGATCGACACCGACGCACGCAAAATCGCCGACGAGGCGCCTGGGGGTTGTCAAACGGCGAGCAGTCGGGTAATCATCCCATCACCTTGTCGTGATCGGGCGGGGGCGTGAACGACGTCGCAAAATCAATGGCGCTAGACAAAGGCACGCTTGCATTGGTGCGGCGCGATGCCGGCATGGATGTGCTCTATGCCCGCCACTGGGGCGAGCTGTGCCACTACATCAAGAAGCACTTCGGTCAGGGCCCCCCTGACCCGGAAGATGTCGCGCAAGACGCCTTCATGAGGTTCGCGGCGATCGAAAACCGCGAGGCCATCGATAACCCGCGCGCCTATCTCTTTCGCACAGCCCACAATGCACTGGTCGACGAGCATCGACGCCTCGCGTTGCACCGCGGCAATCCCGCCGATATCGATGCCGGGACGGCAAGTGACGATCTGACCCCCGAACGCGTCTTAGTAGGGCAGGAGCGGCTGGAGATTCTGACGCGGTCGTTGCGCGCGATGCCTGCAGCGCGGCGGCGTTCCTTCTTGCTCAATCGGCTGCAGGGCCTTTCCTGTGCGGCGATTGCGCGGATGACGGGGTATTCCGAGTCGGCGGTCAAGAAGCACATCGACGTGGCGCTGCGGCATCTCGAGGCGGCGCTATCGGAAGCGGAACGGACAGGATCGGGCAATTCAGTATGACGTTCATCGACAACGAGGACCAAATCAAGGCTGCCGCGCGCCACTGGCTATTGCGCCTGTCGCTGGAGTCGCCGACGGAACGGGAGCGGGCGCAATTCGCCGCCTGGTGTGCACAGGATCCACGCCATGCGGCGGCATACCGACGCTTCGAATCGATTTGGCAGAATGCCACCATGCTGAAGGAGCTCGAGCCGCTGACCAGGGCACCGTCAACTCGAGGCTCCTGGTGGCAGCGGCTAAGGGAGAGCCTCGCGATACATCCGCTGCGCTGGGCGGCGAGTGCGGGCTTAACGGCAGCGATTGCGGTTCTGGGAGTCTGGAACCTACCGACACCGGCCCATTACGCCACCGGAATCGCCCAGGTGCGCGACATTCACCTCCCCGACGGCAGTGAGATCACCCTCGGCGCAAGCTCCTCGCTGGCAGTAGCCTTCCGTCCTCACGAGCGGCGCGTCGCCCTCACATCCGGCGTCGCGTTCTTTTCCGTAGTCAAGAATCCATCACGTCCCTTCGTCGTGGTGGTCGGTGACGAGGAAGTCCGGGATCTGGGCACCCAATTCGAGGTGCGACGCGAGCCTACCGGTATGCGCGTCGCCGTGGTGGAAGGTACCGTCGAAGTAATGCCGGTGCCCAAGCACGCAACCGCGTCGGATCGCGAAGCCCAACCTAGCGCGCATCTTCCCCGGAAAATAACGCTGGCATCGAGTTTGACAATTGGCAGTCAGGCACCCGTCGCCCCGATTTTTCTGACGGGTAATGACTCGTCCGGGGCACGCATCCTGACAGCCGGTCGACAGATCACCATAGGGCCGAATGGCGTGATTCCGGCTCCGCAGGTCATGCCAGCCGTGGAGCCGGCGGCCTGGCGGTACGGGCGCCTGGTCTATGTGGATACTCCGCTCAAGGACATCATTGCCGACGCCAACCGCTACTCCCGCCAACCGATCGAGATTGACGACCCACGCGTGGCGAATACCAGAGTCTCGGTCACTTACCCCAGTGACCAAATCGACCAGATGGTGTCGGCCCTGGCCCATAGTCTGTCGCTCAAGGTCGAGCGACGTGAAGGCGGCGGCATTGCGTTGGCGGCAGCCAAACCAGGCGATTGATTCGCTGCCGCTCGTATCGGCCAAAGTGTCGATTAGGCCGACTCATCCGTCATAACCCCGATATCACCGTAAGCTGCCATACGCGATTCCGCGCAGCGGAGCCGCGCCTGCTCAGGGGTCACCAGCGTCAAGAGCTGCCACGCCGGGCAACAGATCGCGGCATGCAGCGAATGATGCAGTGCGCGGCCGTAAGGCTGTCTTGCGGCTTTCTTGCCGGCGCCCCGCGGGCCGTTCGCGGCCTTTCCGCGATCTGGGCCGCGGTCTTCGTACAGAAGAGGAAAACCACGATGAGATTGCCGAGACCCTTGACCGCGACTCTATGCGTCGTTGTCGCCATGGTGTCCCTTGCAGGCAAGCCGGCGCACTCGCAGGCGATGGCCGGCCGCGACCTCGGCGCCTATCGCATACACGTGGCGTACTACAGAACGCCCCCGGGCCGCCAGGACGATTGGCTGGCGCTCTTCAAGAAATATCACAAACCCGTCATGGACCTGGAAATCAAGGAAGGTCTGGTGATCAGCGATACCGTATACGCGCCCAGGTATCACGAGGGTGAGAATTCATGGGACTTCATCATTATCACTGTCATGCCCCCGCAGGGGCAGGAGCCCAAAATCCAACTCACGCGCGCGCAGGAGATCAGGAAACTCTTTCCTGACATCAAGGACTACGTTCGGGGCGAGCGCGCGCGCTGGGCCTTGACCCTGGCCTGCAAGGAAAACGATCTGGTCAAGATCGACATGACGCGCGACGCTCCGTCTGTTTATTCCCCGCTCGATTTTCCCGCGAAAAAATGATGGGAGCTGCGCTCGCGGCAGGCGGTTCTCGTCCGCAGCACGCCACGGCCTCTTGCGCAGGTGTCGATTGCCCGAGGCGGTCCGTCTTAACTGAAACGGCAGCAGTTTGGCGGGAGGGGGCTGAATGACACGTATTTCCACGCACACGCACACGCACACGCACACGCACACGCACACGCACACGCACACGCGCCGAGCCGGCGTCTTCGTGGCAACACCGAGCCGGACGGGCCGCGCGGCCTCGCGGCGCCGGGTTTCCGGCGGCATCTCGCTGACCCACCATGCGCTCATGGCCCTCTGCGCTGCTCTTATGCTGTGCATGGAGCCGCCGGCCATGGCGGCCAACGATCCAATCGGACATTTCGAAATCAAGGCGGAGCCGCTTGCGGAAGCGCTTATGGAATTCGGTGCGCAGTCTGGACTGACGGTCGTGGTCCCGACGACGCTGACCAAAGGAAAGAACGCGCCAGCCCTTCGCGGCGACCTCGCCTGGACCGATGCGCTCGGGCGGCTCCTTACTGGGTCGGGCCTGACTTTCACGCAGAATGCCGACGGTACGATCGTCATTCAAAAGATCAGCAGCGCAGCACCGGCGAAGGCGCGCACGGAAGCATCCGACCAGGACCAAGGCCAGCTCGCTGACGTCATCGTGACGGCCCAAAGGCGATCGGAGCACTTGCTCCAAGTCGCGGCTCCGGTAACCGCGTTGCAAGCCACTGACCTCGCGCGCCAGGGGGACTTCCGGCTTGCCGACTACGCCGCGTCCGTACCGGGGCTGAATCTGATTTCCTCGGAGCCTGGCGAGACCTCCATCGTCATCCGCGGCATTACCACCGGCTACGGTGCTGCGATTGCGGCCACGACCAGTACCTACATCGACGACTCGCCATTTGGGTCGTCGACGGCCAACGCCCTGGGATCCTTGACCACGATTGACCTCGATCCAGCGACGCTGCAGAGCGTAGACGTTCTGCGTGGTCCACAAGGGACGCTGTACGGCGCTAGCGCCATGGGCGGTTTGATCAAATACGTCACCATTCCGCCGAGCTTGACGAACTATGGCGCGCGAGTGGAACTGAATGGCAGCTCCGTGGACGGCGGCGGACAGGGCTTCGGCGTGCGCGGAATGTGGAATGGCCCGCTGGTGCCCGGCAAGCTTGGAGTCACCGTCAATGCCTTCGATCGCCGCGACCCCGGCTACATCAACGATCCTAACGACAACCAAAGGAACATCAACGGCTTGCATGTTGCGGGTGGCCGCCTGGCTGCGTTGTGGCAGCCCGTGGAGCGATTCTCCTTGGAATTCTCCGCTCTCGTACAGAACAGTTCCGCCAACGCCACATCGGATGTAGACGTCAACTCCAACCTGAGTCCGATCCACGGCAAGTATCAGCAGCTCCGATACGCGACTCAGAACTGGGATCTCGACAGCGCGCTCTATAGCCTTCGCGCCAACTATGAACTCGGCTGGGCGACCCTTACCTCCATCAGCAGCTATCAGAAACAAACAGCCAAGCAGGGTCTGGATTTCACCCCTAGATTTGGCCCTCTGCTGTCGGGCATTATCGGGGTGCCCAATCTGGGCGTGGTCGACCATGTGTCCGTGAACGATCACAAGATCACCCAAGAGGTCAGACTCGCGTCGCGCGCCACCGAAAGGCTGGAGTGGCTGGCTGGATTGTTCTTTACTCACGAGAAGAGCGTTCAGCCTGAAGTCATGACGGGCCTTACCCTCCCAAGCGGACTCCCGGTGCCGCAATTGGAGCCGCTGTTCGTCGATCCCAACCACGATTCCTACAAGGAATATGCGGGCTATGGGGATCTCACGTACCACTTCACGTCCAAGGCCCAGGTTTTGGCGGGAATTCGGGTCACGAGCGATTCCGAGGACAATGTGACTCCGTTCTCCGGTCTATTCAACGGTCCACCGGCCATCGCCATCACAAGCACCTCCAGCCGATCGACCACGTACCTTTTTTCACCTAGCTACAACGTCGACAGTCATCAGATGGTCTACGTGCGGGTCGCGTCGGGCTTCAGGCCCGGTGGCCCCACCGGTCTGACGACTACGAGCGTGTTCGCAGGCGCTCCGGCGACCTATGGCCCCGACACGCTGACCAATTATGAGCTTGGCTACAAGGCCGGCTTTCCCAAACAGCGGATGACAGTCGACGTATCCGCCTTCGACATCGAGTGGAAGAAGATCCAGGTACTCTCGGAAATCCAAGGTTTCATCATCACCGGCAACGGAGCCGCCGCCCGCAGCAGCGGGCTTGAATTTGCCTGGGCGTGGAAGCCGATCGCCGGGCTCAGCTGGTCGGCCAACGCCGCCTATACCCACGCGTACCTGACCACCGACGCACCCGGTATCGGCGGCCGCGAGGGCGACGACCTGCCGGATGTGCCGCGGTTTTCCGCCAATGTGGCTGCCGACTACGATTTCCCGGTGACCAGTCTGGTCAACGGCTTCGTGGGTGGCAACTTCATGTATATGGGATCCCGAACTTCTGACTTCGTTGCCGACTTGCCCGCGGACATGAATCGCGCTGTCATGCCTGCCTACCGTACCCTCAATCTGCGTACCGGCGTGAACTACGGTGATCTGACCGCCGAATTTTACGTCAAAAACGTCACTGATTCTTATGGCTTGACGCGTCTCTATGGGGAAACCATAGACGCTTACTCGCCGCCGCTCGCGGCCGCGGTAATTCAACCGCGCACATTCGGCGTTTCGATCAGCTACGGGTTTTGATGGGTCTGCGCGGTTGGGAACGCGCAGAGCGCGTGCTGCGGGGCGCGCGACCCGGGTTCCAATAAGGGGTGCTTGAACCATGAAGACACTGCTCAAAGGCGTTGCGATTCTGTTGGCCTGCCTTGCGTTGGCCCCGTCTGCGTTCGCTCAGGCGGCCAATGGCAATGGCGGCTGCGCCGACCGGGTTCTCGTCAGTTACTACAAAATCATTCCGGGACGGCAGGATGAGTGGCTCGCCCTATATCAGAAGTGGCACCGCCGCGTGATGCTGTACGAGATTGCACACGGAATGGCGATCAGCACCAAACTTTATGAGACGGGCGGCCATTCGCCGGGAATGCCGTGGGATTTCGCCATCATCATCGTTCTTCCACCCAAGGACCCCGTGGGAGCAATAAGTCGGCCGGACCTGATTCGCAAGCTCTACCCGGACCTCAAGGCATACGTAGCCGCTGAAAGGGAGCGGTGGGCTTTGACCGTGGATCATTGGGACGAGACGCTTGTGGAAATGAATATGGATAAGCCGCTGTCGGTCTACGCGCCGGAAGACGGCTTCTGCAAAAAAGCGCCGGCGTCGCGCTGAGGTGCGAATATTCCGGTCAGCCTGTGGGTCAAACAGCCCGATCGCGATGAGGTTCGCGGGGGACCATCGCGTGGGCTGTGGCCATCGATGTGGGATATGGGTGATTTACGGAGCCGTTCGCTAGATAATTGTCTCGTGAAAGCGGCGCGCGTGGACCCCGTCCAGGCCTGCGCAAAGTCGGCTGACACCCCTCCAACCGGGCAGGGTGCGTGGCCGCCCTGCCTCGATTAGGGTTGCGGCGGCTGTGATGTTGACGTCATGTCCAACCGACCGACCGCCACACCTCGCGCTCTTCACCATTCGGGTCCATAGCCACCCGACAACGGCTGTTGAGCAGCATCTCTGCGCGTCTGGCCGTGTCATAGCGTGGCCAGTCGGGTTGACCCCGTGCGGCAGGCACGCCGCCGCGTGCGAAGCTGGCGAAATAGCCGCTCATGGCCCTCGAAGCCGCCGGCAATCCGGGTCCGTGGCCTTGCAGGTCCGTCATCTCGTAATTGTAGAAGACGATAGCGATGTCGCTGGCGTGGCAGGCACGCAGCGTCCAATCCGTGCCCTGGATGGGCACGCTCGACTGGAAGTCGTCGCGATAGCGATAGACCGGCGCGGGTTGCAACGACTTGCGATCCGCCAGCATCGCCGTGTTGTTGCCCATGAGCGTGGCGGTCTCGATGGCGATCGCGCGCTCGACGGGTGAAGCATTCGGCATGGTTCGCCGGTAAAATGCGAGAATGCGGTTCGCGACAGCGCCGAGGTTGTTCCGCTCCAGCTCAGCTACTTGGGCGGCGTCGGCGTGGAAGTACCCGGGATCGTCGCGGTGGAAGAAGACCGCCTCGTCCCGGGTGTTGCCGATGAGGAGCGGCACGGCCGCCGCGAGCGCCGGTGCGTGAGGCTCGAAAGGGTTCCGCGGCAGGAAGGTGCCATCCACCACCGGGCGCCACCCGCCCGGAAGCGCCGCGAAAGCGGGCGGCGGCGGATCGGGGCGGCTGGCCAGAAAGCCGCTGGTCGGCACCGAGAGTGCACCCTGGGACTCGTCGCCCGCCAACTGAATGGCGATGAGCTTCTCCGCCGGCACCTCGGCCAGCCTGCTTAGCTGGCGCCGTGCGAGTCCGAGGCCCGCCAGCAGCCGGCGTGCGGTTTCCGTGGCGATGTACCTGGGCAGGCCGCGCAGCATGGCACCGCTCTGAATCCCCGCCTTGTGGAAGAGGCCGTGCGCGGCGGGCATCGCCATGAGAGTAGAGGTCTTCTGGCCGCCGCCGGACTCGCCGAACGCCATCACGTTGCCGGGGTCGCCCCCGAAGGTGGCGATGTTCTCCCTGACCCACCGCAGCGCGGCGATGATATCGAGCATCCCCTGATTGCCGGACGTGGCGTACTCACTGCCCCCCAGCTCGCCGAGATAGAGGAAGCCGAAGAGACCGAGTCGGTGGTTGATCGCCACGACGACAACATCGTAAGTCGCGGCGAGACGCGCTCCGTCCTGGATGTTCTGACCGCCGGAGCCCGTGATGAATGCGCCGCCGTGACAAAAAAACATCACCGGCCGTCTGCCGCCATCGTTCACCGCCGACGTCCAGACATTGAGCACCAGGCAGTCTTCGCTGTAGGCGGGCTCGTGCTCGCCATAAGTAGTGCCCGGTCCTTGCATCGCGGGGGGGCCGAGACGAGTAGCGTCGCGCACGCCTATCCATGGCTTTACTGGGGGCGCCTCTTTGAAGCGGTTCCTGCCGGAAACCGACCCCGCGTAGGGAATGCCCTTGAAGGCCAGCGCCCCGCGGCTGTGGCCGCCGCGGATACGGCCGCTGTTGATCTCGACCTCGACGAAGGGTCCCACCGTCTGGGTAGGCCAGGCAGGCACCGCCGCACTCGCGGGAAGCCACAGATGAGGTGCCGCGGCGATCGCCGCGCCGGCTTTCAGCAGACTGCGCCGATCGAAAGAGTGTGCCATGCTCGTAGCTGCCCCTCGCTGGTACCGCTACCAATGTATCATGGCGGCCTTCCCCCCGCACTCTGGAGCCCGCATGCGTATCGCGACCCTGCTCGTGGTCCTGTTACTCACCTTCGGCGCCGTCGGTGGCGTCCGCGCCGAGGTCAAGTTCGTGGCGGCCGAGCCAGCGGCCCACACCTTTCAGATGGGTGCTCTAAGCCTCACGGCTCTGCGGGATGCGCAGATCCTCGTAGCCAACGATGGCAAGACCTTCGGCCTTGGTGTCAGCCCCCGCGCGGTCGGGAACGTGCTGCGTGCAGCGGGTGCCCCGCCAGATCAGATCACGCTGAGTGTGGACACGCTCCTGGTGCGTACGGGCCGGCGGCTCGTGCTGATCGATACGGGACTGGGACCCCGATATCACGGTGCGTTGCCCGGCAGCCTGAAGCTCGTCGGGGTCTCGCCTGGCGATGTGACCGATGTGCTCATCACTCATCCTCATCCCGATCACATCGGGGGCCTCCTCGATGCGCAAGGACGGCTCGCCTTTCCCAACGCGAAGATCCGCATGGCGAGCCCCGCCTGGATGTGGCTGAAGCAGAAAGCCGCGCCGGCAGTGATCGGCACGATTGCCGCCCGGATCCAGACTTTCGAGCCTGGCGCAACGGTCGCCCCAGGCATCCGGTCGATCGCTCTGCCCGGCCACACGCCGGGCCATTCCGGTTACGAGATCCGCTCGGGCCGCTCGCGGCTCATCGACATCGGCGATTTGGCCCACAGCTCGATCGTATCGCTGGTGCGCCCGCAATGGGCGATTGAGTTCGACAACGACCCGGTCCGCGCCCGCCAGACGCGCCTCAGAACGCTCGCCGCACTGGCGGGAAGCCACGAAAGGGTGTTTGCGCCGCACTTCCCGTTCCCCGGCGTCGGCCATATCGTCGCCGCGAAGCAAGGGTTTGCCTGGAAGCCCGACCCAACGTAAGGTCGGCAGCTTGGGAGGGGCCAGCCACCAGGCCGCGGCGCGCGCGAAGCGCCTGATCGCCGCAATCCATTGGAAAACCGGCCCTCAACCGTCAGCGATCTCGTCGTATCCGCGGCCCAGGAATTCGATGAAGCAGAATCCATGGCCGAAGGGATCGGCCATCAGCGCCAACCTGCCCCATGTCGCGGTCGAGATGGCCGTTTCCAGTCGCGCGCCGGCGGATTGCGCCCGGCACACGGCCGTCTCGATATCGTCCACTACGAAGTCGAGGTGCACTGGGGTCCAGTGCCGGTCATAGCTGCGTATCTGGGTGGATGCGTTCGATGACACGCTTCCAGCGTCCTTGACGAGCAAATAGATCGGCGCGGGACCTCCCAACATCTCGACCCCATTCGCGCCGAAGCGACGGCCCAATGTCAGCCCGAACGCGTTGCGATAGAAGCCCACGGCTCCTTCGAGGTCGTCGACGTCGATGTTGACCAGGAAGCGCACTGCCTGTCAGGAGGACGAGAGCATGAACTCATCGTCATCGAAGCCCTTGAGTATCGCAAATCCACCCCAGGGCCGCGTTCCGTCCGCTGGCCCGCGTGGCGAGGAGACATCCTTGCGGTAGCGCGTGAGCAGCCGCCGGGCGCCGGATGCGACATCGATCAGGTCGATCTCGTGCGTTGACTTGTCGGTACTCCAGTCCGGTGCGGAGACGTCCACCGCGATCTCGCGGCCATCGGGTGACACCCGCGGGTCGCTCAGCGATACCCCGTTGCGCAAATCGGGGAGGGTGAGCCCCCGCTCGGTGCTGCAAGCCATGAGGCTTGCGAGCGTCGCAGCCCCCACAGCCAGGAAGCTGCCGGTCCTCATGTTGTTCTCTCTTTGACGGTTCACGCCATGGGCATTCTACCGGCCCCACGGCGCCTGATAGTGATCGGCCTGCAGCCCTGCGCGATGAACGGCGTAGAATCTGCGGCAGACGGGACCGAACGTGTGATCGCGGGAGGCAAGCGATGCCGGCGACCAAGGCATTCCGTGCGCGGTGTTACATGGCGGCAGCGCTGCTCCTGATGCTGCTCCCCGGGTCATCGCGACTGACATCCGCTGCGGCCGTCCCAGTGAGGCCCGCTGCCTCGAGCGAGCGGGCCCCGGGAAACTCGTTGACGGCGATTCTCCTGGTCGCTCAAGGCGTCGTCTCAGACCCCAATTTCGGCGGCTCAATCGTCATTGTGATGAACAACGTCGGTCCGGCGCCGGTCGGCATCATCCTCAACAGACCGATGCCGCTCACCGTCGCGCGCTTCTTTCCGCGGCTGAAGCGCCTCGCGCAAGTGCACGACAAGATTTACTTCGGCGGCCCCGTCGAGTTCGGCACCGATTCCGTGTGGTACCTCTTTCGTGCGAAGACGGCGCCTGCGAGCGCAATCCGCGTCTGCGACGGGGTCTATGTGAGCTCGGACCACAAGCTGCTGCTCGAGCTGTTCAAGCGCCATGACCCGATGCAGGGCCTGCGGATCTTCATCGGCCACGCAGGCTGGTTCCCCGGGCAGCTGCAAGGCGAGATCCAGGGCGGCGCCTGGATACCCGAGCGTGCCGACGCCGACTCGATATTCAACCCCAGACCGCAGGTCCCGTGGCCCTCCGCGCAGGGATCTAAGCCAGGGACCTGAGGCCGACCGACGGTTTTCATCTTCGGCCTCGCGATCAACCGTCGCCGGCCGATCAGCCTGCTCGGGGTAACGGCCCGCAAGACCTATCTGCGCGACGTCGCCCCAGCCGCGCAATCCAGCCGCGCGGACAAATCGTAAGTATCGGCCGAGGTGATCTCGACATCGGCCCAGTCACCCGGCCGCAGCCCGCCGGCGGCCGCGATCCGTACCACGCCGTCGATCTCAGGGGCATCCGCCTCGCTGCGCGCCACCGCGCCCTGCTCGCCCACCGAATCCACCAACACCCGCATCCGGGTACCCATCCGCCGCGCCAGCCGTGACGCGCTGATCGCGGCCGAGCGCTCCATGAGGCGGGCGTGCCGCTGTTCCTGGATCTCTGCCGGCACATGCCCCGCGAGTGCGTTCGCGGCGGCGCCTTCGACCGGTGAGTACTTGAAGCAGCCGACGCGGTCGAGCTGAGCCTCGTCCAGCCAATCGAGCAGCTCCTCGAACTCGCTGTCCGTCTCCCCGGGGAATCCCACGATGAACGTGCTGCGCAGCGTCAGATCCGGGCATTGCTCGCGCCAAGCCGCGATGCGCCGCAGCACATCCTCGGCGTGGGCCGGCCGCCGCATGCGCTTCAGCACCGACGGGCTGCCGTGTTGGAAAGGGATGTCGAGGTATGGCAGGACCCGCCGCTCCGCCATCAGGGGGATCACTTCGTCGACGTGCGGATACGGATAGACATAGTGCAACCGGACCCAGATACCGAGCGTTCCGAGGCCGCGGGCGAGGTCGATGAAACGTGTCCGATACTCCCGGTCACGCCAGACCGCGGGCGCATAGCGGATGTCCGTCCCGTAGGCGCTGGTATCCTGCGAGATGACCAGGAGCTCGCGGACGCCCGCGGCGGCCAGCCTCTCCGCTTCGCGCAGCACGTCGTCGATCCGGCGGCTGGCCAGGCGGCCGCGCAACGCCGGAATGATGCAGAAGCTGCACTTGTTGTTGCAACCCTCCGAGATCTTGAGGTAGGCGTAGTGAGGCGGCGTCAGCCGCACTCCCTGGGGCGGCACCAGGTCGAAAAAGGGATCGTGTTGCGGCGGCAGATGCTCGTGAACGGCCGACAGCACCTCGGCATAAGTCTGCGGACCCGTGACCTTCAGCACGCGGGGATGCCGCTCGAGAATGCGCTCCGGCCGAGCACCCAGGCAGCCGGTCACGATCACCTTGCCGTTCCGCTCCAGTGCCTCGCCGATCGTCTGCAGCGACTCGTCGATGGCCGCATCGATGAAGCCGCAGGTGTTGACGACTACGAGGTCGGCCTGCTCATAAGTCGGGGAGACTTCGTAGCCCTCGGCCCGCAGTGTTGTCAGGATGCGCTCGGAATCGACCAGCGCCTTGGGGCAGCCCAGGCTGACGAAGCCGACTTTCGGAGTGCGCGCTCGCGTCTGGGCGCGGCGCCGGGTAGCGGGACGGGAGGACATAGTGAAGATGCCGGATTCCGCAGGCGCAGCCCGGCCTTGCATCGGGGCGCGAAGCCTACCTGCCCGGTCCCCTCGGCTGCAATAGCGGTGGCGGTGCGAGGCCGCCGCCGGCCCGTCCCTGCTGCGGCCTAGGCCTCGCTCATGCCGGGGTCGAGCCCGAGGTCGGTCGCGCAGCATAGAGCAGCAGTCGGTACTGATGCGGCGGCCCGGGACCGGATGCGCCGAGTAGAGCGCTCCTGCCGCTTTGGTGTGCAGCGCAGGGCGCCATCCGGCAAACTCCATGTCATGGCGACCTCCGAGTCCCCCATGTCGGCAACGCGTCGCTCGCGCCAGGCGCAAAGAGTTGCCCTGGTCACCGGCTCCACCGACGGTCTCGGCCGCGCCGTTGCGCGCTCGCTCGCCGTTTCCGGATTCCGGGTATGGATCCACGGCCGCGACGCGCAACGAGGTGAGGATCTCGTGCGCGAGATCTCCGCTCACGGGGGCTCCGCGCGCTTCCACCGCGCCGACTTCGCTTCGCTGGCGGAGGTCCGCGCCCTGGCCGATGCCGTGCGTCGCGAGCACGACAGTCTCCACCTGCTGATCAATAATGCGGGGATAGGGACCGGTGATGGCGGCCGGCCCGCGCCGCGGCAGGCGAGCGTGGACGGACATGAGCTGCGATTCGCGGTCAACTATCTTGCGGGCTACCTGCTGACCCGGCTTCTGTTGCCGCTGCTGGTACGCGGCGCGCCGGCGCGCATCGTCAACATCGCCTCGGCTGGCCAGTACCCTCTCGATTTCGACAATCTGATGCTGACGCGCGCCTACAGCGGAATGCGCGCGTACGCGCAAAGCAAGCTGGCGCAGATCATGCTGACACTCGATCTGGCGGCGCAGCTGCGCGACAGCGGCGTGACGGTCAACTGCCTGCACCCCGCGACCTACATGGATACCACGATGGTGCGCAGCGCCGGTGTCGCGCCTACGAGCACGGTCGCCGAGGGAGCCGCGGCCGTGACGCGGCTTGCCGTCTCCCGCGAGCTCGAAGGCAGTACGGGCGAGTACTTCGACGGGCTGCGTCCGGGCCGGGCAAACGCGCAAGCCTATGACGCTGCGGCCCGCCGTCGGCTCGCGGACGTCAGCGCCAGGCTCACCGGCAGCGGTCAAGCCTCCGGCCTGACGAGCTAGAATCCCGCCATCGTGGCAGGCCTGATCATGGGACTCGAAAACCCTGCGGAGTCTTTCGATAGCGAGTACTACCGGCGCTATTACTACGATCCGCGCACGGCAGTGACGACCCGGCGGGAGATGCAGGCCCGCGCCCGCCTCATCTCGGCTTTCACGGAACACATCGGTCTGCCGGTGCGCCGACTCCTCGATGCCGGATGCGGCACCGGCATGCTGCGCGCCCCGCTCAAGCGCCTCCTGCCCAGAGCGGAGTACGTGTGTCTCGAGACGAGCGCCTACCTCTGTCAGCGCTATGGCTGGGGCCACGGCCGGATCGAGGAGTACCGCAGCAGCGCCGCCTTCGACCTCGTGATCTGCTATGACGTGCTGCAATATCTCGAGCCGCGCCCGGCCGCGCGCGCCTTGAGCAACTTCGGGCGGCTCTGCCGCGGAGCACTCTACTTCAGTGCCCTGACCCGGCGCGATTGGGATCGGAATTGCGATCCCGTGCGGACGGATTCCAACGTACATCTGCGCGCCGCCAGCTGGTACCGGCTGCGTCTGCAGCGCAACTTCCGCGAAGTCGGCGCCGGGTTCTGGCTGCGCCGCGGCGCGCCGCTCACCGTCTGGGAGCTGGAATCCCAGTTCTGATCCAGGACCCGCGTGACCGACATCGATTCCCCACTCCCGCCTGTCGCCGTCTTGCGCGGCCCGGTCGCCTGCCGCCGGACCGCCAACGCCCTGATTCTCAGCGGCGCCGCCGCCGATTCCGCGGACGACCGCCTCATCCTGACGTTCCTTTGCGAATCGATGCCCGATATTCCGGGCTCTTTGCGAGGGGCCAGCATCCGTGCCGTCGATCAGCACCGTTACCTCATTGCGTCCGAGTCGCAGGAGCTGATCGTCGAGGCGGCAGCCCTCCATATCCATCGCGACGTGGGTAAAGCGTTCTATCGCGCGGTTCCGCCACGCCCGGTGCCGCTCAAGAAGCGCTTCTTCTGGCGAGTGGTGCTGGCGCTTGCCGGCAGCCGCACGGGCAAGCGTCTGCTGTTGGCGCTGCGCCGCCAGGCCTAACTCGGCTCTATCGCCTCCCGGCCCGGCGCCGCGACTCTCTCCCGGCCGAGCAACGCTCTGTAGGTCGCCATCTGCCCCTGGAAAGCCCGATCCCAGGTGAATTTCCGCAACACCTTCGCTCGGGCGTTGGCCCCCAGCGCCTCGATATCCCGCTCATACAGCGCCGCGATCGCTTCCGCCATCCTCGCCCCGCTCCCGGGCTCCGCCAACATTCCCACGCCCTCGTCGACGAACTCCGGGATCGCACCGGCACGCGCCGCCACCACCGGCCGCCCACAGGCCATGGCCTCGAGGAGGACCAGGCCGAAGGTCTCCTGGGTCCCCGCATGCACCAACGCATCGGCCGAGGCCAGCCATTGCGCCAGCTCGATGCTGTCCCGCCGGTACGGCAGCACCGTCACGTTGGCGGCCGGACGCGCTTCCCGGTCACCGCCGATGAGCAGCAAGTGATAAGGCGCGCCGAGTAGCCGGAATGCCTCCAACAGCACGGGCACATTCTTCTCGCCCGCGAACCGTCCCGCATACACCAGTAGCCGTATCGCCGGCGCGAGCCCCAGACGCTCGCGCAGCCAGTCGCCGCGCCGCTCCGGCCGGAACACCTCAGCGTCGACTCCGAGCGGCTGGTGCACCGCATGTTGCACGCCCACGCCATTGAGCCGATCGCGCATCAGCCGGCTTGGCGCAAACACCACGTCGAAGTGCGCATAGAGCCAGGTCACGTAGCGCTCGAGCATCCGCTCGGTGGGCCGCCCACCCACGCGGCGGCTGATGATTTGCGGCAGGTTGGAATGATAGAACGCGGCGAGCGGGATGCCGCGGCGCCGCGCGAGCCGCCACGCGGCCCACGCCGGATGGAAGGCGTCGCCCGCCTCGATCAGGTTCGGCTGCAGCGCATCGAGCAGGTGCAGCCAGCGGCGCGGATCGAGCGGCAGGCGGTAGTTGAAACTACCCGGCACCGGGCAGCCCCCCAGCGTGCATATTCCCCCGCGCTCCGTCCGGTCCCGCGGTCCGGGCACCACCAGCGTGTGCTGCCAACGGCTGTGTGCCGCCAGCCAGACGTGCTTTGCATTCAGATAGCGTTTGACGCCGCCACTCGTCGGCGAGTAGAAAAGCGTCGTATCGACGAGGTGCGGACGGTCGCTCACGGCGGGAGTTGGCACAGCAAGCTGCTTGCCTGCATTGCACCTTTCCGGGGCGGGAGCTGTCAAGGCGCGGCGCGCCCTTGGCGGGCGCGCGGTCGCGTGCCGTCAGGCTGCCGTCGGCTCTGCCCGGGGAATTGCGCCATTACGCAGCGCCGAGGCGGCCTCGATGACCTCATCGCCGGTGCTGAACCGATCTTCGCGTCGTTTGGCGAGAAGGCGCGCGAGAAGCGGCGCATGACGGGAAAGTGACAACGGCAGCCGCGGCGGCGGAGCGTTCACGTGCTGTTGCAGCACCTCTATCGCCGAGCCGCCGGTGAACGGCTTCTTGCCGGTCAACAGTTCGTAATACATGACGCCGAGGCTGTACAGGTCGGAGCGCGCGTCCAGCTCCTCGCCGAGCGCCTGCTCCGGGCTCATGTAGTAAGGTGAGCCGCGCAGCACGCCGGTGCGCGTGCTGTGCGACCCGCCATCCAGCGTGCGCGCCAGCCCGAAGTCGATCAACGCGATCTCGTCATTCTCGCGCAGCATGACGTTGGGCGGCTTCAGGTCGCGATGCACCAGGCCGGCACCGTGCACGACGCTCAGCGCCACGGCAATCTGCTCCAGGTAACGCAGTGTTTCCGCTTCCGTCACCCCGAAGTACATCCGCGCCTTGAGGTCGCCGCGCGGAAAATATTCCATCGCGAGGTACTCGAATCCCTTCTCGACACCGTAGCCGTGGATCCTGACCACCGCCGGATGGCGGATGGCGAGAATCGCGTTGTATTCGCGCTCGAGCGCCTGGCGCTCGGCGGTCGCCTCGCGGGAGGTCCTGCTGACTTTCAGCGCCACATCCGTGCCGAGTGCGGCGCTCGCGGCCAGATAGACGACCGCCTTTTCCGATTCGCCGATTTTCTTCGTGATGGCATATCCGGGGATGACCGGCGGAGCTTCCGTTTCCGGGGCCGGCGGCATGTCGGCAACGTCGCCCGGCGCTGGCGGCTCCTCTTGCACGGAGGAATCGAGTGCGATGGACTGAGCCGTGTGTGCGAGGTCCGCGAGCCGGCTGACGACCCGCTGCTCGATGCGGCGCAGCGCCACGCGTACCGAGGTTTTCAGCCGCTCGGGGGTGAGCAGGCGTTTCGGCAGGTAGTCCGCGGCGCCGAGCTGCAGCGCCCGCACCGCGGTGAGCTCGTTGCCATCCTCCGCCAGGGCGATCACCGCCGAGGCGATGTTCCGCGCCCGCAGCTTGCGCAGCAGGTCGAGGCCATGCGCCTGGGGGTCCTCCGGGCTGGCTCCAAAGCCCGCCGACAGCAGCAGCACGTCGCAGTTGCGACCCGTCACCCGGGCGCTCCAGGGCTCGAATTCCGCCAGGTCAATGGCGCCTATGGTGGCATCCGGGCACAGAATACCCAGGTGCAGCCGGAGCCACTCGCGATACTTCTCATCGCGATCGACGACCAGCATGCGCGCCGGAGTGCCTGTCCGCCTGGTTTCCACCTGCCACCCGAGAACGCCTGTTCTCCGAGCAGAAAACGATGGACTAGCCAGGGCTCGGTTGTCGCTAGTGGCCAAGCGATTCTGTGAAGCCCGTCATCCCATGTGCCGGACCTGTGACCGAAAGCAAATAATGCAGCGGCCCAGGGCCGCTCCTGGGCCGCGGGGTCGAAAAATCAGGGGGTTGGCCGCGCAACGCGGCGCAGCCGGCTTTCGGCCGATCAATCAGTTACGGGGTAGCAGGAAGCGAGTGCCATGGTAGGTCAGGACCACGCCGTCGGGGCGGATCGCGTCCACCTGCACGCCGCCGGGCAGGGAGTCCCCCTCACCCAGCCTGTGCATATTGATCATCACGAAGCGGTCGTGGGGGCGTGCGGCGAACACGTGTAGGTCCAAATGTAGCTCGGGCAAGCCGTCACTGGTGACGATCTGCTGGTAGAGCGGCAGGCCACCCGCGCCGCTCGCCGTCCCGGGCGCTTGCGCGCCGGCCGGCTCGACCGCCGGCGCGTAGTCGCTCGGATCGCCGCCGGACTGCGCCGGGCCGGCATTCTGATCATTGCCGCCGGCGGGAGACGACTCCTGGCCGGGCTGGCTCGAGCCCTCCGCGCGGGCCGCCGGAGCCTCTGCCGCCGAGGCGGGTGCTGCGGGCGTCACGTCGGCGGATGCCGCCGGTCGGGTGCTGCCCGCGGGTCGCGCGGAGGGCCCCGCGGCGGCGGACATTTGCGCGGTCCCCTGGGATGCTGCAGGGGTGAGCGTCGCCGCGGGAGGCACTGCGGCGGGAGCATTGCCAGCCGCCGGCTGCGGCGCCGGCTGCGCCTGTTTCGCCTGTTGTGTCTGTTGTGTCGCGGGACGGCGCAGCAACATCCAGGAGACCACGATGACATTGACCCCGAGAAGCACGGCAATCGCCACCGCCCAAACCGGCAGCGCTCGCCGGGGGGGAGCAACCTTGACCTCGAAGAGCGACGGCCCGCTCTGCCGCTGCCGGTCGCTCTCGGATTTCTTTAGCGCATCCAGGATGAACGACATGTGGGTTACTCGTGGGCCGCGGTCAGGAAGGGAGAGCCGGGCCTCGCCAGCGCGCCGGCCAATGCGACCTGCGTTCGGACGCCCGCGACACCGTCCACCGTCAGCCGGTGACTGCGCTGGAACCGGCGCACCAGGCTTGCGAGGCCGGCATCATAAACGTCGCTCGCCGGGCCGGGATCGGCGATACCCGCGACCTTCTCCAGGCTGCGCCGCAGCCAGCGCACACCGGCGCCGCGCATGCCGGTGGAGAGCGTCTGCACGGGGGCGGCTTCCGGACGCCACAACATGACGTAGTCGCCCATCCAGTAGCTCGACAGCTCGCCGACGCCGACCCGATGCCTCGACTTCCCCAGATCGAGGCTCGCGTCCTCGCCGTCGAGATGCGTCAACACCACTTCGTGACTGCCGCCGGTCGTATCCGTCAGCATCAGGATCGCCGGGCGATTGTAGAGACGCAGCTGCCCGAGAGAGCCCCGCTCCGTGAGGCACGCGAGTCCGTGTTGGGTCGCCTGCGTACACGGATCGGTCCCATCCACCGAGTAATGGATCCCCCAGAGGCCGAAGAGGGTGGTGAACGCTGCATCAGTGGTCGTGACGCTCGAGTACTTCGCGAGCAGCGTGGCGAGACCCTCGGCCGGCCGTGTGGCGGCGGTGGTCCCCGGTTTTGCGCCGGACGTCCCGGCGCCTGAAAGTGCGGCGGGCACGGCGCCCGAGACAGGCGCGGCGCCGCTGGCCGCGGGAGGCACGATGCCCGATGCTGCGGGGGCCGCTGCGCCAGGAGCCGCGGACGGCCGGCCCGCGCCGCGGAGCGAACGGGACGCCGTGGGTGCGCCATGCGCCTCTGTCACCACGGGAGAGCGAGTCCATACCCAGGGCTGCAGGTGCCAGAGCGCGACGCTGCCAACGGCCAGGCACGCCGCCACCGCGGCCGTCCCCGCCCACGGCAGCCAGGGCGGTGTGAACCGCTTGCCAAACACCTCCGAGGCCGCATTGCGCACCAGCGGGCCCGTGATGCGGTGGCGATCCTGCGAGTACCCGCCGAGGAGGGCTCGGTCGCAAATGACGTTGATCACCCGTGGCACCCCGCTCGAGAGGCGATAGATCTCCTCCAGTGCGAACCGGTTGAAGATGTCGGCGGTCGCACCGGCGACCCGCAGGCGGTGGCGCACGTAAGCCGTGGTCTCCTCCACGCTCAGCGGGCTAAGGTGATAGCGCCCCGTGATGCGCTGCGCCAGCTGGCGCAGCTCGTTGCGCGCCAGCAGCTCGCGCAGCTCCTCCTGGCCTATGAGGATGATCTGTAACAGCTTCTTGGTGTTGGTTTCCAGGTTGGTGAGCAGGCGCACCTGCTCGAGCACTTCGGGCGCGAGGTTCTGCGCCTCGTCGACCACCAGCACCACCCGCCGTCCGCCCGCGTGAGCACGCAGCAGATACTGGCTGAGGATGTCGACCAGGTCCTTCAGGCTCTGCGTCGCCGAGTCCGGCACCCCGATGCCGAGCTCCTCGCAGATGGTGAGCAGGAACTCCGGTGCCGTCATCTTCGGATTGAGGATGAGGGCGATCTCGGCATTCTTCGGCGCCTGGGCGAGGAGCGAGCGCACGATCGTCGTCTTGCCGGTGCCGACTTCTCCGGTCAGCTGCACGAAGCCGCCGGCCTCGTTGATGCCGTAGAGCAGGTGCGCCATCGCCTCCGCGTGCCGCTCGCTGAGATACAGGTAGCGGGGGTCGGGGGTGATGGAGAACGGCTTTTCGTTGAGGCCGAAGAAAGCGAGATACATGGATGGATGAAAGCTAGTCGATCGTATTGCCGCGCCGCAGCGCATCCCGGCCGAACCGTGCGCGCACCTCGTCCAGCGCGGAATCCAGGCGCGGGTCGCGGGCGCTGTCGCGCGTGCCCTCGCCGGCCGGACGCGGCTGCCGGCCGGCCTCGAACAGGCCGAGCTGCGAGGCCGGGCTCAAGTCGGTCAAGACCACCCCCAGGAGCCGAAGTTTCGCACCGGAGTGCTCGCCGAGCCAGCGCGAAAGCAGCTCACGGGCGACGTTGCGCAGGGTACGCTCTTCGTGCGTCGGCGGGGCAATCGCCCGCTGCCGGGTGAATGTCGCGAAATCGTGACGGCGAATCTTCACTCCCACCCGCCCCGCCATCAGTCCCCGGCCCCGCAGCCGCTCGCAGGCGAGGTCCGCCAAGCGGCAGAGCTGCGCCTCGAGCCGGCGCGGATCGGCCAGGTCCTGTGCGAAGGTGTCTTCGGCGCTCAGCGATTTCTCTTCGAGATCGGGCTGCACGGGGCGATCGTCGACGCCGGCCGCCCGCTCCCGCATTCTGGCCGAGTCGCGGCCGAAGAGGGGCCACAGGACGGCTTCCGTCGCCACCCGCAGCTCGCCGAGCGTGCGCAGCCCCGCGGCTTCGACCCGCTCGCCCAGCTTGCGTCCGAGGCCAGGGAGGCGGCGGACCGAGAGCGGATCCAGCACCTGGCGGATGCGGCTCTGCGGCACGAGCGTCAGTCCATCCGGCTTGTCGAGATCGGAGGCGATCTTCGCCACCAGCTTGTTGGTAGCCACCCCGACCGAGGCGGTCAGCCCCGTTCGCTTCCGCACGTCGTCCTTGATCCGTCGCGCAATCACCGCGGGCTCGCCGAGCAGCGCCTGACTGTCGGTGACGTCGAGGTAAGCCTCATCCAGCGACAGCCCTTGAACGAGCGGAGTGATCTCGTGGAAGACGCCGAACACCACCCGCGAGACCTCGCGATACTGCTGCATCCGCGGCGGAATGCAGATGGCATGCGGACAGAGCCGCAGCGCCTGACCCATCGGCATCGCCGAGCGCACGCCGAATTTGCGTACCGCATAGCTTGCCGCGGCCACCACCCCTCGGCCGCCGGGCCAACCCACGATCACCGGCTTACCCGCGAGCTCCGGGTTGTCGCGCTGTTCCACTGACGCGTAGAACGCGTCCATGTCGACGTGCAGGATGGCGCGGATCATTGCGATGACGCGGCCCCCTTGCGCTCACAATGTCAGGAAGCTGAAGGAGATGGTGGCCGTGACCACCAGCCCGCAGAGGATCAGGTAGATGGTGGCGAGCCCGCTAAGCTTGGTCAGGGTGAGCCACCGCCCCTGCCCATACACCCGCCGCATGGCCAGATAGCCGTAGATCGGCGCGTAAATCGCGAGGGCGGTGTCGACGGGACTGAGCACCAGCGCCGATGAGGTGATCATGGGCAGCAGTGTGCTCACCCCCAGCAGCACGAACAGGAGCACCTGGTAGTGCAGGAGGAAGAGCAAATGCTCGACGTAGTACCGCGGCGGCTTGCGGTAGAAGGGCTTCACCGCCAGCGCCATCAGCGGCAATAACAGGAACATCGCGCGCTCGAGGTTGTGCTCGAAGTCCTCCGTCAGGCGCTCGAGCCCTCCTTCGGCCGCGGCCGCGAGGCAGCTCTGCGTCACCCGCGGCGCCCATGATGCGAACCAACCTCCGTGCTGCGTGATGTAGTGCTCTGATTGCCCGCAGAGATGCTGCCGCCCGGTTGGCGTCGCCGCCGCCGCCGCCAATCCATCGGCGACTGTGCCGGACGTCGGGGCCGGTGTATGGGTAACAGCGTGCGCTCCGCTAGGCGGACCACCGGGGACGACCTGATAGTTGAACGATTTGCCGTTGTAGGCGACAACGACTACGGGCGGTGCCGATATCCGCGAGCTCAGGTCGACGACGACGAAGAAGATCACGCTGATGACCAGATACAGCCGCAGCGGAGGCAGGTAGCGCGCCCTGCGGCCGTCGAGGAACGCTCGGGTCAGGAACCCCGGCCGGAACAGCAGCGCGTTGAGCGTCTGCCAGAGCCGCGAGTCGGCATGTGTCAGATCCTCGGCGGCCTCGCTGACGAAGTGCCCGAAGTCGTGCACCGGGCGATCATGATGGCGCTGGCCGCACTCGCTGCAGTACTTGCCGGTGAGCAGTGCGTCGCAGTTGGCGCACAGTGTCGTGCGGCCGGCGGACTGCGGCGCCGCGTGCTTGACGCCTGCCGCATCGGCTGCGGCGTCGGGCGTCGCCGTTACGATGGTTCCTGCTGACGGCGGGGACTCAACGGGAGCGGGGCTGCTCATTCCGCCTCACACCGCTCGGGCGGCGGCCCTGGCGTCGTCTCGTGCGGCCTCCGACTGCCGGGCGTCTGAGTGCGAATTCGGCGCGCTTTGCGTCGGCACCTCGCCTCCTGCCTGCGCTCCCAGCTCGTGCGGTGCAAAATCGTCCACGTGCACGAGGGCCATCACTTTGCCGTCGTATTCGCGCAGGGCTGTCGCCTCGGCGTCAGAGATGATTCCCAGCGCCAGCGCCTGCGTGATCTGGCCCGGCAGGTCGAGAGCCGTGATGCGCCCGGTCTTGACACCTTCCACGCGTATGCGCTTCTCGATCGGCTCCAGACTTTCGGCGAGCCGCAGCGCCTCCTCCAAAAGCCCGAGCGGATTGCCCGGCTCGAGCGTCCAATAGATGTGTTGGCAGAGCCGCTCGCGCGAGTTGCCGGAGCGGGTCACGAGCTCCGCCACCCTGCGGCCGAGCCGGTCCGACGGTGCGGAATAGGCGCGGCCGCGCGGGAAGACTACGGCGCGCATCACGCCGGCGAGCAGCCGGTTGGGGAAGTTGCGCAGGAAGCCGTGCAGTTGTTCCTGGGCGTGATAGAGGAGGTTGCGGCACGCCCACTCGACGATGGGCAGATCCTCGGCCGGGCGGCCCTGGTTGTCGTGGTGCTTGAGCACCATCGAGGCGAGATACATCGCCGAGAGCACATCCCCGAGCCGCGCCGACAGGCTTTCCTTTTTCTTCAGGTAGCCGCCGAGCGTCAACATCGCCACATCCACAGTGAAGGCGAACGAGGCGCTGAATCGTACGATGTGTTGATAATAGCGGGCGATGGGACCAGACGCCGGTGCGCGGGTGAAGCGTGCGTGCGTGAGCGCCATCACCAGCGAGCGCACGGCGTTCGAGATAGTAAAGCCGATGTGTGCGAACAGCGCCCGGTCGAATTCGTCGACGCCGCGAACACGGTCCGGATCGCGCGCTGCGTTCATCTCCCGCAGCACGAACGGATGGCAGCGCACCGCGCCCTGGCCGAAGATGATCAGATTGCGCGTCAGGAGGTTGGCGCCTTCGACGGTGATGGTGATCGGCACCGACTCGTAGCCCCGGGCCAGATAGTTGTGCGGACCGAGACAGATACCCTTCCCGCCATGCACGTCCATCGCATCGTTGGCGACCTGCCGCCCCATCTCCGTCACATGGTACTTCAGCATCGCCGAAGGCACTGACGGCTTCTCTCCACCATCTATGGCGCCCGCAGTAACGGATCGCGCTGCGTCCATCGTGTACGTCAGCCCCGCCATTCGGGCGAGCACCGCTTCGACGCCCTCAAACCGTCCGACCGGCATGTTGAACTGCCGGCGGATCCGCGCGTACGCACCCGTTGCCCATACGGCGCCCTTGGCGCCGCCAGTAGCGTTCGAGGGCAGGGAGATGCAGCGTCCGACCGACAGCTGTTCCACCAGCATGCGCCAGCCCGCGCCCGCCATGCGGGTACCGCCGATGATGCAGTCGAGCGGTACGAAGACATCGCGGCCCTCGATCGGTCCGTTCTGGAACGGGACGTTGATCGGGAAGTGTCGCCGGCCGATGCTGATGCCGGGTGTGTTGCGCGGAATGAGGGCGCAGGTGATGCCGATGTCTGCGCGATCGGTGAGGAGCTTCTCCGGATCGAACATCCGGAAGGCGAGGCCGATCACGGTCGCGATCGGTGCGAGAGTGATGTAGCGCTTGGTGAAGTTGAGCCGGATGCCGACGATCTCACGGCCCTGCCAGACACCGCGGCAGACCACTCCGGTATCGGGAAGAGAGGCCGCATCGGACCCGGCACGCGGACCGGTCAGCGCGAAGCAGGGCACTTCCTCGCCGCGCGCGAGTCGCGGTAGGTAATGGCTCTTCTGCTCCTCGGTGCCGTAGTGATTGAGCAGCTCCGCGGGACCGAGGGAGTTGGGCACTGCGACCGTGGAGGCGCAGGTGGCGCTACGGCTCGCAAGCTTGGCCAGCACACAGGAGTGCGCGTAGGCGGAGAACTCGAGACCGCCGTAGCGCTTGGGAATGATCATCGCGAAGAAGCCCCGCGACTTGAGGAAATCCCACACCTGCGGGGGCAGGTCGCCCAGCTCATGCGTGATGGCCCAGTCATCCAGCGTGCGGCAGAGCTCCTCGCAGGGTCCGTCGAGGAAGGCCTGCTCTTCCGCAGTCAGCTGCGGCGCGCGGGCCGACAACAGCTTCTCCCATTTGGGAGCGCCCGTGAACAGCTCGCCGTCCCACCAGACCGTTCCGGCTTCCAGTGCCTCCCGCTCCGTCTGCGACATCGGCGGCAGGAGCTTCAGGTAAGCCTTCATGAAAGGCCGCGTGATGACTGCTTTGCGCAGGGGCCGCAGGTTGAGGAGCCACAAGCCCGCAAGCAGCAGCCAGAGGAGCCCCTTCCACGCCCCCGCCGGCTCGCCCGAGGCGCCGAGGAGGGTATAGGCCACGAGCAACGCGGTGAAGGTCGCGGTGAACGCGAGCAGCGACAGGCGGCGGTAGGCGAGGAAGAGCACCGCCGCCACGAATACCAGGGTTATCAATGCTCCCATCACCGGGGGAGTTTACCCCAGTGCGCCCTCCCAGCATGAGGGATAGGCCCAGGGAGGTGCCCCCGCCGCCGCAGGTGGCGATGGAGGGTCACCCCCGGGCTTGCGCGGAGCAGGGCCTGCGCAGCGCAATGCCCGAAATCCAGCGCTTCAGAGTAACGACTTCACGCCCTCCCGCTCTTCCTTCAGTTCCGCCAGCGTGGCGTCCATGCGCTTGCGGCTGAACTCTTCGATCGAGAGCCCCTGGACGATCTGGTAGTCGCCGTTGCGGGTGGTTACCGGATAGGAGTAGATCACCCCTTCCGGGATCCCATAGCTGCCGTCGGACGGGATGGCCATGCTGGCCCAGTCATCCTGCGCGGTGCCGTGGATCCAGGTATGGACGTGATCGATCGCAGCGGAGGCGGCCGAGGCCGCCGAGGAGGCGCCGCGGGCCTTGATGATGGCCGCGCCGCGCTGTTGCACGACCGGGATGAAGGTCTGCTCCACCCATGCCGCATCGACCAGCGAGCGTGCGGGCTTGCCCTTCACCTGCGCATGGCTGATGTCCGGGTACTGAGTCGCGGAGTGGTTGCCCCATACCGTCAGGCGGCGAACGTCCGTGACGTGAGCGCCCGTCTTCTCCGCAAGCTGTGACAGCGCACGATTGTGGTCGAGCCGCATCATGGCGGTGAAGTTGCGCGGGTTGAGGTCCTTGGCGTTGGCACGCGCGATGAGCGCGTTGGTGTTGGCGGGGTTGCCCACCACGAGCACCTTGACGTTGCGGTCGGCCGCCTCGTTGAGAGCCTTGCCCTGGGCGGAGAAGATTTGCGCGTTGGCGAGCAGCAGGTCCTTGCGCTCCATGCCCGGGCCGCGCGGCCGCGCGCCGACGAGCAGCGCCACCTGGCAATCGCGGAAGGCGATCTTCGCGTCATCGCTGGCCACGACTCTGTTGAGCCGCGGGAACGCGCAATCCGACAGCTCCATCACGACGCCGTTCAGCGCCTGCAGCGCCGGAGTGACCTCGAGGAGGTGCAGGTTGACCGGCTGATCCGGTCCGAGGAGCTGTCCGGAGGCGACGCGAAAGGCAAGGGCATAGCCGATCTGCCCGGCGGCGCCGGTGATCGCGACGTTCAAGGCTGGCTTCATGGCGTACTTGGGTTCCGCAGGCGAAAGACCCATAATTCTATCTCGCGCGAAAGCAAGTCACAAAGCCGCCTGAGGCCGCCGGTTTCCCGGGTCAGCTCCGGTCGCGTTGGCCGATCTCAGTGGGGCCGCGAGGTCAAATGCAGTCACAAGCGGGCCCCTCGACAAAATCCACCGCCGCAACGCACTACAATAAGTCGTGGTCCTCGAAGTTCACAGCACGGAGCAGGGCCTCGCCCTCGATCTGACAGGCGAGTGGCGGGCGCTCACCTATCGCCAGATCGACACCGCGCTCGCGGCTGTGGATCTTGCGGGTGCGCACCGCATCGAGATAGCCACCGACCGGCTCGCCGCGCTCGACCTGACGGGCGCCTGGCGGCTACGGGAGTTCGTGCGGCAGGCGCAACACCTGGGCGCGGAGGTCGCCTTCGCCGGCACGCCGCCGGATCAGCTGCGCCTGGTGGAGGAGACCCTGCGGCCGATCGAGGCGGCAGGGCCCCCGCCCCGGCACATGAAAGCGTTGCGCGAGGAGCTGCGGGAGCTGCCTGTCGAGGCGGAGGTCGCGACGCTGACCTTCATCGGCCGCCTCGCGGTGACTCTCTGGCACGACATGCTCGGTGCGCTCGCCTTCCTCGGCAGGCTCACCAGCACGGCGGCGGGCGCGCTGCCGCATCCACGCGGGCTGCGCCCGATCTCGATCGCGCGGCACGTCTATGACACCGGGATCACCGCGATCCCGATCGTGGCGCTGATCGCCTTCCTCATCAGCGTCATCATTGCGTACATGAGCGCGCAGCAGCTGCGCAGCTTCGGTGCCGAGATCTTCGTGGTAGACCTCGTCACCATCGGGGTGTTGCGCGAGCTGGGCGTGCTGCTCACCGCCATCATCGTCGCCGGCCGCTCCGGCAGTGCCTTCGCGGCCGAGATCGGCTCCATGAAGCTCAATGAGGAAGTCGATGCGTTGCAGGCGACAGGGGTCGATCCGTTCGAGGCGTTGGTATTGCCCCGCGTGCTCGGGCTCGTCATCTCCCTGCCCCTCCTCACCGTGGTCGCGGACCTGATCGGCCTGGTTGGCGGGGCGGTGCTGTGCGCCTCCCTGCTGCACATGCCGCTCGACCAGTACGTCAACCGGGTCAGCCAGGCCATCTCCGCCAGCACGTTCTGGGTCGGCATCATCAAGGCGCCCGTTTTCGCGGTGCTCATCGCGATGGCCGGGACTCACCGGGGAATGCAGGTGCGCGGCTCCTCGCGCGAGCTCGGCCGGCTCACCACCGTCGCAGTCGTCCAGGCCATCTTCCTGGTGATCCTGGCCGATGCGCTCTTCGCCGTGCTCTTCATGGAGATCGGCGTTTGACGTACCCGGTCCTGGAAGTGCGGGGCCTGGTCAACCGCTTCGGACCCCAGGTGGTTCACGAGGGGCTTGACATGGAAGTCCGCGAGGACGAGGTGTTCGGCATCGTCGGCGGCTCCGGCACCGGCAAGTCGGTGCTGCTCAGGAGCGTCCTCGGCCTGCAGCGGCCGCAGGCCGGCACCATTTGTATCGAGGGTCAGGACATCACGCAGCTCTCCGGCGGGGCGTTGCGCGCGGTAAAGGGGCGCTATGGTGTGACCTTCCAGCAGGGGGCGTTGTACTCCTCGCTCAACGTGCTGCAGAACGTGCAGCTGCCCATGGTTGAGCATCTGGTTGCTTTGTCCCCGTCCGCGCGCGATGAGCTCGCAATGCTCAAAATCCGCCTGGTGGGTCTTCCCGCCGACGCCGCGCGGAAATATCCTGCAGAGCTCTCCGGGGGCATGGTCAAGCGGGCCGCCCTGGCGCGGGCGCTGGCGCTCGATCCCCGGTTGCTGTTTCTCGACGAGCCGACCTCCGGCCTCGATCCGATCGGCGCGGCGGAGTTCGACGAGCTGATGTTGTACCTGCAGAGGCAATTGCGCTTGACGGTGGTGATGATCACGCATGACCTCGATTCCATTTTTCGCACCTGCAACAGGGTCGGCGTGATCGTGGACCATCGGATGGAAACGGACACACTGGAGCGCATCGTCGATCATCCGCACCCGTGGATACAGGCTTATTTTCACGGGGAGCGGGCCAGCATTCACCTCAAGGTGGCTCATGGAGCGTGAAGCAAACTACGCTGCCGTAGGAGCGTTCGTACTCGGCGTGGCGCTGGCCGCGGCGCTCTTCGTCTACTGGTATTCGGGCACGCGCGTTCACCGCACGTACGACCGCTACGAGATCTATTTCAACGGCACCGTCAGCGGTCTGGAGCAAGGCGCAGCGGTGAGGTATCTCGGTGTGCGCGTCGGGCGGGTCGTGCAGATGCGCATCGATCCTCGCGATGCAGGACGGGTGGAAGTGATCGCGGCAATCGAATCCACGACGCCGATCTCGCCCCGCACCCTCGCGGAGCTCGACCTGCAGGGCCTCACCGGCCTGCTCTATATCGACTTGCAGCAGTCCGCGCGGCCGGCGTCCCCGTCAGTGCCGAGCCTGCGATACCCGGTGATCCGCGCCGCGCCATCACAGTTCGACGTCTTCGTGGCGGGGCTTCCCCGGCTGTCCGCCGCTGCCGGCGGCGTGATCCAGCGTCTGAACCGGCTGTTGAGCGACCACAACATCGAGGACATCGCGCAAAGCCTCGACAATATTTCGCAGGCGAGCCGCTCGTTGCCGGCAACGGTGCGGAGCGCCAACGAGCTGCTCGTCCAGCTGCGCAGCGCCACGGCCGAGCTGACCGCCACGGCCGGAAGCGCGCGCAATCTAATGGATACTGCGGGTCCGCAGATCGTCTCCACGGTGCGGCGGCTGAATACGATGGCAGACAACCTGACGCAGGCCACGGATCAGCTCGACCAGATGATCGCGGAGAATCGCATCGACGTCCGCGCGTTCACCCACGCCAGCCTGCCCGAGATCGAGAGCTTCGTGCGCGAGGGCCGGGCGGCCGCGCAGGACATCCGCCAGCTCTCCGAGAGCCTGCGCCAGAATCCGTCGCAGCTCTTGTACCAACCGGCTCCGGCGGGCGTGGAGGTGCCGCGGTGAATGCACATCTGCGGCGCCTCGCGCCGATTCTCGTGGCCTTTGGGGCCGCCGGCTGCTCCAGCCTGTTGCACAGCAACGCACCGGCCGTGCAGCTCTACACGCTGAGGGGTGCTGTCGTGTCGGCAGAAGGCGCCGCTGACCCCCATCCGGCAATGGCCGCCTCGCTGCGCGTGGGGCATCCGCTTGCCGGCCCCGGCCTGGGCACCGCGCAGATCGTGCTGCTGCAGCCCGATCACCGCATGAACGTGTACGCGGCCAGTGCCTGGTCAGCGGATGTGCCGGCGCTCGTCGGATCATTGGCCGCGCAGACCCTTCGCGCCTCTGGAGAGTGGAGGTCGGTCGAGGACGCCGAGAGCCCCTTCCCCTCGGCCTACCTCCTGCAAATTTCCGTCAGACGCTTCGACGCCGACTACTCCGCCGGTACCGAGGTGCCGCCCACCATCCACGTGACACTCGATTGCACCTTGGGGATGGAGGACGGACGCACGATCCTTGCCAGCTTCGCAGCGGACGGTTCGGCGGCGGCGGGTGCCAACAGGCTGAGCGAGGTGGTGGCCGCGTTCCAGCGGGCAACCGATCAGGCACTCGCGTCGATGTCACGACAGGCGATTGCTGCCGTGCCGGCGAGAGGGGTCCAGCGGGCGAAGGGCCGTTCCCTTCGCCCGCGGTAACTGTGTAGGGTCTCGCTGAAAGCGCAGCCAGGCGACTGTCAGCCCAACAATGAGCGGGAAATGAAATACCGGCACGGCCATCACGCCGGCAACTTCGCCGATGTCCACAAGCACGTAACGCTGCTCACGTTGCTGGCGGCTCTGAAGCGTAAGGACAAGGGGTTTCTCTATCTCGAGACCCACGCGGGCCGCGGCGCCTATGGCTCGACTGGACCGGCAGGTGAGGCCGCCACCGGCATCGGGCGGTTTGATGCTCAGTCAGGCGCGGATGCGCTGCTGCGGTCGGGCGCCGAGGAACTGCGACGGTATGGCGAGCGTGTGCAGCTGCTGCGTCGCGCGCGCGGCGAGCCGCGACTCTATCCCGGCTCGCCGCTGCTTGCGGTAAGCGAACTGCGCCCGGCGGATCGTGCAGTGTTGATCGAACGGCTGCCTGCCGAGGCCCGTGCGCTGGAGAAGGCATTGCATCATTCCGGTCCGGCCGCGCCGCGCGTTCATGTCGAGACCGGCGATGGCTTCGAGCGGCTGCGCGCGTGGCTGCCGCCGCCCGAGCGTCGCGGGTTGACCTTCATCGATCCTCCCTACGAGGAGAGCCGCCAGGACTTCGAGCGGGCCCGGCATGCGGCCGCGGATGCGCTGCGGCGCTTCCCCACCGGCGTGGTTGCGGTCTGGTATCCGATCAAGGACGAGCGCGACACCGCGGCATGGCACGCGGCGCTCGGTGCGGAGCTCGACTGCCCCCTGCTCGCGGCGGAGCTCTCTCTTTACCCCCGCGACTCGCGGGTCGCGCTCAACGGCTCGGGGATGCTCATCCTCAATCCTCCTTACCAGCTCGCAGAGCGCATGGAGATCTGGCTGCCGCAGCTGCACGGCTGCCTCGATCTGGGACATGGCGGTGGCGCCAGCGTGCGCCCGCTGACTCGGCCGGGACCGTGACGGCGCCGCGGCCGGGGAGCAGAATCCGGACATGAGCGGACCCGATCAGTATGGGGTCGTGGGCCACCCCGTGGCGCACAGCCTCTCGCCCTTCATCCATGCCATGTTCGCGCGCCAGACCGGGCAGTCGCTGAGCTATCGCCTGTTCGATTTTCCGCCGGAGTCGCTGCAGGAGCGCATCGCGGCGTTCTTCGCCCAAGGGGGCCGCGGACTCAACGTCACTTTGCCCTACAAAGTCGCTGCCGTGGCCTGCGCGGCCGAGCTGACCCGCCGTGCCCAGCAAGCCGGCGCGGTCAATACGCTGGCGATGCGCAAGGACGGCACCATACTCGGCGACAACACCGATGGTATCGGGCTGACGCAGGATCTTTGCGTCAATCAACATGTAATCGTGACGCGTCGGCGCGTTTTGATCATCGGAGCGGGCGGCGCTACCCGCGGGGTGATCGCGCCGCTCCTCGGACTCGAGCCGGAAAGCATCACCATCGCCAACCGCACGGCCGATCGTGCCAAGGCGCTCGCGGCGGCGTTCGCGCAACTGGGCCATGTACGAGGCGTCGGCTTCCGCTACATCGCCGAGGGCGCCTACGACCTCATCATCAATGCGACGTCTGCCAGTCTCACTGGCCAGATTCCGGACGTGCCCATGGGCGTCATCGGATCTGACACCTTCTGTTACGACATGGCGTACGGAAAAGGAGACACCCCCTTCGTCCGTTGGTGCTTGGAGCTCGGCTGCCGGGCGGCCGCGCCGGGTTGGGGGATGCTCGTCGAACAGGCGGCGGAGTCCTTCCGCCTCTGGCGCGGCGTGCGGCCGCTGACAGGACCCGTGCTCTGCGCGCTTACCGCATCGTGACTATCTCTTCGGCGCTGGTGGGATGGATCGCCACCGTGTCGTCGAAGTCTTCCTTCGTCGCTCCCATTCGCACGGCGACCGCGAAGCCCTGCATCATCTCGTCCGCGCCTGGACCGACGACGTGCACGCCGACGACCCGCCGTTTCGGGCCCACAGTCACCAACTTCATGTCACAGCGCGGCTTGGCGGCGGTCAGCGCGTGGTACATCGGGATGAAGCTCGATTTGAAGACGGTGACCTCCTGGTCGCCGTAGTCATCGCGGGCGGCCTGCTCGGACAGCCCGACCGTGCCGATCGGCGGATGGCCGAAGATCACCGTCGGGATGTTGTGATAATCGAGGTGCCGGTCGCCTTCGCCGCCGAACAGGCGATCGCTCAGCCGGCGGCCGGCTGCGATCGCCACTGGCGTGAGTTGTGCCCGGCCAGTGACATCGCCGATGGCGTAAATGCCCGCGGCGCTCGTGGTCTGGTATTTATCGGTGACGATGAAGCCATAAGCGTCGAGCTCCACTGCGGCGCGATCCAACCCCAACTCCTCCACCGCCGGCGCACGCCCGATGGCCCAGAGCAGTGAGTCGAACGGCTCCAGCCGCCTGCCGTCGCGCAACGGGAGCGTCAGCTGTCCGCGGGCGTCGCGGTCCAGGGATGAGGGCCATGCCTGTGTGATGATGCTCACGCCCTCGTCGCGCAGGATCTTCTGCATCGACTCCCCGATCATGCAATCAAACTGCTTCAGCATCGTCTCGCCGCGCAGGACGAGAGTTACGTGGGAGCCGAGTGCCGCGAAGATACCGGCCAGCTCGACGGCGATATAGCCGCTGCCGACGATAGCGACCCGCTCCGGCCTGTGCGGCAGCTCGAAGAAACCGTCGGAGGTAATACCGAGCTGCGCACCCGGGATCGCAGGCCGCAACGGCCGGCCACCGGTGGCAATCACGATGTGCGGTGCGCAGAGTATGGAGCCTGCCGCCGCCACGGTCCGGCTGTCCACGAAATCCGCACGGCTGCGGATCAGGGTGATGCGGCGCTTGGCGAGATTGGCCTCGTAGATCCCATTCAGGCGCAGCACGTAGGCGTCTCGCTTCTCTTTGAGCAGCGCCCAGTCGTGCGCCCCCGCCGAGAGCGCGAAGCCGTAGTCGGGCGCATCGCGCAGCCCCTCGGCGAGACTGGCGGCATTCCACATGACTTTCTTCGGCACGCAGCCGACATTCACGCACGTGCCGCCCAGGCGATGTGACTCCACCAGGGCGACTTTCGCCCCGTACTCCGCCGCCCGCTGTGCAGCGGCCAATCCCCCGCTGCCGCCGCCGATGACAATCATGTCGAACTCACTCATTATCGGATTCTAGCTGCCCAAATAGGTGTGCGTGATGGACAATCCCCTGCTTGCCCAGGAGCCGCTGCCCCCCTTTCCCCGCATCCGTCCGGAGCACGTCGAGCCCGGAATGCGCGAGGTGCTCTCCGGCGCGCGAGCGCGGATAGAGGAGATCGCCGGAGGGGATACCCCGAGCTTCGCCTCGGTCGTCGAGCCGCTGGAAGAGCTGCACCACCGGGTCTCGCGCACCTGGTCGCCCGTGAGCCACCTGAATGCGGTGCTCAATTCCGAGGCACTGCGCAACGCCTACAACACATGCCTTCCGCTGCTCTCGGCCTACCAGACGGACCTCGCCCAAAGCGAGCCGCTCTACCAGGCCTACCGTGGCATCGAGCAGCGCGAAGGCGCCGCGCTCGACCCCGTGCAGCGCCGGGTGATCGAGCACGCGTTGCGCGACTTTCGGCTCGCCGGCGTCGGACTCGGTGCCGCCGACAAGCAGCGTTTCAAGGACGTGATGCTGGAGCTCACCGGGCTGCAGGCCAAGTTCGAGGAGAACGTACTCGATGCGACCAACGGCTGGAGCTACCGCGTCACCGACGCGGCACTGCTCGGCGGCCTCAACGAGATGCTCATCGAGCAGGCCCACCGGCGCGCGCACGATCAGCGGCTCGAGGGCTGGATCCTGACTCTCGATCAACCCACCTACGTTGCGGTCGCGACCGATGCGGAGTCGGACGTCCTGCGCCGCGCCTTTTACGAGGCATGGACCACGCGCGCCTCCGATCAGGGCCCCAACGCCGGCAAGTGGGACAACGCGGACGTCATGGAGCAAATCCTGCGCCAGCGCTACCAGGCCGCGCGCATCCTGGGTTTCGGCAACTACGCCGAGTACGCGCTCGCCACCCGAATGGCTCACAGCGTGGCGGAGGTCATGCAGTTCCTCGAGGAGTTGGCGCAATCGGCGCGGCCCGCTGCCAAGAAGGAGTTCGAAGAGCTCGAGGCTTTCGCCGGGCGCAAGCTCGACGCCTGGGACGTCGGCTTTTATGCGGAGCGCCTGCAGCGCGAGCGCTACGCCGTCTCGCAGGAGGAGCTGCGGCCCTATTTCCCGCTGCCACGGGTACTCACGGGTCTGTTCGAGGTCGCCCAGAAGCTCTTCGATGTGCGCATCCGCGAGCGCAGCGGCGCTCCGGTATGGCACCCCGACGTGCGCTTCTTCGAGATCGAGAGCGCCGCGGGACGGCCCGTCGGCAGTTTTTATCTCGACGCCTACGCCCGGCCCAACAAGCGCAGCGGCGCCTGGATGGATGAGTGCATCGGGCGCAAGCGTCTGGCGACAGGCGCCGCGCTCCCCACGGCCTACCTGGTGTGCAACGTGTTGCCGCCGGGTGAAGGCCGGCCGGCGCTCCTCACGCACGATGATGTGCTGACGCTCTTCCACGAGTTTGGGCATGGCCTGCATCATCTGCTCACCCGCGTCGACTACCCGAGCATCGCGGGCATCAACGGTGTTGCTTGGGATGCCGTCGAATTGCCCAGCCAGTTCATGGAGAACTACGCCTGGCACCCGGATGTGCTCAGCCGTATCTCCAGCCACCATCGGACCGGCGCCCCGCTGCCGGCGCAGACCCAGGGCCGGCTGCGCGCGACGCGCAGCTTTCACGCGGGGCTGCAGATGGCGCGACAACTCGAATTCGCGCTCTTCGACTTCCGGCTGCACGCCGACTACTCCCCGGAGCGGGGCGGGCGCGTGCGCGAAGTGTTGCGGGAGGCCCGGCGGCAGGTGGCGGTCGTGCCGGCGCCGGAGTGGAACCGCTTCGCGAACAGCTTTGGACATATCTTCGCCGGCGGCTATGCGGCCGGGTACTACAGCTACAAGTGGGCCGAGGTCCTTGCCGCGGACGCCTTCTCGGCCTTCGAGGAGCGGGGGGTCTTCGACCGGGCCACGGCGCAACGGTTTCTGGATTCCATTCTGTCCCGGGGAGGCAGCCGGGACGCCCTCGAGGCTTTTATCGAGTTCCGGGGGCGCCGCCCGGATATTCGTCCCCTGCTGGCCCAGCACGGCATCACCTCCCCCGGCGAGGCGGCCAGCTGAACCCCTCTTCCGGCGCGCCGGCGTACAAAAATGTGCGGTGTTTCGCAGTGGCGGGGAGGGGTCGACTCCTAGACTGACGCGAATCTCGCTCCCGGGGAGCGGCCCAAGGCCGTGCTGGAAACCATCAGAATGAGCAGCGCCCGGCGCAGTGACTTCGACGTCACCAATTCCGTGCAAGTGAGCTCCCCGGAGGCGGTGCTGCGCGCGGTCGAGGCGCTATACCGGCCCACCTGGCCCGACGCGCCCCTGGAGGCGCTGCGGCGGTCCTTCGAGCACTTCGAGCGCCTGTTCGCGGGCGATGTCACCGGCTTTCACGGCGTGGATACTGTCTACCACGACCGCCAGCACACGCTAGACATCACTCTGGCGCTCGCGCGGCTGCTCGTAGGGTACGAGCGTCAGGCGGCCGAGGCTGAGCGGCTGGGCGGGGAACGCGCGGTCGCCGGCCTCATCACCGGCCTTTTCCACGACGTAGGCTATCTGCGGCGCGCCGACGACCAGGATTCCCACAACGGCGCGGAATTCACCCGCATCCACGTTTCCCGCGGCGCGCGCTTCCTCGAGGAGTTCCTGCCCGAGGTCGACCTCGCCTCCTGGGTGCCCATCGCCCGGGAGATCATCCATTTCACGGGCTACGAGCTGTCGTTCGCGCTGATCGAGGCGCGCGTGCCCGATCCGCGCGACATCGTGGTGGGGCACCTCCTGGGCACCGCCGACATGATCGCGCAGATGGCCGACCGCTGTTATCTCGAGAAGTGCCGCGACCGGCTGTACGCGGAATTCGTGCTCGGCGGAGTCGCCCTGCCGATGGCCGCCAACGGGGGCCGCCAGGTCAAGTACGCCTCGGGCCTCGACCTCCTGCGCCAGACGCCGGACTTCGTGGCGGAGGTGCGCGAAAAGCGCCTGGAGGGGGAGTTCCACGGCGCCTACCGGTACCTCGAGATCCTCTACGGCGGCAGAAATCCCTACATGGAGGCCATCGACCGCAACGTCGATTATCTCCGGCAGGTGCTGCGGAGCGAGAACTGGCGGCTGCTGCGGCGCAAGCCGCCGATCTTCGCTGCGGTTGCCGACCCCATGTCGACCATGCGGGGTCTCATGGTGGGATATATCAAGAAGGTGTGGTCGGGGTTCTAGTCCATGGGCGCAAATCGCTCCGGCGATTTACGCGGCCCCGTCCCTGCACCGCCCCGTTACTCGGCCACCCCGCGGCCCGGAGAAGCGCCCCGGGGCCGTTCCTGGCTTGCTTCGACCTCTCGGATGGTCTAAGGATAGGGCGCCGGTTAATATCAGGCTAACCGAAGCGATTGGCCCCTAGTGACCTCCCCGAATCTCAAGCTTAAGTACGCGAGCGCCGCTTTTGCGGTCGTGCTGCTCGCGACCGCGGCAGTCATCGGGTTTTTCATCTGGCGGCACCCGCCCGACACGCTCACCGTCCAGGGCGTCAGCGCGCTCGCCCTGCTCGGCAGCCTCGCCGCGGCAGTGATCGCCTGGCGGGCGGCGCGCGGCATTCAGTTCTCCACGTCGGCGCTCATCCGCAGCGCGGAACGCGTCGGGCAGGGCGACTACACGCGGCAGATCGAGGTGCGCCGCAGCGACATCATCGGGGAGCTGGAGCAGGCGCTCGAGCGCATGCGCTCGCGGCTGCGCCAATCGACCATCCACAAGAATTACCTCCACAGCGTCCTCAACAGCATGACGGACGCGGTGTTCGTCACCTCTCCCGACGGAGTGGTGAAGGTTGCCAACTCCGCGGCTTGCAAGCTCCTCGGCTACAGCGAGGAGGAGATACTGGGACGCAGCATCATCGCGATGCTGGATGAGCGCGAGCGCGAAGGCTTCGACTTGCTGCAGGCCGCGCAGGAGACGCGCGAGACCGTGGTGCGCACGCGGGCCGCGCAGACCATTCCCGTGTCGCTCACCGGCTCGCGCATCGAGAGCGCTGATCCGCAGTTTCAGGGCAACATCTTCGTCGCGCGCAACATCACCGACCGCAAACGCGCGGAGCGACGCATCCGTTATCTCGCCCGTTATGACGCGCTCACCAAAGTTCCCAACCGCATGCAGTTCCATCACGTGCTGCAGCAGACCATCTCGCGCGGGCTGCGCAGCGGACAGGCGGTGGCGCTCCTCTATCTCGACATGGATCGCTTCAAAGAGGTCAACGACACCTTTGGGCACGGCGCCGGCGACCGCGTGCTCGAGGTGCTGGCCGAGCGGCTGACGGGCGCGCTGCCGAAAGGCGCGCTGCTCGGGCGCCTCGCCGGCGATGAGTTTGCCTTGGTGCTCGACGGCCTGCCCGCGGAAGCCGACAATCGCGGCCCGATCGCGCACCTCGCGCGCGCCGTGCTCACGGAGGTGAGCCGCGCCTTTCAATTGAATCAGCACGAGGTTTTCCTCACGGCCAGCCTCGGCATCGCATTCTGTCCGCGCGATGCGGAGAACGTCATCGATCTCATCCGCAACGCCGATGCGGCGATGTACTACTCGAAGCAGAACGGCGGCAACACCTTCGCCTTCTACTCGCCGGAGATGAACGCCGCGGCCGTCGAGCGGCTGATCCTCAAGAGCAAGCTGCGCCGTGCGCTCGAGCGGGATGAGCTCGTGATCCGTTATCAGCCCAAGGTGGATCTCGCCAGCGGCCGTATCATCGGCGCCGAGGCGCTCCTGCGCTGGCGCCTGCCGGGACACGGCGACATTCCCCCCTCGCAATTCATCCCGCTCGCCGAGGAAACCAATCTCATCCTCGACATCGGCGAGTGGGTGTTGAATCGCGTGTGCATGGACTACCGCCAGATGCAGGCGCAGATCGGCGACCCCGGCCGCATCTCGCTCAACCTGTCGCTGAAGCAGCTGCGCCAGGCCAGCTTCATCCTGCGTTGCCGCTCGGTGTTCCGCCGCCACGGCGTGTCGCCGACCGCCTTCGAGCTGGAGATCACCGAGACCACGCTGATGGCGGACGCCAAGCGGACGCTGCGCCTGCTCGATGAGCTCTACGCGATGGGCCTGCACCTCTCGATCGACGACTTCGGCACGGGTTACTCCTCGCTCTCCGCCCTACAGCAGTTTCCCATAGACACGCTCAAGATCGACCAGTCATTCGTGCGCGATGTCGGTGAGAACGCCGGCAACGCTACACTCGTGCGCACCATCATAGAGATGGGCCGCAACCTGGAGATCGACGTCATTGCCGAGGGTGTCGAGTCCGTCAGTCAGCTCGACTTCCTGCGGCGCAATGGCTGCCACTATGCTCAGGGAAGATTGTTCGGCGAGCCGCTCCAGTCCGATGAGCTGCTCGCGTTGCTGCAGCGACAGGCGGCATCCGGGGCCGCCTTCAGGCGCTATATCCAGGAATCGACCGGCATCGCCGTCGGCGAGCCCCGCGCCTAATTTCCATGCTCACTCTTGCCGATGCCCGCCTGCGCCGCGGGCCGCAGATTCTCATTGATGGCGCGACCTGCAGCATCTTCCGCGGTGAGAAGGTAGGCATCGTCGGCCGCAATGGCTGCGGCAAATCGACCCTGCTGGCGGTGATCCGCGGTGAGCTCGCGCCGGACGCGGGCGAGTATCGCGCGCCACCCGGCCTCGCGATCGCGGCGGTTGCCCAGGAGCTGCCGGAGACCCACGCCACGTTGGTCGATTACATCCGTGGCGGCGACCTCGAGCTGGCGGCACTCGAGACGCAGATGGCGCAAGCGCATCTCGGCGGGCACACGCACCCCGCCTCGGACGGCACTCGCCTCGCTCTACTGCACGCGGAGTACGATCGCCTGGGCGGCTACGCCGCGCGCAGCCGAGCCGCGCTACTCGCCGCCGGCCTGGGCTTCGCTCCCGATGACCTCGAGCGTCCGGTGCGCCAGTTCTCCGGCGGCCTGCAGATGCGGGCCAATCTCGCCCGGGCGCTGATGCGCCGCTCGGACGTTCTGTTGCTCGACGAGCCGACCAACCATCTCGATCTCGACGCCGTGCTGTGGCTCGAGGGGTGGTTGCAGAGCTACCCTGGCACGCTGCTGCTGGTCTCGCACGACCGCGAGTTTCTCGACGGTGTGGTCGGCCGCATTTTGCATGTCGAAGCAATCCGCCTGCGCAGCTACGCCGGCAACTACAGCGCCTTCGAGGTCCAGCGCGCCGCGGAAGCGGAGCGTACACAGGCGATGCTGGTAAGCCAACAGCGCGAGCGCGAACGCGTGGAGAGCTTCGTCACCCGCTTTCGCGCGCAGGCGAGCAAGGCGCGCCAGGTCCAGAGCCGGCTGAGGTGGCTGGACCGTCTGCCTGACATCGCGCCGCTCCACCTCGAGGAGGGCTTCGAGTGGGAGTTCGCGCTGCCCGCGAAGTTGCCTCGGCCTCTCCTGACTCTGGAGCGCGCCGCCGCCGGCTACGATGACCGTCAAGTGTTGGGTGAGGTGTCGCTGGAGGTCAGTCCCGGCGATCGCATTGGCATCCTCGGACGCAACGGCGCCGGCAAATCGACGCTGATGCGGGTACTCGCCGGTCAGCTGCCGCCCCGCGCTGGCGGCATGGAGACTGCGCCGGACGTCACGACGGGGTTTTTCGCGCAACTCGAGCTCGAGCATCTCGATGCCGATGGCACTGCGCTGGGTGAGCTCGAGCGCCGCGGCGGCGCGAGCCAAGCCCAGTGGAGCGAGCTCGAGCGGCGCAACCACCTCGGCCGCTTCGGCTTCCGCGGCGAGCGCGTCTTCGAGCCGACCCGGCGGTTCTCCGGCGGCGAGCGTGCGCGTCTGGCGCTCGCGATCCTCGTTGCCCGCAAGCCCAATCTGCTGCTGCTCGACGAGCCGACCAATCATCTGGACCTGGATATGCGCCATGCTCTGCTCGTGGCCCTGCAGGACTTCGCCGGCGCAGTCGTCATCGTCTCTCACGACCGTGCGCTGCTGCGCGGGGCATGCGACCGCTTCCTGCTGGTTGCCAACGGCGCCGTGAGCCCATTCGACGGCGACCTCGAGGACTACGCCGCATGGCTTACGCGCGGCGCCGGTGCTGCGCAGAGCGAGGATGCAGCCGCCCCAGCTACGCCATCCCGGCGGGAGCAGCGCCGCCTCGAAGCCGAGGCGCGCAACCGCCTCACGCCGCTGCGCGCCGAACAGCGTAAGTTGGAAGCCCGTCTCGAGCGGCTGACGGCGGAGCGCAAGGACGTCGAGAGGCGCCTCGCCGATCCCGCGACCTACACCGCCGCGAGCGCCGCGGAGCGGGGGCGCCTGAGCGCCTGCCATGGCGAGTTATCACGCGAAATCACGGCGCTCGAGGAGCGTTGGCTGGAGGTGGCATCGATACTCGAAGCCGCCGGCTGACTGGTCGGAGGATTTTCGAGGACGGCAGGTTGTACGGCCGCGTGCGCGTTCGCAATCCGTTCCGAGACCCGCACGCGAGCCGACCGCCGCCTGCGGCGGGTAATCGGTATTTCTGCAGAAACACCACCGATTCTCGAGGGACCTGCCTCGGGGCGCTGCGCCTATGCTCGGCGATCATGAGCATCACGATGGTTGGCGCGAAGTTGGCCCGCAGCCCGGGGCTCAGCGGAGAGCACGTTCAGGCCCTGACAGCCCAAGCGGGCGGGGACCGGGAGCGGCTTTGTGAGCCGGAGATCATCGCGCGGGTGGATCTGCCGCCCGCGGCGCGGGCGTTTCTGCAACAGCCTGACGAGGGATCGCTCGGCGCCGACCTCGAATGGCTGCGTGCCAGCGGTGCTCGCTTGGTGATTTGGGGCGAGGACGGCTATCCGCAGCAGCTTGCGGCGATTCCCGGGCCGCCCGCCGCGTTATATGTGATCGGAGAGGTCACGGCATTGAAGGCGCCACAGCTTGCAATGGTCGGGGCGCGCAGCGCATCGCCCGCCGGTCGCGCGATTGCGAGGGAGCTGGCGGGCGCTTTCGCGCTAAGGGGGCTGATCATCACCAGCGGCCTCGCGGTCGGCATCGATGCGGCAAGCCATGAAGGGGCGCTGGCTGTGGGCGGGCGAACGGTGGCCGTGCTCGGCACGGGACTCGACCAGGTCTACCCGCCGGAAAACACCGGCCTCGCGGACCGAATCCGGGGAGCGGGAACGCTCGTCTCTGAGTTTCCACCGGGGACCGGGCCGCAGCGGCAGAATTTCCCGCGGCGCAATCGCATCATCAGCGGTTTGGCGCTCGGGACGCTGGTGGTCGAGGCGGCTCACCGCAGCGGTTCGCTCATCACCGCGCAGCGGGCGCTGGATCAGGGGCGTGAGGTGTTCGCGGTGCCAGGATCCATTCGCAGCCCCCTGTCGTGGGGGTGCCACCGGCTGATCCGGGAGGGGGCGCACCTCGTCCAGGAGCCGGAGAATGTCTTGGCTGAACTCAGATTTTCCCCGAATACTCAATCACTTGGCTCATGCGGCAGGGGTGGCGCGAACGGGTGCGCAGCGGTCCTGGGTGGAGGTGCCCCATTGGACAAGGAGTATGAAATGCTGTTAGATGCGCTCGGTTTCGAACCCGCGACCATCGATACGCTCGTGGCCCGCTCAGGCTTGTCCGGCGAGTCGATCGCCTCGATGTTGCTGATTCTCGAGCTTGAAGGGCGCATCGCGCCGTACCCCGGCGGCCTGTATGGCCGACTATCCAAATGACCACCGGCAATGTTCTGAAAGTGCTGATTTACGTGTACGACCACTACATGCTGGCCGATCCTGCGGAGGTGCCGGAGCGCAACTGCATGCTCGCGGACCTGCAGAAGCGCGGCTTTTCGGTCAGCGAGGTCGTGCACGCGATGGAGTGGCTGTCGGCGCTCGTGGGCGACCAGCGCGCATCGCCCGGGTCGGTGGATCCGGAGTCCGACCGCGCTGGCTTGCGCATTTTCGCCGACGGCGAGCTGTCACGGCTGTCAGCCGACTGCCGCGCATTCCTCATGCTGCTGGACCGCCAGCACGTCCTCCTGCCCCGCCAGCGCGAGCTCGTCATCGAGCGCGCGTTGGCCCTGGACGTCGATGAGGTCGACGTCGAGCAGCTCAAATGGGTGGTGCTCCTCGTCATCTCCAGCCAGCCCGGACAGGAGCTGGCGTTCGCCCGGTTCGAGAGCGTCATGTCGGCAGCCGGCGGCGCCGTCCGTCACTGATCGGGCCGAGGGACCTTTCTGACACATGGCTGACAATCTGGTCGTGGTCGAGTCGCCCGCCAAGGCGAAGACCATCAAGAAATACCTGGGCAAGGATTTCGAGGTGCTGGCCTCCTACGGCCATGTGCGTGATCTCGTGCCGAAGGAGGGTGCGGTCGATCCCGAGCACGGCTTCGCGATGCGCTACCAGGTGCTCGAGAAGAACGAGCGCCACATCGAGAGCATTGCCCGCGGGCTCGCGAAGTCGAAGGCGCTCTATCTTGCCACTGACCCCGATCGCGAAGGCGAGGCGATCGCCTGGCATCTGAAGGAGATCCTCAAGTCTCGGGGCGGGCTCGACGGCAAGGCGGTCCACCGCGTGGTGTTCTACGAAATCACCCGCAACGCGATCCGCGAGGCGGTAGCGCAACCGCGCGATCTGTCGCTCGACCTCGTCAACGCGCAGCAGGCGCGCCGGGCGCTCGACTATCTGGTCGGTTTCAATCTCTCGCCGCTTCTCTGGAAGAAGGTGCGGCGCGGCCTGTCGGCAGGCCGCGTCCAGAGCCCTGCCCTGCGCATGATCTGCGAGCGCGAGGCGGAGATCGCCGCCTTCATCAAGCAGGAGTACTGGACGCTCGAGGGCGAAGGCACGCATCGATCGCCGCCTTTCCCGCTGAAGCTCACGGAATATGCGGGGAAGAAGGTAGAGCAATTCTCCTTTACGAACGACATACAGGCGCGCGACGTCGAACGCAACATCCAGGAGGCGGCCCGCCAGCCGGTGCGGCCGGGCGGCAACGGTGCTGCCGCGCCGGATCGGCTCGGCCAGCTGCGCGTCATTGCGGTGGATCGCAAGCAGCGGCGCCGCACGCCGGCGCCGCCCTTCACCACCTCGACGCTGCAACAGGAGGCCGCGCGCAAGCTCGGCTTCAACGCCCGGCGCACGATGCGGCTCGCGCAGCAACTCTACGAGGGCGTCGATCTCGGTGAGGGCAACGTCGGCCTCATCACGTACATGCGCACCGATTCCGTTTCTCTCGCGGCCGAGGCGATCAAGGAGATTCGCGAAGTCGCCGCGCGGCTCTATGGCGGCGCTGAAGTGGCCGAGGAGCCGCGGGTCTACAAGACGAAATCGAAGAACGCGCAGGAGGCGCACGAGGCGATCCGGCCGACTTCGGCCGCGGTCACGCCGGGCGAGGTCGAGGGCAAGGTCGACCACGACCTCTACAGGCTCTACGCGCTGATCTGGAAGCGCGCCGTCGCTTCGCAAATGGCGCAGGCGATCTTCGATACGGTCGCGGTCGACATGCTCGCCGGACCGGACGGTCCGGAGCGCCACGTGTTGCGTGCGAATGGTTCAACGCTGGTGAAGCCGGGATTCATCGCTGTGTATCAGGAAGATGCGGATGACGTTAAGTCAGACGACGGCGACCATGTGCTGCCGCCGTTGCAAGAGGGCGATCTCGTCGATCTGGTCGCGCTGCGCGCGGATCAGCACTTCACCGAGCCGCCGCCGCGTTACTCCGAAGCATCGCTGGTGAAGGCGCTGGAGGAGCACGGAATCGGCCGGCCCTCTACTTACGCAACCATCATCTCGACGCTTCAGGATCGGGAGTACGCGGAGATGGACAACCGCCGCTTCGTACCCACCGATATCGGCAAGATCGTCAACCGTTTCCTGACGGACCACTTCCACCGTTACGTGGAGTACGGGTTCACGGCGGCCATGGAGGATGAGCTCGACGCGATTTCCCGCGGCGAGGAGGAATGGACGCAACCGCTCGACAAGTTCTGGAAGCCCTTTATCCGTCAGGTGGAGCGCATCGAGAAGAACGTTTCCCGCGAGGAAGTCGCGCAGGCGCGCGAGCTCGGCAAGGACCCGGCGACCGGCAAGCCGGTCAGCGTGCGGATGGGCCGCTACGGCCCCTTCGTGCAGATCGGCACCAAGGACGATGTCGAGAAGCCGCGCTTTGCGGGCTTGCGGCCCGGACAGAAGATGGACGCCATCACGATGGCCGATGCCATGGAGCTCTTCAAGCTGCCACGCGCGCTGGGCCAGACGGCCGCAGGCGAGGTGATCGTCGCCAACATCGGCCGTTTCGGCCCGTACGTGAAGTATGGCAGCAAGTACGTATCGCTCAAGGAGGATGATCCCTACACGGTGACGCTGGAGCGGGCGCTGGAAGTCATCCGCCTCAAGCAGGAGGCGGATGCGAACCGTATCATCGCCGACTTCGGCGTGGACAACATCCAGGTGTTGAATGGCCGCTATGGCCCATACATCACCGACGGCAAGAAGAACGCCAAGGTGCCGAAGGAGCGGGAGCCGAAATCCATGACATTGGATGAGTGCCGCACGCTGTTGGCCCAGGCGCCGGAGCGTGGCAAAGGCCGCTTCGGGCGCTTCGGCCGCGGCCGGCGGGGTGCGACTGGGCCCAAAGCGCTCGCACCGGGTGCAACGGCGGCACGAGCAAAGGGCTCCGCCAAACCTCCGGGCACTCCTGCTCCATCAGCCGCGGCGGCTTCGCGGCCCCGGACGCCGGCTGCGGGCCGAAGGGCGGACGGCGCTCACGCAGCCGCGCCGCACCGCGCAAAGACTGCGACGGAGCGCAGCAACGGAGCCACCGCCGAAAGCGCTCGGCGCCGCCCCGCCAGCGCAGCGAAGAAGCCCGCGAAGAAAAAGGCCGCCGCACGCAAGGCCGCAGGCAAGGCACCGGCGCCCCGTCCCCGCAGCGTGAAATAAAGGACTGGGATAATTCTTGGAAATCAGGCACCGGGACGTGCACATCATCAAGGATTGTGGACGACGTCTCCGACCTTGATGGTGTCGGAAGCACCCACGATCAGCCCGAAGCTCAGGTTCGCATAGGTCTTGAAGATGAGCGCCGTCCCGGCGCGCTCATCGGGCAGCCTCACCCGCGGCGCGAGCGAAGTCCCCATCGAGCCTAGATGCCGAAGTAACCCGCCGTGCGCGCCATAGACATCGCGCACCACCTCGCCGGCCTGGTCCACTTCCAACACGTTTCCCGGCTCCAGGCCGGCATCGGACCCGCGGTTGACGACCACGATGTCATATTGCCCGGCAAGGTCGCTGACCCCCGTATCTCCGACGATCCAGGCGATCTTGCCGTCGATCTCCGTCGAGGGCGCCCGGGGCTCCAGGTTCAGGGGAACTTGAGTGTCCGTCGAGATCAGCTTGTCGCCGCGTAGAGTCTCCCGCGACGTGTCGATGAGCACGGCCCGCGCCGGGCTCGTAACCGGTTGGGTGAGCAAAGCGGTGGCGGTGTAGATGCCCAGGTAGGCCAGCACATGGCCGCTGTCCGGATCGCGTAATTCGTCGCTGATGTGGACGATGCTGTAGCGCGGGTGGGTAGCGGCTCCGAGGCCGCGGATGTAGGCGATGTTGCTGGAACCGGCGATCACGTGGTCGTTGCGGAACGCGACGACGTGCGGCGCCGCGCGCACTTCCTCCTTGGTGAGCACGGAGGGCCGCTCGAGAAAGGCGGCGATCGAAGAGTACGGGATCGTCGGGATCGCGGCTATATTCGGTGTGCTGCGCAGCCGCGGCTCGAGCCGCAGCGCGCTCGCCTCGACCAGGCGGACCTGCGGCCGGCCGTTGCTGTCGTAGGCCAGAGCCAGCTTGTCGCCCGGATAGATCAGGTGGGGATTGCGGATGTCTGGATTGATGTACCAGACCTCGGGCCAATCCCAGGGATCCTTGAGGTACATCGAGGCGATGCCCCAGAGGGTGTCGCCCCGCTTGACCGTGTAGGTCAGGGGCGCATTCGGATTGATTTGCGGAACCGGCGCCGCCGCAGCCTGTGGCTGCGGCGCATCGGCGGCCGCGACTGCCGCCTGCGTCGCGGTCTGGTTATCATCCGCGGCCGGCGTCTGCGTTGCAGGCGGGGCAGTTTCCTGCGCCGCGCTGGGAGCAGCGTGACGTGAGCCGTGCAGCAACGAGCAGCCGGCCAAGGTCACCGACAGGGCGATACCCGCTGCCAAGCGGGTCCGGAAAGCTAGATTCGAGACCATCTCCACCCCTTCATGTATCGGCCCAAGGTCGGCTACGCCGCGTTGCTCGGCCCATCCTGGGCCTCTCGCCGCGTCGGGGGCCGACTTGCGTCGTCCAAAATCGCTCCAGACGATTTTGGGGCGAGCGCGGGCCTACCTATGACTCTGTCGATCGCGCGGCCCAGGGAACGGGCACTGGGCCGCTGACTCACTTGCTTTCGCACGCTGGGACCGGAGCTGCGACCAGCTTGAATGGGCGCGGTATAATCGCATGCCGGTATCGGGCGCATGGCGGCTTAATGTCAAGTTGTGCGCTGGATCACGGCCTAGCCTGCCCCTACGGGCCCCTTGAACCCTGGTTGCCTGCCGCAATCGAACCCACATGGCGATTAGATCGATTCTCGAATTCCCCGATCCCCGGTTGCGCACGCGTGCGCAGCGGGTCACGCGTTTCGACGCGGACCTTCACCGGATCATCGACGACATGCTGGAAACCATGTATGCCGCGCCCGGGATCGGACTGGCCGCGACGCAGGTCGACGTTCACCAGCGGCTGATCGTCATCGACATCTCCGCCGAGCGAAACGATCCCCTGGTCCTCATCAATCCGGAGATCCTCTCCCGCGAGGGCGAGATTGCGACCGAGGAGGGCTGCCTCTCCGTCCCCGGTTATTTCGATGAGGTGACGCGCGCTTCCAAGATCCGTGTGCGTGCCCACGACCGCGATGGCAACGTCTTCGAGCGTGACTGCGAGGAAATTCTCGCGGTTTGCGTCCAGCATGAGATGGATCACATCGACGGCAAGCTGTTCGTCGATTACCTCTCCAGCCTCAAGCGCGAGCGCGTCCGCAAGAAGCTGGAAAAGGAGCGCAAGGAGCGCGCGGCCCGGTCCTCCGTCCCCGAGCGCCGCCGTGCGCTGTGATGATCGGCTAAAAGTCGCCTGCGGCGCTTTGAGCGAGACCCTACACGGTTGCCGCGGGCGCAGGGAACGGCTGTTTTTTGATTGGCTCAAAGCCGCCTGCGGCGCTTTGAGCGAGACCCTACACGGTTGCCGCGGGCGCAGGGAACGGCCCTGCGCCCGCTGCGCTCAATAGACGTGCGCGTTGCATTCGCCGGCACGCCGGATTTCGCGGTGCCGGCACTGCAATCGCTGATGCGCTCGCTGCACCAGCTGGTCGGCGTACTGACGCAGCCCGACCGTCCCCGCGGCCGCGGGCAGCACCTGACCCCCTCGCCGGTGAAAGCCGCCGTCGAGGGCGCAGTGCCTGTCGCGCAGCCGGCCAGTCTACGATCCCCTGAAGACCGGGCTACTCTCGCCGCCTGGCGCCCCGACGTGTTGGTCGTCGTGGCATATGGGCTCATCCTGCCGAAGCCTGTCCTCGAGATCCCGCGGCTCGGGTGTGTAAACGTCCACGCATCGCTGCTGCCCCGCTGGCGGGGTGCGGCGCCGGTCGAGCGCGCCCTGCTCGCGGGCGACGAGACCACCGGGGTGACTATCATGCGGATGGAGGAGGGACTCGATACCGGACCGATCCTGCTGCAACGAGCGGTCGCGATCGGTCCGCGCGACACCGGCACCACTTTGCGCGCCACACTCGCCGACGAGGGCGCTGCGCTGCTGCTCGAGGCATTGCAGGGGCTCGGCGACGGCACTCTGCACCCGCGCCCACAGCCCCTCGAAGGTGTCACCTACGCGCGCAAGCTGGAAAAGCGTGAGGCGCCCATAGACTGGAACCGCCCGGCGGTGCAGATCGAGCGGCAGGTGCGGGGGCTGCAACCTTGGCCTCTGGCGGAGACTAGCCTATTGGACCCACGGACCGGCGTGCCAGAGCGCCTGCTGGTCCATGCTGCCAGAGTGGTGCCCGGTGGCGGCGCAGCCGCACTGAGCGTTGCCGGTTGCATCGTGGAGACGGACGGGCGCCACGAGGCGGGCTATATCCGGGTGCAATGCGGTGACGGTTGCCTGGACCTGCTCGCCCTGCAGCGCCCCGGAGGGCAGCGCTTGCCAGCCGCGCTCTTCACCCGCGGACCCCGGGCGCTCGTAACCTCGACGGTGCTCGGTGGCATGAGTTGAGCGGCGGACCAGGGAATCCGGGCGCGCGGGCCCTTGCCGAGGCCGCCCGGGCCGTCGCGGCCGTCATGCGCGGGCGATCAGCCGACGAAGCGCTGGCTGCAACCGAAGCCAGTCCCCGGCGCCCCGCGGTTCGGGCCATGGCGCTGGGCACCCTGCGCTGGTACCTTCGCCTGCGCCCCGCCGTGGACGCGCTGCTCGACTCTCCGGCAACGCTGGCTCGGGAGGTCCACGCGCTGCTCGTCACCGCCGCCCATCAGGTCGAGTATTCGCGCGATGCTCCGGCGCCCATCGTGAATCTTGCCGTGGATGCGATCCGCCTGCTGGCCCAGCCGCGCGCCGCAGGACTCGTCAATGCCGTACTGCGTCGCTTTGTGCGCGAGCGTCAGGCACTGCTTGCGGGCGCAGACATCGATCTGGCTACCCGGACGGCACATCCGGCTTGGCTGACCGTGGCGCTGGCCCAGGCCTGGCCGAAGCAGCACGAGCGCATTCTTCAGGCCAACAATGCCCATCCTCCGATGGTCCTGCGCCTCAATACCCGCCGCCGCTCGCCAGCGGACTACCTGAGCGATTTGGCCGCAGCGGGACTGGCAGGCTCCATCGTGGACTGGACGGTCAGCGAGCGAGGCTCCGCCGCGGTGGTGCTCGAGCGGCCGGTTTCGGTAGGCGGGCTGCCGGGCTTCAAAGAGGGTTGGGCATCCGTGCAGGATGCCGGCGCGCAGCTCGCTCCGCTGCTGCTCGAGGCCGCGGCGGGAATGCGCGTGCTCGATACCTGCGCCGCTCCAGGTAGCAAGACGAGCCACCTGCTCGAGAGCGCCGCCGGCCCGCTCGAACTGACCGCCGTCGACATCGATGCCGATCGCCTGGGCCGTGTCGCGGAGAACCTGCGGCGCCTCGGTCTGGCGGCACGCCTCGTGGCCGCGGACCTGCGCGACCCCGGGTCTTTTTGGGACGGGCAGCCCTACGATCGGATTCTGGTGGATGCTCCATGCTCCGGCACGGGGGTGATTCGCCGCCACCCCGACATCAAGCTCCTCCGTCGCGCCGAGGACGTGCCGGCCTTTGCGCGAACCCAGCTGGAGATCCTCCAGGCGGCCTTCGGCATGCTCGCCCCCGGGGGGCGGCTGGTGTACGTCACCTGCTCGGTGCTCCCGGCCGAGAACGAGGCGGTGGTCGCCCGACTGCTCGCCGAGCAGCCCCAGGCGCGTCCGGCATCCATGGCCCAGGGTGAAGCTCTCGCCCCAGGCGGTATCGCTCGCGAAGTCGGTACTCAGCTTCTTTGCGGAGGAGCGGCGGAAACCGACGGGTTCTATTATGCTTGTGTCGAAAAGACAACGCGCGGAACCTGAGCGGCGTGTTCGGGTCCGAGAGACTCAAGCATCAGCCGTTGCATTCATGCCACGACGGTTCTCAATATCGGACCGCTCGCTCCCCCACCCTCGGAGGGGCAGCTGGCCGAGCCTGATCATTCTGGCCGGCGCGTTGCTGGCTGCGTTTTCCAGCACACCGTCCCTGGCCAATGCTCTGGATGGGGTGCTGCAGGTCGGCTCCGCCTACGTCAACTTTGATCATGGTGTGATCCAGCTCTACGCGCGCGTCCAGTACCCCCTGAATCCCGCGATTCGCGAAGCGCTGCAGGACGGGGTCACCCTGACGTTCGATCTCGAGGCCAGAGTCGATCGCGTGCGCCATCTCTGGTTCGACGCTAACGTCGTCGATCTCACGCTGCGACGGGAGCTCGCCTACCACGTGGTCACAGATCGCTTCGTGGTTCGCGACGTGCGCAGCGGCGACCAGAAGAGCTTCGAGACGCTGCAGGAGGCGCTCGCCTACCTCGGAAAGGTCGACAATTGGCCCATTCTCGTCGAGCCGCAGCTCGATGGAGGCCACTATATCATCAGCGTGCGCGCGGGCGTGCGGCGCGGCAAGCTGCCGGCTTCTCTGCGCGCGCTCCTTTTCTGGACGGATGACTGGCAACGCGTGAGCAAGTGGTACTCATGGTCTCTGCCGGTGTAAGCGACGATCGTGACGCGAGGCAACGGCTGCGCGCCCGCCGCCGCCGCGCCTGGTCGCTTGCGCTCTGGGGCGCGGTCGGCTTCGGGGCGTTGCTGCTCCTGCTCGCCAAGAGCGTGCAGAATTCCTCCGAGTTCGGCCGGCTGCAGCCCTGGATCCTGCTGCTCAACATCGCCGGCGTGCTCACGCTCACCGTGCTGCTCGTGCGCAAGCTTTGGCAACTGGTGCGTGACTACCGCAACCATGTGCCGGGCTCGCGCCTGACGGCGCGCACCGTGATCATCTTCGGGGCGTTGGTGGTGGCGCCGCTCCTGATCGTCTACCTGTCGTCGCTCGAGTTCCTGAACCGCGGCATCGACAGCTGGTTTCGGGTAGAGGTGCGCCAGGGCCTGAAGGACGCGCTGGTCCTGTCGCGCGCGGCGCTCGACCTGCGGGTGGAAGAATGCGCGCGGCGCACGGAACTGCTCGCGCGCTCGATCGCGTCGCGCTCCGGGGTGGAGATCCAGGCACGCCTCGACGATGAGCGGCGCGCGACCGCCGCCTCGGAGATCGTTCTTTTCGGCGGTCACGAGCGGATCATCGCCGGGAGCCTGGAGAACCCGCTCGCCAACGTGCTGCTCGCTCCGCCCGCGGACCTCGTCGGCCGCGTGAGCCAGCATCGACCGTACGTCAGCCTCGAGCCGCAATCCAACGGCCAGTATCTCATCAGGATCGGAGCGCCGCTCAGCGACTCGCCGGCCAGCGCTGACGATCGCTACGTCATGGCGCTTTATCCGGTGCCGACACAGCTCGCGGGGCTTGCCGACGCCGTGCAGCGCTCCTACTCGCAATACGGCAACCTGGCCGCCCTGCGCGAGCCGCTGAAGTACAGCTTCAGTCTGACACTGACACTCGTCCTGCTGCTCGCCATGTTAGCGGCCTGCTACGGCGCCATTTTTTCCGCACAGCGGCTCGTGCGGCCGGTCCAGGACCTCATTGCGGGTACCCGTGCCGTGGGCAAGGGGAACCTCGATACGCGGCTGCCGCTGCCCTCGCGCGATGAGATGGGATTCCTGGTGCATTCCTTCAACGACATGACCAAGCGCCTGCGGCGCGCGCATGAGGAGGCGACTCGCAGTCAGCAGGCGGTCGAGCGGGAGCGCGAGCGGCTGGCGATCATCCTGGCGCGGCTCTCCACGGGGGTGCTCGCGGTCGACCGGACACTCACGGTGCGCATTGCCAACGAAGCGGCCGGCGCCATCCTCGGCACCGATCTCTCGGCGGCAACCGGCCGGTCGCTGCCGGAGCTGTCGGCAGGCAACGAGCGGCTGGGGCAGTTCGTCGCGGCACTCGCCGTGCGCTTCGCGCGCGGCCGCGAGGAATGGCGCGAGCAGCTCGACCTCGAAGGCGGCGCGGTCCATGGCTCGCACGGCCGGCGCAATCTCATGTGCGCGTGCACGCCGCTGCCGGGAGAGGGCGGCGACATGGGTTATGTCATCGTGTTCGATGACATCACGACGCTGCTGCAGGCCCAGCGCGATGCCGCATGGGGAGAGGTGGCCCGCCGCCTTGCGCACGAGATCAAGAATCCCCTCACCCCGATCCAACTCTCCGCCGAGCGCCTGCGCCGGCGGCTGCTCGCCGGCATGGCGCCGCGGGACGCGGAGATCCTCGAGCGGGCCACCCACACTATCGTGCAGCAGGTCGAGAGCATGCAGCAGATGGTGAACGCCTTCAGCGAGTACGCGCGCGCGCCGGAGATGCGGGTCAGCCGCTTCAGCCTGAACCAGCTCGTCACCGAAGTGACGGAGCTATACCGCTCGCAGGACCCGCGCGCGGCCATCCACCTGAGCCTGGATGAGCGGCTCGGGGGCATCGAGGCCGACCGCGGCCGGGTGCGCCAGATCCTCAACAACCTGGTCACGAACGCGCTCGAGGCGCTCGAAAGCGCGCCGCAGCCGCGGGTCGAGATCGCCACCCGCCTCGAAGGCGCCGAGGACGGCCAATACGCGGCGGTGGCGGTATGTGACAATGGGCCCGGCTTCCAGCGCGAGCTCCTGGGCCGGGTCTTCGACCCGTATGTCACGAGCAAGCCCAAGGGCACCGGGCTCGGCCTCGCGATCGTGAAGAAGATTGTCGAAGAGCATGGCGGCCGGATCGAGGCGGACAACCGGCCGGAAGGCGGCGCGCGTGTCAGGGTGCTGTTGCCGGTGGCCGACAGCACTCGGACGGCGGCCGGCGCGCGTGATCGAAGAGAGCAATTGCGGAGAGAGAGGGCATGAGCGCTCCACACATTTTGGTGGTCGATGACGAGGCGGACATCCGCGGCCTCCTGAAGGAGATCCTTTCCGAAGAAGGCTACGAGGTCGACGTCGCCGCCAACGCAGCCCAGGCACGCGCCTCACGCGCGCGGCAGACGCCCGACCTCGTGCTGCTCGACATTTGGATGCCCGACGTCGATGGGATCACGCTCCTGAGGGAGTGGTCCGCTTCAGTGACCGATGGCTGCCCGGTCGTCATGATGTCGGGACACGGTACCGTCGAAACTGCCGTCGAAGCCACGCGCCTCGGCGCATTCGACTTCGTGGAGAAGCCGCTCTCGCTCGCGAAACTGTTGCGCACCGTCGAGAGAGCGCTCGATGCCGGCAGGCGCCGCCGCCAATCGGGGAAGCTGCTGCTGCCCGCGTTGATGGTGCCGGCGGGCAAGAGCAAGCTGATGCAACAGCTGCGGACGGACCTGCAGCAAATCGCCACCCACGCCTCCTCGGTGCTGCTCATTGGCGAGCCGGGCTGCGGTCGCGAGGCGTTCGCCAGATATCTGCACGAGCGGGGGCCGCGTGCCGGCTCGCCGTTCGTCACGCTGGTCGCCAGCAGCCTGCGCGAGGCGGAAGCGGAAAGCCGGCTCTTCGGGCGCGTGGAGGGCGCGAATCGCCATCCCGGGCTCATCGAGCAGGCGTCTGACGGCACGCTATTCGTCCAGGAGATCGAAGACCTGCCCGCGGGCGCGCAGCGTCTGCTGGTCGGTGCGCTCGAGTCCGGGCGCTTCTCGCCGATCGGCGACGGAGATCCCGTCGAGCTGCGCGCGCGCGTGGTTTCTTCCGCGCAACCGGGCGTGGAGAGCAAGGCCGGCGCGGAGGGGCTGCGCCGCGACCTTCTGGCGCATCTCAACACGCTGATCGTCAGGGTGCCGCCCCTGCGCGATTACGCCGAGGACGTCCCGGAGCTGCTGCGCCAACAGGTGGACCGCATCGTCGATACCGAGGGCCTGCCGTTCCGCCGTTTCAGTGTCGCTGCACAAAACCGGCTACGCAACTACCCATGGCCCGACAACGTGCGGGAACTGAAGAATCTGGTCCACCGTTTGTTGATCCAGGGGGGCGGCGAGGAGATCGGTCTCGACGAGATCGAGCGGGAACTTGCCGTGCAGACCCCTCCGGGTGAGCCGTTGGTGAAGCAGGACCTGCTGGCGCTGCCGCTGCGTGAAGCCCGTGAGCAGTTCGAGCGCGCGTACCTGCAGCAGCAACTCCTGCTCTGCAACGGTAAGGTAGGGCAGCTCGCGAAGCGCGTCGGCATGGAGCGTACGCACCTCTACCGCAAGCTGCGCTCGCTCGGCCTGGATTTTCGCTCGATCGGCGAGGACTGATAGGGTAACGCGCAGGACGTGCCCGCAGCCCGGGAGGGTCCGCAGCTGCGCCGCGACGGGCAGGGTGCCCGCGGGACGCAATTGTTGTATGCTGTCAGAGACAACGTTGTCGGAGAGTGACAACTGACAGCCGCCGGAGAAGGCAAGAGGAAGGGAGCGCCCGCTCACGCGCGGAACGGTTCCGCGCCGATGGCGGTACGGACGGCCGTTACTGCAAGGAGACTGCGACTTCTCATCGTGGAGGACATTGCCGCCGAGGCCGAGCTCGCGGTCAGGCAGCTCGCAGAGGGCGGAATCCCTTGCCTGCCGCGCGCCGTGGCCGACGAGGGGCAGTTCCGTACCGCTCTCAAGCAATTTTGTCCCCACGTCATTCTTTCCGACTTCACCCTGCCCGCCTTCGACGGCCTCGCCGCCCTCGATATCGCCCGCGAGGAGGCGCCTGACGTTCCATTCATATTCCTTTCCGGCACTCTCGGCGAGGAGCGCGCCATCGAGGCGCTGCGGCGCGGAGCCGTCGACTATGTGCTGAAAACCAACCCCGCGCGGCTCGTGCCGGCCGTGTGCCGCGCGCTGCGCGAGGTCGAGGAGCGCGCGCGCCGCCACGCCGCCGAGCGCGAGATTGCGCGCCTGACGCGCAGACTGAAGATGCAGAGCGGTATCAACAGCGCGGTGATCCGCATCCGGGACCGGGACGAGCTGCTGCGCGAAGCCTGCCGGCTCGCATACGAAGTGGGTGCTTACGACCGCGCGGTAGTTTTCTGCGTCGCCAGCGACGGTCGCACCGTCACCCCTTGGCACTGGCTGGGCGCGGCTGACTCGGCCTCGAGCATTCCGGCTGCGCTGCCGATCGGCGATGGCGCGGAGCCGGATACCAGCCTGACGAGCCGGGCGCTGCGGACGGGTGAGATCGCGCTATGTGCTGACCTTTCCCGCTCGGAGCCGCCGGTAGCGAACCGCGAGCAGCTGGTGCAGGCAGGGCTGCGGTCCCTGGTGGTGCTGCCGCTGATCATCGACGGCGCGCCGGTCGGCGCTCTGGCGCTTGCCGCCCGCGAGGCGCACGTGGTCAGCGACGAGGAGCTGCGGTTGCTCCAGGACGTCGCCAGCAACCTCTCATTCGCCCTTCGCTACCGGCAACAGGAGCATGCGGCCCAGTATCTCGCCTCTTTCGATCCGCTCACAGGCCTCGCCAAGCGCGCCTTATTCTGCCAGCGCCTCGATCAGCGACTGCGCAACCGGGCCGCACTCGAGAGTGTGCCGACAGTGGTCGCATTCGACGTCATGCATCTCAGCAAGGTCAACGACAGCTTCGGGCGGCACGCCGGCGACCTGCTGCTGCAAGCGGTCGCAAAGCGCTTGAAGTATCACATTGCCGACGACGAGCGCGTCGGCTATCTGGGCGGCGGCGCCTTCGTGTTGGTATTGCCGCAGGAAGAGACTTCCGCGGAGAGCGTGACGACCCTGCTCGAGCACACCGTCTTTCACGAGCCGTTTCGCATCGAGGGGCGAGTGCTGCGCACTTCGTTCCGGTCCGGCATCGCGCGCTCGCCGGCCGACGGCAAGGATGGCAACACCATGGCGCAACGCGCGGAAGCCGCGCTCAAACAGGCGAAAGAGGCCGGCGAGCAGTACCTGCACTATCAGATCGAGATGCACAGCGAGATCGCCGAGCGGCTCGCCCTCGAGCATCGCCTGCGCGCCGCACTCGATGAGCGGCAGTTCACGCTGCACTACCAGCCGCAGGTGAGTCTCGCCACGGGCCGCATCGAAGGAGCGGAGGCGCTGCTGCGCTGGCAGGACCCGGAGCGGGGACTGGTCTTTCCGGGGGAGTTCCTGCCGGTCCTCGAGTCGTCCGGCATGATCGTGGCCGTGGGGGAATGGGTGCTGCGTCAGGCTGCGGACGATTGCCTGCGTTGGCGCCGCGCCGGGTTGGGACAGCTGCGCATCGCGGTCAATGTGTCGGCACAACAGATCCGGCGGCGGACCTTCGCAGAGCAGGTGCTCGCGGCGGCGCAGCCGTGCCTCGGCGAGGGTTGGGGCATGGATCTGGAGATCACCGAGACGGGCTTGCTGCATGACGTCGAGGGGGCGAGCCGCAAGCTGCGGGAGCTGCGTGCCGCGGGCCTGCGCATCGCGCTCGATGACTTCGGAACGGGCTACTCGTCGCTCGGCCTGCTGTCCAAGCTGCCGGTGGACCTGGTGAAGATCGATCGCTCGTTTATCGCGGGACTGCCCGAGGACAGGGCGAGTGTCACGCTGGTGTCGAGCGTGATCGGGCTCGCATCGGCGTTCGGGCTCAAGGTCGTGGCGGAGGGGGTAGAAACCCAGGGGCAGCTCGGGATGCTCGAGCAGATGGGCTGCAATTTTTCACAGGGCTACCTGCACTCGCGGCCGGTGCCGGCCGAGCAGCTGGAGAAGTTGCTGCGACAGCAGAAGGACGGCAGCTTCCGCAACTGACCGCTGCCCCGTGCCTCAGCGCTTGCGCGCCTTGCGACCTTTCGGGCCTGCGGATTTGGACTTCATCACGCGCTGCGCGGCCGCGCGGGCCGATGACGCTTTGGCACGCGAAGCACTGCGCCCCGCGCCGCGCGCCGGGCGCGCAACCGACCTGCGCTTCGCCCTGCGACGCAGGGTCTTCTTGACTTTCGACTTGCGCGGCGAGCGCCCCGGGGTCGCGCTCTTGCGCGACTTGGATTTCGCGTGACGTTTCGCGCCAGCGGGCGAGCTGGCCGCGGGCGCATCGACGCCGCGCAGCTGATCGAGAATCGCGGGATTCTCCAGCGTCGAGACATCCTGCGTGATCTCCTCGCCGCGTGCGATGGCGCGTAGCAGCCGCCGCATGATCTTGCCGGAGCGGGTCTTCGGCAGGTTGTCGGCGAAGCGGATCTCGTCGGGCTTGGCGATGGCGCCCAGGTGCTCCGCCACCCACGTGCGCAGCTCGTCGACGAGCGCTCTCGTGTCTCCGGTCGGGCGCTGTCCGCGGCAGACCACGTAGGCGAACACCGACTCGCCCTTGATCTCGTGCGGCTTGCCGACCACGGCGGCCTCCGCGATCCGCGGGTTGGATACCAGCGCGGACTCGATCTCCATGGTGCCGAGCCTGTGGCCGGCCACGTTGAGCACATCGTCGATGCGGCCCATGATCCAGAAGTAGCCGTCCTTGTCGCGATGGGCGCTGTCGCCCGCCACGTAGAAGCGCTTGTCGAATTTCTCCCAGTAGGCGGCGAGGTAGCGCGCGTTGTTGCCCCAAATGGTGCGCAGCATGGCCGGCCAGGGTTTCTTGATGATGAGATAGCCGCCGGCGTCGGGCCGCGTGACGGACTCGCCGCGCTCGTCGACGATGTCCGCCTCTATGCCGGGCAGCGGCAGCGTGCACGAGCCCGGTTTGGTGGGCGTGATTCCGGGGAGCGGCGAGATGAGGATCACGCCGGTCTCGGTCTGCCACCAGGTATCGACGATCGGGCAGCGGCCGCGGCCGATCACGCGCTGATACCACATCCAGGCCTCGGGATTGATGGGCTCCCCGACGCTGCCGAGCAGCCGCAGGCGCGAGAGGTCGTAGCGCGCTGGAATCTCGTCACCGAGCTTCATCAGCGCACGGATCGCGGTGGGTGCGGTGTAGAAGACACTGACTCCGTGGTCCTGACAGATCTTCCAGAAGCGCCCGGCATCCGGAGTCGTCGGCGCCCCCTCGTACAACACTACGGTCGCGCCGGCGGCGAGCGGCCCATAGGCCACATAGCTGTGGCCGGTCACCCAGCCGACATCCGCGGTGCACCAGAAGACATCGTCAGCGCGCAAATCGAACACCCACTGGGTGGTCAGCTTCGCGCCGAGGAGATAGCCGCCGCTGCAGTGTTGGATTCCCTTGGGCTTGCCGGTCGATCCCGAGGTATAGAGCAGGTAGAGCGGATGCTCCGCCTCGACCCACTCCGGCTCGCAGACCGGTGCCTGGCCGGCGAGCACTTCGTGCCACCAGAGGTCCCGGCCCCGCTTCATGGACACCGGCCTGCCGGTGCGCTTCAGGACGATGACGCGCTCCACCGTCCCGCAGCCTGCGGCGAGCGCCTTGTCCGCCGCACCCTTGAGCTCGATCGGGTTGCCGCCGCGCCAGCCGCCATCGGCGGTGATCAGCATTTTGGCGCCCGTGTCCTCGATGCGGTCCTTCAGGGCAGGAGCGGAGAAGCCGCCGAACACCACCGAGTGAATCGCCCCGATGCGGTTGCAGGCATGCATCGCGACGATGCTCTCGGCCACGAGCGGCATATAGATCGCCACCCGGTCGCCTTTGCCCACGCCCTGCGCCTTCAAGGCATTCGCGAGCCGGCAGACCTCGGCGTGCAGCTCGCGATACGAGAGCCGGCGGGTATCTCCCGGCTCGCCCTCGAAGATGACCGCGGTCTTCTCGCCACGCTCCGCAAGGTGCACGTCGAGACAATTGAAGGAGACGTTGAGGCGCCCGTCCGTGAACCACCGATAGTTCGGAGCGGCGGAATCATCGAGGGTCACCGTGAAGGGCGTGTGCCAGGTGATCTCCTGGCGGGCGAGGCGAGCCCAAAACGCGCTGGGATCTGCCGCCGCCTCGCGGCGCATGCGCTCGAGATCTGCGGGCTTCAGGCGCGCCCGGGCGGCGAATTCGTTGGCAGGGGCGAACGTTCGCTCCTCCTGCAGGACGGACACGATGTTCTTGTTCGCCATGACTAAATCCCCTTGCAGACGGCACAGCCGCGGCAGCATATCGGAATCCGCCGCGGTGCTGGGAGCCTCTGCGCTACCCCCTGACCTCGGCCAGCAGCCGGTCGATGCTCGCGCGCGCCTGGCGCGCGTAGCCGCCGCCAAACAGGTTGGCGTGATTCAACACGTGATACAGGTTGTAGAGCTCCGCGCGCACGGCGTGCCCGGCGGGCAGCGGTGCGGCCGTCCGGTACGCGTCGTAGAAAGCGCGGCCGAAGCCGCCGAAGAGCCGCGTCATGGCGAGATCCGCCTCACGATCGCCGTAGTACACCGCCGGGTCGAAGATGACGGGCTCGTCGTGCTCGTCCGCGAGCCAGTTGCCCGCCCAGAGATCGCCATGCAGAAGTGAGGCTTGCGGCTGATGGCCCGCCAGCAGCGCATCCATGGAGTCGAGGAGGCGCGCACCGGGCTCCTCGAGGAGCTCGGCGAAGCCGCTTTGCACCGCGAGCTCGAGCTGCTGGCGCAGGCGCCGTTCGCGGAAGAACTCGGTCCAATCATCCAAGCAGGCATTCGGCTGGCGCGTCCGGCCGATGAAGTTATCCGTTGCGAAGCCGAACCGGGCCGCCGTCACCCGGTGCTGGGCGGCGAGCTGCTCGCCGAGCCTATGCTCGGCCGCACGGCCGGCCGGCCGCGACTCGATCCATTCGAGGGCGAGAAAAGCGCTGCGTCCGATGCTGCCGCGTGCCCGCACCCGCGGGACGCGCACGGCCTGCGCGCCCGCAAGCTCCATGAGACCCGCGGCTTCGGCTTCCAGTCCGGTGCCGCCGCGCTGATCGGCGACTTTCACGAATAATGGCGTGTCGCCGCACAGCCAGCGGTAGCTGCGATGAATGCTGCCGCCCGAGACGTGGCTCTGCGGCTCCGGCGCGCAGTCGCCACCGATTTGCGCGGCGATCTCGCGCGCGATGGCTTCGAATCCGCCGTCCTCGCTCAAGTGCGGCTTCTCCCGGGTCGAATGCTCAGCTGGCAATGGCCGTGGCGTGGAAGGCTTGCTGCTCGGCCAACCGCACGCCTTGGCGGCGCAGCAGCGGACCGAAGCCGAGTCGATCGTAGAGCGCTCCCAGGGCCGCAAGATCTGGAGTCCGCGGCCGCAGGTCCGACGCCGATACGCCGAGCGGCATATCACAAACGATCCGCGTGAGCCGCCGCGCCAGGAAGACCGAATCGCGATGTGCGGCCAGGCGCTCGCCGAGCGCGCTGCCGCCGCGCAGCCCCAGAGCCGCGACGCGGCCGATGTTGGCATAGAGCTCGTCGAGCGAGCCGAATTTCCGCATCAGCGTGGCGGCGATCTTGGGTCCGATGCCCGGCACGCCGGGAATGTTGTCGGAGCTGTCGCCGACCAGGGCGAGAAAGTCGGCGAAGCCCTCCGGCCGCACGCCGAAGTAGCGCTCGACGTCCCGGTAGCCGAGCTGCGTGCGCGCGCCGAAGTCCCAGAGCAGGTCCCCGTCGCGCACGAGCTGCGCGATGTCCTTGTCGCGTGTGATGAACGCCGAGCGAACGCCCTCGGAGCGCATCAGGCAGGAGAGCGTGCCAATGATGTCGTCGGCCTCGAACTCCGGATCGACGAACGCCGCCAGGCCGAGATGGCGGCAGAGCTCGCGGCAATATTCGAACTGGCGGGGCAGGCCGGCAGGCGTCGGCTCACGGTTTGCCTTGTAGGCAGGGTAGATCCGGTTGCGGTAGGACGTCGCCATCCGCTTGTCGAAGGCAACGCCAATATAACGTGGGCGGATGCGCTCCATCAGATCGCCCAGAAAGCGAGCGAAGCCGAAGACCGCATGCACGGGATTGCCGTCACCGTCCACCATGTCCGGCAACTGCGAGTGGTATGCGCGGAAGACGTAAACCGAAGCGTCGACCAGGACAATCAAGGCATACCCGTCCCGAAAACAGGAAGCGGCAAGAGCGCGCGACCCACGCACACGGCTGTGCCCCGCCGCCGCAGGTGGCGCTTCATAGGAGGCACACGGCTGTGCCCCACCGCCGCAGGTGGCGGAGCCGCGGGCAAAAAACCGCGCTTTTTGGCCGCGGCGCGCTGGGCCGGGCAGGAGCCCGGATCCAGCGCATGTACACGTATCATGAGAGCCAGCGCTGGATCCGGTCGTGCAACGGGCTCGAGCGCGGAAAGTGCGCGAGCAGATACTGCATCTGATCTGCGAGGACGCGCCGGCCCTTGAGGAAGATGTACTCCGCGTAGGTCGGCGTGAACGGCACGGCGATGAGCTGCATCTTCGCCTGCTCCGGGGTGCGCGACGCCTTTTGGTTGTTGCACCGCCGGCATGCGGTCACGACGTTGGTCCAGACGTCGAGGCCACCCTGACTGAAGGGCCTGATGTGGTCGCGCGAGAGCTCGCGTGATGGGAAGCGCAGACTGCAGTACATGCAGAGGTAAGCGTCCCTGCGGAACAGCGTCTGATTGTTGAGCGGCGGCACATAGTCATGGCGCGTATTGCCCGGATTGCCGGTGTGCCCGACGGTCGCGACAATGGAATTGATCTCCAGCACCGTGCGCCGGCCGGTTCGCGCGTTCACGCCCCCATAGAGCTCGAAGAGAGGCGAGCCGCAGGTATAGGCCACCTGCTCCTGGTGGTAGAGCCGGGCCGCCTCCTTGTAGTCGATCCACTCGAGCGGCATGCCGGCGATGTCCGTACGCAAGACGAGTTGGGAAAGCCCGCGCGCCGTCCCGGTCGGGACGATCCGCAGGTCGTCCGCGACACCGCGGTCGGCCCGTTCGAGGTCTATACCCATCATGGCGGGTGTAAGATACGGCAATTTTATGCGAATATTCAACATCCCACGTCCAGGACCCCCCAAAGAGGGCCGTAGATGCCAGTAACCATAGGTGCGCTCCGCGAGAGCACGCCGCGCGAGACTCGTGTCAGTTTGGCCCCCGAAGTGGCCGAGAAGCTCGCCCAGAGCGGCGCGCGGGTGCTGCTCGAGCGCGGCGCCGGCGCGAGCGCCCAGTTTCCCGATTCAGCCTACCGCGCGGTCGAGTGGGCCGATTCGGCTGTCGCCGTGCTTCAGCAGTCGCAGGTAGTGCTGACGGTCCAGCCGCTCGCGCTCGAGCAGATCCAGGCTCTGCAGCCTGGCGCGGTGCTGGTCGGCTTCCTGCAGCCCTACGCGCGCCCGGAGGAGGTCAAGGCATTGCGGGATCGGCGCATCACGAGCTTCGCGATGGAGCTGGTGCCGCGCATCTCGCGCGCGCAATCGATGGATGCCCTGTCGTCGCAGGCCGCCATCGCAGGGTACAAAGCGGTTCTCATCGCGGCCAATCACCTGCAGAAATTTTTCCCGATGCTCACCACGGCGGCCGGGACGATCCGTCCCGCGCAAGTGCTTGTAATCGGTGCAGGCGTTGCAGGACTGCAGGCGGTCGCGACGGCTAGACGCCTTGGAGCGGTCGTAGAGGCGTATGACGTTCGCAGCGCGACCCGCGAGCAGGTGAAGTCGCTAGGCGCAAAGTTCGTGGAAACCGGCGTCAGCGCCGAAGGCGCGGGCGGCTATGCGCGCGAGCTCACTGAGGAGGAGAAGCGCAAGCAGCAGGAGGTGCTCGATTCGCGCATCGCCGCCGCGGATGCGGTGGTGACCACCGCATCCGTCCCCGGACGGCCGGCGCCGAAGATCATTCAACGCGCCGCAGTGGAACGCATGCGCCCGGGATCGGTGCTCGTCGACATCGCCGCGGAGCAGGGCGGGAACTGTGAGCTCACCCGGGCCGGCGAGGTGGTCCTGCACCAGGGCGTCAAGGTGATCGGCGCAGTGGGTCTCGCCAGCGAGCTCGCCTACAACGCGAGCGAAATGTATGCCCGCAACCTGCTCAACTTCCTCAAGCCCGCCATCCAGAAAGGCGAGCTCGCCATCGACTGGAGCGACGAGGTTTTCGCCCAGGCCTGCGTCACGCACGCCGGGCAGATCAAGCACGAGCCCACACGTCGCGCGATAGAAGGTTAAAAGCAAGTGAATGAGCCGGTAAAAGCCACGCTTTTTGCCGGCGAGGTCGATAAAGTAACTGGGCTGCTGCTGAAGAGCGCCGCAGGCGACTCTCAACCAATCTACAAAGGTTGACCCGATGACCGGAATCGTTGCGCTCTACATCTTCATGCTCGCGGCCTTCACCGGCTACGAGGTCATCTCCCGCGTGCCGGTGATCCTGCACACCCCGCTCATGTCGGGTTCCAACTTCGTGCATGGCATCGTCCTGGTTGGCGCCATGGTGGCGCTCGGCAACGCGCACACGCCATTGGAGAAGACAATCGGCTTCATCGGTGTGCTGCTCGCTGCCGGTAATGCGATGGGCGGGTACGTCGTCACGGAGCGGATGCTGGAGATGTTCAAGTCGAGCAGGCCGGGCGGCGCTCGCCCGGGGGCACACTAGATGCCGGCCGCATCGATGTCGGCTCTCCTGGGGACCGACACGCTCATTCAGGCGAGCTATTTCGTCACCGCGGTGCTCTTCATCCTGGGGTTGAAGCGCATGAGCTCGCCGGTCACGGCGCGCAGCGGAATTCTCTGGGCCGGCGCCGGCATGCTCGTGGCGACGCTCGTCACTTTCGCCTATCCGGGGATGAGCAACTTCCCGCTCATCGGTGCCGCCATCGTGATCGGCGGGGTCCTCGCCTGGTGGAGCGGCAAGCGCGTCGCGGTGACCAACATGCCGCAGATGATCGCCCTCTACAACGGCATGGGCGGCGGCGCCGCTGCCGCCATCGCCGCGGTGGAGCTCTATCGGGGCGGCGCGCCGGGCTACGGGGCGGCGACTCTGGCCGTGGTCGGTGGGCTGATCGGCGCGGTCTCCTTCAGTGGCAGTGCGATTGCCTTCGGCAAGCTCCAGGGGCTCATCAAGCGCAGCCTCCGTTTCCGCGGGCAACAATTTCTCAACATCCTGATCCTCGTCGCCGCTCTGCTGCTCGCGGCGCTGCTCGCCGGACATTTCAACGACTCGCCGCGTGTCGTCACGGGACTCTTCGTCCTGGCGCTGATCCTCGGCATCAGCATGACACTGCCCATCGGCGGAGCGGACATGCCGGTGGTGATCTCCCTGTACAACGCCCTGACCGGCCTCGCCGTGGGCCTCGACGGCTTCGTGCTGCACAACGCCGCGATGATCGTTGCGGGCACCGTCGTGGGGTCGGCCGGCACCCTCCTCACGCAGCTGATGGCGAAGGCGATGAACCGCTCGCTCGCCAACGTTCTTTTCTCCGGATTCGGGGACACGGGCGCGGGACCCACCGGTACGGTAACGGGAAGCCTCAAGCCCATAGAGGGCTCCGACGTCGGAGTCATGCTCGCGTTTGCGCAGAAGGTCATCGTGGTGCCGGGCTATGGCATGGCGGTCGCTCAGGCCCAGCACAAGATCTGGGAGCTGTGTCAGCTGCTCATCGATCGGGGCGTGATGGTGAGATTCGCGATCCATCCGGTCGCCGGGCGCATGCCCGGACACATGAACGTGCTGCTCGCGGAAGCCGGGGTGCCGTACGACCTGATCGCCGATCTCGAGGAGATCAACGCGGAGTTCGACACCACCGACGTCGCCCTCATCATCGGTGCGAATGACGTCGTCAACCCGGTGGCGCGCACGGAGAAGTCGAGCCCAATCTACGGGATGCCCATCCTGAACGCGGACCGCGCGAAGAACGTCATCGTCATCAAGCGGGGCACCGGCGCCGGATTCTCGGGCATCGAAAACGCGCTCTTCTATCTCGACAACACCCGGATGCTCTACGGTGATGCGCAGAAGGCCGGCGCGGAGCTGATTCAGGCGATCAAGGCAGTCGGCTGAAACGGAGGTGGACGTGAGGAAGGTGCTTGGAATCGGCCTGGTCCTCGCGGCGGTTGCCGCCTCCCCGTGCCGTGCTCAGGATACGGCCAACAACCTGCCGCCTGCCGTGCAGGCGCTGCACGCCCATCTGGCATCGACACCCGATGCGATGCTCGCGAGCGCCCCCGAATCCGCGTGGCGTGCAATCGACCCCGACGACACCCTCTACATGAACCTTCCTCAGGGACGGGTGGTGATCGAGCTGGCGCCACAGTTCGCGCCCCGCTACGTGGCCAACATCAGGAAGCTGGTGCGGCAGGGCTTCTTCGACGGCCTGCCCATCTTCCGCGTGCAGGACGACGCCGTGGCGGAATGGGGCGACCCGACCGGCCGCAAGTCGGTGGGTATGGCCAGGCGCATGGTGGCCGCGGAGTTCGAGCGGCCGGTGCGCGGGCTGCCGTTCACTGCTCTGCCGGATCCCGACACGTATGCGCCGCAAGTTGGATTCTCGGACGGCTTCCCGGCGGCTCGCGACCCCGTGTTCGGTCGGGCGTGGCTGGCCAACTGCTACGGCATGGTGGGCGCCGCGCGTGGCAACAACGTCGACAGCGGCGGCGGCACCGCCCTCTACGCGGTAATCGGCGGCCCGCAGCGACAGTGGGACCGAAATACCACCATGATCGGGCGTGTCGTGGAAGGCATGCCGCTTCTCTCGACCCTGCCGCGAGGCCAGGGTCCCTTGGGCATGCATCGCGATCGCCACCGTTGGGTGCGCATCGAATCGGTGCAGATCGCCGCGGACTTGCCTCCCGCGAAGCGCACGGCGCTGGAGGCGCTGCGCACCGACACACCGACTTTCACCCAGTACGTGGAATCCCTGCGCAATCGCCGTGATCCCTGGTTCAAGGTGCCCGCCGGCCGCATCTCCGTCTGCTCGATTCCAATCCCCGTCAGGTCAAAAGTAAATACCTAAGCGGCCCAGGGCCGCTCCCTGGGCAGCGGGATGAATCCTGTCATAGGGCTGGCTGCGCACGTCGCCGGGAGCGATTACTCGGCGCACCCATGCGCCTCGGACCTGCGGCCCCGCCCTGGCGGGCGTTCCAAAATCGCTGCATGCGATTTTGTGCGCCCATTAGCGCGGTCTTCGCGAGCGAATACCGGGAAAGCGCCGCATCGGTGCCATCTGAGGCGGCCGCCTCATCTGCCAGGCGCGCTGGATCATCCGCTGCCGCTGCGCGGGCGTCGCTCTCTGCCATTGCTGGCGCAACGTCTGACGCCGAGCGGGCGGCAGGTGCTGGAACTCACGGAAGCTCTGCCGGATTGCCCGCTGCTGTTGCGGCGGCAGGGATTTGAACGTCTGCCACCGGCGACGTAACGTTTGCCGCTGCTGCGGGCTGAGCTGGCGCCACTGCTGGAAGCGCTGGCGCGCCATCGAGCGCTGCTGGGGGTTCATGTTGACCCAACGTTGGCTGCCGCGCGCGAGCGCCTGCTGACGCGCCGGCGGCAGCGATCCCCAGCGGTCCGCCAGCGGCCCGAGTAACTGCTGCTGTTGCGGTGAGAGGCTCGACCAGGGAACGCGGCTGGGAGCCACGGCACCGGCCGCGGCCTGAGGCACGGGAGCGGGCGGCTGCTGAGCGAGGGCGCAGGCCGGCGCCGCCGCCAGCAGCAGCGCGAGCATCAACGCCTTGCGCTCATTCATCATCGTCTCGAACCCCTTAGCCACCCGGCTTCCCGGCGCCCGCTGCGGCGTTCGCCGGCTTGGACTGCGCAGGCGCCTGCTGCGCCTGTGATGCCTTGGCCGCCTTGCCGATGTTGGTCTGCGACAGATACGCCAGCCAACTACCGTCATCGGGCTGCGCCGAATCCGTCGACGGATCGACGCTGCCCAGGAATTCCAACAGCTCCTCATCCGCAGGAGGATCCGTGTTCGGCTTCGGCGGATCGCCGGCATGTCCGACCCCCGACCCGGCGGCGAGCATCGCCGTCACGACCGCAATCCCGATGCGGCGCGCGGCGCGCATCTCAGCCGCTGTGCTGATTCGTATGCGCCCCGGCGCTTTGGCCGCCGCGAGGATCGCCCTGACCCGTCGCACCGGTGCCGGCCGGCTGACCTCTCTGATCGCCCTGCGCCATCGCCCACTCGTAGAACTGCCCATCGCCGCTTTGCATGAGGTCCATCCCCTCGTGATCGGCGAGGAGATCCAGATCCTCCACGGTGGTGGGATTCGCCTCGGCCCCAGGATATCCCTGTGGCGCATGCGGCCAGAGCACGAAGGCAACCAACACTGCGGCGGCCACCGCCCCCGTGGCCGGCATCCACAGCGGGCGCAGCCGCAGCCAGGCCGCCGCGCGCAGCGGCAGCAGCCACCGGCTGCGCCGCGCCGCTTGGGCGAGCGCTGCATGCCGTGCCTGATTGAGCCGCGAGCGTGCCCGGCCGCCCACGCGCTGCACGCTCTCCTCCAGAAGAGCCTGCAGGTGGCGCTCGAAATCGGTGGTGCCGTTCAGGTCCCGGCTCATACGTAAACTTCCCCGAGCTGCGCGCGCAATGTCTGCAGCGCGCGAAAATAATGTGTCTTGACGCTGCCCTCCGAGCAGCCCATGGCCCGCGCCGTCTGCGCCACGTCGAGCCCTTCCAGGGTGCGTAGCAGAAACGCCTGACGCTGCCGCCTGGGCAGCGCCCCGAGCGCCTTCTCCAGTGCCCCCATGGCCTCGTCTATCTCCAGACGCCGCACGGGCAGCGGTTCCTCGCTCGCGGCCGCCGCGATCGGGTCCGGCTCGTCCTCGTCGGGGTCCGCCCGAAAGGGCAGCCAGGACATGACCCGGTTGCGCACCGTGCGCCGACGCTGCATGTCCCGGATACGGTTCTCCAGGATCCGATAGAAGAGCGGTTTCCATTCCTCCGCCGGCCGGTCCGAGTAGGCACGCGCCAGCTGGAGCATGGCATCCTGCACGGCATCCAGCGCGTCGTCCTCGTGCCGCAGCGCCGCCTGGGCGATCTTGAACGCGCGGACTTCGACGCTCGCCAGAAACTGGCTGAGCGCTCTGCTCCCCGCATTGCTGGAAGAATCCGACAGGTCCACGTCGCCGTAAGAGGCAGCCGGCATGCTATAAGGCGGCGCGAGCGTAGCAAACTCTGGCATGACAGGTACAACGCGGCTGCGACCAGTACGGTTGACGGAAACGGCTGCGCGCGTAAGCCGCTGATTTACCAGTACTCATGAGTTCCCCCCCCGTCGTCCGCGTGGCGCTTCCCACGCCCCTCAGGCGCCTATTCGACTACCGCGCCGGCCCGGCTGACGATCGCGCGATCGTGCCCGGCACGCGGTTGCGGGTGCCGTTCGGCCAGCGATACCTCATCGGCGTAGTCATGGAGCTGGCCGCCAGCTCGGAGCTGCCCTACGAGCGCCTGAAGCCCGTGTTGGAGCGGCTCGACCCGCAGCCGGTCTTCGATCCCACCACCCTCGCCCTGCTGGGCTGGGCGGCAGACTATTACCAGCATCCTATCGGGGAAGTGATCGCTGCGGCTCTGCCGAAGGCCCTGCGCCTGGGCGTGGCCGTCGACTCGACCGAGGAGCGCTGGGCCGCTACGCCGGCGGGTCTGGAAGCGTACGCCAGGGGCGAGCCGCGGCGGGCGCCGCGCCAGCGCCAGCTCCTGGCAGCGCTGGCGCAGGTCGATCCCTCGAGTTCCACCGGGAGGGATGCGAGTGCGCGAGCGCCCGGTTTCGCGGCCGCCGAGCTCGACGAGAAGCTGCGGTCATGGCGGGATGCGGCGCGCGCGCTCATCGCCCGTGGATGGCTCGCTGCCATCGAAACGGCACCCCTCGCCGCAGCTTCGTCCGCCGAACTCCCGGTGGTGGGCGCCGGCCCCGAGCCGAACGAGGAGCAGCGTCTCGCGATCGAGACCGTCTGCGCGTCACTGGGTACTTTCGGCGGCTTCGTGCTGCACGGCGTGACCGGCAGCGGCAAGACGGAGGTGTATCTGCGCGTGGTGGAGCGCGCCCTGCGGCTCGGGCGCAGCGCCCTGGTGCTGGTGCCGGAGATCGGACTCACGCCGCAGCTCGTAGGCCGGTTTCGGCATCGGTTCGCAGTCCCGATGGCGGTGCTCCACTCGGCCCTCACGGACCATGAGCGGCTGCTCGCCTGGCGCGAAGCCTTCAGCGGCCGCGCGCGCGTCATTCTCGGCACTCGCTCCGCGGTGTTCGCTCCCGCGCGGGAGTTGGGTGTGATCATCGTGGATGAAGAGCACGACACGTCGTTCAAGCAGCACGAAGGAGGGTTCCGCTATTCCGCGCGCGACCTGGCCGTCGTGCGCGCTCAGCGAGCCGGCGTGCCCGTCGTGTTGGGATCCGCGACACCGGCACTCGAGACGCTGCAGAACGTCATCACCGGACGATACGCGCGCGTGGTCTTGACCCGGCGGGCTGCGGAAGCGGCGCCGCCGCGGCTCGCGCTGATCGATCTTCGCTCCAGCGCCGTGCGCGCCGGCATCTCCACGCCCGCGGTGCAGGCCATCGAGCGACACCTCGCGGCCGGCGGGCAGGTGCTCGTATTCCTCAATCGGCGCGGTTATGCACCCACGCTGCTCTGCACGGCTTGCGGCTGGATCGCGCCCTGCCGCGATTGCGACGCGCGGCTCACCGTGCATCTCTCGGCCGCGCGGCTGCGCTGCCACCACTGCGGCGCCGACAGCGCGCTGCCCGAGCGCTGTCCGCAGTGCGGCTTCGCGGTGAAATCCGTCGGCCAAGGCACCGAGCGCATCGAGGAGACATTGGCGCAGCTCTTCCCGGGCATTGCGTGCATCCGGCTGGATCGTGACGTGGTCAGGCGCCGCGGCGACATGGAGGAGGCGATGCGCCGGATGGCTTCGGGCGAGGCGCGCATTCTGGTCGGTACGCAGATGGTGACGAAGGGGCACGACTTCCCCAACGTAACACTCGTCGTCGTGTTGAATGCGGACCAGGGCTTCTTCAGCACCGACTTCCGCGCGCCCGAGCGTCTCGCGCAGACCATCGTGCAGGTAGCCGGCCGCGCGGGCCGCGGCGAGAAGGCGGGCGAGGTGCTCATCCAGACGGAATTCCCGGACCATCCCCTGCTCCACAGCCTGCTGACGGAGGGCTATGAAGGCTTCGCCCGGGCAGCGCTGATGGAGCGCAGACAGGCTTCCTGGCCGCCTTTCAGCCGGCTTGCCGCCGTGCGCGATTCGGCGCAGACGGCGGAGGCTGCGCTGGCGTTCCTGACGGAAGCCCGTAAGGCGGCCGAAGAGCTGCGCGCCGACGGATGCGGTAGTTCGGGCAGCCGCATATCCGGGCGCGGAATTCGACTCCTCGGCCCCGCGCCCGCCGCGATGGCCAAACGCGCCGGGCGGCATCACGCGCAATTGCTCCTCGAGAGCGCGGATCGTGGGGCGCTGCATCGCTTCCTCGAGGCATGGCTGCCGGCACTCGAGTCCCTGCCGAGCGTGCGCCGCGTCCGCTGGGCGCTCGACGTCGATCCCATCGATATTTTTTGATGGTGCTCCTGGGCATCGCCCCGCCGAGGCCGGGCGATGCGCGCACGCCCAAATCGCGCCCGGCGATTTCGTGCGCGCCAGCCCTGCGGCTTTTTCGAACCCGCAGTCCCGGGAGCGGCGCGGGCCGCTTAGTGGCTTGCTTTCGATCAGGTAAGATTCATCGCTCACTCACTTGCGGGTCGACCCTCTTTGAAGCAAGAAATCGAGCAGCTCCTCGCGGGCGCCGTCACTGCGCTCGTCGGCAGCGTGCTGCCCCAGCCACCGCCGCCCGGGGCGCTCACGATCGAGCGCACCCGAGATCCGCAGCATGGTGATTTCGCCACCAACGCAGCGATGCGGCTGGCGAAGCCGGCCGGCTGCAAGCCGCGTGAGCTGGCGCAGAAGATCATCGCCGCTTTGCCGGCCAGTCCGCTCGTAGCACGGACGGAGATTGCAGGAGCCGGCTTCATCAATTTCTTCCTGACTCCCGCTGCCTATGGCCGGGAGCTGGCCGCGCTCCACGAGCGCGGCGACCGCTACGGCCGCAGAGACGACGACGGCATCGGCCGGGGAGAGCGGGTGCTGCTCGAGTTCGTGTCTGCCAACCCGACGGGCCCGCTGCACGTCGGGCATGGACGTCAGGCCGCGTACGGAGCCACGCTGGGCAACATCCTGGCTGCCGTCGGGTTCAACGTATCGCGCGAATACTACATCAATGATGCGGGACGGCAGGTTGACATTCTCGCCGTGAGCGCTTGGGTGCGCTATCTCGAGGCTTGCGGCGAGACGCTGCCCTTTCCGGAGAACGGATATCGGGGCGACTATGTGCGCGCGCTGGCTCAGAAGCTGCTCGCGGCCGAGGGAGCCGGGCTGCGGCGCCCCGCGGCAGCCGTGTTGGCCGGCCTACCGCCGGATGCGCCGACAGGAGACAAAGAGGCATACATCGACGCGCTGATCGCGCGGGCACGCGACCTCATCGGGGCGGACGGGTTCGATCGGGTGCTCGCGGGCTCGCTCGCGGAGATGATCGCCGACATCCGCGACGATCTCGGCCAGTTCGGAGTGACCTTCGACCGCTGGTATTCCGAGAGCACGCTGGAGGAGAGCGGTGCGATCGACCGGGCGCTCGCGCGGCTCGAGCGCGAGTCACGGCTCTACGCCCAGGACGGGGCGACCTGGTTCCGCGCCACGGCGTTCGGCGATGAGAAGGATCGGGTGGTGGTGCGCGAGAACGGGCAGAAGACCTACTTCGCATCCGACATCGCGTATCATCTGGAAAAGCGTGAGCGCGGCTTTCAACGACTGATCGACGTGCTCGGCGCCGATCATCACGGTTACGTGGCGCGCGTCCGGGCGGGGCTGACGGCCATGGGAGAGCCCGGCGAGTGCCTCGAGGTCAACCTGATTCAGTTCGTCAGCCTCTTCCGCGGCGGCGAGAAAGTGCCGATGGGCAAACGCGAGGCGCAGTTCGTGACGCTCCGCCAGCTGCGCGAAGAGGTCGGCAACGATGCCTGTCGACTCTTCTATCTGATGCGCAGCCATGACCAGCCGCTCGATTTCGACCTCGAGCTCGCCAAGGCGCGCACCAATGAGAATCCGGTGTACTACATCCAATACGCACACGCGCGCGTCGCGAGTGTCATGAAGCAGCTCGATGCGCGCGGCCTGTCCTTCGACCGCGCGGAAGGTCTGGCAGGCGCGGCGCTCCTGACCGGCGCGCAGGAGCAGGCCGTCCTGGGGTCGCTGGCGCGCTATCCGGAGGTGCTGGAGCAGGCGGCGCTCAACCGCGCCCCGCACGCCATCGTTCACTACCTGCGTGACCTCGCCAACACCCTGCACACGTATTACAACGCGGAGCAGTTCATCGTCAGCGATTCCAGAATGCGCAACGCGCGTCTTGCGCTGGTGCTTGGTGTCCAGCAGGTCATTCGTAACGGCCTGGGCCTGCTCGGGGTCTCCGCGCCGGAGAGCATGTAAGGTGCCCCACATGACGCAGCGCCATCCCATGATCCAGGCACAGGGAGGTGCCCCGCCGCCGCTTCATACCAGTACCACAGCATGCCCCGGCTGACCACGCGCGATTACAAGCGGTCGTCCCGTAGCTCGGGCGCGGCGAAGCTGAAGGAGTTCGGTCTCGGCGTTCTCGTCGGCGCGGCGCTCGCCAGCGCCGCGTTTCTCATCGCAGGCGCTCATGCCCGCCACAGCGCAGAGTCAGCGCATGCCCGTGCCCGCGCCGATTCGCAGGGCGCTGCACCGCATGCGCCGGCGCCCGGCGACACCTCATCCGACAACAACCCCGAGGCGCCCGACGCTTCCGGCTCCGCCTCTTCGCCGCAATCGGCGTCGGCGCACGCCGGCCCGAAGACTCAGCAGTACGATTTCTACCGGATGCTGCCGAGATTCAAGGTCCCCGTCCCGCATGACGATGAACACCCGTCGAATGCAGCAGCCGGGGCGGTGCCGGTGACCATGGCCGGCGGCGGGGTTGCCGACTCGCGCCGGAGTACGGCGCTGCAGCGCGGCTCGCCCTCGTATGTCGTGCAGGTCGGCTCTTACCGCAACACTGCCGAAGCAGACCAGGTCCGCGCGCGGCTGGCCCGAGTGGGCATCGCAGCGCAGGTGCAACGGATCGTGGAGGGTTCCAGAACCTGGAACCGCGTTCGGATCGGCCCGGTGAGTGACGCAGAGCTGGTCAGAGTCCGGCAGCAACTGCGGACGGCCAACATTCATGCGCTGGTGATCCGGGCAGAAAGGTAACCTCGGGTCACTCGTCGCCGTCACTGGGCACGTGCGCGCTCACTTCCGTCGCGATGCCAGCGGGGTCGGCGCCCGTCACGGAGTACGACTTCGACCACACTACGGAGCCGTCATCCACGGCCAGCACTTTGACGGTGAGCTGTTGATGGGGCCCGCTGCCCCCTACGCCGCCCGAGAGGATGTAGGTCGCATCACGAGCGCGACCCTGTTGCAGTGCGGCCGACTGATCGACAGTGGTCTGCGTCTGGTTGATCACCGCCACCTGTCCCTGACGGGCGATGGCGAGTCGCCCGTAGACCAGAGCAAACACCGTCCCCGCGAGCTTCTGTGCCGCGGCATTGCCTGCAGGTGCCGCGAAGGGAACGGCGAGCACCGCGGCATGGATGGAGGATTCGGCCCCGGACTGGGCCGGGATCTGCTTCGCGATCTGGGCGAGGAGCTTCGCCGTGTCCGCCGGCGTCCAACCGCCCGGATGATTCTCCGCTATCTCGCGCAGCTTTTCCGCCTGTGCGGCGGAGGGCCCTGCAGCGGTGGGGTGAACATCCGGTCCGTCCGGGGAGGGCAGGCGTGAGAGCAGATAGATGCCGCCCCACAGGTAGACCAGGATCCGCACCCACCTGGGCAGGCGCTGCAAAGCGGCCCAGGCCCATTGAAACATCCATCCCGCAACCTGGAACCCGAAGCGAATCCTCTGGCCGGGCTCCTCACGGGGAAAGGGAGGGAATGGTGGCGGGGGGCCTCGGCGGTCGCGGGCCTTGGCCCGCGGCGGCGCCCCCGGCGGAGGCCTGCTGCGCGTGGGCTCGTTGCTGACAGGCGGCGCGCCCGGACCCGATACCAGTCGTCTGCAGAGTGCCTCGAGCGCCGCGTTCGGTTGCCCGTCCGGAACCCGCAGCCACTGCACTGCGCGGAACCTATCGGGAACGCGCGCGCCGGCATCGGTGGTCTTGTCGATGACCACAGGCAGCAGAAACACATGGTCATCGGCCATATCGAGCGTCCGCTCGACGGCCAGGCGCCACTCCCGCCGGAAATATCCCTCGTGGCGCGCCTCGGTGTGGGCCGAGATGACGGGCATGAAATAGTCGCATTCGCGGATCTGCCGGCGGATCTTCTGGTCCCACGCGTCGCCGCCGACCAGCTCGCTCTCGTCGTACCACACTTCCAGGCCGAAGCCCGGCAGAGCGTCGCGGATGAGCTGTGCCGCGCGCCGATCCTCCGAGGCGTAGCTGAGAAAGACTGTCGGCCGCGGCGCCGCGGAAGCTTCGGGGTCGGTGACCGGCATCGGTGTAGAGGTTCCGGGTTACTTGCCTGATGCGCTCTCGCCCATACGGACGTAGCGTCGCTCGCCGCTCGCGCGATCGTAATGGACCTCCAGGGTCTCACCCGTCGCGGGGTCCTCGAATCGCTCCCCGGTGCGCTCCCAACGCGCTCCGGCGGGCGAGGCGTTGTGATACCGCCAACGCTCGAAGGCCGTGCCGAGAATGATCGCCGCTCCCAGGCAGATCAGGTAAATGCCTGCTCCACGGGCGCCTGCCGTAACCATCAGCACGCCTGCCGCGACGGCGATGCCGCCCAGCGCGAGGACTGCCCTCCGTAACATCACCCGTTCGCCTTCTCCAGCACCACAGCCGTACCGTACGCGACGATCTCACTCATGGTCTGCCCGATCTCCGCGGAGTCGAACCGCATCATGACGATGGCGTTGGCCTGCATGAGCGTCGCGTTCTTGACCATGCGGTCGACCGCGTGGCGCCGTGCTTCCTCCAGCAGTTGCGTGTACTCGGTGATCTCGCCTCCGGCGAGGGAGCGCAGTCCTGCCATGATGTTGCCCCCGAGCCCGCGGCTGCGGACCACGACTCCGAACACCTGACCTTTGACGTCCCGGATGCGATAGCCCGGCACGTTCTCGGTCGTGACGACCAGCATGGCTTCTATCCCCTCGTACATGGCCGACCCGGCCGTCGGCCCGAAGTATAGCGCCACCTCCAGCTGGAAGCGGTCGAACCCCCGGCCACCTCGCCCACCCCTGCCGTCCCAAAATGAGGAGGACACGCGAAAACTGCGCAAATGTGCGTCAAGCCGCCCCAAAGACCCGCTGGTCCCGCGGCAAAGCGCGGGGCTACGCTGCCCGCCGCTGCTACTCGAGGAGTGCTACCCATGGCTCGCAAAAAGACCCGCCCACCGGCGCCGATATCCGCGCAGGCGCGCTATGAGTTCGCCCTGGCCTACCTCAACGCAATGCTGGAGGATGCCGCTCCGGAGGAGTTGGCCGCAGCGCTCGGTCGCATCGCGCGTGCCGCCGGCGGCGCGAAGTTGGCTGAGAAAGTGGAGCTCAGTGCGGCCTCGCTGTATCGCACGTTATGTCGGCGCGGAAATCCGGAGCTGCGAAGCGCAACAGCCCTGCTGAAGGCCATGGGCATGCGGCTGGTCCTGCAGCGTATCCCCACCGCACTCCCTGCGCGCGAGCGCCTCCCGGAAGCGGCACGGCACGGAACTTGCGGCGGCGCTCCTGCCGGAAGTGAAGAGAGAGACAGTCATGGGTGAGGTCATTCATGTGGCCTTCGGCACGGAGCGCGAGTGGGAGCAGACCCGGTCGAAGACGGTTGACGGCCTGGTCGCCATAGGCTCGCTGTTCGGCGACGATGAGGCCTTGATGCGCGCCAAGGCGGACTGCGTCTACACGATCCTGCGGCAGATCGTGGAGGAAGTCCCGACGGTGCAGATCACCACGAAACTGCCGGAGAACCTGTCCACGGAGCAGCTCGACCTGCTGACGGGAGCGATCAAAGAGGCGGCGCTGAAAGGCATCGAGATCGCGATGACACATTCCGTGCAGGTGCTGATGTCGTCCATTTACGATCTCTGCACCTCCAAGCTCCACGCCGGGCCTTCTTGATTGCGGCCCCGGGCCGCTTACTGACTTGCTGTCAGCGTCAAAGAATAACGGACTGTTACGTCGTTCATCGGCGCGCCGATCATGGGGTGCCGGTCCCCTGGAGCAGCAGCAGCGCCGTGCCCTCGGGCGCGGTCAGCACCGCATTGGCTCTTGCATCGAGCCCTCGAGGCGGCGCCTGCAGCGAGCCGAAACCGAGCTCGCGCAAGCGCGCGATCCGCGCCGCCATCTCGACGTCGCGGAAGATGAGGAGCGGCTCCGCAAAGAATCGGGGCCGGTGCAGCGCGAGATCCAAGCCCTCTCCGCTCAGCAATACATGCGGGAAGGGGTGCGCGTCCTCGTCCGCCGCGGTCAGTCCGAGCGCTTCCCAGAAGCTGCGGACCGGGTCGAAGTCCGCCGCCGGCGTGCTCAGCCAGCCAAACTCCCCGCATCGGGACGTGTCGAGCGCGGAACGATCCGCGGGCGAATAGGTCCGCGCCTCGAGCAGCCTGACGGCCTGGCCCGCTGGATCGTGAAAAAGGATCTCGTTGAATGCCTCGCCGCCAATGTTGACCGACACCGGCTCGATTCCGGCGCGCTCGAGTGCGGCCAAATGGCTCGCGATCCCGGGGCGGACGAAAGTCAGCGCCGGCGAGTCGAGGCGCGCTTGGTGCAGGCCGAGGTAGACCCGTCCGTCGGTGAGAACGCCGTAGGGATGCGCCCACGTGTCGCCGGTCTGCGCCTGCGTGAACCCCAAGCGCTCGTAGAACTCCACCGACGCGCGGATGTCTTCCGTCTGTATCCCGATCTCGAGAAACCGTCCCAGCAATCAACTACCCGATCAACTTGTCACCGTAGGCGACTTCGGGCCAATTCGACGATATCCAGCCCTGGCAGTGCCGCGCGATGTGCGTGGCGAGAAAGCGCGCGTGCTCCATCCGGGCATTCAGGGCCGGCACGTACTCGAAGCGCTGCCCGCCGGCCCCCAGGAACTTGTCGCGGTTCTCGATGGCGATTTCCTCCAGCGTCTCGAGACAATCGACCGCGAAGCCGGGACATATCACCGTCACCTCGCGCACTCCGCGTCCGGGCAGTTGCGCGAGTACCTCGCTGGTGTAGGGCTTCAGCCACCCGGCCGGGCCGAAGCGCGACTGGAAGCTGACGCTCCACTCGCCGTCGCGCAGCATCAGCTCTTCGGCGAGCAGCCGCGCGGTCTTCTGACACTTGCAGAAGTAAGGATCGCCGTGGTGGAAGTTGCGCTCCGGGATGCCATGAAAGGAAATCAACAGGTGCCGCGTGCGGCCGTGCGCCTGCCAGTGCTCGAGGACGCTCGTGCGCAGGGCGTCGATGTATTCCGGCTGATCGTGGTACTCAGCGACGAAGCGCAGCTCCGGGAGCCAGCGCCAGCGTTGCAGCTCGGCGCTCACCTGGTCGTAGACCGCGCCGGTCGTCGCGCCGCAATACTGCGGGAACAGTGGCAGCACGAGGATGCGTTGCGCCCCGGACTCGCGCAGCCGGGCTAGCGCCTGGGGCACCGTGGGATCGCCGTACAGCATGCCGAGCTCTGCCGAGAACGGCGCCAGCATCCGCTGCGCCAGAGTCGACATCAACTCGGCGCGCAGCTGCTGCGAGAGGCCGAGGAGGGGAGAGCCGGACTGTGACCAGATCCTGCGGTACTTGCGCGCAACGCGCGCCGGCCGGAACGGCAGGATGAGCCCGTGGAGGATCGGCAGCCACAGCGCCCGGGGCAGCTCCACGATCCGTGGATCGGACAGCATCCGCTTGAGAAAACGCCGCACGGCCCACGGCTCCGGCGCCTCCGGCGTACCGGAGTTGACCAGAAGGATGCCGATCCGCTCGGCGGAATCGCGATGGAAGTCGGGGGAGCTGAGGTAGCGCATGCCGGTGAAAAAAGGCCTTGAACCGGGAAAGCCCAGGCACGGGGAAGGGCCTCAGACTATATACCCGTGCACAGGTACTTGAGCTCGGTATAGTCCAGAATGCCGTATTTCGAGCCCTCGCGGCCCACTCCGGACTCCTTCATGCCGCCAAAGGGGGCTACCTCGGTAGAGATGATGCCCGTGTTGAGCCCGACGATGCCGTACTCCAGGGCCTCGGCCACCCGCCAGGAGCGCGCCAGGTCGCGCGTGTAGAAATAGGCGGCGAGGCCGAACTCCGTGGCGTTCGCCATGGCTATCGCCTCGGCTTCGGTCCCGAAGCGAAAGAGCGGCGCCACGGGACCGAAAGTCTCCTCGCGCGCGACCAACATTTCCGCCGTCACGTCGCTGATCACGGTCGGCTGGAAGAAGGTGCCGCCGAGCGCATGGCGCTTGCCGCCGAGTACTACGCGGGCGCCCTTCTGCACGGCATCGGCGATATGTTGCTCGACTTTGGAGAGCGCGTTGCCGTCGATCAGCGGGCCCTGATCGGTCGGCCCTTCGAGCCCGTTGCCGACGCGCAGCTCAGCGACGGCGTCCACCAGCTTGCGGGTGAATGCTTCATACACTGCGCTCTGCACCAGCAGCCGATTGGCGCACACGCACGTCTGTCCGGTATTGCGGTACTTGCTCGCGAGGGCGCCCGCCACGGCGGCATCGAGGTCGGCATCGTCGAACACGATGAAGGGCGCGTTGCCTCCGAGCTCCAACGACACCTTCTTCAACGTGCCTGCGCATTGCGCCATCAGGCGCTTGCCGACTTGCGTCGACCCGGTGAACGTGAGCTTGCGCACCGCGGCATTGGACGTCATCTCGCCGCCGATCTGCGCCGCATCGTTGCCCGTCACGATGTTGAGGACACCGGCGGGAACGCCGGCGCGCGCCGCGAGCTCCGCCATCGCGAGCGCCGAGTAGGGGGTCTGCATCGCGGGCTTGCAGACGAAGGTGCAGCCGGCCGCGAGCGCGGGCCCTGCCTTGCGCGTGATCATGGCCGCGGGAAAATTCCACGGGGTGATGGCTGCCACGACACCCACAGGCTGGCGCAGGACGAGGATGCGCTTGTCGCTCTGATGGCCTGGGATGACATCACCGTACAGCCGCTTGCCTTCCTCCGCGAACCACTCGAGGAAGGCGGCCGCGTAGGCGATCTCGCCCTTCGATTCGGCGAGGGGCTTGCCCTGCTCCGCGGTCATGAGCGTCGCCAGGTCGTCCTGATTGGCCATCATGAGGTCGTACCAGCGCCGCAGCACTGCCGCGCGCTCCTTCGCAGTACGCACGGCCCACGTGGGGAACGCCTTCTTGGCCGCTTCGATGGCGCGGCGAGTCTCGGCCGCCCTCATGTCCGGGACGGTGCCCAGACGCTCGCCCGTCGCTGGATTGCTGACGTCCCGGGTTGCGCCACTGTCGGCGTCCGCCCACGACCCATCGATGTAGGCCTGCTGTCGCAGCAGTTTGGGATCTTTCAGTGGCAACATCACTCGCTCTCCCGGTCGTCCTCCCCGCCCGCCTGGCTCTCCCCGGCCAGCCGGCGTGCGAGGAAATCGAGCGTGCGTTGGCGGGCGAGACCGGCCGCCGCCGCGTCGTAGCTCGGTCGCAGATCGCAGTTGAAGCCATGGCCCGCACCGTCATAAACGTAGAAGATGCCCTGCGGGTGCGCCGCTTTCAGCCGCTCGACCGCATCGAGCGGAATGCTCTGGTCGGACGAGCCAAAGTGGTACATCACCGGACACCTGGGCGTCTTGCCGGCCTCCGGATTGCCGTAGTAGACGACGGCGCAGGCGATCGGGAGCTCGCACGCCGCCCGGTAGGAGAGTGCGCCGCCCCAGCAGTAGCCCACGGTACCGACACGGCCGGAATGCCGTACGACCGCCACTGCGGCAGCCACGTCCTTCATGGTTTCCTCGGGCTGCAGCTGCTGCCTGTAGCCCCGCCCCTCGTCCCGGTCGGCGTCGCCGTAGCCGAGCTCTATGCCGCGGCGGATACGGTCGAACAGAGCAGGGGCTACGGCGGTGTAGCCCTGGGACGCGAAGCTGTCGGTCACGGCGCGGATGTGGCGATTGACGCCGAAGATCTCCTGGAGCACGACGACGGCGCCCCGGGGGCGGCCCGGCGGGGCGGCGAGATAGGCCTGGAACTCATGCCCGTCGCGGGCCATGAGGGTCGTGAAATCACCCATGGCGGGGGATCCTTTGCGTGGTGGAGAACGGGCCCAGCAGGATACCGCCCGCAGGCCGAGCGCTGCCACTGTCCCATCGCGAGCGAACACTGGGCCTCGACCGGTCGACCCCAAAATCGCAGGAGCGATTTTACTCGGCGCTTCCATGCGACTCGGCCCTCCGGGCCCGCCCGGCAAGCGGGCGCTCAAATCCGTTCCAACGGATTTTGTAGACGGCGAATGCCGGCCCGGACGTGCCGGCGCACGCGCGGGGCCGAGCAATGGTAGCGTAGGCGGGTCGGGGCACCCTCCCGGGCTGCGGGAGGGCGCCCGCCCGCTGGAGGTCTCATGCTCGTCGGCACAACAGTGCGGCGCGTCGCCATCGTGGGCGGTCTGCGCATTCCTTTCGCGAGGGCGCACACGGCGTATGCCACGGTCGGCAACCAGGAGATGCTCACCGCCGTGTTCCGTGCGGTGGTGGAGCGCTTCGCCCTGACCGGGGTGCGGCTGGGAGACGTTGCCGCCGGCGCTGTGATCAAGCATTCACGCGATTACAACCTGACGCGCGAGTGCGTGCTGTCCTCCGGGCTCGACCCGCAGACGCCGGGGCTCGATCTGCAGCGCGCGTGCGGTACCGGTCTCGAGGCCGCGATTGCCATGGCCAACAAGATCGCGCTCGGCCAGATCGACTGTGCGCTTGCCGGCGGGGTCGACACCATCAGCGATCCGCCGGTGGTGTACCCCCGCGCCTACCAACAGCTGCTGCTCGCGAGCGCGCGCGGGAGGAGCCTGGGTCAGCGCCTGGCGCCGTGGCTGCGGCTGCGGCCGCGCCATTTCAAGCCGGTCCTGCCCGCGGTCGTCGAGCCACGCACGGGTCTTTCCATGGGACAGAGCACTGAGCTCATGGCGCACCGCTGGGGCATCGGCCGCGAGGAGCAGGATCGGCTCGCCTGCGAGAGTCACATGAAGGCGGCCGCGGCGTGGAGCGAGGGGTTCTACGACGACCTCGTCGTGCCGTACCTGGGTCTGAAAACCGACAACAACATCCGCGCCGACACCTCGCTCGAGAAGCTCTCACGGCTGCGCGCGAGCTTCGATCCGCGTGATGGCACCCTTACCGCCGGCAACAGCACGCCGCTGACCGACGGGGCGAGCGCCGTGGTGTTGGCCTCCGAGGAGTGGGCCGCTCGCAGGAACCTACCGGTACTCGCCTGGCTGCG
>JANWJS010000027.1 GCA_025451845.1 Steroidobacteraceae bacterium
GGGCGCCGCTAACAGCGCATCGACTTCGGGTCGGTTGAGGAACGGCACCAGCTTCCGGGCGAATCGCTTAGGCGGAATGGCGAGTACGCGCTGAATCTGCGCCGCATGGGCGGGGGCCTCGAACGCCGCGTAGCGGAAGAACGAGTGGATGGCGGTCAGGCGAAGGTGCGGGTCCGCGGGGTGATCTTGCGAACCTTCTCCAGCTCGTCGAGGAAATCGACTACGAGGGGCACATCGATGTCTTCGAGCGAGAGCGCGTTGGGTGCCTTGCGAAGACGCTTCTGCACAAACTTCAACAGCAGCCGAAACGTGTCGCGGTATGAGGCCAGCCCGTGCCGCGCCTTAATGTAAATGACGCTCGCTCGGTACTGCTGCTCGATCAACGAGATGATAAAGGGATCAAGATGACTCGCCAGCGGACCACTGGCACGGCAGACGAGTGCTCTGGCCCTCTCATAAGTTGGCTTCTTCATCAGTGTGCTCCCCTCGCGGGCGGAAGTGCCCGGCAGGGAGCATGGGGCTATGTCCCGTCCTCCGGCCAGCAACAGCCTGTGCGAACCGCCTCATCGCGGTTCAACGGGACATAGTCCGGCGCGGGAGATAGTCTAGTCTATTGCCCGCGGGCAATAGGCTCGAGAGCACCGTTCGATACCTTGGGATCGAGATGGATGACGCGCCGGAGATGGCCGAACAGACCGAAGTCTAGGACCTGGGCCGGCCAGCGATCGGCTCAGGTCGCTGGCCGGCCATCAGCGGCCCTTCGTTAGTAGCTCTCGATTATCCGCAAAGCGGACGCTCAGATTAGAATGTCGAGAAAAGCCGACTTCCTATCACCAGATTGTCCCAATCACGTTGCGGGATCCGGAAAGATGTCGCCCTCGCCATATGCAGAATTTCTGCTCATTCACACGAGCCCGTTCGCAATTCTGGCGGCAGTGGGAGGGATTCTCTTCTTTAGGCACAGAACGGTCGCAAGCGGGCTCTTTGCACTGGGTTTTCTGGCCTGCGTTTTAGGCCAGATCAGTGGTCAGTTTATGATTGCCGACGTATCGAAGACGTATGCTGCCCACGGTGATGTGATCGCGGCCGTTGGCTCTTTCCCTAGATGGGCTTGGGCATTGAGCGGAGCCGCCGACCGCGTCGGGATTTGGATGGCCGCTATAGGCGCAGCGATGCATCTCCGTCGCCAACGGAGCACGACAGGCATCGCCTGAGGGTCGTCTCAGTGCGGCCAGGCGCGGTCATTCACCTTCCCACTCTGATTTCCGCAAAGCGGACATTGCGACTACGAGCGCTCGCGTCGACTTGCGTCACAGCGGATTAACGGTCTGACGCGTCGCCCAAAACCGCTCGCCGTTCGGTCTTTCAATCCAGTATTCCGTGAACTGATTCGCCGGTGAGCACAATCCCCCGACGACCATGCCTGCGCCTTTCTCGCTCTGCACGCGCGCACCTACGTTGAGTTTGAAGCAGTCCGGCGGGCTCGCCAACGTCGGCACACCAGGTTTAAGCAACGAGAGCTTCGCCAGGACCCCGTGAGCCGTCAGTTCGAACGCGGGATCGATCGGGTGATCCTCGAACGGCCCGATCCCGTGAACCTGAAGTATGGTCTCGACTCTCGCGTACCCGAAGTGCGCCATCTTCTTCGGGACGAAGCCAAGTGCTCCTTGCTCCATGTCTTGCAGCTTGGACAGGTCGAGTCGTGGACCCGTTCCCAAGGCCCATCGGCCTCTCAAGACTGTGATGTTCTCGTCTTCGGGATGCGTGTGGGGCAAGACGATGTAGCCCGCATCATGGTGGACACGAATGACGAAGGGTTGGCCAGGTGCGTTCATATCACCCACCACCTTCTCGATCCATTGAGCCGACGGAATCTTATGCAGCGGCACGACACCGCCGTGAACGAGGTCCTCCGGCGTTGCGCCCGTTGCTGCAGCGGAGAGTATCAGGCCAACTAGCATGGCGAATGTTCGTGATGAATGCATGGAGTGCTCGCGTTTAGCTTTGGATGTTACGTCCCCGCCGCGTCTACTGTACGCTATCCATTGTGGCTGTCCGCTCTTTCAGTACGGAATGGCAGCTCTCAGGACGTTCGACCGACAGTACTGGGGTCGACTCCGGTCCTTGGGGTCGCATTGATACGGGCGGGCGGAAGGAGGTGAGGACCCAGGGAGAGCGGTTCACGGGGTTTCTGTCGGCCGCAGTGGTGCTCATTTTTGTGGGCCGCGCATACTCCTCCGCCAAATATCAACCGTCGGAACGGCGGGGAGACCGTCGGGCGATATTCCGATGCTCCGCAGCACTAACCGACAATTGTGCCATCCCTCTGCGCTGAGATGCGCGGCGCACACATTGAGCGTGGCTCGGGCGTGGCCTGTTTTCATGGGCCCCCGATCAGAGAAGCCGAAGCGGCGAAAGAAGCCTATGGATGCGGGCACCGTTGACATTAGGAGCTCTGTCGGCGCGCGGGGTTTCGGAAGTGCGGCAAGTCTGGAGAGCAACAGAGCGGTGCCGATGCCTTTGTTGTGATACCCCGGGCTGATAATTCCAAATACAAGCCACGCGCGCTGCGCTCGGAACGTGGGGTATCGCCGGATGCCGCCAATCGCCACAGGGCGCTCGTGGGCGCAAAAGACGAGCTTCAGAAAATCGATATCATCAAGGTATCTGCAGAAGTCATCAGCGAAGCCGGTGGGAAAACGATTCGGTTCATTCGCCTCGTAGATCGCTGTACATGAGCTCTTTTCAGGTGAATACGCGCGGAGGCGAAGTTCGGATGGCAGCGGCCGTAAGGATTGAGGAGCGACGAAAGGCGCAGGCGCTCCGAGAAATACGTGAATCAGCGAACGCAGTGCCATGGGCCTCTTACGCCCTTTCGAACCTCCGAGCAGGATATCCGTGATGCTCCAGAGCAAACCGTGACGAAAGACCGCCTAGTCGAAAGCAGTCGCTCCCCGATGCCCTGAGTTCGAGCTGTCATAGCGTTCAAGTGGCAGGTGGAGCGGAGGAACCCCGCAGGGTTTCTCTACTCCAGATGCCGGTCCGGATCCATGCTCCCGTGCACGACTCGGATGATATGAACAGCATCGGGTGTCACCGTGTAATAAGCAGCGTGACTACCCACAAACAACACGCGGTATCCGTCACGCACGTGGTCGCGCTTCGCCCCAATCTCCGGATAATCCGCAAGCTTGCTGATCCCGCTATCCAACTCATCGAGATACTTGTCTGCTTGGAGCTCATCCCACTGCTCGAAAGAGTATCGCCAAACGTCGATGAGATCGGTCTCAGCTGATCCATGGACATGGATCGTGCGCATCACGAGTCGGATTTAGCGCCGCGCCGGGCCTTCGATTTGATCTTGCGCATATCCAATTCGCCGACGTCACCGCTGCGCTCACCGTCGAGCAAGGCCTTGCGAAGGCCCTCAATTTTGTGCTCGCGCTCCTCGAGAAGGCGCAGACTGGCGCGGATCACTTCACTCGCGGAGCCATAGCGCCCGCTGGCGAGCTGCTGGTCGATAAAGCTCTCGAAGTGATCGCCGAGATTGATACTGGTGGTCTTGCTCATGTGGGGCCTCCAATCAATTACTATTATATAGTAACTATTGGTAGTCGGCCAAATACCTCTGCCGCCGTGGGCCGGCGCGGCGGCCGCCCCGCAACGCACCCTATGCGTAGGGTGTAAGGCATCGCTGGATTCTCTCTAGGACGACCCGAGATTCGGCGATCCAGGCCCAAACGGCGGCGGGAGGTCAGCAATCTTCGAGGCGAGCACAAGGAAAGCTGGGGAAACCAACAGCAGATTTCGCTTCGGTTTTCGTATGAGCGAATGGGCTGCTGTTGATTGAGTCGACGTAAGTGATTGATCTGGCGGAGAGAGAGGGATTCGAACCCTCGAAGGGCTTTTGACCCTTACACCCTTAGCAGGGGTGCGCCTTCGACCGCTCGGCCATCTCTCCGTCTTGCGAAAGCTCTTGCGGCCCATGCGCTTACGGAGTGGGCCAGCCTTCCCGCGTAGAAGGGCGGTCATGATACTGCAACCGGGCGGATATTTCTCGGCCGCTCCGGATCCGGCTCAGTACGGCATCTGCCAGGCGATGCCGATGCTGCTCCCGGGGTCGTTCTCCGGCGTCGTCCCCTGTGCCGTCGCCGTCCCATTCCCAAGGCGCGTCTGTAGCTTCAAATACTCGCTCAGATCGACGTTCACCTGGACCTGGCTGCTGCCGTTCGTCGTCTGCGTTGCGGCTACGTACACCCTCTTCGAGACGTACTTGCCGGCTGTGATGCTTGCACCACCCGTGTGGCTGTTGCCGCCTGCGGCTCCCCCGCTGGATGAGGATGATGCGCCCCCAACCGACAGCGTGTTGAGGCCGAACGCTTTCTTGACCCACGTGAGCGGATTCCACTTGCTGCCTCCGCCTCCCCCGCTCCCCTGGCCGATCCCGCTCAGGCTCGCGAGCGCGGCGCCTGTCTCGGCCAGCTGAATGGCGGTGAGCTGCGAGGCCGGCTTACCGAAGAGCAACAAGCCGAGTAGATCGTCCTGCGGCAGCGACGGGATACTGGAGAGCGCTATCTTGGGTGAGTCCGCGAAGCCGGTGACATGCAATGTGACGGTCGTCGGACCGTTGTACACGACGCTCGATTGCGCAATGAAATCGAGTGTGGGGTCGATCCTGCCTTTCAGGCCCGCCCCGTTGAAGCTCACCTTGCCGCTCTTGAAATTGAGGTTTGTCCCCGCCAGCGAGAACGTTCCCCGAATCATCCGGAAGCCACCGCTGACCTGCGGATTGTCGGAGGTACCCGAGATCCGCAGCCTGCCGCCGAGCTGGGCATCGAGTCCTCGGCCCTGGACGAAAATGGCGTCGGGCGCATCGAGGTTCATGTCAAGGCCGATGACGAGCCGACCCGACGTTTTCGGCGGCGGGGCCTGGCCCGGGCGAACCACATCCAGCGTAGCGACGTTCGGCGGCAGTCCGTTCGGAATGTTGATCGAGGCGCGATTGACGTGGATTTCACCCGTGACGTTGATGCGTTGACGCAGTGTCCCGACGACCTGAATGTGTGTATCGAGGTTCGCCGTCATGATGTCGTTCGTGATCGGCTGAATGTGCCGCGCGGACAACGAGACGTTGATGGGCATTTGCGGCTGCAGCAAGCCTACCGTGCCCTGCGCGGAGAGCTGTCCAGGGCCTGCACGCGCCGTCATGTGCGCGATCTTCAGGATGCCCCGGCCGCCCACGAGCCGTGCGTTGATGTCGCCGAGGTGTATTCCTTGGACATAGTCACGCAGGTCACCGTTCGCAAGCTGCACCATGCCGCGGATCTGCGGCTCGTGCGCCGTGCCGGCTACCGAGGCCTCGACCGTGATCGTGCCGGCGGCACGCTCGCCTCGAGTCTCGAGGATGGAATTCATCAGTGTCGCATCCAACTTGCCCGCGACTTTCAAAGCGATCGTGCCGGTAGCACTGAGCGGGGCGCGTCCGCTCATCGTCAACCGCGAAGCCGAGCCTGCATCGAGCTGCGCGTAAAGATCGGCGGTCTGACCCCGGAAGCGCGCCGAGCCGCGAGCGTTGACGGCGGGAAGTCCCTGGGTCGCCGTGTTGGCCAGTTTGAGGCCGCTCATGCGCAGTGACGCGCGGCCGATGGGTGCGGTCCTCGAGCCCCGCAGTTGCGCGTCGGCATCGAAACTCCCCTGCGCCAGAAGATTCGGCACGAATGCATCGATCAACGTCGCATCGACGTGATGAATCGACGCTCTGAAATTGAGAGTCGGCGCAAGCTGCCCGTCGACGGCGACGATCGCCTTCTGCGCGCCCAGGCGAAGATTCCGCACGTTGATCCCGCGAGCAAACATCATTCGTGACGGTGAGATCAGATGCACGGTCTGACCGTGATAACGCGCCTGCAAGCGATCGAGGTCCAGCACTCGTTTCGTCCCGTTCAGCCGCGCACTGGCCGCGATATTCGCGGGCGAGCCCTGCAGGTTTGGCGATTGCGCGGTGAGCTCGATGCGTAGTGCGTCGAGCGGACCGGCGACGGAGAGGTGGCCATCACCTGCAACGCCGCCCGCCTCGACGTTGCGGGCGACGAGATCGAGGTTAGTGCGGGTCCCTACCGCGCCTGGCGCGAGGGCGAAGTTTCCGTTGATGCTGCCGCCAAGGCGCGTTTTCACGAACGGCTGCAGGTCGGCCAGGCTACCCACGCGCAGGCGCAGATTTCCGCGGCCCGTTACCAAGCTCCGACCGCTCGTCACATCACCGTTGATGGCGACACTCTTCCAAGTGATGCGGGGAATGAGAATGTGATAGGTGTCGCCGCCCGCCTGTTTGAGTGACGCCTCCAACCGCAGCGGCGCGCCGGCAAACTCGCCAGTGGCCGCGACCACCGCGTTCGGCGCGGACGGCAGGCCGCGTGCTTGCAGACTCGCCGTGACCGTTCCGGGCGGCGCTCCCTGCATGACCACCTGCGATTTCGCCTGCACGTCGGCCGACAGGGACCGCAACGGACCGTTGGCCGTGCCGGTGGTCTCGAGCGAGCCCTTGACCGATGGCCAGATCAACGCGAGCTTCGGCAGGGAGATCCGCCAGTGCGCGCGCACCGCCTGTATTCCCGGGGTCGATGCACCGGGACCGGAGCGCTCGGCGGCTGCCCAGGCTGACACGGATACTGCGCGCCCGGACAGTTCCAGGGTGTCAACGTCGACCCTCGCCGTCGTCATGGTCCCCACGAGGTGCAGCCGTGCGTCCGCTCCCAGCAGCTTCGCCGCGACACTCGAGCCCGCAAGGTCGCCCGTGCCGCTCACATCGAGAGTGGTGGTTTGTCTTTGCTCCGCAACCTTGCCCGAGAGATTCATGGTGCCCCGGATGTCCTGGTGATAGAGCGCCGCCAGAGTGCTCAGGTCACGCAGCCGCAGATTGAAGCTGGCGCTTCTCGACCCCGCGGTGATCGCCTGGAGGTCGAGGTCGAGCAGACGGTGCGTAAGGTTCAGTTGCAGCGGACGGCCGGGAGAGTCGAGGTGCAGCGTTGCTTCCAGATGGAGCGGCGAGCCCTGCAGGAGCTGCGGCTGCGAGCCGGCGATCATGATGCCGTCCGCAGTTGCTTTTAAAGTCAGCAGATGCCCATCGGCCGCCACGTCAGCCCGCAGCGAGCCGAGCTGCGCGCCGTCGGTCAGCTCGAAACCCTCGAGATCCAACACGCCGGTCGCATGAGGCGCCGCCTCGGATCCGACCCAGCGGCCCTGCAGCGCGACGCGCCGCCAGGCGAGCCCCGGCTTGGGCGACATGGCCGGCGAGTTCACCGAGTAGGAAAGATTGGCTGCGCGCCCCACGAGGTCGACCGTGCCATCGGCGCTTGCGCTCAGTGGCCCGGCGTGCGCATCGAGCCGCAGTCTCTCGGCGCTTTGCGGGCCATCCACGTTGGCCCTGACCGAAAGCGCGCCCAGATCCGGAAGATTGACGAGATGTTCGAGCGGTCCGCCCGCGGGCTCCTCGAGTTTCACGCGGGCACTCGTCGCCGCAGGTGCGATTTCGAAGGCGACCTCGTAATCGCCGGTGCCGTTGGTGCGACGCGCGATGACGCTCCCCCGGGCATGCTTCAGGGACCTGTAATGGAGCTCGCCGTGGATGTTGAGGCGTGCCGCCATGCCGGCTGCCGCCGGCTCGAGCACGAGAGCGGCGACGTCCATCCGATCGATATCGATGGCCGGCAGACTGGAGCTGCTGCGGGTGCGGCTGCTGGTCGCGGGTGCGCTCACCGGTTTGCGGGCGACATCCACCGACCGGATTTCTAGGCTCTCGACGTGCATGTGCCACGCCAACAGCGCGAGCGGCGACCAATGGAGCGAGACCTCTTCGGCGCTCATCCACATGCCTTTCGGGTCGCTCAGCTGCAGGCTCGCCAGGTGGATGGTGCCGGGGAAAGCCCCTCCGAGCCCAGCGATTCGCACCCGTCCCGATGTGAGCTTCGCTGTCTCGGTCTCCAGCAGCCTGCGCCCGCCCGCCGTGTTGCCGACGAAGATGATCGTCGCAATGCCGATCAGGATCAGCAGCAGCAGCGCGCCTACGCTCCAGGCTGCGATCCGTGCGGCGCGCGGCATCAGAACGCCTGCCCGAGGCCGATGTAGATCTCGAACCGGTCGTCGTTGGGCCGCCGCTGGGTCGGCACTGCCACGTCCAAGCGAATCGGACCGATCGAGGTGTAGTAGCGCATTCCGGCACCCACGCCGACACGGTACACGCTCCCGGACGGACTTGAAACGCCGCCGCTGTCGGCGAAGACGACGAAGCCAAGGTTGGTGCCGACGCGCTGGCGAAGCTCGAGATTGAAGGCTTCCATGTTAGTGCCGCCTTCGGGATTGCCGTCGGCAAACTCCGGGCCGACCGATTGATACCGGTAGCCCCGCACCGTCCCGCTGCCGCCTGCGTAGAAGCGCTGATCGGGTGGCAAACTGAATTGCGTCGCGCCCAAGGCGTCGCCGCTCAACGCTCTCGCGGCGAGGACGGATCGTCCTTCCGGATCGCCCGCGAACAGGTGGTGCAGATCGAAATACGTGGCGATGCTGCCCTGCACCACGACGTAAGTCTTGCCTGAGCTGCCGGTCGAGTAAGTGGGCGTGACGATCACCGAAATCCGGTAGCCGTGCGTCGGATCGAGCAGGGGCGAGGCGAGATCCGTCGAATCGTAATATCCACTGAGCGGCAACAGCGCCAGGTTGTATTTGTACTGAACCCTTTGGCATTGCGCGACCGTCGTCATTCCAGAGAGAAGAGGGGGGCAGGTAGCCAGGCTCTCCTGCTCGATGATCTCGTGCTCGTACGAGAGTCCTGCCGTCAGGCTCAACACGCTCGAGAGCTTCCGGGTCAAAGTAGTCCCCGCCATCTCACCCGTCTGGGTGTAGGCTTGCAGCGCCTGCCGCAGGCCGCGGACCTGAAAGCCGAGTGTCTGGTCGGGGCGGCGGAAATCGGGGATGATGTATCCGACCTGGGCATCGTACCCGAGGCCCGTCGTGGCGGAGCCACCGAGATTGATGGCTGTCGCCGAGGCCGTGAGCTGCTGCCCGTTGCCGAAGACATTGTGATCACTCCAGTTGACCCCGAGGCTGCCGCCGAGGTCGCTCGAGTAGGCGGCGCTCACACCGACGGCATACTTCTTGGCCTCCTGCATGACGAACGTGATCGGCACCCGCTGCTCCTGATCGGCACCGCCCAGCTTCACGCTGACGGCGGTGAAGAGTCCGAGCGAAAGCAGGTCCTGGCGCGCCTTCTCGATGGCCGCCGCATCGTATAGGTCGCCCGTGTGCACCAGGAGTCGACGCCTGAGGAGCGTCTCCTGCACGTCCTTCAGGCCTTCGATCCCGAGCCCCCCTATCCTGACACGGGGCCCGGTCCTCACCTGGAAAGTCAGGTTGAGGACGTGCTGCGCGGGCACTTCGTAGGCGACAGGCTTCGCAACGATTGCGAACGCATATCCGGCATCCTGCAGCGCGGCCTGCAGGTTTCCGCCAGCGGCAAGAACGTCGGAAGCAACGGCCGGCGCGCCGGGGGAGAGATCCATGTTCTGCCGCATCCCGGACGGCAAAGCCCCCTTGATGTCGATGTGACCTACATGGAAGAGGGATCCGAGCGTGGGATCGACCTTGACGTGGGCATCAGCTTTCTTCGGCAGTGCCGCCAGGGCATCGGCGAGTGCGCCGTTGTCGAGCCCCATGCCGTTGATGGTGATCGTGATCACGCCGTCGTAGTAACCGAAGCTCTGCAGAACTTTCTGCAACCGGGTCACATCGCCGCGCGCGCGCGCGCTCAGGCCGAAGGGATCCACCGGAGCGGCCGGCCGCAGCGTCTCCAGCTGCGAGGTCAGCTTCAGGGTCGAGTCGATCGCCTTGTCACCGGAGGAGACCCAGTCCACTTTGTAGGACTGGGGATTGGCCGCATACACGGACTGAGCGCCGAGCACGCCAAAGACAAAAAATGTGGCGAGGCCGCCCCATCTTCGCGCGGTGCCTGCGGCGTCGGGTCCCCCGATGCGTATCCGGAACACTGGTTGGGCCACCTGCTCGTCTGAGGGTTGGGGCTCGGCGGTCCGAGCCGCCGCGCCAGGGAGCGGCCCACTCCGGGCTCGGCTCGCTCGGCTCCAACGGTCCGGATCGAGATTCTGTTCCGACTCGGAACGGGCCGAAACGTCCCGAGGAGCCGGTGTCGTCGGGCGGACCCTCCGTGCGCGGCGCCGATCTCAGCCGCCGAGTCGCGCCCGCACCAGGTCCGGCACCGACGCCAGCGCGGCATCGAGGGCGGCGGGGTTGTTGCCACCGGCCTGCGCAAAGTCCGGTCTGCCGCCACCTCTGCCGCCGACCTTGGCTGCAATGGCACCGGCGAGCTCTCCCGCCTTGATGCGCGCGGTCTGATCCGCGGTCACACCGGCCACGAGAACGACCTTCTCCGGACCCTCGACCGAGGCGAGCACCACCACGGCCGACTTCAGGCGATCCTTCAGGCGATCCACGGCTGCGCGCAACGCGCCTGCGTCGGCGCCGTCCACCTTCGTGGCGACGATCTTCACTCCCTGCACGTCGACGGCATTCAAAGCCAGATCCGCGCCCTGGCCGGAAGCCAACCGGTCTTTGAGCGCGCGGACCTCCTTCTCCATCTGGCGGATGCGCTCGAGCGCGTCCTGCACCTTGTCCTTGACCTCCTCGCGCGAGCCGCGCAAGAGCTGAGCGACGTCGCGGAGCAACGCATCGTTCTGCTCCATGTGCTCGATCGCGGCCTCTCCTGTGACGGCTTCGATGCGGCGCACGCCGGAGGCTACGCCACCTTCGCTGACGATCTTGAACAGGCCGATGTCTCCGGCCCGCTGCACGTGCGTGCCTCCGCAGAGCTCCATGGAGAAGTCCCCGACGCGCAGCACCCGAACGTCCTTGTCGTATTTCTCACCGAAGAGCGCCATCGCGCCCGCAGCCACGGCACTCTCATATCCCATCACCTGCGTCTCAGCGGGAGCGTTGCGGCGAATCTGCGCGTTCACCAGCCGCTCGATATCCGTGAGCTCGGCGGGCGTGAGCGGTTGGAAATGCGAGAAGTCGAAGCGCAGCCGATCGGGAGCGACCAGCGAGCCCTTCTGCTGGACGTGCGTACCCAACTTCTTGCGAAGTGCAGCGTGCAACAGGTGTGTGGCCGTATGGTTGAGCGCGACGGCTCGCCGACGCTCCCCGTCGACCTGGGCCCGCAGGACATCACCGACGCGAATCTTGCCTTCTGACACCCGCCCCAAGTGCGAGTGCGCTGCGCCCCGTTTGATCGTGTCTTGCACGAGGAAACGCGATCCTGCGCCCGTAAGGGTGCCGGCATCTCCCACCTGACCGCCCGCCTCGGCGTAGAAAGGCGTGCGATCGAGCACCACCTCGCCCTCCTCGCCATTGCGCAGCTCATTCACCAGGCTGCCGCCCCTGAGCAGCGCAGCAACCAGCCCGTCCGCTTCCAGCCCTTCGTATCCTTGGAAAGCCGTGCGCGCATCCACGACGGTGCCGGCACGCACGTCGACGCCGAATTTGCTCGCCTCCTGCGAGCGGCGCCGCTGCTCCTCCATCGCCGCATCGAATCCCGCCTGATCGATGCTGAGGCCGCGCTCGCGGGCAATGTCCGCGGTGAGATCCGCGGGAAAGCCGTAGGTGTCGTAAAGCTTGAAGACGGTCTCGCCGGGAATGACCGGGCTTCCGCCCTGCTGCGCGCCGCGCGCCTGCAAGACCCGAGCGATCGCACCCTCCAGCAGCTCCATGCCGTTGTCCAGGGTTTCCGCGAAGCGCTCCTCCTCCTGCTTCAGGACGCGCTCGGCGAGCTCGCGGCCCCGGGTGAGCTCCGGATAGGCGGCGCTCATCTCCCGCTCCAGAACGGGAACCAACTTATGGAAGAACGGCTCCTCGATGCCGAGCTTGTACCCGTGGCGAGCGGCGCGACGGATGATGCGTCGCAGCACGTATCCGCGTCCCTCGTTCGACGGCAACACGCCATCAACGATCAGGAACGTGCACGCACGGATATGGTCTGCGATGACGCGCAGGGAGCTCGAAGCCAGGTCAGTCGTGTGCGCGAGGTCCGCCGCCGCCCGAATCAGATTCTTGAAAAGGTCGATGTCGTAGTTCGAGTGCACGCCCTGCAGCACCGCGGCCATGCGCTCGAGGCCCATACCGGTGTCGACGGAGGGCTTCGGCAGCGGTGTCAGGGTGCCGTCCGCGGACCGGTCGAACTGCATGAAGACCAGGTTCCAGATCTCGACGAAGCGGTCGCCGTCCTCGTCAGGGGAGCCCGGGGGCCCGCCGGGAATCTCGGGGCCATGGTCCCAGAAGATCTCGCTGCAGGGGCCGCAGGGACCGGTGTCGCCCATCGCCCAGAAGTTCGACTTCTCGCCCATGCGCGAGAAGCGCGCGGCAGAGACCCCGATCTCCTTCAGCCAGATATCCGCCGCCTCGTCGTCCTCCCGGAAGACCGTCACCCAGAGGCGCGCCGGATCGAGCTGCAGTGTCCCCGTCAGGAACTCCCAGGCGAAGCGGATGCCGTCGCGCTTGAAGTAATCGCCGAAGGAAAAGTTGCCCAGCATCTCGAAGAATGTGTGGTGGCGGGCGGTGTAGCCCACGTTCTCGAGGTCGTTGTGCTTGCCGCCGGCGCGCACACAGCGCTGGCTGGAGGTCGCCCGCACGTAGTCCCGCCTGTCCTTGCCGAGGAAGACGTCCTTGAACTGCACCATGCCGGCGTTAGTGAAGAGCAGCGTCGGATCATTGCCGGGCACGAGCGGGCTCGAGGGCACGACCGTGTGGCCGCGCTCGCGGAAAAATTCCAGGAAGGCGCGGCGTGCATCCGCCGCACTTAAGAATCGAGGCTGCTTCAAGTTCTTCAGTCCCTGTCGAGATCGGCGCCAGTGGCCGCCCGGATATGATCCGACGAAAACCCCCGGTACTGCAAAAATCGCGCTTGGCGGGCCTTCTCAGCCCAGGACTCCGGGGGCTCCGCGCCGAATTTGCGCCGCCGGACCGCGACCGCCCGGGCGCGCCAGTCCGGTCCGGATGCGATCCCCGCCTCGATCACCTCTCGCGGTGCCCCGAGAGAGGCGAGATCGGCCGCGATCCGCAGCGGTCCCTGGCCGCGCTGCGCCCGGGAGGCGACGTAGTGCTCGGCAAAGCGGGCATCGTCGAGGAGGCGCTCCCGCGCCAGTTCCGCGATCACGCCGGCTACGGCTTGCGGGTCACCGCCGGCAGCCTGCAGCTTCGCGCTCAGCTCTGCCGTGAGCCAATCCCGCCGCGCGAGCAGAGTCACCGCGGCGGCGCGGATGGCCTGCGGATCGTTCGCTGAAAGGCGCTTTCCCGGCACCCGCGCAGCGCATCAAGCAGTATTGGCCGCTTCGCCGCCGCCGTTGCGCTGCTGCTTGGCGGGCAGGAGCCGGGCGCGGATTTGCTCCTCGATCTCCCGCGCCACCTCGCGGTTGCTCTGCAGATAGTTGCGCGTGTTGTCCTTGCCCTGGCCGATGCGGTTGCCCTTGTAGGCGTACCAGGCGCCGGACTTCTCGATGATGCCCTGCGCGGCGCCGAGCTCGATGATCTCGCCCTCGCGGGAAATCCCCTGGCCGTACATGATCTCGAACTCCGCTTCGCGGAAGGGCGGCGCCACCTTGTTCTTCACCACTTTGACACGAGTCATGTTGCCGACGACCTCGTCGCCGTTCTTGATGGCGCCGATGCGGCGGATGTCGAGGCGGACGGAGGCGTAGAACTTCAGCGCGTTGCCGCCCGTCGTCGTCTCCGGATTGCCGAACATCACGCCGATCTTCATGCGGATCTGGTTGATGAAGATGACGATGGTGTTGGATCGCTTGATGTTGCCGGTGAGCTTGCGCAGCGCCTGCGACATGAGGCGCGCGTGCAGGCCGATCTGCATCTCTCCCATCTCGCCCTCGATCTCCGCCTTTGGCGTGAGCGCCGCGACGGAGTCGATCACGACGATATCCACCGCATTCGAGCGCACCAGCATGTCGGTGATCTCGAGCGCCTGCTCGCCGGTGTCGGGCTGCGACACGAGCAGATCGCTGATATTCACGCCGAGCTTCTCCGCATAGCTGGGATCGAGCGCATGCTCCGCGTCGACGAATGCCGCCGTGCCGCCGCCGCGCTGCACTTCCGCGATCACCTGCAGCGTGAGGGTGGTCTTGCCGGAGGACTCCGGCCCGAAGATCTCGACAACGCGCCCGCGCGGCAGGCCGCCGATGCCCAATGCGATATCGAGGCCGAGTGAGCCGGTGGAAACGGCCTCGATGTCGAAGCTCTGCGCGCCATCGCCGAGGCGCATCACCGAGCCTTTGCCGAACTGCTTCTCGATCTGGCCCAATGCGGCGGCGAGCGCCTTCTTGCGGTTCTCTTCCATCTTTCGACACCTGAGGAGGTTGCACGGAGAGGGGGAATTCTCTGCGGAGAATTATCCCACAAAGCCGGGGCGGCAGAAGCCCGTCAATCAGGGTGTTTCGCTGTTATTTGCTGTCTTTTTGCCGCCGCACAGTGGCAGTGCTTCGACAACACTGTACGACGCGCCCTCGGGCAGCGTACGGCTCTCGATGAGCGCAAGCTCGGCGAAGCTCCACACGACCCGCTGCATCTTATGGATGCGTCCCGGCCGCGAGACTTTACGCACCACCGTCACATGCGGCCGGAAGGGCTTGAGATCAGGAGCAAATCCGCAAGCGGCGAGCCGCTCCTGAAGCCTGCGAGCGAGGGCCACTATCGGCGCGGGCGGCTCCGCCGGCAAGGCACAGAGAAGCTGTGCGGGCCGCCAATGCTCGAGGCGCTCGAAGCTGATCGCGAGGCGAACTCCGAGATATTCTGCGCTATCGGCGGTGCTTCGAGCGCTTCCTGGCCCATTTGCAGTGGCGAGTGCGGGTATCAGAGCCATCGCCCGTGCCATTGCGGCGAGCTCCGGCAGCCGCCGCTCCGGCACGGAGCCCAAAAAGGCCAGCGTGACGTGCAGATTGCCCACCGCCACCGGCCGTCCACCGCTCGCCCGCACCGCCTTCCGGGTCGCCTGCGCCATGTCCTGGCGCATTGCCTCATCCGGCCAGAGCGCAAAGAAGAGCCGGCGGGTCGAATCTCGCGGCGCGTCCTCCCTCGGCGGCACCTCAGCTACCACAGCCGGCCCACAGCAGCCGCAGGGCGAGCCGCAGCGCGTGGGCGACCGATTGCCGGCGGACCTGATCCCGATCGCCGCCGAAGCACCGAAGCTCGCAAACGGTGCCAGGCCCCCGTGCCTCGGGCGTCGCGATGCCGAACCAGACGGTACCCACCGGCTTCTCGGCCGTGCCGCCATCCGGCCCGGCGATGCCGCTCACCGCGATCGCCATCTCGACGCCCGTCGCCCGCAGCGCGCCATTGGCCATCTCGCGAACCGTCGCCTCGCTGACCGCGCCGTGCTCGGCCAGCGTCCGCTGCGACACGCCGACATCGCGCATCTTGGCGGCGTTGGAATAGGTCACGTACCCGGAGTCAACCCACTGGGAGCTCCCCGGGACATCGGTCAGCGCCTTGGCGATCCAGCCAGCCGTACAGGACTCCGCGGTGACGATGCGCCACCCCATGGCGCGCGCCCGGCGCCCGACTTCATCGGCCAACGGGTAGAGATCCTGATCGGCTACGAGTTTCATCAACGACACGCCAGTAGTGTACTGCACGCCGCCATCCCCGCACGCAACGATGCCTGCCGGGTTTGCAAGGCCGGAGACCTGGAGTACGCTACGAATGCTTGAGGTCGGGCGCGGCAGGTTGTCGGATACGAACAAATTACGGATGGGAGGACGGCTCGTGCGCATGCCTCACGTTGGATGCATGGCCGCGTTGGCGGCAATATGCGTCTCAACAGCGGTGGCGGCGGGACGATGCCCGCTACAGCAGATCGCAGTCCCGCCGCTCGACATGCAGGGTTGCCGCGGGTATCGGCGAGGATCAACGGGGTCAAAGCCCGCTTCGCGCTCGACACCGGCTCTTTGCTACAGCTCGATCTCGCGGGCGCGGGGACGGAGCGATCTCGGCGCGGAAAGCGAAACCCGACAGCGCCAGCGCGAAGCGCTTTGCCAACATGGGGTTGGCGCCGTGATGCCGCCTCGCCGATCAGCACGATTTCACGCAGCTGTAGCGTTGTTGCGCCGGCTCGGTTGGGTCCCAACGCTGCTTGCCCTATCCCTCTCCACGGCCAGCGCGGCCACCCGCTGCAGGCTCACGATGTATCCGCCCATGCCCGTCAGGATGGACAACATGCAGCCCGTGGTGTCCGCGCAGATCAACGGAGCCGACGCGCGGTTCGTGGTCGACACCGGCAGCTTCTTCGACTTCCTCTCTCCGGCCGCCGCGGCGCAATTCAAGCTGCCCCTCACCTACGCGCCGCCCGGGTACTATGTCACAGGCGTGGGCGGCTCCTCGGTCCAACCACAGATCGCGACCGCAAAAGCCTTCGCGCTGGCCGGCCTCACAGCCCATGACGCGAAATTTCTCGTCGGCAACAACGATTTTGAGGACGGCGTCGATGGCATCCTCGGCCAGAACATATTCAGGTTCGCGGATGTCGAGTACGACTTCGCTGACGGCATGCTGCGCTTCATCAAGCCACAGCATTGCAGTGGAGCGGTCCTCGCCTACTGGGCCACCACACAGCCGATCGGGACGGTCGGCCTGAGCTGGATGCCCGACACGCAGACTGACGTCATCGCCAAAGCCACCGTAGACGGGCATGGCATCAGCGTGCTCTTCGATAGCGGCTCCTGGCGAACGATCCTATCGCTCGCGGCCGCGAAGCGCGTCGGCATCGTGCCGGGCGGGCCCGGCGTGGTGCTCGTGGGCGAGTCCATCGGAGTCGGAGACAAGCCGGTCAAGGTCTGGGCCGCTCCCATCGACAGCTTCGAGATCGGCGGGGAGACGATCCAGCACACGCACGTGCTGATCGGTGACATCGGGCTGGAGAACGCCGACATGATGCTCGGCGCGGATTTCTTTCTCGCCCATCACATCTATGTCGCCTATAGCCAGAGCAAGCTCTACTTCACCTACAACGGTGGGCCCGTCTTCGATCTGAACGCGCGGCGGCCGCCGGCCCAGACTAAGGCGTCGGCCGGCGCGACGCCGGGCGCGGCGGCGCAGCCGGGACCCGCGCAGGGGTCGGCCACCGCAACGGGTCAGATGCCGGCGTCGAATACTCCAACAGATGCGCCCGGTCTCATGCGCCGGGGAATGGCCGAGACCTCTCGCGGGCAACTCTCCCAGGCGATCGCCGACCTCACGCAAGCATGCGTGCTTGCCGCCGCCGATGCCGATTGCCACTACTGGCGCGGCCTCGCGTACTGGCACAACCACGACCCGCAGCTCGCGCTTGCCGACTTCGACCAGGCCCTGAAGCTCGCACCCGGCGATTACGATGCCCACCTCGCGCGTGCCAAGCTGCAACAGCCGCATCTGCACGCCGGCATCGTGGGAGACCTGGATGCGGTGGACCGGTTTGCGCCTCAAGAGGCCGACCTTCGCCTCCAGCTGGCAATGCAGTACAGCTCCATCAGCCAATACACCGCGGCTGCGCATCAGCTCGATCTTTGGATTCAGTACCACCCGCGGGACGTTCGCGTGTACGAGGCACTGGGATCGCGCTGTTGGGCGCGTGCCGCCGCCAACGTGCAGCTCGATCAGGCGCTCGCGGACTGCGACCGCGCCATACATACGCGGTTGGTGGAATCACACTCCGCGTTCTGGCGATTCACTCACCGGGACGCTCCCGGTCCGGGCTGGCTGATGAGGAACCGCAGCCTGGTGTACCTGCGTCTCGGCGATCTCGACAAAGCCATTGCTGACGATGATGCCGCGCTCGCGCAGACCGAGCCCGAGGGCAGCGGGGCAAGAGCATCCCCTCTGTACCTGCGCGGCCTCGCGGAGCTGCGCAAGGGGCGGCAGTCTCAGGGAGAGGCCGATCTCGCCGCGGCTCGGAACCTGCAACCCGATATCGACAGGCACTACGCAACCATGGGCCTGACGCCCTGATTGCGGACAACGACAATGACAGAGGGGAGGAAGGCTCATGCGTATATGTCAACTCAGATGGCTGGCGATGCTGACTGCGCTATCGCTGTCAACTGCGGCGGCAGCGGGCGGATGCCAGTTGTTGAACCTTGGAGACGTGCCGATCGACATGCAGGGATCGCGCCCTCTCATCTGGACGAAGATCAATGGCGTCAAGGCGCGCTTCATGCTCGACACAGGCTCTTACTACAGCATGATCTGGCGCAATGCGGCCATGGAATATCAACTCCGGGTCACCTCGATTCCGGGACAAGGAACCTACACCGTCCGCGGCACGGGTGGAGAAGAAAGAGCGCAGGTCACGACGGTCAAATCGTTCGAAATCCTCGGAGGGTCCATACCCAACATCCAGTTCCTCGTCCTCGACCAGAGCATAGGGAACAATTCGGTGGGACTCCTCGGACAAAATGTGTTGCGACTATCGGATGTGGAATACGATCTGGCCAACGGGATCATGCGCTTCTTCAAGCCCGTCAATTGTAAGCGCCAGCCGCTCGCCTATTGGGCCGTGAGTACGCCGTACTCGTCCGTCGAGTTGCAGGCCATGGACGCGATTCAATCCAACCTGCGGGCTACCGCGATGGTCAACGGGCACCCCATCACGGTTGAGTTTGATACCGGAGCACCCCGGTCATACCTTTCACTGGATGCCGCGGCGCGCGCGGGGATCGCGATGAACGGACCCGGCGTGACATTTCTCGGACTGACCGGAGGCATTGGCCCTGCGTCCGAAAAGTTATGGTCGGCGACTGCCGACACCTTTCAGCTCGGAGGCGAAAAGGTGCAGCACGCGCGCCTGCTGATCGCGAATCTAGATCCCCAACACCAAGCTGGAGAAATAGGGGACGAGATACCGGACATGCTGCTCGGAGAGGATTTCTTCCTCTCTCATCGCATCTACGTCGCCTACAGCCAGAGGAAGCTCTATTTCACCTACAACGGCGGCCCCCTGTTCAACTTGAACAATCCGCAGGCGACCCCGGCTGCCGCCCCGCAAGCGAGCGCGACGACGACCGGACAACCTGGATCGGATGCTCCTACCGACGCCGGCGGCTTCAGGCGTCGCGGCATGGCCTTCGCGTCCATGCGGGAGTTCGATCGCGCGCTCGCAGACCTGACACGTGCCTGTGATCTCGCCCCTGGCGATGGACAGAACCACTACCAGCGCGGGGTCATCTACTTGCAAGACGGCCAGTTCAAGTCCGCGCTGCAGGATTTCAACGCCGCCTTGGCGCTGCAGCCGGATGACATCGAGGTTCACATGGCGCGCGCCGAGCTGCTGCAATCGCACCCTGACGCTGATCCAACCGATGCCGCGCCCGAGGTCAAATCCGATCTCGATGCGGTGAGCCGATTGGCGATGCCCGCTGCCAGCGAGCGGCTGACGGTAGGTGTGCTCTACGGCAGGCTCGGTGATTATCCGCAGGCCGTCGACCAGATCGAGCAATGGCTGAGCCACCATCCGCTCAAAGACGATCAGGCCACCGGCTTGAACTCGCTCTGCTGGCTGCGAGCGACGGGCAATCGCGATCTGCATGAGGCGCTGGATGATTGCAGCCGCGCTCTCGACCTGCGGCCACATGCCGCAGACGCAGAACTTGGCACTCTCGTTGGAAGGACCATCTCCGTGGACGACACGGACATCCTCGACAGCCGGGCGCTGGTTTACCTGCGGCTCGGCAGACCGGAAGATGCCGTCCACGATTACACCTCAGCGCTACACATCAATCCGAGGATGTCTACCTCCCTGTATGGCCGTGGCCTGGCGGAGCTGCGGCTGGGCGAGAGACCTCAGGGAGAGGGCGACCTCGCCGCAGCCGAGAAGCTCAATAGCGGCATTGCCCAGTATTTTGCCAAGATGGACCTCGCGCCCTAGCCGGCACCCTGCGGTCATTGGCCTGACGGCCCGACTGTTCCGCGGAGCAGCATGCGGACGCACCCGCGGAACGTGCTGCTTGCTCCATAATTCGTGCCCCGCGGCGTGCCGGACGCCATCGGCGAAGGTGCCGCGGGGCTGTCTCGAAAAAAGCATGAACGACCAGACCCCCAACCACACCCCCGTGATGCAGCAATACCTGCGCATCAAGAGCCGGCACCCCGACGTGCTGCTCTTCTACCGGATGGGGGATTTCTACGAGCTCTTCTTCGACGACGCGCGGCGCGCCGCGGCGCTCCTCGACATTACACTGACCACTCGCGGCCAGTCCGCCGGGCAGCCCATCCCGATGGCCGGCGTGCCGTTCCACAGTGTGGAGAGCTACCTGGCGAGACTCGTACGCAAAGGCGAGAGCGTCGCCATCTGCGAGCAAATGGGCGATCCCGCCAAGTCCAAAGGGCCCGTCGAGCGCGCGGTGGTGCGGATCATCACCCCGGGCACGGTGACGGACGAAGCCCTGCTCGACGAGCGGCAGGAGACCCTGGTTGCCGCGGCAGCGCGCGATGGCGAGCGGTTCGGCCTCGCGTGGCTCGATCTGGCCGCGGGCCGGTTCACCGTGCTGGAATCGAGTGGCCGCAGCGCGCTCGCGGCAGAGGTCGAGCGCCTGAAGCCCGCGGAGCTTCTCATCCCCGAGGGCGCACCGGATGAGGATGTGCAGCGCAATGGCACCGCGGTTCGCTGCCGTCCGCCCTGGAACTTCGAGCTGGCGAGCGCCTCGCGGCTGCTCACGGATCAGCTCGGCACGCTGGATCTCAAGGGCTTCGGTGCGGACGAGCTGCCGCTCGCCCTATGCGCCGCGGGCGCGTTGCTGCAGTACGTGCGCGATACGCAAAAAACGTCACTGCCGCACATCCGAGGCCTGCATGTGGAGGAACGCACGGACGCTCTCATCATCGATGCAGCGACGCGCCGCAACCTCGAGCTCGATGCCAGCCTCACGGGCCGGGAAGACGCGACGCTATTCGCGGTGTTGGACCAGTGCGTCACCGCCATGGGCTCGCGCCAGCTCCGCCGCTGGCTCAATCGGCCGCTCACCAGCCATGAGACGCTGCGTGCGCGTTATCAGGCGCTGGGCGCCCTGATCGATTCGCGCCGCTTCGAAGGCGTGCGGGACCACCTTCGTGGTATCGGTGACGTGGAGCGGATTCTGGCGCGCGTGGCCCTGAGGTCGGCACGGCCGCGGGATCTGACCCAGCTTTGCGCCTCGCTCGCCGCCCTGCCCGCTCTCGAGTCGGCGCTGCGCGAGATCGACTCCCCGCTCGTGGCGGAGTTGGCCGGTCGCATGGGCGAGCACGATGAGGTCGTGGGCCTGCTCGGCAAAGCGATCGCGGAGGACCCGTCCACGTTCGTGCGGGACGGCGATGTCATCGCGGCTGGCTATGACGCGCAGCTCGACGAGCTGCGCAAGATTGCGACGCATACCGACGCGTTTCTCCTCGAGCTGGAGCAGCGCGAGCGCGAGCGCTCCGGCATCGCGGGCCTGAAGCTCGGATATAACCGCGTGCAGGGGTTCTTCATCGAGATCTCGCGCAAGGACGCGGAGCGCGCACCGAAGGACTACATCCGCCGGCAGACGGTCAAGTCCGCCGAGCGCTTCATCACCGCGGAGCTGAAGAGCTTCGAGGATCGGGTTCTCGGCGCCCGGGAGCGCGCGCTCGCCCGGGAAAAGGAGCTCTATGAAGCCATCCTCACCCGGCTCACGGACTGCCTGGCCCCCCTGCAGGCCACCGCCGCCGCGCTGGCCGAGCTCGACGCGCTCGGCGCTCTTGCGGAGCGCGCATGCATTCTGGAGTGGACGGCACCGCAGCTCGTGACAGACCCCCTGCTCGACATCGGGGGCGGCCGACATCCGGTCGTCGAGCGCTTCGCCTCGACCCCCTTCGTGCCGAACGATCTGAAGCTCGATTCCGCCCGGCGCATGCTCATCATCACCGGCCCCAACATGGGCGGAAAATCGACCTACATGCGTCAGGTGGCCCTCATCACGATCCTGGCACACCTCGGCAGCTACGTCCCAGCCGACCGGGCCCTGATCGGTCCCGTCGACCGCATCTTCACGCGCATCGGCGCCGCCGACGACCTCGCGGGAGGGCGGTCGACGTTCATGGTGGAGATGACCGAGGCCGCCAACATCCTGCACAACGCCACGGCCCGCAGTCTGATCCTGATGGACGAGATTGGACGCGGAACCAGCACCTTCGACGGCCTCTCGCTCGCGTGGGCCATGGCGCATCACATCGCGACGCGAATCAGGTCTTTCACGCTCTTCGCCACGCACTACTTCGAGCTGACCGGCCTCGCAACCGAGGTGGAAGCCTGCGCCAATGTCCATCTCGATGCCACCGAGCACGGCGACGACATCGTATTCCTGCACGCCGTGAAAGAAGGACCCGCGAGCCGCAGCTACGGGCTGCAGGTCGCGCAGCTCGCAGGCGTGCCGCGCGATGTCATCGGCCAGGCGCGGCGGTACCTGGAAGCGCTGGAGTCACAGCGGGATCGGCTCGATGAGGCGGAGCGCGACCCACGCGAAAGCAGGAAAGCGCAGAAGGAGCTGCCGCTGTTCGCGGCGGGCGCACCACTTCAGACGCCCGACCCGGTCCGCGAGGCGTTGACGGCCCTCGATCCCGACGAGATGACCCCCAAGGCCGCGCTCGAAGCCATTTACCGGCTGAGACGCTTGCTCGAATAAAGGAGCATGCCAACATGAGCTTTGTCGCGAAGCCGACCCTGCGGGCCGCCACCGAGGCAGACACGGAAGTCATCCGCGACTTGCTCGAGCGCAACGGGCTGCCGACCAGCGACCTGAGCACCGCCCGGCCGGAGTTCGTCATCGCGAGCAGCGCCGGGCGGACCATCGGCATCGGCGCTTTGGAGCCATTCGGCAGCGTGGCCTTGCTTCGCTCGGTCGCCGTCGCGACGGAGCAGCGCGGCTGCGGAACAGGACGCCTGATCGTAGAGGAGCTCGAGCGCCGCGCACGGACCGCGGGCGTCAACGAGCTCATCCTCCTGACACTGACGGCGCGGGATTTCTTCGAGCGGCTGGGCTATCGCGCCAAGGAGCGCGGGCAAGTCACTCCACCCGTACTCGCCAGTGCGGAATTCCGCTCGCTGTGCCCGGCCTCCGCCGTCTGTCTGGCCAAAACCCTTGACTGACGACCTGAAGGTGCCGCCCGAAGCAGAACAGGATCTCCTTACCCCATTGGAAGCTGGGAACGCTTCGCACCGCGGTCGCTTCGCTGTATGCGCCGGATCATCTGGTTCGAGGAGCCGGAGAAGGCGCTTGCACATCCTGTTAGGTTCATGGCTTACGCGATGGCCTACGCTCGACATGGGGACATGCGAGTGACTCGCCAGCATGTCTCTGACGATGAAATTCGGCACGCGCTCGATGCCGCCCCACCTGGGATCATCGACCCGCGCTCGTGGGCCTATTGGAACCCGAGAAGGGGCCGGTTCCCACCGCCACCCATGCGAAGGAGAACTTTCGGCGAGAGCCACACCGATGTGTCGGGCTCAGGATTGTCGCTCGAGCAACGCCGGCGTGCGGCTGTGGAAGCGTGGCGCAAGCTCCGCGGATAGGCGCCACGAAATGATATGGAGCAAGCACGCCGCCGTGCCGTTGAGGAATGGTTGGCAAAATACGGCCCTGACAGGAAGCAGTGAGACGGTTCAGCAGGCGGAGTGGAGTCGCGAACCGAGGGCTGCGTTCAACCCAGCGAGAACCGTCCATCCCTGAGGAACAGCCCCGTCTCCCGCGCCACCCTCGGCGAAACCAACATTCCCATGTGGCTGACGGGCAGCGTGATGTGATCCGCTGCACCCGGAAGGCGCGTCTCGCTGACCGCCACGGTGCCGTCGCACTCCTCCTCGAAGCCCGCGACGAACTGACCCAGCCCGACTGACTGCGTCCCGGCGATGATTCCCAGCGCCCGGTGAAAGGCCCAGCGCCGCTCCCGCGGCTGCAGCAGCTCAGCAGCGACTGACGGGCCCATCAGCACGCTGACGAATCGCAATTGAGCCGCCTGCACGGCTGCGCGGCTCTCGAGGCAGGGGGTGCCGAGGAAGACGACACGCCCGGGAGGCTGCTCGGGGTAGTGCTCGAGGAAGCGGTAAATGACGAGCCCGCCGAGACTGTGGCCCACGAGATGCACCGCGGGGACCTCGAGTGCGCGCACGAAGCTCTGCAGGTGCGCCGTGATCTCCTCCATCCCCCACGTGCCCGCGGAGTAGGGAAATGCATGCACCTGGAAGCCGAACTCGCGCAGCAGCCGGTGCGCGAGCAGCCGCGACTCCCCGCCGGGCATCCAGAGCCCGTGGACGTAGACCACGTGTTGCGCAGCAGACTCTTTCATGGCGCAGCAGTCGGCGCGGCCGTCAAAGCCGCAGCCTGCACATCGACAGTATCAGGAATCACCCCACCCGGCGTGGCGGCAGCGGCTATGCCGGCGGCGGTGTCCGCACCCGGATGTGCAGCTCGCGCAGCTGCGCCTCGCCGATCTCCGTCGGCGCATCCGTGAGCGGGTCCGCCGCGGTCTGTGTCTTCGGGAAGGCAATGACCTCGCGAATGCTGTCGGCGCCCGTCATCAGCATGGCGAGCCGGTCGAGCCCGAATGCGATGCCGCCGTGGGGCGGTGCGCCGAACTTGAGCGCATCGAGGAGGAAGCCGAACTTGCGTGCCGCATCCTCCGCCCCGATTCCCAGGAGTTCAAATACCGTCGACTGCATCTCCTGCCGGTGGATACGGACCGAGCCGCCGCCGATCTCCGATCCGTTCAGCACCAGGTCGTACGCCTTGGCGAGCGCCTTCTCGGGATCGGCGCGCAGCGCCGCCGGATCATCGATCTTGGGCGAGGTGAAAGGGTGGTGCATCGCCACCCAACGCCGCTCATCCGCATCCCACTCGAACATCGGGAAGTCGACGACCCACAGTGGCTGCCAGCCCTGCTGCACGAGCTTCAGATCCTGGCCGACCTTCAGGCGCAACGCGCCGAGCGCGTCACTGACCACCTTGGCGCTGTCGGCGCCGAAGAAGACCAGGTCGCCGTCCGCGGCCCCGGTGCGCCCGAGAATTCCGGCGATCGCCGCATCGCTCAGGAATTTGATGATGGGCGACTGCAGGCCGTCGCGGCCGCGGGCGCGCTCGTTGACTTTGATGTAGGCGAGGCCCTTGGCGCCATAACGACCGACGAACTCCGTATAGCCATCAATCTGCGAGCGCGGCATCGCGCCGCCGCCCGGCACGCGCAGCGCGGTCACCCTGCCCTTCGGATCCTTGGCCGGACCGGCGAACACCTTGAAGTCGCAGTCCTTGACGAGGTCGGCCACGTCCTTGAGCTCGAGCGCAATGCGCAGATCCGGCTTGTCGGAGCCATAGCGGCGCATTGCCTCGGCGAAAGTGATGCGCGGGAAGGGATCGGGCAGCGCCTGGCCCAACACCTCCTTGAAGAAGTGCCGTACGAGGCCCTCCATCAACTCCATGATCTCCCCCTGAGTCAGGAAGGAGGTCTCGATGTCGAGCTGCGTGAACTCGGGCTGCCGGTCGGCGCGCAAGTCCTCGTCGCGGAAGCAGCGCACGATCTGATAGTAACGGTCGAAGCCCGCGATCATGAGCAGCTGCTTGAAGATCTGCGGCGACTGCGGCAGCGCGAAGAACTTGCCTGGATGCGTGCGGCTCGGGACCAGATAATCGCGCGCACCTTCCGGAGTCGCCTTCGTGAGCATGGGCGTCTCGAGGTCGATAAAGCCGTGCCCGTCGAGAAAGCTGCGCATCGCACGCGTGATCCGATGCCGCAGCCGCAGACGTTGATTCATGACCTCGCGCCGGAGGTCGAGGTACCTGTACTTGAGGCGCACTTCCTCGCCGACCTGCTCATCCAGTTGGAAGGGCAGCGGCTCCGAGCGGTTGAGCAGCTCCAGCTCACCCGCGAGCAGTTCCACGCGGCCGGAGGCGAGATTGGCGTTCACCGTACCCGCGGGACGCTCACGAACGCGTCCTTTGACTCGGATCACGAACTCATTGCGCAGCCGCTCCGCCTCGCGGAAGACCTCTGCCGCGTCGGGGTCGAAGACCACCTGCAGCAGGCCCTCGCGGTCGCGCAGGTCCACGAAAATGATTCCGCCGTGGTCCCGCCGCCGGTGTACCCAGCCGGCCACCTCGACCGTCTGGCCGATCAGCGTCTCGTCGACCTGTCCGCAATAGTGGGTGCGCATAAGAACGCGCGATGTTACGGGCCACCCTGAAGGGCCGCAACCAGAACCGCCGCGCCCTGGAGCGCGCCCTGGCGCAGCCGCTCGAGCGCCAGATTCGCCTCGCTGAGCGGGAAGCGCTCTACGGTCGGCTCGAGCCCGATTTGCCGCGCGACGCCCAGGAATTCCTCCCCATCCGCGCGGGTGAGATTGGCAACGGAGCAGACGGTGCGCTCGCCCCAGAGGAGCTCGTAGGGAAAGCGGGGAATGTCGCTCATGTGGATGCCGGCGCAGACGACCCGGCCGCCAGGACGGACCGCGGCCAGCGCCGCCGGCACGAGGGCGCCCACGGGCGCAAAGAGGATGGCCGCATCCAGCGGATCGGGTGGGGGCGCGTCGGAGTTGCCGGCCCAGACGGCGCCGAGCTCCCGCGCAAAGGCCTGCGATTCGAGATCTCCCGGTCGGGTAAAGGCGAAGACCCGTCGTCCCTGGGTGCGGGCGACCTGCGCCAGCAGATGCGCTGCGGCACCAAAGCCATAGAGGCCGAGGTTCGCTCCCTCGCCCGCAGCGCGATAGGCGCGGTAACCGATGAGCCCTGCGCAGAGGAGCGGCGCCAGTTGCGCAGCGGGAGTGTCTGCGGGCAACGGCAGGCAGAACCGCGCGTCGGCGAGGACTTGCTCGGCATAGCCGCCGTTCACGGAATAGCCGGTGAAGCGCGCGTACTCGCAGAGATTTTCCTGGCCGGAGCGGCAGTAGCGGCAGAGCCCGCAGGCCTGCGCGAGCCAGGGGACGCCGACGCGATCGCCGGGGCTAAAGCGCGTGACCGATTCACCGGCCTCGGCGACCAGACCTACGATTTCGTGGCCGGGAATGATGGGGTAGTGGAGGTGGGGCAGCTCGCCGTCCAAAAGATGTAAGTCCGTCCGGCAGACACCGCAGGCTTCGACGATGATGCGTATCTGGTGCTCGCCGGTGGGAGGCAGCGCGACCTCTTCCATACGCAGTGCAGAGCCGGGAGCAGAGAGTCGCATCGCTTTCATGGCATCTCCACTCCCGGCGTAAGCGTGCTCAGCGTGTGGCGACCCTCGCGAGCACCGGATCGTCCCGGTACAGACCGGGAAAAAGACTCTTCAAGGCAGCGATCTTCGGCAAGTCGTTGTACACGATGTACGGATTGTAGGGATGGCGCACGAGAAAGTTCTGGTGGTAGCTCTCGGCCGGGTAGAAGCCCCGGAACGTCTCGATACGAGTGACGATGGCCACAGGGTACACATGCACCCGATCCAGCTCAGCGATGTAGGCCTGCGCCACGGCACGCTGGGCGGCATCGAGAGGAAAGAGCGCCGAGCGATACTGCGTACCCTCGTCAGGCCCCTGGCGGTCGAGCTCGGTGGGGTTGTGTGCGACCGAGAAGTAGATTTGCAGGAGGCGGCCGTAGCTCACCTGGGCGGGATCGAAGGTCACCCGCACCGACTCCGCGTGCCCGGTGTCGCCGCCGCTGACCGTCTCATAGTTCGCAGTGTCTGCCGCACCGCCCGAGTAGCCGGCCACCGCCTGCTGCACGCCGCGGACGTGCTCGAAAACGCCCTGCACGCCCCAAAAGCAGCCTCCGGCAAACACCGCTGTCTCGCTGTGCGCTGCGCTCACCTGCTCGTCCTGTGCCGGCGCTCGAATCCTGACCGCGGGCTCGGCCGACTGTGCGCTGCAGGCGAGTACACAGGCCCCGAGCACGGCGGCGAGCCCGGCCACGCGGATCCAGGAGGCGCGCGAGACTTTCACGCCGCGCCCGGCTTGAAAGTCATGGCCAAACCATTCATGCAGTAGCGTAGGCCAGTAGGCGGCGGGCCATCGTTGAATACATGCCCCAGATGTCCGCCGCAGCGCCGGCAATGCACCTCGCTGCGCAGCATGCCGAACGACCGGTCGTTGCGTGTTGCGACCGCGTGCGGCAGCGGCGTCCAGAAGCTCGGCCAGCCGGTGTGGCTATCGAACTTGGCGCGCGAGGAGTAGAGGTCCAGCCCGCATCCGGCACAGGCGAAGAGGCCCGCGCGGTGCTCGTCATTCAGAGGACTGCTGTAGGGCCGCTCCGTATCCCCCCCGCGCAGCACAGCGTACTGGTCAGGCGCGAGGAGCCTGCGCCATTCGGCGTCAGTGTGCATCACCTCGTAACCGCCGTCCCCAGTCCGGGAGGAATCGCCGGCAGCGGCGGCAGTGGACAGTCCGCGCCAACGCGCGGCGGCGAGAGCGGTCAGGCCGGTTGCGGCTGCAAGGAGGAAATGTCTACGGTTTGGCATGCCAGTCTCCTGGGATCATATTCGCCGGCGACGGGCATATGTTACGGCTGACCGGGCCGCCAGGGGCTCGGCGAAATCCGCCGCGAGCTCAGGCGGCAGGTTTCGCCAGCTCTGCCTTACGGCCCCGGTCAAGCGCCGGCGGGACGACGACTCCGCAGGTGATGATCATCTTCATCGCCGCATCGACACTCATGTCGAGCTCCACGATCTGCCTGCGCGGCAGGATGGCAAGAAATCCCCCGGTGGCGTTCAGGGCGGCGGAGATATAGACGCAGGCATGCGGCGCACCGGTTTTCTCGGTGACCTCGGGGACATCTTCCGCGGTCAGGAAGCCGAGGCTCCAGACCCCCTCGCGCGGGTACTCGACCATCACGACCTTGCGGAAGGAATTCGACTGGGAGAAGACGCTCTCGGCGAAACTCTTCACGCCGCCATAGACGCTGCCGACGATGGGGATGTGCTGCAGCAGCTCCTCGCCCCACACGAGCAGGCGCCGCCCGATGAGATTGGTGCCCAGGAGTCCTGTGAGGAGGAGGACGATGAGGACGAAGGCTGCGCCGAGCGCCGGCAGCGCCAGGCCCATCAGCAGCCCCTCGGGCTGATAGCCGAGCGGCAAAGGGAAGAGCAGCAGTGTCTTGTCGGCCAAGTGGAAGAGGAAGGTCACTACCCAGAGGGTCGCGATGATCGGCAGCCAGACGAGCACGCCCGCTACCAGGGCGCGCCGCAGCGGCGAGCCTTTCTTCTTCGGGGCGACTGGGCCTGGCTGCAGCGCCGGGTTGGACTTCTGGATGATCGGGGTGCTCAATGCCTCACCGTCTGGCGCCGCGCTTGCCGGCCTTCGCCCGGGCCGCGGGCTTCGCTCGGGCCGCGGGCTTCGCTTTGGCCCGCGAGGCGCTCGGGCGCCCGCTCGTCTTTGCGGCGGCCGGCCGCTTCCGCGGAGCCGCCGAATGATGCTTCGGTGCCGCGGAGGCCGCCTCCCGCGTGGTCACGCTGGGCGTCTTCGACTCGGCAGGCTTCGTGGGGGCCGTGCTCTCGGCCGCCGGCGCCTGGGCCTCGGACTTCGACTCCTCCGCCGCGGGCTTCGGCTCCTCGCGCTCGACGGCGAGGTTGCGCTTGTCTTCCTTGTCGGACTTGAAGTCGGTCTCGTACCAGCCGCTGCCCTTCAGGCGAAACACCGGCGCGGAGATCAGCTTCTGCATCGTCCGCTTGCCGCAGGAGGGGCATTTCACGAGCGGCGGATCGCTGATCTTCTGCATCACTTCGGCGTAGAACTTGCAGCTCCGGCACTCGTATTCGTAGAACGGCATGGCTTTGAGTTGTACGTGTGGGGGGATCCCGTTGCGCCGATTATAGTCGGGCCGCCTTCCTGAAAACGACCTGGCCGTCACGCGCGGACGCGCCGATGCGGTCGCCGGGCACGAACTCGCCTTTCAGGATCCGCTGCGCCAGCGGGTTCTCGATCTGCTGCTGAATGGCACGTTTCAGCGGCCGGGCACCGTAAACGGGGTCAAAGCCCGCCTCGCCGAGCAGGTCGCGCGCGACATCGTCGAGCGTCAGATCCATGTTCCGCTCCTGCAGGCGCTTGCGCAGGTAGATGAGCTGGATGTCGACGATCGCGCGGATCTGCTCGCTGCCGAGCGGATGGAACACCACGATGTCGTCGATCCGATTGATGAACTCCGGGCGGAAGCTCTGCTGCACGATCTCCATCACCGCGCTTTTCATGCGGGTGTAGTTCTTCTCGCCCGCGTACTCCTGGATCACCTGGGACCCGAGGTTGGAAGTCATGATGATGACCGTGTTGCGAAAGTCCACCGTCCGGCCCTGGCCGTCGGTCAGCCGGCCGTCATCGAGGACCTGCAGCAGCACGTTGAAGACATCCGGGTGTGCCTTCTCGATTTCATCGAGCAGGATCACGGCGTAAGGACGCCGCCGGATGGCCTCGGTGAGATATCCGCCCTCCTCGTAGCCGACATAGCCCGGCGGGGCGCCGATGAGCCGCGCCACGGAATGCTTCTCCATGAACTCCGACATGTCGATGCGCACCAGCGCATCCTCGGTGTCGAAGAGAAACGCGGCGAGCGCTTTGCAGAGCTCAGTCTTGCCCACTCCCGTGGGTCCGAGGAAGAGGAACGAGCCGTTGGGACGGCGTGGATCGGACAGCCCGGCGCGCGAGCGGCGGATCGCATTCGCGACGATCTTGAGCGCCTCCTCCTGCCCGACGACACGACGGCCGAGCGCCTCTTCCATCCGCAGGAGCTTCTCCTTCTCGCCCTCGAGCATCTTCGATACCGGGATGCCGGTCCACTTGGAGACGACCTCGGCGATCTCCTCCTCCGTCACCTTGTTGCGCACCAGCTGCGGCGCTTTGTCCTCGGCTTCCGCGGCAGCTGCGAGCTTCTTCTCGAGCTCCGGAATGCGCCCATACTGCAGCTCCGCCATACGGCCGAGGTCGCCGGCACGGCGCGCGGCATCGAGCTCCAGGCGCACACGATCCAGCGCCTCGCGGATCTGCGCCGCGCCTTGCAGCGCCGCCTTCTCGGATTTCCAGATCTCCTCGAGGTCGGAATACTCCTTCTCCAGCCCGTGCAGCGTCTCCCGCAGCGCCGCCAGGCGCTTGCGCGAAGCCTCGTCCTGCTCCTTCTTCATTGCCTCCTGCTCGATCTTGAGCTGGATGATGCGCCGCTCCAGGCGATCGAGCGCCTCCGGCTTGGAGTCGATCTCCATGCGGATGCGCGCCGCGGCCTCGTCGATGAGGTCGATCGCCTTATCGGGAAGCTGCCGGTCGGCGATGTAGCGGTGCGAGAGTGTCGCCGCGGCGACGATCGCCGGATCGGTGATGTCGACGCCGTGATGGACCTCGTAGCGCTCCTGCAGACCGCGCAGGATCGCGATGGTGTCCTCCACCGAGGGCTCATCGACCAATACCTTCTGGAAGCGCCGCTCCAGTGCCGCGTCCTTCTCGAGGTACTTGCGATACTCGTCGAGGGTCGTGGCGCCGACGCAGTGCAGCTCGCCGCGGGCCAGCGCCGGTTTCAACATGTTGCCCGCATCCATGGCCCCTTCGGCCTTGCCGGCGCCGACCATGGTGTGCAGCTCGTCGATGAAGAGAATGATCTGGCCTTCCTGCTTGGCGAGATCGTTGAGCACGGCCTTCAGGCGCTCCTCGAATTCGCCGCGGAACTTGGCGCCGGCGATGAGTGCGCCCATGTCGAGCGCCAGGATGCGCTTGTTCTTCAGGCCCTCGGGCACCTCGCCGTTGACGATGCGCTGCGCCAGACCTTCGACGATCGCGGTCTTGCCGACGCCGGGTTCGCCGATCAACACCGGGTTGTTCTTGGTGCGGCGCTGCAGGACTTGTATGGTGCGGCGGATCTCATCGTCGCGGCCGATGACCGGGTCGAGCTTGCCCGAGGAAGCACGCGCGGTGAGGTCGATGGTGTACTTCTCCAACGCCTGCCGGCTCTCCTCGGCGTTGGGATCGGCGACCTTCTCCCCGCCCCGCACTTCCTCGATCGCCTTCTCCATCGCGCCGCGCACGACGCCGGTGTCGCGGAAGATGCGCGCCAGGTTACGGTCCTCGAATGCCGCGAGCACGAAGAGCTCGCTGGAGATGAACTGGTCGCCCCGCTCCTGCGCGAGCTTGTCGGTGACGTTGAGGATGCGGTTGAGGTCGCTGGAGACGTGGACCTCCCCGGGAGTGCCCTCCACCTTCGGCAGCCGCTCGAGAGCGGCGCCGAGCTCGGAGCGCAGCCGATTGACGTCCCCGCCGGCCTTGAGCAGCAGCGGCCGCACGGTGCCACCCTGGCTGTCGAGAAGGGCGAGCAGCACGTGGACGGGCTCGAGGAACTGGTGGTCGCGGCCGACCGCGAGCGACTGGGCATCGGCCAGCGCCTGCTGGAATCGGCTAGTGAGCTTATCCATCCGCATCGGGAAAGACCTTCAGAGGGGTTTGGATGGTGGCGATCTGGGGGTGAAAGGCTCCCCGTTCAAGAGTTTAATCGCGCCAAATCAGCGCTGCCATGCGTCCGCAACGGCCGTCCCGGCGGTACGAAAAGAATCGCTTGGCATCAGCGTAGGTACAGCAGCCCCCACCATGAATAGCCCGCACCCCGAGCGCGGCGAGCCGGCGCCGGGCCAGAGCGTAAAGATCGCACTGCCACCGTCCCCGCTCGTTCGCGGCGAACGCTGCTGCGGCGCCGGCATCGCTGGCCAGGAATGCGGCGCGGACTTCCTCGCCGACCTCGAAATGCGCCTGCCCGATGGCGGGGCCCAGCCAGGCAAGCAGCTGGGCAGGCGGCGAATTCATCGCCCGGACAGTCGCTTCCAACACGCCGCCGGCCAATCCGCGCCAGCCGGCGTGTGCAGCGCCGACGGCCGTGCCGTCCGCCGCGGCAAGCAGCACCGGCATGCAATCGGCCACCTGGATGGCGCAGATCCTGCCTGCGGTGCGGGTCACTGCGGCATCGGCGGGAGGGAGCGACTCCAGCGCCGTTTGCCGATCGAGGTCGACGACCCGGTGGCCGTGGACCTGCTCCAGCCAGGCAGGCTCGGCGGGCAATGCCAGGCTCGCCCGCAGTCCCTCCCGGTTCTCGGCGACCGCTCGTGGCTCATCCCCAACGTGCACGGCGATATTGCAGGTGTCGAAGGGCGGCCGGCTGATGCCACCCGGGCGCAGCGTAAAGGCGGCGCGCACGCCCGCCGGCGCGGGCCAATCCGGGAGGATGAGCTCAGGCCCGCTCACCGCTCGCGCTCGGCGATATGTTGATCATCATCGAGGGTCGCCAACAGTCGCGCCATGTCCTCAGGAATCGGGGCCTCCCATTCGAGCGCGCGGCCTGTCATCGGATGGGCCAGCGCGAGCCGCGCCGCGTGCAGCGCCTGGCGCGGAAACGCGCCGAGCGCCGCCATCAGCGCGGGGCTGCAGCCGGCAGGCAGCCGCCGGCGGCCGCCGTATACCGGATCGCCAATGATGGGATAGCCGATGTGCGCCAGGTGTACGCGTATCTGGTGTGTTCTGCCGGTCTCGAGTTGCACGCGCACGAGAGTGTGGGCGCGATAACGCTTGACGAGGCGGTAATGCGTGACCGCCTCGCGCCCATCACTTCGCACCGCCATGCGCGTGCGTTGCGAACGGTGGCGCCCAATGGGCGCCTCCACCGTGCCTCCACCAGTCATCGCACCAAGGCAAATGGCAAGGTAGGCGCGCTCTACGTCACGCTCCGCAAGCGCGGTGACGAGTCTCGAGTGCGCCTCGAGCGTGCGCGCCACCACGAGCAGGCCACTCGTGTCCTTATCGAGGCGATGCACCAGCCCGGCGCGAGGCACCAGGGCGAGCTGGGGATCCAGGGCGAGCAGCGCATTCTGCAAGGTGTGGGCGCGATTGCCGGCCCCGGGATGTACGACCATGCCCGCCGGCTTGTTGATGACGAAGAGGGCGCGATCCTGGTGGATCACGGCGAGCGGTTGCGCCTCCGGGAGGACACGAGCGTCGGCCTCGAGCCGCGCCGCGACGTCGACCTTCTCGCCCCCGAGCACCTTGTCCTTCGCACGCAGCCGCCGCCCGTCCACCAGGACGGCCCCCGCCTCGATCCAGCCCTGCAGGCGCGCGCGCGAGTACTGCGGCAACGCGCGAACGAGCGCCTGATCGAGCCTGAGGCCCACGGCGTCCGCCGGCAGCACCAGGGAATGATTCCGGAACTCCCCGGCGGCCGGCGAGTCCGAAGGGCTGCCAGCGGATTCGCTATACTCCCGCGCCATGTTCAATCTCGTTTCCCATCCCGGCCGCCTTGCGTCTTTCTCGCTTCGTGCGGCAGCCCCCACACGCGCTCTCGTTACCGCTCTTTGCATCAGCGCGCTCGCGCTGACGGGCTGCGCCCACAAGAAGCCTCCGCAGTCGAGTCCGCAGGTGCTCTACCAGCAGGCCAAGAAGGAGCTGACCGACTACAATTACAACGGCGCCATCAAGGCCTACGAGCAGTTGACGGCGGTCTACCCCTTCACCGATCAGGCGCATCAGGCGCAGCTAGATCTCATCTACGCATATTACCGCGCGGGGGAGACCGATTCCGCCATCGACGCGTGCGACACCTTCATCCGCGAGAATCCGACGCACCCGCGCGTGGACTACGCGTACTACATGCAAGGCCTGGTGAACTTCGAGAAGCAGCCGAACGCGATCGAGCACTTCTTCCACGTCGACCTCACGAAGCGCCCGCCCACCACCGCGAACAAATCCTTCGCCGCGTTCCGTACGGTGGTGCAGGAATATCCGAAGAGCGCCTACGCCCCGGATGCCCGCCAGCGCATGATCTACCTGCGCGACCGGCTGGCTGCCTATGACGTCGATATCGCGAGGTATTACCTCAAGCGCGGCGCCTACATCGGCGCGGTCCGCCGGGCGAAACTCGTGATCGACAGCTACGAGGGGGCGCCGGCCACTCGGGATGCGCTCGCGATCATGATCGTCTCCTACGACCGTCTCGGCATGACGTCGCTGGCCGACGAGTCACGCAAGGTCTACGCCGCCAATTTCACCGGCCAGGTGGCGCAGGTCGCATCAGCAGTCCAGCGGCACTGGTGGCATTTCTGGTAGCCGTCAGGACTTTGCCGGTCGACTTTTCGCCTCTCCCGTCGAGGCCTATCTACGATATCCGTTGGTGATCGGATAGCGCCAGTCGCGCCCGAAGGCGCGGCGGCTCACCCTCACTCCCGGCGGCGCCTGGCGGCGCTTGTACTCATTGCGCTTGACGAGGTCGAGCACCCTGCCGACCGTCGCGCGGTCGAAGCCGCGCGCCTCGAGCTCATCGACCGACAGGTCCTCCTCGATGAAGGCCTCGAGGATGGGGTCCAGGATCTCGTAGGACGGCAGGGAGTCGGAGTCCTTCTGCTCGAACCGCAGCTCCGCTGACGGCGGACGGTCGATCACCCGCTGCGGGATGACCCTCCCCAGGGAATTGCGGTAGGCCGTGAGGCGGTAGACCAGCAGTTTGCTGCAATCCTTGATCGGCGCGAAGCCGCCGGCCATGTCGCCATAGAGCGTGGCGTAGCCGACCGCCATCTCGCTCTTGTTGCCGGTGGTGAGGAGCATCCGGCCCGTCTTGTTGGAGATGCCCATGAGCAGCAGCATGCGGCAGCGCGACTGGATGTTCTCCTCGGCCGCATCCGGCGGCCGTCCCGCGAACTCCTCGCGCAATGTGCCGAGCGTCGCCTCGAACATGCCTTCGATCGAGAGGTGGCTGAATTTGACCCCGAGAAGACGCGCCTCCTCCGCTGCATCCTCCAGGCTCATGGAGGACGTGTAGCGCGACGGCATCATGACGGCATGCACCCGATCTGCGCCCAGCGCGTCGACTGCAATCGCAAGCGTCAGTGCGGAATCGACGCCTCCGGAAAGGCCCATCACGACGCCGGGAAAGCCGTGCTTATTGACGTAGTCTCGAACCCCCAAAACCAACGCGTTGTAAACACTGGCTTCATCGCTCAACTCCGGCGCTACGTCCCCCGGGACGGGCACCACCGTACCCTGGCCGCGGCGCTCGAACTCGATGACGTAGGTGCCTTCCTTGAAGGCGGGCGCGCGCATGACGACGTTACCCTGAGCGTCCATCACGAAGGAGTTGCCGTCGAACACCAGCTCGTCCTGTCCGCCCACCATGTTGACGTACACGATGGGCAGAGCCACATCGGCCACCCGTGCGCGGACCACCGACTCGCGCTCGCGCTGCTTGTTGCGCTCGTACGGTGAGGCATTGATGACGAGGAGCAGCTCCGCCCGATCCGATCGTGCGAGCTGCGCGGGCTCCGGCACCCAGATGTCCTCGCAGACGAGCAGCCCCACGCGGAAGCCCTTGCACTCCGCCACCGTCGGTTGCGCGCCGGCGTGGAAATAGCGCTTTTCGTCGAAAACCTTGTAGTTGGGTAGCTCCGCCTTGCGGTGGATGGCCGCGACCGCGCCGCCGGCGATCAGCGCCGCGGAGTTGTAGATGGTCGAGCGCGTGTACTCCGGGTAGCCCACCATGACACAGGGGCCCGGCGCCTGACGGCAGACCTCTTCCAGGCCTGACTCGATCTGGCGGCGGAAGCCGCGGTGAAAGAGCAGGTCCTCGGGCGGGTAGCCGGAGAGGGTGAGCTCGGGGAATGCCACCAGATCCGCCTGGTGGTCGTGGTACGCGGCGCGCGCGGATTCGATCACGCGCGCCGCGTTTCCGTGCACGTCGCCGACCAGCAGGTCGAGTTGCGCGAGCGCGATGCGGAGCGACTCGTTGCGAGGCCCCGTCCCTGCGCCCTCTGAGATCCGTGATCGCGAATCGGCATTCACCGGGAAACCCCTTCGGGCCGGCTGTCGCCGTCCAAAATCGCTCCCGACGATTTTGTCATGCGGCTCCTAGGAGCGCTTGCCCTTTCGCGCTGCGGCTGGCTTCTTCTTGCCGGCCGTGGTCCGTCCAGTCACGCGACCGAGCTTGCTGCGCAGCGCCGCCGGCGTGGGAGCCGGCTTCGCCGCACGCTTTACCGGCTTCGCGGCGGGTTTGTTGACGGCCGGCGCGGCGCGCTTCCGGGCCGCCTTTGCGGCCGGCCGCGCGGCAGGCTGCGGCACGGCCGCAGGCCGCGCGACTTTGGACTTCGCGCTGGCGCGGCGGCGACGCAGCAACTCGTTCATCGCGCTCCCCAGCTCGGCGGGAGATTTGACCGTGCGCACCCCCGCGGCCTCGAACGCTTTGTACTTGTCAGCGGCCGTGCCCTTGCCGCCGGCGACGATGGCGCCTGCATGGCCCATGCGCTTGCCCGGGGGCGCGGTCACGCCGGCGATATAGGCCACGACGGGCTTGGAGACGAAGCGATGGATGAAATGCGCGGCCGCCTCCTCGTCGCTGCCGCCGATCTCACCCACCAGCACGATGCCCTCGGTGCGCGGGTCGCGCTCGAAGAGCTCGAGCACGTCGACGAAGTTGAGACCGCGAACGGGGTCCCCGCCGATGCCGACGCAGGTGCTCTGGCCGAGGCCGATGCGGGTGGTCTGGAAGACCGCTTCGTAAGTCAGCGTACCGGACCGGGAGACGATACCGACCGCACCCTTCTTGTGAATGAAGCCCGGCATGATGCCGATCTTGCACTCCTCCGGCGTGATGACACCCGGGCAGTTGGGTCCGACCAGGCGCGTCGCGGAGCCCGCCAGCACCGACTTCACGCGCACCATGTCATTGACCGGCACACCCTCGGTGATGCAGACCACGAGCTCGATACCCGCATCGGCCGCTTCGAGAATGGAGTCCGCGGCGCCTGCGGCCGGCACGTAGATCATGCTGGCGGTGGCACCAGTCTCTTTCACCGCATCCTTCACGGTATCGAACACTGGCAGGCCCAGGTGCTTTTGACCACCACGTCCCGGCGTGACGCCGCCGACGAGTTGCGTCCCGTAGGCGATCGCCTGCTCCGAATGGAAAGTACCCTGCTTGCCGGTGAAGCCCTGGCAAATAACCCTAGTATGCGTGTTGACCAGAATGCTCATGCTGGAAACCCTTACTTGCCGGCCGCTAGCGCGACGACCTTGCGGGCGGCATCTGTCAGATCGGTGGCGGGAGTGATGGTGAGGCCGCTGCCGGCCAGAGTTGCGCGCGCCTTCTCCGCGTTGGTGCCTTCGAGGCGGACGACGACCGGCACCTTCACGCCCACGTTCTTCACGGCGTTGATCACGCCGTCAGCGATGAGATCGCAGCGCACGATGCCGCCGAATATGTTGACCAGTACCGCGCGAACCTTGGGGTTCGAGAGGATCAGCTGGAACGCCGCAGTCACCCGCTCGCTGGTCGCCCCGCCGCCGACGTCGAGGAAGTTGGCGGGCTGGCCGCCGTGCAGCTTGATGAGGTCCATGGTCGCCATCGCGAGCCCGGCGCCGTTGACCATGCACGCAATGTCACCGTCCAGGGAGACGTAGTTGAGCTCGTGCTCGCTGGCACGACGCTCCATCGGGTCTTCCTGGTTGGCATCGCGAAGCTTGGCGAGATCGGGATGCCGGAATACCGCGTTGGCATCGATGTTGATCTTGGCATCCAAGGCGAGGAGTTTGCCGGCCTTCGTCACGATCAGGGGATTGACCTCGACGAGGCTCGCGTCCTGCTCCGTGTAGAGCTTGTACAACGCGGCGGCGATCGTCTGGAATTCCGCGATCTGCGTGCCCCTGAGCCCGAGGCCGAAGGCGATTTGCCGCGCCTGATAAGGCTGCAGGCCCGCCGACGGATGTACGGTCACGGTCAGGATCTGCTCCGGAGTTTTCTCCGCGACCTCCTCGATGTCCATGCCGCCGGCGGCGGAGGCGATGAGGGCGATCCGGCCTTTGTCGCGATTGAGCGTCAGCGAAAGATAGATCTCCCGCTCGATCTCCGATCCCGACTCCACATAGACGCGCTCCACCGGCAGGCCTTCGGGTCCGGTCTGTTTGGTCTTGAGGCGCGTGCCGAGCATGGCGGCTGCGGCGCTGCGTACTGTTTCGGCATCGCGCGCCAGCTTGACGCCTCCGGCCTTGCCGCGGCCGCCGGCGTGGACCTGCGCTTTGACGACCCACACGGGTCCTCCCAATGCGTTGGCGGCGGCGACAGCCTCATCCGCGCTCGCAGCCACGCGGCCGGCAGGCACTGCGATTCCGTAGTTCCTGAATATCTCTTTGGCTTGATATTCGTGCAGATTCATTGTGATCCTGAGCTCGATCTGACGTGACGTGAACTTCGCATTGTGTCCAAAAAAGCCGACCACTGCCAGCGCGGAGCGGGCTAGGCGGCTACAATTCACCGATGCCGGCAACCGCCGCGACCTCACCCATTGCTTCCGCCGCTCGAGCCGATATCGCCTGGCGCGTCGTCGGCCTGCTGAACCTGTACCGGGTGCTGGTGCCGCTGGTGCTGGTCAGCGCGTTGTGGCTGTCCGGACAGCAGCTGGCGATGGTGCCGCGCCCAGGCCTCTTCCTCGTGGCCTGTGTACTGTATTTCACCGCGGCGGTGCTGCTCGTCATCGCGCGGCGGCTGCGCTGGTCGACGCTGCGGCTGGTGGCGATCGTCAATGCCAGTGTGGATTCCACCGCGATCGGCCTCATCCTGTACGCGAGCGGTGGCGTCTCCAGCGGCTTCGGCATCCTGCTCGTGCTGCCGGTGCTGGCCATGGCCACCCTGGCCAAGCACCGCGATGCGCTGCTGATCGCCGCCATGGCCGCGCTCGCCGTACTGGTGCAGCAGTTCTTCGTCGGCCTCGCCGCACCGATCCATTTTGCCGAATACACGACGGCGGGTGTGCTGGGCGTGGTGTTGTTCGCGATCGCGGTGCTCGCCTGGCCGCTCGCCAACCGCATCCGCGAGAGCGAGGCCACGCTGCGCCGCCAGGAGGTGGACCTCGCGAACCTGGCGCAGCTCTCGCAGTACATCGTCCAGCATCTGCGCGAGAGCATCCTCGTGGTCGACCATCAGGCTCGCATTCGCCTCATCAACGAGTCGGCGGCGCGCATGCTGGGCGACGGCAATGCCTTCCCGGATGCCCTGCTCGGCGAAGTCTCGCCGCGGCTGCTCTACCTTCTCGAGCGCTGGCGGCAGAGCACCGGAGACACCGGTATTTTCCCCGCGATGGAGCAGACCTTCGTCGGCGCGGACGGGGCGCAGATCATCCGGGCGCATTTCGCGCCGCTCGGCACCTCGACACCCGCGCCCGTACTCGTTTTCCTGGAGGATACGAGCCTGATCACGGAGAAAGTGCAGCAGTCGAAGCTCGCGGCGCTCGGCAGGCTGAGCGCCAGCATCGCGCACGAGATCCGCAACCCGGTCGGTGCCATGAGCCACGCGGGCCAGCTGCTCGCGGAGTCGCCGCATCTCGAGCCGCAAGAGCGGCGGCTGACGGAGATCATCCGCAACAACGCCGATCGGGTGAGCGGCATCATCGACAGCGTCCTCAGGCTCTCGCGGCGCGAGGAAGCACGTCTGGAGCGCCTGCCGCTACAGACCTGGAGCGAGGAGTTCGGCGAGGAGTTCGGCGAGACCATGCAGTGGCCGCGCGAGCGGCTGCGGGTGAGCGGCCCCGCCGTGGAGATCGAGGTCCGCTTCGACCCCGGCCAGTTGCGGCAGATCGTGTGGAATCTCTGCGAGAATGCCATGCGCTACGCGTATCCCGACCATCAGGCGCTCGGCGCCGACGCTGCCATCGAGATGCGCTGCGGCCGCCTGGTATCGAACGGCCGCCCCTTCCTCGAAGTGGCCGACCGCGGACCCGGGGTGGCGCGGGAGCACATGGACCGGATCTTCGAGCCCTTCTTCACCGGCGGCCGGGGGACGGGCCTGGGGCTCTTCCTGGCCCGGGAATTGGCCCAAACCAATGGCGCCACGCTGCTCTATGAGCCACGTCACGGCGGCGGCAGCGTTTTTAGGCTGGTATTCGCAGACCCTCGACGATGGGAGGTCGAGTCTTGAACGCACCTTTGACGAGCACCCGCCCGGAACCGGCAAAGCCGGCTGTGCTGATCGTGGACGACGAGCCAGACCTGCTCGAGCTCGTCAGCCTCACCCTGAGCCGCATGAACCTGCGCACGCGGACGGCGCCCGACGTTGGCACGGCGCGCAAACTCCTCAAGAGCGAGCCCTTCGACCTCTGTCTCACGGACATGCGCCTGCCCGATGGCGACGGCCTCGACCTCGTAGCCTGGATCCAGGAGAACCGCGCGACCGTTCCGGTGGCAGTCATCACCGCTCACGGCAATGTGGAGTCCGCTGTCCGGGCGCTGAAGCTCGGCGCCTTCGACTTCGTCTCCAAGCCTCTTGACCTGGGAGTGCTGCGCAAGCTCGTCGGCAGCGCCATCCGCTTGGGAGCGGGTTCTCCCGATGCCTGCGCTGATCCCACGGGCGCGCGGCTCATAGGCCGCTCCACGGTGATGGAGCAGCTGCGCGAGATGATCTCCCGGGTCTCGCGCAGCCAGGCGCCGGTGCACATCTTCGGCGAGTCCGGCACCGGCAAGGAGCTGGTGGCCCGCATGATTCATGAGTCGGGAGCCCGCCGCGAGGGTCCCTTCGTCGCCGTCAACTGCGGCGCGATCCCGACGGAGCTGATGGAAAGCGAGCTCTTCGGCCACAAGCGCGGCAGCTTCACGGGCGCCGTCGCCGACAAGAAGGGCCTGGCGCAGACCGCTGAGGGCGGCACGCTGTTCCTCGACGAGGTCGCGGACCTGCCGCTGCACATGCAGGTGAAGCTGCTTCGCGTCGTACAGGAAAAAACCGTCCGTCCCGTCGGCGAGTCGCGGGAAGAGACGGTCGACGTCCGCATTCTCTCGGCCACCCACAAGAACCTCGCGGAGCTCGTCGCCCAGGGCCTCTTCCGCGAAGACCTGTTCTATCGCATCAATGTCATCGAGTTGCGCGTGCCGGCGCTGCGCGAGCGGCCCGAGGACATCCCGGAGATCGCCCAGGCAATCCTGGAGAGACTCGGCCGGCGCTCCGGCCTGCAACCGCCGCAACTCGCAGAAGACGCGCTGGACTTGCTGAAGTCCTATCCCTTCCCCGGCAACGTGCGCGAGCTCGAGAACGTCCTCGAGCGCGCCCTCACCCTCTGCGTCGGCGGCGTAGTCACCGCCGAGCACATCAAGCTGCGCACCACCACGCCACGCCCTTCGACGTCCGTAGCGCTCCCCATTGCAACGACGGCGGGCAATGCCGCCCTCGGCGAGCACCTCGAAGAAATCGAGCGCGACGCCATCGTCAAAGCGCTGGAGAAGACGCGCTACAACAAGACGGCGGCGGCGAAGCTGCTGGGCATGAGCTTCCGGGCCCTGCGGTACCGGATCAAGAAGCTGGGGATCGAGTAAGCAACACCAATTCCGGACGTATGACCATCACCGGACTCATCCATTTCTTGTGTCGCTCGGGGCGCCCGCAGCCAGGCATGCCTGCGCAGTCCCCCGACCTCGCCACTGCGCTGCGGACGATCGCGAATTTCATCCTCATCGCACTGTTCGTACAGCTTGCGTTGGACAGCGTCGAGCACTTCGTCTACGCGGCGACGCTCAGCTCATCCGGCATGCTGTTAGTGAACGGGCTGATCCTCGGACTCTTCCTCGGCCGCCGGCAGGCCAAGACCGAGACGACATCTCCCGCCCTCTGGCTGCTCGGCTATGCAGGCACCCTGCTGCCGCTTCTGATGCGACCGTCAATGCCCCCCGGCAGAGGCATGGCGGGTGCCGTCGTCGAGCTCGCGGGCTTGGCAATGCTCGCAGCGGCCCTGCTCTCTCTGCGTCGAAGCTTCGCCATCGTCCCGGCCAACCATGGCGTGCGCGAGGGCGGCTTCTATCGGCTCGTACGGCATCCTGTCTATCTCTCGGAGCTGACACTCCTGCTCGGAGTGCTCATCGCCAATCCGACCCTTTGGAACGCGCTGCTCTGGCTGATCGAGTGCGGCCTGCAACTCGCCCGTGCGCATGCTGAAGAACGACATCTCGCGGCAGATCCGCGCTACCTCGCTTACTGCGGACGAGTGCGGTACCGATTCATTCCCGCAATCCTCTGAAGCTGCACATCAGCAGCTTTTCTTATAGTCTCCGAGCAGCTCTATTCGCGTCGGCCCTCGGCGTCGAAATTGGCTCGCGCGGGCCCCGGTTGCTCTCCTTCATCGGGGTGCCGGCGACATCGATATTACCTTCGCGTAATATCGCTCGTCCTGTCGGGTACAGGTGATCCGCGGCGTGCCCTTCTCGAAATCCCGCACGCTGCCAATATATTGCGCTGGCCCGCCCCTCGTCGGGTCGATGAAATGCACCCAGCCGCCACTGATCCACGCCGTTAGATTGGTATTCAGGTACCGCCGCGCCCAGATGTAGTTGTTATCCTTCTCGCCGTAGTAGACGGTCACCGGACGGGCAGGCTGGAACAGCCGTGGGCACGCATCCTCCAACCGGTCGAAGATGAGGTTTGCCCGGCTGGCGCTGCCGCCCATCTCAGGACGACTCGTGACGTGGGGCACGACGCGACACGCAGCCAAGTAGGCGGTATTCGGACGCGCGAGCGGCGCGCCGTGCAACCGCGCCACCGCACTGGGTGCAGATTTCGAAGAGTCGGTGATGGGATTGGGTTGAGGACCCGCGTCAGACACGATTATGGTCACGCAATCCCGTGTATCTGCGCGCAGCCCGAAAGGCTCCAAAGCATCGTCTGCGCCCGACACAGAGATAACCGGATGAGGATCGCCCGGAATCTGTATCTCGGGCGCAAGCATCCGCAAATGGCGGCCATACCGCCGGATCAATGACTCCACCTTTTCCCCATTGACTCCCTGACGCACGAGCGGGAAGTCCCCCCCCAGATTCACGAAGCCGGAGCCCGGCGGCAAAAAGGGCGCGACGAAGGAATTGGATTGCACACCGTAACTGAGATACAGCGCGGGCGCGGTAGCCAGTTCCGCAGGCACACTCATCTCAAACCACGGCTTCCAGTCCCATGCCACGTAATCGCGGTAGTCCGTGCCGGTGTATAGCTGCAGGAACTGCGCACCGAACACAGCGATGAGCAGCCAATTGCGCGCCTTGGGCATCGAGGCGAGAGCCCGGAACACCAAGGCAACGCCGACCACCGCCGCAACGCAGCTCATCACGAGGAAATATCGACCGTTTCCAGAAGCCCGCAGCCAGAGCGTCCAGTCGACCAGAAGCCCGCAGCCGAGTGCGGCCAGTGCGCGCGTCGACCGGCTCTGCTCGTGAGAGACGACCGCCGCCGGCGAGCGACTCACCCATCCCCAGCCCCACCGAAGCAGGAGCACGATTGCAGCGACCACCACGAGGGCGTAGCGCAGGTCGGGCGCCTGTAACTCATCGTCCACCGTGAAGAGTGGTGCAACGATAGCAAACGGCCGCCAAAGCGCATCCCACAGCGAGTCCGGCACGAACCGATAGTCCAGCATCGTCGCGGTCGGATATTGCGGCGAGCGGAATATGTTGTTGAGCAATGGGAAGACCGGGTTGCCAAAGTGCTGCTCCAGGCGAACGCCCCATGGAGCAGCCACGATCGCGAAGCTCATTGCCAATGCAACGCCAAATGCCAATGCATAACGAACGCGCGTCCGCCATGGGGTCGGCAGAAAGAGCAGAACGACCAGTGCTGACACCGCATGCACTGAATTTGTAACCTTAAGCGCACTCGCTGCGCCGAGAAGCAATGCCGCGCAGATAATGCGGGACGGGCGGGGCGAGCGAACTGCGCGAATCAGCAGCAGCCAGCCCGCAAGTACCACCTCGGCGGTCGTAATATCCGCGTAGCTCGAGCCGAATTGATTGATGAGAATGGGATTGGCGAAGGTTAGTGTCACCGCACAGGCGGCCAACGCGAGTCGCGTCCGACCATCGTCACGGGGCGCAATCTCGAGCGCCAGTTCGTATGACAGCCAGAGAATGGCGCTGTGCACCACGGCGAATATCGAGGCGACCGCGAGGGCGGGGAGGCCGCTCGTGGCCAGAGCGTAGAAAGGTGCGTAGCCGAACGGATTGAAGTAGGTCTGCGAGCCGGCAGGAAAGTAGTCCTGGGCGAAGCGGTTCTGCAAGGCGCTGAAGCCGGCGTAGAGATGATAATCCAGCGTGTCCCACCTCATATCCTTGCCCAGGAGAAAGCTGGTCACGAGCACGAGCACCGTGCAAGCAAGGTATACGTAGATGCGATGGGATGCGGCCGCTCGGCTGAGCGCGGCCGCCAAACGGGCTTGTTGCCGCGGAAGCCTCAAAGAGGCTTCAACAGAGTCCATAGCAGGCTCTCTCTTTCATGTCACGTCGCAGCGGTAGCGCGGGAGATTATGTCTGCCCCGCGAAGGCAGCGGTGTGACTGGCTCTGCAGAATTCCCTGGGGCGGACCGCCCGAGAGTTGCGAGGGCAGCTGCAGAATGCCAATTTGCGCTTGCACCGGGACCCCCTTCGCCTCAGAGTTCCAGAATGGACGGGCATTTCAGGCAGTTGTTGCGATTCTGCGCCGTTGGGGGCACTTGTTTCGGGCTGGGCCTCGGCGTCCTCGCGGGGCTGCATGAGCTGGCGGGCGTCAACTACCTGCTCGCGTATGTTGCATCGTTTGTCGTTGCGAATCTTGCCGGATACTTGCTCAACGCGCGATTCACGTTCCCCGCGGCTTCCGTGGATCACGCTGGAGCGGCCCGCTATCTCACCATCAACGCCCTGCTGCTCCTGGCCAACACGGGCGGACTGAAGGTCCTGGTCGACATGGCCCATATGTGGTACATCACTGCGGCGGCCCTGCTGGCGATCGTATACACGCCGCTCAGCTTCCTTGCGCAGCGCCTCATCACCTACCGGCTGGGATTGCGTAGTCGCGCCCCGCAGATCTAGGGAGCGGAAAACAGCTTCGCGTGGTAAAGCTCGCCGTGCCTGCTGCAAACGAGCGGCAGGGGCGCTCTCGCCCAGTCGCTTTCCGTCCCGAGGTCATCGGGCCGACCTCCTCGAGCTCCGTCCACCAGCTTGATCGAGCCGTTCACGATGAATGTCGCGAGGTTGGTACCCGGATATTTTCTGATCCAGCGATACCCCTTATGGCTGTCTCCATAGACTTCGGTCGCCGGCCGCGGAGGTTGGAAGAGCCGCGGGCACGCATCCTCGATGCGATCGAGCACTAGATTCGGCACGTGCTCCGCCTGCGCGAGAGCGGGCGCGACCCCCGGGGTGCTTACCGCCCGACACACCACGAGATATCCATCGGGCGAGACCGGAATCCGCAGACTCCGGCCGTTGAGCTGTGGAATGCTGATGGGAAGGGTGCCTGGCAAAACCTTACGCCAACGATGACGCACGTCGTGAATAATGATCGTCGAGCAATCGCCGCTGTCCGCCCGCAACCCGAACGGCGCGAGGGTGTCATCGACGTGTGCGGCATCGGGAAGCCCGTGCCGTAGGGCAAGAGTGAATTCCGACTCCAGAACCGCAACCCGAATGTGGTTCGAATACCTGTGGATCAGCGCTTCGACGTGAGCGCCGTTGGCTCCATCCGGACCGAGCACATAGTCCCCTTCCAGGTTCACGAACGCGGAGCCGCTCGCGAGAAAGGGCGCCACGAAGGAATTGGACTCCTCGCCAATGGTGAGGAAAAGAGCCGGCTCGCGTTGGAGCGCGCGGGGAATCGAGACGTCGAACCAGGGTCCCCCATCCCATGCAGCAGGCAATCGGTAGGTGGCGCCAAAGGTCAGTTGCAGACCCTGCAAGACGAAGATCAGCGCCAGCACGTACCCGAGAGCCTTGGGTCGGGCTCGGAGGAGACGGAATGCGAGCCCCACTGCGAGGACAGCTGCGACGCACGCCATTGCGATGAAATACCGTCCGTTGCCGGAAACACTCAGCCAAAGCGTCCAGTCAACCAGAAAGGCACAGCCCAGCGCTGTCAGCCCGCGCCGGGCCGGAGCACCTTCAGCGGGCGCGGTTTCAATGGCGGCCCCTCGTAATCTCGACCATCCGTACCGCAAGAGCACCACAAGGGCCAGCATGAGCAGCAATGCATAGCGCAGGTCCGGCGCTGCATATTCATCGTCCACGAAGGTTACGGGTGCTGCCAGCTTGAAAGGGCGCCACAGCGCTTCGCGTATCGAATCCGGCACATAACGATAGTCGAGGATGGGCGTCGTTGGGAATTGCGGCGAGCGAAAGATGCCGTTGAAAAGAGGGAAAAGCGGGTTACCGAAATGTCGCTGCAATTGCATCGCCCATGGGGCAGCCACCACGAGGAACCCGATCCCCATGGCCGCTGCGAAGCCGAGCCCGTAGCGCAACTTGCCAGGCCATCGGGTAGGCAGGAAGAGCAGCAGCACTAGAGCCGACAGCGCGTGTACCGAGTTCGTGAGCTTCAGGGCACTCACGGCACCGAGCAGCAGCCCGGCGCAGGCAAACCGTGTGGCGCTCGGCGAGTGCACTGAGCGGATGAGCAAGAGCCACGCGGCAAGCACGATCTCGGCCGTCGTAATATCCGCGTAGCTCGATCCGAGTTGGTTGATCAGAATGGGGTTTGCAAGAGCAAGCAGCGCAGCGCAGACACCGGCCGCGATGCGCGAGCGGCAGTCCACCCCGGGAATCACCGCAACGGCCATCTCGTAGGTAATCCATAGGATGGCGCTTTGCGCCACTGCAAGAATCGAAGCGACGCAGAGCGCCGGTAATCCCGTCATGACGAGAGCATAGAACGGGACATAGATATAGGGATTCAGGTACGACTGCACACCGGCGGCGAAGTAGTCCTGGCCGAAGCGATCATGCAGGGCGCTGAATCCGGCGTAGAAGTGGTAGTCGAGCGTATCCCACATCATCTCCTTGCCGAGTAGATAGCTGGCCAGGACAGCGAGCAGTGTGCACGCGAGGTAGACGCATGCCCGGGGTCGCGCAACAAGTGCGCCGCCAAGTGCCTGGAGCGCCGATCCGCGGCGCGGGGGCACGTGCGATGAATGTTCGGGGGAGGTCATTGGCTCGCCCGCCGGGCCGTCGAGCCCGCGACGTTCACGAAGTAGCGCTCATCATGCCGACCGCACTCGATGCGCAGGTGTGGATCGCCGAATTCCGCCGCGGGAGCTATGTACTTTGCGCCGCCACCTCGCAGTGGATCGATGAATGCCACCCAACCGCGACTCACCCAGGCCGTGAGGTTGGTATTGAGATATCGCCGCGACCAGATCTGGTGGTGGTCCGCGTCGCCGAAGTATTGCGTCAGCGGCCGTGCGGGCTGAAAGAGCGCCGGGCACGCATCCTCCAGCCTGTCGAGAGCCGTCTCTGCCTTGTGCTTGCTGGCGGCGAGCCCGGCGAGTGGGCTCGGATAAGGCGCCACGCCGCAGGCAACGAGGTAGCCCGTTGTCGACTCGAGCACCTGTACGTCCCCCGACTCAGGCGAATTCGAGGAGCCGACGCGCTTCGTACGGGCGAACATCACATTTTGTCTGCCTTCGTCCGGAACCACGAACGTGAAGCAGGAGTTTGGGAGCGGACGCAACGCGAAAGACTGCAGCGCGTCGGCCGCCGCGGGAATGCCTGACACGACGGGAAGCCGCTTATCCTGCGCGCGCTCATCGCGCGCGAGAACCATCAGATGGGGCGAGAAGCGGCGCATGAGCGTCTGGATGTGCGCGCCATTGGCTCCGTCTGGACCCAGCGGATAGTCTCCGGCGATGTTGACGAACCCGGAGCCTCGCGGCAGGAACGGGACGATGAACGAATTCGACTGGACACCGTAGCTTAGGTAGAGCGCTGGTGTATGCGGAAGCGCAACCGGCACTTTGACCTGGAACCAAGGGCCGCCAACCCAAGGAATGTGATTGCGGTATCCGGCACCCCAGCACAGCTGCAGCAGCTGTGCTCCGAGAACGGCCGCCAAGGTGTAAGTCCGCACTTTGGGTGCCGTACACAGTCGAAAGATCATGCTCACGGCGAGCACCGCGGCGATGCAGGCGGCGGGCAAAAAATAGCGGCCGTTGCCAGATGCCGTGAGCCAGAGCACCCAGTCGGCCAGGAAAGCGCAGCCGAGCGCGAGCAGCGCGCGCCGACTTCGGACATCCAACACGCTTCGCGCCGCGGGTTGTGGAAGACGAAGACGTCCGCGGCGCCGCCATAGCCAGCGGAACACCAGGAGGATCGATGCCGTGAGCAGCACTGCATAGCGCAAGTCCGGCGCCGCAAGCTCGTCGTCCACCATGTACACCGGCTTCACGATCTCGAGCGGCCGCGAGAGCGCCTCCGCAAGGGAGTCCGGGATGAATCGGTAATCCAGCATCTTGGCGGTCGGAAATTGAGGCGAGCGGAAGATGCCGTTCAGCACCGGAAAAAGAGGATTGCCGAAGTGCCGCTCGAGATGAACCGACCAGGGTAGGCAGACCACGATGAAACTGAGCGCGAGCGCTACCCCAAAGAGGCCGGCATAGCGAAGCTTCGCGGGCCAACGAGCCGGCACGAAGAGGAGCAGGATGCAGGCCGACACGGCGTGCACGCCGTTCGTGAGTTTCAGCGCGCTGGCTGCTCCCAGGAGGAGTCCAGCGAGGACAAAGTATTTGACGCTGGGCATCCTTACCGCGAGCAAGAGCAGCAGCCAGCCGCCCAGCACGAGCTCCGCGGTGGTGATGTCGGCAAAGCTCGAGCCGAACTGATCGAGCAGAATCGGATTGGCAAACGCGAGCAGAACCGAGCAGACGGTCATCATGAGCCACGCGCGCCGGTCCTCGTTGGGAGCCAGCTGCAGGGCGATCTCGTAGGTCAACCATAAAATGCCGCTCTGCGCGACGGCGAGAATCGAGGCGTCGAGGATGGCAGGCAGCCGCGAGCTCGCGAGAAGATAAAACGGCACGTATACATACGGACTGAAGTACGTCTGCGACCCGGCCGGAAAGTAGTCCAGGCCGAAGCGGTCGTGGAGGGCGCTGAATCCCGCGTAAAAGTGATAGTCCAGCGTGTCCCAGCTCATGTCCTTGCCGAGCAGACAGCTCACCCACAGCGCCAGTGCGGCGCACAAAACGTAGGTACACAGGCGGGGAGAGGACAATGCGCGGCTCACCACGCCCACCGGCCATCGCTTCTGGCGCGGAAGAACCAGCGAATCTTCTGCGGGCTTCACTCACACTCCTCACTTACGGAGCTCGCGAGACTTTCCGGCGGCAACCGCAGCCGACGATCGGCCGTACTGCCGCTCGTGGCGCGACGCGCGCATCAGTGCGGAATTATGTTCGCTCGGGCGCCGCAACGGGTGTGACTGGCTCGGCAGATCCGGCCCCCGGCTGCAGGCGCTAGCTGGCAGCACACTCGGCGTCTTCGCAGCTCCAGAAGACCTTGGTCATGCTCAAACGGCGGCACAGCTGCCGTGGCAGGCGCTTGAAGTTCCGTCCCAGCCGATAGCCCGCATACTTGGCAGAATTGCGGATCAGAACGAGGGGCAACAGGTGCGGCGCATGGGCCCTCATGTAGCGCAGCTCCGACGCGACAAACCTCGCGCCCTCGCCTTCAGCCGCGCCGAAATTGCGCATCAACTCCGGGAGCTGCGAGTGCAGCACGCCGAAATCGAAGTAGCGTTGAGTCTCCTGCGCAATAGTATACGCATGGGAGTGCCGGACGAGTGCCTCGGCGCAGTATCTGACCTTCCAGCGGGAGAGGAGCATCTTGACGGCGACACTGGTGTCCTCCCCCAGGATGAGATGGCTCGGGAAACCGCCGCACGCACGAAGCGCCGACAGACGGTAGGCCCCGAAGGAATTGGAGATGTACGCCGCCTTGATTCCGAGTCGGGGCGCGTCGGCCAGCGAGCGGGTCTCACTGATTGTGCCGTAGTTGAAGAGGACCATATGCGCCTCGAACGGCCCCGCCTGCCGGTGTGGCAGTTGGCGGCCATACGCCGCGCCCACCGCAGGGTCACGGAACGCAGCGAGCAATTCGCCGAGAGACTCGTGCCCCTCGAGCACCGCATCATGGGTCAGGAAGATCGCGAACTCCCTACCCTCGCAGAAGCGGTCGACGGCCATCTGGCGCGTCCGACCATGGTTGAAGGACAGTGGGTCGATGCGCTCGACCTCGAAGCCGCTTTCCACGGCAACCCGGTCGCTACCGTCACTCGAGCCGGAGTCCACCACTGCTACGAGCGCGGGCTCCGCCACCGTCTCTCGCAGCACGGCTGCGGCTTCGCGCCAGCGCGCCCCGCCGTTGCGAACGGGTATGATGATACGGGCGCAGTTCACAGTCGTGTCGACGTCGAGCATGGTATGAATGCTAAAGGCCTCGTTGGCCCCGTTCCATGACCCGCTAGCGAAAAGACCGAGAGAATCCGTGGATCATGAGCCTTTGAGCGTGGTGGGCAACCAGATCGCCGTACTGGTCCCTTGCCGCAACGAAGAAGCTTCGATCGCCGAGGTGGTACGCGACTTCCAGCGTTACCTGCCCTCGGCCACCGTCTACGTGTATGACAATGGGTCCGACGACGAGACCGTTCAGGTGGCCCGGGACGCAGGAGCTCGGGTATTCAGCGAGCCTTTGGTCGGCAAGGGCAATGTCGTGCGGCGCATGTTCGCCGACATCGAGGCGGATATCTACGTGATGGTCGACGGCGATGGAACGTACGATAGCTCGAGCGCGCCGAGACTGATTCAATATCTGGTCACGAACGGTCTCGACATGGTCAATTGTGCCCGCGTCTCCTCGGACAGCGCGGCCTACCGCGCCGGTCACAGGCTCGGGAACAGAGTGCTGACGGGCCTGGTGGCCCGCGTGTTCGGCAAGCGCCTCAGCGACATGCTGTCCGGATACCGAGTGCTGTCGCGGCGCTTCGTCAAGTCCTTCCCGGCGCTTTCCACCGGCTTCGAGATTGAGACGGAGCTGACGGTCCATGCGCTCGAGCTCCGTGTTCCCATGGCGGAGCTCAGCGCGCCATACGTCACCCGCCCGCGAGGCTCCGCCAGCAAGCTACGTACGGTACGGGACGGCCTGAAGATTCTCCAGCTCATCGTGCACCTGGTGAAGGAAGAGCGTCCCCTGCAGTTCTTCAGCACCGGGTTCTGCGTGCTGGCCGCCAGCTCGATCGCGCTGGGTATTCCCGTGGTCACCCAATACTTCGCGACGGGTCTGGTCGGGCGTCTGCCGACAGCGGTGCTCGCCACGGGACTCATGATTCTCGCCTTCCTCAGTCTGATGTGCGGCCTCATTCTCGACACCGTGACCCGGGGCCGTCGCGAGCTCAAAAGACTTCTCTACCTCGCCGCCGGCCGGGAAGAGAGAGCCCGAGATCCGCTCTCTGCGGCTCAGCGGCGCCGGAATACACCGTAAATCGCGTAGTAGCGGAAACGCCGATCCAGCAGCCGTGAGCGAAACGGCTGGTGGAATATCTTGGCAGGCTCGAAGCCGGCCTTCTGTACGCACCGGATCAGCACCGTTTCCGGGTAGTGGCGCTTGTGGTCCGGATCGCTCGCGAAGCCCTGCTCGCCAGGCACACCCACGACGAAGGTCCCACCGGGCCGCAAGACCCGATGGATCTCAGCTAGCAGGGGCTCGGGCTTCTCAAGATGCTCGAGCACATTGTCGAGCACCACACCATCGAATACCGCATCCGGGAACGGCAGCCGATCCGGCTGCATCTGCTGCACGATCAGTCCGCGGCTGCGGCAATACTCGACCGCCTTGGGATTGACATCGACCCCGATGGTCTGGTGGGGGCGATAGCTCACCATGTCGCCTATCCCACAGCCGACGTCCAGCACCTGGCCGCCCAGATAGCGGCAGATCCGCGGATAAAGCCAGGTGTTGCGATACCAGAGCCCGACGCGCTTGCGCCGGATGAGGCTGTCGAAATAGTCGTAGTCGCTCATGGCTCTCAACGGCAGATGGGCAAGCTGCTCCGGTCACGCCGGCGGCAGTGTGCCTCGCGCCGCGCCGAATCGCGAGCAGAACGACCAGCCGCGCGCGCTCGTCTCGAAACCTGTCCGGTCGTCGCGACGCGAGTGACGTTTTAGGTCAGATTGTGACGATCACGTGGGACAGCCCCGTCGCTGGCCACTGGTGGGGAGCGAATCTCCAGTGGTGCCTGTCAGATATTTCTTCTTGTCTATTATAGACTTACGACAGCCGCCATGCCTTGGCATAGGCCTTGCTTTAACCGCTCAGCGGGCGCCCTTTTGCGCCGCTCGATGAAAAACTTTAGCCACTCCTTAGGAGCGCCTCAAAATGAAGTCTGTGCAAAAGGGTTTCACCCTGATCGAGTTGATGATCGTTGTCGCGATCATCGGCATCCTGGCGGCCATCGCCATCCCGGCCTATCAGAACTACGTCGTCCGCGCGCGCGTCACCGAGGGTCTGAACCTCGCTGCTGCCGCGGAGACCACCGTGGCGGAGAACGCCTCGAACGCGGCGACGGATCTGAGCTCGGGCTGGAACGCCCCGTCGCCGACCACTAACGTGTCGGCCGTGTCGGTCGCCCCCACCACCGGTGTGATCACAATCACCTACACGGCGCCCGCCGGCAGCGGCATAGTCACGCTGAGCCCGTTTGTTGATAGTACAGCCCTTGCTTCGGACACCGTGCCGGTCGATGCGATCACCTGGGCCTGCTGGACCACCCTCGGCAACGAGAAGTTCGTTCCGTCGAACTGCCGAAACATTTCAGCTGTGGCGCCGTAAGGCCCCACAGTCCCCACAGTCCCCACAGTCCCCACAGTCCCCAAAGGACCCGAAGCCCCTCTCCGGAGGGGCTTCTTCTTTTGGGAAGCCAGTCACGCAGGGGGTGTCCGACGTGTGCGACCATGCGGGAGATTTGACAATTGCCTGAGCCCCCGGCTCCGGTAGACTTGAACACCACGGGCCTGACTTTCTTGCCGTAAGTCCATGAACGAGAACGCTTCTCTGGCGCTTGGAGGCGCGCGCGCCGGGCTGGGGGGCCTCCCTCAGCGGCTCGTGCAGGATGGAGTCGTCGACGAGGCGGCCATGCTGGAGGCCATGAATGCCGCCAAGGAGCGCCACACCAATATCGTCACCCAGCTGGTCTCGAGCGGCGCGGCCAGCCCGCGGGATATCGCCGTCGCGGCATCCAACGAGTTCGGCGTACCCCTCTTCGACCTGGACGCCGTCAACCTGGACCTCGAGACGATACGGGTCGTCAGCGACAAGCTGCTCGCCAAGCACCGGGTCCTGCCCATCTTCCGCCGGGGACGGCGGCTCTTTCTCGCGGTTTCGGACCCGACCAATCAGCACGCCATCGACGAGATCAAGTTTCAGACCAGCCTCGGCATCGAGGTGGTCCTCGTCGAGGAAGACAAGCTGCAAAAAGCGCTCGACAAGGCCATCGAGCAGGCTGAGGCGGCGATCAGTCCGCTGGTCGGCGAGGATGACGTCGACCTCGAGTCGCTCGAGGTCACGGGTGGCGAGGACGAGAACGATGACAAGGTCAGCCGTGACGATGTGGAAGATGCGCCCATCGTCCGGTTCGTCAACAAAGTGATGCTAGATGCCATCCGGCGCGGCGCGTCCGACATCCATTTCGAGCCTTACGAAAAGACATACCGGATACGGTTGCGCATGGACGGCGTGCTGAAGGAGATCGCCCAGCCGCCCGTGGCGCTCGCACAAAAGCTCTCGGCGCGCCTCAAGGTCATGTCGCGGCTCGACATCGCGGAGCGGCGCGTTCCGCAGGACGGCCGCATCAAGATGAAGCTGTCGAAGAACCGTGCCATCGATTTTCGCGTGAGCACGTGTCCGACGCTCTTCGGCGAAAAGATCGTGATGCGTATTCTCGATCCCTCGCAGGCCATGCTCGGGATCGATTCGCTCGGCTACGAGCCCTTCCAGAAGGTGCTCTACGAGAAATTCCTCGCCAAGCCCCAGGGCATGATCCTGGTGACGGGTCCGACGGGAAGCGGCAAGACGGTCTCGCTCTACACGGGTCTCAACATCCTCAACCGCGAGGATACCAACATCTCGACGGCCGAAGACCCCGCGGAAATCAACCTGCCCGGGGTCAACCAGGTCAACGTCAATCCCAAGGTTGGCCTGACATTCGCAGCCGCGATGCGCGCGTTCCTGCGTCAGGACCCCGACGTCATCATGGTGGGTGAGATTCGGGACCTGGAGACCGCGGAGATCGCCATCAAGGCGGCCCAGACCGGCCACTTGGTGCTGTCCACTCTGCATACCAATGATGCGCCGCAGACCCTGACGAGATTGGTCGACATGGGCGTCAAGCCCTATGCCATCGCCACGTCGGTCAGCCTCATCATCGCGCAACGCCTGGCTCGACGGCTGTGCGGTCAGTGTAAACAGCCCATGGATATCCCTGAGGAAGCCCTGGTCAAAGAAGGGTTCACGCGCGAGGACGTCAAGGGCGGTTTGCGGATCTACGGGCCGAAGGGCTGCGGGAGTTGCACCGACGGCTACAAAGGACGGGTGGGTCTCTATCAGGTGCTGCCGCTCAGCGACGCCATCGCCCGGATCATCCTTGCGGGCGGCAGTGCGGTGGAGATTGGTGATCAGGCGGCCAAGGAAGCCGTTTGGGATCTGCGCCGCTCGGGTCTCGAGAAGGTGAGGACAGGCCTCACCAGTCTCGAGGAAGTCAACAGCGTCACCATCGACTGACGCGAGACGGAGCAATCATGGCACCAGCAGCCACCGCCACGGTTAGAACTATCAAGCGCGACCTTTCCTTCGCGTGGGAAGGCCGTGACAAGCGCGGCAATCGCGTCAAGGGCAAGAGCCTGGCTCCCGATGAGGCTGCGCTACGCGTCGAGCTGCGCCGCCAGGGCATCGCGCCCGCGCGCATCCGCAAACAGGCGCAGTCCGGTAAGGGAGGCAAGGTCAAACCGGGCGACATTGCGGTGTTCGCCCGGCAGCTCGCCACCATGCTCGCGGCCGGTATCCCCATGGTGCAGGCGTTCGAGATCGTGGGCAGCGGCAGCGAAAAGCCCTCCATGCAAAAGCTGATTCTCGACATCAAGGGGGACGTCGAGGCTGGCACGTCGTTGCACGAGGCTTTGGCCAAGCATCCGTTGTATTTCGACGACCTCTTCGTCAATCTGGTGGAGGCGGGCGAGCAGGCCGGCGCACTCGAGACGCTGCTCGACAAGGTCGCAACCTACAAGGAAAAGTCGGAGGCGATCAAGAAGAAAGTGAAGAAGGCCCTCTTCTACCCGGCGGCGGTGGTCGTAGTCGCCTTCATCGTGACCATCATCCTCCTGATCTTCGTGATTCCGGAGTTCCAGAAGCTCTTCGAGGGCTTCGGAGCGAGCCTGCCGGCATTCACGCAGTTCGTCATCAACATATCGCTGCTCGTCCAGCACGACGGCATCTACCTGGGGCTGCTCGCGGGCGGCGCCGTCTTCGCCTTCCTGTACTTCAAGAAGCGCTCCCGCAAGATGCGCCAGGTGCTCGACAGGATAGCCCTCAAGGTCCCCGTTGTCGGACCCATCCTCAACAAGGCCGCGATCGCCCGTTACGCGCGAACGCTTTCCACCATGTTTGCGGCAGGCGTGCCGCTCGTCGAGGCCCTGGAATCCGTGGCCGGCGCGTGCGGCAACATCGTGTACGAGGATGCCGTGATGAAGATGAAGGATGAGGTCGCCACGGGCCAACGTCTGCAGCGCGCCATGGAAGCGAGGGGCATCTTCCCCAACATGGTGGTACAGATGATCGCCGTCGGCGAGGAGTCGGGATCGCTCGATACCATGTCCGCCAAGGTTGCAACGTTCTACGAGGCGGAGGTCGACAACGCGGTCGACGCCATGTCGAGCCTGCTGGAGCCGCTCATCATGGTCGTGCTCGGCGTCATCGTCGGCGGCCTCGTGATTGCGATGTACCTGCCGATCTTCAAGATGGGTCAAGTCATCTGACGCTGCGGTCCCTCCATCCACTCGAAACGCCGCGCTTCGCGCGGCGTTTTCGTTGAAGGCGCGACTGCAGCATGTCCGCGATCGACCTCCTCTCTTCCTCCCCCGCCTTCTTCATCGGCGTGTGCCTCGTGCTCGGCCTGGTCGTGGGTAGCTTCCTCAACGTGGTCATTCACCGCATGCCCATCATCATGGAGCGGCAGTGGCGCGAGGAGTGTGCAGAGCTCGAGCACCCGGATCACGCGGCGACCGTGCCCGCTAACGCGCCGCCGAAGGAGCACTTCAATCTCGTAGTCCCCCGCTCGGCCTGCCCCGCCTGCAAGGCGCCGATCACCGCGCTGCAGAATATTCCGATCCTCAGCTATCTCTTCCTACGCGGCCGCTGTGCCAAATGCAGCGTCCGCATCAGCGTGCGCTATCCCATCGTCGAGGCCCTCACCGGAATCCTCTCCGCGGTGGTGGCGTGGAAGCTCGGCTTTGGCTGGCCCGCGGCTGCCGGCCTGGTCCTCACCTGGTTCCTGGTGACGCTCGCCTTCATCGACATCGACACCCAGCTGCTGCCCGACAGCCTCACGCTGCCGCTGCTCTGGCTGGGCCTGCTACTCAGCCTCTTCTCGCCTGCTCCTGGCGTGGCACCGATCCCGGTGGACATGCGTTCCAGCATCATCGGGGCAATCGCAGGTTACCTGTGCCTCTGGACGGTCTATCATCTCTTCCGCCTGCTCACCGCCAAGGAAGGAATGGGGTATGGTGACTTCAAGCTCCTGGCGGCGCTCGGCGCCTGGCTCGGCTGGCAAATGCTGCTGCCTACCGTGCTGATTGCCGCGGCCGTCGGGGCCGTGGCGGGCATCGCGCTGCTGGCCGCCCGGGGGCAGAATCGCTCGACGCCCATTGCCTTCGGACCCTTCCTGGCGGCCGGGGGGTGGTTGATGCTCCTCTTCGGGCGGCAGCTGGTGACGGATTATCTGGGGTTGTTTGCGTCCCGCTGAAATCATGGCCAATACCAAAGTTTTTCGAGTCGGGCTGACCGGAGGCATCGCCAGCGGGAAGTCCACCGTGGCGAAGTTCTTTGCCGGTCTCGGCGTTCCCATCATCGACACCGACCAGGTGGCCCGCGAGGTGGTGGAGCCCGGCCAGCCGCCTCTCGAGCGGCTGGTGGAGCGGTTCGGCCGCGCCATCCTGACCCCGGACGGCCATCTCGACCGGCCGAAGCTGCGCGAAATCGTCTTCTCCGATCCCAAGGCTCGCGCCGACCTCGAGGCCTTGACGCATCCCGCCATCGGCACGGCGGTGGAAGCCTGGTCGGCTGCCGCGGGCGGCCCCTATCAGATCCTCATCATCCCGCTGCTCGTCGAAAAGAACCTGGGCTCGCAGCTCGATCGCGTGCTCGTGGTCGACTGCGACGAAGCGCTGCAGATCCGCCGCCTGCAGGCACGGGACAACGCTACGATCGAGCAGGCGCGCGCGATCCTCAATGCGCAGACCTCACGCACCGCGCGGCTCAAATCGGCCCACGACGTCATCCAGAACGAGGGCGATCTCAGTGCGGTGCGCGATCAAGTCTCTGCGCTGCACACGCGTTATCTGGAGCTCGCGGGACAATCAGGCGCCGGCGGCACCGCCACGTTTACAGCCAAGGCCGCGCGGGCGCGATTCTCCTAGATCCAGCGCTTCATACTAGTCCCGGACCGTTTACCTCGGCGGCGGATGTCGCGCACAATAGTCGCATGACGACCGACGCCCCCGAGGCCGCCGCGCCTGCGCACACGACTACGCCTACAGACCCGGAGAGCGAGCGCACGCTCGTCTTCGAGCAGCCGCTCAACGAACGGATGCGCACGTTCCTGCGGTTGGATTTCCTCTACAGTCAGGCTCTCTACCACAACGAGGCTGCGAGCCAGTGGGGAACGCGTGCGGCAGTCACCAGCCTGATCGACATTCTGTCGATCATCACTCGCAGTGACGTGCGCTCGGAGGCGTTGAAGGAGCTCGAGCGCCAGCTCACCCTGCTCGGGGAGTTCCAGTCGAAGCCCGGCGTCGATACGGATCGCCTGAAGATGCTGATTGCAAACCTGACCCGGCTGCGCTCCGAGCTGCTGAATGCGGGCATTGCCAATCTGCAGCCGCTCAAGGACTCCGATTTCCTGAACGCGATCAAGCATCGCAGCAGCATCCCCGGCGGCACCTGCGAGTTCGACCTGCCGGATTACCTCTACTGGCTCTCGCAGCCGGACGAGGTCCGCGTCAGGGCCTTCAACCAATGGCTGACCGTGCTGCGCCCGCTGTGCGATGCGGTCTCCGAGCTCATCTGGCTCACTCGCCAGAACGGTCGCACCCGGCAGGAGACCGCCCAGAGCGGCAACTTCACCATTACCTTCGATCGCGAGAATCCGCTGCAGCTCCTGCGCATCGTGCTGCCGGCTTCGATGGGCCTCTACCCGGAGGTGAGCGGCAGCCATCACCGCTGCAACATGCGGTTTCTCAGCTGGAAGGGCCTTTCGGAACGCCCGTCGCAGGCCGACTCGGACGTGAAATTCCTGCTCACCTGCTGCGCGTGATGGCCGTCCAGCGGGTCGAGTGCCCGACCTGCCACCGCAAGATCGACTGGGCGCAATCGCCCTTCCGGCCCTTCTGCAGCGAGCGCTGTAAGCTCATCGACCTCGGCGCCTGGCTCACGGAGAAACACGCGATACCCAGCGAGCCGGCGCCGGATGAGGCGGGCCGTGAGAACCCGGATCACCCCGAAGGATCGCCGCGCAGGCACCCATAGAGGTTGGCGGTAGCCACTGAAACCGCCCGGCTGTGTAGCTCGGATGATATATTTTATTGACTCATTTAAGGCGAATGATATTCTATAATATATATGAGAGTCCCTCCTCCCCTGATCACGGAACTTGCGATTGGCCGGCGTGAGGCGAAGCTCAGCCAGCGGGCATTGGGGAGGAAGGTCGGACTGGCTCAGAGCCACGTGTCCAAGATCGAGCGGGGGACCGTCGATCCGCAGCTCTCGAATCTTCTCGAGATCGCACGCGCCCTCGGCCTCGAGCTGATGCTCGTTCCGAAGCGCCTGGTCCCGGCCATCCGAGCACTGACGCGCCCGGTCGCCCGCAACGAGGAGGGAGTCCAACAGTTGCCAACCTACAGATTGGACGAGACCGATGAGTGACCTCTCGGTCCTCGACGTCAAGCTCCACGGCCGGCTGATCGGCACGCTGACTAGATTGCCGGGAGACAGGGTGTTGTTCGCCTTCACCGACGAGTATGCAGTCGATGGCGGGCGGGCGACGCTGAGCCTCTCATTCCGCGATGCCCTGGGCAATCTCATTCTCGACTCCAAGCCGACACAGACGAGATTGCCTCCATTTTTCGCCAATCTGCTCCCCGAGGGCGCGCTGAGAGAATACCTGGCTGCGCGCGCCGGCGTGAAACCGGAACGGGAGTTCTTCCTGATCTCCGAGCTTGGCCGCGACCTGCCGGGCGCGCTCGAGATCGTGCCGTTCATGGGCTCGGGGCGGCCCACAGAAGAAAACCAGAGCGCGCAGGCAACTCCGGTCCTCGGCAAACCGGACACGGTGCTCCATTTCTCGCTCGCGGGGGTTCAGCTCAAGTTCTCCGCGGTCAAGAATGCAGCCGGTGGGCTCACGATTCCGGCTCACGGCGTCGGCGGCTCGTGGATCGTCAAGCTGCCATCCAGCCGGTTCACCTCTCTGCCCGAGAACGAGTTCGCCATGATGGGCCTCGCGCGAGCCGTCGGCGTTACCGTACCGGAGATCGCGTTGGTTCCGCTGCCGCGGATCGCCGGACTGCCGCGAGACGTCGTGTCTTTGGGAGATCATGCTTACGCGATCAGACGATTCGACCGGACAACAGCCGGCGGCCAGGTCCACATCGAGGACTTCGCTCAGGTATTTGGCGTCTACCCGGAGCAGAAGTACCAGCGCGCGAGCTATCGCAACATCGCGGAGGTGGTCTGGGCCGAAGCCGGGGAGACGGGAATCGCGGAGTTCGTGCGTCGGCTGGTCTTCAGCATGCTGATCGGGAATTCGGACATGCACCTGAAGAACTGGTCATTGATCTACGCCGATGGACGCCAAGCCGCGCTCGCGCCAGCGTATGACTTTGTCAGCACCATCGTCTATTTGCCCGAGGATCGGTTGGCATTGACCTTCGTGGACTCGAAGGAATACCCAGCGATTACGCTGGCGCAATTCGAGCGCTTTGCCGTCAAGGCGCGCCTGCCCTCGAAGCTGACGCTCGACACCGTGACCGAAACGGTCTCCCGCTTCCAGAGCGCATGGCGGAATTTCGCGCCGGGATCAATCGACAGCGGGGCACGGGAGGCGATCGAACGCCATCTGCAGGCGCTGCCGTTGTGGCTCGAGCTGAGGTCTCGGCACAGCTAGCGAGTCTCCTGCGGAACGCGCGCCTCCAGCCACTTCGCCGCGAACGCCAGCTCGTCCGCCGCGGTCTCCTGCCGGGCCGTTGACCGCTCTTCAGGTCCCTCGTCGCGGTCAACCCGGATCAGGATGGGGCGATGGCCACAGACCTGCTTCGCCTGCAGGACTGCGGCGAGCTCGTAACCCTCCCAGGGTCTGATGTTGCCGTCATGCTCGGCAATGGAGATCAGCGTCGGTGGAAAACAGTTGCCGCTCGCGATCTGGCGGTACTGCTGCCACGTGCCGGTCGGCAGCGCGGCGCCGAAGAAATCCGGCCGCAGAGTGACCGCGGCGCCGGCCATCAAGCCGGCGAAATCGCGCCCATAGATGCCGAGCCGCGCCCGCCGCGTGTAGTGCCGATCGATCAATGACTGAGCGGCCGCGAATAGATCGCTGATCGCGATGGACCGGTCCGGCAGTGTCGCCGCCCCGCGCGGGGGACCGCCCGACGCGAGCCCGTCGCGCACTTCAGCGCGTGCATACACACCGCCCATTTCCAGCCAAGCCAACACGAACGGCTCGAGCAGCGAGCCCTCGGGCTTGCGGGCGAAGCGATAGATGGTGAGCAGGGCCGGTTGATTACCGTCGCGCGGCAAACCGCGCCGGTGCGCAATCTCCATCGGTAAGCGGGTACCGTCGGGCCCCGGATAGGAGCCGCGCTCCACCACGACGTCGCCGGCCGCGGCGGCGAGGCCGCCGCCCTGGAGCTGCGCCAGGCGCCCTCGAATCCAGGCGCGCTGCGGGATGCCGGCCAACGTTCGCGCCGCCGTCCGATTCTCGACTGCAATCCAATGCCTCGTCCGGGCCGAATGGAGGTTCTCCAGCCAGCCATAGGGATCGGCGCCGACGCGCCGACCCGGCGGATTCACTTGCGCCACGAACTGATTGATGCGCGGTGCGGACGGGTTGGGGTTCGTGCCGCCTACGCCCAGCTGCGTGGCCGTCGGCTGCGGCACATCGAGCCGTCCGGGACCGGGAACCGTCGAGGGCCGGCCGACGAGCATCGCGCACCCGGCAAGCAGCCCTGTCACCCCCGCCGCCAGCGGGAGCGGACGAAATCGCGTGCATCTACCCATGACCCACCTTCGTCTTTCGTGCCGATCCCAATATTACTTGAAGGACTTCCCTCGGTATCGCTCGCGTCAATGCCAACACCGCCAGGTACAGTGCCCCACCGGCGGCAAGCGCCAACAGCCATTGGGTGCCGAAGGCGGCGAGGTATTTCATCGCCACGACCGCCAGGCCCCCCGCCAGGACCGCCTTCGCGGGATTGGCCAAGGAGGGCAGGCGCCGTCCGGCGCGCTGCAGCGCAATGATCATCGCGATCAGCGCGGTGGTCTCGGCGACGACGGTGCCGGCGGCGGCGCCGAGCAGCGAGAATCTCGGAATGAGTCCGAAGTAGGCTGCGAACGCACACGCACACGCCACCGCATCCGCAATCAGGACCAGGCGCGGCTTGCCGCAGGCGACCAGGGTGAACCGCAGCACGTGCGTGAGGCCGGCGAATGCGATGGCGAATGCGATCACGACGAGCGCGGGCGCGCCGGCGGCGAACTGCTCACCGGAAATGAGCGCCAGCAGCCGGCCGGCAAAGGGCGCGAAGGCGATCACGATCCCCACCCCATACACCGCCGCCATATCGAGGGTGTGGCCGAGCTGCCGGGAGAACTCAGCGGGATCGCTCGCCGCACTCGCAGTGAGCGCCGGCATCATGAGCCCCGAAAGGATGTAGGGGACCGAAGTCGTGACCTCGAAGAGCTTCGACGGCACGCCGTAGAGACCGACGGCTGCCGCCGGCTGGAAGAGCGACAGCAGCAGCGAGTCGCCGCGCAACATGGCCATCCCGAGAATCTGTGAGCCGGCGAGCGGCAGTCCCACGATCAGGTAGTGCCGCCAGAGCGGCAGGTCGAAGCTCACCCGGAACACCACCAGGCGCCGCACCAGCCTCATGGAAATCCATACGGCCACCGCGGCACCCAACAGCGTCGCCCCGAGCATCGGCAGTGCCCCAACATGCGTGAGCGACAATGCGGCCACCGCCGCCAGTGTCACTACGGCGCCCGTGACCTCCGCAACGGCATTACGTGCCTGTTTGAGAACGCTCTGGAAGGCGGCAATCAGAAGGTCGCTGGTCTGCAGGCATGTGTAGATCGCCGCGCCGATCAGCATGCCCCACTTGACGATCGTGTCGTACGGTGTGAGCCATGCCGCCGCAGCCCCCGCGAGTAGAACGATGCCGGTGCTGACTACCCGCAACGGGAGAGCGTTGCCGAGCACCCGTCTCGCATCGACGCCTCCGCGCGCCATCTCCCGCAACGTCACCATGTAAAGCCCGGAGTCGGCCAGTACGGCGGCAAAAGCCGAGTACGTGAGCACGGTACGGTAATAGCCGTACTCGGTCGGCCCCAGGTGACGCGTGAGCGCAACAATCGTCAGCAGCCCCACAACGGCCGTGGCGGCTTTGCCAGTGATGACGGCGGCCATATTGGCCGCCAACGCACGCAGCCGGCTCATGCTTCGGCGGCCTGTCGGATGCGCGTTGCAGGGCCTCTCGCACTGTGCAGCCGGCAAAAGTCGCGCCTTTTGCCGGCGCCCACGGAGCTCACGTCCGACAAACGCGCAGGAGCGCGTTTGCACGACAGTAGGTCGGCCCGCAGGGTGCCGGCCAGGGATGGACCGGCATAAAAACGGCCGCAGGCCGCCTTTTCCAATCGACTAGGTACGCAAATTGCGAGCTGCAGCCGAGGCAGAGCATCCCAGGCGCGCCTATGCCCCGGGTGACGCCGGTCAAGAAGGGCAATCGCGTAATGGATGGGCACCATGGGTAGCATGACATGAAAGTAGGCATTCTCGCAGGCGGCGTCGGCTCCAGGCTCGCGGAGGAGACCGTCGTGCGGCCGAAGCCCATGATCGAGATCGGCGGCCGCCCGATTCTCTGGCACATCATGATGCATTACTCGACCTACGGCTTTAAGGAGTTCGTCGTCGCGCTCGGTTACAAGGGCGAATACATCAAACGCTACATGGCCGACTATTGCGCGCTCGCTCCCGATCTGCGGGTGTCGCTCAAGACCGGCAGTGTGGAGCGCCACGGCAACGGCAGCAACGGCGAGCGCGGCTCCGAGGACTGGGTCGTCGACCTCATCGATACCGGGCAGAAGACCAACACCGGCGGACGGATCAAGCGGCTCAGCCCCCATCTCGGCGACGAAACCTTCATGCTGACATGGGGGGACGGAGTCTCCAACATCAACTTGAACGACCTGTTGAAGTTCCATCGACGCCACGGCCGGGTTGCAACGGTGACCGCCGTGCGGCCGCCGGCACGGTTCGGACGCCTGGAGCTCGATGGCGAGCGCGTGGCGCGTTTCGACGAGAAGCCCCTTTCCGGCGAAGCCTGGATCAACGGAGCGTTCTTCGTCCTCGAGCGGCGCGTGTTCGACTACATCGACGGCGATGACACGCTGTTCGAGCGCGAGCCGCTGGAGCGGCTGGCGAGCGAGGGGCAGCTCATGGCCTACCGGCACGACGGCTTCTGGCAATGCATGGACACCATGCGCGACAAAGTCCGCCTCGAGGGCCTGTGGGCCGGCGGCGATGCGCCGTGGAAGTCCTGGTAACAAGCAAGCAGCGAGACAGCGACACACCTATGAAACAGATGCGAGTACTCCTGACCGGACATGACGGCTATATCGGGCATGTTCTGCTGCCGATGCTCCTCGACCGCGGGCATCACGTGACCGGACTCGACAGCTTTCTCTACGAGGACTGCGGGTTCGCCGGCCAGGAGGCGGCGCCGAGCGCGATCGTGCGCAAGGACATCCGCGAGATCGCGCTCGAGGACCTGCGTGGGCTCGATGCCGTGCTGCACCTCGCAGGCATTTCCAACGATCCGCTGGGCGATCTCCAGCCTGCCGCCACCTACGCGATCAACCATGAGGCCTCGGTACGCCTCGCGCGACTTGCGAAGGAAGCCGGCGTGGCGCGCTACATCTTCTCCTCTTCCTGCAGCAACTACGGCGCCGCCGGGAACGACTTCCTCGACGAGGCCGCGGGATTCAATCCCGTGACACCGTATGCGGAGAGCAAAGTGTGGGTGGAGCGGGATGTCGCGCAGCTCGCGGACGATTCTTTCAGCCCGACCTTCCTGCGAAGCGCCACGGCGTTCGGAGTGTCATCCCGTCTGCGTGGCGATCTGGTGGTCAACAACCTCGTGGGGTATGCCTGCACCACCGGCGAGGTGCTGATCAAGAGCGACGGCATGCCGTGGCGGCCGCTGGTGCACATCGAAGACATCGCGCGGGCGTTCGTAGCCGTTCTGGAGGCTCCGCGGCCGCTCGTCCACAACGAGTCGTTCAATGTCGGAATGACTTCGGAGAACTATCGCGTCCGTGAGGTCGCGGAGATGGTTGCGGAAGTGGTGCCGAACTCCAAGGTGACGTACGCAGGCGATGCCAGCCCGGACGCTCGCAACTATCGTGTCGACTGTGAGAAGATCCGCTCGCGCCTGCCGGCCTTCCAGCCCCAGTGGACGGTGCGCAAGGGCATCGAGCAGGTCTATGAGGCCTTCTGCCGCCACGGCACCAGCAAGGAGGAGTTCCTCAGCTCGCAGTTCATCCGGCTGAAGCGCATCCGGGAGCTGCAGACCGCCGGCGCCCTCGACGAGATGCTGCGATGGCGAGTAGCGGAACGTCCGGCGTCCGCAGCATGAAGGACGCTGCCGGCACGATCCGCTGCCGCAGCTGCGCGGGGCAAGACCTCGGAGTCTTCCTGTCGCTCGGCAACATGCCGCTGTCGGACGGGTTCCTGGCGCCTGATGATCTGGCGGGGGAGGAGCCGCGCTTTCCGTTGGACGTCGCCTTCTGCCGGGACTGCGCGCTGGCGCAGATCCTCGAGACGGTGCCGCCGGAAAAGCTCTTCGGCGCGGACTACCCGTACTTCTCTTCGTTCACCGACGCTCTGCTCAAGCATTCGGCGGCCAATGTGGCAGCGCGGATCGCCGAGCGCCACCTCGATGGCAACTCGCTGGTGGTCGAGCTCGCGAGCAACGACGGCTACCTTCTGCAGTACTACCGGGCGCAGGGCATTCCGGTGCTGGGCATCGATCCGGCGCAGGGGCCAGTTGCCGCGGCGCGGGCTCGCGGAGTGGAGACCTTGCAGGCATTCTTCGGCCGCGATCTCGCGATGCGGCTCGCGGCCGAGGGGCGGCGCGCGGATGTCATTCACGCCAACAACGTGCTGGCGCACGTCGCCGATACGAACGGTTTCGTGTCGGGCATCGGAACGCTGCTCAAAGATGACGGAGTCGCGGTCATCGAGGTTCCGTACGTGAAGGAGCTGATCGACCACGGCGAGTTCGACACGATCTATCACGAGCACCTCTGCTACTTCTCGGTGACGGCGCTGACGCGACTCTTTCAGCGGCATGGCCTGTCCCTGCACCGCGTGGAGCCGCTCGCGATTCACGGCGGCTCGCTGCGCGTCTTCGTCGGCAAACGGGAAGGTGGCGATCGCTCGGTTGCGCAGTATCTGCAAGCCGAGCGGCAGGCGGGCGTGGACGAGTACGAGTACTACACGGGATTCTCGGCGAGAGTCGCCAGAATCCGCACTGACCTGGTGGCGCTCCTCAACAAGTTGAAGCAGGACGGCGCGCGCATCGCCGGCTATGGCGCGGCCGCGAAAGGGACGATTCTGCTCAACTTCGCCCACTTGGGCGGCGAGATGTTGGAATTCGTCGCCGACCGGAACGTGCACAAGCAAGGGCGGTACATTCCGGGGGTGCGGCTGCCGATCGTCTCGCCGGAGCGGATCCTGCAAGCGCAACCGGATTACCTGTTGATTTTGCCGTGGAACTTCAAGGAGGAAATCATGGAGCAGCAGGCGGAGTATCGGCGCCGGGGGGGACGGTTCATCATTCCCGTGCCGGAGCCCGTCGTCATTCAACCTGGATCTTTGCAATGAATGAGCTCGATGCAGCGGCTCACGCAGCGGCCCTGGGCCACTCGATCACCCGCTTTCATCCCATGGCAAACGAGGCGCCCTTGAGCTGCAAAGCCTGCGGAGGCGGCGACATTCAGATCTTCTATCGGGTGAAGAGCGTGCCGGCGCACAGCTGCCTGATGATGTCTTCGCGCGATGAGGCGCTGGCGTTTCCGCGCGGCGACATCGAGCTGGGGTTTTGCAGAGCATGCGGCTTCATCGGCAATGTCAGGTTCGACCCGGCGCTGGAGCGGTACTCTGCGGCGTACGAGGAGACACAGGCTTACTCGCCGCGGTTCCTGAAATTTCTCGACGAGGTGTGGGACGACCAGATCGATAGGTTTGGGTTGGGGCCGGGGATGACGGCGCTCGAGATCGGTTGCGGCAAGGGCGAGTTCCTGGTCGGGCTGTGCGAGAGAAGCGGCTGCGCGGGGATCGGCATCGATCCGGGCTATCGTCCGGAGCGAACGCGCTCGAGCGCCACGCAGCGGATGAGTTTCATCCGCGATCTCTACGGTCCCCAGTACGCCCATCTGCAGGCCGAGTATGTGTGCTGCCGCCATACGCTCGAGCACATCGCGCCGGTGTTCGATTTCGTCAGGTTGGTGCGCGAGACCCTCGGCGAGCGGCGCCACGTCAATGTCTACTTCGAGCTGCCCGACATGGAACGGGTCCTGCAGCAGGGCGCGTTCTGGGATATCTACTACGAGCACTGCACGTACTTCACCCGTGGATCGCTCGCACGCCTCTTCCGGTCCGCCGGCTTCGACGTCAGGCGCCTCTACAAGGTCTACGACGATCAGTATCTGATGCTGGAAGCCGAGCCTGCCGCGGCGCCCACGGGTCCGACGCTGCCGGAGGAGGACGATCTGGCGTGGGTGACTTCCCTGGTCGACAGATTCGAGCAGCAGGTCAACGACCGTGTGCGCTCTCTGTCCGAGACCATCGCCGCCCACCGTGCGGCGGGCCATCGGCTCGCCATCTGGGGCTCGGGCTCGAAGTGTGTCTCTCTCATCAGCTCGCTCGGCCTGGCTTGCGGCAACGATGCCGAGCCGGCCATAGTCGATATCAACCCGCACAAGCACGGCAAATTCCTTGCTGGCAGTGGACTGCAGATCGTGGGGCCGGATGCGCTCGGGCAGATCCGCCCGGACGTCGTGCTCATCATGAATTCGATTTACACCGAGGAGATCCGTGATGAGCTCGCCGCGCGCGGTCTCGAGCCCCATCTCATCCCCCTCTGAGGCGGTCTGCCCCGGTACGGAGGCGCCGCGCGAGCCCGTGGCCACTTCGCCCGTTGCGGCGGCGCAGGAGGCTGTGCTCGTTCCTTCGCGCATACTCGATTGGGCGGGTCTGCTCGAGCTCGGCGCGCAGCGCGGCAGCGATTACCGCTCGGCGCAGCCGTTCCCGCACATAGCGTTCGATGGGTTGTTCGCCGCAGAGCTGCTCGATCGGGCCATTGCCGAGCTGCCGGGGCCGGCAGCCCACTGGAAGGAATACGACACCATCGACGAGCGCAAGCGGGTCTGTTCGGATGCGGCTGCGTTCGGGCCGACGGCCGAGGTCCTGGTCCATGCGCTCAACAGCGCGCCGTTCCTGCGCTTTCTGGAGTCCCTGAGCGGCATCGACGGGTTGATTCCCGATCCCCACCTGCATGCGGCCGGCTACATGAGGGTCGCCGCGGGAGGGTTTCTGGGGCTGCATTATGACTTCGCGACTCAGCGCGAGTTGAAGCTCGACCGCCGCATCAACGTGCTGCTCTATCTCAACCGCGACTGGCGGCACGAGTGGGGCGGACAGCTCGAGCTCCATTGCAACGAGCCGTTGTCGAGCCCCGCCCACCGCAAGGTGGAGATCGAGCCGCTCTTCAACCGGCTGCTCATCTTCAACACGCCGCATGCGCTGCACGGACATCCCCGCCGGATCGCCTGCCCGCCCGGGCGCGCGCGACTCTGCCTCTCGTGGTACTACTACACGGCCCCGCCCGTGCCGGGCTGGGCGCTGCGCAATCGCTCGGTGCGGTTCCCGGGCCGGTTCGATCCGGCGCGGCTCGCGATCAAGGCGGTGAATCTCCTCACCCCGCCGATTCTGATCAAGCTCGCACAGGCGCTGAGGCGGCGCAGACTTTAGTCCCTGGCTCGGCATTCCCCGAGCGGGCCTCATTGATGAGGCAACGTGCTCGAGCACGAAGCGGCGCGGGTCGCCGGCCCTGCGGAAGAATTCGGCAGCCGCTGGCGCGGGCGCAAGGCGCTGACATTGCCGTACAGTCCCTCGATCAGCTGAACGAACCGATCCCAGCCGTAGAATTGCAGCGCGTGCGAGCGCGCCGCACTGGCCACCGCCCGGGCGCGCTCCGGAGAGCCGAATACCTCGAGGATCGCCTTCTGCACGCTCTCGGTGCGTGCCTCGCACAGAAACGCGCGCTCGCCGTTCAGCACCGGCTCATGCGCGCGTCCCCTCGTCGCGACGATCGGCCTACCCGCGACCATGTAGTCCAGCACCTTGAGCGGCAGATTGTCGCTGGAGGGCCGCAGCGAAATGAGGCAATCGGCCATGGCAAGGTACGCGGGCATGCGGTCTCGAGATTCCGGGGCGAGGATCCGGACGCGCCCACGAGCGTGCGGCGCGAACTGCGCGAGTGCGCCTGCGCGAGCCTTGGTGCTCGCACCGACACACACCAGCATCAGTTTCGGATCGACGGTGAGCGCCTGAGTGAACGCTCCGAACAACAGGTCGAGCCGCTGATACGCGGCGAAGTTGCCGGTGTACGCCACAACATGCGCGTCCGCGGGAATGTCCAGCTCACCACGCAACTGCCGAACGGCAGCCTGATCGGCGACGTCGATCAGCGGTGGGAAACGCCATTCGGTGAGAGAGATCCCGGGCACCGCTGCTCGAACGTAATCCGCGAGCCCTGTGCTGCAAACGATCTGCGACGCGCGCCGCAGGACGAGCCGCTCGAAATCACCGAGAGCGCGCTGCGCGAGGGCCGTGCCGAGGACTTTGTGGCGGCGCAGCTCGACCGGAATGGCCGATGCCATGTCATAAATGAACGGCGTGCCGAGCCTGGGGCAGAGCAAGGCTGCGAGATAAGCGGCCTCTTCCACCGCATGCACGACGCCGTAATTTCGCGTCCTGAGCATATGCCAGAAGGAGCGCGCAAGCGTCAGGTCGAGCAACGCCTTGCCGACGGAGAACCCGATCGGCACGGCACGGATGCCGAGCGGGTTGGCGCACCGATGGATCGTGGTCGCCGGAATGAGGCTCTCCTGCCCGATGGGGAAGGCGAGCAGATCCACTTCGAATCCGAGCTGGCCGAGTGCGCGACAGACGTGAGCGAGAGCGATCGGTGTGCCGCGATCCTGGTAGAACGGCTGGGGCGTCACGACCAGCACGCGCCGGCTCGTCACGGATTGCTTCGGCATGCCTTCAGATCCTTTGGACTCGATCTTTCGCGGCCACGGCTCGCTTCGCGTTCATCACCGACGCCGTTCGGCGACGAGATGATGACCGGGGGCGGCCCCAAACAGCCGCACCTTCAGCCGCTCGGCAAGCCCGGGCGCACTGGGTACCGCCACCGCCAACAGATCGACCGCCGCCCTCGCGGTGTTGTAGTTGTGCGCCCACCAGCGGGCCAGCACCCCATAGCAACGGGACCGCTCCTCCAGCGTCAGAGCCTCCCGCCGGACCATGTTCAGGTACTCGCTGTAGAGGCGCCATGTCGGAAAACTCATGTGGCCGCCGCGGGCGCTGTCGTGCCACGCGGCACGTTCGGTTGAGCGCCGCTGCGAGCGCGTGTAGCGGTTGGGATGCTCCCGGATGGCCAGCAGCGGCGCCGGCAGCTGGACCATCCGGCCGCGCAGCGAGAGCTGTGCGAGCAGCGCCCGATCGGCGCCGTGGAAACTGCCGTGCAGCAGCGAGCCTGACAGCGCATCGCGGCGGATGAGCCCGAAGAAATCCACACAGGTGTGCGAGCGCAGCACCATCCAGGCGAAGCGCGTGGATGGCGAGTACGAGTCCGCCCCGGTGAGCCTGGTGTCATATAGACCAATCTGCGTACCGGCAGGGTCGATGTATGAGATCACCGTGTTGCAGAGCACCGCGTCCGCGCGATCCTCCAGGACGCGGTAGGTCTTCGCCAAAAATGACGGCAGCATCCGGTCATCATGCGCCAGCCATTTGAAGTAGCGGCCCCGGGCGTGGCTGAACGCCAGGTTATAGTTGGCGGCCGCGCCGAGGTTGCGCGGATTGCGGAAATAGCGCACGCGATGATCGCGCGCCGCATAGTCGCGGCAGATCTCGGCCGTCCGGTCGCTGGAAGCGTTATCGCAAAGGATCAGCTCGAGGTCAGCGAGAGTCTGCGCGAGCGTCGAGCGGATCGCATCCTCGAGAAAGGCCTCACCGTTATAGACGGGCACCCCTACGCTGACGAGGGGCACCTCGCCGGCGGACTCGGAATCCTGACGCATCACTCCCCCTTGGCAATTTCGGCGCCTGCGCCGGAAAGGGTTTAACGATTCGTCAGCACATTCCGTTCCAGTTCTAGATTAGGCTGGAAGTCGCCTGCGGCCGTCGCTCGGCTCCGTCCCTGCGCCGAGCCCTCCGGGCCGTCCAGAATCGCTTCCGGCGATTCTGGCGAGCCGGCCAGCCCTCTGGCTCATCCCGAGCCCGCGGCCAGGCAGCGGCCCGGGGCCGCTCGCTTGGGTGCTATCGACCTAAGGAAACTTGATCTTGCCGCCGCCGACCGGGCCGCCCGCTCCCGGGCCAGGGCCGACGCCGGCGCCAACGTCCGGCACCACGATGCGCGAGGCGGCCTCCCGGCGCATTTCACGTGCCTCGTCGATGGCCTGCTCCAGCGCGACGTTGACGCCCTCGGGGAATTTGGCCAGTGCCTCCTCGAGGGTGCTGGCCTCGATCTCGAACGCGAGCGGCAACACGCCCGCGGGGGTAAGGAGCTGCGTCTGCCCGGAGAACAGCACCGGCCGCGCGGCGTCGGTCGCTCCGTCCACGGTCACGGGTGTCAGGCGGCGGATCGTGCCGGCCCGGCGATCGGTGTAGATCTCCTCCCGGTAGAGACCGGCCGGATCGAGCCGTACTTCCGGAAGATCGCTCTTCGCTGCCATGGGGGAATCCTGTGAGTTCTAAGGAGGCGGCGCACATTGTACCAGTGCGGCCACGAACGGACGGTCGGCCTCGAGCATGTCCTCGCCGGCAAGCTGCGCGCACTGCACCCATTTCAGGCGCTGCCCATCGAGCGCTCGCGGCTCGCCCCGGTAACGCTCGACCCTCCACATGGAAAGCTCGACCTCGCGGTCGGGATAACGGTGTGTCAGTCGCATCATCGGCTGGGCCGCGACCACCTGGATACCGAGCTCTTCCTCCAGCTCGCGCGTGAGTGCAGCCTCCTCCGCCTCGCCGGGCGCGACCTTCCCGCCGGGAAACTCCCAGCGGCCGGCCATGTGCTTGCCCGCCGGACGCTCGGCAATGAGCACTCTTCCCGAGCCGTCAAAGATCGCCGCCGCCACGACGAGAGTCATTCTAGTTGCACATCGCTTTCCGCGTGAGCCGGTGCCCAGGCACAGGGACTGTGCCCCGCCGCCGCAGGTGGTGGAGGCAGCGGACAAAAACCGCGCTTTTGGCCGATGCCACGCTGGGCCGGGCAGGATGCCCGGATCCAGCGTCATATATGAAAATCACTCGACGCTCGACAGAGCGCCGTGGCAGTGCTTGTACTTCTTGCCGGAGCCGCACGGACAAGGCTCGTTGCGGCCGATCTTGCGCTCCCCGCGGATGAATGTACCCTGTGCGTCCGGCCCGGGCAGCGCAGCGGCAGGCATATCGGGTCCGCCACGCGGGCGTGAGCCTCCACGCAGCATCCCCGACGGGAGCGGCGGTGACGCCTCGGCGTCCGCCGGCATTTCTCCTCCACCGGCGAGGGCGGACAGCATCTCCGGATGCTGCGCGTGCAGTGCCCGCATCAAACGGCGGCGGCGCTCCTCCTCCTCGCGATCGACTTCCTCCTGGGTACGAACCTCGATCTGCATCAGGCGCGTCACGGTCTCGAACTTCACGCGATCGAGCATCGCGGTGAACATCTGGAAGGCCTCGCGCTTGTATTCCGTGCGGTAGTCCTGTTGGGCATAACCGCGCAGGTGGATCCCCTGCCGCAGGTAGTCCATCGCCCCGAGGTGGTCGCGCCAGTGCGCATCGAGCGTGCGCAACATGACGTCCTTCTCGATGTGGCGCATCAACACCGGATCGATGCGGGACACCTTGGTCTCGTACGCCTGCTGCACGTCGCGGGCGAGCCGCTCGCGCAGCGCCGGCTCCTCGAGCTCCGGCTCCTGCTCGAGCCAGCTCTTCACGTCCACGCGCACGTTGAAATCAGTATCGAGCGCTTTGCCCAGGCCGTCGAGATCCCAGTCGCTCGGCATCGCATGCTTCGGCAGGTACTGGTCGACCAGGGCGCCGATCGCCTCCTCCAGGATGCCGCGGATCGCCGCCGACACATCCGCCGTCCCCATGATCTCGGTGCGCTGTTGATAGATGACCTTGCGCTGATCGTTGGCGACGTCGTCGAAGAGGAGCAGCTGCTTGCGGATGTCGAAGTTGTGCGCCTCGACCTTGCGCTGTGCCTTCTCGATCTGCCGGCTCAGCATGCCACTCTCGATGACCTCGCCCTCCTTCATGCCGGCCATCTTGAGCCAGCGCTGTGTCTTCAGCGGATCGCCGAAGATGCGCATCAGGTTATCTTCCATCGAGAGATAGAAGCGGCTCGAGCCCGGGTCGCCCTGCCGGCCGGAACGGCCGCGCAGCTGGTTGTCGATGCGGCGGGACTCGTGCCGCTCCGTGCCGATGATGTGCAGGCCGCCCGCAGTCACCACCTTCTCGTGGCGCTCCTGCCACGCGGACCTGACACTCTCGCGCGCCGCTTCATCGGCCTCCGCGCCCCGCTCCTGGACCAGGGCGGCCAGCTCCACTTCGAGGCTGCCTCCCAGCACGATGTCCGTGCCGCGGCCCGCCATGTTGGTCGCGATGGTCACCGCGCCCGGCCGGCCGGCCTGCGCGACGATGTGCGCCTCCCGCTCGTGCTGCTTGGCGTTGAGCACCTCGTGCCCGATACTCTCCTTCTGCAGCACGCCGGACACCAGTTCCGACGTCTCGATGGACGTTGTGCCGACGAGCACCGGCTGTTCGCGCTCGACGCACTCGCGGATGTCCTCGATGATCGCCTTGAACTTGTCGTTCTGCGTCAGATGCACGAAATCCGCCATATCCTTGCGGACCATCGGCTTGTGGGTCGGGATGACCATGACCTCGAGGCCGTAGATCTCGAGGAACTCGGGAGCCTCCGTATCCGCGGTGCCGGTCATGCCCGAGAGCTTCTTGTAGAGGCGGAAGTAGTTCTGGAAGGTGATCGACGCGACCGTCTGGTTCTCCTCGCGCACGCGCACACCTTCCTTGGCCTCGATCGCCTGGTGCAAGCCATCGGACCAGCGCCGGCCCGGCATGGTGCGTCCAGTGAACTCATCGACGATGATGATCTCGCCGCCGCGCACGATGTATTCGACGTCCCGCTTGTATAGCGCGTGCGCACGCAGCGCCGCGTTCAAGTGGTGCATCAGGCGGATGTTGGCAGGGTCGTACAGGCTCTCGCCCTCGCGCAGCAAGCCCACCTCGAGCATCAGCGCCTCGACACGCTCGTGGCCGTCCTCGGTGATGTGGACCTGCTTGGTCTTCTCTTCCACCGCAAAGTCGCCCGGCCCCTCCTCTTCGAGCTGGCGCTTCAGGCTCGGCACCAGCTGGTTGATCCGCAGGTAGAGCTCCGTGCTTTCCTCTGCCGGCCCCGAGATGATGAGCGGCGTGCGCGCCTCGTCGATCAGGATGGAGTCGACCTCGTCGATGATCGCGTAGGCGAGATGACGCTGGACCCGGTCTTCGAGGCTGAAGGCGAGATTGTCGCGCAGATAGTCGAAGCCGAGCTCGTTGTTGGTACCGTAGGTGATATCGCAGGCGTAGGCCTCGCGCTTCTCCTGGGGTGTCTGGGAGTTCTTGATCACGCCGACAGTGAGCCCGAGGAACCGGTACACCGGCCCCATCCAGTCGGCGTCGCGTTGCGCCAGGTACTCATTGACGGTGACGACGTGCACGCCTCGGCCGGGGAGCGCGTTCAGATAGGCGGGAAGTGTCGCCACCAGCGTTTTGCCCTCACCGGTGCGCATCTCGGCGATCTTGCCTTGATGCAGGGCGATGCCGCCGATGAGCTGGACATCGAAGTGGCGCATCTTGAGCGTGCGCGAGGCTGCTTCCCGCACAACGGCGAACGCTTCGGGCAGCAGGTCATCAAGCGCCGCGCCCGCACGCAGCCGCTCCCGGAATTCCTCCGTCTTGCCGCGCAGGGCCTCATCGCTCAGTGCCTTGAGCCCGGGCTCGAGCTCCTTCGCTGCGCGGATGTACGAGCCGTAGCCGCGGATGAGCCGGTCATTGCGGCTACCGAAAATGCGCTTGAGACTGGCGAGCAAGTTGACGATCCTGTGACTGGAAAACCGACCCGGGAAAAGGGGCGGGGTATTCTACGCAGTGGAGGCCGAGTCCCCAATGGGTTCCGGCCCGCTGAAATCAAGGACCCATCGGTCTACCGGCGCAAATCGCTCCCGGCGATTTACGCGGCCCACCATTGGACCGGATTTCATCTCGCGGCCCCTTTCGGGCCGGCCCGAATTCCTTGGACCGCACTGCGCGCAGGGAGTGCGTCCCGAGCCTTAATCCTGGCCGACGGCGCCGGCGCTGGGGGGCGGCGCTGCTTTCTCGGCCGCCGCGTGAACGGTGTCGGGCCCGGTAAAGGCCGTCGATCCCGCGCGCAGCGCGACGAAACGGGCGGGATTCACCTCGTGGCCGTTCTTCAGCACCTCGAAGTGCACATGCGGCCCTGTGGACCGCCCGGTATCTCCGACGAGCGCCAGCACGTCGCCGCGCCGTACCGTCTCACCCACGTGCACCAGTACCCTGTCCGCATGCCCATATCGCGTCGCATAGCCGTTGCCGTGGTCGATCTGCACCATGTTGCCGTAGCCGCCGCGCGCGCCCGCCCAAGTCACGATCCCTGCGGCCACCGCGCGGATGCGCGTGCCCTCCGGGGCTGCGAAGTCGATCCCCTCATGAAACTCCTCACCACCGGTGAAGGGATCCACCCGCTGACCGAAGCCCGAAGAGATGTAGCCGCTGCTGACGGGACGCCCCTCCGGATGGATCTGCTGCCCGAGCTGGCGCGAGAGGATGACGTTCTCCAGCGCCGAGAGCTGTGAGCCGCTGAGATCGATCTGGCTCTGCAGGGTCTTCAGCATGGTCGAGATGTCGGAGATCTGCGGCCGTGCGCCCGGAATGTCGGTTTCCGGTCCACCCTGCGGCGGATCGTGGCCGAAATTGAATTCGCTGCTCTTGATGCCGGCGATAGCCGTCAAGCGCTGGCCCAGGGCATCGAGACGGATGACGTGCGCCTTCATGTCGCCGAGCTGAATGGCTATTGCGTCGGCGCGCACATGCATCTGGCGCTTGAGGTCGCCGATCTCCGCACGCTGCTCCGCCAGAATCCGCGACCAGCGGTCGGTCTGTCCCAGCGCCTGCCCGCTGGCACCGCCGCCGTGCCCGAGGCTCATTCCCGCCCCGAAGGCACCGCCTACGATGGCGAGCACCGCCAGAATCAGGCATGCGAGAGCGAGCGGCGGGAGGTTCAACTGCCGCGCGTTTGCGTGCCGTTTGGAAAAGATGATGACGTTCATGGCGTGCGCCCAGAATGCATGCGTGCTACCCCTTACATTTCGGCAGGCAACGCAGCAAAACCAGCGCACAGCCAGCCCAACGAGAGTTACCCGGCCGCAGAAACCCGCTCGCGCGGGCATCAAGGCCCCAGGACACTCCTCTGCGAAAGAACTTGCGCTTTGCCGGCAACCCCGCTGTCATGGCTCTCCGCTTTAGACCGGTGGTTTTGCGTCCCCGCCTTTCGACGGGTTTGCCCTTGAGCAACATGCCAGAATATGCCCAATAACAGTGGCCCGCACAAGCACGGCGTCCGCAAACTCACCTCCCGCTCCCCGCGAAGCGGCGCACACTTGGGGTCTCGGCCCCGCTATACAGGCCCGAAGGCGCCCACACATTCTGTCAAAGACCTGCTGACCCGCGCGGTTCCCGTCCTCTCGCGAGCTGCCGGCCAAACCGCCCGCCAAGCCTTCTGGCGGCCTTGGCTGGAGACCCGTCTCCCCCCCGAGCTGCCCCCCAGAATCACCGGTATAACCGAGCGCGACAGCACCTTGGTAGTCTTCGCCGATTCCCCGGCCTGGTCCGCCCGACTCCGCTACGCCCTGCAGGAGCTGCGCGCCCAAATCCAGGAGGCGCAACCGGAGATCAAAGAAGTCACCGTCCGCGTAATGCCCCGCCCGACAAAACCGCCCGGCGGCCGCGGAACCCGGCCCGATTAAGTTAAGGAGCAGCGCCGAGCCGGCGCCGCGTCTCAGCCCCCGCCCGACCCCGGCAAAGCAGGCGCTTCGATATAGGAAATGGGCGCATCCGCGTAAGACTCGAAGGCCACCTTCTCCCAGGTGGTCGCGTCCTGGAGCAGCGCCCGCAGCAGACGGTTGTTCAGTGCGTGTCCGGACTTATGCCCGCTGAACTCGCCGATCAGACTGTGCCCCAGAAGGTAAAGATCGCCGATCGCATCCAGGATCTTGTGCTTGACGAACTCATCCTCGTACCGCAGCCCGTCCTCGTTGAGCACCCGGAAATCATCCAGCACCACGGCATTGTCCAGGTTGCCACCCAGGGCGAGATTGCGCTCGCGCAGCCATTCCAGGTCGCGCATGAACCCGAACGTGCGCGCCCGGCTCACCTCCTTGAGGAATGAGGTCGTCGAGAAATCCATCGATGCCTTCTGCGCCCGGCGTTTGAAGATCGGGTGATTGAACTCGATCTCGAAGTTGACCTTGAAGCCGTCGAACGGACTGAATTCCGCCCACTTGTCGCCGTCCTCCACCCGCAAACGCTTCTTGATGCGGATGAAGTGCTTCGGCTCGCGCTGCTCCTCGATGCCGGCCGACTGCAGCAGGAAGACGAACGGCCCCGCGCTGCCGTCCATGATGGGCACCTCGGGCGCCGATAGCTCGACGATGGCATTGTCTACGCCTAAGCCCGCAAAAGCCGACAGCAGGTGCTCTACCGTAGAGACCCGCGTGCTGTCGCGACAAAGGGTTGTGCCGAGCGTCGTGTCGCCGACATTCTCCGCATGCGCCGCCACGTCCACCGCCAGCGGCAGATCGGTCCGCCGGAACACGATACCGGTGTCTGGAGGAGCCGGACGGAGCGTCATCAGGACTTTTTTCCCCGTATGAAGCCCAACGCCCGTGGCGCGGATCGAGTTCTTGAGCGTCCGCTGACCGACCATGTTTGTAGCTGCGTAAGTCCTTCGTGTCTCAACGATCCGAGCGGGCCGCGGATGACCTGGCCCGCTGCGCGCCGCTTCGCCCTTCGCCGCGGACCCGAAAGCCACGACGGCCACTGCGGCCCTAAGGTCAGAACGGCTGCCACGCACGCTGGGGTCCGTGGCGCGAAACGGCGCGCTACCGTATCACAAGCTGGCCAGTTACGCTCAATCAGCTTGGCGGCGCAGGAATGCGGGAATGTCAAGCAGATCTTCCGGCTGCACATCCTGGCGCAGCCCATCGCCTACTGCCCGCTGCCGCTGGACCGTCGGCTTGTCGAGTTGCGCGTAATCGCTGCTCGAGAGGGGGCTGCGGCGCACCACCCGCATGGGCGGCTCCCCCCGCGTCTCCCGCTCACGCGCCGGCGCTTCCCCGCGTCCCGGTGCCGGCTCGGCGTGTCTGAACGACTGCGACCGGGCCGCGGCAGCCGGGCGGCCGAGTCCAGTAGCCACAACCGTCACCCGCACCTGGTTGCTGAGCTCCGGATCGATCACCGTGCCGACGACCACCGTAGCGTCCTCCGAGGCGAACTGCTTGACGATCTGGCCGACCTCCTGAAACTCGCCGATCGAGAGGTCCATGCCGGCGGTGACGTTCACCAGGATGCCGTGAGCCCCCGCCAGGTTGATCTCCTCGAGCAGAGGAGAGGACACCGCCGCCTCCGCCGCGGCGCGCGCGCGCCCTTCGCCGCTCGCGGCTCCCGAGCCCATCATGGCCATGCCGGTCTCGGCCATGACCGTGCGTACATCCGCGAAATCGACGTTGATCAGTCCGGGGCGAGTGATCAGCTCCGCGATGCCCTGCACCGCCCCCTGCAGCACCTGGTTCGCGGACTTGAACGCATCGAGCAGTGTCGTCTGCGCCCCGAGCACGGTGAGGAGCTTCTGGTTGGGAATGGTGATGAGCGAGTCGCAGTACTTGCCGAGCTCCGCAATGCCGTGCTCGGCGACGTACGAGCGCTTACCGCCCTCCATCTCGAACGGCTTGGTGACTACGGCCACCGTCAGGATGCCGAGCTCCTTGGCGACCTGCGCGACCACGGGAGCCGCGCCCGTGCCGGTGCCACCGCCCATTCCGGCGGTGATGAACAGCATGTCGCAGCCCTCGACCAGCTCCACGACGCGGTCGCGATCCTCCATCGCCGCCTGGCGCCCGACTTCCGGATCCGCCCCGGCGCCGAGCCCCTTGGTGATGTTGGTGCCGATCTGCAGGGTGGTCTTCACCTTCGCGTGCTTGAGGGCCTGCGAGTCGGTGTTGATGCACATGAACTCCACCCCCTCGATGCCGGAGGTGACCATGTGGGCCACGGCGTTGCCGCCGCCGCCGCCCACGCCGATGACTTTGATGACAGCGCTTTGGCTGTAGGCGTCCATTAGTTCAAACATTGCGCGTGCTCCTCGGGGATGAGTGTCTGTTAGTTGGAATGGTTGGTTGATTTTCTGGGAGTCGGTCGGTCTGTCAGCGTCAAAAGTTTCCCTGGAACCAGGCGCGCATGCGGTCGAGCGCCGTCTTCGCGTTGCCCAGGGACCGCCCGCGACGCGCGGGCAGGAAGTTGTCACGGGCATAGAGCAGAAGCCCCACGCCCGTCGAGAAAACGGGGTTGCGCACGACATCGGTGAGGCCGTGCACCTGCTGCGGCAGGCCGAGCCTCACCGGCACGTGGAAGACCTCCTCGGCGAGCTCGATCGCGCCCTCCATCTTGGCGCTGCCGCCCGTGAGCACTACGCCCGCGGCGACCACCTCCTCGAAGCCGCTGCGGCGCAGCTCCTCGCGCACCAGGCCGAACAGCTCCTCGTAACGCGGCTCGACGATCTCGGCTAGCGTCTGGCGCGCGAGGCGCCGCGCGGGCCGGTCGCCGACGCTCGGCACCTCGATGCTCTCATCGGGGTTGGCGAGCTGCGACAGCGCGCACGCATAACGGATCTTGATGTCTTCGGCGTGCTGCGTCGGCGTGCGCATGGATACGGCGATGTCGTTGGTCACTTGATCGCCCGCGATGGGGATCACGGCGGTGTGGCGGATCGCCCCATGCGCGAATACGGCGAGGTCGGTCGTGCCGCCGCCGATGTCGACCAGGCACACCCCGAGCTCCTTCTCGTCGTCGGTGAGCACCGAAAAGCTCGAGGCCAGCTGCTCGAGCACGACATCGTCGACCTCGAGGCCGCAGCGCTTGATGCATTTCTCGATGTTCTGCGCCGCGCTTTCCGCGCCGGTGACGATGTGCACCTTGGCCTCGAGGCGCACGCCCGACATGCCGATCGGATCGCGGATGCCTTCCTGGCCGTCGACGATGAACTCCTGCGGCAGCACGTGCAGTATCTTCTGGTCGGCCGGGATCGCCACCGCCTTGGCCGCATCGATGACGTGCTCGACGTCGCCGTGCGTCACTTCGCGGTCGCGGATCGCCACCACGCCGTGGGAGTTGAGACTGCGCACGTGGCTGCCGGCGATGCCGGCGAACACCGAGTGGATCTCGCAGCCCGCCATGAGCTCGGCTTCCTCCACGGCGCGCTGGATCGACTGCACGGTCGATTCGATGTTGACGACCACGCCTTTTTTGAGGCCCCGCGAGGGCTGGGACCCGAGGCCGAGCACCTCGATGGTGCCGTCGACACCGACTTCGCCCACCAGCGCGACCACCTTGGAGGTGCCGATGTCGAGGCCGACGATGAGATTTCTGTCCGAGCGTTTAAGCATGACTTGCACCAGACCGCCAACCGATGGCGAAGCCGTTTGTGTACCGCATATCCACGTAGGAGATGTCCGCTGCGCGATGCTCGATGATGCCGAGTGCCGCGCTCATGAATTTCTCGAACCGCTCATCCACCTGTGACCGTCCGAGCCGCACGGTGATGCCGTTGGCAAGATCGAGCTGCCACGCGCCGCGCGCATCGAGCCGCAGCGCCGCGATGGCGAGGCTCGCTTGCGCAAGCCGCCGCTGCATGGCGAGGTATCGTTGGGTGACCTCCGCCTCGGAGCCCCCGGGTCCCGACAGGCGCGCGAGCGCCGCGGGGGGGCGCGTGACCCCGGTTGCGAAGAGGACGCCGTTCCCGTTGACGAGACCGTCCTCGCCCCAGCGCGCCACGGCGACCTGCTCGATCACCAGCACCGACAGGCCGTGGGGCCAGTCACGCTCGACGCTCACGGCATCGACCCACGGAAGCGTGTGGACCGCACTGCTGACGTCCGCGAGGTTGACTGTGAGCAGTCCCTGGCCGCGCACCTCCCGGCCGACGGCCTGCTCGATGTCAGCCGGCGCGACGTGTTGGAATCGCCCCGTGACCTCGACGGTGCGGATCGGTTGATCGAGCGCCCAGAACACGACGCATAGCGTCACGAACACCGCCCCGCCAAGGGCGAGCGCGCGGCCGAGGGCGCGCCATGGCAAGCGCGGCCGCGCGGCGGCTGCCGCGTGTGCTTTGATTCGATTGCGGGTGCGCTTCGCCTTGTAGAGCATTCGAATCATCAGTTGCCCCGCGCCCGCCTGAGATCCGCCTGCGCGACAGGGGATGCCCCGGGAATCCGCACGAAGCTCGTCTCGAGTACCCGCCACACCAGCTCATCGAAGTCGATCCCTGCCGCCCGCGCCGCCATGGGCACCAGGCTGTGGCCGGTCATCCCGGGCACGGTATTGACCTCGAGCAGGAGCGCCCGTCCGGCGGCATCCATCATGAAATCCGACCGCCCCCAGCCTTCGCCCCCGGCGGCTTCGAACGCGGCGAGCGCGAGGCTCTGCAGGTGCTGCTCAGCCGGCTGCGACAGGCCCGACGGACAGAGATAGCGTGTGTCGTCGCGGAAGTACTTCGCCTCGTAGTCGTAGAATCCCCGCGGCGTCTCGATCCGGATCGACGGCAGCGCCTTGCCCTGCAGCAGCGCCACGGTGTATTCCCGTCCGGTGATCCACGGCTCCGCGAAAACGCTCCGGTCAGCCGCTGCCGCCGCCGCGTAGGCGGCGGGGAGCGCCTCGGCACTCGCGACCTTCGTCATGCCGACACTCGAGCCCTGAGTGGCGGGCTTCACGATGAGCGGCAGTCCCAGCCGGTCCAACGCCAGCTCGAAGTCCTGCGGACCGCGCAGCTCGACCGCATCGGGCGATGCAACCCCGATCGCCTGCGCCAGGCGCTTGGTGCGCAGCTTGTCCATGGCCGTAGCCGACCCCGCCACGCCGCTGCCGGTGTAGGGAATGCCCAGATACTCGAGCGCTCCCTGCACCGTCCCGTCCTCCCCGCCCGGGCCGTGGAGCGCAATCCAGACCCGGTCCCAGCCCTGCAACTCGACGAGGGACCGCTCCCGTGGATCGAACGCCGCGGCATCGACGCCGCGGCGGCTGAGCGCCGCGAGCACCGCGTTGCCGGAAAGGAGTGAGATCTCCCGCTCGCTCGAGTCACCGCCGAGCAACACGGCCACGCGCCCGAACTCCCTGGGATCGCAGGCGCGCCGCGCGAGCGTTGGGTCGTGCGCGAGCCGCATCAGCGCCTCTCTCCCAGCGTTCGGCCCGCCGCTTGGCCTACCGTGCGCACTTCCGGGTGCAGCCGCACGCCATGCGCGCGCTGCACCTCATCCTGCACCCGTGCGATCAGACTCTCGACGTCGGCTGCCGTGGCCGCGCCATGATTGATGATGAAGTTGGCATGCTTCAGCGACACGGATGCATCGCCGATGCGCAGACCTTTCAGGCCCGAGGTCTCGATGAGCCGTGCGGCATGATCGCCCGGGGGGTTGGTGAATACCGAGCCACAGCTCCACTCGCCGATCGGCTGCGTCGCCTTGCGCCGCTCGAGCATGTCATTGACGCCGCTGCGGTGCTCGGGCGGACGGACCTCGAAGCGCAGCCTCGCAGCCAGGAACCATTCCTCCGCCGCCGGCGCCTCGACGCGACGATAGCTCACCCGGTACTCGTCCGCGGGCCGGCGATGCTCACGGCCGGCGCGATCGATGGTCTCGACCTCCACGACGTGCCGCCAGGTCTCCCCGCCGAAGGCGCCGGCGTTCATGGCAAGCGCTCCGCCCAGCGTGCCCGGGATACCGGCGAAGAACTCCGCCGGGCCGAGACCCCATTTGATGCACTGCCTGGCGATGCGCGCGCAGGCGCCGCCCGCCTCCGCGTACACCGTCTCCCGAGCCGTGCGCTCGAGGCGATCCAACGTGCCTTGGGTGCTGATGACAACGCCCGCGATCCCGCCGTCGCGCACCAGCAGATTGCTCCCGAGCCCGACCCAGTACACCGGTAGCTCGGCCGGCACGCTGCGCAGGAAGGCGGCGAGATCTTGCCGGTCGTTCGGCGTGAAATAGATCTCCGCGGGCCCGCCCACGTGCCAGGAGGTGTGGCGGCTCATCGGCTCATTGCGCCGGATGCGCGGCAGAAATTCCTCCGCGACGGCCAGCATCAGGAGCGCCCCCGCGGCGGCAGAAGCGCGGCGAAACGCTCCTTCAGCCTGTGCGCCACCGCGCTGATGTTGCCCGCGCCCATGGCGACGATCACATCGCCATCGCGGATCACGTCCTTCAGCGACTCGGCCAGCTCGTCGGCGCGCTCGACGAAAAGCGGCTCCACCTGTCCACGGCTGCGCACGGCGCGGCAAATCGCACGCCCGTCCGCTCCGGCGATCGGGGCCTCCCCTGCAGCGTAAACCTCCGTAACGAGGAGCACGTCCGCCGTCGACAGTACCTTGCCGAAGTCGTCTATCAGATCATGGGTGCGGGTGTAGCGGTGAGGCTGGAAGGCAAGCACGATGCGCCGGCCGGGGTAACCCTGGCGCAGAGCCTCGAGCGTCGCGGCCACCTCGGTCGGATGATGACCGTAATCGTCGATCACCGTGACGGTCCCTGCCGCAGTGTCGATGTCGGCAACGTGCTGCATCCTGCGGTCGATGCCCTGGAATCCCGCGAGCGCCCGGGCAATGGCCGCATCGTCGATGCCGAGCTCCGTCGCCACGGCGATCGCGGCAAGCGAGTTCAACACGTTGTGCGCGCCCGGCAGGTTGACGGTGACCTCGAGAGGAGCGCCGCCAGGTCGCGCGACCCGGATCCTCGTCTGCAGCCCCAACCTTCTGACCTCGAGAGCGCGAACTTCCGCCGCCGCGTCGAGGCCATACGTCAGCACCGGCCTGCCAACACGATCCAGGATACCGCGCACGTTCTCGTCATCCAGGCACAGCACCGCCAAGCCGTAAAACGGCAGGTTGTGCACGAACTCGACGAAGCTCTGCTTCAGCCGCTCGAAATCCCCGCCATGAGTCGCCAGGTGGTCGTTGTCGATATTGGTCACCACCGCGACCACCGGTTGCAGATGCATGAAGGAGGCGTCGCTCTCGTCGGCCTCGGCAACGAGGTATCGCCCCGTGCCGAGCCGGGCGTGGCTGCCCGCGCTCTTCAGACGCCCGCCGATCACGAATGTCGGATCCTCGCCGCCCTCCGCCAAAATGCTGGCGATGAGACTGGTAGTCGTCGTCTTGCCGTGCGTGCCCGCCACCGCGATCGAGTAGCGGAAGCGCATGAGCTCGCCCAGCATCTCGGCTCGGGAGACCACCGGCACGCGTCGCGCGAGCGCAGCCTCGACCTCCGGGTTGCCCCGCGCGATGGCGCTCGAGACCACGACCACATCCGCGCCCGCGACGTTCTCAGCCGCATGTCCGAGGCGCACGCGCGCACCGAGTTGCGTGAGCCACTCCGTCACGGGTCCGGCCTTCAGATCCGAGCCCTGCACGAGGTAGCCGAGGTTGAGCAGCACTTCGGCGATGCCGCTCATGCCGCTGCCGCCGATCCCGACGAAATGAATCGTGTTGATGCGGCGCATCCGGTCGGGCAGATCGGTGCCGCGACGCCGCTCCAACTGTGGGCGCTCCAACGAGGTACGCCGCTCCTCGGTCATGCGGCGCTCCTTACGAGCTGCAGGCAGGACGCGGCCAGCTGCTCGGTCGCATCGGGGCGGGCGAGCCGCCGCGCACTCTCGGCCATCGCAAGCAACCTGTCGCGGCCGGCACAGAGTCGCTCCAACTCTGCGGCGAGGCGCTCGATGGTCAAGTCACGGTCGGCAATGAGCACCGCCGCGCCCTCGCGCACCAGGAATCGCGCGTTGTGAGTCTGGTGGTCGTCGACGGCGGCGGGGAATGGGACCAGCACGGCGCCCACGCCTGCCGCGGCCAGCTCGGAGACGGTGAGGGCCCCGGAGCGGCAGATCACCAGGTCAGCCCACCCGTAGGCCTCGGCCATGCCCTCGATAAAAGGCCGCACGTCCGCGCGCACGCCGGCATCGGCATAGCTCTGCCGGCCCGCCTCGATCCAACGCTCGCCCGCCTGGTGGCGGACATCGAAGCGGATGACGCCGGCGAGCCGCGCCAGCGCGTAAGGCACCACCGTGTTGAGTCGGACTGCGCCCTGGCTACCGCCGACGACGAGGATGCGTACGGCTCCTTCGCGCCCCGCGAACCGCTCGGTGGGCGGTCTCAACGCACTGATGTCGCGGCGGACGGGGTTGCCGACAGTTCGCGCCTTCACGCCGGCCGCAAAGCTGTCGGGAAAGGCTTCCAACACCTCGCGCGCGAGGTGCGCCAGGCAGCGGTTGGTGAAGCCGGCGACTGCGTTCTGCTCGTGAATGATGAGCGGCCGCCGGGTGAGCCATGCGGCGATCCCACCCGGTCCGGTGACGAACCCGCCGAGACCGACGACGATCGCGGGCCGCCGCCGCGAGATGACCCGCAGCGCCTGCAGCAGTGCCACGGTCAGCCGCCAGGGTGCCGCGAGGAGCGTGCGCCAGCCCTTCCCGCGCAGACCGCCGACCGACAGCCATTCGATCGCAATGCCTTCGGCGGGGATGATACGGGCCTCGAGACCTCGGCGCGTGCCGAGCCAGACGACCTCCACCGATTGCTCGCGCAAGCGGCGGGCGAGAGCCAGGGCCGGGAACACGTGCCCGCCGGTACCGCCCGCCATGATGAGGATCGGACGGGTGTTGCGGCTGTCGCCGTCCAAAATCGTTCCAGACGATTTTGTCACGTGGCGCCCCGCGCCATGACGGTGGCCGACCCGCGCCGCTCCATCATCGTCTCGTGATAGACGCGCAGCAGCATTCCCACCCACACCAGCGTCACGACGAGGCTCGAGCGGCCGTAGCTCATCAGGGGCAGCGTCAGCCCCTTGGTAGGCAGCACGCCCATGTTGACGCCGACGTTGATGAAGGCCTGGATGCCGATCCAGAGAGCGAATCCCGCGGCGAGATAGCTTTGAAAGTCGAGACCGGCCTGCGCGGCGAGCCGCGCGACGTAGAAGGCGCGCCAGATGAGCGCGACGAAGAGGCCGAGCGTGAGCAGCACGCCGAGAAGCCCGAGCTCTTCGGCGAGTACCGCGAACAGAAAGTCAGTATGCGCCTCGGGCAGATAGAAGAGCTTCTGCACGCTGTTGCCAAGCCCGACACCGAGCCATTTGCCGCGCCCGATCGCGATCAGCGATTGCGTGAGCTGGAAGCCACTGCTGTAAGCGTGGGCCCAAGGGTCGAGGAAGCCTGTCAGACGCCGCAGCCGGTAGGCGGAAGTGACGGCGAGCAGCGCGAAGAGAGCGGCAGCCACCGCGGTCAGGACGATGACGTACCGCAGCCGCGCGCCGGCGATGAAGAGCATGCCGAAGCCGGTGGCGAAGAGCACCGTGGCGGCGCCAAAATCAGGCTCCCCGAGCAGCAGCACTGACACCAGAGCCAGCAGCAGCAGCGGCTTGATGAGACCGGTGAAGGTCTCGCGCAGCTCATCCTGCCGCCGCGCCGCGTAGCTGGCGACGTAGATCAACACGAGCACGCGGGCGAGCTCCGAGACCTGGAAGCTGACGCCCCCGAGCCGCAGCCAGCGCCGGCCGCCGTTCACCACTTCCCCGAGGCCGGGCACGAGCACCGTGAGCAGCATGACGAACGCGGCGGCGAGGAGCACCGTGGAGAGACGCTCCCAACGCTCCATCCGGAAGCAGAAGACGAGCACCGCCCCCGCCGTGCCGACGAGCGCGGTCAGCACCTGCCGCTCGAGGAAGTAGAAGGGATTGCCGGTATCGCGGCTCGCGATGGAGATGGAGGCGGAGGTTACCATCACCAGCCCCAACAGGAGAAGGGCCAACACCAGCGCCAGCGACACGCTGTCGATGTGGACGGCCGCGGCTCGACCCCGGGCCGTGGAGCTGATGGGAGCGCGCAGGCTGGCCTCAGTCATGCCGCCAGCTCCTTCACCGCTTGCGCGAATACCGCTCCCCGGTGCGCGTAGTCACGGAACATATCGAGGCTCGCGCACGCGGGGGAGAGCAACACGGTGTCACCGCCCCGGGCCGCGGCCGCGGCCGCCCGCACGGCCTCTTGGAGTGAGGGACAGTACTCCGTGGTGCAGACGCCGCGCAGCGCCTCACCCACGAGACGCGCGTCGCGCCCGATGAGCACCGTGTGACGCACCTTGCCGCGGAATGCCGCCGCCAGCGGCGCGAAGTCCTGATTCTTGCCGTCGCCGCCCGCGATGATGACCAGCGGTCCCGCCATGCCCGCCACCGCCGCGACCGTCGCGCCGACGTTCGTGCCTTTGGAGTCGTCGATGTAGGTGACACCCTCGACTTGCGCGACCCACTGCGTGCGGTGCGGCAAACCCGTGAACGTTTCGAGCTCGGTGAGCATGGCGGGCAAGGGCAGGCCCAAAGCCTCCCCGAGCGCGAGCGCCGCCAGGGCGTTGGCCGCGTTGTGCAGGCCTCGGATTCGCATCGCCGACACCTGCAGCACCGGCTGGCCCCGACGCGTTAGCCACGTGTTGCCGTCGCGTATGGTCACCGCGTAGTCGGCCCCGATGGCGGCGCGCAAGGAGAAGCTCAGCGTGCTCTGACCGGGACGCGGCATGGCCGCTACCAGCGGATCATCCAGATTGATCACGGCAGTGTCGGTTCGCGCGAAGATGCGCGCCTTCGCGTCGGCATAGACTGCGACGGAGGCGTACCGGTCGAGATGATCGGGGCTGACGTTGAGCACAGCCGCCGCTGCGAGATCGAGCGAGTGAGTCGTCTCGAGTTGGAAGCTCGAGAGCTCGAGCACGTAGAGGCCGACGGTCTCGCCGGTGCGGTGCGCCGCCGCCAGCAGATCGAGCGCCGGCTCGCCGAGATTGCCGCCCACCCGCACCTCCACACCTGCCCGGGCCGCCATGCGGCCCACCAGTGTGGTCACCGTGCTCTTGCCGTTCGTGCCGGTGATACCGGCAACCGGCGCGTCCACGGCGCGCGCGAAGAGCTCGATGTCGCCGACGATCTCCAACCCGCGGCGGCGCGCCTCGGCAAAGAAGGGCTCCGCCAGCGACACGCCGGGAGATACCACCACGCAGAGCGCGTCGTCGAGAAGCTGCTCGTCGAGCCCGCCGAGTCGCACCGGGATCTGCGGATCGAGCGCGCGTAGCGCCGCGAGCTGCGGCGGCTCGCGCCGTGTGTCCGTGACCGCCAGCCGCCAGCCGTGCTCGTGTAAATATCGGGCGCAGGAGAGCCCGGTGCGTCCGAGGCCGACGATGACGGCGGAGGAAGGCTTGTGCGTCGGGGTGCTCATCGCAGCTTGAGAGTGGCGAGCCCCGCGAGCACGAGGAGAAGCGAGATGATCCAGAACCGCACGATCACCTTGGGCTCCACCCAGCCCTTGAGCTCGAAGTGGTGGTGCAGCGGCGCCATGCGGAAGATGCGCCGGCCGGTGAGCTTGAAGGATGCGACCTGGAGGATCACCGAGGCGGTCTCGAGCACGAAGATGCCGCCCATGACGAGCGCGACCACCTCCTGGCGCACGATCACGGCGATCACGCCGAGCGCGGCGCCGATCGCGAGCGCACCGACATCGCCCATGAATACCTGCGCCGGATAGGCGTTGAACCAGAGAAAGCCCAGGCCGGCGCCGCTCAGCGCCGAGCAGAAGATCAACAGCTCCCCGGTCCCCGGAAGGTCGGGGATCTGCAGGTAATGGGCGAACACGTGGTTGCCGCTGGCGTAGGCAAAAATCCCGAGCGCCGCGGAGACCAGCGCCGCAGGCATGATGGCAAGGCCATCGAGACCATCGGTGAGATTCACCGCGTTGCTCATGCCGACGATCATGAAATAGGCGATTGCGATGAAAGCGGTCGCCGACAACGGGGCTGCGAACGTCTTGACAAAGGGGAGGAAGAGCGTCCTCTCCGCTCCCTGGGTCGCAGTGAAATAGAGGGTTGCCGCGGTGGCAATGCCCGCTACCGACTGCCAGAGGTACTTCCAACGCGCCGCGAGCCCGCGAGGATTGCGCACCACCAGCTTCAGGTAGTCATCGTAGAAGCCGATGAGGCCGTAAGCGAATGTCACCCCGAGCACCGTCCAGACCAGGCGGTTGGAGGGATCCGCCCATAGGATCGTGCTCACGAGCGTCGTTACCAGGATCAATGTGCCGCCCATGGTCGGCGTGCCGGCCTTGGGGAGATGGGTCTTGGGGCCGTCGTCGCGCACGACCTGGCCGATCTGATAGCGCGACAGACGCTCTATCAGCCCCGGTCCGACGATGAGCGAGATCGCGAGCGAAGAGATCGTCGCCAGAATGGCGCGGAAAGTCAGGTAGGAGAAGACGTTGAAGCCGGTATGCCAGTGCGTCGTTCGTTGCGCGAGCCAGTGTGCGAGCCAGTAAAGCACTTAATGTCCGTCCGGGTTGTCGTTGATGTTGCCCACCAGAGCCGCCACCACACGCTCCAGCCTGTTGACTCGCGAGCCTTTGACGAGGAGGCGCACGCTCGCCGCCGGCCCGCTGCCGCCCGCGGCCGCATCGGGAGACAGGGCGCGCAGGAGCTCGCGCGTCAACGCTTCCGTATCCGGGAACCACTTACCGCCAGTGCCGAACCGCTCCACGGCGAGCGCTGCCAGCGGGCCCGTGGCGAACAGATACTCAATCCCGTGCTCGCGGGCGAAGGCGCCGATCTGCGCATGAGCTTCCGCGGCAAACTCGCCGAGCTCCGCCATGTCCCCCAGCACCAGCCAGCGCCGGCCCTCGGTCGAGGCGAGCACCTCGATCCCGGCGCGCACTGAGCTCGGATTGGCGTTGTAGGAGTCATCGATGATCCAGGCGCCGCACTCGGCCTGCCGCAACTGCAGGCGTCCCGGCACGGGCCGCATGGCGCCGAGGCCCGCGACGATGTGCCCGAGCGTTGCGCCGGCAGCGGCGGCCGCCGCGGCGGCCCCGAGAGCGTTCGCGACGTTGTGCCGCCCGCCCACGTGAAGCTCGGCGTCCGCCTGCCCGAGCGGGCTCGAGAAGCGGAATCGAGTGCGGAATCCCTGCGCGCCGAGGGTCGTGCGCAGGTCTGACCCGCGAAAATCCGCGGGGCGCTCGATGCCGAAGGTGAGGACTCGCGCCGCGGTCATACCGCGCCAGAGATGCGCGAACTCGTCGTCCGCATTCAACACGGCCGTCGCGTCGGCAGCGAGACCTGCGACCATCTCGCCCTCCGCGCGCGCCACGCCCTCGAGGCTGCCGAAGCCCTCGAGATGCTCCGCGCCGGCGTTGGTGATGAGTCCGACCGTCGGGCGCGCCGCTTTGACCAGCTCGGCCACTTCGCCCGCGCGGTTGGCTCCCATCTCGATGACCGCGAAACGGTGTCCGGGCTCGAGCCGCAGCAATGTCAGCGGCACGCCGATGTGATTGTTGAGATTGCCGCGGGTAGCCAGAGTACTGCCCGCACGGGAGAGGATGGCCGCGGTCATTTCCTTGGCCGTGGTCTTGCCGTTGCTGCCGGCCACCCCGATTATCGGGATCGCGAGCGCCTCGCGCCATGCGTGGCCTGCGCGCAAGAGCGCAGCTTGCGTATCCACGACGACGATCTGCGCGAGAGCAACCGGCTGCGGCGCGTCGACGACGGCTCCCGCTGCGCCGGCAGCCAGCGCCGCCCCGACGAATTCATTGCCGTTGAAGCGCGGGCCGCGCAATGCGACGAAGAGATCGCCCGCCGCCAACGTGCGGCTGTCGCTCGAGACGCCGGCAAAGGCGCGGTCGCGGCCCTCGAGCCGGCCACCGCAGGCCCGCGCAAAATTCCGCAGCGTCCGCTCGATTGTCGAATCAGCGCTCACGGCCGCATCGCCTCGAGCGCCGCGCGCGCCACGGTCTGGTCGCTGAACGGGCGGCGCTCGCCGCCGTAAATCTGATACTCCTCATGCCCCTTGCCGGCAATCAACACCACATCCTCCGGCCCGGATCCCGCGAGTGTGCCCCGGATGGCCCGTGCGCGATCATGCTCGACCCGAGCCGCGGCACTGCGGGGAAAGCCGGCCACGATCTGCTGCACGATGCGCTCCGGCGGCTCGCTGCGCGGGTTGTCGTCCGTGACAACGGACTCGTCCGCGAGCTCCGCGGCGATCCGCCCCATCATCGGCCGCTTGCCCGGATCACGATCGCCGCCGCAGCCGAAGACGACCCGCAGGCGCCCGCGGCAGTGCAGGCGCGCCGCGCGCAGTGCCTTCGCCAGCGCATCCGGTGTGTGCGCGTAGTCCACTATTGCCAGTGGCGCGCCGCTGTGGCCGCCGAAGGCTTCCATCCGTCCGGGCGCCGCCCGGCACGACGCCAGCGCGGCGGCCGCCGTGGCCAGCGGGATGTCCCAAGCGAGCAGCACGGCAAACACCGTGAGCGTGTTGTCGGCGTTGAACTCGCCGATCAGCGGCACGTTGAGCTGCGCCGCGCCCCAGCTGGATTCCACGTCGATCAGCAGGCCCGAGACCGCAGCCGCGACTCGCAGAGCGCGCACCAGCCTCGTACCTCGCGGCACCGCGGGCGCTGCGCTCGCGCGCACTGTGATGACCAGCTGCGCGGCCGAAAGTTGCCCGGCGAGCCGGGCGCCGAACTCGTCATCGACGTTGATCACGCGCAGCCCGAGGCCGGGCCAGGCGAAGAGGCGCGCCTTGGCTTCGGCGTACGCTGCCATGGTGCCGTGATAATCGAGATGATCGCGCGTGAGATTGGTGAACGCCGCGGTATGGAAACGCACACCGCCGGCCCGCGCCTGATCAAGTGCGTGCGAGGACACTTCCATGCTCACCGCCTCGGCGCCGAGGGCCCTCATCGCCGCCAACCGGCGGTGCACGGTGACTGCATCGGAAGTGGTGTGCTCCGTGACAGCGAGCGCATCCGGGAAGCCGAAGCCGATCGTGCCCATGTAGGCGGCGGGACGGCTGCAACGATTCAGCGCCTGCGCGAGGAGCCAGGCGCAGGTCGTCTTACCGTTCGTGCCCGTCACGCCCGCGACGGTCAGCTCCTGTGAGGGCCGGCCGAAGAACCGATCGGCAATGACTCCGACCCGGCGGGAAAGCTGCGGCACAGCGGCGACAAACACCTCCTCCGAGAGGTCCCCCCTGGCGCGGGGCAGCCCTCGGAGCGCCGCCTCGATCAGCTCGAGCGCCCCCGCAGACGGCTCGTAGAGCACCGCGCGTGCGCCGCGCGCCAGCGCCTGATCGGCGAACTCTGCGCCGTGACGGCCCTGGCCGCGGCATGCGAGAAACAGCGCGCCACGGCTCACCGTGCGCGAGTCCACCGTCACGTCGCTGACTTCAATCGCTGCGGGCGCAGCGGCGAGTCCGGCGGTCAGCTCGGCAAGCCGTACGCGGCGTGTTGAGTTTGGAGTGGCGCCGGGCGTCATTGGATGGATGCCGTCCGCAGCTGTGCCGGCTGCTGCACCGGCTCGTCCGGCGCCACGGCCATCAGGCGCAGGGCTCTGCCGATCACTTTCGAGAACACCGGTGCGGACACATCGCCGCCGTGATGAATTCCGTTCTCCGGGTTGTTGATGAGTACCGCAGCCGCCAGCCGCGGCGCGCTCGCGGGCGCCACGCCGGCAAACACCGAGACGTAATGGTGCTGCTCATAGGAGCCGGCCTCCGCCTTCCAAGCCGTCCCCGTCTTGCCGGAAACCGTATAGCCCGGAATCGCGGCTAGTGGCGCCGTGCCTTCCAGGGTGATGACTGAGCGCATCATGGCTATCAGCTCGCGACAGAGTCCCGGATCCATCACCTGCCTGCCTGCGAGCGGGGCATCGACGCGGAAGAATGAAATCGGCCGCATGACACCGAGCGCGCCGACGGTTGCATAGGCGTGGGCAAGCTGCAGAGTCGTCACGGAAATGCCATAGCCGTGCGACATCGTGGCGATGTCGATGGGCCGCCAGGTGTGCAGCGGCGCCAACAGTCCCGCCGATTCTCCCGGATAGCCGCTCGTGGCGAGCTGTCCGAAGCCGAAGCCGCGCAGCGTCGTCCAGATGAGCTGCGGCGGCAGAGACAGCGCCAGGTGTGCCATGCCCACATTCGAGCTATGCGCGAGCACCAGGGCGATGTCGATCGGCCCGTAGTCGTGGCCGTCATCCGTGAATACGTGGGCACCGACCTTGATGAAACCCGGTGAGGTATTGATGATCGAGCGGTCGTTGTATCGGCCGGAGATCAGTCCCGCGGCGACGAAGAACGGCTTCATCGATGACCCGGGCTCATAGACATCGGTGACGGCGCGATTGCGGTAGCGCCACTGCTGCATCTGCTCGCGATCGTTGGGATTGAACGCCGGCTGGTCCACCATGGCGAGCACTTCGCCCGTGGCGATGTCGATCACCACCATTGCGCCGGAGCTCGCCTTCTGCTCCGCCACCTGCTCCTTCAGGGCGCGATAGGCGAGGTACTGAATGCGCAGGTCGATCGAGAGCACGAGATCCCGGCCGGGCCGGGCGGGCCGGATGCTCTCGATGTCCTGCACGATCCGGCCATAGCGGTCCTGGATCACGCGTTTCTCGCCATCGATCCCCGTCAGCCACTGGTCGTCGGCGAGCTCCAGCCCCGCCTGACCCTTATCGTCAACATTGGTGAAGCCGATGAGCTGACCGGTGACTTCCCCCGCCGGATAATACCGGCGGTACTCGCGTGAGAGGTATACGCCGGGGATGCCGAGCGCCTTGATCCGCGCCGCCTCCGCAGGCTGACACTGGCGCGCCACGTAGAGGAAGTCGCGGCCGAGATTGCTGGTGATGCGACGCAGCAGGTCCTGTCTGTTGATGCCGAGGGCTCCGGCGAGCCGCGCAACCTCGCCGCGCGCATTCACGATCTGCTTCGGGCTCACCCAGATCGAGTCGACGGGCGTGCTCACGGCCAGCGGCTCACCGTAGCGGTCGGTGATCGTGCCGCGATGCGCTGCGATGTCGACGACCCGCGTGAAGCGGACGTCGCCCTGCTTCGACAGGAAGGAGTACTCGAAGAGCTGCAGGTCGACGGCGCGGCAGAGCAGCGCCACTGCAGCTACCCCCAGCAGCCCCACCAGGAAGTGCGCCCGCCAGCGGAACGAGCGCGGCGCGGAATGGCGTGCGTTGCGCGTCTTCATGGTTGAACTATTACGATGTCCTTCGGCAACGGCATCGTCATGTGCAGCTTCTTGCCTGCAACGCTCTCGACGAAGGCGTGCGTGGACCAGGCACTCTGCTCGAGCTGGAGCTGGCCCCACTGGATGTCCAGGTTGTCGCGCTGCGTGCTCAGCTGCTCGAGTTGGATGAAGAGCTGCCGCGCGCGAAATTTGCAGTAGACCGAGCCCGCGGCGGACAGCAGCACCGCGGCCCAAAGCGCCGCGGTTGCGACTCCCAGAGTCGTAGCGACCGCAAGCCTCATATGACTTTCTCCGCGACGCGCAGCAGTGCACTGCGCGCCCGCGGATTGCGCGCGACTTCCTCCCTGCTCGGGCGCATCTTGCGGCCGACCCGCTTGAGGCGTGGCGTGAGCTGCGGCGGTACGATCGGCAGCGACGCGGCCGCTGGATCGAGCTGCGACTCCCGCTGCATGAAGTGCTTGACCAGGCGATCCTCGAGCGAATGGAAGCTGATGACGGCGAGGCGCCCGCCGGTGGCGAGCGAAAGGACCGCGCCGGTCAGCGCCTTCTCGAGTTGTCCGAGCTCATCGTTGGCGTACATCCGCAGCGCCTGAAAGGTACGCGTGGCCGGGTGCTTGCCCGGCTCTCGCGTCCTGACTGCGCGCGCCACCAGCTCCGCGAGCTCGCGCGTGCGCTCGATCGGCCGCTCGCGCCTTTCCGCCACGATGGCCTGCGCCACGCGGCGCGCGAAGCGCTCTTCTCCCAGTGTGGCGATCACCTCGCGAATCTCGTCGACGCCCGCACGAGCGAGCCACGCGCAGACCGGCTCACCGCGTGTCGGGTCCATGCGCATATCGAGCGGACCGTCGGCCCGGAAGCTGAAGCCGCGCGCCGGATCGTCGAGCTGCGGTGAGGAAACGCCGAGGTCGAGCAGAACACCCCGGCAAGCGCGTCCGCCCGAGTGAGCCGGCACGAGCGCGCCGATGTCGGCAAACGACGCGTGCACGAGCGCAAGCCGCATTTCGCCGGCGAAGCGCCGGCCGCCGGCCGCGACGGCCTGCGGGTCCCGGTCGATCGCGAGCACGCGGCCCTCCGGACCCAGGGCCTGGAGGAGGAGTGCCGTATGGCCACCGCGCCCGAACGTCGCATCGACATAGTAACCGCCCGGCTCGAGGGCAAGTGCCCCGAGCGCCTCATCTGCGAGCACCGGGATGTGCTCGTCCACACCCCTGACTCTTACAACGACAGCGAGTCGAACTCCGACGGCAGATCCGTCGCAGCCTCCTCGCTCTTCAACATTTCATCGAGCCGCTCGCCCCAGCGCGCGTCATTCCACAACTCGAAGCGGTTGCCCTGGCCGATCAACATGCCGTGGCGCTCGAGCCCGGCGAACTCGCGCAGCTCCGGCGGGAGTAGAATCCGGCCATGCCCATCGAGCTCGAGATCGTTCGCGTGGCCGACCATCAGGCGCTGCAGCCGCCGCGCCGGCGCTTTCAGGGTCGGAAGGCTCATCACTTTGCTCTCGATCAGCTCCCACTCGGGCAGCGGGTAGATGAGAAGGCAGCCATCCCGATCCACGGTCACCACCAATTTCCCCTGGGCACGCTCGACGATCTGCTCCCGATAGCGGGTAGGCATGACCATCCGACCTTTTTCATCCAGGGTGATTTTTGTGGCGCCGCGAAACATGAATTTGTGCGGGGGATCTAACCCATCTCCTCCCACTTTCTCCCACTCCCTGCCACTATGAAATCGCAGTCGCGCTATGTCAATTGAAAAAGTGAGAAATTTGTCACAACGACAACGGGTTAGGTAAAACCGGAAAGCGCTTCAAACAGCGCTTCGGAGTCATTCGTCTTAGCAATCAGCAGCTTGCCCCGATAACCTTATCCAGTAGGTCATCTAGGCCTCCGGCGCGGCCGTTTTCAGGTCGAGAACGCGTGTTTGATCCACTCGATGTGCGGCGCATCGCTGCAGGGATCGGAGACGACGATGACATCGAAGCGCACGCGCAGCCGTGCGAGATCTTTCCGCTGCTGCAGCAACCGAGTCGCCGCGCGAATGAGCCGCTGTCGCTTGCTGGCGTCAACGCTCTGCGCAGCTCCCCCGTACGCGTTTGACGAGCGAGTGCGAACCTCCACGATCGCGAGCTCGCTGTCGCCGAGCCGGGCGACGATGTCGAGCTCGCCGCAGCGGCAGCGGTAGTTTCTCAGGAGGACATGCGCGCCCTGCGAATGCAGGTATGCCGCAGCGGCATTCTCGGCCTGCAGGCCGAGCCTTTGCCTCCACGTGAGCCTCGCGCCTTCCACGGGCACATCCCGCGGTCACTCAGCCGCCCGGTGCACCCGGGAGCTCGGTGACCTCACCGCCGTGAAGGCGGGCCCAAACCAGCTGCCGATGAATGTGTCCGTCGGGATCGAGCGTCAACTGGCCCGTGAGGCCGTTCAGATCCAGCGACGAGGGGGCCCGGTTCTCGCGCAGGGCCGCCGCAATCCGGTAGGCATCGAAGCCGAAGGCGAACAGATCCCCCGTGCGTGGACCCCCGACGGGCCAGGCTTGGCTGGCAGCCGACCGGACGGCCTCGGCCAGCGGGCTGCCGAGCATCCACGGCGTGTCCGGGAACATCAGCCCATCGAGATCCACGTTGGCGCGCGGGTCGGGCTCGAATGCGCCGGAAGTCGCGTACGTCGGAATGCCGCCGGCGTAGTAGAACCGCAGCTGCGGTTGCAGCTGGCGCTCGATGCTCGCCGTCGGCGCAGGGGAGAAGATGAACTGGATGTCCTGACGGCGTCGCGGCACGAACTCGAGATGCGTGCCCAGAAGCGATTCCACCCTCTCGAGGCGGGCGCGGCTTTGGTCGATGCCGAGCACCTGCTTGAGCTCATCGGAATAGTCTGCCTCGGAAGTATCGATCATGGTGGTGGCGAGCATCGTCCCGCCGCCGCCCTGGAGCTCCTGGTCGAAGGCAGCGAGCACGCGCGAGCCCCAGTCTCCGGCCGGCACGATTGCGACACCCAAATGGTGCCCGTCGCTCAATACGCGGCGCGCGACCAGCCTCGCTTCCTCTACGGGCGAGAGGGCGAACTGAAAGAAGAGCGGCGGCGCCTGTTCTCCATCCGGCAGAAAATTGAGGGCCAGAAGCGGCGGGCGCTGCATCCGGTCCGCCGCCGCCACCGCCACGGCCTGGCGCGTCAAGGGCCCCACGATGATGTCGGCACCCGACTGAGCCGCAGCGCCGATCTCATCGGTAACGGATTCTTCGCCGGTATCGTAGACCCGCACGAGGGGGCGCTGCTGCACCGGCGTCTGGTAGTAGGCGGTGAGAAATCCATCGCGAACGCTGGCCGCCAGCGGCCCCGCGGGCCCGGTGAGGGGCAGGAGCAACGCAATGTGCGCCTGGGCCGCGAGCGGTTGCGGCTGCTCGCCGAGGAGCTCGCTGCGCACGACCTCGGCGGCCGGATGGCCGGGATGGTCCTCCAACCATGTAGTCAGGCCGGCCGTCGCGACCGTCGGATTGCGCGTCACCTCCGCGGCAAGTGGCGCCAACTCCAGCCAGCCGCGAATGACGGGGCGCTGCTCGGTTCCCGGCTGAAGCCTGACGCCGCGCTCCGAGGCGTTGCGCAGGTCATTCAGGAGGGCGACCCGGCTCTGCTGGACCTCCGCGGCATTGGGCAGCCAACGTTCAAGGTGCACTTCCGCCTCGACCCCGGCAGCCGGCTGCCCCGCCGCGAACGCGACTTGCTGCCGCAGGCGCCAGTACCGGCTGGCGGGCTCTGCCTGCTGCGGCGCCACCACGGTCTGGATCAGCTGCCACGCGTGCGCGGCCTGCCCGCGCTGGGATGCGATCCGGGCCTCGACCAGCGAGCGGTCGAGTGTCTCGTCGGCCGAAAGCGGCGGAGACAGAAGATCGAGGGCGCTGGCCGCACCGTCCGGCCGCCGCGCAGTGAGATACGCTTCCGCTGCCTGGAGTGCGAAGCCGTTGCGCTGCGCGCCGTGGCTCTCATTGGCCAGGGCCTCGTACATTTGTGCGGCGCCGGCGGGGTTTCCCTGGCGGGCGAGCGTAGCGGCCTGCCCGGCGGAGGGCGCAGGGCCAGACGGAACGCTGGCGCACCCCGCGAGCACCAAGGTGACTGCGGCGAGCGCAGCCAGGCTGACGGTCCATCGCGCATGCATGGTTGAGAAGCCTCGTTACTATGCGCTGGATCCGGGCTCCTGCCCGGCCCAGCACGGTTTTGAACAAAAAGCGTGGTTTTTGTTCAAAACTCCGCCCCCTGCGGCGGCGGGGCACATCCCCGTACCGGGGGTACGCGGTCGTACTGCATCATGATGGGATAGACACAGGGGAGCGTGCTCTCATTGCGGCGGGGAGGGGATTATAGTGGGCAAGCCACGAGGCCGGTTGCAAGTCATCGCGACGCCGATCGGCAACTTGGGCGATGTTAGCGCGCGCGCCCGCCAGGCGCTGGAGAGCGCCGCCGCCGTAGCGGCGGAGGACACGCGCCACACAGGCGCGCTGCTGCAGGCGCTCGGCATCGCGCGGCCGTTGCTGTCGCTGCACGCGCACAACGAGACCCAGCGTGTGCCGGAAATCCTGGCGCGGCTGGCGGCCGGCGAAACGATCGCCCTCGTCAGCGATGCGGGCACCCCGCTCCTCTCCGATCCCGGGTATGAGCTGGTTCGGGCCGCCGCGGACGCCGGCATCGACGTCGAGGCGATTCCCGGTCCTTCCGCCATCACCACGGCGTTGGCCGTCGCGGGGCTACCCGTCAGCCGCTTTTGCTTCGAAGGCTTTCTCCCCGCGCGTGCGAGCGAGCGGCGCGCCCAACTCTCGCAGCTCGCCGGCGAGCCTCGCACTCTCGTCTTTTTCGAAGCCCCTCATCGCATCGCCGCAACCCTCGCCGACCTCGCCGCGGAGTTCGGCGACGAGAGGCGTGCGGTGGTCGCGCGCGAGCTGACGAAAGCCCACGAGACGCTCTATCGCGGCACACTGGCAGAACTCGTGCAAAGAGCCGCGACAGAAGACCACTTCCAGCGCGGCGAAATCACGATCGTGGTGGCAGGCGCCGTGCCCGCCGCGTCTGCCGGCTTCGACGCCGTTCTCCTGCGCCGGGCCGTCGATCTGCTCTCCAAAGAGCTGTCGCCCAGCCGTGCCGCCGCAATCGCCGCGCAGCTGACCGGCGCCACGCGCGCTGAAGCCTATGCCCTGACACAGCACCGAAGCTCCCCTTCCTCCCCGCCCGAAAGCGATTGATTGCGCCCCGCAGCCGTTCCCCACCCGTGGAGCCGTAACCCGAGCGCCATGCGAAAGGAGATCAATCACCAGCCCCGAGGCCGTTCTGTCTCCGCCGGCGCCCCAAAGCGACCCAATAGGCGGCCCCGGGCCGTTCTGGGCCGCGGTATCGATAAAGTCACGAGGCGCGGATGGTAAGATACCCAAGGGAGCCGGCCGGGCAATCGCTGCTTCGACATTGTTTCGAAGGGGAGGAAAGTCCGGGCTCCGGCGGATCAGGTGCCAGGTAACGCCTGGGGGGCGCGAGCCCACGGAAAGTGCAACAGAAAGCAAACCGCCCAAGACCTCGCGGCGCAAGCCGCGCGGGACGGCAAGGGTGAAACGGTGCGGTAAGAGCGCACCGCGGCCTTGGTAACAAGGCTGGCATGGCAAACCCCACCTGGAGCAAGGCCAAATAGGGAAGCAGCGGGCTCTGGCAACAGGGCGCGCAGCGCCGATCCGCGCGCGCTTCCGGGTAGGCCGCTAGAGGTCCACGGCGACGTGGATCGCAGAGGAATGATTGCTCTCGACAGAACCCGGCTTACAGGCCGGCTCCCTCTTCTTCTGGCGCAAAGTCGGCATCCTGCCGCTTTGCGCGAGCGCGGCCATGTGACCGCATTTGACCTCGCGGCCCCGGGAACGGCCCGGGGCCGCTTACTGGCTTGCTTTTGGGCTAACTGTATGAAGGGCCTCGCGTGCAAATGTCTTTGCCGCGAGGCTTCTGCAAGCAGGGATGCTGGAAGAGAGCCTCCAGGGATCAGTGAGCGGGCGGTAGCCCGCGCAACCGGATTGCTCGGCCCCATCCCTGCGCCGAGCCCTTCGGGCCGGCCTCCGCGTCCAAAATCGCTCCTGCGATTTTGTCACGGCGTCCCCGCGGCAAAGACATTTGCATGCGAGGCCCGTACGACAAAACGGCAAAAGCAGCTCCGTTGGCTACTTGACCACTCGCAGCTGGGGGCGCTTCGGTGCACTGCTGCCTTCCTCTGCCGGTGCGGGTCCTGACGACGGCGGGGGTGTCTCCGGACCGGCGTCCTGCTCGGCAAACATCATCCCCTCGCCCGTTTCCCGCGCATAAATGCCCATCACGGTGCTCACGGGGAAGCGCACGTGGTGCACGACACCGGCGAAGCGCGCGTCGAACTCCACGACGTCGTTGTCGATCTTCAGGCGCTGCGTTGCGGTGTAGCTGAGATTGAGGACGATCTTGCCCTCCTGCACGTAGGCGCGCGGTACCTCACTGCCGGAGCGCTCCGCGTCGACTATCACATGCGGAGTGTGGCCGCTGTCAGTGATCCACTGATGCATCGCGCGCAGCAGATAGGGCCGCTTGGGAGGAGCTTTGAGCATCCGTCACCTCCTCAGAGCCGCATCTCGCGCTCCCGCTCCGACAGCGACTCTCGAAACGCAGCGCGGGAGAAGACCTGACTGGCGTACTTGAGGATGGGCTGCGCCTTCGGCGGCAGCTCGACCTCGTAGTGCGACAGCCGCCAGAGGATCGGCGCGATCGTCGCATCCACCAGCGAGAATTCGTCCGACATGAAGTAGGGCTTCACCTTGAAGAGATCGACACCCTGGACGATGGTATCCGCGAGGACCTTGCGCAGCTTCGGGAGGAGCTTCTTGTCGTCCTCTACCTCGATCTGCTGCAGCAACGTGTACCAGTCGCGCTCGATGCGATATAGCGCCAGCCGGAACTGTGCCCGACTGACCGGGTCGACGGGCATCAGCGGCGGATGGGGAAAGCGCTCGTCCAGATACTCGATGATCACGCGGGAGTCGTAGAGCACGAGATCGCGGTCCACGAGCGTGGGGACCGTGTGATAGGGGTTGAGGTCCAGCAGATCCTCAGGGTATTTGCCGGGCTCCACATCGACGACGTCGATCCCGATGCTCTTCTCCGCGAGCACGATGCGGGTGCGATGGCTCCACGGGTCGCGCGGCGCGGAAAACAGCGTCATGATGGAACGTCTGCTCGACACGATTCCGCCCCCGCGCTCTAGAGTGCACCCGAGCTTCCCCTTACTGTACCGGGTCCGGGGCTGTCCTACTTCACATCCTTCCAGAATTCGCGCTTCAGGAGCCAGGCCACCCACGTGAATAAGAGCAGGAAGAGGATCACCCAGACGCCCATGGAGGTACGTGTCGCCTGTTGCGGGTCGCCGACATAATTCAGGAAGTTCACCAGATCATGCGTGAACTGATCGAACTGCTGCGCCGTCATGCTGCCGGGGGCGATCACCTTGAAGTGGTCGAAGACCTGTTCCTTGACCATCTGCCCGTCCGGGCCCCGCGTCTCGATGGTCTTGTAGACCGCGATCTTCAGTCCCTCCAGCGGCGACACGATATCGGGCATCGCGCTTTGCGGGAACGCCATGTTGTTGGCGCCCGTCGCCCGGGCCGGATCGACGTAAAAGGTCTTGAGGTACTGATAGAGATAGTCCGGGTCGCGGGCGCGCGCCATGAGGGAGAGATCGGGCGGCGCCTTGCCGAACCATTTCTCGGCATCCGACTCGACCATCGGCGAGATTATGTAACCGGCGGGCGTCTCACCGGGCGGGATCAGGTCTTTGACCAGCAGCGCCTCGGGGATATCGAGATCCTGCCCGAGCCGCGACCAGCGCTCGAACTTCAGCGAATGGCAGCCCAGACAGTACCCCGCGAAATCGCGCGCCCCGCGCTGCAGCGAAGCCATGTCAGTGACGTTGGTATTTGCCTTCCAGCTCTGCCAGTCCGCATCGGAGGGGGCGTCATCCGCGGCAAGAGCCCGAGGCGCGCCGGCCACTCCCGCAACGAGCGCCGCCACGAGCAGCAGCGCAGGCACTACCCGGTAACGAGCTCTAATGCGCATGGTAGACCACTCTCTCCGGCACCGGCTTCACCCGGTCGATGCGTGAGTAGAACGGCATCAGCCAGAAGAAGGCGAAGTAACAGACTGCGAAGATGCGCGCGAAGATGACGTACACGCCCTCCGCGGGCTGCAGACCCAGATACCCCAGCCCGATGAAGGAGATCGCGAAAACCGCGAGCATGACGCGCGAGATCCAGCCCTTGTAGCGGATCGACTTGACCGGCGAGCGATCGAGCCATGGCAACACGAGCAGGGAGACCAGCGCGAGCAGCATGAGCAGAGCGCCCATCGCCTTGTTCGGCACGGCTCGCAGGATTGCGTAGTAGGGTGTGAAGTACCACACGGGGTGGATTTCGGCCGGCGTCGAGAGCACATTCGCCGGCTCGAAGTTCGGCTGCTCGAGGAAGAGGCCATGGACCGTCGGGGCGTAGAACACGATCAGCGCGAAAATGATGAAGAACACGCCGACGCCGAAGATGTCCTTGACCGTGTAGTACGGGTGGAACGGAATGCCGTCGAGGGGTTTACCGTCGGCGCCCGTGTGGTCCTTGATCTCGACACCATCCGGATTGTTCGAGCCATTTCGCCGCAGCGCTACGAGGTGCAGCATCACGAGCAGCAGCAGGATGAGCGGCACTGCCGCGACGTGCAACGCGAAGAAGCGATTCAGTGTGGCATCGGCGATGCCGTAGTCGCCGCGGATCCACTGCACCAGTCCCGGCCCGATGGCGGGCACGGTACCGAAGATATTGACGATCACCTGCGCGCCCCAGAAGGACATATTGCCCCAGGGCAGCACATAGCCCATGAAAGCCTCGGCCATCAGCGCGAGGTACACCAGCATGCCGATCACCCACAAGAGCTCCCGCGGCTGCCGGTAGGAGCCGTACATCAGGCCGCGGAACATGTGGAGGTAGACGACGATGAAGAACGCCGATGCGCCGGTGGAGTGCATGTAGCGGATCAGCCAGCCCCAGTCGACCTCGCGCATGATGAACTGCACGGAGTCGAATGCGTGCGCCGCGCTCGGCTTGTAGAACATCGCGAGGAAGATGCCGGTGACCAGCTGGAGCACCAGCACGAGCCCGGCCAGCGACCCGAAGAAGTACCAGAAATTGAAGTTCTTGGGTGCGTAGTAGCCGGTCAGCTGGTCGGCGACGAACTCGTCGATGGGCATGCGCTGGTTGAGCCACGCCCGGAAGCCTCGCTTCTTCGAGATCGGTGTCGCGCCCGGCGGCAGCGGCGCGCTCGGCGTGCGCAGCTCGCTGCCGCGCTCGGTCGTGGCCATCAGGTGCCTCCCCGCGGCCGCACAGGCTCGTTGGCAGGCAGTATGGATTTGATCATCGCCAGGCTCCCCAATTCCCGCGGTCGCGCGGCATTATACACAGCGAGAGGTGGCGACATGCTGGAGCGACTGAGCCGTGGGTTGACGTTCATTGCCGGGTCGGTGGTCGGCGGGCTGGCCCTTGCCTTCGTCATCGTCGCGCTGCGACCCGACCTCATTCGGGGAAACGCCGGCTCGCAGCCGGCGCAGACGCCCGCCTCGCTACCGGCACCCGCTGCGAGCACACCCAGCACCCGCGGGCCGGTCCGCGTGACGTATGCGGCGGCCGTGCAGCGCGCTGCCCCCGCTGTAGTCAACATATACACTGCCCGCGTGGTCGAGGAGCGCGTCGATCCGCCCGGGCCGTTCGGCGAGCTCTTCGGCAACGTCCTGCCGCAATACCAAAAGCGAGTCGAGCGCAGCCTGGGCTCCGGCGTCATCGTCGATGCGAGCGGCCACATCGTGACGAACTACCACGTGATTGCTAACGCTGGCGCCATCCGCGTGCAGCTCGCAGACGGCCGGATCGCGAATCCGCAGGTCGTGGGCGTGGATCCGGACACCGATCTCGCGGTTTTAAAGATCGCCATGTCGAGCCTCCCCGTCATCACCTTCGGCCAATCCGATCAGCTCCGGGTCGGCGACGTGGTGCTCGCTATCGGCGATCCGCTCGGCCTCTCGCAGACCGTGACGCACGGCATCGTCAGCGCCACCGCCAGAGGACAGCTCGGGATCACGACGTTCGAGGATTTCATCCAGACGGATGCGCCGATCAATTTCGGCAACTCCGGCGGCGCGCTCGTGGATTCGAGCGGCGCCCTGATCGGCATCAATACCGCCATCGTCGCGAAGAGCCTGGGCGTCGAGGGCATCGGCTTTGCGATCCCCGTCGACATGGTCCGCGGCGTGCTGCACGACATCATCGAGTACGGACGCGTCATCCGCGGCTGGATCGGGATCGTGCCCGAGGACATCTCCGACGCGCAGGCGCAGCAGTTCGGCCTCGCCCACGGCGGGGTCGTCATCGCCTATGTGGGCAGCCCCGGGCAGCAGGCTGGCCTGAAGCCGGGCGATCTGCTGCTCGCCATCGACGGCGCTTCCGTGGCCTCCGCCGAGGATGCCCGCGCCCGCATCGCGATCAGCAAGCCCGGCTCGACGCTCACCCTTCGCTATCAGCGCGGCACCCGCCAGCTCGCGGTAAAAGTGCGGGTGGTCGAACAGCCGCCCCTCTCCAGCTCGGGCTAAAGGAGCCACCATGCCGAAAATCGACGTTCGCCGCTTCGCCACCCGATCCGAGCTCGACACCGCGCTCGCCGACCGCCTCGAGCAGGCGATTCGCGCTACCGCGGAGCAACCGGGCAGCGGCCCTCCGGTCATCATGCTCTCCGGCGGCCACACTCCCCTTCCCGCATATGCTGAAGTCGCCGCCCGCCGCCCGCCGCACGGCGACAAGCTCACGATCATCTATTCCGACGACCGCTACGTCCCCGCCGACTCCGACGCCAGCAACTACCACGCGACTCGACCCCTGATCGACGCTCTCGGGCTCCCGGAGAGTCAGGTGCTGCGCGTCAGGACCGAGCTCCCTCTGGAAGAAGCCGCGAGCGACTACGACAGCTTGCTGCGCACCCTGTTGGCTTCCGGCGCCGGCATCGGCCTTGCCCTGTTGGGGATCGGACCCGACGGCCACACGGCCTCTCTCTTCCGGCCGGAGCATCTGCAGCAGTCCCGCGGCCACCTCGCCATCGCCGTCCAACGACCGGATGGCATGCAAGGTATCAGCGTCACACCCGACTTCCTGTCGAATGTCGCCGAGCCGCTCTTCGTGGTGGCAGGCAGCGGCAAACACGATGTCATCGCCGCATTCACGGGCCAAGACCCGAATCTCGTCGCGCTGCGTGCGGTCGCCGGCTGCGCGCGCGTGGAGCTGTGGATCGAGCGCGCCGCGGAGACCGCCGCGGCCGCAAGCAAATGACGACATGAGATATACCGTCGAACGCTCTTTTGTGGGCGATCAGCCGATCGTAGTGCTGCAGGACGAAGCCGGCCGTCGCGTGCGCATCGCCTGCCACGGCGCTGCGCTCGTCAGCTTCGAGATCCCGCGCAGCGGCCTTCCGTTCGACATCGCGGCAGGACAGCGCGATGCTGCCGAAATCATTGCACGCCCGGGGTCACGCTTCGCCATCATGGCGCCCTTCGCCGGCCGCATTGCCGATGCGCGCTACCGCTTCGACGGCCGCGATTACGATCTGCGACCCGGGGCAGCTCCCGGGCAGCGCGAGTCCCGCCACGGCTTCGTGCGCGATGCAGACTTTGCGGTGGCGGAGCTCGTTGCGGACGCGGGCTGCGCGCGGGCGACATTGAGCACGCTCATCCGCGGTCAGCCAGGCTATCCGTTCGCCATCGACCTCTCCGTGCGCTTCACCCTCGATGCGGCCGGACTCGCCCTGGCGGCGCGCATGTGCAACAGCGGCGAGGAGCCCGCGCCCTGCTTCTTCGGCTGGCATCCCTACTTCCGTGTGAGCGATGGCCGAGCCGACGAGTGGCTGCTGGAGGTCCCCGCGGGAAAGCTCATCCGCACCGGGAAGGATTTGATCGCGCTGCCTGGTGACGCCGCCTACGGGCGATTGGAGGATGCGCCGACGCTCGACTTCCGCCGCCCCTGCCTGATCGCCGGCAGCATTCTCGATCAGGGTTATACCGAATTGCTCGCCGGCGCGGACGGCCGCATGCGCACACGGCTCACGGACCCGGGCACTCGGTTCGGCATAACGGTCTGGCAGGAGCGCGGCGTGATGCACGCCTTCACAGGCGACACGCTGAAGCGCGATGTCCGCCGCTCGGTGGCGTTGGAGCCGATGGAATGCATGGCCAACGCCTTCAACCGCCCGGAATGCGCCGATAGGATCCGCCTGGAGCCGGGCGCCGAGCGGATCTACCGCTGCGGCGTCCAGCCGGACGAATAGCTGCCGGACCGGCCATCGCGGCGTGGCCTGACCCTACGGTGCAAATTTGCCCATCGGCAGATGTGACGGCGAGCACGAGCGCGTCCAGCCTTGCGGCTCGGCGCCCGGATTGTGCCAACCGCACGCGCCCGTGAGCAGCCGCTCCGACTCCTTCGGTCCCCAGCTCCCGCACGTGTAGACACAGGGCGCCTCGCCTGTGCCCAACACCGGGTCCACTATCGCCCACGCCGCTTCCACCTCATCCTGCCGCGCGAAATGCGACGTGTCGCCGATCAGTGCCAGGCTGATCAGCCGCTCGTATGCGTCCATCACGTCCGCGTCGTGCTGTGCGACGAAGAGCTCCACCTCCCTGCCCTGCATCGCCGGTCCCGCCTTCTTCGCATGCGCGCCCAGTGCGATCGCGATATCCGGCCCGACGCGGAAGCGCACGAAGTTGGGATAGTCCGGGCCCGCCTCACCAAACACGTGCGCCGGAGGCGGCTTCAGATCGACGACCACTTCGGTCGCGGTGACCGGCAGGCACTTGCCCGCACGCAGGTAGAACGGCACCCCGGCCCAACGCCAGGAGTCGATCTCGAGTCGCATCGCCGCATAGGTCTCCACCTTGGAGTCGGGCGCCACTCCCTGCTCCTGGCGGTACGTGGCGAACTGACCGCGCACGACGCCATCCGGCCTCACGGGCCGTACCGCTTTCAGGACCTTTACCTTCTCGTCACGCAGCGATTCGCCCTCGGAGTTGACCGGCGGCTCGAGGGTCAGCAGCGCCAGGATCTGCAGAAGGTGATTTTGCATCACGTCGCGGATGGCGCCGGTCTCCTCGTAGAACTTGCCGCGCCCCGCGACGCCGAGCGTCTCCGCCATCGTGATCTGCACACTGGCGACGAAGTTGCGGTTCCAGATGGGCTCGAGGAAGGAGTTGGCGAAGCGGAAATACAGCAGATTCTGCACCGCCTCCTTGCCGAGGTAGTGATCGATACGGAAGATGCAGTTCTCCGCAAACTGCTTCTGCAGCACCTGATTGAGCGCCTGCGCCGAAGCCAGGTCGCGCCCGAACGGCTTCTCGATCACCACGCGGCCACCCTGTGCGGACCCGGAAGTACCCAGGTGATCGATCACCACCGGAAACATGCTGGGTGGGATCGCGAGGTAGTAGAGCGGGCGTTGCGAGTCTCCCAGCGCCTGGCGCAGCGCGACGAAAGTGTCCCGGTCGCGGTAGTCGCCGTCGTGATAGCGCAGAAGGTTCACGAGCCGTGAGACCGCGTCCTCATCCGGCGATGAAACGAAGTTCTTGATGCTGTCGCGCACGCGGTCGCCAAGCTGTTGCAGGTTCCATCCCGCGCGTGCCACGCCGATCACCGGCACGTGCAGCAATCCCCGTCGGACGAGGTTGTAAAGGGATGGGAATATCTTCCGATAGCAGAGGTCTCCGGTTGCTCCGAAGAGCACCAGAGTGTCGCTGTCTCGCCGCTCCATCACCGCGCCCTCGTTTGAGGCGCTGGATCCAGGCTCCTGCCCGGCGCAGCGCTGCTTTGGGCAACGCCGAAGCGGCTGAGCGTCGTTTTTGCCCAAAGCTCCGCCACCTGCGGCGGCGGGGCACATCCGAGTCCCTGGGTTACGCGGTCGTTCGGCTTCATGACGTCGCCTCCTATAACTTCTTCTCGATGTGGCCGCCGAAGCCGAGCCGCATGGCGGAGAGCAGCTTGTCGGCGAACTCCGAGCGCCCGCGCGACTCGAAGCGCGAGTAAAGTGCAGCGGAGAGCACGTGCGCCGGGACGCCAACCTCGACCGCCGCCTGGACCGTCCAGCGGCCTTCGCCTGAGTCCGACACACGCCCGCCGAAGCGGCCGAGCGCGGGGTCGGCGGCCAGCGCCTCGGCCGTCAGATCGAGCAGCCGCGAGGAAATGATGCTGCCGTGGCGCCAGACCTCCGAGATCGCGCCGATGTCGAGCCGGTATTGGAACAGGCGCGGGTTGGAAAGCGGCGAAGTCTCGGCGTCTGCCTCCTCCTGCCGCAGGCCGGCGTCGGCATGTTGGAGGACGTTCAGGCCCTCGGCATACGCTGCCATGAGGCCGTACTCGATGCCGTTGTGCACCATCTTGACGAAGTGCCCGGCGCCGTTCGGCCCGCAGTGCAGATATCCCATCTCGGCCATGGCTCGGGCTGCGCTCTTGCCAGCCATGCTCTCCGCGCGGCGGCCTCCTGGAGAGAGCGTCGCAAAAATCGGCTCCAGTGTGCTGAACACGGCCGGCTCGGCGCCGATCATCAGACAGTAGCCCTGCTCGAGGCCGAGCACGCCGCCGCTGGTGCCCGCATCGACGTAGTGCAACCCCGCCGGACGCAGCTCCTGCGCCCGGCGGATGTCGTCCTGATAGTGGGAATTGCCGCCGTCAATCAGGATGTCGCCGGAGGCGAGCAGCGGCTGCAGCTCCGCAATGACGCTATCGACCAGTGCCGCAGGCACCATGATCCACACCGCGCGCGGAGGAGTGAGGGCGCGGACGAGCTCCGCAAGCGAGTGGGCGCCGATGGCCCCGTCGGTCACGACCGACTGCACTGCCTCTCGCGACCTATCGTAGGCAACACAGGCGTGGCCGCCCTTGATGAGCCGGCGCACCATGTTGGCGCCCATGCGCCCGAGCCCCACCATGCCTATTCGCATACGAACCTCCGAAATAGTGTATTGGCGCCCAGTCGCCCGCGGCGTTTTGCGCGGCCAGCCATCTTACTCCTTCGACCCCGCGGCCCGGGGAGCGGACCCGGGCCGCTTGATGACTTGCTTTCCCACTGGCGAAGCTAACGCTAAGGCACGCGCTTGATCTGCGCGCCGAGTTGGGCGAGCTTTTCCTCGATCGCCTCGTAGCCGCGATCGATGTGATAGATCCGCTCCACCTCGGTGCGACCCTCCGCGACCAGCCCGGCGAGCACCAGGCTCGCCGAGGCACGCAGGTCGGTCGCCATGACCGGAGCGGCGGTGAGACGGTCGACGCCGCGGATGATCGCGGTATTGCCCTCGAGACGGATCTCCGCGCCGAGGCGGCGCATCTCGAGCATGTGCATGAAGCGGTTCTCGAAGATCGTCTCGATGATGGTGCCTACACCCTCCGCCACGGTGTTGAGCGCGGCAAACTGCGCCTGCATGTCGGTCGGGAAGGCAGGGTACGGCGCCGTGCGCACGTCGATCGCGCGCGGACGGCGGCCACGCATGTCGACCTCCACCCAGCTGTCCCCGACACCGACCTTGGCGCCTGCCTCCTCCAGCTTTGCGAGCACCGCATCCAGGTGATCGGGACGAGTGTTCTTGATCCGCACGTTGCCGCGGGTGATGGCCCCGGCGACCAGGTACGTGCCGCTCTCGATGCGATCCGGCAGGACCTCGTACGACGTGCCTCGCAACCGCTCCACGCCCTCCACGACGATCTTGTCGGTGCCGGCGCCCTGGATCCTGGCGCCCATCGAAATCAGGAATTGTGCGAGATCGACGACCTCCGGCTCGCGCGCGGCGTTCTCGATGACGGTCTCACCGTCCGCCAGCGTTGCCGCCATCATCAGGTTCTCGGTGCCTGTGACAGTCACCGTGTCGAGCACCAGACGGGCGCCGCGCAGCCGACCGGCCCGCGCCCGGATGTAGCCGCCGTCGATCGTGATGTCGGCACCCAGGGCCTGCAGTCCCGCAACGTGAATATTGACGGGACGCGCACCAATCGCACAGCCGCCCGGCAGGGAGACATCCGCCTTCCCGTAGCGGGCCACCAAGGGCCCCAGCACCAGAATGGAGGCCCGCATGGTCTTGACCAGCTCATACGGCGCGAAGCAGTCGCGTACGGTCGTCGCGTCGACCTCGATGCGCATGCGCTCGTCGACCGTCACCGTCGCGCCCATGCCACCCAGGAGCTCGACGGTCGTGGTGACGTCTTTCAGATGGGGCACGTTGCCGACCACCACCGGCCCGTCTGCGAGCAGCGCACCGGCCAGGATGGGTAGCGTCGCGTTCTTGGCGCCGGAGATGCGCACGTCGCCCTCGAGAGGCACACCTCCCTGGATCTGCAGCTTGTCCATGATCACTCCCGTCCGGATTCGGTCGGCGTCAGGGCCTCGATCGAGAGGGCATGGATCTCACGGCCCATGCGCTCCCCGAGAGTCTGATATACCAGCTGGTGACGGGCGACGCTGCGCTTGCCTGTGAACTGCTCGGCCACGATACGCGCCTGGAAATGAGTGTCGTCGTCCGACTGCACCCGAACATCGGCTCCGGGCAAACCGGCGCGGATCAGCCGCGCAATCTCCTCTGGGCTCATCCGTCGGATATTATCACCCCCTTCATGAGCTCCGCCGCCATCCCAGCCGATACCAGCAGCCTCCTGGCGACCGCGCGCCGGGCCCTGGCCATTGAGGCGCAGGCCGTCGAGGCGCTGCTTGCCCGGCTCGATGACCGCTTTGCCGACGCCTGCCGGGTCTGCCTGCAATGCCAGGGCCGGATCGTCGTCACCGGCATGGGCAAATCGGGCCACATCGCGCACAAAGTCGCGGCGACGCTCGCGAGCACTGGCTCTCCGGCCTTCTTCCTGCACCCTGCGGAAGCCAGCCACGGCGACCTGGGCATGATCACCCGCGGGGACGCCGTGCTCGCGCTGTCGAACTCCGGCGAGACTCCCGAGCTGCTGCTGCTGTTGCCGCATCTGAAGCGTCTCGCAGTGCCGCTGATCGTGATGGCCGGGAAGACGGATTCGACTCTCGGCCGGGCCGCTACGGTGGCAATCGATGTCAGCGTGCCGGAAGAAGCCTGCCCTCTCAACCTGGCGCCTACCGCGAGCACGACTGCAACACTCGCGATGGGTGATGCGCTTGCAGTCGCCGTGCTCGAGGCGCGCGGATTCACCAAGCAGGACTTCGCCCGCTCGCACCCCGGCGGATCGCTGGGGCGGCAGCTGCTGCTGCACGTCGAGCAGCTCATGCGCACCGGGGAGGCGTTGCCTCGCGTCGGCCCGAAAACGCGGCTTGGCGACGGATTGGTCGAAATGTCCCGCAAGGGTCTCGGAATGACCGTCATCGTGGATGACGGCAACAGGATTCTCGGGGTGTTCACCGACGGCGACCTGCGCCGCGCGCTCGATCGTCAGGTCGATGTCCACGGCGCCGTGATGAGCGAGGTCATGACCTCGCCATGCAGAAGCATGGGCCCGCAGGATCTTGCGGCCGAAGCGGTCCACCTGATGGAGGTGCATCGCATCACCGCGCTGCCGGTCGCTGACGAGCAGGGTCGCCTCATCGGCGCGCTCAACGTACACGATCTTCTTCGCGCCGGCGTCATGTGAGCGCCGCGACCGCGAGCCACCGGATCGATGCCGCCGCTCGAGTGCGCCTCCTGGTGCTCGATGTCGATGGCGTGTTGACGGACGGGCGTCTGTACTACGGAGCGCGTGGCGAGGCGCTGAAAGTCTTCCACGTACGCGACGGGCTGGGACTGAAGCTGCTCGCCGCCGCCGGCGTCACGGTGGCCGTGATCTCGGGACGCCGCTCCAGCATGACCGGCAGGCGGTGCCGGGAGCTCGGCGTGCGGCAGCTGTTGCAGGGGGTCGAGGACAAGGTCGCCGCCTTTCACCGGCTGCGCGGACGGCTCGGGATGTCCTCCAGCGTATGCGCATGCGTTGGCGATGATTTGCCCGATGTTCCTCTCATGCGCGAAGTAGGACTCTCCTTTGCCGTTGCGGATGCCCATCCGCAGGCACGTGACGCAGCGCATGTGATCACCCGGCTTCCCGGTGGGCAGGGAGCAGTCCGCGAGGTTTGCGACTATCTGTTGGAGGCGCGCCGGCAAGTCGCGGCGATCACGTGATATACCGCCTCTTCGCCGTTCTGACCATCATCGCGGTGATCGTCGCTTCGCTCCTCCTCTCTGGCCAGCAGGGCGCGACTACCGCAGCGACCACAGTGCAGAGGAATGAGTGGGATGAGGGATACTCGGCGCAGGACGCGCGACTCGTCGAGACGGGCATCAACGGCCTGCCCCTCTACACCCTGAATGCCGCGACCATCCGGCAATTGCCGAACGAGGGCCAGGTACAGCTCACGCAGGTGCAGTTGAGCTTTCGCGACCCGGACGGCAACCCATGGTCCGCCACCGCCGATCGGGGCGAGCTGGAGCAGGACAACGGGCAGGTGACGCTGTCGGGCAATGTCCACGTCTCGGGCATGCTCGCCGCTTCGTCAGCCCTGATAACCGCTCCTGCGTTGTCGGTAGACATCCGCGGCGGCATCGTGAGCACGAATGACCCGGTACAGATGATCTGGGCCGGGCGGCAGCTGAGCGCAACCGGACTCATCGCCAATTTGAAGGGCGCGCGCGTCCATTTAGAATCCGCCGTACATGGCACCTTCTCGAAGTAGTCTCTGGCTGCTCTGTCTCGCGCTCGCGCCCCTCCTGGCGCTCGCCGACGCTGCTGCCGATACCACGACTGCCCGGCACGCGAGCCCCGCAGCGGCGCATTCGCTGCTCATCAATCCGCAGCAGCCCTACCACTTCGACGCTGCCTCCTGCGACACGAATTACAAGACTCAGGCCACTGTGTGCAAGAGCGTCATCCTCTCCCAGGGGAGCACCAAAGTTCGCGCCGATCAGGCCCAGTTCATCTGCATGAACTGTCAGGACAGCCATTGGAAGTTGCAAGGCAACGTGCGGATCGATGCGCAGCCGCGCGGCGATCTGCGCTCGGATCAGGCGACCCTGGAAGTTCGTGACAACCGCATCGTACGCGCGACGGTGATCGGCAACCCTGCTGAATTCGAGCAGCAGCGCGCCGACGACCTCGGCATGGAAAAAGGCCACGCGGATCAGATCGTGTACGACGTTGGCGAGGGCACGGTGCTCCTCACCAACGACGCCTGGATCTCGGACGGACGCGACGAAATGAGCGCGCCATCGATCGCCTACAGCATCCGCGAGCAGAAGGTCTTGGCGACCTCCGGGGGCGCCAGCCAAGGCGTGCACATCACCATCACGCCGCAATCCGTGCCGAAACAAGGCTCGCCGCCACCGAGCAAGGGCGCCGCGGGGCCGCGGGCCTCGAGCCCGCCGGCGCAGACGCATCCCTCCGGGCCCAAGGGCGCGGCCACCCCACCGCCCCAGGGCCCTCCATGACGGCCTTGCGCGCGAACGGGCTCGAGAAGAGCTACAAATCCCGTCAGGTGGTCCGCAATCTCAGCCTCGAAGTCTCGAACGGTGAGGTCGTGGGGCTCCTCGGGCCCAATGGCGCCGGCAAGACGACCGCTTTCTACATGATCGTCGGGCTCGTACCGTGCGATGCCGGACGGATTCATCTGGGCGACACGGACCTGACGCTCTTGCCGATGCACCGGCGCGCGCAGCTCGGGCTCGGGTACCTGCCGCAGGAAGCGTCCGTTTTCCGCAAGCTGTCCGTGGAAGATAACGTGCTCGCCATCCTCGAGACACGGCGCGATCTCGAGCGCGCAGCGCGCGAGCAACGGCTGGAGGAGCTGCTCGAGGAGCTGCGCATCGGACACGTGCGCCGCAGCCTCGGGCTGTCGCTCTCGGGCGGCGAGCGGCGGCGCGTGGAGATCGCCCGCGCTCTCGCCGCCGAACCACGCTTCATGCTGCTCGATGAGCCTTTCGCTGGCGTCGATCCGCTCTCGGTGCTCGATATCCAGCGCATCATTCGCGAGCTCACCAGCCGCGGCATCGGGGTTCTGATTACCGACCATAATGTGCGCGAGACGCTCGGGGTCTGCGGGCGGGCTTACATCGTCAATCAGGGCACGGTGATCGCTCAAGGAACTGCGGAAGAAATCCTTGCCAACCCCCAAGTACGTGAGGTGTACTTGGGCGAGTCGTTCCGGCTCTGAAGGACTCTTCTGATAAACTAGTGCAAGATCAGAGACTTACCCTAGAAAGGCTTAACGCCACTCCCGTGCCAGCATGCTGAAACCCTCCCTGCAGCTCAAGCTGGGTCAGCAACTGACGATGACCCCGCAGCTGCAGCAGGCGATCCGGCTCCTGCAACTGCCTGCCCTCGAGCTGCAAGCGCACATCCGCGAGCTCCTCGAGACCAACGTCATGCTCGAGCCGGTAGACGACGGCCATGAGGAAGGTCTCGACACCACCACCCTGGAGCATCTGGAGCACCCGGCAACCGCGGAGCCGGCCGAAACTCCGGAGAGTCCGCGCGAGAACGCGGTCGAGGTGCTGGACGAGGGCTGGGGTGAGCACAGCACCGGTCCTGCCGAAACTCCCTGGAGCGGCGATGACGATGATCGCCAGCAGGAATTCGCCGACTCGGCGGGTCAATCGCTGCAGGAATATCTTCTCTGGCAGCTCGAGCTCGTGAAGCTGGATCCGCGCGAGCTCGCCATCGCGCGCGCCATCGTCGATGCCATCAGTGACGACGGCTATTTGACGGAGCCGGTGCAGGAGATTGCCAGCACCCTGCGGCCCGAGATCCAGTGCGAGCCCGCCGAGGTCGAGGCTGCGCTCGCCGGCGTCCAGGCCCTGGACCCACCGGGGGTCGGTGCGCGCTCCGTCGGCGAATGCATCGAGCTGCAGCTGCGCCAGCTCGACCCGGCGATCCCGGGGTTGAATGCAGCGATCGAGATCGCCCGCCATCATTTGGAGCGTATCGCGGGCCGGGAACTCGCGGTTGTGAAGCGGGAGCTGCGGGCGAGCGATGAGGAGCTCGCGTGCGCGCTCGCGCTGGTGCGCTCCTGCCATCCGCGCCCCGGCGCGACGGTGAGCGCGGGCTCGGCCGAGTACGTCGTCCCCGATGTGTTCGTGCGGCGGACCGATCACGGTTGGGCGGTGGAGATCAATTCGGCCACGCTGCCGCGGGTCCGCCTCAATCAAAGCTATGCGAGCCTCATCGGACGCAACTCGAGCCATCCCACCATGCGCGCGCAGCTGCAGGAAGCGCGTTGGCTGTTGAAGAGCCTGGAGATCCGGCACGAGACGCTGATCAAGGTCGCCCGCTCCATCGTCGAGCGCCAGAGCGCATTCCTCGAGCACGGCGAGGAGCACATGCGGCCGATGATTCTCAAGGACATCGCGGAAGCGATCGGCATGCACGAGTCGACCATTTCCCGCGTCACCTCCGGCAAGTACATGCACACCCCGCGGGGCGTGTTCGAGCTACGCTATTTCTTCTCGAGCCATGTCGAGGGCGCCGACGGGTCGGGAACCTCTTCGATCGCGATTCGCGCCAAGATCAAAAAGCTCGTCAAGGAGGAAGGGGCGGAATCACCGCTGAGCGACGGCCGCATCGCCGAGATTCTCTCGGCGGAAGGCATTCCGGTCGCACGCCGCACCGTCGCGAAATACCGCGAGGCGATGGGCATTCCCCCCTCCAACGAGCGCCGGCGCGCGGGCCTGGGTCAGATGTGACAGATGTGAATCGAGATGATGTCAGCTACAACACGTGAGAAGGAGACGGCTATGCAGCTCAACGTCACTGGCCACCACGTCGAGGTTACCCCCTCCCTGCGAGGCTACGTGGAGAAAAAACTCGAGCGCATCGGACGGCACTTCGTGCAGGTCATCGACGTGCATTGCGTCCTGACGGTGGAGAAACTGCGACAGAAGGCCGAAGCGACTCTGCACGTGAGCGGCAATTCGATTCACGCGGATGCGACCGAGGAGAGCATGTACGCCGCCATCGACCTCCTGGCCGACAAGCTCGACCGGTGCATCAAGAAGCACAAGGAGAAGCTGACGGACCATCATGCCGTCGAGGGTCGGGCGCTGCGCGCCTGACGCCTCGCCCCAACAGCAGGCCAGGCCGGTGCCGGTGCCATCGTGCGCCTCGTAGTCCTGAGCGGCCTGTCGGGCTCCGGCAAGAGCGTCGCTCTGCACATGCTGGAGGACCTGGGCTTCTATTGCATCGACAACATCCCGGCGGCGCTCCTCAAGCCCTTCATCTCCCACGCCGTGCGCAACCCGGAGCGCACGTATGACCGCGCGGCGGTCGGGCTCGATGCGCGCAACACTGCGGCGGAGATCGCCACCGTCCCACAACTCACCGACGAGCTGCGCCGCAGTGGGATCGAATGCGAAGTCATCTTCCTGACCGCGACGGATGAGGAGCTGCTACGGCGCTTCGCCGAGACGCGGCGCAAGCACCCGATGAGCCGTCACGACATCGACCTGCGCACCGCGATCGCACGGGAACGGCAGCTCCTCGAGCCCATCGTCTATGCCGCGGACCTGGTCATCGACACCTCCCGACTGGGCGTGCACGCGCTGCGGGATCTCATCAAGCTGCGCGTTGCGGAGCCGCATGCGGGGCGGCTGTCGCTCACCTTCGAGTCGTTCGGGTTCAAGCACGGCATCCCCGGCGATGCCGATTTCGTGTTCGACGCCCGCTCTCTTCCCAACCCCTACTGGGAGCCGGCCTTACGCGGCCTCACGGGACGCGACGCCGAAGTCATCCGCTTCCTGGAGGGGCAGACCCACGTGGCCGCGCTGATTGCGGACATTGCACAGTTCATCCGCGGGCGGATCCCCGAGTACGTCGCGAGCAACCGCGGCTATCTCACCGTGGCGGTCGGCTGCACCGGCGGGCAGCATCGCTCCGTCTACATCGTCGATCAGCTGGTGGCACAGTTCCGCGGGGAATTCCCCACGGTGAGCTCCCGTCACACGATTTTGAACCAGTAAGCAGTGCTACGAAGTCCGTCCGAAAGCAAATCACAAAGCGGCCCAGGGCCGCTCCCTGGGCCGCGGGATGAATCCCTGTCACAGGGCTGGCCGCACAAAGCGGCAGGATGCCGACTTTGCGCCAATAAACCTAGGTCGCCTGCGCGACGCCGGCCGCGGTCATCAGGGGCGGCAGGCGCTCGCCGTTCATGAAGGCCACCAATGCCACCCTTGCCTCCATGGCATCGCGATAGCCGAGCTCGATGAGCGCCCGGGTATAGCTCGCCTCGAACATCAAATAGCTCGCGAGCTGGTAGCCCGACACGTCGCGCCCACCAATGACGCGCAGCAGCACCCGCAGGCTTCGGGGCATGTCGTTCGTATACCGTCCGGCGATCTCGCGCGGATCAACGCTCGGGGCCAGCATCAGGGTATCCACATGCCTCAGACCCGGTGCGGCGGACGGAGCTTCCTGCATGAGTTGGTTGATACGCTCGATCTGCTCCAGATCGCCGTAGACCTGGTCGGTGAACAAAGTGTCGATCATGTAGCCGAGCACTTCACCGGGAGTCGGCATGCTGCGGCTGGTGCCGCTGCCGGCGCCCACGCCTGCCGCCTGCCGCGCCCGCACGCCGAGGATCAGCAGGCGGTCGGCACCCAGATGGATCGCGGGGCTCAGCGGATTCAGCTGCCGCATGGCGCCGTCGCCGAAGTATTCCCGGCCGATGCACATCGGCGGGAAGAGCAGCGGGATCGCGGCGCTCGCCATCAGATGATCGAGCGTCAGCTCCGTGCGCCGGCCGACGCGCTGCGAGCGGGTCCACTCGGGAATCGACTCGCGCCCGTCGAAGAAGGCGACCGACTGCCCGGAGGCATAGCTGGTTGCGCACAGCGCGAAGCCATGCAGATGGCCCCGCATGATGCTGCGGTGAATGCTCGCGCAGTCCAAGTTCATCCCCAGAAGCTGCCGCAGCGGGCTGTTGTCGAGCAGTGCCTTGGGAGGCGAGAGCACCAGCCCGCCCGAAATCAGCGCGAGCAGCCAGTGCGTGCCCGAGCGCAGCATGTGCGCCGGATCCACGTGGAAGACCTGACCGGTGCGGAAGTTGGCCCAGACGCGCTCGAGTCCCGCCACCGCGCGGCGCCAGCGATGCGCCTCCGCTGCGAGGACGCAGGCGGCCACCGCGCCGGCAGAAGTGCCGACGATGACCCGGAAGGGATTACGGGCGCGCGGCAGGAGCTCGGTCAGCGCGAGAAGCACGCCTACCTGGTAGGCGGAGCGTGCGCCGCCGCCGGTCAGGACCAGGCCGACGGTCGGTCTTGCCGGTGGTTTTCTCGCGAGTGCGACGGGCGCGTCCATCGGTAAACGCCATGGTGGCTCCTGCCTAGATTACAACGGTCACCCCCGTCCCGCCCCAGCTCGCGGCCGATTGTGCTTACCACAGCTCGAAAGCACACCCTAAAGCGCGGCCCAGGGCCGCTCCATGGGCCGCGGAAGAATCCCGTCACGGCATGGGCCGCGCAACGAAGCCGACTTTGCGCCAAGGAAACTACGCTACCTGAAGGATCTGCATGGAGTTCGTGCCGCCCTGCACCCCGGAGAGCTCGCCCTTCGTGAGGATCACCAGGTCCTTGCGCTTGACCAGGTCAAGCTCGAGGAGGCGTGAGAACAGGGCGCCGTACAGCGCTACGGTGGAAGCGTTTCGGGTCACATCGAAAATAACGGGATAGACGCCACGGTAAATCGTGACCCGGCGGCGGGTGGGCTCATGCCGCGTGAAGGCATAGATGGGAATGTCCGACCGGATGCGCGACATCCACAGGGGAGTGGCACCCGACTCCGTCAGGGCCACGATCGCGCGGACCTTCAAGTGATTGGCCGCGTACATGACCGCCATGGCAATGGCCTCCTCCGTTCCCTTGAACTGGCCTTCCGTGCGGTGGCGGGTGCGGCTGTGGGTGAGCTGATATTTCTCCGCGCCCTCGATGACCTGCGCCATCGCTTCCACTGCCTTCACCGGGTAGCGGCCCGCGGCGGTCTCCGCGGACAGCATCACCGCGTCCGTGCCATCCATGACCGCGTTGGCCACATCGCTGACCTCGGCTCGTGTCGGCACCGGGTTCTGGATCATCGACTCCATCATCTGGGTGGCGGTGATCACCACCCGGTTCCTGCTGCGGGTCTGGTGGATGATGGTCTTCTGCAACCCTGTCAGCTCGGCATAGCCCATCTCGACGCCGAGATCGCCGCGAGCCACCATGACGACGTCCGTGGCATCGATGATGCCCGGCAAGTTGGCAACGGCCTCGTGCCGCTCCACCTTGGCCACGATACGCGCCTCACCGCCCGCCTGCCGCACGAGGGTGCGAGCCTGCTCGATGTCGGCGGCATCCCGCGCAAAGGAGACGGCGAGGTAATCGACCTGCTCCTGCGCAGCGAAGCGGATATCCTCCCGGTCCTTGTCCGAGATCGCTGGCGCAGAGATGCCGCCGCCCTGACGGTTCAGCCCCTTGCGATCCGACAGCTCGCCGCCGATGCGTACGCGCGTCTCGATCTGGGTGCCGCTGACCCGCTCGACGTCGAGCACGATCTGACCGTCCCCGAGAAGCAGGGTGTCGCCTACGCCGACGTCCTTGGGGAGATCCTTGTAGGCGCATCCGACCTGTTCGACCGTCCCCGCCTTCGGGTCGAGCGCGGTGTCGAGGGTGAAGGTGTGGCCCTCCTGCAGCATCACCTTCCTGTCGCGAAAGCTCTCGATGCGGATCTTGGGTCCGCCCAGATCGAGCAGCACCCCGATGCATCTGTCGGCACGCTGGGCCGCCTCGCGCACCATTCCCAGCCGCCGGCCGCGATCCTCGACTGTCCCGTGCGAGGCGTTGAGCCGCACGACGTCCAGCCCCGCGTGCATCATGTCCGTCAAGACAGCGATGTCGTCAGTGGCCGGACCCACGGTCGCCACGATCTTCGTTCGTCTCAGCATGGTCAGCCCTTTGCTCGTTCCTCGAGGGCGGCGACTGCCGGCAACTTCTTGCCTTCCACGAACTCGAGAAAGGCGCCGCCGCCCGTCGAGATATAGGAAATCCCGTCCTCGACACCGTATTTCTCGATGGCCGCCTGCGTGTCGCCGCCGCCGGCCAGTGAGAACGCCTTGCTGCGCGCGATCGCCTGGGAGATGGCGCGCGTGCCCTCGCCGAACTGCTCGAACTCGAACACTCCGACCGGCCCGTTCCAGATGATGGTCCCCGCCGCTTGCAGCATACCGCTTAGCCGCTCGGCGGTGTCCGGACCGATGTCAAGAATCCTCTCGTCCGGCCGAACTTCGTGGACGGAGCGCACGTCGGCGTGCGCGGTGGCTGCAAGCTCCTTCGCTACGACGACATCCGTGGGCAGAGGGATCTCCGCGCCACGCGCGCGCGCCTGCTCCATGAGGCGGCGTGCGACGTCGAGCAGGTCCAATTCACATAGCGACTGGCCCACCGCGACCCCGGCCGCGGCGAGGAAGGTGTTGGCGATGCCGCCGCCCACGATCAGCTTGTCGACCTTGGCGAGGAGCGACTCCAGCACCGTGAGCTTGGTCGAAACCTTGGACCCCGCGACGATGGCGACCAGCGGCCGTGCCGGCTTCTCCAGCGCGCGCTCGAGCGCCTCGAGCTCGCCGACCAGCAGCGGCCCGGCGCAGGCGCACTGCGCGAACTTCACCACCCCGTGAGTGCTCGCCTCCGCGCGGTGCGCGGTGCCGAATGCGTCCATCACGAAGACCTCACAGAGGGCGGCCATCCTGCGGGCGAGCGTCGGATCGTCCTTCTTCTCGCCCTTGTTGAAGCGCACGTTCTCGCAGAGCACCGCCGTGCCGGCCTCGCAATCGATCCCGTCGAGCCAGTCCCGCCGCAGCGGCACGGCCTTGCCGAGCAACTCCGAGAGACGCGCCGCCACGGGCTTGAGCGACAGTGTCTCATCGAGCTTGCCCTCCTCCGGACGGCCGAGATGCGACAGGATGAAGACCTTGGCGCGCTGCTCGAGCGCGTGCCGGATCGTCGGCAGCGCGGCGCGAATGCGCGCGTCGCTGGTGACGACGCCGTCCTGGACCGGAACGTTGAGATCCTCGCGGATCAGGACCCGCTTGCCGCGCAGGTCCATGTCCGTCATGCGCAGGACTCTCATGACGCCTTTGCCCAGGCGAGCGTGGTGTCGATCATGCGGTTGGAGAAGCCCCACTCATTGTCGTACCAGGCGAACACCTTGACCAGGGTGCCGTCGATGATCTTCGTCAGCGTTGCGTCGAAGATCGACGAGTGCGGGTCGTGGTTGAAGTCACTCGAGACCAGCGGCGCGTCGTTGTAGGCGAGCACGCCCTTGAGCGGCCCGGCCGCGGCCGCCTCCCGCATCAGCTTGTTCACTTCCTCCGCCGTGGTGGCGCGCTTGGCCGTGAAGGTGAGATCGACCAGCGATACGTTGATGGTCGGCACGCGAATGGAATAACCGTCAAGCTTTCCCTTCAACTCCGGAAGCACCAGGCCAACGGCCGCAGCAGCACCCGTCTTGGTTGGGATCTGCGACATCGTCGCGGAGCGCGCACGGCGCAGGTCCGAGTGATAGACGTCGGTCAATACCTGGTCGTTCGTGTAGGAATGGATCGTGGTCATGATGCCGTTGACCATACCGATCTTGTCGTGCAACACCTTGACCACAGGGACCAGGCAGTTGGTGGTACAGGAGGCGTTGGAAATAACGGTGAAATCGCTCTTCAGCACATTGTGGTTGACGCCATATACGATCGTGGCGTCCACATCCTCACCGCCCGGCGCCGAAATGATGACGCGCCTCGCCCCACCCTTCAGGTGGGCGCTGGCCTTCGCCTTGCTGGTGAACAGCCCGGTACTTTCGTAGACATACTCCACACCGAGGTCGCCCCACGGAAGTTTCGCCGGATCGCGCTCGGCGAGCACCCTGATCCGATCGCCGTTCACGACCATCGCGTCCCCGTCGACTTTCACCTCGCCGTCGAATCTGCCGTGCACGGTGTCATAACGCGTCAGGTGCGCGTTGGTCTTGGCATCACCGAGATCGTTCAGGGCGACGATTTGCACTTCCCCGGTGCGCCGGCTCTCATAGAGCGCGCGCAGCACGTTGCGGCCGATGCGGCCGTACCCGTTGATTCCCACCTTGATTGGCATGACCCGTGTACCTTCGTTGACAAATGTTCGGCGATTTGACTCAGCCGGCGGACTTTAGCAGTTCGCCGGCCTCGCGGCCGACGTGCTCGGCGGTGAAGCCGAAGTGCGCGAGCACCTCGGCGCCCTTGCCGGAGGCCCCGAAGCGATCAATCCCGATCACCCGCCCCTCGATGCCGACGTAGCGCCACCAAGATAGCGTGGCGCCGGCCTCCACCGCCAGACGGCATCGTACGGCGTTCGGCAGTACGCTCTCCCGGTATGCCTCGTCCTGGGCGTCGAACACCTCGGTCGAGGGCATTGACACCAGCCTCACTCGCCTGCCGCCGGTATTGAGGGCGGTCACCGCCTCCGCGGCGATGGCGACTTCGGAGCCGGTCGCGAGGACCAGGCACTCGGGCGTCCCTTGGCAGTCCACCAGGACGTATCCGCCTCGGTACACGTTGTCCTGCTGCGTCTTCGTGCGCGCCTGCTGCGGCAGAGCCTGACGAGTCAGCACGAGCGCGGTGGGCCCGGGGCGCTCCACGGCTGCCGTCCACGCCACAGCGGTCTCAAAGGCGTCGCAAGGCCGCCAGAGGCACAGGTTCGGCATGGCACGCAGGCTCGTCAGGTGCTCGATCGGCTGGTGCGTGGGGCCATCCTCGCCGAGCCCGATCGAGTCGTGAGTATAGACGAGCACCACGTGCGTATTCATGAGCGCAGCGAGCCGCACCGCATTGCGCGCGTAATCGGAGAACACCAGGAACGTGCCGCCGTAGGGCAGGATACCGCCGTGCAGGGCGATGCCATTCATCACGGCGGTCATGCCGAATTCGCGCACGCCGTAATGCATGTAGTCGCCGCTGGCATCCTGTGGGTTGAGCTCGCGCGCGGCCTTGAACTTGGTGTTGTTGGAGCCGGTGAGGTCCGCGGAGCCGCCGAATATTTCCGGGATTCGTGGCGCAATCACGTTGAGCGTCGCTTGTGAGGACTGGCGGGTCGCCTGCGGCGCCTTCTGCGCGAGCCCGGCGGCCAGTGCCTGGGATACCGTCGCCGGCCAGTTGGCGGGCAGCTCGCCCCGCATCCGGCGCTCGAGCTCGCGCGCAAGCTGCGGGTACTCGCTGCGGTAGCGCACGAGCAGCTCTCGCCACGCCGCCTCCGCGCCCCCGCCACGGCTGCGCTGGTCCCAGAGCGCGCGCAGCTCGGCAGGGATGACGAACGGCTCATACGGCCAGCCGATGGCCTGGCGAGTGGCTGCCACTTCCTCGGCGCCCAGCGCCTCCCCGTGCGTCTCCTGCGTCCCTTGCTTGTGCGGCGCGCCCCAGCCGATGATGGTGCGGCAGCAGATCATCGAGGGCCTCGTGGTCTCGGCGCGCGCGGCGCGGATCGCGGCCGCCACGGCTTGCGCGTCGTGGCCATCGACACGCACGACATGCCAGCCGTAAGCCTCGAAACGTTTGGGGGTGTCGTCCGTGAACCAACCTTCCACCTTGCCGTCGATGGAGATGCCGTTGTCGTCGTAGAAGGCGATGAGCTTGCCCAGGCCCAGCGTGCCGGCGAGAGAGCAGGCCTCGTGGGAGATGCCTTCCATCAGACAGCCGTCGCCGCAGAAAACGTAGGTGTGGTGATCGACGATGGCAAGTCCCGGGCGGTTGAACTGCGTCGCCAGCATGCGCTCCGCGAGCGCCATTCCCACTGCGTTGGCCAGCCCCTGACCGAGTGGACCGGTAGTTGTCTCGATGCCGAGCGCCGGCTCATGCTCCGGGTGGCCCGCCGTATGGCTGCCAAACTTGCGGAAATTCCTGATCTCTTCCAGCGAGAGCGGATAGCCGGTCAGGTGCAGGAGCGAGTAGAGCAGCATCGAGCCGTGGCCGTTCGAGAGCAAGAAGCGATCGCGATCGAGCCACTGCGGATTGCCCGGATTGTGCTTGAGGAAATCGCCCCAGAGCACCTGGGCGATGTCCGCCATGCCCATGGGCATGCCGGGATGCCCGGAATTGGCGTGCTGCACGGCGTCCATCGAGAGGGCGCGGATGCAGTTGGCGAGCTCGCGGCGTGTGGTCATGAGGGAAAGCCCGGAGAAAAGGGCGCGCATTGTCCAACAGACGCCGCCCATGCTCAATCACACTCTGCGGTGCCAAGCCTGTGCTGCCGCGGCTCTGCGCCGGCCTCGCAGCATCCCTGCCCGGCAGCGGCGCAGAGACATCCCAGCATGTGAGCAGGAGGTTCAGCTAGTGAACCAGCCTTCACCATGAGCGGCGCGCGGCGGCGCGTCGCAACTTCCCGACAGGGACTTATGTTCGGTTGGCGCAGATCACAGTATTGTCGCGATAATTGGGCGAACGCTGCAGATTTGCGCCAAGTCCCCCGCTCCGCGCGACCCAGTTCACTGCGGCCTCGCGGCTCTCTGTTACGCTTCCCCAATGGCAACGAGCGTCGTGCGTCTGACACATCTCACGGACCCGCATCTCTACGGCAGCGAGAGCGAGCAGCTGCGCGGCATCGCCACGCTACCGGCGCTCGAGGCGACGCTCGCCAACGCCCGCCAGCGCGACTGGCCGCCCGATGCGATGCTGGTCACCGGTGACATCGTGCAGGACGATCCCGCGGGGTATGCTCATTTCCGGCGCCTGCTCGGCGCGCTGCAGCTGCCCGTGCTCTGCCTGCCCGGCAACCATGACGAGCCGGAGGCGATGCGGCGGGAGCTCGACTGCGAGCCATTCGTGATCGGCGGCGCCATTGATCTCGGGCTGTGGCGCATCGTGCTGCTCGACAGCACCATTGCGGGTTCCGCCGCCGGCCGGCTCAGCGCGGACAGCCTGGCAGCCCTGCAGTCGGCGCTCGCTGGCGCGCCCCAGCGGCACGCGCTGGTGTGTCTGCATCATCATCCGGTCCCGATGTCCAGCCGTTGGCTCGACCGCGTCGCCTTGCAGAATGCCGCCGAGTTCTTCGACGTCATCGATCGGCATCCAAACGTTCGCGGCATCATCTGGGGCCACGTGCATCAGCACTACGACGCATTGCGCAACGGCGTGCGACTGCTGGCGACACCGTCGACCTGCGCACAGTTCCAGCCCTACTCCGAACAGTTCGCCGTCGACCGCCGGCCGCCGGCCTATCGCACGCTCGAGCTCAAGGCCGACGGCTCCATCCTGACCGATCTCGTCTGGGTCGAGAGCGGCGCCGGCGGCCGTTCGAAGTCTGCCTCGGCCGTGGCCTGAGTCGCGACCAGGCCGCACCAGGCCGCGAAACCGCGTCGACGGAAATCTGCTCCGCGCGCTCGGCTTCCGGCGGCCCACCCAGCCCCCGGGACGGGCGAGCCGTTGGTGCTGCGCGGCAGCACTGTAGCCGCGCGGATGGATTCGAGCAGCGGCATCTCGGCGGCAGCGCCCCGGAGCACGAGCATCGGCTCGCCCTGATAGCCGTGTCACCGCAACCAGCGGTTGCACTGCGCACGTTCCGCCTGCGAAACGCGAAGCTGCGGCGACCATCTGCCGAAAACCGCGGGCTCGGGGTAATCGGCCGCACGCAGCGCAGGCGGCGTTCGCCTTGCGAAACGCAGCAACGCTTCGACCCACGGAGACTCCGTCCCGGGTGCTTCATCGATGAACGAGCACCGGCGCGGGTCGATGCCGCTGAGGCGAAGCAGACGACGGATGCGGCGCGCCTGCCCCGAGTGATGCTCGAAAACGTAAACGGGACCGGGCGCGCTCGCGCGTAATGCGCGCAGCACACCCGGCCAGGCGAGCCCGAATAAAGTAGGCGACTTGCGCGGCAAGGACCAGCACCGCGCAACATCGTCCCAGCCGCGATAGACATCGGCCGCCCAGGCATCGGCACCCAAGACGTAACAGGGTTTACCGTAGCGCGCGTGCAGCAGCCGCAGCGCCGCCGTCAGCATGACCATGTCGCCGATACGGCCGAGCTTGATGACGAAGGGGCGCAACGGTTCGGGAGCCATTGCGCCATGGTACTGAGAACCTCATGTCGCCAACATCTCGCGCCAGTGCTGCGCCACCGTGGAGAGGCGGAAGCGCGGATCGGGCCCGGTAACTGGCCGCGCGCCCGCACGCCAGGCCCGGAGGCGGTCGAGGTAGGCATCGAAGAGGCCGAGTCCGGCCGCGGCCCGCGCGGGCCAGCGGCGCCAGTCGGTCGGGCAGCCGCCCAACAGCGCTTCGTAGACGCGCTTGGCGCTCGTCACGGGCAGCACTTGCGCGGGGTCTGCCAGGACCTCGAGCGCAGCGCCGCAATCGTGGGTCAGAACCGGCGTCCCGAGCGCCTGCGACTCGGCGAACACGAGGCCGAAAGTCTCGGGAATGACGAAGTTGGGAAAGAACGTGCAGAGCGCCGTGCGCACCTCGGCATGGATGCGTCTTTGCGGCTGCGGACCGAGGTACTCTACCCCCTCGAGCGCCGCCGCCGATGTGTCCTTGTAGCCGGGATTGCCGACGATGAGGCGCATGTCCGGCATCGCCCTGCGCACCGCGCGGAACGCATCCAGCGTGAACCGCAACCCCTTGTTGGGTGACGACAGGAACACGAGCTTACGGTCATCGATCGGCGAGCCGTCCGGCTGCAAATCGTCATCCACGGGATTGTAGATGGTGCGCGCCGGAACGCGATCGCCCATCCCCATCCAGCGCAACGCCGCCTCGACCGCTTGCCGCTGCGTGTCCGAAACGCAGATGATCCGCACGGCGAGGTCGCGCAGAATGTTGGAGTCTGCTGCGATTTTGCGGGCGCGCTTCGAGCGCGGCCGCACTCGATCGTGCAGCCAGAGGTGGAGCCGCGCGTTGGGATAGAGCTCCTGCACGGTCGGCAGTGCCCGCGAGTCCCGGTTGACGATGACATGAGCGATCGCCAGATCGCGCCGTGGGGGCAAATAACGGCCGCTCGCGCTCACACGGTTGTGCTGAACGACGAATGCCTCCAGCGCATCGGCAACACGCACCACCGTCGCTTCCGTGCCGCCCATCGCCTCCCGCCGCAGCGTCTCGGTATCGTACGGCCGCTTGCACACCGGATCGAAGAAGAGGATGGCGCTCATGGCGAGGATGATTACCCATGGAGTATAACGGCCGCAAATGAGACTGCTCTTTGCCGAATCCAGCACCCGCGGCTACGGGACCGAGCAGCACATCGCCGCCCTGGCAACCGCCATGGCGCGGCGCGGACATGACGTGCGCTGTCTGGTGATGGACGGCAGCCCGGTAGCGAGCCTGCTGCATGAGGCGCGGGTAGCGACGGTGTCCATTCCCTCCGGGCGCAGCCGGGGTGTACGCATCGCCCTGGCGTTGCTGCGCCTGGCAATGCGGCAGCGGCCGGACTGGACGGTCTCCAACGACCCCAGGTTCTACCGGTTGCTCCTCGCCGTTCGCTCCCTCACCGGTGCACGCGTGGCGCTCTTCCGGCATTGGCACGATGCGCCGGCGAAGCGCCGCTCGCGCGACCTGCTCTCCCGGCGCACCGACCGCTTCATCCTGGTATCGCAATTCCATCGCCGGGACTATGAACGCCAGGGGATGAGCGTGGAGCGTGCCGCCGTTCTCTACAACCCGATCGACACCGAGCGCTTCCGGCCGTCCTCCGCCGCGAGGGCGAGCGCCAGAGCCCGCCTCGGATTCAGCGATTCAGACGTCGTCGTTGGCTATGTCGGCAGGATGATCGCGGCAAAGGGCATTCTCACGCTGTTCGATGCCGCCGCACAGTTTCTCGCCGCTGAGGCATGCGCGCGGATGTTATGGGTCGGCGATGGCGAGGATTTCGCGGCCCTGCAGGCAGGGGTCATGGGCTCGCCGCACGCCGGCAGCCATCGCTTCCTCGGTTGGGAAGCCGATCTGGCCGCCCTGTACCCGGCGCTCGATATCCTGGCCGTGCCATCTCTCTACCCGGAGCCTTTTGGGCGCGTCTCAGTCGAGGCGCAGGCAGCCGCAGTGCCGGTGGTCTCGAGCCTCGCCGGCGGACTGCCGGAGACGTTCGTCTCTGGCAGCACGGGCATCGGAGTCGCACCCGGGGACAGCGACGGACTCGCGAGCGCGGCGCTCTCGCTCATTCGCGATCCGGAGCGGCGGCGGCGGATGGGCGCCGCGGGGCGGGACTGGGCCTGCTCGCGTTTCTCACTGGAGCGCATAGCCGCGGATTTCGAGCGCCTGCTCGCATTGGCTTGAATCGCTGGATCCGGGCATCCTGCCCAGCGCGAAGCGCGCGTTGAGAAAAAAAGCGTGGTTTCTTGCTCACCTCCCGCCACCTGCGGTGGCGGGTCACATCCTGTGCTATGCGGGGGCCCGCCTGCCGATCAGATAGAAGTTACGCCGGAATATCGGGCACTCGGCGTGTTGCCACTCGAAGCCCGGCAGGGATCGCTCCAGCGAGCGGAAATACTGCACGTTGTCGTGCTCACCGAAGCTGCGCTGATAGGCGCAAAGGATGTGCGTGAACCCGGCGAGCGCCGGCGCGATCTGCTCGCGCACGGCGAGCGGCGTCTCGCTGAGCGACCACGTCGCGATGAAGAGCGAGGGCTGGTGCTCCATGCAGTGCCGGGAAACCGCGGCCGGCGCCGCGGCATCCCCGGAGACCAGCCACTCGAGGTTGCCCGGCGGCTGGCAGCCGGGCCCGGTCGGAAACACATTCCGCAGGTAGAAGCGCTGCAAAGCGCACATCATCGGCAAGTCCCAGATCAGATAGCGTTCGCGGTAACCGAGATTGCGCAGCAGCCGGAAAAAGCTGCCGTATCCGGCGCCGAAATCGACGACCAGCCGCAGAGCCGAGAGGTCGAGGCCGGTGCCTTCCAACAGCCGCACCAGATGATAGCCATGCTGCATGAGCAGCGGGCTGCTCAGCGGATAGTGCGGGTTCACCAGCGGCCGGCCCACGGGCGACTCCGTCAACGCCCGCTGCAGCTCCGCCGAGAATCGCCGCGATGTCAGGAGGTAGCGCAGATAGTCGCGGGAGCGGCCGCGGATGCGCGGATGGATGGTCTTCATCACGGGCGGCAGGCGCAGGAAGCCGTCCGCCCCGCCTCCCTTGATGGCGCCGCTGATGTCGGCCGCCAGCCCCGCCCATTCGCCCGTCACCGACTGGCGCGCGAGCGCGCTCTGCAGCTCCGCCAGCAACTCCCGGGTATGTTGCACCCGCGGCGGCGTGTACTCGCCCAGGAGCTTCGCCGCCACGCGCCGCAGCGCGGTCGCCATCTCGACTCTCAATGAAGCCAACGCTTTCCTCCGGACTCAACTGGCCGCGCGATCCGACTCGACCCGGCGGGCCTGTAGACGCGAGAGCAATCCGCACCACGCCTCGAACACCACCGGCTCCGCAATCTCGTCGAGGCGGTTCGCCGCCGGCGGCCCGCCGACACCGAGCACCGGCGACCCCGCCGCGCTGCGCGGCTGCCAGACCCGCGGCGGGTAGGCGCCGAAGAGCACGACCAGCGGCAATCCAACTGCGGCCGCAGCGTGCGCGGGACCGGTGTCGACGGAAATCATGTCGTGAGAGGCGGCGCACAGGGCAAACAGCCGTCTCAGCGGCAGGACGGCGATGTTGATTGCCGGCAGATTCGCCGCGGCGCGAATCAAACTGAGGAACGCCTCTTCCTGTGGCGCCCCGACCAGAAGGATGACGGCCCGCGGCAGCCGCAGCCGCAAGTGCTGCTCCACGTCCCGCAATAGAGCCGCCCAGCGCTCCACCGGCCAGGCCTTGTGGTCGTCGGGCGATATGCGCGGGCGGCCGCCGCCACGCATCATTCGCTGATTGCCGGGTTGTATCAGCACGAGCGGTCGTCCGAGCCATCCCCGCGCGGCGAGCCATGTCTCGCATTCCGCGCGCTCCGCGGGGGCGATCTCGAGTTGCGGCGCACAGCGCGGCGCCGGCTCTGGCCACGGGAAGTCCGTCTCTCGAAATGCAGGCGCGGTGCATCGTCCCAGCGCGACGAGCCGGTCCACCCAGTGCTCGGGCGCCTGCCCGCGGCGCTGCGCCGCCGCCAGCATCTCGTGCATGAAGACACAGCGACTCGCGGGCGTGCCGCTCCATTGCAACAAACGGCGGCTGCGCGGCAGCTTGCGAGGAAAGTCCTCGCAGACATACACGGGCGCGCCACGATCGGCGCGCAGCGTCCGCAACGCGCGCCACCACTGCCCGTCCAGAAAAAACGCCGTATGACGCCCGAGACAGATGACTTCGGCGACATCACGGTGGGAACGATAGATCTCCGCGGCCCATGAACCCGCGCCGATGATGCGGCACGGCCGCCCGAACCTCCGGTGGAGGATCTCGAGCAGCGCGCTCAACATGATCATGTCACCGATTCGGCCGAACCAGATGACGACGGGATTCGAAGGAGCTGGCGCCATGGCCAGATCAGGGCTCACCGCTCGCTCGAGTCGGCGAACAGCTCCTGCACGACACCTCTGACCTGCGGGAAGGCTCAATGATCTGTTGATCAAGACGGATGGAGATTGGCTTCGGGGCGGATGCGTATACGGCGATCATCGGGTCATCTCGAGCGGCGCTGCTGCCTCTTGCGCCCCAGTATACCGCCGCGTGCGACTCGCGGCCGCAGCGGCGCTTCGGAGACGCCGGTGAAACCACCGCTGGTCGTACGTTGCTCTGCCGTGATGAGTCCAAGCTTCTCCAGACGCGCCTCGATGGCGCGCAGCGTGCGTCCGTGCTTGCGCCCGATGGCAACTGCCGATTCGCCACTCTTGAACGCGGCGACGAGCCGGCTTTCCTCCTCAGTCGTCCACGCCCGGCCGACGTTGTCGGGAAGCTGTGCACGCCGCTGCGCGCGCGCGGCCGTCTGCTCGAGCGCGGAGAGCCCGGCGAGCAGCGCCCGCAGCACCTCCGCGTGCTGCAGCACCGTCTCGTGCGGCAACTCCCCGCCCGTAACGGGGTCCGTCCCCTGGATGAGCGACTGCAATATCTGTCTGGCCCTGATCTGCTGCATGACGGCTCTCCGCTCGCGTAACGACTGGCGATCATTGTCAGAGCGCCGGCACGCGCGCGGCCAGAGCGAGAGGTTCTGCATTCATGCTGATTTGCTGCATTAGTCCGGATTTGCGCGCGAAGGCGGCTTTCCCGTACATTTGCGCGCCCTGTCCGATGATTCCCCGCTATGCGCGCCTTCGCCTGGTTTCTGCTGTTGATTGCCGTGAGTCTCGCGGCAATGGCCGCGCTCACCTATCCGGCGTGGCTGCTCCTGCACCCACACTTCGACTTTCCGTTCCATCGCATCGGGGAACGGATCGGGATGCTGGCCTTTCTCGTGGGGTTCTTGCTCGTTGCGGGCCGGTTGCGTCTTGCGGACCGCGCCAGCCTCGGGTACGCCGCACCTGGCGGCATCTTCGTGCGCGAGCTCCTCGTCGGGCTCGCGCTCGGCGTGATCACTATGGCAGGCGTGGCGGCCTCGATGGCGGCCCTGGGGCTGCTCGATTTTCGCAAAGCCGCAGGCTATGGCACCGGCGCGCTCATCGCATTGGTCGCGAAGCGACTCGCGAGCGGCCTGGCTGTCGCCCTCATCGAAGAGACGGCGCTGCGCGGAGCGATGTTCGCGGGCATCCAGCGGGAATCCGGCCGCACCGCCGCGGTCGTGCTGACCTCGATCGTATACGCCTGGACGCATTTTCTCGGGAGCTACCACATTCCACCTACGCAGGTCTCGGCCTGGAGCGGCGTGGCGCTCCTTCATGGCACGCTGCAGTCGTTCGACCACCCTCTCGGCATCGCCGACGCCTTCCTCTGTCTGACAGCCGTCGGAGCCGTGCTTGCGATCGTGCGCTCGATCACCGGTAACATCGCGGCCGGAATGGGGATACACGCCGGCTGGGTCTGGGTGATGTTGGTCATGCACGAGCTGTCGCAGCCGAACCGCGCCTCGCCGCTCGCGTTTCTCCTCAGCCGGCACGATGGCTTCACCGGCTGGCTGGTGCTCGGCTGGACGGTGGTGCTGGGTATTGGGCTGTGGCGGTTCTATGTCTGTCGGCCCAGAGTCGGCTGACGCCGCTTTGAGCCAGCCCCAGGGCTCGATCGAGCTCGCGGCCCACGGAGCGGCTCTGGGCCGCTTTCTTACTTGCTTTCGGGCTGAGGATTGCGGCCGCGCGCGAGCTCCGTCAGCAACTTGCCGTGCAGCCCACCGAAGCCGCCATTGCTCATGATGAGCGCGTGATCGCCCGGACGTAGAGTCTGCGCGAGATCGCGCGCAAGCACGGCCACGTCGCTGCGTCCGTGTCCGCGCCCGCCGAGCGCGGCAAGCACGGGGGCCGGGTCCCAGCCCAGATCCGCCGGCGTATACAACCAGACTTCGTCCGCTCCGGCCAGGGAGCCCGCGAGCGAATCGCGGTGGACACCCATGCGCATCGTGTTTGAACGGGGCTCCAGGACGGCGACGATCCGGGTCGATCCGACACGCCGCCGCAAACCGTCTACGGTGGTCGCGATCGCCGTCGGATGATGGGCAAAGTCGTCGTACACCCGTACGCCGTTGATCTCACCGCGAAGTTGCATCCTGCGCGCCACGCCCGCGAACGCATGCAGCGCCTCGATTGAGCGCTCGACGGTGACGCCTACGTGCCGTGCGGCCGCGATTGCCGCCAGCGCGTTCTCCATGTTGTGGGCGCCAATCAGGTCCCATTGAACGGTTCCGCGCGGGCGGCCCTGCTCCAGAACCTCGAAGCTGGAGAAATCTGCGACTCCTCCAGCGGCGCGGCCCGTCCAATAGGCCTGCGGAACAGCGTGGCCCGCAAAACTCTCGCGCGGCGTCCAGCAACCCATCGCGAGTGTTTCCTGCAAGCGCTCGTCCGCGGCGTTCCAAATGATGCGACCACCGCCCGGTACCGTTCTCACCAGATGGTGAAACTGCCGCTCGATCGCGGCGACGTCCGGGTAGATGTCGGCGTGGTCGTATTCGAGGTTGTTCAGGATCAGCGTGCGTGGGCGGTAGTGCACGAACTTCGCGCGCTTGTCGAAGAACGCGGTGTCGTATTCGTCCGCCTCGATGACGAAGAACGGCGCGGCACCGAGGCGCGCGCTCGTCGCGAAGTTCGCGGGCACACCGCCAATCAGGAACCCTGGCTGGAGTCCGGCGTGCTCGAGAATCCAGGCAAGGAGCGAAGAGGTGGTGGTCTTGCCATGAGTGCCCGCCACCGCGAGCACCCAACGGTCACGCAACACCTCGCGCGACAGCCACTCCGGCCCCGATGCATAGGGAATACCGCGGTCGAGCAGTGCCTCGATGACGGGCTGACCGCGCGTCATGACATTGCCCACCACGACCACGTCGGGAGCCGGATCGAGCTGCGCCGCGTCATAGCCCTCGACGAGCTCGATCCCGAGCGCCTCGAGCTGCGTGCTCATCGGCGGGTAGACGTTGCGGTCGGATCCGGTGACGCGATGGCCGGCGGCGCGCGCGATGGCGGCGATGCCGCCCATGAAGGTCCCGCAAACTCCCACTATGTGAACGTGCATAATGCCTGCGGATTGTACAGATCATCCCCGGCCCCTTTGCAGCACATCGCCGACACTGCCGACGCCGTCACCGATCTCGCAGCGCGCCTCGCGCAGCATGCGAGCATCGGTCTCGACACAGAATTTCTCCGCGAGCGCACCTACCGCGCGGAGCTCTGCCTCGTACAGGTGTCGGCAGGTGACGACGCCCTATGCATAGACCCGATCGCGGTGACCGAGCTCGGCGCGCTCGCGGGGCCGCTCACCACGCCCGGCGTTGTAAAAGTGATGCACGCCTCGCGCCAGGACCTGGAAGTTCTCCTGCCGGCCGTGGGCCTGGTTCGGCCTGTGTTTGATACTCAGATCGCGGCTGCGCTCGCCGGATTCGCCGCGCAGATCGGGTACGCGGAGCTCACGCGGCGGCTGCTCGGTGTCGAGCTGCCCAAGGCTCATACCCGCACCGACTGGTCGCGCCGGCCGCTCTCGCCCGAGCAGATCGAGTATGCCCGCGATGATGTGCGTCACCTCGTACCGCTGAAACTGAAGCTCGAGGAGCAACTGCGGACGCTCGGCAGGATGGATTGGCTCGCCGAGGAGCTTGCAGCCCTTGCTGACGCGAGCGCCCTCGCCACCGACCCGGAGGAGGCCTGGCGGCGGATCAAGGGGCTACGGGGTCTCGACCCGGCGCGGACGCGCCTGGCGCGAGGGCTGGCTGCGTGGCGGGAGCGCCGGGCGATCGAGCGGAACCGTCCGCGAGGTTGGATTCTGGACGATGCGGCGCTGCGCGAGCTGATCGTGCGCGTGCCACGGTCGCTGCCTGCCCTGGAAGCGATCCTGGAAATGCCGGCCGGCGTGGTGCGGCATTGCGGCGGGGAGCTGCTGGCCTGCGTCACGGCGGCGAATGTTCCGGATCCCCCGCCCGCGCTGGACGTGCGGCAGCGACCGGACCCGGCGAAGAGCGCGCTGGTGAAAAGGCTCGGCGCGGTGAACCAGGCCGTCGCGGCGGAGCTGGGGATCCATCCCGAAGTGCTGGCCACGCGGCGTGATCTCGAGCGGCTGGCCGACGGCGGCGATGATATCGCGGCGCTGCGCGGTTGGCGGCGCCCGGTCGCAGGCGAGAAGTTACTCGCAGCGATGTAGGTCGTTTTGCGCGCGTATTCGGCGCGGAACCGGATTGCGCTGCCCTCCCCTACTGCGCGAGAGCACGCTCCAGTCTTTGCTCGACCTCCGCCACGGGACCTTTGGCATCGATCGTGTGCAGAAGGGCTTGCTCGCGATAATAGTCGACGAGCGGACGGGTCTGCTGCTCGTAGACTTTCAGGCGCTCGGTGACCGTCGCCTCGTTGTCGTCGGGGCGCTGGAAGAGGCGGTGCGGCTTGCCGGTCTTGGGGCAGGCCTCGCGCTCGGCTTCGCCGGGCGGTGAGGTCAGGAGGTTCACGACGCGGCCGCAATCGCTGCAGGTGCGGCGCCCGGAGATGCGGCGCGACAGCTCTCCGTAGTCGACCTCCATCTGGACGACGGCGTCGAGTGGCTGGCCGATTTCGCCCAGCAGCGCATCGAGCGCTCGCGCTTGCGCCAGGTTGCGCGGAAACCCGTCCAGGATGAAGCCGTGCCGAGTGTCGGGCTCGGCGAGCCGCTCGCGGATCATGCCGAGGACGATCTCGTCGGCGACCAGGCGGCCGGCCGCCATGGCCTCCTTGGCTTTGAGGCCGAGCGGCGTGCCCTTGGCGACGGCGGCACGCAATAGGTCCCCGGTGGAGACCTGCGGTATGCCGTGACGCTCGACCAACCGCTGTGACTGCGTGCCCTTCCCCGATCCCGGGGCCCCCAACAGGACGATGCGCATGAACTTATCGAGACCTGACTGACGCGAAAGGCTCGTCACGTTACCGGCGCCCGGTGGCGAGGTCAAACGCACCAGGTAAAACGCGAGGGCCCGCCCATTCCTGATTGCAGCTCTCAGAGCGGCCCGCGTATCCTTCGCGGGCTCGCGGCCCGACGGCCCCCTTCCAATCCACCGGAATTGCCGAACCCATGAAAAAGGCGACGCCCAAGAGAAAGAACGCTTTCTATGCTCAATCCGGCGGCGTCTCTGCCGTCATCAATGCCTCGGCCTGTGGCGTCATCGAGACCGCCATGCGGCATTCGCGACATATCGGTAAGGTCTACGCGGGGCGCGACGGCATCGTCGGCGCGCTGACGGAGGACCTCATCGACGTCAGCCGTGAGAGTCCCGCGGTCATCCGCGGGCTCAAGCACACTCCCGCCGGTGCCTTCGGCTCGGCGCGCTTCAAGCTGAAAGGCCTCGATCAGAACCGTGCGGAATACGAGCGGCTGATCGAGGTCTTCCGCGCTCATGACATCGGCTACTTTTTCTACAACGGCGGCAACGACTCGATGGATACCGCCCTGAAGGTCGCGCAGATCGGCGAGTCCCTGGGCTACCCCATCACCTGTGTCGGGGTGCCGAAGACGGTAGACAACGATCTGCCCCATACCGACTGCTGCCCGGGGTTCGGCTCGGTAGCCAAATACATTGCCGTGTCCACCCGCGAGGCGGCCCTCGACGTCGCTTCCATGGCCCGGACTTCGACCAAGGTGTTTGTGTTCGAGGTGATGGGGCGGCACGCCGGCTGGATTGCCGCAGCCGGGGGGCTCGCGGGCCGCAAGGCCGGCGAGCCGCCGCACATCATCCTGTTTCCGGAGATCCCGTTCGACAAGGAGCGCTTCCTGGAGCGCGCAAAGCAGTGCGTCAGCGCGTACGGCTACTGCGTGGTCGTGGTCTCGGAGGGCACCGCCTACCCTGACGGTAAATTCCTCGCGGAGGCCGGGACACGCGATGCCTTCGGCCACTCCCAGCTCGGTGGCGTAGGACCCGTGGTGGCAGACATGATCCGCCAGGCACACGGCTATAAGTTTCACTGGGCCGTGGCCGACTATCTGCAGCGCTCGGCGCGCCATATCGCTTCGAAAGTGGACGTTGAGCAGGCGTATGCCGTCGGCAAGGCCGCCGTGGAGCTGGCCATCAAGGGCGTCAATGCGGTGATGCCGGTCATCGTTCGCAAGTCATCCAAGCCTTACAGGTGGACCATCGGCCACGTCCCGCTCGCCGAAGTGGCGAATCGCGAGAAAAAGCTGCCGCGCGAGTACATCACCCAGGACGGCTTCGGCATCACGGATGCCTGCCGCAAGTATCTCGAGCCGCTCGTCGCCGGGGAGGCCTATCCCCCCTACCGCGACGGCCTGCCCGACTATGTCCGCATCAAGGGGGCCTCGGTCCGCAAGCGCCTGCGCACCGAATTCAAGCTGTAGCGGCCGACCGTTCCCTGGGCCGAGACGAACCCCAATCTGGTACACTTCGCGCCCTTTTTTGTAAGCCCTGCAGTATTCCAGGGGAGACGAACTGATGGTTGCCACCACGTGGCTGTGGGCCGCAATCGCGGCCGGCGTGCTCGCCGTCCTCTATGGCATCGTATCGATGGCCGCCATCCTGCGTTTACCGGCGGGGAACGCCCGCATGCAGGAAATTGCCGCTGCCGTACAGGCTGGGGCGAAGGCGTATCTCAATCGCCAATACACCACGATCTTCATCGTGGGCGTCGTGCTCTTCGTGATCCTGGGCTACTGCCTGGGCTGGCCGACCGCTGGCGGCTTCGCCATCGGCGCGCTGCTCTCGGGCGCGACAGGCTATATCGGAATGAACATCTCCGTGCGGGCCAACGTGCGCACCGCGGAGGCCGCCACGCGTGGCCTCAACGCCGCCCTGGCGGTCGCATTCCGCGGCGGGGCCATCACCGGCATGCTGGTAGTCGGGCTCGCGCTGCTGGGCGTCGCGGGCTACTTCGCCGTGCTGCGCAACTCGATCGGCACGGAGCCGGCGCTGCACGCGCTGGTCGGCTTGGCCTTCGGCGGCTCGCTCATCTCGATCTTCGCGCGCCTGGGCGGCGGCATCTTCACGAAGGGCGCCGATGTCGGCGCTGATCTCGTCGGTAAGGTGGAAGCCGGTATCCCGGAGGACGACCCGCGCAACCCCGCGGTCATTGCCGATAACGTCGGCGACAATGTGGGCGACTGCGCCGGGATGGCGGCGGATCTTTTCGAGACCTACGCCGTCACCGTGGTCGCTACCATGCTGCTCGGCGGCCTCCTGTTCGGCAAGCAGGATGCCGCGGCCGGCTTGAACGCTGCGATCTACCCGCTCGCCCTGGGCGCGGTATCAATCGTCTCCTCGATCATCGGCACCTTCTTCGTCGCCACGCGTGAGGGCGGCAAGATCATGAACGCCCTCTACAAGGGCGTTACCGTCTCGGGCATCGTCTCGGCGGTCGGCTTCTACTTCATCACGCACGCTCTGATGCCGGCGCAGGGCAATTCGCTCTTTGGCTGCTCGCTCATCGGGCTCGGCCTCACCGCCGCGCTCATCGTCATCACGGAGTACTACACGGCCACGGAGTACAGCCCGGTCCGCAAGGTCGCCGCCGCGTCGCAGACCGGCCATGCGACCAACATCATCGCGGGCCTCGGCGTCTCCATGAAGGCGACCGCGCTGCCGGTCATCGCGGTGTGCCTCGCGATCTGGGCCTCGTTCAAGCTCGGCGAGGCGAGTGGCGTAGGCCTTTACGGCATCGCCATCGCCGCCACCGCCATGCTGTCCATGACGGGCATGATCGTGGCGCTCGATGCCTATGGCCCGATCACTGACAACGCTGGCGGCATCGCCGAGATGGCGGGCCTGCCGAAGCAGGTGCGCGACATCACCGACCCGCTCGATGCGGTCGGCAACACGACCAAGGCGGTCACCAAGGGATATGCGATCGGCTCCGCCGCGCTCGCGGCGCTGGTGCTCTTCGCCGACTACACGCACAACCTCGAGGCGGCCGGGAAGCTCACCGCCTTCTCGCTATCCGACCCCGCGGTCATCATCGGGCTCTTCATCGGCGGCCTGGTGCCCTACCTCTTTGGCGCGCTCGCCATGGAGGCGGTCGGCCGTGCCGCCAGCTCGGTGGTCACCGAGGTCCGACGCCAGTTCCGCGAGATCAAGGGCATCATGGAAGGCACCGCCAAGCCCGACTACTCGCGCGCAGTCGACCTGCTGACCCGCGCTGCCATCGGCGAGATGATCATCCCCTCGCTCCTGCCGATCGTGGTGCCCATCGTGCTGGTCGTGGTGATGAATTACCTGCTCGGGCCCGGCGCCGGCATCAGGGCGCTCGGCGGCCTTCTCATCGGCACCATCGTCACGGGTTTCTTCGTCGCAGTCTCCATGACCACCGGCGGCGGTGCCTGGGACAACGCCAAGAAGTACATCGAGGAAGGCCACTTCGGCGGCAAAGGCTCCGATGCCCACAAAGCCGCGGTGACCGGCGACACGGTCGGCGACCCCTACAAGGACACGGCCGGCCCGGCCATCAACCCCCTGATCAAGATCATCAACATCGTCGCCCTGCTGATGATTCCGCTGCTCTGAGCGCAGCCATCGGGCCGGGAGATGAAACCAGCCACATGGCTGGCCGCGCAAAGCGCGCATGCGACTTGCGCCAATCAAAAGCCCGACGGCGCCGGTCAAGTCGCAAGGCGCCTGGCGTTCAGGCGGGGTGTATAGCGCTAAGGAGACGGTGAAGCACGGCGGGCGACGCCGGCTTGACCACGTGATGGTCGATGCTCGCCTCGCGCGAGCGGCGGCGGTCTGCCTCGTGGCCAAGACCGGTGAGCGCGATGATCGTGGTCGAGGTGCCCTTGGGCATGGAGCGGATGCGGGCGGCCGTTTCGAGGCCGCTCAGCTCCGGCATGCTGATGTCCATGAAGACGACCTCGGGGTGCACCTGGCGGTACTTCTCCAGGGCCTCGTGCGGCCCGTAAGCCGTGTGCACCTCATGGCCCATCATCGCCAGGAGACAGGCCACCGCATCGGCGGAATCCACCTGGTCGTCCACCACGAGCACCTTGAGCGGCACTTGCGCGCGCGGCAACTCCTCCACGATGGTCTCTCCTGCAAGACTCGAGCAGCCCACAGCAGTGTGCTCCACGACACCTACCCAGCCCAAGCTGAGCAAGAATCGTGCGAGGGCACCGGTGCCTCTCAGCGAGGACACCCACGCCTTAGGAGGGGGATTGGGGAGCTGGGACGGGAGCCGAGGTAAACCCTGGGATTTCAAGCCCGCCCTGCGCGGGACTCCGTCAGCATCGCCCCCACCAGACGGTTGAGCCGCGCGCAATACGCGGCCACGGGCTCGTCGGCCTGGGCCTGCTTGCTCCGCAGTGCTTCGCGGATCTCGCCGAGCCGATGCTCGATGCGCTCGTCCACGGTCATCGACCTGCAAATCAGCGCGCTTACACAAGCCGAGATTTCGGCGTCCAGGGTACGCGCATCGCTGCCGGCAATCTCGACCCCAGCGAGCTCGCGGGGACAACCTGCGGCGAGATGCTCACGCCATAATCGGGCAAGCTGCATACGGTAGGCGCCTCCGCGCTGCTCGCTCTCGTGCATGAATCGGGCGACCTTCTTACCACGGCAGCGGCCAACTTGCACCGTTGGTTTGCGTGATCGGCGCGCTGTTGGTTGTTGGCGCCAGCCTACATTCGGCATCGAGAGGAGGCCCGGATCTGCCGCAACCTCTTGATTTGGCAGATGGCCACCGCCAGCGGGGCCGCTGTTGCTTTCTCGTCGGGAGGGGCCCGGGCGTGGCTCGCAGGCACCCCGGGCGCCGCGGTGATGCCGGGCGCTTGACGAGGCCGCAGTAGACCTGCTGGACTTGCGCAGTGATAGCGCAGCATGTGGGAGGTGGCGGGCGTGCAACCCAAAGAGCAGTTTCCGGTCGCAAAGACCGATGAAGAGTGGCGCGCCGGGCTGACGGCGGAGCAATACCGCGTGCTTCGCCGCCACGGCACGGAGCGCGCCGGCACGAGCGCTCTCAACGACGAGCACCGCGGGGGCGTGTTTCGGTGCGCGGGTTGCGGCCAGCCGCTCTACGAGTCTCAGGCCAAGTTTGAGAGCGGCACCGGCTGGCCGAGCTTCCTCCAGCCGATCACCGGTGCGGTGGCCACGCGCGAAGATCACGCTCACCTGATGAAGCGGACCGAGGTCCATTGCTCGCGCTGCGGCGGCCACCTCGGCCACGTCTTCCCCGACGGCCCCAAGCCAACGGGCATGCGCTACTGCATGAACGGTGCCGCCCTGAAGTTCGATCCGAAGCCCGAGAGCAAATAACCCGGCGGCGCAGGGACGGGGCCGAGCAAATCGCCGGCAGCGATTTGCGCCAATCATCACGCTGCCAACGGCAGCGGTAATGGCCGCGCGATGGCGTAGCCCTGCAGGAAGTCGACCCCCATGCGCCGGGCCGCTTCCAGGGCTGCGCTGTCTTCGACCTGCTCGGCGATCACTTTGAAGTTGAGCGTCCGCGCCAGTTTGATCATCGCGGCAACCATCGCCTGGTTGACGGAGTCGCGCGCCAGGTTGCGGATGAAAGAGCCGTCGATCTTGAGGTAATCCATCGGCAGGCTCTTCAGGTTGGAGAACGACCCGACTCCCGAGCCGAAATCATCCAGCGCAAACTGACATCCCATGCCGTGAAGCACCCCCACGAAGCGGCGCGCGTGGTCGAGGTTGGCCACCACAGCCGTCTCGCTGATCTCGAAGCACACCTGCGAGGGGGGCACTCCGGTGCTATCCAGGCATTCCACGACGAACTCGAGGAATTGAGAGTCCGCCAGCGTCTGGCCGGAGATGTTGATGGCGACGCAGCGATTGCCGGCAATCGCAATGGCGCCGCGCCCCAGCGCGGCGAGCGCCGTCTGCACGACCCAACGGTCGACCAGGCCCATCAGCCGATAACGCTCCGCGGCGCGCACGAATTCCACAGGCGGAATCTGATGGCCGTCCTCATCCTGCAACCGCACCAGCACTTCCATCGCCGGACCGCCACCGTCGCTGCCGTAAGCGGGCACGATGGGCTGATGGAACAGTTGGAAGCGGCTCTCCTTCAACGCGCTCTGCAGCTTCTGCAGCCACTGGATCTCGCCCGTGTGGCGCGCGATCGCCTCATCGCGCGCGGAGTACACCGCGACCCGCCCGGAACCCTGCTTCTTGGCGACATAACAGGCGGAATCGGCGGCCGTGAGTAACTCCTCGAGCGTACCGCTCTCGCGCGAGATCTCCACCAGACCCACCGACACTCCGATGTTGAATATCCTGTCCCGCCATACGAAGCGGTGGTCACCCACCGCGCGGCAGACATCGTCGGCTATCTGGCGCGCCTTCTCGAGCGGACAGCCGGCCAGCAGCATGCCGAACTCATCGCCTCCCAGGCGCCCGACCGTGTCGCTGTCGCGCACGGCATCGCGCAGGAGCTTCGCCACCTCGCGCAGCATGCTGTCGCCGGCCAGATGGCCGCTCGTGTCATTGACCACCTTGAAATGGTCGAGATCGAGATAACACAATACGTGCTGACCATCGCCGCGATGGCCGCCCTCGATCGCCTCCTCCAGGCGCCGCTCGAACTCGCGCCGATTGACGAGGCCCGTGAGGGCGTCGTGAGTCGCCTGATATGACATCTGACGGGCGAGCCCGCGCTGCTCGGAGACATCATGCAGCAGAACCACCGCGCCGACCTGCTCGCCGGCCGCGGTGCGCATCGGCGTCGCCGACAGCTCGATCGAACGCTCGCTGGCGTCGGCGCGCGAGATCAGGAGTGCGCGGCGGCCGAGGGTCACGTGAGCGCCGCTCGCGAGCGCCTGGCGGACCGGATCGGAGAGCAGACGCCGATCCGTCTCATCGACCAGTCCGACGACCTCCTCCAGAGTCTTGCCGGCCGCATCGCCGGCCGTCGTTGCCGCCAGTCGCTCCGCCGCGGGGTTGAGATAGGTGATGCGGCCCTGGATGTCAGTGGCGATCACGGCCTCGGCGAGGGCATCGAGCGCCAGTAGATACGCCGTGGAGTCGCCCTCCGTCTTTACGCGTAGCGCCTCTACGGTCTGCGTGGGAAGAATTTCCACGCCAGTCACGAGCAGCGCGCTGCCGCCGTCATAGTCGACACGCGCGGAGTTGATCTCGAGCCTGCTCACCTGACCGGCGCGGCCGAGGACCTCGACCTCGTACCGCTCTGCCGCCGGCTCGCCTGTCAGCCGCCGGCGAATGTTGTCGTTGACGAGCTCGGCGTATTCCGGCGCCACGAGGTCGCCCAGCCGCCGGCCGGCAAGTTCGGCGCGATCCGCGCCCACCATCGCGGCGAATTGCCGGTTCGCATAGAGAATGACCTCGCGATGCACCAGCACCGCCTCGTGGATGCGCTCGCCGAGCTCGGCGAAGAGCTTCGGTGTCACCCGGCCGCCGTCGCGCTCGCCCGCGGCGCGCGTCAGCAGGTGGTTGATTGCCGTGACCAGGACCGACAGCTCCGGCTTCGAGCTTCCCGACTCCACGCGCCCGGCGAGCGAGCCGCCGATGGCAATGCGCTGCAGTTGCTGCGATAGCTTGCCGACCTGCTTCAGCTGACGACGTTGGGCGCCGTAGAGGCAGAGGAGCACCGCCGCGGCGAGCCCCAGCAGGATGCACAACAGCGCGATGGCGGACATCAGAACGTCCGATCGGCGCGAGCGATTGGTTTCAACTTCATAGGCTTAGCGGCTGCCGAGCAGTCCGGGGTTGCTTTCATTATTCTCATGCCCGGTGTGCGGAGGACCGAAGCATAACGTAGGTGTCCGGCGTCCCGTCGGCGTTTCACCATATCTCATCGCAAAGCGGCTTGGCAGGAGCTGCGAAAACCCGTAACTTCACGTGCCCAGCCCCCGGGATGCAATAAGTCCAATCGGAGCGCCCAGCAAGATGTCGACGGTGCAAGCACGCGAACAGATGATCGAGCAGCAAGTTCGTGCCTGGGACGTGCTCGATGCGCGAGTGCTCGAGATTCTGCGCCAGGTGCCGCGGGACGCCTTCGTCGCGCCGCAACATCGCTTCCTCGCCTTCGCGGACGTGGAAATTCCACTGCCGTGCAGCCAGCACATGCTGCGGCCGAGCGTCGTCGGCAGACTCCTGCAGGCCCTGGCCCTCACGGGTGGGGACCGGGTGCTCGAAATCGGGACCGGCTCGGGATTCGTGACGGCATGTCTGCGGGCCGGCGGCGCCTCCGTGCGGTCTCTGGAGCTCTTTTCCGAGCTGGCGGAGCTTGCGCGCCGCAACATCGGCTCCCTGGGCCTGCGGGACGTGGACATCGTCACGGACGATGCCTCCCGGCTCGATTCCGACACGCGTTACGACGCGATTGCCATCACAGCCTCCCTGCCCGTCCCGGATGATCGCTTCCAGCGCCAGCTCGCGGTCGGGGGGCGGCTCTTCGTCGTGGTGGGTACGCCTCCGGTAATGGAGGCCCGGCTCATTCGCCGGATTACGGAGGACGCATGGGGCACGGAAAGCCTCTTCGAGACGGTGATCGATCCGCTCGAACATGCAACTCGGCCCCAGGGTTTTGTGTTCTAAGGGCCTCTCTCCAAGACTCAAGAGCATCCGGGATGATTATGCACCGCGCCGTACGGACATCGAGCCTGGCCCTTCTCTGCGCCGGCTTCACCATTGCACTGCCGGCTGCGAGGGCGGCGGATTTCCTGCAGGTCTACCAGGACGCCCTGGCCAATGACCCGACCTACCAGCAGGCCAACGCGACCTACATGGCCGCGCGCGAGGCCCGGCCGGAAGCCTGGGCGGCTCTGCTGCCGCAGATTACCGGATCGGCGGGCAGGAGCCTGGACCACAGCGCCGGGCTCTCGAGCAGCATCGGGTCGTCGACCTCGGGAACGCCGGTGACCACCTCCTTCTACGGTGTGACGCATACGAACGCGCATCAGTGGAGCCTCAATCTCTCCGAAAACCTCTTCTCCTGGGGCGATTGGATGACCCTCAAGTCCGCCGACAGCCAGGTGGCCGAGGCGCAGGCCACCTACGAGGGCGCGGCCCAGAGCCTGGTCCTGCGGGTGGCCACCGCCTACTTCAATGTACTCTCGGCGCTCGACACGTTGCAGGCCCAGGAGTCCTCGCTGCAGGCCTTCGACCTGCAGCTCGAGCAGGCCAACAAGCGCTTCCAGGTTGGGCTGATCGCCATCACCGACGTCGAGCAGGCCCGTGCTGCGCGTGACACGGCGGCAGCGGCGGTAATCGGCGACAAGCAGGCACTGGCCAGCGCGGAGGATCAGCTCCAGGTCATCACCGGCCGCCAGTACGACACGCTGTCGGAGCCCGGGCCAAACATGCCGCTGGTAATGCCGAATCCGGCCAGCCAGGATCAGTGGGTGCAGACGTCGGTGCAGCAGAATCTGTCCCTGATCGCAAGCCGGCTGGCCGCCGATGTGGCTCGGGATAATGTCCGCATCGCTTTCGGCGGGCACCTGCCCACCTTGACCCTGACCGCCAGCCGATCCTTCAACAGCGCCGGCGTGGATGAGACGATCTCCCAGGGTCCCGTCAGCATCGGCACCTTCAGCCTGCCTTCGTGGGCGAACGACCGCCAGATCGCGCTCGAGGTCACCGTGCCCATCTTCAGTGGCGGTGGGACGCAAGCGCGCGTGCATCAGGCGCAATACCAGTGGATCGCGGCCAAGGACGCCATGGAGCAGGCTTCGCGCTCGACCGAGCAGCAGGCGCGTGATGCCTATCTCGGCGTCATCAGCGGGATCGCTCACGTGCAGGCATTGCAGCAGGCACTCACCTCCAGCCAGACCGCCTACCGGGCCACGGAGGCGGGCTACAAGGTCGGGACTCAGACCGAGGTCAATGTCCTCAATGCACTGAGCACGCTGGTGCAGGCCAAGACGAACTATGCCTCCAGCCGCTACGCCTACATCACCAGTGTCGTCCAGCTGCGATTCGCGGCCGGGACCCTCGATCCCAACGAGGTGCAGGCCATCGATCGTTGGCTGACGGCCCCGGCGTCGGTTTCGCCTGGTGCAATCACTCCGGAGGCTATGACACCCGCGGCCCCGGCGCCGACTCCGAAGCCGCCGTCGGCGCCCCCGCCACAGCCGTAAAGGGATACCCGGCGGCCGTCCCTGGCGGCAGGGCCACGGCCCGGCGTTCGGACACCGCGCTCACCCCCCGGGGTCGGCTCGATAGGGCTGGTATGATTTTTCTTCGACCAGGCGCGACCCGAGAGCCTGGTTGATGCGCTTCTTGATCGCAGACCGCTCGTCATTCGAGTGGTAGACCGCCCGCGCCAGCTCGATGAAATCCCGGTCGAAGGTCTGGCGGGCCTCCTTCTCGCGGATCCGGTCTTCGATGTCCCAGAGGCGCTCATTGACCTCCTGCAGCGCGCGCTCCTCACGCGCAACATCGGCCGCGGGAAAGCGCGCGCCCCGCCAAGTCCTTTCCAGCAGATCGAGCTCGAGCCGCACGTTCGCCAGCTTGGCCGGATCGAGAATGCGGGCCGTCTTGATCCTGAGGATGGTGATCTTGTCGAGCAGCTCCCCGGGAGAGACAGGCACCAGGATGTCATCGGTCATGGCTCATATGCTAGCAACTCATCGAGCTTAGCGGTGACCTGCGCCACCTCGATGAGATCCATCACGCCGGGCTCTTCGATCTTCTCCGTCCACGGCAGCTCCTCGGCCGGGCGGCCGCGGAAGCGCAGCGCGGCCTGTGGATAGGCATTCACACACCACTGGCGCGAGAGATAAGGTCCGCTGCGCTCCGGGTTCGTGGCCGCATAGAGGCCGATCACCGGCGTCCCGACCATGGTCGCCATGTGGGCAGGCCCCGAGTCCGGCGCGAGGAGCGCGGTGGCCCGGGACAGCAACGCCAGCATCTGCGGCAGCGTGTCGCGCCCGATCTGATTCACCAGGGACACGCGCGCCGACTGCTCGATAGCGGCCCCGACGTCGCGCTCCATCGCCGAAGGTCCGCCGGCCAGAATCACACGCATTCCATGACGCCCGACAGCATGGTTCGCGACCGCTGCGTAATCTGCCGGACGCCAGTTGCGCCGCGAATGACTGGAGCAAGGGCTGATGATCAATGTCGGCCGGGCATCGGGAATCAGAGCCTGCGAGTATTCGAGCGTCGCGGGTGTCAGCGGAATGTCCCAACGCAGGGCGCGCTCGTGGATGCCCAGTGCGTCCAGGAAGCCCAGGAAGCTGTCGAGGACATGCTCGCGGGTACGCGGTGCGATCCGCGCATTGGTGAACAGCCACTGCAGCTCGCGCGCGCGGGCGAGATCGAAACCGAGTCGGATCGGTGCCCGCACGGCACTGGAGATGAAGCTGGCGCGCAGCGACAGCTGCATGTGCAGCAGGACATCGAAGCGTCTGTCGCCCAGTCGCCTGCGCAAACCGCGACGCGCCGCCAAGCCGGCGCGCTTGTCCACGGTGATAAACTCCACGCCATCGATGAGCTCCATCAGGCGCGACTCCGCTTTGCCGATGATCCATGTCAGCTTCGTTTGCGGCCATGCGCGCTGCAACGCACGGACCACCGGCACTGCGTGGCAGGTGTCGCCAAGCGACGAGAGTCTCAATATGCAGACAGTGCGGGGCGATCCTTCGAGCGGCAACTTCACGGAGAGTACGCAGTGAGTGGGCGCTGGCCGCTGGGTTCGGAGGTCAAGCACGGTGCGGTCGAGGGAGGCGCAATGCTATACGACGCCTCCAGAGCCCGCAATTTGACCGCTGCCTGGTTCGACCCGCGCTTCTGGAGCTCCCGCGGGGAGCTCGACGGCACCGCACGCGGCCGGGGCACCACGCATTTCGTGCGCACCCGGGAGCGCCGGCTGGTGCTGCGGCACTATCACCGTGGGGGCCTCGTGTCCCTGCTCTCTCGCGACCGATATATCTGGCGCAGTGAAGAGCAGACGCGCCCGTTCACGGAGTGGTCGATCATGTATCGGTTGCACCGCGCCGGCCTGGCGGTGCCGGCGCCGATCGCCGCCCGGTACGTGCGCCAGGGTCGCACCTACCGGGGCGACATCATCACGGAGCGATTGGCGGCGGTGGGCTCGCTCGCCGAGTGCCTGAGCATGGGGGCGCTGTCCATCGTCACATGGATCTCGATCGGGCGCTGCGTCCGGCGCTTTCACGATTTCGGCGTCTGTCACGCCGATCTCAACGCACACAACGTGCTGCTCAGCGAGGAGGAGACCGTCTACCTGGTCGATTTCGACCGCTGTCAGCTGCGGCGGGCCGGTCTGTGGCGTGACGCCAATCTCGTGCGGTTGAGGCGCTCCTTGGAAAAGATCACCTATGGACTGCCTGCCGACCGCTTCTCCGAGGCTGACTGGCACGCGCTGCTCGACGGTTACCGGCAGCCGGCCGCGCCCCGGGAGACGCCGACCGTCTGAGCACGATCACCATGCGCCTCATCTACCTCGCGGCGGTCTACCTTGCCGCCCCCGTGATCTCGGTAATGCTCGCCGCGCGCGGCCTACGCGACCGCAGTTACTGGCGCAACTTCGGTGAGCGATTCGGACTCGGCTCGCCCTTTGCGGGATTCCCCATCTGGGTCCATGCGGTTTCTGTCGGCGAGGTGCAGGCAGCCGCGACACTCGTCATGGCGCTGCGGGATCGCTATCCGCACATCCCGGTACTGGTGACGACGTTCACACCGACGGGCGCCGCCCGGGCCCGCGCTTTGTTTCGCGCAACGGCCGAGGTGCGCTACCTGCCGTTCGACCTGCCAGGATCGGTGCGCCGGTTCCTCGATCGCACCCGTCCGCGGCTGGCGGTCATCATGGAGACGGAGCTCTGGCCGAACTTGTATCGCCAATGCCGGCTGCGCCGCATACCGCTGGTCATCGCCAGCGCGCGCCTGTCGCGCCGCTCGACCGATCGCTACCGGCATCTTGGGGCGCTGTTCAAGGAAACTGTAGCGGGCGGCGTTGTCGTCGCTGCCCAGGGCGAGGGCGATGCCGAGCGCTTCCGAGCTCTGGGCGCGGCGGCGGAGCGTACTCATGTCACCGGGAACCTCAAATTCGATTTCACGCTGCCGCCGGACGTCGAGGAGCGCGGCAAGGCTCTGCGCGGGCAGTACGCATCCAACCGCACCGTCTGGGTAGCGGGCAGCACTCACGGCGGAGTGGAAGAAGAGGCGGTGCTCGCGGCGCAGCGGCAGGTCGGCGCCGCCCACTCCGGGGCGCTGCTGGTGCTGGCTCCGCGACATCCCAACCGCTTCGCCGAGGTGGCTTCCTGGCTCGAGCGGCAGGGGACGGCTTTCACGCGGCGCTCACAAACGTCCGCCGTGAATTCCGCGACAGAAGCACCCAACGTGCTGCTGCTCGACACGCTCGGGGAGCTACTCTATTTCTACGCAGCGGCGGACGTAGCTTTCGTCGGCGGCAGCCTCGCTCCCATCGGCGGCCACAACCTGCTGGAGCCCGCGGCACTGGGCCTTCCCGTCCTCACCGGACCCAACAACTCCAACGGGGAGGATGTGGCGCGGCTGCTGCTCGACTGCGGTGCAGCGGAGATCGTGCGCAACGGCACGCAGCTTGGCTCACGAGTCGCCGAGCTGCTGTCCAATCGCGCGCTGCGGATGGAAATGGGAAGCCAGGGCCGCGCCGCCATAGAGCGCAATCGCGGCGCGCTCGAGAAGCTAATGACCCTCATCGATTCGCTGCTGGGGTAGCGCGTCAACGTCGCAAAGTGTATTCGGCGCTGCAGTAAGGGCATTTGGCCCAGCCGGCATTCTCGATCGGCAGATAGACCCGGGGGTGCGAATTCCACAGATACATCTGCGGCATCGGGCACGACAGCGGCAGGTCCTCGGAGGTGACCTCGTATTGGTTCTGCGCGTTCGGCTGGATGAGTGCTTTGGGTTGCGCGGCCATGGCAGCCATTATACCGCTTCAGCCCTTGCCATCATCTCGTCCCACACCCTGGTGACACCCGCACGCTCGGCGGCGAACTCGGCCACCGAGACCAGACCGGCCTCGCCTGCGAGGGAGAGATGGTGCATCCGGGTACGGTACGCCCGGTAAGCCGCCGTGAGCACATCGACAGTCGCCTGCGGCACCAGATCAGCGGAAGCGACCGACTCGAGCTGGCGGATGGTGTCGGAGAACATCGCCACCGGTGGATAATCACGCGCCCATCTCAGCGCCCAGTACTGCGCGAGGAATTCGATGTCGGCTATGCCGCCGGCGTCCTGCTTGAGATCCACCCGGCCGTCGCCGCTCTTCGAGAGCTCCCGTCGCATGCGCTCGCGCATCGAGCGCACCTCATCGCGCAGACTCTCGCGCCGCACCGCATGGCGCAGCACCTCGAGGCGAGTGCGCTCGAACTCGCCGCACATGGCGGGTGCGCCCGCTACTGCGCGCGCATGCAGCAGCGCCTGGTGCTCCCAGGTCCAGGCTTCACGCCGTTGGTACTCGGCGAAGGCATCGATCTGGGTCACCAGCATTCCGCCCTTGCCGCTCGGCCGCAGCCGCACATCCACCTCATAGAGCCGGCCCGCGGCCGAGTGCATGGTGAGCAGATGCATCATCCGCTGCGTCAGACGCACGAAGAAAAGGGGATTGTCGATGGGCCGTGCGCCATCGGTCTCCTGCCGCTCGCCGCGGGAATCGTGCAGGAACACGAGATCGAGATCCGACGCGTAGCCAAGCTCGAAGCCGCCGAGCTTGCCGTAGCCCACGGCGCAGATGCTGACGGGCCGCCGGTGCGGGCCGTCGCCGCAGTGCGGCACCCCGAACTGGGCGGTGATCTGCCCCCAGGCGAGCTCGATCGCGCGCGCGATGATGAGCTCGGCGATCTCCGTGAGCCGGTCGCTGACCCGCATGACCGGCAGCCGCCCGGTGAGGTCCGCCACCGCGATCCGGAAGATGGCGGCCCGTTGAAAGTGGCAGAGCGCCTCGACCTGGTGCTCGGGATCCCCATCATCGAGCTGCTCCAGGCCGGCCTGCAGCTCGCGCGCCAGCGCCTGCCTGCCGGGTAGCTCCGATTGCAGCCGCTCGTCGACGAGCTCATCGAGCAGCAGCGGGTAGGAGGCGATCTGGCGGACCAGGAACTCGCCGTGGCGGCAGATCTCGATGAGCCGCGCGCGCGCCGGCTGACTCTCGCGCAGCAGCGCGAAATAAGCTGAGCGCTTGCCGGTGGCCTCGAGAATGGAAATGATGCGGCGCAGGACGGCAAGCTGCTCCGCGCCGGCGAGCCGGGCAGCGCCGATATCCGCAAGCAGCGGCGGCAATAGCGCCTGCAGGCGCTGTCGTCCCGGCTCATCCAGCTTGCGTACCAGCGCCGAGGCGCGCAGCGCCAACAGCATCTGCGCCGCCTCCGCGGGTTCTGCGAAGCCTGCACAGCCGAGCGAGTCGCAGAGCACTGCGGCTTCGGCATCGTCATCCCAAAGCCGGCCGAGATCGATCCGGACCGAGGCGCGGCCGCGCTCGGCGGTGCCAAAAACGAAGCGGTTGAAATGACCGCTGACACAGGCCTGATGGCGGCCCAGCTCCGCGAGCAGCGGCTCCCAACCCGGGACACCCATGGCGAGCGCGATGCGCTCGCGCGAAAGCTCATCGGCGGGAAGCTGGTGCACCTGGCTGTCGGAGAGCATCTGCAGGCTATTCTCCAGCCGCCGCAGATACAGATATGCCGCGCGCAATTCCGCCACCGCCTTGTCGGGCAGCAGCTGCAGCTCACCGAGTGTCGCCAGAGCCTGCAGGAGCGAGGTCGTCTGCAGGCGGCGCTCGCGGCCGCCGCGGATGAGCTGGAACGCCTGCACGATGAACTCGATCTCGCGGATGCCACCCGGCCCCAGCTTGATGTGGCCTGCAAGCTCGCGCCGCTCGACCTCGCGCTCGATGAGTGCCTTCATCTCCCGCAGGCTTTCAAATACGCCGTAGTCGAGATAGCGGCGGTAAACGAACGGACCGAGCGCGGCGGTGCGGATCTCGGCATACCGGTCCGCGGCGGTGACGGGCCGCGCCTTCACGTAGGCATAGCGCTCCCACGCCCGGCCGTGCAGCGGCAGATAATCCTCCAGAGACGCGAAGCTGGTGACCAGCGGGCCGCTGTCGCCGAAGGGGCGCAGACGCAGGTCTACGCGCAGTGTGAAGCCGTCCTGGGTCGCGCTTTCCAACAGTCGAATCAATTCCTGCCCGAGGCGGGTGAAGAACTCCTCATTGGCGATCGGCCGTGGCCGGTCGGTCTCGCCGTGCTCCGGAAAGAGCAACACCAGATCCACGTCGGATGAGAAATTGAGCTCGCCGCCGCCGAGTTTGCCCATGGCAACTACGACCAGCGGCTGCGCCGCGCCCGCAGCCGAGCGCGGCTCGCCGTATCGCGCCGTGAGGGCTTGCCGCGCATGCTCCACGGACACCCGGATGGCGGCGTCGGCGAAGTCGGAAAGGTCGGCGAGCGTCTCCTCGACATCCGCCCAACCGGCCAGCGCTCGCCATGCGATCCGCACCATCTCCCGCCGTCGCCAGCGCCGCAGGGCTGACAGCATATCCGCGTCGGACCCGGAGGCTGCAGCCGGCGCGCGGGACGCGTGGTCGCCGCGCGCGGAGCGGCTCGCCACGGCATAGTGCCCGATCAGATCGTTCAGCAGCTCGGTGTCGCGGGCGCAGGCCTGCGCGACGAAATCACTGGCCGCAAAGACGAGCGGGAGCGAATCACGGACAGCCGGCGGCAGTGAATCCAACCTGCCGGGCGCGGCCGCCTCGAGATGGTCCAAGTGCCGCTGCAGACACGCTAGAAGCCCCGCGCTGGCAGCGAAGCCTGCAATCAATCGTGCGGCCTCGAAACACGAAACCCGGCGCCTACAACCAATTGTTGTTACCGAGGTCGTGGATCGCGGCCTGACCCAGCCGGCGGGCCGCGCCCTTGAAAGTCGATTCCTCGGCATAGATCTGCGCCCCGCCGGCGGCATCTATCGACGCCTTGCGTCCCTCGATTTCGCTGTTCTCTATGTGGACGCTGGCGTCACGCGCGCGGATCGCGATCCCCCCGGCGCTGATCCGGCTGTTGGTGATGTGCAGCTCGCAACCGTCCTCGGCGGTGATGGCATTGCCCTCGAAGCGAATATCGCGGTTGTCGATATTCAGCACTCGCTGTCCCTGACATACGATCGGCTCGTGGAGTACCTCGAGCGGAGCATCCGTGACCGCCGTCTGCCCCGCCCCAGCCGCTGCGCTTGCAGCGCCCGGAGCTACCACGATGCTGTACCCCGGCCCTTTGGCGATGACGTGTCCACCCCCCGTTGTCTGCGCCGGCGGCCCGGGATTCGCTGACTGCCCCACCGCCAGGCCGACGAGCCCAAGCAAGAGACCCGCGGCCATCGCCGCCGCCGTAACAGCACGCCTGGAAAGTACGTTCATGGGACGCTCCGCAGCCTAGCGCAGGCATTTGATTATGCGCCGCGCGGGGGCGCGTGGACGAGGCGGCAGCCCTGCGGAGGCGTAAGATTCGTCCTCATAGGCCAAGGCTGAAGCTAGAAGGAGGCCCTGTGAAGAATAGCTATCCGATGATGTTCCTCGTGTGTCTGGCGGTTGCCGTAGGCGCGGCGGGGTGTGCCCAGCCGTCCGTCAAAAGACCCACCGTGACATTGAATGCGATGGCGAAGCAATTGGGGGTATCGACCGCGGTGCTCGAGCTCGCACTGCGGGCGGGCTATACCACCGAGATCGAGGGGGGCGAGACTCGCTTTTGCCGTCACGAGGAGCAGACCGGCTCGATGGTCGGCACCTTGCACTGCGAGGATGCGGCACAGTTGCAGGTCGACCTGCAAGCGCGCCAGCAATCCGTCGACGACCTGCGCCAGCGGGTGTCGCAGACGGCGATTTCGCCAAGGCCAGGCGGTCCCCCGTAGCAGCGCGGACCCAAAAAAAGAGGCCCGCGTGAGCGGGCCTTCAAGATTGCGCGGAATAGGGGGTCTTGCTCCGCGTCTTTCAGGACCGCGCCCGCTTTGGGGTCAGGCGCCGTCCTTAACCAGTGCCGATTAGGTTATCGGCTCAGCCTTTTAGAATCGATACCTCTTTCGAGGGGGCGTTACATATCCATTCCGCCCATGCCGCCCGGCGGCATGCCGCCATGGCTGTGCTCCTCGTCCTTCGGAGCTTCGGCCACCATGACTTCCGTCGTCAGCAGCAGACCCGACACCGACGCCGCATTCTGCAGCGCGAGGCGCGTGACCTTGGTCGGATCGAGAATGCCCTGCTCGATCAGATCGCCGAACTCACCGGTGGCGGCGTTGTAGCCGAACGTGCCCTTGCCGTCCCTCACCTTGTTGAGGACCACCGCGGCGTCCTCGCCGGCGTTGTCCACGATCTGCCGCAGCGGCTCCTCGATCGAGCGGGCGAGAATGCGAATGCCGACCGTCTGGTCCTCGTTCGCGCCCTCGAGCTTGTCGAGCGCCTTCAGAGCGCGGATCAGGGCGACACCGCCGCCCGGCACCACGCCTTCCTCCACGGCCGCGCGGGTCGCATGCAGCGCATCCTCGACGCGGGCCTTCTTCTCCTTCATCTCGATCTCGGTAGCCGCACCGACCTTGATGAGGGCGACACCACCGGAGAGCTTAGCCACACGCTCCTGCAACTTCTCCTTGTCGTAGTCCGAGGTAGCCTCCTCGATTTGCTGACGGATCGACTCGATGCGGGCCTTGATATCGGCCTGCTTGCCGGCACCGTCGATAATGGTGGTGTTCTCCTTCTCCACGACGACCTTCTTCGCCTCGCCGAGATCGTTGAGCGTCGCCTTCTCGAGCGACAGCCCAACCTCGTCGGAGATCACGGTGCCGCCGGTGAGAACGGCGATGTCCTGCAGCATGGCCTTGCGGCGGTCGCCGAAGCCCGGGGCCTTGACGGAGGCCACTTTGAGGATGCCGCGGATATTGTTGACCACCAGCGTGGCAAGCGCCTCGCCCTCGACGTCCTCGGCCACGACCAGCAGCGGCCGGCCGGACTTGGCGACGCCCTCGAGCAGCGGCAGCAGCTCGCGGATGTTGGAGATCTTCTTGTCGACCAGCAGGATCACGGGCTTTTCGAGCTCTACGGTCTGGCTCTGCTGGTTGTTGATGAAGTACGGCGAGAGATAGCCGCGGTCGAACTGCATGCCCTCGACCACCTCGAGCTCGTTCTCGAGACCCGAGCCTTCCTCGACGGTGATCACGCCTTCCCGGCCGACCTTGTCCATCGCATCCGCGATCGTCTTGCCAATCGACTCGTCGCCGTTGGCGGAAATCGTGCCGACCTGGGCGATCGACTTCGAGTCCTTGGAGGGCTTGGAGATCTTCTTCAGCTCCTCGACGGCGGCGATGACCGCCTTGTCGATACCGCGCTTGATGTCCATCGGGTTGCGACCCGCGGAGACGGCCTTCAGGCCCTCGCGGATGATGGCCTGGGCGAGGACCGTCGCGGTCGTAGTGCCGTCGCCCGCCTCATCGGAGGTGTGCGACGCAACTTCCTTCACCATCTGCGCGCCCATGTTCTCGAACTTGTCCTTCAGCTCGATTTCCTTGGCGACGGAGACGCCGTCCTTGGTGACGGTGGGAGCGCCGAAGCTCTTCTCGAGCACGGCGTTGCGGCCCTTGGGGCCGAGAGTCGCCTTGACGGCGTTCGCGAGAACGTTCACGCCGCGGAGCATCCGCTGGCGGGCGTCGTCGCTGAATCTGACTTCTTTGGCTGCCATTGTCTTAGCTCCTCGCTTACTTGCTCTCGATCACGGCCATGACGTCCTCTTCGCGCATCACGACCAGCTCCTCGCCGTCGACCTTGACTTCCGTGCCGCTGTACTTGCCAAAGAGGATCTTGTCGCCGACTTTGATGTCGAGCGGACGGACCTTGCCGTCTTCGAGAATTTTGCCGTTGCCGACCGCGACGATCTTTCCCTGGACCGGCTTTTCAGCCGCCGTGTCGGGAATGACGATACCGCCGGGGGAGGTACGTTCCTCCTCCAGGCGTTTGACGATGACGCGATCATGAAGAGGACGAATCTTCATGGGGGACGCTCCTAGAAACTGGTTTATGGAAAATGGGCACGCGGGAGGTATTAGCACTCTCCTCACGTGGCTGCTAATAATAGGCGGCGAGGGTCGGATTTCAAGCCCCGTAGCGGAGAATTTTTTCCCGCGGGAGCGAATCCCAGGGTGGCGAATGATTATCGTACCCATCCTGCTGGCCACCCTATTCCCTGGCTCGACCCCGCTGTGGTACCCCCCGCCGAACCGATTGAGCCTATCGTGGTACTGACCACCTGCCCGGACGATGCGGTCGCCGCGAGGATTGCCCGTGACCTGGTCGAAGCGGGACTTGCGGCCTGCGTGAGCCGCTTGGGCCCGGTACACTCGACCTATCGCTGGCAGGGAGGCATCCAGGATGAACCGGAAGTGCTGCTGGTCATCAAAACCGTCAGCACCCGGTACTCGGAGCTCGAGATGCGGCTGAAATCCCTCCACCCTTACGATGTGCCGGAGATCATCGCCTTGGCAGTGACTCGCGGATCGACCGACTATTTGGGCTGGTTGCGCGCAACGGTGGGCATATGAGCCGGACGCTGCCGCGCGTGGGACTGGCCCTGCTGCTCGCCGGCGCGCTCCCTCTCGCCTCGGCGGCGCAACCGAGCACCACGACTACGCTTGCAGCCCTCGACAGCGCCTCGGACGCCAGCGCTGCCGCAACCTCCAACCTGGGGGGAATTTCCTTACCGGGCCAGCCTAAATTCCTGCCCGCCGACCAGGTTTTCCGCGTGGGGGCCACGGCGGCCGGTGCGCATGCGATCCGGCTCGATTGGTGGATTCGCGGCGGTTACTACCTCTATCGCAGCCGGCTCAAGATCAGCGCCGGTAACGGAGTGTCGCTCGGGGCTCTCGCGCTTCCCGCCGGTCACATCAAGATCGACCCCTATTTCGGGCGGGAGGAGATCTATCGCAACGCCGTCAGCGGTACGGTGCCCGTGCAGGGCGGGACCGCCGCCGGCGCGCGGAATCTGTCGCTGCGAGTGACCTATCAGGGCTGCGCGGACGCCGGACTCTGCTATCCGCCCATCACCAAGACGCTGGCCGTGGCCCTGCCCGCCGGCACGGCGATGGCGGCCGGCACCGGGAGTCCGGGCGGGAGCTCGGCCGCCAGCGCCTCGCACGGCGCCGCGCCCGGTCACCAGGGACGTCTCAACGACCTCGTGCGTTCGGGAAGCCTCCTGGTCATGATCGGCTGGTTCTATCTCGCAGGCCTGGGCTTGGCGTTTACCGGCTGCGTCTATCCCACCATTCCAATCCTCTCCGGGATCATCGTGGGTCAAGGGCGCAAGGTGACCACCGGACGCGCCTTCGTTCTGTCCTTCGCTTACGTTCTTGGCATGGCCCTCACGTACACGATCGCCGGCACGGCGTTCGCAGCGTTGGGTGGGCAAGCCCCTCAGGCCGCCTTTCAGCGGACCTGGATCGTCGCATGCTTCGCCGCGCTGTTTGTCGCGATGGCGCTGTCGATGCTGGGTCTCTATACCGTGCAGATCCCTGCCGCACTGCAGACGCGCATCGCGAATCTCAGCAATCGACAGACAGCCGGTACGATCGGGGGCGTTGCGATCATGGGCGCGCTCTCCGCGCTCCTGGTGACGACATGCGTGGGCCCTGCGCTGGTCGCTGCGCTGGCCGTCATCAGCCAGACGGGCGCTATCGCTCGGGGTGCCTCCGCCCTGTTCGCCATGTGTCTCGGCATGGGCACACCGCTGTTGATCATCGGCACGTCGGCGGGCCGGCTCCTGCCCAAGTCCGGATCCTGGATGGATATGATCAAGCGACTCTTTGGTGCCGTGATGCTGGGCGTGGCAGTTTGGATGCTCGGCCGGGTCCTGCCGCCGCGGGTGACCTTGGCACTGTGGGCCGTGCCGGTCGCCACGGCGGCCATGGTGCTGCTGATCGCCACACGAGGCGCGGTCAAGTCGCGCTGGCCGCTGCGGTTCGGCGGATGGGCCGCCGGGCTGTACGGGCTCACGCTCGTCACCGGCGCCGCGCTGGGAGGCACCAATCCCCTGTCTCCCCTCCCCGCGTGGGCGAGCATGCAGCCGCCCCTGCCCTTTGCCGCTGTGCGCACGGTCGTCGACCTCGACCATCGGGTGGCACAAGCATCGCGGGAAGGCCGTCCGGTCATGATCGACTTCACCGCGGACTGGTGCACCTCGTGCAAGGAAATGGAAGCCACGACCTTCCTCGATCCCACCGTGCGCAAAGCGCTCTCCGGGGCAGTGCTGCTGCGCGCTGACGTAACGGCGGACGACGCCGACGACAAGGCGCTGCTGAAGCGTCTCGGCATCATCGGGCCGCCGACGATCGCTTTCTTCGGGCGCGACGGTCAGGAGCGGCCCAATTATCGGGTCGTGGGCTACATGAACGGAGCCGAGTTCGCAGCCGCCGTGCATGCGGCATTCGACTCCCAGCCGGCATCCTGATGGCGCAATGCGGCCTTTTCTGACTCGAGCTCTTCCGGCAGCGGTGATCATGGTTGCCGCGGGGTTCGGGGGCTTCTTCGCCTACGGACACCTCGTTAGGCCGGAGGCGCCAATGGCAACGGCATCGCCGTCCGCGCATGAAGCACCCGCCGCAGCCGCAGCCGGCGCTACCGGCTCGGCGTCCGCGGCGGCAACGTCCGACGAAGGGGGGCATTCGCCGCGAGCGATTCCCGAAAGCCTGCCCGACATCGCCTTTGCGGACCGCCGCGGTGTCACACGCCACCTCTCCGATTGGAAAGGCCGCCCCCTGGTGGTGAATTTCTGGGCGCCCTGGTGCGCGCCTTGCCGCGAGGAAACGCCGCTCCTCGAGCGCTTGAGCCGTGAGCGGGAGGGCTTCCAGGTCATCGGGGTCGCGGTGGACTCGCGCTCCGCGGTCCTCGCCTACGCGCGCCGCGCGGCCATCCAGTATCCTCTGCTCATCGGCGAGCGGCCCGGGCTCGAGGCCGTGCGAGCGCTCGGCATGGAGGCAGTGTTCCCGTTCTCGGTTTTCGTCGATGCGCGCGGGCGCATCGTCACCCTCAAGATCGGGGAGTTGCACCCGGATGAAGCCGCGCTGATCCTCGATCGGGTGGACGATCTCGATCGGGACCGTGTCGACCTCGCGACCGCTAGGCGCGAGATTGCGGAAGGGATCGGGCGCTTGGCCGTGGGCCGTGCCACGGGCCATCCCTGGCGGTAGGCCCTCGGCCCTGGGCATCCGTGCCCTGGGGCGCTCCCACGAGGACCCGCTGCGTGTCCGCGACAAAGAGAGCGCGCTCGCCAGCGCGCGTTTCCAGGCATTCGCCACAAAAACCCCCCGTTTCCTTGGAATTAGGGTAAATTCCCGCGCGTCGCTTGATTCGAGCACGCGTGGCCCTTTCCGCATGACCCGTCTGCTGCTGCTGAACGGCCCGAACCTCAATCTGCTCGGAACCCGGGAGCCCGGGATCTACGGTGCGCAAACGCTCGCGGCCATCGAGCAGCAGGCCGTGCAGCTCGCCCGTGATGAGGGCCGGGAGCTCGTCTGCTTCCAGAGCAATGCCGAGCACGAGCTCGTTGCCCGCATCCAGCAGGCAGCCGCCGACCGGATCGGGGTGCTGATCTTCAATCCCGGCGCCTTCACGCACACCAGCGTCGCACTGCGCGATGCGGTGCTGGCGATGCGGCTGCCGATGATCGAAGTGCATCTCTCCAACCCGCAGGCGCGTGAGGAATTCAGGCGCAAGTCCTACTTCTCCGATATTGCACTCGGCGTGATCTCAGGCTTCGGCGCGCTGGGTTATGAGCTTGCGGTGCGTGCGGCCTGCCGGCATCTGGCGGGCGGCGCGGCCAGGACCCAGGCCGGGCCGCCGGCCTCGCCCTGACGCGCGACGGCCCTTTCCAACACGACTCACAGACCAGGGGGAGCATTCCCGGCATGGACATTCGAAAAATCAAAAAACTGATCGAGCTGCTGGACGAATCCGGCATCGCGGAGATCGAGATCAAGGAGGGCGAAGAGGCGGTGCGGATCAGCCGCATGCCGCCAGCGGGTGCCGCGGCTCACCTGCCGCCGCAGGCCTGGTTCGCGCCCCCGCCCGGCTGGGACGGCGGGCGCGCGGCCGCGCCGATGCCGGCATCGGCCGAAGCGGCCGTTCAGCGAGCCGGGGGCGGCGAGAGCGCCGCGAAGCCGAAGCCCAACGAGCACGTCATCACGGCTCCCATGGTGGGCACCTTCTATGGCGCCCCATCGCCGGGCGCCAAGGCCTTCGTCGAGATAGGCGACGAAGTGAAAGTCGGACAGGTGCTCTGCATCATCGAGGCCATGAAGATGATGAACCAGATCGAGGCCGATCGCGCGGGTCGGATTACCTCGATCATGGCGCGCAACGGCGATCCGGTCGAGTTCGGTCAACCCCTCTTCGTCGTCGAATAAGCGCGATCTATGCTGGAGAAGGTCGTCATCGCCAACCGCGGCGAGATTGCTCTGCGCATCCTACGGGCCTGCCGCGAGCTCGGCATCAAGACGGTCGCGGTACATTCCACCGCCGACTACAGCCTCAAGCACGTGCTGCTCTCGGACGAGTCCGTGTGTATCGGGCCGCCTCCTTCGGTGGGCAGTTATCTGAACATGCCGGCGATCATCAGCGCCGCCGAAGTCACGGATTCCGTCGCCATCCATCCGGGGTACGGCTTCCTGTCCGAGAACGCCGATTTCGCCGAGCGCGTCGAGAACAGCGGTTTCGTGTTCGTAGGTCCGCGGGCGGAAACGATCCGCACCATGGGCGACAAGGTGTCGGCGATCCGGGTGATGAAGAGTCACGGGGTGCCGTGCGTCCCGGGCTCGGACGGTCCCTTGGGAGACGAGCCGGAGGAAAACCTGCGCGTCGCCCGCGACATCGGCTACCCGGTGATCATCAAGGCCTCGGGCGGCGGTGGCGGCCGCGGCATGCGCGTGGTGCACAGCGAGGCCTCTTTGCTCAACTCCATCGGCATCACCCGGGCGGAGGCGCGCGCAGCCTTTGGCAATGATCAGGTGTACATGGAGAAGTTTCTGGACCGGCCGCGGCATATCGAGTTCCAGGTGCTCGCGGACGGCCATGGCAACGTCATCCACCTGGGCGAGCGCGACTGCTCCATGCAGCGCCGCCATCAGAAGGTGTTGGAGGAAGCTCCCGCGCCGGGTATCAACGCGCGGCAGCGGCGGATCATGGGTGAGCGCTGCGTCGAAGCCTGCCGCGCGGTCGGCTATCGCAGCGCCGGCACGCTGGAGTTTCTTTACCAGGATGCGGAGTTCTATTTCATCGAGATGAACACCCGCATTCAGGTCGAGCATCCGGTCACCGAGCTGGTCACCGGCATCGACATCGTCAAGGCGCAGCTCCTCATTGCCGCAGGCGAGCGTCTGGCCTACGTTCAGAGCGACGTGCAGATGCGCGGGCATGCCATCGAGTGCCGCATCAACGCCGAGGACCCCAAGACTTTCATGCCTTCCCCCGGCCCAATCCGTCTGTGGCACGCGCCGGGCGGGCCCGGCATCCGCGTCGACAGCCACGTGTATTCCGGCTACCACGTCCCGCCTAACTACGACTCGCTCATCGGCAAGCTCATCGCCCACGGCGATACGCGCGAGACCGCCATCGCACGTATGAAGAATGCCCTCGCGGAAATGGTGATCGAAGGCATCAAAACGAACGTGCCACTGCACCAGGAGATCTGCAACCACGCAGCCTTCCAGAAAGGCGGCACCGACATTCACTACCTGGAAAGGCGACTCGGACTGAGGTAGGCGATTTGGGGGCACCGTTCCTCGAGGTGAGCTGGGATCTCGGGCGGCTTGCGGCCGAGGACGCCGAGGCCGCCTGCCTCGCCTGCGGAGCGATCGCAGTCACATTCGTCGATGCCGACGATCACGACACCTCGCCGGTCCTCGAGCCGGCGCCCGCCGAATTCCGGCTCTGGCCAGCGGTACGCATCCAGGCTCTTTTTCCACCAGAGGCGGATGACAGCGTCATCGTCCGTGCGTTGAGCGGTGCGCTCGCTATCGATCCGCGGCTGCTGCACGCGCGCAGGGTGGCCGATCGCGCCTGGGAGCGCGAGTGGCTGCGTGACTTCCATGCTATGCGGTTCGGGCGGCGGCTGTGGGTGTGCCCGCATCACGAGCGAGTCGACGAGCCGGACGCCGCGGTGGTGCGGATGGACCCCGGGCTCGCCTTCGGCACGGGTACTCACCCGACTACGGCGCTCTGTCTCGAATGGCTCGATGCCCACCCCCCGCTGGACGGCACGGTGGTTGATTTCGGCTGCGGCTCCGGCATTCTGGCGCTCGCAGCGCTGCGGCTCGGCGCCGCATCCGCGAGCTGTTTCGATATCGATAGCCAAGCGCTGATCGCCACGCGCGACAACGCGGCGGCGAACGGGCTGAGCGCGCGGGTGCGGCTCTGCCACGCCGCCGGGGCGATTCCGCCGGGCGCCGACCTTTTGCTCGCGAACATACTCTCCGGCCCGCTGGTGCAGCTGGCGCTGCGCTTCGCCGACATCGTCGGGCCGGCAGGCACGCTGGTCCTTTCTGGCCTCATGGAGCCGCAGGTACCCGAGGTGACACGCGCCTATGGCGCGTGGTTTGATATGCACCCCTTCGGGGTCCGCGAGAGTTGGGTCTGTCTCTGGGGACGGCGGAACCGCCGCGCACGCGACTGAATGTTCACCGTCTGCCCCAAATGCGCTCTGACCCTGGCCGTCACCGCGACGGATCTGCGCGTTGCCCAAGGCTATGTGCGCTGCGGTCGATGTCTGAACGTATTCAATGCGCTGGCGCGGCTTTCGGAGGAGCGGCCGGCCGCCGCACCCGAGCCACCGGCGGAGGCGCCCACTGCAGGAGTGGCCGAGCAGGCTGCTTCATCCGAGCAAGGCGCATCTCCCGAGCAGGACGCATCTCCCGAGCA